>NZ_JAPEMT010000001.1:1172500-2372500 GCF_026342435.1 Streptomyces sp. NBC_00237 | reverse complement strand
AGCGCCCGTTCGGCGGCGTCCGTCAGCGGGGCGGGCCCGCACCCGGGGAAGGCGTCGCTTCCGGTGAGGCTGGGCGGGGCGGCTGCCGCGAAAGGGGCGGGCCGGGAGCCTGCTCCGGTCCGCCCCTCCTCGCGCCTTCGTCTACAGCGGCGGTTCCGCGAAGAGCTCGCGGAGCCAGCGCGCCACGTCGGCCCCGTCGCCGGGCCCCGTGCCCGCCTCGGGGAACAGGCGTCCCCATGACCCGGCCCTCGATACGGCACCGAGTCGGCAGGCCAGGCTCACAGCGCGCCGCAGCTCGGCGGCGCTGTGCCCGTCGCCGGTCCACGGTTCCAGGTAGGCGTCCCGGAGCCGCGGCAGCACGTCGGGGCCGTAACGGCGGCGGACGGCACGGGCGTTGACGAGGAGGCTGGAGAAGGGGTGGCCGACCACGGCGTCGCCCCAGTCGAAGAAGGCGTAGCGGTCGGGGTGGGCCGCCCCCGGCGCGAAGATCTGTGCCTCGTGGAGGTCGGAGTGGTCGAGGGAGTCCGGCACGCCGAAGCTCGCCAACTCCGCGCACCAGTCGGTGACTTGCCCCATGCGGGCGAGCAGCTGGGTGCGCTCCTGCACGTCCAGGGCGGTACACCGGCCCACCATGCGCTCGTACGTCTCCGGGAGCGCGGCGGCCCGCACGCTCGGCACGCCGAGGGCCTCGGCCTTGTCGGCGTACGGGATCAGGGCCCGCTGCATCGTGGCGTACTGGCGCAGGGGCTCGTCCCAGGCGCGGGGGTCGGGGGTGCCGGGCGCGTTGAGGAGGTCCGCGAAGACGGTGCCGCCGTCGGGCCAGAGGGACCAGCCGCGCTCGGCGTCGACGGCGTACGGATGCAGGACGTGTTCGGGCACCCAGCGGGCGAGTGCCTCGCCGAGGCCCGCCTCGAAGGCGGAGGCGGGGGGATTGGCCTTGAACCAGGCCCCGGCTCCGCCCTCCAGCGGGAACCGCACGAGGACCGACCAGGGCCGCACCCGTACGCCGCGCCGCCGGGCGGTGTCCTCCCGGAGCCCGGCCCCCGCCACCGCCCGCCCGGCCCAGTCAAGGGCCTGCCGCTGCCAGCCGGGGTCGTCCCAGGGGGTGCGGGTCGCGGCGTAGTCGCCCAGGTCAAGGGTGAGTCGGTGGTTCATCTCCCCATCTCATCACTGGTGGCGACGAGAACTCCAAGGAGTTGCACCAGACGCACCGCTCAATGCGGCCAGCGTATTACTTTCCATGTCAGCCTCCGAGTGTGGGATTTCCAATGGGGGTGGCCGACTGGCCGGGGGAGGGCGGAATCGCCCTCCCCCGGTCGGCATCATTTGTGCCCAGGCGTCCATTCCTTCTTCCTCAACCTTGTCACCCACGTAATCCCCGACCTTGAAACACGCAGCCCCGACGACGGCGCCCCCACTCCACCAGTGGGCGCGCCAGCGGCAACAGCGGCCGTTCCGCAAGCGGATTCCGTAAGTGCACCAGCTGCCATCCCTGCCCCGATGGCGGCAGCTTTCCCCTCTTCTCCGTTCGCGAGCGCACCCACGGCCTCGACGCCGGACTTCACGTCGTCATAGCTCAGTAGATGCCGCTGGCCTCACGCAGCGAACGCGTCCTCCTTGTACCCGGCCAGAAAGGACGCGAAGGCGTGCGCGGGGAAGTGCAGTTCGGGCCCGCCGGGGTCCTTGGAGTCCCGGAGGGCGACGCAGCCGGGCGGGGTGGCCACCTCGACGCAGTCGCCGCCGTTGCTGCTGTGCGAGGACTTGAACTAGCGGAGAGCTGGGGCTTCGGCCATCGTGGGCCCCTTTCGCTTCGGACTGCCGCCGATGCTAGAGGCCGTGGCCCGTCAGGACGAGACCGCCGCCCTCGCGGGTGCGGGGCGGCGGGTCTGGTGGTACGTGCATCGTCGGCGGGGTCAACGGACCTGGAATTGGCCCGACTTGATACCGGCGATGAAGGTGGAGAACGCGGGGGTGGTCAGACTCAGGGCCGGGCCGTCAGGAAACTTGGAGTCGCGGACAGGGACGATCCCGTGCGTGGCGACGAGATGCGCGGCGGTCTCCACGCAGGCGCCGCCGTTGTCGCTGTAGGAGGACTTGAACCAGGGGGTGGGTGTATCGGTGGTCACTGAATGCCCTTTCGTGCCTCTTCGATCATGGCCACGGTCGCCGCTTGCGACAACGCCTCGGCCTGTAGCTGATGGTAGGTCGTCAACAGGGGGTGCACTGATGTTGCCTCTCGGTCCAGACTCCCTTGCGCCTGGGACTCGGTATAGGCAATGACCGAACGGTCGGCCATCGTGAGCAGGTGGACCGGCAGGTTGAGTGATCTGCGCTCCCCCATGTCGAACGGTGCCACTTGCAGCATGGTGGTGGGACGGGCCGCGAACTGGACCAGATGGTCCAGCTGAGCGCTCATCACATCCCTCCCACCAACGGTTCGACGGACGCAGCTCTCGTCCAGCACCACGAACACCATCGGCGGACGAGACCGTTGCAGTTCCTGCTGTCGCTCCGTGAGAACGGACACTCGTTCAGTGGCCTGCTCCGGGGTGATCGCCCCTCGTCGCACCGCACTGTCCGCCAAGACCTGGGCGTATTCGGGCGTTTGCAGCAGACCGGGAACGATGCCGATGTCGAACACCCGGAGTTCCACCGCACGGCCTTCGTACCCCACGTACTCCGGGAAGCCCTCCAGCAGACTGCCCTGCCGGATCTCGCGCCACTTGCGCTCGAAGGATTCCTGCGCCCCCGCCGTTCCGAAGACCCGGTCAGCAGTGCGCGCAAAGCGCAGAGTTGAAAGCTTCCGCCCGGTTTCAACGGACGAGACGTGCGCGCTGGAGTACTCCATCAGTTTCGCCAGCTCCTCCTGGGTCCAACCGTGCGTCTCCCTCATGCTGCGCAGATGGGCCCCGAAGGCGGCTTGGGGTGAACTGTCCGGATTTAGCTCCTTGCGGTTCAAGACCGCATCACCAACTTTCCCTTCCGAACGGGCAAGTTGAATGATTCCCCGACTGGGGTCACCCTGAACCTCCCAGTAGTGAACCCGCTACGGAGAGGAGCCGCCCCATGCCCAGCACCGCCCGCGCCTGGCTCGCCGCACTGACCGCCGAGTACGGCACGGAAGGGACCCTGCACGTCCCCCACGAGCCCACCGACTCCCCCGAGGGCGACGATGAAGCCGAACCCTCAACCACCCTCGCCGAGTTGAGCGAACGCGTCGCCGACTACAACCGTCAGCGCCGCCTGTTCGGAGGTCGCTGATGACCGTACGCAAAGCCCTGCGCTTCGTCCCGTACCGCATCGCCCCCGACCCGCTCTCCGAGCCCGAGTACGAAGCGGTCTGCGTGTCCGGCGACGAGGCCGACTGCGGTGCGGCGTCCGGCACCGGTGAAACCCCGATGGGGGTGGCCGCGTGGCAGTTCGCCCACACCGGCGAGACCGGACACACCCGCTTCCGGCGCACCTTCCACGAGTACACGGTGGTGACGCCCGCCGACGGCTCGGTGTGTTCCGTCGTCCCGAGGGGCCCGGCCCCCGCCTCCCCGCAGGAAGCCCCTACCGCGCCCCGTACACCGGCTGCGGCCGCTCCGACTCGGCCAGCAGCTTCGACGCCGCCTCCCCCGCCTCCGCCGGAGTCCATCGCGCACCCTTGTCCGCCGTCGGGCCCGGACGCCAGCCCTCCATCACCGTGATCCGGCCCGCCTCGGCCTCGAAGACCCGGCCCGTGACGCCCTGCGAGGCGTCGGAGCCCAGCCAGACCACCAGCGGTGACACGTTCTCCGGGGCCATCCCGTCGAAGGTCCCTTCCCCGGGAGCCGCCATCGTCTCCGCGAACGTGGCCTCCGTCATCCGGGTACGGGCCGCCGGGGCAAGCGCGTTGACCTGGACTCCGTACCGGCCCATCTCGGCGGACGCGACCAGCGTCAGGCCGACGATTCCGGCCTTCGCGGCGGAGTAGTTGCCCTGGCCGACACTTCCCAACAGCCCAGCGCCCGAACTGGTGTTGACGACCCGCGCCGCCCGCTGGCGACCCGCCTTCGCCTCCGCCCGCCACCACTGCGCGGCGTGCTTCAGGGGGAGGAAGTGCCCCTTGAGGTGGACGCGCATGACGGCGTCCCAGTCGTCCTCGTCCAGGTTGACGAGCATGCGGTCACGCAGGAAGCCCGCGTTGTTGACCAGGGTGTCTACGCCGCCGAACACATCGACAGCGGTGGCGATCAGCGACGCCGCGCCCTCCGACGTCGCGATGTCGCCGCCGTGCGCGACCGCCTCGCCGCCCGCAGCGCGGATCTCCGCGACGACCTCCTCGGCGGGGCTCTGCGAGGCCCCCGCACCGTCCGCGCTCACGCCCAGGTCGTTGACGACGACCTTCGCACCCTCGGCGGCGAAGGCGAGTGCGTGGGCGCGGCCCAGACCCCGACCGGCTCCGGTCACCACGACGACGCGTCCCTCGGCAATGCGGGCGATACCCATGTCAGTTCCCCTCGGAGTCGTTCACGTTCGCGGCGTCCAGAAAGGCGGGCCGTTCGCCGCCCCCGTGCACGAGCAGCGACGCCCCGTTGACGTACGCCGCCTTGGACGAGGCGAGGAAGACCGCCGCGTCGCCCACGTCGGACGGTTCGGCCATCCGGCCCGCCGGGATCGTCCGGGCGACCGAAGCCATCCCCTCCTCGTCGCCGTAGTGCAGATGCGACAGCTCGGTGCGGACCATCCCCAGGACGAGGGTGTTCACCCGTACGTCCGGGGCCCATTCCACGGCCATCGAACGGGTGAGGTTCTCCAGTCCGGCCTTCGCCGCCCCGTACGCGGCCGTCCCCGGCGAGGAGCGCGTACCGCTCACGCTGCCGATCATCACGATCGATCCGCGCACCTTCTTCAGGTGCGGATACGCGGCGAGCGAGGCGTTCATCGGTGCGAGGAGGTTCAGCTCGATCACCCGCGTGTGGCGGTCCGCGCCGCCCTCCTCAAGGAGCCGGTACGGGGTGCCTCCGGCGTTGTTGATCAGCACGTCCAGGCGTCCGTACGACTCCGCCACGCCCGCGAAGAAGTCAGCGACCGCGTCCGGGGCACGCAGGTCCACGGGCCTGAACCCGGCCTTGCGGCCCGCCGCTTCGACCGGCTCGTCCGGTGGCCTCCGCGCGCACACCACGACCTGCGCGCCCGCCCCCAGGAAGGCCCGCGCGATGCCCGCGCCGACGCCCCGGGTCCCGCCCGTGACGACGGCGACCCTCCCGTCCAGTTCCATTCGCTGCTACCTTCCTGAGACGAACGCACCTAACAAATGTTTGGTGGAAAGGTAGCTGATCCGCTCATGGGTGTCTCCACCTCCCGCCCCGGCCCCTCGGGTTCCCACAGGGGCATCGCCGTCGTCACCGTCGACTTTCCGCCGGTCAACGCCCTCCCCGTGCAGGGCTGGTACGACCTGGCCGACGCCGTACGAGAAGCCGGGCGCGACCCCGACGTGCGCTGCGTCGTCCTCACCGCTCCGCCCGGCAGCCGGGGCTTCAACGCGGGCGTCGACATCAAGGAGATGCAGCGCGAGACCGCGAACGGCGGCGGCCACCAGGCCCTCATCGGTGCGAACAGCGGCTGCGCCGAGGCTTTCGCCGCCGTCTACGCGTGCGAGGTGCCGGTCGTCGCGGCGGTCGCCGGGTTCTGCCTGGGCGGCGGCATCGGGCTCGTCGGCAACGCCGACGCGATCATCGCCTCCGACGACGCCACCTTCGGCCTGCCCGAGCTGGACCGGGGTGCGCTCGGCGCGGCCACCCACCTCTCACGGCTGGTCCCGCAGCACCTGATGCGCGCCCTGTACTACACCTCGCGCACCGCCACCGCGCAGGAGCTGCATCACCACGGGTCCGTGTGGAAGGTCGTCCCCCGCGAGCAACTCCACGGTGAGGCAATGGAGTTGGCCCGCGAGATCGCCCTCAAGGACGGGTATCTGATCCGGCTCGCGAAGGCCGCCATCAACGGCATCGACCCCGTGGACGTCCGCCGCAGCTACCGCTTCGAGCAGGGCTTCACCTTCGAGGCCAACCTCAGCGGCACCGCCGACCGCGTGCGGAACGACTTCGGCAAGGAGAAGAAGAAGTGACCGACAAGACGATGACCCCCGAAGAGGTCGTCTCCCGCCTGCGCAGCGGCATGACGATCGGGATCGGCGGCTGGGGCTCGCGCCGCAAGCCGATGGCGCTGGTGCGGGCCGTTCTGCGCAGCGACCTCACCGACCTCACCGTCGTCTCGTACGGCGGTCCCGACGTCGGCCTCCTCGCCGCCGCCGGGAAGCTCCGCAAGGTGGTCACGGCGTTCGTGACGCTCGACTCCGTCGCCCTGGAGCCGCACTTCCGCACCGCCCGCCAGGAGGGCGCGTTCGAGCTGACCGAGGTCGACGAGGCGATGTTCATGTGGGGACTGCACGCCGCCGCGAACCGCCTGCCCTTCCTGCCCGTGCGGGCCGGGATCGGCTCGGACGTGATGCGGGTCAACCCCCTTCTCCGTACGGTCACTTCGCCGTACGAGGACGGGGAGACCTTCGTCGCGATGCCCGCCCTGTGCCTGGACGCGGCCCTGGTCCACATGAACCGCGCCGACCGGCTCGGCAACGGGCAGTACCTGGGCCAGGACCCGTACTTCGACGACCTCTTCTGCGAGGCGGCGGACGAGGCGTACGTGTCGTGCGAGCGGATCGTCGACACGGCCGAGCTGACGAAGGAGGCCGCCCCGCAGTCGCTGCTGCTGAAGCGGACCTCCGTCACCGGCGTCGTGGAGACCCCGAACGGCGCGCACTTCACCACCTGCGCCCCCGACTACGGGCGCGACGAAGCCTTCCAGGAGCTGTACGCCACCACCCCGTGGCCCGAGTTCGCCGAGCGCTTCCTGTCCGGCGGGGACGAGTCGGCGTACCGGACCGCAGTGGAGAACTGGCACGAGGAGCAGGCGAAGTGACCACGACATCCCCCACGTCCACCGCCTCCCGCGCCGAGTACTGCGTGATCGCCTGCGCCGAGGCGTGGCGCGACAACGGCGAGGTCCTGGCCAGCCCGATGGGGATCGTCCCCGGCATCGGCGCGCGCCTCGCCAAGCGCACCTTCTCCCCCGACCTCCTCCTCACCGACGGCGAGGCCCTGATCGTCGGCCTCGACGGGACGGTCGAGGGCTGGCTGCCGTACCGCCACCACCTGACCATGGTCACCGGCGGCAAGCGGCACGTGATGATGGGCGCGAGCCAGATCGACCGGTTCGGCAACCAGAACATCTCCTGCATCGGCGACTGGGAGCGGCCCGCGCGGCAGTTGCTGGGCGTGCGGGGTGCGCCGGTCAACACCCTGAACAATCCGACGAGTTACTGGGTGCCGAAGCACTCGACGCGGGTCTTCGTCGAGAAGGTCGACATGATCTGCGGGGTCGGTTACGACAGTGCGGCGGCGGCCGGTCCTGCCGCGACCCGCTACCACCGACTGCCGCGCGTCGTCAGCGATCTCGGGGTCTTCGACTTCGCGACGCCCGACCACGCGATGCGGCTCGCCTCGCTGCACCCGGGCGTCACCGTGGAGGAGGTCCGGGCGGCCACCGGCTTCACGCTGACGGTTCCCGAGGACGTTCCGTACACCCGTGAGCCGACGGCGAAAGAGCTGCGGCTGATCCGTGAGGTCGTCGACCCGAAGAACACCCGCGACCGCGAGGTGAAGCCGGTATGAGCGGGCAGGCGGTACCCCAACCGCCCCTGATGGAGACCGCGTTCACCCGGCTCGTCGGCGTCCGGCATCCCCTCGTGCAGACCGGCATGGGGTGGGTGGCGGGGCCCCGGCTGGTGTCCGCGACCGCGAACGCGGGGGCGCTCGGCATCCTCGCCTCCGCGACGATGACCGTCGAGCAGCTGAGGGCGGCGGTGCGGGAGGTCAGGTCCCGTACCGGCGAGCCGTTCGGGGTGAATCTGCGGGCGGACGCGGGGGACGCGCGGGAGCGCGTACGGATCATCGTCGAGGAGGGCGTGAGGGTGGCGTCCTTCGCGCTCGCCCCGTCGCGCGAACTGATCGCGGAACTGAAGGACGCCGGAGTCGTCGTCATCCCCTCCATCGGGGCGAAGCGGCACGCGGAGAAGGTCGCCGCGTGGGGCGCCGACGCCGTCATCGTGCAGGGCGGCGAGGGCGGCGGGCACACCGGGGACGTGGCGACGACCGTACTGCTGCCGCAGGTGGTGGATGCCGTGGACATTCCGGTGGTCGCGGCGGGCGGCTTCCACGACGGGCGGGGGCTGGTCGCCGCGCTCGCCTACGGGGCGGCCGGTGTCGCCATGGGCACCCGCTTCCTGCTCACGTCGGACTCGACGGTGCCGGACGCGGTGAAGGCGAAGTATCTCCGGGCGACGGTCAGGGACGTGACCGTGACGACCGCCGTCGACGGGCTTCCGCACCGGATGCTCCGCTCGGAGCTGGTGGAGGCCCTGGAGAAGTCCGGGCGGGCGAGGGCGCTGGCGCAGGCGGTGGTGCGCGCGGCGTCCTTCCGGAAGGTCTCCGGGCTGAGCTGGGCGCAGATGGTCCGTGACGGGCTCGCCATGAAGCACGGCAAGAGTTTGTCCTGGAGTCAGGTTCTGTTGGCCGCGAACACCCCCATGTTGCTGAAGGCTTCGATGGTCGACGGCCGCACCGATCTCGGCGTCATGGCGTCGGGGCAGGTGGTCGGCCTGATCGAGGACCTGCCGAGCTGCGCCGAGCTAGTGGCACGTGTCATGACCGAGGCCGAAGCCGCACTCGGAGAGCTGCGCGCACTCCGCACCCTGCCGACACCAGGGTGAATCCGTCCCATCCTCAAGGGAGTTGACCTCATGAGTCGCATGAGCCGCACGAGCCGCACGAGCCGCAATCGAGTACGGCTGGCTGCGGGCGCGGCCGTCGGCGCCCTGGCGCTCGGGGCGCTGCCCGGCACGGCGCTCGCCGACGCGCCGTCGGCCCCGGCCTCGTACAGCTCCGCGTACGGCCACGGCCACGGGCAGCACGGGGAGGGGATCCGGCAGATACCCCTCCAGGGCGCGGTCAACGTCCGCGACGTGGGCGGCTACCGCACGTACGGCGGCGACAGGGTCCGGTACGGGACGGTCTACCGGGCGGACGCCCTCGGCAAGCTCACCGACCCCGACCTCGCGACCCTCGCGGGGCTGCGGCTCGGCAAAGTGATCGACTACCGCGTCCCGGTGGAGGTCCAGTACGACGGCCCGGACCGGCTGCCCGCCGGGCTCTCCGCCACCGCCCGCCCGGTCGACGACAGTGGTCTCTACGGGCAGATGGCGGCGGCCATCGCCACCAGGGACCCGGTGAAGCAGGAGGCCGCGCTCGGCGGGACCAAGGGCTCCGACCTGATGAAGCGGGTGTACGGGACGCTGATCAGCGACCCCGCCAACACGGCGCAGTTCGCGAAGACCTTCCAGGACGTCGCCCGCAGCTCGTCGCGCTCCGCCGTGCTCTTCCACTGCACCTCGGGCAAGGACCGCACGGGCTGGACGGCGTACGTGCTGCTGCGGGCGCTGGGCGTCCCGGAGCAGACGGCCCGCCGCGACTACCTCGCTTCGAACACGATCCGGGCGGCGGCCGACAAGAAGGTCCGCGACGGACTGAAGCAGGCCGGGCTGATGCAGAACCCCGACCTGCTGATCCCCCTCCAGGAGGTGCGTGACGAGTACCTCGACACGGCTCTCGCGGAGGTCCGCAAGCGGTACGGCTCCCTGCACGGGTACCTCAGGAAGGGCCTGGGCCTGGACCACCGCGCCGTCGCCCGCCTCCAGGACCGCCTCCTCGGCTGACGCTCCGTCAGCAGTCCTGGATCCAGCGCTACTTGACGTGCCGTCGGCCTCCTGACGCACGGGAGGGGCTCGTCCGGTGGACGGGCCCCTCCCTCATGCACGTACTGCTGCCTGATCAGGCTGCGGAACGACGCCCGCCCTGGCCGCCGCCCTGACGGCGCTGGCCGCCGGACTGGCCCTGGCCTGCTCCGGCGCGGGACTGCCCCGAGCCGGCCCGCGACTGGCCTCCCGTACGGGAAGCCTGTCCCGCTCCGCTGCGCGCCTGGCCGCCCCCGGCGCGGGACTGGCCCGCTCCTCGGGACTGGCCGCCGCCCGCCGACGCCCCGGCGCGTGCCGGGCGTCCGCCCGCCGAAGCGCCCGGGGCACCCGCACCGGCGCCGGAACCCCCGCGACGGCCCCGCGTCCGGCTGCGCCCGTCCGAGGAGGACGAGGGCCGGCGCTTCGCGGCCTGCTGCTGGACGGGGACCGGGACCTCGACGACGACCGCGACACCGGACGGCTCGCGCGCGCCCGTGATGGTCGCCAGTTCCTCGTCGGTGGACTTGACCCGCGCGGTGTGCGGCGCGATGCCCGCGTCGCTCATCAGACGGGTCATCTCCCGCTTCTCCTCGGGGAGGACGAGGGTGACGACGACACCGGACTCACCGGCGCGGGCCGTACGGCCACCTCGGTGCAGGTAGTCCTTGTGGTCGGTCGGCGGGTCGACGTTGACGACCAGGTCGAGGTCGTCGACGTGGATGCCGCGCGCCGCGACGTTCGTCGCGACGAGGGCCGTGACCTGGCCGTTCTTGAACTGCTCCAGGGTGCGGTTGCGCTGCGGCTGCGAGCGGCCGCCGTGCAGGGCCGCCGCGTAGACGCCTGCGGCCAGCAGCCGCTTGGCGAAGCGGTCGGCGGCACGCTTGGTGTCCACGAACATGATCACGCGGCCTTCGCGGGCCGCGATCCGCGCCGCGACGGCCTTCTTCTCGGTCTCGTCCATGACGTAGAGCACGTGGTGCTCCATCGTCGTGACGGCGCCCGCGGACGGGTCGACCGAGTGCACGACCGGGTCGGTCAGGAACATCTTGACGAGCTTGTCGATGTTCTTGTCGAGGGTCGCGGAGAAGAGCATCCGCTGACCGCCCGGCTCGACCTGCTTGAGCAGCGCGACGACCTGCGGCATGAAGCCCATGTCGGCCATCTGGTCGGCCTCGTCGAGGACGGTGATGGCGACCTGGTCGAGACGGGCGTCGCCGCGCTCGATGAGGTCCTTGAGGCGGCCGGGGGTGGCCACCAGGACTTCCGCGCCACGGCGCAGCGCGTTCGACTGCTTGGTGATCGACATGCCGCCGACGACCGTGGTGAGGCGCAGGTTGACCGAGGTCGCGTACGGCGTCAGCGCGTCCGTGACCTGCTGCGCCAGCTCGCGCGTCGGTACGAGGACGAGGGCGAGCGGCGCGTGCGGCTCGGCCCTGCGGCCCGCCGTACGGGACAGCAGCGCCAGACCGAAGGCCAGCGTCTTGCCGGAGCCCGTGCGGCCCCGGCCCAGGATGTCCCGGCCCGCGAGCGAGTTCGGGAGGGTCGCGCCCTGGATCGGGAACGGCTCCGTCACCCCCTGTGCGGCGAGGGTCTTGAGGAGTGCGGCGGGCATGTCCAGCGCTTCGAAAGTCTCGACCGACGGCAGCGCGGGGGTGATGGTCTCCGGCAGTGCGAATTCACCCGTGGGCGGCGTGGACCGGCGGGCGGGGCCCTTGCCGGAATGCTTCGTCGAAGCCTTGCCGCGGCCCCGGGACGGGGCGGCACTCGACGGTCGGTTGCGCGCCGGACGGCCGGTGCGCTCGGAGGAGGATCGTTCGAAACGGGTCATGCAGTAAATGCCTTCTTCCTGGGGACACCTTTGGGGTGCGAGAGGGAGGAACGGGGGGAACACAACGCAAGCCGGGGCCCGCACCTTCACGGTGCGGGCCCCGGCTAGAGGCTTCGCGCGTCCGGGCAGACTAGGCCGGGACGATGTTCTCCGCCTGCGGGCCCTTCTGGCCCTGCGTGACGTCGAAGGAAACCTTCTGGCCTTCCTGGAGCTCACGGAAGCCCGAGGTGGCGATGTTGGAGTAGTGGGCGAAGACGTCGGCGCCGCCGCCGTCCTGCTCAATGAAGCCGAAGCCCTTTTCCGAGTTGAACCACTTCACGGTGCCAGTAGCCATTTTAAATCTCCTAAAACAGGGGCAGAGCCGGAAATTCGCACTTTACGAATTCCTCGTCGCCGCAATGACCCCATCCGGAGAGCCGGAAACCGGCAATGACCGGAAAAACAAATGTGCACCTGCCGAAGTTCTCGTCAGGCGCACATAAAGTTCATGGGTACCAAAACTGCAACTCGCTTACCGTAGCACGCCCCCGGGCCAGGCGCGCGGTGGATCGTGCCCGGTCAGGCGCCGCACGGCCTGTCGCCCCTTCCGCGCCACCGCGTGTTCACCCGTGCGCCACGCTGCGGGCCGCTTCCCGCTCGCACCCGCACGCCCCGTCGAGCCCGCCCCTACAGCCGCTCGATGATCGTCACGTTCGCCTGCCCGCCCCCCTCGCACATGGTCTGCAAGCCGTACCGACCGCCCGTCCGCTCCAGCTCGTGCAGCAGGGTCGTCATCAGCTTCACCCCCGTCGCCCCGAGCGGGTGCCCCAGTGCGATCGCCCCGCCGTTCACGTTCACCCGCTCCGGGTCCGCCCCCGTCTCCTTCAGCCACGCCAGCGCCACCGGCGCGAACGCCTCGTTGATCTCGACCAGGTCGATGTCCTGGAGGGACATCCCGGTCTTCTTCAGGGCGTGGGCCGTGGCGGGGATCGGCGCCGACAGCATCCGGATCGGGTCCTCGGCCCGCACCGACAGGTGGTGGATCCGGGCCCGAGGCGTCAGCCCGTACTCCCGTACCGCCCGCTCCGAAGCGATCAGCATCGCCGCCGCCCCGTCCGACACCTGCGACGAGCACGCCGCGGTGATCGTCCCGCCCTCCATCACCGGCTTGAGCCCGGCCATCTTCTCCAGGGAGGTGTCACGGCGAGGGCCCTCGTCGACGGTCACCTCGCCGTAGGCCACCGTCTCCCGCTCGAAGCGCCCCTCGTCGATCGCCCGCAGCGCCCGCTCGTGCGACCGGAGCGCGAACTCCTCCATGTCGCGCCGCGTGATCCCCCACGTGTCCGCGATCAGCTGCGCCCCGTGGAACTGGTTCACCGGCGCGTCGCCGTACCGCGCGCGCCAGCCCTCCGAGCCCGCGTAGGGACCTTCCGACAGGCCCAGCGGCTCCGCCGCCTGCCGGGAGGCGAAGGCGATCGGGATCTGGGTCATGTTCTGGGTGCCGCCCGCGACGACCAGGTCCTGCGTGCCCGACATGACGCCCTGCGCGGCGAAGTGCACCGCCTGCTGCGAGGAGCCGCACTGGCGGTCGATGGTCACGCCCGGCACCTCCTGGGGGAGCCCGGCCGCCAGCCATGACGTACGGGCGATGTCACCGGCCTGCGGGCCGACGGTGTCCAGACAGCCGAAGACGACGTCCTCGACGAGGGAGGGGTCGACGCCGGAGCGCTCGACGAGGGCCTTCAGGACGTGCGCGCCCAGGTCAGCCGGGTGGACGGCGCCCAGGCCGCCCTTCCGCCGTCCGACGGGGGTGCGTACCGCTTCGACGATGTATGCCTCGGCCATGGCGGGCGACTCCACTTCAGATGAGGGTCATTCGGTGCGTACGGCGATCCCGTCCAGCACCATCGACAGGTACTGGCGGGCGATCTCCTCGGGGCTGTGCTGACCTCCGGGCCGGTACCAGGACGCCGCCACCCACACCGTGTCGCGCACGAAGCGGTACGTCAGGCGGATGTCCAGGTCGTCCCGGAAGGCCCCGTCGGCGACTCCGCGCTCCAGCGTCCCCAGCCACGCCTTCTCGAACTTGGTCTGCGAGTCGGCGAGGTAGTGGAAGCGGGGCTGTGCGGAGAGGTGGCGGGACTCCTTCTGGTAGATGGCGACCGCGGCGCGGTGCCGGTCGATCTCCCGGAAGGACTCGGTGACGAGGGCCTCGATGGTCTCCCTGGGGTCGAGGGAGGAGGCGAGCACGGTGTCGTAGCCCTCCCACAGCTCGGTCAGGAAGGTCGAGAGGATCTCGTCGAGCATCGATTCCTTGGAATCGAAGTGGTAGTAGAGGCTGCCGGCGAGCATGCCCGCCGCGTCGGCGATCTTGCGGACGGTGGTGGCGTTGTACCCCTGTGCGGCGAACACCTCGGCAGCGGTGTCGAGGAGTTCACGGCGGCGCTCGGGTGACGCGGTCACCTGGGACTTCTTGTTGGTAGGCACCCGCTCATTGTCCGGCAGCCGCCGTACGGGGACCGGGGGCCGCCGTACGGGGAAGAGTGGCCGCCGTACGGGGAGCGGGGGCGCTCACGCATGCTGGCTGCTGACGGAGACCGTCTCGCCCGTCATGTACGAGGAGTAGCCGCTCGCCAGGAAGACGATCACGTTCGCGACCTCCCACGGCTCGGCGTACCGGCCGAACGCCTCCTTCGCGGTCAGCTCCGCCAGGAGTTCGGGCGTCGTCACCTTCACCAGGTGCGGGTGCATCGCCAGGCTCGGCGAGACCGCGTTGATCCGTACGCCGTACTCGGCCGCCTCCACCGCCGCGCACCGGGTGAGCGCCATGACGCCCGCCTTCGCGGCGGCGTAGTGCGCCTGCCCGGCCTGGGCGCGCCAGCCGATGACGGAGGCGTTGTTGACGATGACACCGCCCCCGCCCGCCGACCTGAAGGAGCGCAGCGCCGCCCGGGTGCAGCGGAAGGTGCCGTTCAGGGTCACGTCCAGCACCTTCGACCACTGGTCGTCGGTCATGTCGACGATGTCCGCCGTACCGCCCAGTCCGGCGTTGTTGACGACGACGTCGAGTCCGCCGTGGGTCTCCTCGGCGAGGGCGAACAGGGCCAGGACCTGGTCCTCGTCGGTCACGTCGCAGGGCAGCGACGCCACCTTGTCCGCCCCGAATTCGCCGGCGAGCTCCTCGTGGCTCGCCTTCAGGCGGCGAGCGTGCGCGTCGCCGAGAACGACCCGGGCCCCCTCCTCCAGGAAGCGGCGCGCGGTCGCCCCGCCGATCCCCGCCCCCGCCGCCGCCGTGATCACTGCCGTACGGCCGTCCAGCAGGGCGTGGCCCTTCACGTACGCGGGTGCGGTGCCGGGTCCTGTCGCGGGTCCTGTCGCGGGTGCGGTGCTCACGCCTTCGCCTCCTTCGGCAGGCCGAGCACGCGCTCGGCGATGATGTTGCGCTGGATCTCGTCGGAGCCCGCATAGATCGTGTCGGCTCGGGCGAAGAGGAACAGGCGCTGCCAGTCGTCCAGTTCGTACGGGCCCGACGCGGCGAGCAGCGAGGCCGCGCCGCGTACGTCCATGGCGAGTTCGCCGAGGTCGCGGTGCCAGCGCGCCCAGTGGTTCTTGGCGACGGACGGCGATACGTCGGTGCGCCGCGCGTGGGCGCGCATGACCTCCAGGCCCGTCCAGGCCCGTACGAATCGGTCCTGGAGGAGGGGGTCGGCGAGGGCTCCGGTGCGTCCGGCGAGGCCGACGAGGGCCTGCAACTCCCTTGCGAAGCCGACCTGTTGGCCGAGTGTGGAAACGCCCCGTTCGAAGCCGAGGGTCGCCATCGCGACCCGCCAGCCGTCGCCGACCTCCCCGACGACGTGCGCGGCGTCCGTGCGGGCGTCGTCGAAGAAGACCTCGTTGAACTCGGAGGTGCCGGTGAGCTGGACGATCGGGCGGACCTCGACGCCCGGCTGGTCCATGGGGACCAGGAGGTAGGAGAGGCCCGCGTGGCGGTGGGAGCCGGGGTCGGTGCGGGCGACGACGAAGCACCACTGGGACTCGTGGGCGAGGGAGGTCCAGATCTTCTGGCCGTTCACCCGCCAGGTGTCACCGTCGAGTTCGGCCCTGGTGCGGACGCCTGCCAGGTCGGAGCCCGCGTCGGGCTCGCTGTAGCCCTGGCACCAGAGTTCTTCGACCGCCACGATCGGCGGCAGGAAGCGGGCCTTCTGCTCCTCGGTGCCGTACGCGATGAGGGTCGGGCCGAGGAGCTGCTCGCCGATGTGGTTGACGCGGGCGGGGGCGTCGGCGAGGGCGTACTCCTCGTGGAAGGCGATCTGCTCCTCGATGCTCGCGCCCCGGCCGCCGTACTCCGTCGGCCAGCCGACGCAGGTCCAGCCATGGGCGGCCATGTGGCGTTCCCAGGCGAGGCGCTCGGCGAAGACCTCGTGTTCCCGGCCGGGGCCGCCCCTGCCCTTCAACTCGGCCAATTCCCGGCTGAGTTGGCTTCGTAGCCAGTCCCGGATCTCGGCGCGGAACTCCTCGACGCTGCTCATGGGCGTACGTTAACCTACCAAACACTTGTTAGGGAAGGATGGTTCCGCCATGACAGCCGAGACGTCCGACGCATCCGACACACCCGACCCGTCCACCACCGCGTCCGAAGCGCCCGCGACTGAAGCGCCCGCTTCCGAAGCGCCCGCTTCCGAGCCCGTTCTCTACGAACGGCGCGGTCAGGTCGCGTACGTGACCCTCAACCGCCCGAGGTACCGCAACGCCCAGAACTCCGCGATGACCTACGCCCTGGACGCCGCCTTCTACCGGGCCTCGGCGGACAGCGAGGTCAAGGTGGTCGTGCTGGCGGGAGCCGGTGAGCACTTCTCCGCGGGGCACGACATCGGCACCCCCGAGCGGGACGCCCATCTCCCCTTCGAGCGGCGGGCGGGGCTGTGGTGGGACCACTCGGACAAGGCGGGGGCCGAGAGCCGGTTCGCCCGCGAGTCCGAGGTGTACCTGGGGATGTGCAGGCGCTGGCGCGAGCTGCCGAAGCCGGTGGTGGCGTCCGTGCAGGGGGCGTGCGTGGCGGGCGGGCTGATGCTGGCGTGGGTCTGCGACCTGATCGTCGCGTCCGACGACGCCTTCTTCGCCGACCCGGTCGTACGGATGGGGATTCCGGGCGTCGAGTACTTCGCCCACCCGTGGGTGATGCCGCCGCGCGTCGCGAAGGAGTTCCTGTTCACGGGCGACCGGATGAGCGCTCGGCGGGCGTACGAGGTCGGGATGGTCAACCGGGTCGTGGGGCGGGACGAACTCGCCGACCGGACGAGGGAGTTGGCGGAGAGGATCGCCGTCATGCCGCGCCTGGGGCTCGCCCTCACCAAGCGCGCCGTCAACCAGGCCGAGGACCTCCAGGGCCTGCACACCGGGATGGACTCCGTCTTCGGCCTGCACCACCTCGCGCACGCGCACAACGCGGAGACGGCGAAGGACTCGCTGGGCGGGATGGACGTGGCGGCGATGAAGAGCGCCGCCCGGGGTTCCGCGCACACGTCGGAGGGCTGAGTTCCGTGGACCTCGACTTCAGCGCCGAGCAGGACGCCTTCCGGGCCGAGGCCCGGGCGTGGCTGGCCGCCCGCGTCCCCGAAGGACCCCTCCCCTCCCTGGAGACGGAGGAGGGTTTCGCCGCCCACCGGGAGTGGGAGGCGCGGCTCGCCGCCGACCGGTGGTCGGTCGTGTCGTGGCCCGAGGAGTACGGGGGCCGGGGTGCGGACATCTTCCAGTGGCTGATCTTCGAGGAGGAGTACTTCGCGGCGGGCGCGCCGGGACGGGTCTCCCAGAACGGCATCAACCTCCTCGCCCCGACCCTCTTCGACCACGCGACGGACGAGCAGCGGGCACGGGTGCTGCCGTCGATGGCCACGGGCGAGGTGGTCTGGGCGCAGGCGTGGTCGGAGCCGGAGAGCGGCTCCGACCTCGCTTCGCTGAGGTCGACCGCCGTACGGACACCGGGGGGTTGGCTGCTCTCCGGGCAGAAGACGTGGTCCTCGCGGGCCGCGTTCGCCGATCGCGCCTTCGGCATCTTCCGCAGCGACCCGGACGCGGACCGGCCGCACCGGGGGCTGACGTACCTGATGTTCGACCTGCGCGCGCCCGGGGTCACCGTCCGGCCCATCGGCCGCCTCGACGGCAAGCCCGCCTTCGCGGAACTCTTCCTCGACGAGGTCTTCGTGCCCGACGAGGACGTCATCGGCGAGGCCGGGCGGGGCTGGCGGATCGCCATGTCCACCACCGGCAACGAGCGCGGGCTGATGCTCCGCTCCCCCGGCCGCTTCCTGGCCGCCGCCGGCCGTCTCGCCCGGGACTGGCGCACGTACGGCGATCCGGCGGACACGGCGGTACGGGACCGGGTCGCGGACGCGCTGATCGGCGCGCGTGCGTACCAGCTCTTCACCTGGGCGAACGCGTCGCGCTTCGCCGCCGGGGAGACCATCGGCGCCGAGTCCAGCCTGAACAAGGTCTTCTGGTCCGAGTACGACATCGCCCTGCACGAGACGGCCCTTGAACTGATGGGTTCGGACGGGGAGTTGGCGGACGGGAAGTGGGCCGAGGGGTACGTCTTCGCGCTCGCCGGGCCGATCTACGCCGGTACGAACGAGATCCAGCGCGACATCATCGCCGAGCGCCTGCTCGGCCTGCCGAAGGGGCGCCGCTGATGCGTTTCCTGCTGACCCGCGAGCAGTCCGACTTCGCCCGCTCGCTGGACGCGATGCTCACCTCGGCCGACACGCCCGCCGTCGTACGGGCGTGGGAGTCCGGGGACCACGGGCCGGGGCGGGAGGTGTGGCGGCGGGTCGCGGAGGCGGGCGTCTTCGCGCTGGCCGTGCCGGAGGAGCACGAGGGGGTGGGGCTGCTGCCGGTCGAACTGGTCGTCGCCTTTAGGGAGTTAGGGCGGCACGCGGTGCCCGGTCCGTACGTGGAGACCGTTGCGGCGGCGGTCCTGCTCGCCGGGTCGCCCGGTCTGGCGAAGGAGTGGCTGCCGAGGATCGCCGCGGGCCGGGCGATGGTGACGCTGGCCGAGGAGGGCGGGTACGCGCTGGACGCGGACGCGGCGGAGGCGGTCTTCGTGCTCGGGGCGCGGCCGGCCGTACTGCCGCCCGGTGGAGCGCTTCGGGTGTCTTCGGATGCGGCGCGGAGACTGTTCGCGGTGACCCCTGCGGCCGGGGCCGGCGAGGCGCTCCCCGTTCCGGTCGCATCGGTGGTGGCGGCGCGGGAGTCGGCGATGCTGCTCACCGCCGCGCAGGCGCTCGGGGTCGGGGACGCGCTGCTGGCGCGGACGGTCTCGTACGTGAAGCAGCGCACGCAGTTCGGGACGCCGATCGGGTCCTTCCAGGCGGTGAAGCACCGCCTGGCGGACACGCTGGTGGGCCTCGAATTCGCCCGGCCGCTGGTGTACGGGGCGGCGCTGAGCCGCGCCGGGGCGGATGTCGCCGCGGCGAAGGTGACGGCGGGCGAGGCGGCGTACGCGGCGGGCCGGACGGCGCTCCAGCTCCATGGGGCGGTGGGGTACACCCAGGAGCTGGACCTGTCGCTGTGGCTGCGGAAGACGGGGCCGCTGCGGGACGCGTGGGGGAGGCCGGGGGACTGCCGGGGGCGCGTACTGGAGGGGTGACGAGGGCGGGCGGAGCCTGCGCGGGCCCCTCGGGGAAGGGGCGGAGAGGGGAGAGCTGCCCCGCGCAGCGGCCTGAACCCCCGCCCCCACCCCACACGGAACTCCACTACCGGCGTGACCCATGGGGCCCCCGCACGTTGATAACGGTATGAAGAAACGAAGCATGGCCGCCGCCGCCTCCCTCGCCGCCGGTTTCCTCGCCGCCCTGGTCTCCCCCGCCCCGGGCGCGCACGCGGCGGAGCCCGCGGACCAGCTGTCCCAGCTCCCCGTCTCGGGCGAACTGCTCGACGAGGTGACCGAGACCGCCACCGGCACCGTCACCAGCACCGCCAGCAACGCCGCCAACTCCACCAACACCGCGCAGCACACGACCGGCACCGCCCAGCAGTAGCCGCCGGACCTCTCGCGTACGCGTGTGCCCGCGCCCCCGCAGTCCCGGGGCGCGGGCACTCTCGCGTCCGTATGCGGAAGCCCTAAGCGGCCACGCGTACCGGCCCCTCCAGCCCCTCCAGCTCCGCCAGCAGCCCTACCAGCGCCTCCCGCGCCTCCTGAAGCTCCGCGACCCGTTCCTCCACCGCCCGCAGTTGCTCGTGCAGCAGCCCGCCCAGGCAGGGCTCGACCTCGGACGCCGCACCGCACGCGCAGTCCAGGATCTGCCGGATGATCCGGGTCGGCAGGCCCGCCCCGAGGAACGCCCTGATGCGCCGCACCCGCTGCGGCGCGTCCGGTGCGTACGAGCGATGCCCCCCGCCGGTGCGCGTGGCGGCGAGCAGTTCCTGCTCCTCGTAGTAGCGCAGCAGCCGTACGCTCACCCCGGTCGCCTTCGACAGCTCACCGATCTTCAACGTGATCCCCCTCACAGTCGCTTGAACCTCACACCGGTGTGAGCTCCTAGCGTTCCTTGCATGACGAACAACAACACCAGCACCACCAGCACCTCTTCCCCCCTCTTCCTCCTCGGCGGCGACCTTCCCGTCCACCGCGTCGGTTACGGAGCCATGCGGCTCGCCGACGCCCCCGACGCCCGCAGCGGCATCACCGCCCCGGTATGGGGGCCGGTCACCGACCGAGGCGAGACCGTCGCCCTCCTCCGCACGGCCGTCGAGCTGGGTGTCGACCTCTTCGACACCGCCGACGCCTATGCGCTCGGCACCAACGAGGAGCTGCTCGCCGAGGCCCTGGCCCCGTTCCGCGACCGGGTGGCGGTGGCGACGAAGGTCGGCGTCGTACGGCCCGGCCCCTTCGAGTGGGTGACGCACGGGCACCCCGCCTATCTCCGCCAGCAGGCCGAGCTGAGCCTGCGCCGGTTGCGCACCGAGCGGATCGACCTCCTCTACCTGCACCGCATCGACCCCGAGTACCCGCTCGCCGACCAACTGGGCGCGCTCAAGCAGCTCCAGGAGGAGGGCAAGGTCCGGCACATCGGTCTCTCGGAGGTGACCGTCGCCGAGATCGAGGCGGCCCAGGAGGTCGTGCCCGTCGCCGCCGTGCAGAACGTGTACAACCTGGCGGCCCGCCAGCACGAGGACGTCGTCGACTACACGGCGGGGCGCGGCATCGCGTTCCTGCCGTACCACCCGGTGGCCATGGGCGCGCACACCGCCGACGACAGTCCGGTGGCGGCCGTCGCGAAGGAGCTGGGCGCCACCCCGGCGCAGGTCGCGCTGGCCTGGCACCTGCACCGGTCGCCCCACGTGGTGCCGCTGCCGGGCACGTCCTCCCCCGCTCATCTCGCGGACAACTTCGGCGCGCTGCACCTCCCGCTCAGCGACGAGCAGTTCACCCGGATCTCGGGCCTGGAGGTCGACCCGGACTGGGTGGTCTGACCGGCCGCACGCTCAGGGGTGGCGCAGGGTCAGCACCGCCGTGCGGCCTTCGCTGCGGATCAGGGCGGGAGGAGGGGCGGGGTCCGTGAACACCAGCGCGTCGTACCGCTCCAGCTCCAGCGGCGCGTCCCCGCGCCTCCGCAGGACGGCTCCGGCGTCCAGCGGCACCACGATCCGGGTGGAGCCGGGCTCCGGGGCTCCGCCCGTCGTCACGTCCCCGGTCACGACCTCGACCTCCGCCGCGTACGAACTTCCCCTGCGGTGCATGACGTTGAGGTTGACCACGCGGCCGCCGAGCAGACGGCAGCCGGTGGGTACGTCGCCGGGGAAGCGCTGCGGGACGAAGCGGGCGTCCACCCGGCGCGGGCCGACGCCCTCCAGAGTGAGGTCCATGCCCTCCCCCTCGACCATGGTCAGGACGCGGTCCACGCCGGGGAACGCCGAGAACGGGCCGTCGGCGGCCACCTCCGCGAGGCTGACCCGCCACCCGAAGTCCGCCGACCCGGCCCCCTCGGGGCGGGCGGCGATCTCCCGGGTGATGCCGCCGCCGTTCTTCCAGGGGACGGCACTGCGGTCCGCCGCGCGCAGGAGCTTCATCGGACCGGGCCTTCTTCCGTACGACGTGATCGGTCCGCCCGAGGTTACGCGAGCACTTCCGCCCTGGACGCGGCGGTGAATCCCAGGAGTTTCGCCAGGCGGGCGCGGTGGGTGTCGGGCGAGCCGAGGAAGTGGGCGGTGCCGTGGGCGCGCTTGAAGAAGTCGTGGGCGGGGTGTTCCCAGGTGATGCCGATGCCGCCGTGCAGCTGGATCATCTCGCCGGAGACGTGCTGGTACGCCTGTGAGCACGCGGCCTTCGCGGCTGCGGCCGGACCGGGCGCGGCCCCCGAGTCGGCGGCGGCGAGAGCGAGGGAACGGGCCGCCTCCAGGAGGACGTACGCGTCGGCGATGCGGTGCTTGACGGCCTGGAAGGAGCCGATGGGGCGGCCGAACTGGACGCGGTCCTTGGCGTACTGGACGGTGATCTCCAGGGCGCGGGCGGCGGCCCCGACCTGTTCGGCGGCGAGTGCCGTGATCGCCAGGTCGCGGACCCGGGAGGCGATGCGCGCCCCTTCGGTGCTGATCAGCCGGGCCGCAGTGGCGTCCAGGACGATCCGGCCGAGCGGGCGGGTGCGGTCCATCGCGGGGAGGGGCAGGAACAGGCCCTCGGGGTGCGGGACTTCGAAGAGCGCGAGACCCCCGGGGGTGCGGGCGAGGGCGAGGAGGACGTCGGGCGCGTCGGCGGTGGGGACGTACTCCTTGGTTCCGGTGAGCAGCCAGTCGCCGGTGGCCGTGCTCTCCTCGGCGTACGCGGTGAGCTCGGCGGCCTCCCAGGTGCCGCGCGCGTTCTCGCCGTCGGCCTCGGCCCAGGCGAGGGCGGCGACCGAGGCCCCTTCGGCGAGGGACGGCAGGAGGCGGGCGCACACCTCGTCGTTGCCGGAGGCGATCAGGGCCTCGGTGGCGAGGACGGCGGAGCCCAGGTAGGGGACGGGGCTCAGCGCGCGGCCCAACTCCTCCATGACAACGTGCACTTCGGTGCGTCCCTCGCAGCCGAGGCCGCCGTACTCCTCGGGTATCGCGAGGGCGGCGACGCCGATGTCGCGGGTGAGGGGCTGCCAGGCAGCGGGGCCCTCGTGCCGGGCGAGGACGGACCGGACGGCCACCCTCAGCTCCTCCTGCTCCTCGGTGGGGTTCAGGGTGCCTGCGGGGTGGGCGGGGGTGCGCGCGTTCATACGAGTGGGGCTCCCTCTCCTGGGTTCCGGTCGGTGAAGGGCAGGTTTCCCGGGGGCATCAAGGATGCCCACCTCTCCCGTGCACAGCCAGCCGTCCGGCACCACGGATTCGGCGCCGGTATCCCGTCAGAGCTGTTTCTGTCAGGCACATACCTAGTAGAAACTGTCGGGCACATACCGAGGAGAAACAAGGACGGGCATGGCCGTGCGGTCGTTCTCGTCGGTCTCGCTCGACCCGCCGCTGATCTGCTTCTGCCCGGCGCACACGTCGTCGACCCGGCCGAAGATCCGGGCGGCGGGCGTGGACAGGTTCGCGGAGGTCGGGTGGACGCCGGGCGCCTTCGGCGCGCCGGGAGGGTGAGCAGCTGCTGTTCTTCCGGCGGACCTACGGGCGTGTGCCCAGGTGAGGATGGGGTGGGGCGGTCCTCGTAGGCTGAACGTGCGGGTTTGTCTGTGACTGGTCGCACCTCCCGCTGGGCCGGGTGGGCCGCCCCGAGGAGGTCGGAGAGCCGGTGCGGTTCCTGGTGTCGGACGCGTCGTCGTACGTCACGGGCACGGAGTTCACGGTGGACGGCGGCTCGACGACCGGCTGACACCGGCCGCCGCCCCCGCGCTCCTCACCGCATGGGGTACCTGCTGCCGAGACGGCACAGCACGAGGCGGCGCTCGCCGGGCCCGAAGTAGTCGGGGTCGTCGCTCTCCACGACGAAGTCCAGCGATCGGCAGAGCTCGACGGCCGCACGGTTGCCCGGCTCCGCCGTCACGCGGAGGGCACTGACGCCGTCGCGCTCGGCCCTGCGTACGGCGGCGGACAGCAGGCGGCGCCCGAAGCCGAGTCCCTGGAACCGCTTGTCGACGACGAGGTCGAGCACCCAGCTCACGCGCGTACGAGGGGAACGGGCGACGAGTACGTACCCCACGACACCAGCGGCACCAGCGGCACCAGCGACACCGACCGCGCCGTCGCCCGTGCCGGGCCCGTCGGGCTCCTCCCGTCCTTCGAGGACGAGCACTCCCTCACCGTGCACGTCCAGGAGCTGGCGGAGCACATGAGGGCTGTAGGCGTCGCCTCCGTACGCGGTGATGCCCAGGCCCACCACCTGCGGCAGGTCACTCTTCGTAGCCGGACGCACTTCGGCCCATTCGGTGCATGCCGGTAAATAACAGCCCTCGTGAGACTCCATTTCGTCCTCATCTCCTCGTCCCCCCGGTGAATGTGCGCGAACCCTGTCACTCGGTGTACTCGCCGGGGGGAGTTCTGTCCAGCGTCGGGGAGGGGCGGGAACGCGCGGAACCGGGCGCGCGGGAGCGGCACTTGGCCTCAAGTCCGCTTCAGGCCGGAGGCTTCCGGTCAGGAAGCCGATACCCCTCTCGGTGCGAGGGACGCAGCCCCCGTCCGTGACTCCGGCCCCCGGCGGCGGCTACAGCTCCTCGCCCAGAGGGAGCCGGTGCACCCCCGGGAGGAATTCGTCGAGTTCGCCCGGGACGAAGCGGGCCATGCCCACCACGTGCCAGAACTCGCCGTCCACGTCCCCCTCGCTCTTGTAGCCCCCGCCGGGCGTCAGAGCGGCCCACGCTCCCGGCACCCCCACCAGCGTGGCCCGCAGGGCAGGGGGACCGACGTCCGGCACCGCCCACAGGCGCACCGTTCCGTCCTCCCCCGCACTGGCCAGCAGCCTCCCGTCCGGGGAGAAGCCGACCGACAGCACCCGGCCCGTGTGAGCGGCCAGGTCCGCGAACTGTTCGCCCGTCTCGGCGTCCCAGAGGAGGATGCGCCGGTCGTCCCCGGCCGACGCGACCAGGGGGCGGGTGGGGTGCGCCGCGACCGTCCAGAGGCGTCCGCCCAACCCCTCCAGGCGGTGGGCGAGTTCACCGTCCCGCCAGACCAGCACCGCGCCGTCCCAGCCCGCGCTCGCCAGCCACTCCCCCTGCCTCCCGGAGCCGAAGGCGACCCCGTACACCCGGTCGTGATGGCCCGTCAGGTCGGCCAGCAGTTCCCCGGTCCGGCCCTCGCACACCCGCACGTGGCTGTCGTCGCACCCCGTCGCCAGCACGTCCGACCCGCGCCGGAACGCTATCGACCGCACCCTCCCCCGGTGCTGGTCCAGGACGCTGACGTGGGCTCCCGTCGACCGGTACCAGAGCCGTACCGTGTCGTCGTCGTTCGCGGTGGCGAGGAGGGTGCCGTCGGTGGTGAAGGCGGCGGCCCAGACGTGTTCGGTCTCCGCGTCGAACTCACGGAGGTACTCGCCGGTCCCCGGGTTCCACAGGTACACGTCGCCGTCGTTGCTCGCCGTGGCGAGGACGGACTCGGCGGGGCTGTAGACGGCGGAGACCAACCGGTCGCCCCGGCCGGTGAGTTCGTGGGTGCGCTGCCCGGTGCGGGTGTCCCACAGGCGTACGACGCCGTCGTTGCCGGTGGCGGCCAGTTGCGCGCCGTCCGCGCTGAAGCGCACCGACACCACCCGCCTGCCGTGCCCGCGCAGGATGCGCTTGCCCTGGCCCGTCGCGGCGTCCCAGATGCGTGCGCCGCCGTCGTTGCCGACCGTCAGCAGCTGCCCGTCGCCGGGGCGGAACGCGCACGCCCAGGCCGAGCCCCGGTGTTCGGCGGGCTGGCGGGGGCGGAGGGTGACCGTGTGGCCGCCGCTGCGCCGGTCGGCGACCGTCCAGACCCGTACCGCACCGTCGCTGTCGCAGGCGGCCAGCAGGCGGCCCTCGTCGCCGAACAGCACCTGGTACACCGCCCCCGTGAAGCTCTCCAGGGCCCCGGCGGGCGTGCCGAGGACCGGGTCCCAGAGCTTGACCCGCCCCTCCGTGTCGCCGCTCGCCAGCAGCGTCCCTGACGGGTGGAAGTCCAGTGTGTACACCCGCCCCGCGTGCCCGGCCAGCTCGTGCAGCAGCTCGCCGTCCGAGGCCCGCCAGACGCGTACGACTCCGTGCTCCTCCTCCCCCATGTCGGCGGTGGCGAGCAGGGTCCCGTCCGGGCTGAACCGGGCCCGGTAGACGGCCCCTTGATGCCCCTCGGCCTCGTACGCGCCCCGGCCCGTCGCCAGGTCCCAGACCCGCACCCGGGCCGCCGCGTCGCCGGTGACCAGCAGTCGGCCGTCCGGGCTGAAGACGGTCGTGTAGACGGGCGCGGTGTGGCCGGGGAGACGGTGCACGGGCAGCCCGGTGGCCGTGTCCCACACCGTGACCAGGCCCTCCCGGTCACCCGTGGCGAGCAGCGTTCCTTCCGTGTCGAGGGAGACCGGCCACACCCCGCCGGGGTGCACGTCCAGGCGGTGGCGGCAGCGTCCGGTGACCGGGTCCCAGAGGCGGACCGTTCCGTCCGAGCCGCCCGTGGCGATGGTGTCGGGGCGGAACTTGACCGCGTACACCCGCCCCACATGGCCCTGGAGGGTGCGCAGGGCGAGCCCGTTGTCCGTGCCGCAGAGGAGGACTCCGCCGTCCTCGCTGCCGACGGCGAGGAGTTCCCCGTCGGGGCTGTACGCGATGGGCTCGGGGAGGCGGCTCGTCCGCATGTCGAACCCGTAAGGAACACCCACCGCGGAGGGCCGGAAACCGGCCTCCACGGGCATGCCCGGCGCGATGGCGGCCCACTTCAACTCCGCTGCCGCGCGCACCTGTTCGTCCAGCTCCGCGTCGATGAGCGCGGCCCGCACCCACCTGCTTCCGGACAGCCGTACGTCTGCGATCCGGGCCCGGGTGAGCCGGGCGCGGGAGAGGTCGGCGCGGGTGAGGTCCGCACCGGTCAGGTCGGCGCGGTCCAGGCGCGCCCCGGTGAGGCGGGCGCCGGTGAGGTCGGCGCGGGTCAGGTTCACGCCGACGAGGGTCGCGCCGGTGAGGTCCGCGCCGGTCAGGTCCACGCCGGAGAAGTCGCGGTGGGAGAGGTCCTCCCCGGCGAGGCGCGCGCCGCGCAGGTCGGCGTGGGAGGGGACCTTGAGGCGGTTGCTGATGCGCAGGGCGTTGGCGCGGGCGGCGTCGCCGCCGCCGTGCCCCGGCGAGTCGAGGACGTTGCGCACCCAGCGAACGCACTTCTCGTGGTCGGCGAGGTCGCAGAGGAATTCCACGGAGAGCTGGCTGAGCAGTCCCGCCGACAGCAACCCGTGCTGCCCCCGGTCGAGTTGGGCCGCCGCCTCGCGTGCGACGAGCCACTCCACCACCGAGCCGTGGATGAACTGGAACACCCCGTCGTCGCTGCGCACCAGCAGCGTGCCCGCGCCGACCGCCTGCGCGGACTCGTGGACGGTCATCGGGGAGGCGGTAAGACCGGTCAGGGTGCGGCCGGACATCTCCGTCAGCTCGTCCAGGCGCAGCGCGGTGCGGCCGGACTCCCACAGGCGCAGGGCGAGCGCGGTCACCGCCTTCCACAGGGCGTCGATGCCCAGGCCCGGCGGGGCTCCGGGTCCGCCGTGGCCGCGCACTTCCTCGTACGCCAGCCAGGAGGTGAACACGTCCTCGTACAGCCGTGCCGGGCTCAGCGCGCGGCCCGCGCCCGCGACGGTGCGCAGCTGGTCCGGGGAGAGGTCGGCGACGAAGGACAGCAGGCGCGGGTTGCGGCAGAGGGCGAGCAGGTCGGGGATGCCTTCGAGGAGGTGGAAGCGCTGGTCGGCGGTGTGCTCGTCGGCGTAGGTGTTGCGGAGGTAGGCGTGGATCTGGCGGGAGGTGAAGCCCTCCACGGTCAGGACCTTGCGCTGCGGGAGGAGGCCGACCTGTTCGCCGAGTGCGGTGAGGACCTGCTGCTGGTTCTTGAAGTGCTGGGTACGGCTGCTGACGATGATCTTGGTGTTGCCGACGCAGGCGTCGATGAGGACCTTGAGGTGGTCGGCGGCGCTGTCGTACGAGACCCGGTTGACCAGCTCGTCGAAGCCGTCGAAGAGGAGCACGACCCGGCCTTGCGCGAGCATGTAGCGCAGGGCGCGCAGGTCGATGGTGTCGACGTGATGGGCGGCGAGGTGGGCGGCGACCAGGCCCTCCAGGGACTGGGCCCGGTCGAGGGTGTTGAGCGGGATCAACAGCGGTATCAGGTACGGGAGTTGCTCGGGGATGCGGCGGGCCAGCTCGCGCAGGGCGTAGGTCTTGCCGTGGCCGAAGTCGCCGAGGAGCAGCACGAAGCGGCCGTGGTCGTCGTCGAGGAGTTCCAGCAGGGCCTCGACCAGGCCGTCGCGTTCGGTGGAGCCCTGGCCGTCGCGGCGGGAGGTGTCGCGGTAGCGCTGCGGGAGGTAGAGGTCGGGGGCGTACTGGCCCGCCTCGTGCAGGGCGGCGGTCTGTGCGGCGACGTGTTCGCGCAGGTCGAGCAGCCCCTGGAACTGGAGGAAGCTGCGCACCCGCACACGTACCCCGTGCCGGGCGGCCCGCTCGCGCAGGCTCCGCGCGGGTGCGTCGCCCGCGTGCACGAGGACGGCTTCGGCGGTGTCCTGCGAGGACGCGGTGGTGGCGTGCACCTGGGCGGCGAACCGGTCGAGGTCCTCCTCGGTGGGCGTGCCGGGGTGCACGGCGATGCGCTGCTGCCGTACGACGCCCTCCTCCTGCCAGGTGGCGAGGATCTGCGCCATGTCGTCGGGCGACCGGCGGGCGGCGTCGCGCAGGCTGACCCCCTCGCGCTTGACCCGGCAGATCTCCTTGACCCGCTCGACGAGGGAGTCGACGGGGTCGTCGGCCGTCGAGCGGTCGGGCAGGGCCGCGGCCGTCGGGAAGCCGAGGTCGGGGAGGTCGGGCACGGGGAAGACGCGGGCGGTGCGGTGCCAGTCGGCGGCGAAGGTCTCGGGGTCGGCGGCGGGCCGGTCGGACCAGCGCTCCGCGCCTTCGGCGGTGACGCGCAGGAGCTGGAAGCGGGCGGGGGCCGCCGCTCCGAAGAGCTGGAGGGGGCCGGGGCGCTCGGCGGGGGTGGGGCGGGCGGGGCCGCCGGGGGCTGTGCGGTCAGCGAAGCCACCGGGGCCTGAGCGGTCGCCGAAGCCACCGGGGCCGGTCCGCTCGCCGAAGCCCGCGCCGCCCTTCAGCTGTCCCGTACGGCCGCCGGGGCGGGCGGGGCCGCCGGGGCCGTCCGGCCCTCGGGCGGAGCCGTGCCCCGCCCGCCCCGGCGGGGCCGCTGCCGCCAGTTCGGTGCGGCTGGGGCGTCCGGTCGTGGTGCGCGGGCCGCCGGTCGGGCCGTGCAGCAGGAGGTTCAGGCGGGGTGCGGCGAGGCGCGCGAAGGTGTCGGCGTCGCGCAGCGCGCCGGGTCCGCCCGCCGCGTCGCCCGGCCGTGTCGCCTCGGTCAGCGGGTGCCGGAGCGCGCCGATGCGGAGCCAGCCCTCGGCCTCGTACTGGCGCAGCGCCTCGGAGAACCAGGCGGCCTGGTCGCGGCCGATCAGCCCGAACTGCTCCTCCCGGCGGTGGCTGAACCCGATGGAGGAGTTGAAGCCCGCCACCACCGTGTTCAGTTCCGGGACGGGGAAGAGGGTCCACGGCTGGTCGCTGTCGAAGACGGTGTCCAGGCCCTGGTAGAAGCTGCGGAAGAGGCGGGTGTAGTGCCGCCACTTCGGCCAGTACGGCGGCTGCGGGGCGACCTCGTCGGCCTCGCAGGTGTGGAAGTAGCCGAGGCAGGCCGCCTGGCTGACGTCCTGGCCGCCGGGCACGATCATCACCCGTTGCGGGGGCAGTTCCAGCTGGGAGCGCAGGGCGGTGAGGAAGCTGAGCGCCTGGTCGCACTCGCGGGGGCTGCCGGACGCGGTGAGGTCCCCGGTGACGACGAGGAGGTCGGGGGCGGGCGCGCCCGCGTCGCGCAGCTCGATGAGGTCGCCTCGGATCTCCCGGGCCAGGGCGTCGGGTTCGCGCCCGCGCCCGAAGTCGGGTCCCGCGAGGTGCAGGACGTTGACGGCGCCCTCGCCCTGGCCTGCCGTACCGCCGTCGGAGAGGGGGTAGGCGGGGGCCGTGACGGGGCGTCGGCGGCCCGCCCAGCCGGGACCGCCGACCCTGCCGGGTTCCGGCACTCCGGGCAGGTCGGGGGCGGCGGGCCGGGGGGTCGCCCGGCCGGGGAAACCGGGGCGGACCAAGGGGCGGGCGTTGCCTTCGAGGGCCTGCTCGATCCGGGTGAGGAGCAGACCGCGCGCGGTCTGCGGGTCGGCGACGCCCACCAGATCGACGTACGTGAGCGTGGCGAGCAGCCCCTCGATGGGAGTGTCCTCGACCCTTACGGTGAGCAGCTTGCGCTCGGGGGCCTGCGGCGAGGAGCGCAGCGCGGCCTGCCATTCCATACGGCCGTAAGTGGAGCGGGCGTAGTGACGGGAGAGGACGGCGATGACGGCGGCGGACTCGCTGACGCCCCGGTCCATGAAGTCGATGAAGTTCGTTCCGGCGACGAAGTCCCACGCCTGGACGACCGTGCGGTACCCGGCGTCCTCCAGCGTCCAGGCGATCCAGGACGCCCACTGCTCGTCGGCCGGCGAATAGCTGATGAAGAAGTCCAACTCGCTTGCCCCGTCCCCGAGTTCACCGTGGCTGGCCATAGACCCAATGGTAACGACCTCCCCCGCGATGGAGAGCGGATCAGCGAGCGGCGTCATGCGGCTTCGAATCCAAGGCGGAGGAGGGAGGGATGGCGCGTGGGGCCTCCCCTGGTCGAGCGAAGCCGAGACCTTGGGGAACATTGCGACTGACGACAACGCCGGAGGCGGAGTCGCAGGGCGTCGGGAGCCCGCTCTCCATCGTGGGGGAGGTCGTCAGGGTGCGTCAGTGGGAATTAATGTGTCGATCGTGCCCCTCCTCAGACGTTTTCATCCGCTGGACTGGGTGGCCTTCGGGCTGCTCGCGCTCGGGCTGCTCGCCGTGGCGACCGGGCTGCTGCCGACGGGTCCGGCGGGTGACGTCATGGAGCGCATCGGCCCGTTGCTGCTGTTCCTGGCGACGGTGATCGTGCTGGGCGAGCTGACGGGCAAGGCGGGTGTCTTCGACGTCATCGCGTCGTGGGTGGCGCGGACGGCACGCGGCAACTACCTGGCGCTCTTCGGGCTGTGCGTGGCCTTCGCCTCGGTGACGACCATCGCCCTGAACCTGGACACGACGGCGGTCCTGCTGACCCCCGTGATGCTGGCGCTCGCCACCCGGGTGGGCATCGCGGCACTTCCGATGGCGATGACGACGGTCTGGCTCGCGAACACCGCCAGCCTCCTGCTCCCCGCCTCCAACCTCACCAATCTCCTCGCCGCCGACCGCATCGCGCTCTCCGCTTCGGGACTCGCGGCCACCCTGTGGGCGGCGCAGCTCGCGTCGATCGCGGTGACGATGGCGTGCCTGTGGGGCTTCTACTGGCGGCGCGGCAAGCGGGGCGCGGACCGGTACGAGCCGCCGACGGCACCGGCTCCGGCGGACCCGGTGCTGTTCCGGGTGAGCGCCGTGGCCTGCGCCGGGTTCCTGCTCGCGATCCTGGTGGCGGACGTGGAGCTGTGGATGGCGTCGGGGGCGGCGGCGCTGGTCGTGGTGGTGGTGTTCGCGGTGCGGCGTCGCAGCGAGCTGACGTGGTCGCTGATCCCCTACCGCCTGCTGATCCTGGTGCCCGGCATGTTCCTGGTCGTGGAGACCGTCAACGCCAACGGCCTGCACGCGGCTCTGGCCTCCGCGCTCGGCGCGGACGACGGGCTCCTCGGGATGCTGCGCGCGGCGGGCGTCGGGGCCGGAGTGTCCAACGTACTGAACAACCTTCCGGCGTACGTGGCCGGGGAAGCGGCCGTTCCGGACGGCAACACGCACCAGCTCCTGGGCCTGCTCGTCGGCGTCAACGTCGGCCCCGTCGTCACCCCGTGGGCGTCGCTCGCCACCCTCCTGTGGTTCGAGCGGTGCCGGTGGCACGGGACACAGGTGGCGCTGGGCCGGTTCGTCGGCACGGGCTTCGTGCTGGCGGTGACGGCGACGCTGGCCTCGACGCTGGCGCTGGCCGCCACCACCTGATCACCCGGGGACGTGGCGCGAGCCACCACCTGATCACGCCGACGACGTGGACCGCGCCACTTCCTCCAGTACGTACGCGAGGGTCGCGCCGCGCCCCGCGACGAAGCTCCGCCCGCTGCCCGGTCCGCTGAACCCGGGCCTGAACGGCGACCCGTCGAGCGTCGTCAGCTCCACCCCCGCCTCGGCGGCCAGCAGCGCCCCGGCGGGCAGGTCGACGCCCTCCGCCCGGTAGCCGACGAACGCGTCGATGGAGCCCCGGGCGAGCAGGCTCCACCCCACCAGCGGGGCCCACAGCTGGAGCACCCGGCGGCACCGCCGTTCCAGCCCGCCGCGCAGGGCGGCGGCGAAGGGGTCGGCGCGGTCCACGTCGTACCCCTGGGTCCAGGCGACGACGGGTCCGGCGGCGGGCAGCCGGGGGGCGGGTCCGGTGAGCCGTCCCCGGGGGCCGTGGGCTCCCCGGCCGGCGACGGCGTGCCAGGTCTGGTGGGTGACGGGCTCGTGGACGACGCCGACGACGGGGCGCTCGCCGAGGCACAGGCCGACCCCGACGACGTACACGCACAGCCCTATCGCGACGTTGTTGCTGCCGTCGAGGGGGTCGACGAGCCAGGTCCGCTCCCCCTGTCCGGCCGACTCGCCCGCCTCCTCGGAGAGGATGCGGTCCGTGGGGAAGTGGCGGCGGATGCGGTCGAGGACGATGCGTTCGGAGGCGAGGTCGAGGTCGGTGACGACGTCGCCCGCGCTGCCCTTGCCGGTGATGGTGCGCAGTTGGCCGTAGCGTCCGCGCAGCAGGTCCCCGGCCTCCTCGGCGGCGGCGACCGCGACCTTCCTCTCGTCCTCGTACGTACGGGGTTCATCGGTACGGGGCTCAACGGTCACGGCGGTCCATCCTCCCGAGCGCGGTGCTGACGGTGCGGGCGGTCTGCCGGGCGTCGCACAGACGGCGGGCCGAGCGGGTGGCGCGGCCGTCGAGCGGGCCGAGCGAGAGATCGGCGCGGCCGGGCCGGACGAGGCCGAGGACCAGGGTGGCGGCGGGCCGCCCGTGTTCGACGACGGTGGCGTGGAACTCCCCCGCGGGCAGGGTGTAGCTCTCGCCGCCCGAGCTGACCCGGCGGGGGCCCGGCGCGCTGCGCACCAGGACCGGGGTGGGCAGGATCTCGTCGGTGCCGTCGGGGGCGCTGCGCACCTCGAACACCCGGTGGGTGGGCCGGTCGCCGCCGTCCTCCGTACGGACGAGGAGGTTGGCGACCTGCCCGTACAGGACGTGGCTGTGCAGGTCCCAGCTGTGCGAGTGCATCGGGGAGGTGCCGGGCTCGGGGGCGGTGTCGCTCTCGAAGAGGTGCACGCACACGCCGCGCGGCCCTTCCCGCAGCAGCGGCAGGCAGAGGAAGCCGAGCGGGTGGCGGACGGCGGGCAACTCCCGTACGCCCGTGGCGATGTCGACGAGTGCGGCGCGGGCACGGTCCCGCAGCAGGGCGGTGTGCGCGCGGTCGAGGGCGGTTTCGAGTTCGTCGTAGTCGAGGAATACGTCCATGCGTGCGCACCCCCGAGGGGGCGCCTCACCTCCGATAGGGGTCCTCCGCGTGCAGGGCCTTCACGATGATCTCGCCGATGTCGCTCTCGGTGAACGCGCGCGGCAGCCCGATCCCCAGGGCGTCGAACAGGGCGCGGACCTCGTCCACGGTGGGTTCCGGGGCGAGCTGCGGGGCGCGTCGCAGGTCGAGTTCGGTGGCCTGCTCGCGGCTCTGGTGGAGTTCGGTGACGTAGTAGTCGTAGAGCGGCTGGCCCTTGCGGATCAGGAGGTTGGTGCGCGAGGGGTCGTCCTGGGTGATGACGAGGCAGCTCTCGGAGAGGTCGAAGCGCAGGGTGGAGACGACGGAGGACAGATGGACGCCGATCTCCAGGGTGGCGAGCTGCTGGCGGTAGCAGGCTGCGGCGAGGACGGTCGCGTACGCCTCCTTGCGGACGCGGTCGCGGGTCCACAGGGCGGCGCTGGCGGCAGCGCGTTCCCCGGCGAACATCTGACGGAAGCGGGAGTACGCGGCGCAGGCGCGGTCGTCGGCCGGGTTCACGATGTCGATCTTGATGTTGAGCTGGGAGCGCTGCACCTTCGCGGTCTCGACGCACTGCGGCAGCGTCACCGCCCTCAGATACGTCCCCGTTCCGCCCTTGAAGTACCAGAGGTGGGTGTCCCTGCGCGCGTCCCGCAGCGCCTCCGCCACCTCGTTGCCGAGCAGCGACGTGACCATGGCCTGGTCCTCCAGGGCCTGCCGGGTACCGGCCATCGCCTCCTGGATGCTGGCGGGCTGGCGCACCCGCTCGACGATGGAGCCGATGGCGAGGGCGCCGAGGACCAGGAGCGTGGCGCCGGAGACCACGTCGTCGGTGAGGACGTCGCCGAAGATGTCGAGGAGGCCGATGGTGAGCGCGATGGCGGCCGCGACGACGACGTCGACGTTCTTCATGACCCAGGTGACGAACCGTTCGATGCGTCTCGCGGGCACTGTCATGCGGACCCCTCCCCGTTCCCCCGTTGCTCCGTGATCGTAGGGAAGGGGGGCGGGTGGCCGCCAGGGTGCACGCACGGCGTTCGGGGGCTCAGCAGGGGGGGGCACCCCCCGTCCGGTTCAGCGGGGGCGGGGTTGCGCGTGCCGCCAGCCCAGTGCGCACCGCATCAGGAGCCGGTGGTCCCCCGGCCCCAGGTAGTCCGCGCGGAACTCGCCGGGTCCGAAGCCCAGGGAGCGGTAGAGGGCGATGGCCGGGCGGTTGCCCGGTTCGACGCTCAGCCAGACCTCCGCGACGCCGTCCTCGGCCGACATCCGCAGCGCCTCAGCGAGCAGGGCCCGCCCCACGCCGCGATGGCGGCAGCCGGGCGAGACGCCGAGGCCGAAGACCCAGCTCGTCTTCCGGTCGTACGTGTTGACCGTCAGCGCGTAACCGGCGAGACGGCCCGCCCCCGGGTCCGGCACGCCCTGAGTGCCCTGCACGTCCCGCGCGTCCACCACGAGCAGCCGCCCCTGGTGGGCGTCGAAGAGCTGACGCAGCATGAAGTACGGGTACCCGTGTTTCCCGAAGACTTCCTGGTCCAGCGCGAAGAGCTCCGGCAGGTCGTCCTCCGTGACGGGGCGGACGGCGAAGGATTCCCCCCGCTTCGCGGAATTCTCTTCCGGGTGATCTCGCATTTCGCCCCCCACTTCCTGGAACTGCCCTCAAGTGCACGGAAGATTACATAATCCTTCTACGGGGTGTACCGATCGCGTCCCGATCTGTCCAGGGACAACCGCCCGATGATCAGAACCGCATGCATGACGAACTCGCCGGGCGAACCGATTGCCGGAAAACGATCAACCGTGCCCTTCGAACGAGAAGGACGGACAGGCTGACGCCGAAGGTTACGGCCGCTACGATGGATAGATGGCTGACACATCCGCGCGAACCGCCGGGAGCGAAGTAGTCCCTTCCGGATTCGCCGATTCCCGCATCAAGGTCTCCGGCAAGAATGAGGAGGCCCCATGGAATCGCTTTGATCCGGATTGTTATGCAGCCATGCACTATGCGGAACTCTACGAGGGCGACCGGCAGATCCTGGAGATCGTCCGGAAGTTCTTCGCCCTGCATCTGACGCCGGACAAATCCCTCCGTGGAATCGACGTCGGCACCGGCGCCAATCTGTACCCGGCGCTCGCGCAGCTCCCCTGGTGCCGCAGCACCACCCTCTACGAACTCTCCACCAGCAACACCGCCTGGCTCGGCGACCAGGTCCAGAAGCACGCGCCCATGTGGGACTCGTTCTGGGAAGTGCTGTCGGAAGGACCGGACGGGAAGCCCTACCGCGACGCGAAGGGCACCGAGGACCGGACCCGGCTGAGGGACACCGCCACGGTCCTGCCGGGCAACCTGTTCGACCTGCCGGACCTTCCGCCGGAGTCCAAGTGGGACCTGGGCACCATGATGTTCGTCGCCGAGTCCCTCTCGTCGGAGTACCAGGAGTTCGACGACGCCGTCGGCGCGTTCACCGGCGCGCTGCACCCGCGTTCCCCGTTCGCCGTGGCCCTGATGCGCCACTCCACGGGCTACCGGGTCGGCAACCAGCACTTCCCCGCGTACTCGGTCGGCGAGGGCGAGGTGTACAAGGCATTCGAGAAGCGCGTCGACCTCAGCACCTTCCGCATGCACTCGATCTGCCTCCCGAAGCCCGCGAAGGACGAGGGCGGCGCGGACGGCGGCGCGGCGGACGGCAGCACGGCGGACGGCGGTGCGGCCCTCGGAGGCGACGGCGCCGAGGACGTGTTCAAGGGCATGATCCTGGTCTGCGGGCACACCCTGTAGCCACAGCCGCGACATCGGAGATCAGGGGGCACGGGGGATGCGGATCGAACCGCGGCAGCAGCTTCTGGAAATCTGGCAGGCACTTGCCCGCAGCTCATTCCCCAAAGGCACCTGGGAATGGGGCCAGTGGGGCACGAAGAGCAGCGTCGCGGACGCCGAGCGGCTGCTGTGCCTGCTGTATCCGGCGACCGAGATCCCCGCATTCAGGATCGACTCCCCCGACGAGACGGCCGACGACGTACTGGACGTACTGAAATCCCTCGGCGGTCGGCTCGACATTCCGCAGCGGCTCCTTTCCATCCTCACCGAATTCACGCGCGCCCACACGGCGGAGGACGGCACTCCGAAATTCTCCGGGGGCTATTACTTCAACCCCGTCGACACCGACACGAAACTGACCGACGAGCAGCGCGAATTGGGTGTTGTCGACTCCTATTCGATGTCGGTGACACTTTCTCTGGCGACCCTCGGATTCCTCAAGGTGTTCCTCAGGTCGCCGCGGCGCGAAGAAATCGTGGACCTGGCGAGGGAATTGGAGGCGAAGACGCAGAAGCGCCTCACCGCCGCCATGATCAGCCTTCTGCGCAGCTTCAGCGTCAGCACCTTCGACATCGAGTCGCCGCGCGGCCAGAACCTGCTCTCCCTCGTCAACCAGGACCACGCCCCCACCCGGGTCGTGGTCCAGCACCTCCAGCGGCGGCTGAAGCCGCTGCGGGCCGCGATCGGCGACTCCTTCGTCCTGGGGGTCGACGTCCGCAAGGAACTGGCCAACGAGAACCTGATGTTCGAGTGCGGCTGGTCCTGGGGACTGGTCGACGGGGCCCCCGAGGTCCCCACCAGGGCGGCGGCGGGCGAGCAGTACGAAGGGGTCGCCGCCGACGTTCCGTATCTCTACTTCACGGTGGTCGCCCTCGACGGCATCGCCGACCTGTTCTCCGAGCGCACGCTGACGCTCGGCCTGCTGGACGAGGAGCAGCAGCGGCTCTCCGAGGCGCTCCGGATGCGCTGGGAGATCACCCAGCAGTACTGGTCGACGATCGCCCGCTTCGGGGAGGGCGGGAGCTGGCCGCTGGAGGACATCCCGTGGCCCGCGACGGGCCCGCAGACCGAGTCCGAGTACTACTCGCTCTCGGTGGCCGCCATCCTCGTCCAGGACCTGGTGCGCCGCCGCGCCACCGACGACGACCTGACCCGGACCGTGGCGGTCATGGAGGAGCTGGCGGTACGGGGCAGGATCACCCGGCGGATGACGCCCGGCGACCCGGCGGTGGACCTGCACAACCCGGGGGTGCGGCTGCCGCTGCTGGGGACGGAAAGGCTGGGGCCGCCCCTCGAATGGCGAATGTCGGACTTCTCCGCGCAGCTTTTCAAACGGACCGTTCAACTTGCGACATTCTCGAAGAACATCGACGCCTATGACCGGCTGATCCGGCTCGCGGAATCCCTTCTCGAACACCTGTGGCGGCGCCGGGTCTCCCGGGGCCGGGGCATCCGGCTCTGGGACAACGTACGGGCGGTTTACCCGCACTCCCCCGACACCTCCGAGCAACCGGTGTCCTGGAGCATGACGGAACGCATGGCGGAAAGCATGGTCGCCGCCACCCACCTCTACGAGCAACCACCCATCAGAAGCAGGGAGTTGAGCAGTTTTGCCACCGCTCTGCTCATCGAGGCGGGGCATCTGTTCGGCGCGGAGCTGATGCACGCGAAAGGCGAGGAGGACTCCCACCGGGAACTCGCCCTGAAAGCCGTGGACATCTCCCTGCGACGCGCCAGAAGAGTGGTCGCCGAGCAGCCGGGCACCGCCTGCGCACTGGCGATGGAAGCCCTGGGCACCCTCGACTCGCTGACGCGCGCCCGCGACGCCGGCACCAAGGGGGGCTGAGCCGTGCTCGTCTTCGCCGCGTCCGACAAGGGCGGCACCGGCCGCTCCGTCACCAGCGCCAATCTGGCCTACCGCCGCGCCCTGCGCGGGGACGACGTCTGCTACCTGGACTTCGACTTCGGCTCCCCGACCGCCGCCGCCGTCTTCGACGTCCCCGGCGTCCTGCGCGGCGCCGCGTCCGGCGGCCTGCACAGCTATCTGCGGGGCGCGGTCGCCGAGCCGCTGCGCATCGACGTGTGGGACCGCTCCGAGCACGACTCGCTGCGCTACGCCCCGGCCGGTGCGGGCCGCCTGGTACTGGTGCCGGGCGACCTGAGCGGCGGCGAGTTCGTCACCGGCAAGGACGCCGTGAACCGCTGCACGAAGCTCTTCGCCCGGCTCGACGAGGAGTTCGACCTGGTCCTGGTGGACCTCAGCGCGGGCCGCTCCTTCGCCCTGGACATGGCGCTGGAGAGCACGGTCCGCCCCGAACTGCGCGGCATCCCCTGCCGCTGGCTTGTCTTCCACCGGTGGACCCGGCAGCACATCCTCGCCGCCGCGGGACTGGTGTACGGCGAACGCGGCGTGCTCGCGGGCGGGGCCGCGCTGGGACACGACCCCGACCGGCTGCGCGCGGCGCTCCGCTTCGTACGGGCGGTGGTCCCGGGCTCCGACTCCCCCGCCGTGAAGTACGCGCGCCCGCCCCAGGCGGTGTGGATGCACGCGGTCAGCCGCCAGCTGAACACGCTCGCCGCGGAGAACGGGCTCGGTCACGGCAAGGTGCTGGGGAGCATCCCCGAGGAGCCCGTACTCAAGCTCCAGGAGCAGTTGATCACCGACGAGGACGTGCTGGAGACCCAGGTGGCGAACCCGGAGACCCGCAACGCCCTGGAGCAGCTGGCCCGTCGCCTCGTCGACGACAGTGCCTGGGAGGAGTTCTGATGGAGCCCGTGTTCCGCGAGGAGACCGCGGACCCCCGCACCGAGGCCCTGGCGCTGTCCCATCTCTCCCTGGAACTAGGCCACTTGTACATGGAGGACTTCGCGGCGGGCCGGGAGAGACTGCGCGCGCACTTCGAGGAGGTGCGGCCGTGGGCGGACGCGGCCCGGGCCGCAGCGGTCCGTACGCACGGCCGCCGGACCCGGGTCAGCACCTGCTTCCTCGTCGACGACTACTTCAGCCGCCTCTCCTCCCCCGAACGGCTGCTGCCGATGCTGTGCGAGGAGGCCGAGGCCGCGGGCGTACGGATCGACTACCTGGCCCGCGAGTCGGGCTGCGCGCGGGCCGGGGAGCTGGAACCGGCACGCGCCGTGGAGGGGCGGCTCGTGGAGTCGCCGCCGCCCGGCAGCGACGGCTCCCGCCCGCCCGCCGCCGAGAGCGGCTGGCTGAGCAACGGCCAGCGCGGCCCCTCGGCGCACGACGGCGAGGCGGCCGAGGCGATGCGCGGCGCGCCGCCCGTCTGGGCGCCGCCCTCGGAGACCGGGGCCCGGCAGCACTCGGTGTTCCTCGACGTGGAGCTGTGGAGCGAGGAGAAGAAGGGCGAGCGGCTGTGGTCCTGCCCGTTCCTGGCCGGGGTGTGGCAGTTGCTGCGGCTGGGGATGCTGCGGCACGACGGGGCGGCGGTGCTGCGCGCCCAGGACCTCGCGGACCTGGGCGGCGCCTTCCCCGCCGACTGGGACGCGCTGCCCCCGCTGCTGCGGCTCAGCCCCCGGGCCCACCCCTTCGCCGCGTACCGCACCTTCTCCGTCCTGCCCACCCGCTTCCTGCCCGTCGAGCACGCGGTACGGGTGCTGCTGGGCCAGGTGCACGTCGAGGCGCAGGTCCGCGCGCAGGTGGAGAAGCGGGCCGGGGGCGAGGGCCTGGTCCTGCCGCCGGAACTGCCCGACCGGGCGCACTACGCGTTCGCCCTGGAGCCGTGACGGACGTGACAGACGCGACGGACGTAACAGACGCGACGGAGGCGACGGACGCGACGACCAGGGCAGGCGCCACGGAGGAGAAGGAGGCGGAGACCGAGGAGGTCGTCGTCTGCGGCGAGGTGCGCACCGCCCTCCTCCAGACGTCGCTGCCGCTGCCCCCGCAGGCGTCCGCCCGCCTGCTGGGCCTGCGCCCCGACGAGCCGGTGCGTGTGTCCGAGCGCCCCAACGCCTATGCCGTCTCCCCGGACCTGCTGACGGGCGTGGACTGCCGACTGCCCGCCGCCTCCGGCTCCCGGGTGCGCGGCGTGGGTACGGTCCGGGCGCACGCGGCACTCACCGGCGGACGCGTCCTCCAGGCCAACGCCCGCTTCCAGTACGTCACTTCGTCGTCCGGCCGACTGCCGTGGAGCCACTACCTGGTGCGCCCCGGCGTGGTCGAGCGGCTGGGCCGCGCGACGGCCGAGGACCTCACCGCCGGATTCCTGGCCGCCCCCGCCGGGGAGCCCGGCGTACTGGACCCGGGCGCCATGGCGGAGCGCCTGCTGGAACGCGTACGGGAACATCCGCTGCTGGACGGACGGCCGCCGCTGAAGTCGCGGCGGACCCGGCTGCGCTGGGCGGTGCGCCAGGCTCCGCCGGGGGCCGCCCCGTCGGTGCGCTTCACGATCGCCGACCAGGAGACGCGGACCCTGCTCCTGCTGCTGCCCGGCCCCCTGGACCTCGAAGCGGTGGCCGCCGTACCGGCCTTCTGCGAAGAACTCGCCCTGCACGACTGGCTGTTGACCACGTTGATACGGGTGGTGGAGCGCAGCCCGCTCGGCTCGCTGCCGGGTCCGGCGCTGGTGGAACGGCTGGGCCCCGCCGTCAGCCATCTGCTGCACCTGTGGATGCCGGGCGCCCGCAGCGGACGGGAACTGCCGGAGCTCTGGAACGGTCTGGAACTACAGCCGGGCTTCACCCGGCAGTGGCAGACCCTCGTCCAGCGCATCCGCGACCAACTGGCCCTCCAGGCCCTGTCGTTGCCGGGCGTGGCACCGCCGCCGCGCACGTCCGTATCGTCCGCACGCCGCGCACCCACATCGGGGAGCTGAAATGAACGACGGAATACCACCCCTCCTGCAGAAGGCCATCGTCACCGTACTGGCCGGTGGCATCGCTTACGGGCTGACCTCCCTGGTGGGCGGCGGGGGCCCGGACAACGACCTGTGGAAGCTGACCCTGTCGGTGTTCATCGGCGGGGCGACCTTCATGCTCCAGTACCTGCACCAGGTGGAGCGGCGGCTGCGCAGCGCCGAGAAGCGCTTCGACAAGCACGCGCTGGAGGTCAAGGACACCGTCGGGCGGGGCATCGAGCGGGTCAACGACTCGGCCAGGCTGCTCCAGATGCTGGAGGACTCCTCGTTGCCGACGGAGCAGGTCAAGGAGCTGGTGACGCAGGCGGCGCAGTTCCGCACCAGCACCCCGGAGATCGTGCACGCCTTCGCCCAGTCCGAGGTCACCCGGCTCGCCAAGCTGGTGCACGACCTGCGGTCCGGGGTGGCCAGGTATCCCGGCGAGGACCACGACTGGCTGCTGACCCTGACCCGCAGCGCCACCCGGTCCATCGACGCCACCAGCACCTCGATCGACCAGGCGTTCTGGGGCACGGAGCTGGGCAAGAGCTATCTGCGCGCCCAGCGGGAGGCCATCAACGTGCCGCGCCGCGTGGCGGTGCGCCGGCTGTTCATCGTGGGTGACGACCAGAGCCCCGACGACCCGGTCATCATCGGGCTGCGCACCCATCAGACCGCGCTGGGGATCGACGTACGCGTGGTGTCGATGACGGACCTGGACCCCAAGACCAAGCTGGAGCCCAAGTACAACTTCATCGTCTTCGACGACGCGGTGAGCTACGAGATGTCCCTGGCGGTGGGCGAGCAGCCCGAGCCGGAGATCGAGACGACGCTCATCACGCTCCAGCCCGAGGAGGTCCGGCGGCGCAAGCAGCGCTTCGAGACGCTCTGGAACCAGGGGTCCTGAGGGGCGCCCGGCCCTTCGGCTCCGGGGCCCGGCCCGGGACGCGCCGCGGCGCCCGCCCCGTGTCCGGTCGGGGACGATGTGGGGCGGGCGCCGCGTTCAGTTCCGCACGACGCTGGGCGGGACGTTTGTGGGTGGTGCTCTGGACACCGTACGCCAGAAGGGTCGACCGGCGCACGAGTGGGGCACCCCTGGTTAAGGGGCCTGTCGGTCAGACCATGAGCGAGCGGTCCGTGGGCTTCACCGGGGCCGGGAGCGCGCTGACGCCCGTCAGGTAGCGGTCCACGCCTCGGGCGGCCGAGCGGCCCTCCGCGATGGCCCACACGATCAGGGACTGGCCCCGGCCCGCGTCTCCGGCGACGAAGACGCCGTCGACGTTGGTCGCGTAGTCGGCGTCGCGGGCGATGTTGCCCCGCTGGTCCAGGTTCAGGCCGAACTGCTCGACGAGGCCGTTGGCCTGGTCGGTGCCCGTGAAGCCCATCGCCAGGGTGACGAGCTGGGCGGGGAGGACGCGCTCGGTGCCCGCCTTCTGCTCCAGCTTGCCGTCCTTGAACTCCACCTCGACGAGGTGCAGCGACTGGACGTTGCCGTCCTCGTCGCCCTCGAAGTGGGTGGTGGAGACGGAGTAGACCCGCTCGCCGCCCTCCTCGTGCGCGGAGGTGACCTTGTAGAGCATGGGGAAGGTCGGCCAGGGCTGGCCCGGGCTGCGGTCCTCGCCCGGCTTGGGCATGATCTCCAGCTGGGTGACGGAGGCCGCGCCCTGGCGGTGGGCGGTGCCCACGCAGTCCGCGCCGGTGTCGCCGCCGCCGATGACCACGACGTGCTTGCCCTCGGCGGTGATCGGGGACACGGTCAGGTCGCCCTCCTGCACCTTGTTGGCCAGCGGCAGGTACTCCATCGCGAGGTGGATGCCCTTCAGCTCCCGCCCGGGGACCGGGAGGTCGCGGGACACGGTCGCACCGGCCGCCACGACGACCGCGTCGTACCGGCGGCGCAGCTTGGCCGCGTCGATGTCCCGGCCGATCTCGATCTCGGTGCGGAACTTGGTGCCCTCGGCCCGCATCTGCTCGATGCGGCGGTTGATGTGGGACTTCTCCATCTTGAACTCGGGGATGCCGTAGCGCAGCAGCCCGCCGATGCGGTCGGCACGCTCGTACACGGCGACCGTGTGGCCCGCCCGGGTGAGCTGCTGGGCGGCGGCCAGACCGGCCGGGCCCGAGCCGATGACGGCCACGGTCTTGCCGGACAGGCGCTCCGGGGGCTGCGGGGTGACGTCGCCGCTGTCCCACGCCTTGTCGATGATGGTGACTTCGACGTTCTTGATGGTGACGGCGGGCTGGTTGATGCCGAGCACGCACGCCGACTCGCAGGGGGCCGGGCACAGCCGCCCGGTGAACTCCGGGAAGTTGTTCGTGGCGTGCAGGCGCTCGGACGCGGCCCGCCAGTCCTCGCGGTAGGCGTAGTCGTTCCACTCGGGGATGAGGTTCCCGAGCGGGCAGCCGTTGTGGCAGAACGGGATGCCGCAGTCCATGCAGCGTCCGGCCTGCTTGCTGATGATCGGCAGGAGGGACTTGGGAACGTAGACCTCGTTCCAGTCCTTCACCCGGTCCCCGACCGGGCGGGACTGGGCGACTTCGCGCCCGGTGGTCAGAAAGCCCTTGGGGTCAGCCATGGGTCGCCGCCTCCATCATCTTCTCGGTGGTCTCCTGCTCGGAGAGACCGGCGCTCTCGGCGGCGTCCTTGGCGGCGAGCACGGCCTTGTACGTGGAAGGAATGATCTTGCTGAAGCGGGCCGCCGCTGCGGGCCAGTCGGCCAGCAGCTTCGCCGCGACGGTCGATCCCGTCTCCTCCTGGTGGCGGCGCACGACGTCGTGCAGCCACTGCTGGTCGGAGGTGGACGGGGTCTCGATCGCGCCCAGGTTGCCCGCGTTGACGCAGGTGCGGTCCAGGTCGATGACGTACGCGACGCCGCCGGACATGCCGGCCGCGAAGTTGCGCCCGGTCTCGCCGAGGACGACGGCGTGGCCGCCGGTCATGTACTCGCAGCCGTGGTCGCCCACGCCCTCGGAGACGACCGTGGCCCCCGAGTTACGGACGCAGAAACGTTCACCCGTACGTCCCCGGAGGAACAGCTCGCCGCCGGTCGCGCCGTAGCCGATGGTGTTGCCCGCGATCGTGGAGTACTCGGCGAGGTGGTCGGCGCCCCGGTCCGGGCGGACGACGATCCGGCCGCCGGAGAGGCCCTTGCCGACGTAGTCGTTGGCGTCGCCTTCGAGGCGCAGGGTCACGCCGCTCGGCACGAACGCGCCGAAGGACTGTCCGGCGGAGCCGGTGAAGGTGATGTCGATGGTGTCGTCGGGCAGGCCCGCACCGCCGAACTTCTTCGTCACCTCGTGGCCGAGCATCGTACCGACGGTGCGGTTGATGTTGCGGATGGCGATCTGCGCGCGGACCGGCTGGGCGCTCTCGGCGGAGTCGGCGTTCAGGGCGTCGGCGGCCAGCTTGATCAGCTGGTTGTCGAGGGCCTTCTCCAGGGCGTGGTCCTGGACCGTGACCTGGTGGCGGACCGCGCCGTCGGGCAGCTCGGGCACGTGGAAGAGCGGCGCGAGGTCGAGACCCTGGGCCTTCCAGTGGCGTACGGCCCGCTCGGTGTCGAGGAGTTCGGCGTGGCCGACCGCCTCACGAATCGTACGGAAGCCCAGCTCGGCGAGGATCTCCCGGACCTCCTCCGCGATGTACTGGAAGAAGTTGACGATGTACTCGGCCTTGCCGGAGAACCGTTCGCGCAGCACCGGGTTCTGGGTGGCGATGCCGACCGGGCAGGTGTCGAGGTGGCAGACGCGCATCATGACGCAGCCGGAGACGACGAGCGGCGCGGTCGCGAAACCGAACTCCTCCGCGCCGAGCAGCGCGGCGATGACGACGTCGCGGCCGGTCTTGAGCTGGCCGTCGGTCTGCACGACGATGCGGTCGCGCAGCCCGTTGAGCAGCAGGGTCTGCTGGGTCTCGGCGAGGCCCAGCTCCCAGGGGCCGCCCGCGTGCTTCAGCGAGGTCAGCGGGGAGGCACCCGTACCGCCGTCGTGTCCCGAGATGAGGACGACGTCCGCGTGGGCCTTGGAGACTCCGGCCGCGACCGTGCCGACGCCGACCTCGGAGACCAGCTTCACGTGGATGCGGGCCGCCGGGTTGGCGTTCTTGAGGTCGTGGATCAGCTGGGCGAGGTCTTCGATGGAGTAGATGTCGTGGTGCGGCGGCGGGGAGATGAGCCCGACGCCTGGCGTCGAGTGACGCGTCTTGGCGACCCACGGGTACACCTTGTGTCCTGGCAGCTGGCCGCCCTCGCCGGGCTTCGCGCCCTGCGCCATCTTGATCTGGATGTCGTCCGCGTTGACCAGGTATTCGCTGGTCACACCGAAGCGGCCGGAGGCGACCTGCTTGATGGAGGAGCGGCGCGCCGGGTCGTACAGGCGCTCCGGGTCCTCGCCGCCCTCACCGGTGTTGGACTTGCCGCCCAACTGGTTCATGGCGATGGCGAGGGTCTCGTGCGCCTCCTGGGAGATGGAGCCGTACGACATCGCGCCGGTGGAGAAGCGCTTGACGATCTCGGAGGCGGACTCGACCTCGTCGATCGAGATCGGCTCGCGGTCGCTGCTGAAGCCGAAGAGGCCGCGCAGCGTCATCAGCCGCTCGGACTGCTCGTTCACCCGGTCCGTGTACTGCTTGAAGATGTCGTAGCGCCGGTTGCGCGTGGCGTGCTGGAGGCGGAAGACCGTCTCCGGGTCGAAGAGATGCGGCTCGCCCTCGCGACGCCACTGGTACTCGCCGCCGATCTCCAGGCGGCGGTGCGAGGCGGCGATGCCGGAGGCCGGGTACGCCTTGGCGTGCCGGGCGGCGACCTCCTTGGCGACGACGTCCAGACCGGCCCCGCCGATCTTGGTCGCCGTACCGTTGAAGTACTTCGCGACGAAGGCGTCGTCCAGGCCGACGGCCTCGAAGACCTGCGCGCCCCGGTAGGAGGCGACGGTGGAGATGCCCATCTTGGACATGACCTTCAGGACGCCCTTGCCGAGTGCGTAGATCAGGTTCCGGATGGCCTGCTCGGGGTCGTCCGTCTCGATGAAGGTGCCCGCGCGGACCAGGTCCTCGACGGATTCCATCGCGAGGTACGGGTTGACGGCCGCGGCCCCGTAACCGATGAGCAGGGCGACGTGGTGGACCTCGCGGACGTCACCCGCCTCGACCAGCAGGCCCACCTGGGTGCGCTGCTTGGTGCGGATGAGGTGGTGGTGGACGGCGGAGGTGAGCAGCAGCGAGGGCATCGGCGCGTGCTCGGCGTCGGAGTGCCGGTCGGAGAGCACGATCAGGCGCGCGCCCGCCTCGATGGCGGCGTCGACCTCGGTGCAGATCTCCTCGATCCGGGCGGCCAGGGCGTCGCCGCCCCCGCTGACCCGGTAGAGCCCGGACAGCGTCGCGGCCTTCATGCCGGGCATGTCGCCGTCGGCGTTGATGTGGATGAGCTTGGCCAGCTCGTCGTTGTCGATCACCGGGAAGGGGAGCGTGACGCTGCGGCACGACGCGGCGGTCGGCTCCAGGAGGTTCCCGGCCGGACCGAGCGAGGAGCGCAGGGAGGTGACCAGCTCCTCGCGGATGGCGTCCAGCGGCGGGTTGGTGACCTGCGCGAAGAGCTGGGTGAAGTAGTCGAAGAGCAGCCGGGGGCGCTCGGACAGGGCCGCGATCGGCGAGTCCGTACCCATGGAACCGAGCGGCTCGCCGCCCGTGCGCGCCATCGGCGCGAGGATGACGCGCAGCTCCTCCTCGGTGTACCCGAAGGTCTGCTGACGACGGGTGACCGAGGCGTGCGTGTGCACGATGTGCTCGCGCTCGGGGAGGTCCTCCAGCTCGATCTCACCGGTTTCCAGCCACTGCTGGTACGGGTTCTCGGCGGCGAGGCCCGCCTTGATCTCGTCGTCCTCGACGATGCGGCGCTCGGCGGTGTCGACGAGGAACATCTTGCCGGGCTGGAGGCGGCCCTTGCGGACGACCTTCGCGGGGTCGATGTCCAGGACGCCGACCTCGGAGGAGAGGACGACGAGGCCGTCGTCGGTGACCCAGTAGCGGCCCGGACGCAGGCCGTTGCGGTCGAGGACCGCGCCGACCTGGGTGCCGTCGGTGAAGGTGACGCAGGCCGGGCCGTCCCAGGGCTCCATCATCGTGGCGTGGTACTGGTAGAACGCGCGGCGGGCCGGGTCCATGGAGTCGTGGTTCTCCCACGCCTCGGGGACCATCATCAGCACCGAGTGCGGCAGCGAACGGCCGCCCAGGTGCAGCAGTTCCAGGACCTCGTCGAAGGACGCCGAGTCGGAGGCGTCCGGCGTACAGACGGGGAAGATCCGGTCCAGCTTCTCCGGTCCGAAGAGGTCGGAGGCGAGCTGCGACTCCCGCGCCTTCATCCAGTTCCGGTTGCCCTTGACCGTGTTGATCTCGCCGTTGTGCGCGACGAAGCGGTACGGGTGGGCCAGCGGCCAGGACGGGAAGGTGTTGGTCGAGAACCGGGAGTGCACGAGCGCGACGGTCGTGGCACAGCGGCGGTCCGACAGATCCGGGAAGAACGGCTCCAGCTGCCCGGTGGTGAGCATGCCCTTGTAGACGATAGTGCGCGCGGAGAGCGACGGGAAGTAGACACCGGCCTCGCGCTCGGCGCGCTTGCGCAGGACGAACGCCTTGCGGTCGAGGGCGATGCCCTCGCTCTCACCGTCCTCGACGCTGTGCCTGTCCGAAACGAAAAGCTGCTTGAAGGTCGGCATGGTGGCGCGCGCACCGTTGCCCAACAGGCCCGGTGTGACGGGGACTTCACGCCAGCCGAGGACGGTGAGGCCCTCTTCGCCCGCGATCGTCTCGATCTGCGAGACGGCGTCGGCCGCGAGCGCGTCGTCGGCGGGCAGGAACGCGATGCCCACCGCGTACGCCCCCGCTGCCGGAAGCTCGAATTCCGCGACCTCGCGGAGGAAGGCGTCGGGGACCTGGAGCAGGATTCCGGCGCCGTCGCCGGAGTCGGGCTCGGAGCCGGTGGCACCGCGGTGTTCGAGGTTGCGCAGTACCGTCAGCGCCTGCTCGACCAGCTCATGGGAGGCGACACCGGTCAGGGTGGCGACAAAGCCGACGCCGCATGCGTCGTGCTCGTTGCGGGGGTCGTACAGCCCCTGTGGGGCGGGGCGACCGTCCATGGGCGACCAGGCGTGGGTACGCATCGGCACTCCCGTCGTCGTCGTGGCATATGCAGATACCGAGGGACGACACTGGCCCTCCGCGAAATTTCGTGCAGGTTACATGATGGCTGGCTTCTCAGGAAGCGGATAGCTCATTCCACCATGCGGACACCGCAGAGAGCGGCGGATAAGGTGCGGAGGCGGACAGATCGCCACTCTCCGGACCGTAGCGAAGCGGGCAACGCTGCCTGCGGCGCTTACGGCTCATGCCCGGTGGTCAACGAGACGAAACCGATGAGTAACGACTACTTATGCGACACCTTGCATATAGCCACATCTTACGGGGAGTGTCCCGGATTCGCGCCGGGGCGTACGTCACACCCCACCAGGGCCCGAAGCCCTCAGGGCGCCTCCCCCGGCGATCGGAGGTGACGCCCCGCAAGCCCCTGCTCCCCCTCGGGCCTCAGCCGACGGCGGTGCCGAACAGCGTCCCGAGCCCGTACGTGAGTGCCGCCGCCGCACCGCCCAGGGCCAGCTGCCGCAGCCCGCTGAACCACCACGACCGCGCGGTGACCTTGGCGACGACCGCCCCGCAGGCGAACAGGCCGACCAGCGCGAACAGCACGGCGGGCCACAGCGAGGACGCCCCCAGCAGGTACGGCAGCAGGGGCAGCAGCGCTCCGAGCGCGAAGGCCCCGAAGGAGGACACCGCGGCCACGGCGGGCGAGGGCAGGTCGGACGGATCGATCCCGAGTTCCTCGCGGGCGTGGATCTCCAGGGCCTGCTCCGGGTCGGCCGAGAGCTGCCGGGCGACCTCACGGGCGAGCTCCGGCTCCACGCCGCGCGACATGTACAACTCGGCCAGCTCACGCTCCTCGTCGGCCGGGTGCTTCCTCAACTCCCTTCGCTCGACGTCGAGTTCGGCCTCGACCAGTTCCCGCTGCGACGCCACGGACGTGTACTCGCCGGCCGCCATGGAGAAGGCACCGGCCGCGAGCCCCGCCAGCCCGGTGATCACGATCGTCTGCTGCGAGACGGCCCCGCCCGCCACGCCGGTCATCAACGCGAGGTTGGACACCAGCCCGTCCATCGCGCCGAACACCGCCGGGCGCAGCCAACCGCCGTTCACATCCCGGTGGGTGTGGTTGTCGCGGTGCGCCTCGTGCAGTGTCGCTTCGGTCTCGATGATCGCCATGTCCGTCTTCCCCGTGCCCTCTTCAGCCCTCCGGCCGGGGTACGCCCCGACACGATCGAAAGTACGCACGATTCGAAGCTCGCGCTAGCAAGGAAGGCCGTACTTACCTGGCCCGCACGGCAGTTGACCCACTCTTTCCAAGGCAAGCCTTCCCTCACTACCGACCGTGCCTCCACCCCGCCCCCACCCCGCCCCGACCGGACCCGGCGGAGCCCCCCAGCGGTCGACCGGGTGACATGCGGGGGGCCGCTGGGGCGTGGCCGGGCCCCGCCGAAGCCTCCGTGTGGGACAGATTTCGCATGGACCTGACCACACGCCCCGCGCCGCCCCCGCCCGGCCCCACCGGCAGGGCCGCCCCGCCCGGTCCCACCCTGCACGACCGGGCGCGCGGCGCGCTCCTGGGCCTGGCCGTCGGCGACGCGCTCGGGGCTCCGGCGGAGAACCTGAAGCCCTCGGAGATCCGGCGGCGCTGGGGCCGGATCGAAGGCTTCGTCTCCGACGATCCGGCGGGCACGGACGACACGGAGTACGCGATCTTCTCCGGCATCCTCCTCGCCCGGCACGGCTCGGCCCTCAGGGTCTCCCACGTCGAACACGCCTGGCACCACTGGATCGCCGACCTGGACGAGGGCCCGTTCCGGGGCGCGGGCTTCAGCGAGCGCGGCACCCTGGAGAACCTCCGCCGGGGCCTCGCCGCCCCCATCTCCGCCCAGCACCGGCACGCCTGGAGCGACGGCCTGGCGATGCGCGCGGCCCCCTTCGGGGTGTACGCGGCGGGCGACCCCGCCGAAGCGGCGCGCCTGGTCGCCATCGACGGAACGGTCAGCCACGAGGACGAGGGCATCTACGGCGGCCGGGCGGTGGCCGCGGGCGTGGCCGCCGCCATGACCGGCGCGGGCCTCGCCTCGATCATCGCGGCGGCGCTCTCGGTCATCCCGATGGACTCCTGGACGGCCCGTTCCCTGCGCCGCGCGGTCGCGGCGGCCGACCGGGGCGAGCGCGCGGTCCGTACGGCCGTCGTCATCGGCGGCTACCCCTGGACGGACCTGGCCCCGGAGGCGGTCGGCCTCGCCTTCGGCGCCTTCACGGCGGCGCACGGCGACTTCCGCGCCTCGGTCCTCACCGCCGTCAACATGGGCCGCGACGCGGACACGACGGCAGCGGTGGCAGGCGCACTGGCGGGCGCGCTGGGCGGGGCTTCGTCCATCCCTCCCGAGTGGGCGTCCGTGATCGCCCCGGCCCGGGGCACCTGCCTGCCCACGATGCGCGGCCACCACGTCCTGGAGGTGGCCGACCTGCTGGCACCCCTCAGGGGCGCGGGGAACCGCACGCCCAGCCACGACGCACCCGCACGGACAGCCCCGAGCCGCGCGGCCAGCGCTGACGGGAAGGGTGGGGTCTCCCCCGCTCAAGCGGAGCCGAGAGCTCGGGGAAGGGGAGGGGGCAGCGCCGCAGGCGACCCACCCCCACCAACACCCTGCACCCCACCACGACCGACACCGCCCTCCGGCCCCCTGAGCACCCCGCACCCCTCCCCACACCGCACCGCAGGCGACCCGCACCCCTCCCCACCCCACACCGCAGGCACCCCGCACCCAACGACACCCCGCACCGCACCAGAACCGCCCCCCGCCCCCGCAGGCACCCCGCACCCCGCACCCACCCGCGCCGCGGGCTCCCGTATCGAGGGCCTCCTCCTCGGCATCGCCTCCGGCGACGCCGTCGGCTGGCCCGCAGCCCGCCACCGCGCCGCCCGCATGCCCGACTGGACCCGCCGCCTCACCCGCGAGCTCGACACCTTCGCCGAGCTCAACGCGACCACCACCCTCCCCGTCCCCATCGCCCTCAACCAGCCCCCGGAACCCCTCCGCCTGGGCCCGTCCGACGACGCCGAATGGGCTGCGTTCACGGCCCTGACCCTCATCGGTGCGGGCGTGGGCCGCCACCCGGCGCCCACGGACACCGCCATCCGCCTCGCCCTCACCCGCGCCTGGAACTCCCTCGCCGCCGAAGTCGCCGCCGCCTCCGCCCGCGCCCCCGAGGTCGAGTCCGCCGTCCTCCCCCTCCGCGCCCGGATCTCCGTACGCGCCGGTCTCGGCAACCTCGCGGCGGGCCTGCGTCCCCCCGCCACCGGCCACGACAACCCCCACTTCTTCGACGACGCCGCCTGCGTACGGGCAGCGGTCCTCGCCGTCGTCCACCCCGGCGACCCGGCAGCCGCCGCCGAACTCGCCGCGTACGACGCCCGCTTCACCCAGGACGGCGACGGCGTGCACGGCGCCCGCGCCATGGCCGCCGCCGTCGCGACGGCCCTCGGCGGGGGCCACGTCGACGACGCCGTGGCCGCCGCCCTCGCGCAACTCCCCCCGGGCACCGAGATCGCCCGCAACGCGCACCACGCCCTGCGCCTCGCCCGGGACGCGGAGGGCGCGTTCGCCCTCGTCCCGTCCCTGGAGCACCAGATCGTCGACCACGTCTACAGCTACGGGATCGCCGCCGCCGAAACCGTCCCCGTCACCCTCGCCCTCACCGTCGCCGCCCACGGCCACGCCACCGAGGCGGTACCGGCCGCCGCCTGCCTCTCGCGGGTCGCGGACTCCGCCCCCGCCCTGGTCGGAGCGCTCACCGGAGCACTCGGCGGAGGCGCGCTCCTGCCCACCGCCTGGCGCGAAACCTGCCGCACCCTGGTCGGCTGCGCCCTCCCCCGCCTCGCGGGCACCGACCTCGTCGACCTCGCCGCGCAACTCGCCGGACCGGCCACGCTCTCCCCAACCAGCTTCCGAAAAGGGATGATTCGCCCATGACGACACCCACCGGAGCCCCGGCCGGAACCCCGACCCTCGCCGACCGCATCACCGGCAGCCTCGTCGGAGCCGCCGTCGGCGACGCGCTCGGCGGCCCGGTCGAGGGCTGGACCCCGGAACAGATCCAGGAACGGCACGGCGGCACGGTGCGGGGCATCGTCGGCCCCTGGTACGGCGACGACTGGCGCACGGCCCGCCCCATCGCCCCGTACCACAAGGGCGACGGACACGTCACGGACGACACCTTGATGACGCACGCGCTGATCCGGGTCTACGAGAAGACCCGCGACCACCTCACCGCCTACTCGGTCGCCGACCACCTCGTCCCCGAGATGATCCAACACCCGGTCTGGATCCCGGAGTTGGAGGCCGAAGCGCTCCCCCTGCAACGGGTCTTCCTCGCCGAGAAGTGGATCGTCGCCCGCCTCCACTATCGACACCGCCGAACGCCACAGCGACTTCGACGCCGCCGTCGACCACCTCCACGCCGCCCTCGGCCACCACCACTGGGTGCACGCCATCCCCAACACCGCACTCCTCGCCGCCGCCCTCACCCACGCCGACGGCGACTTCACCCACTCCATCTGCCGTGCGGTCTCCGGCGGCTGGGACACCGACTCCAACGGCGCCACCGCGGGTTCCATCGCCGCCCTCCTCTCCCCCACCCCCCTCCCCACCCGCTGGACGGCCCCGCTCCACAACCGCCTCGCCACCTCCCTCCCCCACCTCGACGGCATCGGCTTCGACACCCTCGCCCGTCTCACCCACCGAGAGGCCCTGCGCTAGATGACGCCCTCACCCCCCGCCCTCACCGTCCTGGGCAGCACCAACATGGACCTCGTCGTGTACGTCGCCAAGGCCCCGGCGGGCGGCGAAACGGTGTCCGGCCGTTCCTTCTCCACCGTCCCCGGCGGCAAGGGCGCCAACCAGGCCATCGCCGCCGCCCGCGCCGGAGCCGACGTCACGATGATCGGCGCGGTCGGCACCGACGCCTTCGGCGCCCAACTCCGCAGCGCCCTGGCCCACTCGGGCGTCGGCACGGACTCCCTCCGCACCGCCGAAGGCCCCTCCGGCACCGCACACATCGTCGTGGACGACGACGGCGGCAACTCCATCGTCGTCATCCCGGGCGCCAACGGCACCGTCACCGCCCTCGCCCCCGGCGACGAAACCGTCATCTCCCAGGCCCACGCCCTCCTCCTCCAACTCGAACTCCCCCTGTCCGCCGTCACCGAAGGCGCGCAGGCGGCCCGCCGCCACGGCGTCCGTACGATCCTCACTCCGGCCCCCGCCACACCCATCCCGCCCGAACTCCTCGCCGCCACCGACCTCCTGGTCCCCAACGAACACGAGGCCGCCGCGCTCACCGGCCTCCACGACCCCCTCCTCGCCGCCCGCGCCCTCCTCGACCACGTCCCCGCAGTGGTCGTCACCCTCGGTGCGGCGGGCAGCGCGTACGTCTCCCGCGATTCCCCCTCCCCCCTCTTCGTGCCCGCCGTCCCGGCCACCCCCGTGGACACCACAGCCGCGGGCGACACCTTCGTCGGCGCCCTCGCCGTGGCCCTCGCCGAAGGCCGTTCCCTGCGCGAGGCCCTCCCCTGGGCCTCCACCGCCGCCGCCCTCTCCGTCCAACGCCCCGGCGCCTCCACCTCCATGCCCTACCGCCAGGAGATCGACGCCCGATGACCTCCGCACCCAACCCCCCTCCACCCGGCCCCCTTGCCCGCCCCACCCCCACCACACCCACCCCGCCCCTCCAGGGCCTGAGGGTCCTCGACCTCGCCACCCTCTTCGCAGGCCCCCTCGCCGCCACCCTCCTCGCCGACTTCGGCGCCGAAGTGATCAAGGTCGAACACCCCACCCGCCCCGACCCCTCCCGAGGCCACGGCCCCGCCAAGAACGGCATCGGCCTCTGGTGGAAACTCCTCGGCCGGGGCAAACGCACGATCACCCTCGACCTCTCCCACCCCGAAGGCCGGGCCACCCTCCTGCGCCTCGCCGCCACCGCCGACGTGATCATCGAGAACTTCCGCCCCGGCACCCTCGAAAAGTGGAACCTCGGCTGGCCCGAACTCTCCGCCGCCAACCCCCGCCTGATCCTCACCCGCGTCACGGGCTTCGGTCAGTACGGCCCCCACTCCCGCCGCCCCGGCTTCGGCACCCTCGCCGAGGCCATGAGCGGCTTCGCCGCGTACACGGGCGAGCCGGAAGGCCCCCCGACCCTCCCCCCGTTCGGCCTCGCCGACTCCATCGCCGCGCTCGCCACCTCGTACGCCGTGATGACGGCCCTGCGCGCCCGCGACACGACCCACCGGGGCCAGGTCGTCGACCTCGCCATCATCGAGCCGATCCTCCTCGCGCTGGGCCCGCAGTCCCTCTGGTACGACCAGCTCGGCTACGTCCAACCCCGCACCGGCAACCGCTCCCGCAACAACGCCCCCCGCAACATCTACCGCACGGCGGACGGCAGTTGGCTCGCCGTCTCCACCTCGGCCCAGTCCGTCGCGGAACGCGTCATGCACCTCGTCGGCCGCCCGGAGCTGATCACCGAACCCTGGTTCGCGACGGGCACGGGCCGCGCCGAGCACACCGAAGTCCTGGACGAGGCCGTCGGTTCCTGGATCGCCCGCCACACCCGCGCGGAAGCGGTCGAAGCCTTCGAGAAGGCGGAGGCGGCGATCGCCCCCGTCCAGGACATCCGCGACGTCATGACCGACCCCCAGTACACGGCCCTGGACACCATCACCACCGTCCCCGACCCCGAACTCGGCCCCCTGCGCATGCAGAACGTCCTCTTCCGCCTCTCCGAGACCCCCGGCGTCATCCACTGGGCGGGCCGCCCGCACGGTGCCGACACCGAAGCCGTCCTCACCGAACTCGGCCTCACCTCCACCGACATCACCGCCCTCCGCGACTCCGGAGCCACGAACTGATGCCCACTCCCCACCTCTCCCCCACCCCCCTCACCTGGCTGTACGTCCCCGGGGACCGCCCCGAGCGCGTCGCCAAGGCCCTCACGTCCGGCGCCGACGTGGTCATCGTCGACCTGGAGGACTCGGTCGCCCCCGACCGCAAGGAGTACGCCCGCGCCGCCACCGCCGACCTCCTCTCCGACGTACCGCCCACCCCCGTCCACGTACGCCTGAACGCCCTGGGCTCCCCCCTCTCCCAGGCCGACCTGCACGCGCTCGCCCCCTGCCCCGGCCTCTCCGGGCTCCGCCTCCCGAAGGTCACCGACTCGGCGGAGATCCGCCACATCGCGAACAACACCCCCGCCACCCCCCTCTACGCCCTCATCGAGTCGGCCCTCGGCGTCGAGCACGCCCACCACATCGCGACGGCGCACCCCTGCCTCGCCGGAATCGCGCTCGGCGAGGTGGACCTCGGCGCGGATCTGGGCGTACGCGGCGAAGAGGGCCTCACCTGGGCCCGCAGCCGCATCGTGGTCGCGGCCCGCTCGGCGGGCCTGCCCGCCCCCGCCCAGTCCGTCCACCCCGACATCACCGACCTCGAAGGGCTCGCCGCGTCCTGCGCCCGGGGCCGCGTTCTCGGCTTCTTCGGCCGCGCGGCCCTGCACCCACGCCAACTCCCGGTCATCGAGCGGATGTACCTCCCCACCCCCGACGAAGTCGAAGAAGCGGAACAGACCCTCAAGGCCGCCGCCACCGAGGAGGGCGCACTGATGCTCCCCGACGGCCGCTTCATCGACGCGGCGGTGGTGGCAGCGGCCCGCCGCACCCTGGAGGTCGCCCGCCGCGACGTCTGACCACACCCCCAGACGCAGAAGGGCCGCCGGAACCATTACGGTCCCGACGGCCCTCCCCCACCTACACCGTTTCAGCTCTTCTTCTCGTCAGCCTTCTCATCAGCCTTCTCAGCGGCCTTCTCAGCGGCCTTCTTGAGGTCAGCCTTGGCGGGCTCCCCCTCGGCCTTTGCCTCGGTCGCGCCCTTCGTTTCCTTCTTGACCTTGGTCAACACCGCACCGCCTTCGGCATTGTCCGCCGCACCAGACTCATCAGCGGCACCACCAGCAGCGGCATCCGGAGCATCAGCCTCGGCAGTCGTCGCTCCTTCACGGTCCGGCTCCACGATCTCCTCGCGGCCGGGACGCAGGCGGGCCGACAGCACCATGTAGACCACGGCCAGGACGAAGACGATGATCGCCGTCCAGACGTTGAGGCGCAGCCCCAGGATGTGGTGGGCGTCGTCGATGCGCATGTACTCGATCCAGCCGCGCCCGGCGCAGTACAGCGCGACGTACAGCGCGAACACCCGGCCGTGCCCCAGCTTGAAGCGGCGGTCGGCCCAGACGATGACGGCGGCGACGCCAAGACACCACAGCGACTCGTAGAGGAAGGTCGGGTGGTACAGCCCCGGCTCGTCCCCCTTCGTGATCTTCAGCGCCCAGGGAAGGTCGGTGGCCCGGCCGTACAGCTCCTGGTTGAACCAGTTGCCCCAGCGGCCGATGGCCTGCGCGATGACGAGCGCGGGAGCCATGGCGTCGGCCCAGGCCGGAAGCGGGATTCCCCTCCTGCGACAACCGATCCAGGCACCGACGGCACCGAGCGCGACGGCACCCCAGATACCGAGGCCGCCCTCCCAGATCTTGAAGGCGTCGACCCAGTTCTTGCCTTCGCTGAAGTAGAGCTGGTAGTCGGTGATGACGTGGTAGAGCCGCCCGCCGACGAGCCCGAACGGAACCGCCCAGACGGCGATGTCGGCAACCGTCCCGGGCTTGCCCCCACGGGCGATCCAACGCTTGTTGCCGTACCAAACGGCCACAAAGACGCCAACAATAATGCAGAGCGCGTAGCCGCGCAGCGGGAGGGGTCCGAGGTGGATCTCACCGGCCGCCGGGCTGGGAATGAAGGCAAGGTTCATGACGGGCTCGACGCTACCTTGCCGACCCGCACTCCCGACAACCCACCCGACAACGTCTACATAACGGGCCCCACCACGAGCACCCCGCCAGGGGCGCGGGACTGTATCCCTGTGCGGCTCCGCCGCGCGAGCGCGATCAGCCCTCCACCCACCCGCACCTCCCCACCCCAAGCCCCGCAGGGTTGAGGTGAAAAGGTGGGTCAGGGGCCAAAACCCGCCGAAGGCGGGCCGGGGGCCCGGGGGCGGAGCCCCCGGCAGTAACAGCACCCACCCACCGACCCGCACGAACCCCCTACCGCCCCACCGCAGCCCCCGGACTCCTGGAGGCCGAACCCGAAGCGGGAGCCTTGGAAGCCGAACCCCCCGGAGCCGGAGCCCCGGAAGCCGGAGCCGAGGCAGGAGCCGAAGCCGGAGCCGCAGGCTCAGGAGCCTTCGTCCCGACCCGCTTCCCCTTGTTCGCCGCCTCCACCCACTTCACCAAGTTCGCAGGCGAAATCTGCTCACTCCCCTTCTGCGGGAAGATCGGCTCCCCATTCAGAAGCACCGTCGGCGTCGCCTTGTACGTCGACTTGTCGAAGTCCGCCTGCACCGCCCCGACCCACCCCGCATGCGTCCCCTTCTCCACGCACGCGTCGAAGGTCGCGCTCCGCAGCCCCGGCACCTTCCCCGCCAGCTCCAGCAGATAGGTCTTCTTCCCAAACGCATCATCCGTCTCTTCCGGCTGATTCCGGAACAGCACATCGTGATACTCATGGAACTTCCCGGCATCCTGCGCACACCCGAGCGCGTTCGCCGCGTACTTCGACCCGTTGCCCCTCACCCCGTTGTCGATAAATGACACCAGGTGATACTCGGCCCGGATCTTCCCCGCCTTCTCCAGCCGGTTAATGGTGTCCCGCATGCTGTTCTCGAACATCCCGCACGCCGGACACCGCATGTCCTCGTAAACGGTCAGCACCGACGGCGCATCCACCATCCCCACCGGAATGGCGACCTTCCCCGGTCCGACCGCACCGGCCGGCACCACGACCGGACCCGCCTTGTCGGAGTCGTCCTTCTTGCCCCCGCTGTTCGCGGCGACCACTCCGGCCACCGCCGCCAGCCCGAGGACACCGACCACCGCCGAGGCAACGACCAGCACCCTGCGTCGTTTGTCGCGCGACTTCTGTGCTTCGCGCTCCTGGATGAGCCGCTCACGGGCGGTTCGCTTACCTTCTGAGTTCTTCTCGCTCACATACGGAGCAACGAATCGGGGCGGCACCGATGTGCCACCCCGACCCGGATTCCACTCAAATGGACTACGGAACCAATAAGTTACGCAGCCATTCGTTGGCTCTCAGCCCCTGCGAACGCCCGCCGCCAACTCCCCGGCAAGCTCCTTCACGGCCCGCAGCCCCGCCGCCTCATCCGCAGCCTCCAGCATCCGCTTCACAAACGCCGACCCCACGATGACACCGTCCGCGAAGGCCGCGACTTCCTTGGCCTGAGCGGCATTCGACACCCCGAGCCCGACGCACACCGGCAGCTCCGTGGTCGCCTTCGTCCGCCGCACGAGCTCCTGCGCCTCGTTGCCCACGGACTCCCGCGTCCCGGTGACCCCCATCAGCGAAGCCGCGTAAACGAACCCCGAACCCGCCGCAGTGATCGTCGCCAGTCGCTCGTCCCGACTGCTGGGCGCCACGACGAACACCGTCGCCAGCCCGTGCTTCTCCGCGTGCTCACGCCACAGCGCGGACTCCTGCACCGGCAGGTCCGGCAGGATGCACCCGGCCCCGCCCGCCGCCGCCAGCTCCGCCGTGAACCGCTCGACCCCGTACCGGTCGATGGGATTCCAGTACGTCATCACCAGCACCGGCACCCCGGTGGCGGCATGCGCCTCGCGCACGGTACGCATCACATCGGCGATCTTGACCCCGCCGCGCAACGCGATGTCGTCCGCCGTCTGGATCACCGGCCCGTCCAACACCGGATCGCTGTGCGGCAGTCCGACCTCGACCACATCCGCACCACCGGCCACGACGGCCTTGACCGCCTCGATCCCGCCGTCCACGGTCGGGAACCCGGCAGGCAGGTACGCGATCAGCGCCGCCCGCCCCTCGCTCTTCGCCGCAGCGAGAGTGTCGTTCAACAGCCGTACGTTCCCGCTCACTTGGCGTCCCCCGAGATCTCCGCGACGGTACCCGCAGCCGCCTCGACAGCGGCATCCGTGTCATACAGCCCGAAGTAACGGGCGGCGGTGTCCATGTCCTTGTCGCCACGCCCGGACAGGTTCACCAGAATCAACCCGTCCTTGCCCAGTTCCCTGCCGAGCTCCAGCGCCCCGGCGAGCGCGTGCGCGCTCTCGATGGCCGGAATGATGCCTTCCGTACGCGAGAGCAACCGCAACGCCTGCATGGCGGCGTCGTCCGTCACCGCCCGGTACTCCCCGCGCCCGATGTCCTTGAGGTACGAGTGCTCGGGCCCGATGCCCGGGTAGTCGAGCCCCGCGGAGATCGAGTACGGCTCGGTGATCTGGCCTTCCTCGTCCTGGAGGACGTACGACCGCGACCCGTGCAGGATCCCCGGCTCGCCCGCGCTCAGCGTGGCCGCGTGCTCCCCGGTCTCGATCCCGTGACCGGCGGGCTCGCACCCCACCAGCCGTACCCCCTCATCGGGGATGAAGGCATGGAACAGTCCGATCGCGTTGGACCCGCCCCCCACACACGCCACGGCGGCATCGGGGAGCCGCCCGGCCCGCGCCAGGATCTGCCGCCGCGCCTCCACCCCGATCACCCGGTGGAAGTCCCGGACCATCGCAGGGAAGGGGTGCGGACCGGCGACCGTGCCGAACAGGTAGTGCGTCCGGTCGACGTTCGCGACCCAGTCGCGGAACGCCTCGTTGATCGCGTCCTTGAGCGTGCGCGACCCCGACTTCACGGCGACGACTTCCGCCCCCAGCATGCGCATCCGCGCGACGTTCAACGCCTGCCGCTCGGTGTCGATCTCACCCATGTAGATCGTGCACTCAAGCCCGAACAGCGCACACGCGGTGGCAGTGGCCACACCGTGCTGACCGGCACCGGTCTCCGCGATCACCCGGGTCTTGCCCATGCGCTTCGTCAGCAGGGCCTGCCCCAGCACGTTGTTGATCTTGTGCGAGCCGGTGTGGTTCAGGTCTTCCCTCTTCAGGAAGATCCGGGCCCCACCCGCGTGCTCGGCGAACCTAGGCACCTCGGTGAGGGAGCTGGGCCGGCCGGTGTAGTTGACCATCAGGTCGTCGAGTTCGGCCGCGAACGCCGGATCGACCTTGGCCTTCTCGTACTCGACGGCGACCTCGTCCACCGCGGCGACGAGCGCCTCGGGGATGAACTTGCCGCCGAAGTCACCGAAGTAGCCCTCGGTGGTGGGGACCTGCCCCTGGGAATCGGGAATGAAGAACTCGCTGGGCATGCGGAAACTCCTCGTGAGGAACACGCGCGTCGCGCGCACTCCCCTTCAAGAGAAAAGGGATGTCACTGAACACCGAACACAACGCCCCGAAGGGACGTTCAGCGACGCCATCGCATGCCGTTGATCTGGCCGGGCTCCGAACCGATGTGGTACCGGACCCGTCGGCCCCGCACCCGTCGCGCGGGCGCGCGGCAGCCGCGAGGGCGGCAACCGCGAGCGAGACGGGCGTGGCGAGTCATGGCGGGAGTCTAACCCCGCCCGTGGCGCAGCGCGGGGTGAGCACCGGCGGCCACCAGATCCGAAACGGCGGCCCTCGGGTCCCGCCCGGTCACCAGCGACTCGCCGACCAGCACCGCGTCGGCACCGGCGTTGGCGTACGCGATCAGGTCGTGCGGCCCGCGCACACCCGACTCGGCGATCTTGACGATGTGGTCCGGGATCTCCGGTGCGACGCGCTCGAAGGTGCCTCGGTCGACCTTGAGCGTCTTGAGGTTCCGCGCGTTCACGCCGATGATCTTCGCCCCGGCGGCGACCGCCCGGTCGACCTCGTCCTCGTCGTGCACCTCGACCAGCGGGGTGAGACCGATGGACTCGGCCCGCTCGATGAGCGACACGAGCGCGTCCTGCTCCAGGGCCGCGACGATCAGCAGCGCCAGGTCGGCACCGTACGCACGCGCCTCCCACAGCTGGTACGCCGTGACGATGAAGTCCTTGCGCAGCACCGGAATGTCGACCTTCGCCCGTACGGCTTCCAGGTCGGCCAGCGAACCGCCGAAGCGGCGCTGCTCGGTCAGCACGGAGATGACGGCGGCGCCGCCCGCCTCGTAGTCGGCGGCGAGGGCGGCCGGGTCGGCGATGGCCGCGAGCGCGCCCTTCGACGGGCTGGACCGCTTGACCTCGCAGATGACCTTGACGCTGTCGCCGCGCAGAGCCGCGACACCGTCCTTGGCGACGGGCGCCTTGGCAGCCCGCTCCTTGAGCTCCTCCAGGCTGACACGTGCCTGCCGCTCCGCGAGGTCGGCGCGGACGCCTTCGATGATCTCGTCGAGCACACTCACGCGAGCTGCCCCCTTCCGGGACGGTGGTGGAGGGCCAGGATCGGCCACGAGCGATGGTATCCGCACCGGGCCCTTACGCCTGCATCCGCCCGCCGGATATCCCAATCCCTGGGCACCGCACGGGCTCCACCTGGGCCTTCAGGGCGCGAGCGCCGAGCCGAACGGCAGATTCCGGACAACGCTGAACACGACGAAGAGGCCGCCCAGCACCCACCACTGAACGGGCTTGAGCGAAACGTCCGTCCGCCGCCCCTTCACCGCACGCGTGATCCACACCACCATGAAGACGGCGAACGCGGCGTACCCGAGGACGGCCATGGCGTTGGCCCCGACGGCACCCACCAGATCACCGTGCGCGACGGCGTGCGCGCTGCGGAGCCCGCCGCACCCCGGGCAGAGGATGCCGGTCATGGCGAGAAGGGGGCAGACGGGGTAGTGCCCCGGCTGATTCGGATCGACGGACCCGACGTACACGAACGCGCCGACGACGGCGGCGAGCGTGCCGAGCGGCGCGAGAAGCCGCTTGCCCAGCGGCGGCTGGCGCTGCACGGCGGGAACGGGGGCCGGGGCCGGCGAGGTGACATCCACACGCCGATTGTCCCCGCTGCGGCCCCGCAGCGCACCCAGGGGGAGGCTGCGAAGCACGCCCCCGAGGGCCAAGGGCGCGGGGCCGCATCACTGTGCGGCTCCGCCGCGCGGGCGCGCCCTGCCACGACGCACCCGCACGTACGCACCCCACGCCGCGCGGCGAGCGCTTCAGGTGAAGGGGCGGGGCAGGGGGCCCATCCCGCCGAAGGCGGGCCGGGGGTCCGGGGGCGGAGTCCCCGGCAGTGACCCCACCCACCCACCGGCGCGAACGCGAAGAGGCGCGGCCCCTGCCGAAACAGGGCCGCGCCTCTCCGTCACGTACCGCCGCCGGAACTACTGGAGCTGGGCCCGCCCCGCCGCCGCCCGCGCCTCCACCAGCGACGCCGGCTCCTTCGGCATGCCGAGGCCCGCGATCCGCATGCCGAGGCCGATCAGCCCACCGATCACGGAGATGCCGATACCGGCCCAGAAGCCCACCGGCTGGGCCATCACCACGTAAACGCTGGAGACGCAGATGCCGATGAAGGCGATCACTACGCCGGTCCATGCGGCCGGGGTACGTCCGTGGTGTCCGCGGCTAACGCCCGCCATGAGGTGCTCCTTGTTGTCTTCCGCTGGAATGCTGGGGCTCATTGTTCCCCACCGGGCCACTGCGCGTGACTCCGGGTCACCCTTCGCGCGTCGGCGCCTTCCCCGCGTCGCCGCCGGAATCGGCGGACTCGGCGGTGGGGTCCTCTCCCCTGTCGAGGGCCTTCCACAGCTCCTCGGGACGCTCCGGGTCCGCGGGACGCCGCGCCGCCGCCCGCGCACGCGGCCCGCCCTCACGCTCGTACCGCCCGCCCATGCCCGGCCACCGTCCCCCGAACCGCAAGGCGATCAGCCCGGCGGCCAGGATCAGCACCCCGCCGAAAGCCGTGACGTACGGCCAGCCCGTTTGGGTGAGTCCGCTCACCGTGGCGGCGGCGTCACCCGACAGTTTCGCCGCCTGCTCGTCCAGCGCCGCGTGATCCCCCGCCCCCGCCAGCGAGGCCGCCACGGCGCCCGCCCCGCTCAACGCCAGCAGCGCGGACACCAGCACCCGCCCCGCCCTGCGCACCGCGAACACCGCCACGAGCGCGGCGAGCCCGACGATGGCCAGAGCCGCCGGAACACCGGTGATGGCCTGCCCGTCGGCCTCCAGGGTCTTCGAGCTGATGCCCGCGACGGTGGCGACGCCCGACCGCCAGGTCTGCCCGGAGGCGAGCAGGACGACGGTGGAACCGAGGGCGCCGAGCAGCAGCGCCGCGGCGAGGCTGCGGCGTCCCCCGCCTCGGGAGGCGGCGGGGGCGGGCTCGGCAGGGGTCTGGGGTGTGGGGGGTACGGCGCTCACACCCCCACTATCCCTCACCCCTCCTGCGGTCTCTTCAGCGCCCGAGGTGGTACCCGAGCTCAGTGCCCGAGCCTGTTCGCCGTGTGCACCGCCCGCAGCACCGCGGCCGCCTTGTTGCGGCACTCCTGGTCCTCGGCGACGGGGTCCGAATCGGCGACGACCCCTGCCCCGGCCTGCACGTACGCGGTGCCGTCCCGCAGCAGCGCCGTACGGATGGCGATCGCGGTGTCGGAGTCGCCCGCGAAGTCGAGATAGCCGACGCACCCCCCGTACAGCCCCCGCCGCGTCGGCTCCAGCTCCTCGATGATCTGCATGGCGCGCGGCTTGGGCGCGCCCGACAGCGTCCCCGCCGGGAAGCAGGCGGTCAGCACGTCGAAGGCGCTCCGGCCCGCCGCGACCTGCCCGGTCACCGTCGACACGATGTGCATGACGTGCGAGTACCGCTCGATCGACATGAAGTCCACGACCTCGACCGACCCCGGCTCGCACACCCGCCCGAGGTCGTTCCTGCCGAGGTCCACCAGCATCAGGTGCTCGGCCCGCTCCTTGGGGTCGGCCATCAGCTCGTCGGCGAGCGCCTGGTCCTCCTGCGGGGTGGCGCCCCGGTGCCGGGTCCCCGCGATGGGGTGCACCATGGCCCGCCCGTCCTCGACCTTGACCAGGGCCTCCGGGCTCGACCCGACGACGTCGAAGCCGTCGAACCGGAAGAGGTACATGTACGGCGAGGGATTGGTCGCCCGCAGTACCCGGTAGACGTCCAACGCGCTTGCGCTGCACGGCATTTCGAACCGCTGCGAGGGTACGACCTGGAATGCCTCGCCCGCCCTGATCCGCTCCTTGACGTCCTCGACGGCCGCCTGGTACGCCTCACCGCCCCACTTCTCCGTGTAGACCGGGACCTCGGACGGCGGCAGCGCGGCGGGCGCGGTCGGGACGGCCCGGGACAGGTCGGCCTCCATCGCGTCGAGCCGGGCGACGGCGTCCGCGTACGCCTCGTCGACACCCGTGTCGAGGTCGTTGTGGTTGATGGCGTTGGCGATCAGCAGCACGGTGCCGTACCGGTGGTCGAGTACCGCGAGGTCCGAGGTGAGCAGCATCGTCAGCTCGGGCAGCCGGAGTTCGTCGTCGCCGTGCTCGCCGATCTTCTCCAGGCGGCGCACGATGTCGTACCCGAGGTAGCCGACCATGCCGCCGGTGAACGGCGGCAGGTCACCGGCCAGGTCGCGCGGCGTGTGCAGGGCCTCGACGGTCGCCCGGAGTGCTTCGAGCGGGTCGCCGTCCGTGGGTACGCCGACGGGGGGCATGCCGATCCAGTGGGCGCGGCCGTCCCGGGCGGTGAGGGTGGCGGCGCTGCGGACGCCGACGAAGGAGTAGCGGGACCAGGACCTGCCGTTCTCGGCGGACTCCAGGAGGAAGGTGCCGGGGCGTTCGGCGGCGAGCTTGCGGTAGAGCCCGACGGGGGTGTCGCCGTCCGCGAGGAGCGTGCGGCCGACGGGGATGACGCGGCGGTCCGCCGCCAGCTTGCGGAAGGTCTCCAGATCCATGGCCGCTGACCCTACTTGCCCGGGGTGTCGAGAAGCACGTCGGCGTCGAAGCAGGTGCGCTCGCCCGTGTGGCAGGCGGCGCCGGTCTGGTCGACCTTCACGAGGAGGGTGTCGCCGTCGCAGTCCAGCGCGACGGACTTCACGTGCTGGACGTGTCCCGAGGTGTCGCCCTTGACCCAGTACTCCTGGCGGCTGCGCGACCAGTAGGTGCACCGGCCGGTGGTCAGCGTGCGGTGCAGGGCCTCGTCGTCCATCCAGCCGAGCATCAGGACCTCGCCGGTGTCGTACTGCTGGGCGACGGCGGGGACGAGGCCGTCGGCGGTGCGCTTGAGGCGGGCGGCGACGGCGGGGTCGAGGCCGCTGGCGCGGTCGGGAGTGCTGTGGGGTGCGGGCGTACTCATGGGGTAATTGTGCCGCTTACGGTCCGGGGCGTGGCCTGACGTCCACTGTGCGGACGCCCCCCGGTCGCCGTACCCTGGCCGACATGTCGACCCATGCCAAGCGTGAACGACTCCTTCTCGCCGACCTGTTGGAGGCCGCGGGCCCCGACGCCCCGACCCTCTGCGAGGGCTGGAACGCGCGGGACCTCGCCGCCCACGTGGTGGTCCGCGAACGCCGCTCGGACGCGGCGGCGGGCCTGCTCGTGCCCGCGCTGCGGAGCAGGCTGGAGCGCGTCCAGGCCGAATTCGCCGCGAAGCCGTACGAGGAACTGGTGCAGCTCATCCGGACCGGTCCGCCGCGCCGGTCCCCGTACGCCCTGAAGCAGGTGGACGAGGCGGCGAACACGGTGGAGTTCTACGTCCACGCGGAGGACGTGCGGCGGGCTCAGGCGGAGTGGACGCCGAGGGAACTCGACCCGGTGTTCTCGGACGCGCTGTGGGCGCGGGTGGAGAGGATGGCCCGTGTCCTGGGGCGGAAATCGCCGGTGGGCCTGGTTCTGCGTCGCCCGGACGGGCAGACGGCGGTCGCCCGTCGCGGCACACCGGTGGTGACGGTCACCGGCGAACCCGGCGAGCTGGTCCTCTTCGTTTTCGGCCGTCAGGAGCAGGCTGCGGTGGAAATCGAGGGCGACAAGGAAGCAATCCTCCGCCTCCACAACACCCCCCTCGGCCTCTAACCCCTTCGGCCTCCGCCCCACCCCGCCCCCTGGGGCGCCGCCCAGCCCCCTTGGGCTCCTCTTCCGCCCAGCCCCCTTGGGCCCCGCCTTGCCTCGCCTCCTTGGGCGCCGCCTTGCCTCGCCCCCTTGGGCGGCGCCTTGCCTCGCCCCCTTGGGCGGCGGGGCCGCCCCCCGGGGGGCGGAACGGGCGGGCAAGGGGGCGGCACCCCTCGCTCCGGGCCCACCCCGGAGCCGCCCGCCCTTACCTCGCCCCATGGGTGCGCCGCACCTCGGGGCGCCTGCGGCGGGCCGCCGCAGACCCTTCCCCAAGCTCTCAACTTCGTTCGAGCAGGGGAGACCCCACCCTTCACCTAAACTCGCGAGGCTTGGGGGTCGGACGTGCGGGCGCGTCGTGGCTGGCCGCGCAGTTCCCCGCGCCCCTAACGGGGCGCACCCCGCACAGCAGAGCCACACCGTCCCACGGCCTAGCGGGGCAGCTCCGCCCCCCGCACCTCCCTCGTGCACACCCCCGCCACCGCCGCCATCCCACACAGCACCGCACAGCCGAAGAAGACCGTCGGTACCGACCACACCCCCACCGCCGCCCCCGCCAAGGGGTACATCAGCGGCGCCACCCCCAGGCTGATCAGCGACATCACCGACGTGACCCGCCCCAGATAGGCGGGGGCCGTGTTCGTCTGGACCAGGCCCGCCATGAGGCCGCCGCTCGTCCCCACCAGCAGGCCCATCGGCGCGGCCACCGCCACCGCCCAGGGCAGCGACGGCACCGAGCCGAGCACGGCCACCAGCACGGAGGCCCCCGTGATGGTGGTCAGCCGGACCGTGCCTGCCCTGGCGATACGTTTCGCCACCGTCAGGATCAGCGCACTGCACGCCGCGCCCACGCTGAAGGCGCCCACGATCCAGGCGATGCCGGGCGCGCCCCATCCCCGGTACGAGCACAGCAGCACCATGCCGACGTTGATGACGGGGATGCCGCCCAGCTCGAAGAGGATGTTGGAGGCGACGAGCGGCCCGACCAGCTTGTGCCGCCGCAGGTAGCCGAACCCCGCGGTGAGGTCGTCCCAGACGTTCCGCTTCTTCTCCGGCTCCGAGAGACCGGAGCCCTCCGGAGCGGGCTCCTCCTCCGGCAGCGGCGCCACCCGCAGCGCCACCAGCAGCACCAGCGACACCGCGAACAGCCCACCGGCCACCGCGAACGCCGCCGCGGGCCCGCCCAGCCCCATCGCGAGCCCCGCGACCGGTGCGCCGACGATCCCGCCGAAGCGGTTGGAGAGGGCCTTCATGCCTTGTACGCGGACGAGTTGGTCGGGTCCGGTGATGCGCGGCGGCAGCGCCCCCACCGCCGGGAGGAACATCGCGTCGACCGCACCGAAGACGAGCGCGACGACTACGAGCAGCCACACGGCGGGCCCGCTGATCATCAGCACCGCCGCGATGCCGAGGATCACCACGCAGCGCACCGCGTCCGAGCCGATGACGACCTTGCGCGGGCCGAGCCGGTCGGCGATCACTCCGCCGCCGAGCATCAGGACCGCCCGGGGTATCGCCCCGGTGGCCATGATCATGCCGACTTCGGCGGGTCCGCCCGCCTGTGCCGCCGCCCAGCCGAGCGCGAGGAAGTAGATGCTGTCGCCGACGAGGGAGGCGGCGTACGCGCCGAGCCAGCGCAGCACGTTGCCGTCCCGGTACGCGGGTTTCCCGGCGGGCCCGCCCTGCCCTGCGGCCTCCGGCGCCGCCGCGGCGTCGGGGGCCGCCGCAGCGTCCGGGGCCGCCGTACCGGCCCCTTCGGCGGCCGGGGCAGGATCCCCCGCCGGTTCCACACGTGATTCAGTCATCGCTGCAAAGCCCTCTCAGGGACGGAACCGAAAGCCGAACATCCGGCTGGACGCGGCCCTGCTCGCGCCCCTCCGTGTCACCCGCCGCATCGGCGGCCCGTCCGCGCTCCCGGTACGTGATGATCAAATCGCTCGGCCCTGCGGACATCTGCTGGCACCAACAGTCGGGCCGCGATTCAGCCATGCCCTGGGGCATTCGGCCACTCCGCACCTCGTCGCACTCCCGACGTCACTTCGGTCGGCACCACGTACAACCGGCGCCCCGGACAAGCCGGTTCATGCCTTCGACGGCCTGTGAAGCGATGGCGTCATCGTATCGGAGGGGAAGGTGACGCTTCGTGGCGTATGGCTGAAAAGGGCCTCTCGGTGAGGGGCGTGGAAACGCCCCGTCACCAGCGCACGCGCAGCTTCCGCACGCCTCGGATCAGCGGTCCCGGAATCCACGGTCCGGCGTCCGGCGAACCGTCCGCCGCCAGCTCCGGGAAGCGTTCCAGGAGGCTGCGGAGCGCGATGCGGCCCTCCAGCCGGGCGAGCGGGGCACCGATGCAGAAGTGGATGCCGTGCCCGAAGGCGATGTGACCGCGGGCGTCGCGCCGGATGTCGAAGCGGGAGGGGTCCACGAAGCGCTTCTCGTCCCGGTCGGCGTCGGCCATGACGATCACCACCATGGACCCCGCCGGGATGTGCGCCCCGCCGAACTCGACGTCCTCGCGGGCGATCCTCGGGGTCGAGCCCTCGACGGGACCGTCGTAGCGCAGGATCTCCTCGACCGCCCCGTCGATCAGTCCGGGGAAGTCCGCGCGCAGCAGGGCCAGTTGGTCGGGGTGGTGGAAGAGGGCGCGCAGCCCGTTGCCGATCAGGTTCACCGTCGTCTCGTGCCCGGCGACGATCAGCAGGAAGGCCATGGAGAGCAGTTCGTCCTGGCTGAGCCGGTCGCCCTCCTCGTCGGCGGTGTGGATCAGCGCGCTGAGCAGGTCCTCGCCCGGCGCTTCGCGCTTGGCCTCGATGAGCCCGGTGAGGTACGGCATGGCTGCGGCGTACGCGGCCTGCTCCGCCTCGGGACTCGTGGGCGCCACCGCCTCGTTGGACCAGCCTCGGAAGGAGTCCCGGTCCAGGTCGGGCACGCCGAGCAGGTCGCATATGACGGTCATCGGCAGCGGGAAGGCGAGTGCGTCGATCACGTCGGCGGCGCGCGCCCCGTCCGCCTCCATCGCGTCCAGCAGCGCGTCGGTGATCTGCTGTACGCGCGGTGCGAGGGCCTCGATGCGGCGTGGCGTGAATTCGCGGGCCACCAGGCGGCGCATCCGCGTGTGGTCCGGCGGGTCGCTGAGCAGGACGTGCGCGTTGCCCGGCCCGTGCGCGTAGGCGGGCAGCTCCGGCGCGAGGTGGCCGTGCGTGCGCCAGTCGCGGCTGAACCGGGGGTCCACGTACGCCGCCCGGCACGCCTCGTGCCCGACGACGAGCCACAGGTCCTCGCCGTCCGGGGTGAGCACCCGGTGCACCGGTCCCCGCGCGCGCAGTTCGGCGTAGACGGGGTAGGGGTCGGCGACGAAGTCCGGGCTGAGTCGGAGGAGTTCGACGGCGGGCGGAAGTGCGGGTGCGGACATGGCTGTTCCCCCTCGATTGAGCTTTCCGAGGGGGAACGCTAACCATGATCGATCTTCAACCACAGCTACTTTTACGACACTTGAACGAAGAACCAGTCAGAAGAACCCGTCACAAGGACCCGTCGGAAGAAGCCGTCAGCGCACCGGGTGGCCTGCGCTGCTGAGAGCCGCCTTGACCTCGCTGATCCGCAGGTCCCCGAAGTGGAAGACCGAGGCCGCCAGGACGGCGTCCGCACCGGCGCCGACGGCCGGGACGAAGTGCTCCAGCCTGCCCGCGCCGCCGCTCGCGATCACCGGGACCGTGACGTGCTTCCGTACGGCCGCGATCATCTCCGTGTCGTAGCCGTCCTTGGTGCCGTCGGCGTCCATCGAGTTGAGCAGGATCTCGCCCGCGCCCAGTTCGGCGGCCCGGTGCGCCCATTCGATCGCGTCGATGCCCGCCGAGCGGCGGCCGCCGTGCGTGGTGACCTCGAAGGAACCGGCTGCGGTGCGCCGGGCGTCCACGGAGAGGACGAGCACCTGACGGCCGAAGCGTTCGGCGATCTCGCGGATGAGGTCGGGGCGTTCGATGGCCGCCGTGTTGACGCCCACCTTGTCGGCCCCGGCCCGCAGCAGCTTGTCGACGTCGTCCGCGGTGCGGACGCCGCCGCCGACGGTCAGCGGGATGAAGACCTGCTCGGCGGTGCGGCGCACCACGTCGTAGGTGGTCTCGCGGTCGCCGGAGGAGGCGGTGATGTCGAGGAAGGTCAGCTCGTCGGCGCCCTCGGCGTCGTACAGCTTGGCCATCTCGACGGGGTCGCCCGCGTCCCGCAGGTTCTGGAAGTTGACGCCCTTGACGACGCGCCCGTCCGTGACGTCCAGGCAGGGAATGACCCGTACGGAGACGCTCATGCGGCCCCTCCCCGGTACGCCTCCACCTCGACCTCGACGACCAGCGAGGGGTCGACGAAGCCGGAGACGATCAGCATCGACGCGACCGGGCGGATCGCGTCGAAGAGCTCCTTGTGGGCACGGCCCACCTCGTCGACGTCGCGCGCGTGCGTAATGTACATACGGGTGCGGACGACGTCGGCGCGGGTCAGGCCGAGCTCTTCGAGGGCCTTCTCGGCGACGCCGAAGGCGGCCCTGGTCTGTTCGTACGGGGTTCCGGCGTCGATGACACCGTCCACGACGGACGTGCAACCGGACACCAGCACGAGGCCGCCCGGGAGTTCCACGGCACGGGCGTAGCCGAACCGCTCCTCCCAGGGAGCGCCCGTCTGGATGCGCCGTACGGAGGACTCGTTCGACGAGGTCATCGGGAGACCGCCTCCAGCGCCTCTTCGAGGGTGAACGCCTTCGCGTACAGCGCCTTGCCGACGATCGCGCCCTCGACGCCGTCCGGCACCAGGGAGGCGATGGCCCGCAGGTCGTCGAGCGAGGAGACGCCGCCGGAGGCCACGACGGGCTTGTCGGTGGCGGCGCAGACGTCTCTCAGGAGTTCCAGGTTGGGGCCCTGGAGCGTGCCGTCCTTGGCGATGTCGGTGACGACGTACCGGGCGCAGCCCTCGGAGTCGAGGCGGGCCAGGGTCTCGTACAGGTCGCCGCCGTCGCGGGTCCAGCCCCGGCCGCGCAGCGTGGTGCCGCGTACGTCCAGGCCGACCGCGATCTTGTCGCCGTACCGGGAGATGACCTTGGCGACCCACTCGGGGGTCTCCAGCGCCGCGGTGCCGAGGTTGACGCGCTTGCAGCCGGTCGCGAGGGCCGCCTCCAGTGACGCGTCGTCGCGGATGCCGCCGGAGAGCTCGACCTTGATGTCCATGGCGGCGGCGACCTCGGCGATGACCTTCCGGTTGTCGCCGGTGCCGAAGGCGGCGTCCAGGTCGACCAGGTGCAGCCACTCGGCGCCGGACTTCTGCCAGGCGAGGGCCGCCTCCAGCGGGGAGCCGTACGACGTCTCGGAGCCGGACTCGCCGTGCACGAGGCGGACGGCCTGGCCGTCGCGGACGTCGACGGCGGGCAGCAGTTCGAGCTTGTGCAACGAAGACATCAGAGGGTTCCGATCCAGTTGGTGAGCAGCTGGGCTCCGGCGTCGCCGGACTTCTCGGGGTGGAACTGGGTCGCCCACAGCGCCCGGTTCTCGACGGCCGCCACGAAGGGCTCGCCGTGCGTGGACCAGCTGACGCGCGGGGCACGGATCTTGGGGTTGGTGACTTCGAGCGACCAGTCGTGGACGGCGTAGGAGTGCACGAAGTAGAACCGCTCGTCGGCGTCCAGGCCCGCGAACAGCTCGGAGCCCGGGGCCGCCTCGACGGTGTTCCACCCCATGTGCGGTACGACGTCGGCCTTGAGCGGCGCGACCTCGCCGGGCCACTCGTCGAGCCCCTCGGTCTCGACGCCGTGCTCGATGCCGCGCTCGAAGAGGATCTGCATGCCGACGCAGATGCCCAGCACCGGGCGTCCGCCGGACAGGCGGCGGCCCACGATCCAGTCGCCGCGCGCCGCGCGCAGCCCCTTCATGCAGGCGGAGAACGCGCCGACGCCGGGCACCAGCAGCCCGTCCGCGTTCATCGCGGTGTCGTAGTCGCGGGTGATCTCGACGTCCGCGCCGACCCGGGCGAGCGCCCGCTCGGCGGAGCGGACGTTACCGAAGCCGTAGTCGAAGACGACGACCTTCTTCGACGTGCCGTTTTTACCGATCGTCATTCCCAGATTCCCTGAATACGCATGACGCCCGCGGCGATGCACATCACCGAGGCGAGGCCGAGCAGCACGATGACGCCCTTGGGCATCTTCTGCTTGGAGAAGGAGATGACGCCGCCGAGCAGGAAGAGCCCGACGACGATCAGGATGGTGTTGAGACCGTTCATGGGGTTACAGCGCGCCCTTGGTCGACGGGAGGATTCCGGCGGCGCGCGGGTCGCGCTCGGCGGCGTAGCGCAGTGCCCGCGCCAGGGCCTTGAACTGGCACTCCACGATGTGGTGCGCGTTGCGCCCGTACGGCACGTGGATGTGCAGGGCGATCTGCGCCTGCGCGACGAAGGACTCGAAGATGTGCCGGGTCATCGTCGTGTCGTACGCGCCGATCATCGGTGCCATGTTCTCGGGCTCGGTGTGCACGAGGTACGGGCGGCCGGAGAGGTCGACGGTGACCTGGGCGAGGGACTCGTCCAGCGGGACCGTGCAGTTGCCGAAGCGGTAGATCCCCACCTTGTCGCCGAGGGCCTGCTTGAAGGCGGCGCCCAGTGCGAGGGCGGTGTCCTCGATGGTGTGGTGGGTGTCGATGTGCAGGTCGCCGTCCGTCTTGACCGTGAGGTCGAAGAGGCCGTGGCGGCCGAGCTGGTCGAGCATGTGGTCGTAGAAGCCCACGCCGGTCGACACGTCGACCTTGCCGGTGCCGTCGAGGTCGATCTCGACGACGACCGAGGTCTCCTTGGTGGTGCGTTCGACCCGTCCTACGCGGCTCATGCGTTTCGCTCCTTCTTGCCCAGGTCAGTGGAGATCGCGCGTACCGCTTCCAGGAACGCGTCGTTCTCTTCGGGGGTGCCTGCCGTGACCCGCAGCCAGCCGGGTACGCCGTTGTCCCGGACCAGTACGCCCCGGTCGAGGATCCGCTGCCACACGGCGTGCGCGTCGTCGAAGCGGCCGAACTGGACGAAGTTGGCGTCCGAGTCGGTGACCTCGTAGCCCAGCGCCCGCAGCTCGGCGACCAGGCGGTCGCGCTCGGCCTTCAGCTGTTCGACGTACCCGAGCAGGGTATCGGTGTGCTCCAGCGCGGCGAGCGCGGTGGCCTGGGTGACCGAGGACAGGTGGTACGGCAGGCGCACCAGCTGGACCGCGTCCACGACCGCCGGGTCGGCGGCCAGGTAGCCGAGGCGCAGTCCGGCCGCGCCGAACGCCTTGGACATGGTGCGGGAGAGCACCAGGTTCGGGCGGCCCTCGATCAGCGGGAGGAGGGAGGCCCGGTGGCTGAATTCGCCGTAGGCCTCGTCGACGACGACCAGGGACGGCTTGGCGGCCTGGGCGGCTTCGTACAGGGCGAGGACCGTGTCGGCCTCGACGGCGGTGCCGGTGGGGTTGTTGGGGCTGGTGATGAAGACGACGTCGGGCTGCTGTTCGGCGATGGCCTTCGTGGCGGCTTCGACGTCGATGGTGAAGTCGTCGTTGCGCGGCCCTGAGATCCAGCCCGTGCCCGTGCCGCGCGAGATGAGCGCGTGCATCGAGTACGAGGGCTCGAAGCCGATGGCGGTGCGTCCGGGGCCGCCGAAGGTCTGGAGGAGCTGCTGGAGGATCTCGTTGGAGCCGTTGGCGGCCCAGAGGTGCTTGACCGTGACGTCGTGGCCCGCGGTCTTCGTCAGGTACTTCGCCAGTTCCGTCCGGAGCTCGATCGCGTCCCGGTCGGGGTAGCGGTTGAGGGTGCGGGCGGCTTCGCGGACGCGCTCGGCGATGCGGTCGACGAGGGCGTCGGGGAGCGGGTACGGGTTCTCGTTGGTGTTCAGCCGGACGGAGACGTCCAGCTGGGGGGCGCCGTAGGGGGACTTGCCGCGCAGCTCGTCGCGGATGGGGAGGTCGTCGATACGCGTCACTTGTTCGGCACCTTCCACGCGAAGCGCGCCTTGATCGCCGCACCGTGCGCCGGGAGGTCCTCCGCCTCCGCGAGCGTCACCACGTGGTGGGCGACGTCGGCGAGGGCCTCGCGGGTGTAGTCCACGACGTGGATGCCGCGCAGGAAGGACTGGACGGACAGGCCCGAGGAGTGGCAGGCGCAGCCGCCGGTGGGCAGGACGTGGTTGGAGCCCGCGCAGTAGTCGCCGAGGGACACCGGGGCGTACGCGCCGACGAAGATCGCGCCCGCGTTGCGGACCCGGTCGGCGACGGCGGCCGCGTCGCGCGTCTGGATCTCCAGGTGCTCCGCCCCGTACGCGTCGACGACCTTGAGGCCGTCCTCCAGGGAGTCCACCAGCACGATCGCGGACTGCCGCCCGGCGAGCGCCGGAGTGATCCGCTCCGCACGGTGCTTGCTGGCGTCCACCTGCGGTACGAGCTCCCGCTCGACGGCGTCGGCCAGTGCGGCGGAGTCCGTCACCAGGACGGCGGCGGCGAGCGGGTCGTGCTCGGCCTGGGAGATCAGGTCGGCGGCGACGTGCACCGGGTCGGCACTGTCGTCGGCGAGGACGGCGATCTCGGTGGGACCGGCCTCGGTGTCGATGCCGATGCGGCCGGTGAAGTAGCGCTTGGCGGCGGCGACCCAGATGTTGCCGGGGCCCGTGACCATGTTCGCGGGCGGGCAGGACTCGGTGCCGTACGCGAACATCGCGACGGCCTGGGCGCCTCCGGCCGCGTACACCTCGTCGACGCCCAGCAGGGCGCAGGCGGCGAGGATCGTCGGGTGCGGGAGGCCGCCGAACTCCCTCTGCGGCGGCGAGGAGAGGGCGATCGACGCGACGCCCGCCTCCTGCGCCGGGACCACGTTCATGATCACGGACGACGGGTAGACCGACAGGCCGCCGGGCGCGTACAGGCCGACCCGGTCGACCGGCACCCACTTCTCGGTGACCGTGCCGCCGGGCACGACCTGGGTGGTGTGGGTGGTGCGGCGCTGTGCGCGGTGGACGAGCCTGGCCCGCCGGATCGACTCCTCCAGAGCGGCCCTGACCTCGGGGTCGAGCTTCTCCAGCGCGTCGGCGATCGCCTGCGCCGGGACCCGGACCTCGGTCAGCGTGACCCCGTCGAACCTCTCCGCGTACTCGATCAGCGCCGCGTCGCCACGATGATGCACGTCCTCGCAGATGGGCCGCACCTTCTCCAGGGCGGCGGTCACGTCGAAGTCGGCTCGGGGCAGCAGGTCGCGCAGGGCTCCACCCTCGGGGAGGGCGTCACCGCGCAGATCGATTCGTGAGATCACGTACCCAATTCTCGCAGACCGCTTCCGGCCACCGGTCGCCCGTATCACTGACTGATACGAGCCACAGGGGTCCCGGCCGTCACCGGTGACGGCTAGCGTGCACTGCGTTACGTAGCGGATCGAGGGGATGGGGCGGCGCAGTGACCGAGGCGCAGCGGGACGACGAGGCGCCGGACTGGCTCAGCGCGGCGGAACTGGGAATGTGGCAGTCGTACCGCAACGGCACCACGTACGACCTGCGGGTGCAGCAGCCCCTCGCCGACGACCCGATGGCCGCGCGCTCCTGGGGCCCCGAGCGCACGGTGCGCGCCCGCGTGGTGGCGCTCCTGCTGCTCAGCGGGCCGGAGGCGCGGCCGGGGCGGGTGGCGGCGCTGAAGCTGCGCGGGGTGCAGATCACCGGGGTGCTCGACCTGTCGGGCGGCACGGTCGCCCCGTACGTGGAGATGAACGGCTGCCGCTTCGACAGCGAACTCCTGCTGCCGGAGTGCCGGTTCACCACCCTGCGGCTGGTGGGCTGCTCGATCCCCCGGGTCGAGGCCGCCCGGCTGCACACGGAGGGTGATCTGCATCTGCCCCGCTGCCGGGTGGAGAACGGGGTGCGGCTCACCGACGCGCAGATCGGCACGGACCTGCTGATCAACCAGATCGTGGTGGGGCGGGACCGGCGCGGGAAGTCGATCCTGGCGGACGGGTTGTCGGTGGCCCAGGACCTCCAGGCGGAGCTGATCGAGACGCACGGCGAGATCAGCCTGCGGGGCGCGAAGGTGGGCGTCTCGCTGAGCCTGCGCGGCAGCCGCCTGACGAATCCGTACGGGAAGCGGGCACTCAACGCCCCGCAGCTGACGGTAGAACGTTCGCTCTACCTCACCCCGGCGGGGCTCTCCTCGCAGACGTACGGCAACACCACGCCCCCGTTCGGGCTGGGCCGGGGCGTCGGCAACACCCCCGCCCGGGGCACCCGGATGCAGCGCTTCGAGTGCCAGGGCGGGCTCCGCCTGGACGACGGGCGCTTCGGCGACGCCGTCGACCTCCAGGACGCGCGCTTCACCCTGGAGAACGACCAGGAACTGTCGCTGCGCCGCATCCAGACCCCGGAACTGCGCTTTCTGGGCGAGCGGCCCGAGCGGGGGAGGGTGGTGCTCTCCGGCGCGAAGATCATCACCCTGGTCGACAAGTCGACGAGCTGGCCGGGGCCCGGGCATCTGTCGATGGGCGGCTTCGCCTACGAGAACCTGGTCCCGATCGGCCACTTCCCGCTGGCCAGGCGACTGGAGTGGGTGACGGCCGCGACCCCCGAGTACGCCCCGGAACCGTACGAGCGGCTGGCCGCCGTGAAGCGCAACAGCGGCGAGGACTCCGAGGCCCGCGAGGTCCTCCTCACCAAGCAGCGCCGTCGGCGCGAGACGCTGCCGCTGGCCGGGAAGGTGTGGGGCGTCCTCCAGGACTGGACGGTGGCGTACGGATACCGGCCGGGCCGGGCCGCCCTGTGGATGGCGGTCCTCTGGGCGGCGGGCACCCTCGCCTTCTCCCGCTACGACCCCCAGCCCATCAAGCCCGACGAACACCCCCAGTGGAGCGCCCCCCTCTACGCCCTGGACCTCCTCGTCCCGGTCATCAACCTCGGCCAGGACGGCTACTGGCTCCTGAAGGGCGGCTGGCAGTGGGTGGCCGCCGCCCTGATCCTCCTCGGCTGGATCCTCGCCACCACGGTCGCGGCAGGCGCCTCCCGACTCCTGCGGAGGGGCTAGCCGACCCCTGCGCGGAGCCCCGCCCCGGCCCCGTTCACCCCGCCCCCACACGCCCTCCCCCTCCCCGCCCCGTCCACCGTCTTTCTTTACCGTCCCTTGACCAAAATCCGTACAACCTTCGCGCCGCTACCAAAGCTTCACAGACCGCCCCTGGCACCCCGCTCACCTGCGGTTTTCAATGGCTGGACCATGTCTTTCCTTCGCGCCCTGATGAGCACCGCACGCCGTGCCCGCCGGGTCTCCCCGGCCCCGCCCGGCGGACCGTCCACTGCGTCCTCGACGGCCACTGCGTCCTCGACGACCACTGCGTCCTCGACGGCCTCGGCGGCCTCGACCGACGAGGACCTGCTGCTCGACGCCCCCGACGCGCGCATGGCCCCCGCGCTGGTCGCCGCCGCCCAGGGCGGCTACGCACCGGCCGCAGCCCTCCTCGCCGCGACCCGCGAAGGCGCCGAGTGGGAGAACCGCGACCGGTACACGCTGCGGCTGGCCGCGTTCGCCCACCACCGCCAGGACTGGCTCACCGACTGGCTGCTGGCCGACCCTTCGGACCCCGACGCCCTCCTCATCAAGGCCGAGCTCGAAGTCCGCAGAGCGCTGGAGTCCCCCTCCCCCGCCGACCGCCTGCGCCCCGCCGGGCCCCTGATCGACGCCGCCGCCGCAGGCGCGCCCAGCGACCCGGTGCCCTGGCGCATCGCCCTGGACCACGCACGCGGCACGCAGGCCGCCCACGACACCTTCGAGGCCCTGTGGGGCCAGGCCGTCCGCCGTTCCTCCCACCACTACGGCTGCCACGTCGCGGCCCTGAAGTACCTCGCCGCCCAGGGCTCCACGTACCGCGAGTGCTTCGACTTCGCCGAGCAGGCCGCCGACGACGCGCTCCCCGGTTCGCTCGTCCAGGCCCTCCCCCTGCGCGCGGCCTTCACCCTGCTCGCGGACCGGCCCCCGGTCCGGGACGCGGCCCTCGCGCCGGGCGGGCACCCCCTCGCCCCGGACCTGACCGCCCGCGTCGACAAGGCCGCCGACCTGGCGATCACCCTGTCCGCCGAGTACGCGCCGGGCGACCCGTGGGCGGCGGAGGTGCGCAACCTCCTGGCGTACGTCCTGGTGGGCCGCGAGCGGTGGACGGACGCGGTCGAGCAGTTCCGCCTGATCGGCCCGTACGCGACGTCGTTCCCGTGGGCCTCCCTCACCGAGGACCCGCTCGGCCGGTTCCTCGAACTGCGGGACGCGGCACGCTCCCGGGCCACCACCGGAGCGGCCCCTTCGGCGGGCCGCGCGAAACCCGAGGGGGTCCGTAAATGGACTCCCGGACGCAGCAGGTCCGACGGCCATTACGCTTGAGCGCTGTGACCACCGCTCGCCTGCCGCTCTTCCCGCTCAACTCGGTGCTGTTCCCCGGCCTCGTCCTGCCGCTGAACGTGTTCGAGGAGCGTTATCGCGCCATGATGCGCGACTTGCTGAAGTCGTCCCCCGACTCCCTCGCCGACGGCGGTCCCGATGCCGTCCCCGACGACGGTACTCAGGACGACGAGGCGCGCCGCTTCGCGGTCGTGGCGATCCGCGACGGCCGGGAGACCGCCCGCACCGCGACCGGCATGCCCGACGACCCCACCGCGATGACGGAGCAGGGCCCGGCGGCGGGCTTCGGCGCCGACCCGATCCAGGCGTTCCACCGGGTGGGCTGCATCGCGGACGCGGCGACGATCCGCGAACGCGAGGACGGCAGCTTCGAGGTCCTCGCCACCGGCACGAAGCGGGTGAAGATCCTCTCCGTCGACGCGACCGGCCCCTACCTCGTCGCCGAGCTGGAAGAGCTGGACGAGGACCCGGGCGACGAGGCGGGCGCGCTCGCCGAGGGCGTGCTGCGCGCCTTCCGCGCGTACCAGAAGCGGCTGGCGGGAGCGCGTGAGGCGACCCTGACGTCGGCCGCCGACCTCCCCGACGAGCCGTCCGTCGTGTCCTACCTGGTCGCGGCGGCCACCATGCTCGACACCCCGACCCGGCAGCGGCTCCTCCAGGCCCCGGACACGGCGACCCGGCTGCGCGAGGAGCTGACGATCCTGCGCCAGGAGACGGCCCTGATCCGCCACCTCCCCTCCATCCCGGCCGAAGCCCTCACCCGGGCCCCGACCTGCCCCAACTGACCGAGGGATTACGTACGTTGGCGAAGAAGAAGCAGGCCGCGCAGACGGGCGGGACCCCGGCGACGGTGGCCCTCACGGCGGCGGGCGCCGCGTACACGGTGCACGCGTACGCCCACGACCCGGCGGCGGCCTCGTACGGCGAGGAAGCCGCGCAGGCCCTCGGCGTCACCCCCGACCGCGTCTTCAAGACCCTCGTCGCGGACATCGACGGGACGCTCACGGTGGCGGTCGTCCCGGTCGCGGGCACGCTCGACCTGAAGGCCCTCGCCTCGGCGGTCGGCGGCAAGAAGGCGGTCATGGCGGACCCGGCGGCGGCGGAGCGCACCACGGGCTACGTGCTCGGCGGGATCTCCCCCCTCGGCCAGCGCAGGAAGCTCCGTACGGTGCTGGACTCCTCCGCCTCCTCCCACGCCACGATCTGCGTGTCGGCGGGCCGCCGGGGCCTGGAGGTCGAGCTGGCCCCCGGGGACCTGGCCGCACTCACCTCGGCGGTCCTCGCCCCGATCGGTCGCGCGTAGGGTCTCGACGGCTTGCCGATCCTCCACTAGGACCTAGGGAAACGGTCCGACCGTGAGGGGTGTGACGCAATGTCCAAGAAGACCCGCAAACGGAAGTGGCGCGTCAAGAAAAACAAATCCAACCACGGCAAACGCCCGGCCTAGCCCCCTGGGACGGCAGGACCTGCCCCCTCCGCCTCCGCCAAGCCTCCTACGCCTCCGCCCAGCCCCCTTGGGCGGCGGGGCCGCCCCCCGGGGGCGAGTGGGGTATCCCCTGCTCGAACGAAGTTGAGAGCTTGGGGAAGGGCGGGCAAGGGGGCGGCCCCCCTCGCTCCGGGCCCACCCCGGAGCCGCCCCGCCCCGCTACCGCCCCGCCCCGTCCGACGGCCCCGAGCCGGGAGCCGCATCCGAGACCGGAGCCGAATCCTGACCCGGAGCCGAATCCGAGACCGGAGCCTGGGCCGGAGCCCCGTAATACGCCCCCCACTCGAACTCCGGCTCCGGATCCCGCACCCCCCACACCGCCGTCAACCCCAGATGCACCAGCACCGCCCCGAACGGCCACGCCAACAACGCCCCCTTCGCCCCCAGCTTCAACGGAGCGTCGAAGGCGACCCCCACCCCCACCGCCTTCGCCTGCGCCACCACATCCGCCGAAGGGCCGAACCAGCCCCCGGCCATCCACCCCAGCCACGCCCCCATCAGCGCACCCAGCGCCAGGGCGACGACCATCGGGATCCCGCCCCGCCGGTGGAACAGGAAGGCTCCCAGCCCCGTCAGAAGGCCCAGCCCCAGCGACAGCAGCACGAAGACGCCGTCGGCCCCCGCCGCCGCCTCCCCCTCGGTGTCCTTGAGGAAGACCGCCTTGTCGGTCGAGATCAGCGGCACCTTCGGCGCCAGCCACGCCCACAGCACGCCAAGCAGCAGCCCGGCCACCGCGGTCACCACGAGCACCACCAGTGCCTTGCGGATGTCCGTGGCCAGTTCGCCGGAGTCGCGCCCGCCCCCGATCGGCGGGTACGTCGCTTGGGTCGCTCCGTCCCCGTACCCCTCGGGCGTCTGCCAGGGGTCGTGCGGCGAAGGCTGGTGAGGCGGTGTCAGAGGAGCGGTCACCCTGACATCGTGCCAGGCGCGTCCGGGCGGCGCCTCACCGGACGCCCCTCACGCCCGGCACACGGGCGTCAGCGGACCGAGGCCCGCCGGTACGCCCACGTCGCCACGGCCAGCGACACCACGCCGACCCCGGCGCAGACCGCCAGGTCGAGGCCGACCGCCGCCCAGTCCGGATGCGCGTCGAAGGTACGGGCGAAGGCTTCCACCCCGTACGTGGAGGGCAGCAGATCCCGCGCGAACGCGATCAGCGCGGGCATCCGCTCCGCCGGGAGCACCCCCAGCAGCAGTGCGGCCGACATGCCCAACTGCCCGAGCAGTGTGGCCAGTTCGGGCTTCGGGGCGAGCAGTCCCAGCGCCGCGCCGAGCCCGGCGAGCGCCGCCCCCGCCAGCGGGACCACCGCCGCCAGCACCCACAGGTTCCCCATCGGCAGGTCGAAGAGCAGGCACCCGATGCCCGCCGTGACGAGAGTCCCGGGGACCGTGAAGGAGGCGTACGCACCCGCCGCGCCCAGCACCACCGAGGCGGGCGGGACGGGCAGCGTCGCGTAGTGGTCGAGTCCGCCGCTGGCCCGCAGGTGGCCGAAGTACTGGGCGAGCAGGTTCAGCGCGACGAAGGCGACGACCAGCACGCTCGACCCGGCGACGACCGCCCGCGCCTCCCCTCCCCCGTCCACGACGCCCCGCATCAGGATCATGATCCCGACGGACTGGAACGTCGCCACGAAGAGCAGCGGGATGCGCGCCACCCGGGCGCGCGAGAGCTGCGCCCGGTACACGGCGGCGAGGGACGGCAGGAAGCGCGCGGCGGGCGCGAGGCCGGCGGCGTCCGCCCCCTGCTCCGTACGGACGGACGGCGACCTCGTCGTACCCACCGCCTCGATCGATCCAGCGCTCACGCCTTGACCAGCCCTTCCGTACGCCCGCCACCGAGCGCGAGGTACACGTCCTCCAGGCTCGGGGTGGCCAGCGTGAAGTCGTCGAGTGCGGCGAACGCCGCTCCTGAGGTGACCGCCGCGACCGCCGCCCGCGCCTCGTCCGGCGCCAGCCGCAGCGTCCAGCGCCGCCCGGACTCCTGCACTCCGGCGCCGAGCCCGCGCAGGGCCGCCACCTCGGGGACGTCGAGGGGGGCCCGCTCGCGCCAGACGAGTTCGAGCCTGACCTCGTCGGCGACGTGCGCCTTGAGCCCGGCGGGGGTGTCGCAGGCGATGACCTTCCCGCGCTCCAGGACGGCGACCCGGTCGAGGACGGTCTCGGCCTCGATGACGTTGTGGGTGACCAGCAGGACCGTCGCGCCCCGGTCCGCGCGGCGGCGGTCGACGGCCGACCAGACCGCACGCCGGGCGACCGGGTCCATGCCGGTCGTCGGCTCGTCGAGGACCAGCACCGGCCGCTCCCCCACCAGCACGGTCGCGAAGCAGGCCAGCCGGCGCTGCCCGCCGGAGAGTTTCTTGATCGCCTTGCCCGCGATCGGGGTCAGGGCCAGTTCTTCGAGTACGTCGTCCCGCTCGGCCCGCGCCTGCCGGAGGGTCAGCCCGCGCAGCCGCCCCGTCGTCTCCACGGCGAGCGACACGGTCAGCTCGTCGAGAGCACTGCTCTCCTGGCCGAGGTAGGCGAGGAGGCGGGAGGCCCGCTCGGGATGGCGTACGAGATCGTGGCCGAGGACGGAGACGGTGCCCGCGTCGGGGCGCATCAGGCCGGTCAGCTGGCGTACGAGGGTGGTCTTGCCCGCGCCGTTGGGCCCGAGGAGGCCGAAGATCTCGCCCCGGCGAACGGTGAGGGAGACGCCGTCGCTGGCCCGCACCTCGGGCACGGCGGGCGCACCGCGCCGTGCGCGGGCGGGCGCGTACACCTTGACCAGCCCTTCGACCGCGCACACGACGTCCCTGTCGTGCGGCGCCGGAGCCGTGCCCGCTGTCTCCGCTGACTCCACTCGCGGCGCGCCGCTGCCCGTACTCACGAGCCACGACTTTACGGGGTCCCCGGCGGCGCGCTCTCCGCCGGGTCCCTCCCCGGGCGCGCCGGTCGCGGTGACCTCACCCCCGTGATCCTGGAAGCCCTCAGTCCGCGACCGTGGCGTGCTCCGCCGCCGCCCGGACGTCGATCTCCCGCCAGAAGCCCGCCCGGATCGCGTACCGGTCGTGCTCGTCGATCTGGTCGTCCTTGTGCGCGAGGAGGCCGAAGCGGGCCGCGTACCGCAGCAGCTCGCCGTCGATGCGGTGCGGGATGCGCGGGTACATCGTGGAGAGCTTCTGGGTGTGGACGGGTTCCGGGAGGCGTTCCATCCAGCGGCGGGCGAAGACCTGGCCCACCTCGAAGGGGTCGCCGCCGACCGTGGTGATGTCCTCCTCGCGGTCCGCCCAGCGCTGCTCGGCGCTGGTGAGCTGGGCGAGCGTGGGCAGGGACGCGGTCTCCGGGGGCTCGCCGAGCGCGGGTCCCGAGCCGGGTCGCTCGACCCAGCCCTTGTCGGACGACCAGCGCAGGGTGGCGCTGGTCGTCGGGGGGTGCTGGGCGTGCGGCGGGTGCTGCGCGGCCTGGATGCCGGGGCCGCGCAGCCCCGCGAGGTCCTTGGGCGTGGGTACCGTACGGCCGGAGGCGGTGGACGGTACGTCGGCGGAGCCGTTGCGGGCGGGGGCCTCGGTACCGCCCAGGCGGCCGTTCCCTGCGTGCGCCTGGGCGCGGGCCTGCGCCTCGACGCGGGCCTGGGCCTCCGCCTGGGCGGCGAGCGCGGACTCGGGCAGCGGGGCGGAGAGGATGGCGGCGATCTCGGGGCGCGGGACCGGCGGCGGGGCGCAGATGCCGCCGTACTCCTTGGCCCGTACCGCACGGGTGATCCACACGCGGTCCAGGACGCGGCGCTCGTCGGCCTCGGCGACGAGGTCCTCGGACTGGTTGTAGTCGCCGTCGGCGGCCTGCACCGCCCAGAGGTGGACGGCGACGCCGTGCTCCTTGGCGGACATCAGGCCGGGTAGCAGATCACCGTCCCCGGTGACCAGGACGATGTCGGAGCAGGCGCGATTTCTGGCCAGCTCGGTGAGTTCCGCGTGCATGGCCGCATCGACGCCCTTCTGGGCCCAGCGGCCGTCGCTGCGGGTCAGGGCGCCGAGGCGGACGGTGACGCGCGGCATGACGCGAAGCCGTCGGTGCTCGGGCTGGGGTACGCGGTCGGGGGCGCCGTCGAACCAGTAGATGCGCAGCAGGGGCTGCTGCGTATCGGCCTCGGCGCGTTCTCGCAGGCCCTGGATGAGGGCGGCGTGATCGACGGTGATGCGCGAGCGGGCCGGCTCCCCGGCCAGCAGACTCGCGGCGGCGCCCAGCAAGTAGCCGGCGTCCACCAGGACGACGCAGCGGTCCACGCGTTCCACCCTCTTTCTGGAACCTCGAAAAGTGATCGAAGAACGTTGAAGATCTCGAAAACAATGGCCAAGGGTCGGCAGGTTTTACGGGTTTCTATCGAGTCTGCCCGACCTCGCAAGGCTTAACGGCCGGAACTCGATCATCGGCGTGGCGGAGCGAAAAGTTACCGGGGAGGTTACTCCCGATGGCGTCCGATTACGTACGGCAATGATCCAAAATGCGAGGTCTGTCCCGCTGTGTGAGTCTGGTCGCGGCCCTGGCACCTACACCTTTCAGGAGGCATTCCATGGCCAAGAACAAGAACTCCCGCAAGCAGCCCACCACGCAGGACAAGGCTTCGCAGCAGTCCGAGAAGAGCAGTTCCTTCGAGGCGCAGGCGCAGCCCCCGGCTCAGGGCAGCCCCGCCGACGTGGCCCGGAAGCACCAGCGCCGTTTCGGCCACAACTGATCACTGCTGACCTACGCGAAGAAGGCGCGCCCCCTGTGCACGGGGGGCGCGCCTTCTTGTGTGCGTACGTACGGTCTACCCGGCCAAGCAGCTCGGGCCCAGCAGTACCTTCAGGTCACCGAAGAGCGCCGGGTCCGCCGTCACCCGATGCCGGTCGAGCCGGAGCACGGTCGTCTTGCGCGGCCCCTGGAGCTTGATCCGCACCTCCGTGTTGCCCCGGTGGTGGGACAGGATGTCGCCCAGCTTGCTGATCATGGGCGGGGTGACCTTCACGGTCGGGATGGTCAGCACGACGGGGGCGTTCGTCCCCGCGTTGGAGACGTCCGGCACCTGGAGCTCCATCGCGACCAGACGCGGCACGTCCTCCCGCTTGTCGAGGCGGCCCTTGACGAAGACGACCGTGTCCTCCACGAGCTGGGTCGACACCAGCTGGTACGTCGCCGGGAAGAACATGCACTCGATGGAGCCCGCCAGGTCCTCGACCGTGGCGATGGCCCAGGCGTTGCCCTGCTTGGTCATCTTGCGCTGGAGGCCGGAGATGATGCCGCCGACCGTGATGACCGCGCCGTCGGCGTGCTCGCCGCCCATGAGCTGGGCGATGGCCGCGTCCGCCTTGTCCGAGAGGACGTGCTCCAGGCCGAAGAGCGGGTGGTCGGAGACGTACAGACCGAGCATCTCGCGCTCCTGCGCGAGCAGGTACGACTTCTCCCACTCGATGTCGGAGAACTCGACGTCGAGCCCGAAGCCGGGCTCGTCGCTGTCCTCCTCACCGCCGCCGAACAGGTCGAACTGGCCCTCGGCCTCCTTCCTCTTCACCTGCACCACGTTGTCGATCATCGGCTCGTGGTGGGCGACGAGGCCCTTGCGGGTGTGCCCCATCTCGTCGAACGCGCCCGCCTTGATCAGGGACTCGACGGTGCGCTTGTTGCAGACGACGGCCTCGACCTTGTCGAGGAAGTCGGGGAAGGAGCTGTACTTCCCCTTCGCCTTGCGCATCCGGATGATCGAGTCCACGACGTTCTGACCGACGTTGCGGATGGCGGTGAGGCCGAAGAGGATCACGTCGTCGCCCTGGGCGGCGAAGTTCGACTCCGACTCGTTCACGTTCGGCGGGAGCACCTTGATGCCCATGCGTCGGCACTCGTTGAGGTAGACGGCCGACTTGTCCTTGTCGTCCTTCACCGAGGTGAGCAGGGCCGCCATGTACTCGGCGGGGTAGTTCGCCTTGAGGTAGGCGGTCCAGTACGTGACCAGGCCGTAAGCGGAGGAGTGCGCCTTGTTGAACGCGTAGCCGGCGAAGGGGACCAGGACGTCCCACAGGGCCTGGATGGCCTGGTCGCTGTAGCCGTTCTTCTTCGCGCCCGCCTGGAAGAGGACGAAGTTCTTCGCCAGCTCCTCCGGCTTCTTCTTGCCCATCACGCGGCGCAGGATGTCGGCCTCGCCGAGGGAGTACCCGGCGATGATCTGGGCGGCCTTCTGCACCTGCTCCTGGTACACGATGAGGCCGTAGGTCAGACCCAGCGTCTCCTTCAGGGGCTCTTCGAGCTCCGGGTGGATCGGCGTGATCTCCTGGCGGCCGTTCTTGCGCTCCGCGTAGTTCGTGTGCGAGTTCATGCCCATCGGGCCCGGCCGGTACAGGGCCGAGACGGCGGAAATGTCCTCGAAGTTGTCGGGCTGCATCTGGCGCAGCAGGGAGCGCATGGGGCCGCCGTCGAACTGGAAGACGCCGAGCGTGTCACCCCGGCAGAGCAGTTCGAAGGTCTTCGGGTCGTCCAGCTCCAGGGAGAGCATCTCCAGGTCGATGCCCTTGTTGGCCCGGACCATCTTGACGGCGTCGTCCATGATGGTCAGGTTGCGCAGGCCCAGGAAGTCCATCTTCAGCAGGCCGAGCGACTCGCACTGCGGGTAGTCCCACTGCGTGATGGTGACGCCGTCGGTGTGCCGGGTCCAGAGCGGAGCGTGGTCGACGATCGGCTCGCTGGACATGATGACGCCCGCGGCGTGCACGCCCATCTGGCGGACCAGGCCCTCGACGCCCTTCGCGGTGTCGATGACCTTCTTGACGTCCGCCTCGTTCTCGTACATCCCCCGGATCTCGCCCGCCTCGCTGTAACGCGGGTGCTTGGGGTCGGTGATGCCGGAGAGGTCGATGCCCTTGCCGAGGACGTCGGCGGGCATGGCCTTGGTGAGGCGGTCGCCCATCGCGTACGGGTAGCCCAGCACGCGGGCCGAGTCCTTGATGGCGTTCTTGGCCTTGATCTTTCCGTAGGTGCCGATCATGGCGACCTTGTCCGAGCCGTACTTCTCCGTCACGTACCGGATCACCTCGACGCGCCTGCGCTCGTCGAAGTCGATGTCGACGTCGGGCATGGAGATGCGCTCGGGGTTGAGGAAGCGCTCGAAGATCAGGCCGTGCGTGATCGGGTCGAGGTCGGTGATGCCCATGGCGTACGCGACGATCGAACCGGCCGCCGAACCACGGCCGGGGCCCACCGCGATGCCCTGGTTCTTCGCCCACATGATGAAGTCGGCGACGACGAGGAAGTACCCGGGGAAGCCCATCGAGATGATGGTGTCCATCTCGTACTCGGCCTGCTTCTGGCGGTCCTCGGGGACGCCGGCCGGGTAGCGGCGCTCCATGCCGCGCCGGACCTCCTCCTGGAACCAGGTGACCTCGGTGAAGCCGTCCGGGATGTCGAACTTCGGCATCAGGTCGCGCTTCTCGAACATCCCCGTGGTGTCGATCTGCTCGGCGACCAGGAGGGTGTTGCGGCAGCCCTCCTGCCAGGCGTCCGAGGAGTCCACCGCGTACATCTCGTCGGTGGACTTCAGGTAGTAGCCCGTGCCGTCGAAGCGGAAGCGGTCCGGGTCGGAGAGGTTCTTGCCGGTCTGGATGCACAGCAGGGCGTCGTGCGCGGACGCCTCGTGGGCGTAGGTGTAGTGCGAGTCGTTCGTCACCAGCGGCGGAATGCCGAGTTCCTTGCCGATCTTGACGAGGTCGTCGCGGACCCGGCGCTCGATCTCGATGCCGTGGTCCATCAGCTCCAGGAAGTACCGGCCCTTGCCGAAGATGTCCAGGTAGTCGGATGCCGCCTGCTTGGCCTCGTCGTACTGGCCCAGGCGCAGCCGGGTCTGGAGCTCGCCGGACGGGCAGCCCGTGGAGGCGATGAGCCCCTCGGACCACTGGGAGATGGTCTCCCGGTCCATGCGCGGCCACTTCTGGAGCCAGCCCTCGGAGTACGCGTCGGACGACAGCTTGAAGAGGTTGTGCAGACCGGTGCTGTTCGCCGCCCAGATCGTCTTGTGGGTGTAACCACCGGAACCGGAGATGTCGTCGCGCTTCTGGTGCGGCTGACCCCACTTGATCTTCCGCTTGTTGCGGCGGGACTCCGGGGCGACGTACGCCTCGATGCCGATGATGGGCGTGACGCCCGCCTTCTGCGCCGTGTGGAAGAAGTCGTACGCCCCGTGCAGGTTGCCGTGGTCGGACATCGCGATGTGCGACATGCCCATTTCATTGCACGCGTCGAACATGTCCTTGAGCCGCGCGGCACCGTCCAGCATCGAGTACTGGGTGTGGACGTGGAGGTGCGTAAAGGGCGGCTTGGTCACGGCGGGGGCCTCCGGCAGCGGGTCGGTGACAGGGGTGGCGAACGAGAGCCGAGTCTACTTCCACCCACTGACACAACCCCCGGTTCGGCAGTCCGCCGGACCCCCCGGGCACTCAGGGGTACGGTCGTGCGTTGGACGGAACGACAGGTGCCCCCTGTGCCCGTCCGACCAGTCCCCGCAAGCACGTGAACGCCCGCACCAGGAGGCCCCGGCGATGTCGGTTCCGCAGACAGAAGCCACCCAGCGCGGCGAGGAGATCCTCGCCGTGTTCGACACCGCCTTCGGCCAGTTGCTGGCCGCCGACCCGGCGGCCTTCCGGGTCAAGTTCCGCAAGATGGCCGCCTCCGCCTTCGCCTTCTACCGGGGGGCCGCGGGCCTGTTCTACGCCGACCAGGAGCGCGAGCAGCACGCGGGCCCCTACCTGGACGAGCGCACCTCCCGGGTGTGGATCCACGGCGACCTGCACGCCGAGAACTTCGGCACGTACATGGACGCCGAAGGCCGCCTGATCTTCAACGTCAACGACTTCGACGAGGCGTACGTCGGCCCCTTCACCTGGGACCTCAAGCGCTTCGCCGCCTCCGTCGCCCTCATCGGCTACCAGAAGGCGCTCGGCGACGAGCAGATCGGCGACCTGGTCCGGGTGTACGCCGCCGCCTACCGCGAGCGCATCCACCAGCTCGCCACGGGCGCGAAGAACGACGAGGTGCCGCCCTTCACCCTGGACACCGCCCAGGGCCCGCTGCTGGACGCCCTGCGCGACGCCCGCTCGCTGACCCGGTTCTCGCTCCTCGACTCGATGACGGAGATCCGCGACTTCGAGCGCCGCTTCTCCTCGGGCGGCGGCTCGATCGACCTGGACGCGGCCACCCGCTACAAGGTGCTGGCCGCCTTCGACGGCTACCTGGAGACCCTCCCGGAGTCGTCGCTGACCCGCCCGGACTCGTACCGCGTGAAGGACGTCGTCGGCCGCCGGGGCATCGGCATCGGCTCCGCGGGCCTGCCCTCGTACAACATCCTCCTCGAAGGCAACAGCGACGCCCTCGAGAACGACGTGATCATCTACATGAAGCAGGGCCAGACCCCGGCGGTCTCCCGGCACGTCACCGACGCCGCCGTCCGCGACTACTTCCAGCACGAGGGCCACCGCACGGTCATCTCACAGCGCGCCCTCCAGGTGAACGCCGACCCGTGGCTGGGCTGGACCGAACTGGACGGGCAGGGGCAGCTCGTCGCCGAGGTGTCGCCGTACGCGGTCGACCTGGACTGGTCGGACATCGACGAGCCCGACGAGATCGCGGCCGTCGTCGCCGACCTCGGCCGGGCCACCGCCACGATGCACGCGGCTGCCGACGACGAGAGCGGGCACTCGCTGGTCCCGTTCTCCACGGAACGGGCCATCGACGCGGCGATCGCCGCCGACGAGGAGAGCTTCGGCGACCTGCTGGTCGACTTCGCGCACAGCTACGGGGCGCGCGCGAGGGCCGACCACCAGATCTTCGTGGACCTGTTCCGCAACGGTCGCATCACAGGTCTGTAGCCCTTAGAAGGCCCTTACGGGGGCCCGTGGCACACTCACTGACGATGGGCATATCCAGGACTCCGCTTCGCATCCTGCGGGCAGCGCTCTTCACGGCGGTCGTCGTGACGCTGTCCGTGGGTTCGCACGTGCTGCTGTCCGGAGCCCCGCTGCCGCCGCTCACGGTCGTCGCCGTCGGCGTCGCCGTCTTCGGCCTCGCGTACGCACTCGCCGGGCGGGAGCGCGGCTTCGGCCCGATAGCCGCCCTGCTGGTGCCCCTCGAACTGGCGGCGGACACCCTCTTCACCACCGGACAGCATGTCTGTTACGGGCCGTCCGGCGGTCCCGTCGCCGGTGCGTTGCGCGCCTTCGGGCTCGACGTGCTGTGCGGCGGCACCCCGGTCGGCACCCCCTTCGGCGCTCCGTTCGTCCACCCCGGACCCGCCGGGCGCTTCACCCAGCTGCTGGCCTCCCCCGACCCCGCGCTGCCCTGGCTGCTGCTCGGGGCGCACGTGGCGGTCGGCCTGCTGGCCGCGCTGTGGCTGCGGCGCGGCGAGGCGGCCCTCTGCGGGCTGCTCCGCACGACCGCGTGCCTGGCCTTCCGGCCGCTGCTGCTCGCGGTGGCCACCGCGGCGGGCTTCTTCCCCGTACGCAATCCGGGGCGTCCGACCCCGCACCGGGACGCGGCGACGCTGCTGCGCACCCGGCACCTCGTGCACTCCGTGGGGCGGCGCGGGCCGCCCGCCGCCGGGTTCTCCCTCACCGCCTGAGGCCCTCCGTCACCCGTCCACTCGTCGTACGGACGCGGGCCCGGCACCCCCTCACACGCAACGTTCAGTACCCACGGAGTTGGAACGATCATGAGCGCACGCAACAACCAGGCGAACAAGGCAGCGGCCCGCGAGCGGCTGAAGGTCGAGCGCGAGCGGCAGGCGAAGAAGGACAAGACGCGGCGCCAGCTCGTCGTCGCCGGGTCGGTCGTGGCCGTCCTCGCGATAGCGGGCGGCGTCGGCTACTTCGTCGTCCAGGCCAACAAGCCGAAGGCATGGGAGGCGGCCAAGGACGCTGCCGTCACCAAGCCCGCCAACTCCACCGGGACCGACGGCACCACCGTCGTCGTCGGCAAGGCCGAGGCCAAGAAGACGCTCCAGCTCTTCGAGGACCCGCGCTGCCCGAGCTGCGCCTCCTTCGAGCAGGCCAACGGCGAGCAGGTCAAGAAGGACGTCGACGCGGGCAAGTACAAGGTCGAGTACGTCGGCGCGACCTTCATCGACAACATGGCGGGCGGCGAGGGCTCCAAGAACGCGACCAGCGCGCTCGGCGCGGCGCTGAACGTGAGCCCCGACGCGTTCCTGGAGTACAAGGGCAAGCTGTACTCCCAGGCCAACCACCCCGAGGAGAGCGTCGACAAGTTCGCCGACGACAACTACCTGATCAAGATCGCCGACCAGGTCCCGGCCCTCAAGGGCAACAAGAAGTTCCAGGACGCGGTCAAGGGCGGCACGTTCGACGCCTGGGCGCTGAAGATGTCGCAGAAGTTCGACGCCAGCGGCATCAAGGGCACCCCGACCCTGAAGATGGACGGCAAGGTCGTCGTCAAGGAGGGCACCGAGGCCGCTCCGATGGCACCGGAGGACTTCAAGACGGCGATCGAGAAGGCCCTGAAGGGCTGACACTCGGGCCACCCCGACGGCTGACGCGCCATCAAACTCCGTCAAACTCCGTCAAACGCCTGGTCAACGGGTGGGCGAACATTCACTGTTCGCCCACCCGGGGGGCTTACTGGTCAGTAATGTGATCACCCGTGACCAGTCAATTCACTCCTGCCACGGGTGTCTCCCCCGCCACGGGAACCCCGTCCCGCCGCACGGCCCTCAAGGCCGCCGCCGCCACCGCTCTCGTCGCTCCGGCCCTCGCGGCGACGACCGTTTCGTCCGCCCACGCGGTCTCCGCCGCCACCGCGGCCTCCGCCACCCCCGCCTTCCTGCACGGCGTGGCCTCCGGCGACCCCCTGCCCGACGGCGTCCTGCTCTGGACCCGTCTCACCCCGACCGCCGAGGCCACGCCCGGTTCCGGCCTCGGCCCGGACACCGCGGTCGCCTGGGAGGTCGCGGAGGACAAGGCGTTCACCCGCGTCGTCGCCCGGGGGACGACGACCGCGAGCGCCGCCACCGACCACACCGTCAAGGTCGATGTAAGGGGCTTGCGCCAGGCGACCGACTATTACTTCCGCTTCTCCTGCGGCGACGTCCTCTCCCCCGCCGCCCGCACCCGCACCACTCCCGCCGCGGACTCCACCGTCGCGGGCGTCCGCTTCGGCGTGGTGTCCTGCGCCAACTGGGAGTCCGGCTACTTCTCCCCGTACCGCCATCTCGCGGCCCGCTCCGACCTGGACGCGGTCCTGCACCTGGGCGACTACATCTACGAGTACGCGACGGGCGGCTACCCGGAGCCGAAGTACGTCGTCCGCCAGCACCAGCCCCGGCACGAGATCGTCACCCTCGCCGACTACCGCCTGCGGCACGGCACGTACAAGACCGACCCGGACCTCCAGGCCCTGCACCACAGACACCCGGTCGTCGCGATCTGGGACGACCACGAGTTCGCCAACGACACCTGGTCGGGCGGCGCCGAGAACCACACCCCGGAAACCGAGGGCGACTGGTCGGCACGCGTGGCCGCCGCCAAGCAGGCGTACTTCGAGTGGATGCCGGTCCGCACCTCCACCGCAGGCACCGTCTACCGCCGCCTGCGCTGGGGCAAGCTCGCCGACCTGCACCTGCTGGACCTGCGCTCCTTCCGTTCGCAGCAGGCGTCCGTCGGCAGCGGCAAGGTCGACGATCCGGACCGTACGATCACGGGCCGCGCGCAGCTCGACTGGCTGAAGTCGGGCCTGGCCGCCTCCGACGCCTCCTGGAAGCTCGTCGGCACGTCCGTGATGATCTCGCCGATCGCCTTCGGCTCCGTACCCGCGCACCTCTTCGAGCCGATCGCCGAACTCGTGGGCCTGCCCAAGGAGGGCATCGCCGTCAACACCGACCAGTGGGACGGCTACACGGACGACCGCAAGGAACTGATCGGGCACCTGAAGGACCGTTCCGTCACCAACACGGTCTTCCTCACCGGCGACATCCACATGTCGTGGGCGAACGACGTGCCGGTCAAGGCCGCCACCTACCCGTCCTCGGGCTCCGCAGGCGTGGAATTCGTCATCACCTCGGTCACCTCCGACAACCTCGACGACATGCTGCACGTCGCTCCGCAGACGGTCTCGCTGGTCGCGGCCACGGCGGTCAAGGCCGCGAACCGCCATGTGAAGTACGTCGACATGGACTCGCACGGCTACGGCGTCCTGGACGTCACGCCCGAGCACTCGCAGATGGACTACTACTCCGTCTCCGACAAGACCCGCAAGGACGCCACGAGCACGTGGCGCAGGTCCTACCGAACGCTCACGGGCACCCAGCACGTCGAACGGGTCTACGCGCCCCGCTAGGAGCGCGGGGAACTGCGCGCCCAGCCACGAACAAGCCGCGCGGCGAACGCTTCAGGTGAAGGATGGGGTATCCCCTGCTCGAACGAAGTTGAGAGCTTGGGGAAGGGACCGGGGCAGCGCCGCAGGCACCCCCGGTCCCGCCCGGCCACGCCCCGGCCACGAGGAGGCCCCTACAACGTCGCCAAGAACCCCAACGCGACCTTCCACGTCTGCTCAGCAGCCCCCTGGTCGAAGTCCGGCAGCTCCGCATCGGTGTAAAGGTGCCCCGCCCCGCCATACCGATAGATCTCCACATCCGCCCCAGCCCGCTGCATCTGGAGATACCAGGCGTTCAGCCAGTCCTCGGACTCGAAGGGATCCGGATCGGCGACGTGCAGCTGCACGGGCAGCTCATCCACCGAAACCCCCTCCGCGATGTCCGACGTCCCGTGCAGCAGCAGCAGTCCCCGAGCCTTGGCATCCCCCAGCGCGAGGTTCTGCGCGACCGCACCGCCCCAGGAGAACCCGGCGTACACGAGCCCCTTCTCGGAGTGCGGCGCCGCCGCCAGCACGGCACGCCGCAGCAGCTCCTCGCGGCCGATCTTGTCCAGGACCGCCTGGCCCTCCTCGACGGTGTCGGCCGTTTGACCCTCGTACAGGTCGGGCACGTGCACCTGGTGCCCGGCGGCGCGCAGTCGTTCGGCGGCAGCATGTACGGCCGGGCGCAGACCGTAGACGGAGTGGAAAAGAATGATGTCCATTCCGTCCATCCTGCCACCAGCGCCGGAGTCACGAAGTCATGGAGAACGTACTGCGCCCGTTGATCGTGCTGGGCGGCTCGGTCGCGCTCACCCTCGTCCTCGGCTGGGTGGTCGACCTCGTCCTGCGCAGGGCCGACGCCCGTCACCACGAGACCCCGCTGTGGGGGCTGCTGCGCCGCTGTCGGCCGCCCTTGATGGTGGTCCTTCTCACCGCGCTCCTCCGGGGCGCGTACGACCAGACGAACCTCAAGCTGGTCGAGGACCACGAGGAGGGCATCGGCCAGATCCTGTCCCTCATCCTGATCGCGGCGACGGCCTGGCTGATCGTGCGGGTCGCCTCGACGATCGTCGAGGCGTCGTACGCGCGCTACGCCTCGCAGCAGTCCCGGGACGCCGCCCGGGTGCGCCGGGTCCGCACCCAGGTGACGCTCATCATGCGGATCGTGACGGCGGTCGTCGCCGTGGTCGCGGTGGCCGCGATGCTGATGACCTTCCCCAACATGCAGGCCATCGGCAAGTCGATGCTGGCCTCGGCGGGAATCATCGGAATCGTTGCCGGTGTGGCCGCCCAGTCCACTCTCGGCAACCTCTTCGCGGGCTTCCAGATCGCGTTCGGCGACATGGTGCGACTCGGCGACACGGTGGTCGTGGACGGGGAGTGGGGCGTGGTCGAGGAGGTCACCCTCACCTTCCTCGCCGTACGCACCTGGGACGAACGCCGCATCACCATGCCCGTGTCGTACTTCACCAGCAAGCCCTTCGAGAACTGGTCGCGCGGCGGTGCGCAGATGACCGGCACGGTCTTCTTCCAGCTCGACCACCGCGCCCCGGTCCCCGCGATGCGCGAGCGGCTGCGCGAAATCCTCGCCGCCACCTCCTCCTGGGACGGCCGCGACTGGAGCCTCGCCGTGACGGACACCACCCCGAACACCATGGAGGTACGGGTGGTGGTCACCGCGAAGGACGCCGACGACATCTGGACGGTGCGCTGCGCGGTCCGCGAGCAGATGATCGACTGGCTGTGCACCCACCACCCGTACGCGCTGCCGAAGGTCAACACGGCGGAGGCGGTCCCGCCGCCGGGCGGCCAGTGGCCGACCCGCACGCGGGCGAACGGCCGGGCCCCGCGCCCGGAGGAGATCCACACCAACAACGCCGACATCCGTGACGACGACGACGCCCCGCCCCCGGGCGCCCAGGGCGCGGCAGCCCGCCGGGCCACGGCGACGCCCTCCCACGACGGGGCGCAGCCGCACACGGGCCGGGGCTAGGACCGGCGGGGCCGCACCCCTCAAGCTCCGCAGCCCCAGGAAGACCTACCTCATGCTCCGCAGATCCAACTGGTGGAGGACCCGGTCCACCACTTCCGGGTCCACACCCGCCTCGTTCCGCGCCGCCAGCACCTCGTGCCGGGCCGCCGACATCATTTCCCGCTGAATCCGCATGACCACCTTCAGCCGCCCCGCCCGCGACGCGTACGCCTCCCGCCGCTCCTCGTCCACGATGTCCGGACTGATGCGCGCCCCGATGTCGAACGCGCCCCGCAGCAGCCTCTCCGCGACCTCCTCCGGCAGCTCCTCGACCTCCTCGATCTCCTTCAGCCGCCGCCGCGCCGCCTTCGCGGCCCGCACCGCGAGGGCGTGCTCCAGTTCCCGCTCGGCGTTGGAATCCGCCCGCACCCCCAGTTTCCGTACCAGCCACGGCAACGTCAGCCCCTGAAAGACCAGCGTCGTCATGATCACGCAGAAGGCGATGAACAGGATCTCGTCCCGCGCCGGAAACGGCTCCCCCGACTCCGTCTTCAGCGGGATGGCGAGCACCAGCGCCACCGACGCCACGCCCCGCATGCCCGCCCACCACATGACGACGGTCTCCCGCCAGGTCATGGGAATGTCCTCGTCCACGTCCCGCCGGTCGTGCAGCCGCTTCGCGAGCCAGGTCGCGGGCAGCAGCCACAGCAGCCGCACCCCGACCACGACGACGACCACGACCGCACCCCACTCCAGCATCTGCGCCAGCCGCCCGTCGGCGAGCCCGAAGACGGTGTGCAGCTCCAGCCCGATCAGCCCGAAGGCAACGCCCGTCACCAGCGTGTCGACGACCTGCCAGAACGTCTGCCCGGCCAGCCGCCCCTGCACGTCGTCGGCGTCCATCGCGTGCGACGCGAGGTAGAGCGCCGCCGTGAGCACCGCCAGCACACCGGACCCCATGAGCTCCTCGGCCAGCGCATAACTGACGAACGGCACCAGCAGCGTCAGCCCGATCTGGAGCGTGGCATCCCCCAGGAACCCCATCAGCTTGTTGCTGATCCACCCGAGCCCGCCCCCCACGAGCACGGCGACGACGGCCGACAGCACCAGCTCGCCCATCGCCGCGGGCCACGAGAACGTCCCGCTCACCGCCGCACCGATGGCCACGTGGTACAGCACGATCGCCGTGACGTCGTTGAAGAGCCCCTCCCCCTCCAGGATCGACACGAGTCGCCTCGGCAGCCCCAGGGACCCCGCGACGGCGGTGGCGGCAACGGGGTCCGGCGGCGCGACCAAAGCACCCAGCGCCACGGCGGCGGCGATCGGAAGCCCCGGAACGACGGCATGCGCCACAGCCGCCACGGCCGCCGTCGTCACGAACACCAACGCGACGGCAAGCAGCAGAATGGGCCGGAAGTTCGCCGTGAACTGCCGCCAGGAAGTCCGCTGCACCGCCGCGTACAACAGCGGCGGCAGCACCAGCGGGAGAATGTACTCCGGTGGAATATCCGGATTGGGCACAAACGGAATGAGCGCCAGCACCACACCCGCCAGCGTCATCAGCACCGGCGCGGGCAACCCCAACCGCTCTCCGAGCGGCACGGAAATCACCGCCCCGAGCAGCAGCACGAACAGCAGGGCCAGTTGTTCCACGGGGGCGGCCTCCGGAGGGCTCGACGATCAAGACCTCAAGCCTGTCACGAAGCCCCGATACCGCCACAAATGGGTTGCACTCGGTAATTGGGTCACACTCGGTCTCGGTACGAGCCAAGCCGCTCGCCCCTCCGGCGCCTGCGCCGCAACGGCCCAGGGCTTACCCGGCGGACAGCCCCTGGCCGAGCTCGCGCCGCATCCCCCGGTGGTCGATCCCCGCGTCGAGGAAGACCGGCCCGTACGCCACGTACCCCAGCCGCTCGTAGAACCCGAGCGCATGCGTCTGCGCATGCAGGTCGACCGAGGTCAGGCCCATCTCCCTGGCCGCACCCTCGATCCCCCGCACGAGTGCCGCCCCGACTCCGAGCCCCCGCGCCGCCGAACTCACCGCGAGCCGACCGAGCGAACCCACCTCGGGCCCGGCCCCGCCGGTCCTACCGGCGGCGTCGGCCCCGTGCAGGAGCCGCCCGGTCCCCAGCGGCGTACCGTCTCCGGCGATCGCCAGCACGTGCAGGGCAGTTCTGTCGTACGCGTCGTACTCCAGCTCCGCGGGCACTTCCTGCTCGACCACGAAGACCTCCTTGCGCACCGCGAAGCACGCGTCCAGATCCTCGGGCCCCTCGGCCACCCGCACCGCGTACGCGACGACGGGCGACCCCACAGGCCCCAGAGGCTCCCCAGGCCCCACACGCCCCGCAGAAGCGGCGGAGCTCACTCGCTCTCCGCCCGGATCACGTCCAGCGCGTGCTGAAGATCCGCCGGGTACGGGCTCTCGAACTCGACCCAGTCGCCGGTGCCCGGGTGCGTGAACCCGAGCCGCATCGCGTGCAGCCACTGCCGGGTCAGGCCGAGGCGCTTGGCCAGGGTCGGATCGGCGCCGTAGGTCACGTCGCCGACGCAGGGGTGCCGGTGCGCGGACATGTGCACCCGGATCTGGTGCGTACGCCCCGTCTCCAGCTTGATGTCCAGCAGGGAAGCGGCGCGGAACGCCTCGATGAGGTCGTAGTGCGTCACGGACGGCTTGCCCTCCGCCACCACGGCCCACTTGTAGTCGTGGTTGGGGTGACGGCCGACGGGCGCGTCGATGGTCCCGCTCATCGGGTCCGGGTGGCCCTGCACGAGGGCGTGGTAGCGCTTGTCGACCGTACGCTCGCGGAACTGCTGCTTGAGCGAGGTGTACGCGCGCTCCGACTTGGCGACGACCATCAGGCCCGACGTACCGACGTCGAGCCGGTGCACGATGCCCTGGCGCTCCGCGGCACCGGACGTCGAGATCCGGTACCCGGCGGCGGCGAGCCCGCCGATGACGGTCGTACCGGTCCAGCCGGGGCTGGGGTGGGCGGCGACGCCCACGGGCTTCACGATCACCAGGACGTCGTCGTCGTCATGGATGATCTCCATGCCTTCGACGTGCTCGGCGACGATCTGTACGGGCGCGACGGGCGCGGGCATCTCGACCTCAAGCCAGGCCCCGCCGTGCACGCGTTCGGACTTCCCGACCACCGAGCCGTCGACCTGGACCTTTCCGGCAGCGGCGAGCTCGGCCGCCTTGGTCCGGGAGAACCCGAACATCCGGGAAATGGCGGCGTCGACGCGCTCGCCCTCAAGGCCATCGGGAACGGGCAGGGTTCGGATCTCGGGAATCGTACTCACCCGTCGAGTATGCAGGACCGCACCACCAAGCCCTTACCGCAAGCCCGTGACCTCAGTCCTTGTGGACGGTTCCGTCCGGGTCAAGACCCCGGAACGAGAGGATCACGATCAGGATCCCGCCGCACACGACCGCCGAGTCGGCCAGGTTGAAGACGGCGAAGTGCGCGGGCGCGATGAAGTCGACGACCGCCCCCTCCAGGAACCCGGGCGAACGGAAGATCCGGTCGGTGAGGTTGCCCAGCGCACCGCCGAGCAGCAGCCCGAGCGCGATGGCCCACGGCGTGCTGTACAGCTTGCGCGCCAGCCTCGCGATCACGACGATCACGGACGAGGCGATGACGGTGAAGACGATCGTGTACGCCTCACCGAGGCCGAACGCGGCGCCCGGGTTGCGGATCGCCCTGAACCGGAGCAGCTCGCCGATCACGTTGATCGTCTCGCCGCTGGGCTCCAGCTTGGCCACCACGAGCAGCTTGCTGCCGAGGTCGAAGGCGTACGCGATGAGCGCGATCACCAGGAGCATCGCCAGCTTGCGCTTGCCCCGCCCGACAGCGGTCGCGCCGCCCGCACTCGCCTCGTCGGCGCCTTCGCCCGCCCCGTCGCCCTCGTCCACGGCAGCCGCCTCGCCGGCGCCCTCGCTCTCCGAGGACTTCTCCGGTCCGGCTCCCCCCACATCTGGCGTACCGATGATGCGCTCCGCCTCTGCCACGTCAGTCCCTCGCCCTCGTACCTGAATGAGCACGAGACTACGGCACACACGTACGGACCCCCCTCCCTCTCACCACCCCGCCACGCCCCCTTTCCCAGCCCCTCTGGGCGGCGGAGCCACGCCTCGCCCCCCTTGGGCGGCGGGGGCTCGCCTCGTCCCCTTGGGCAGCGGGGCTCGCCTCGTCCCCTTGGGCAGCGGGGCTCGCCTCGTCCCCTTGGGCGGCGGGGCCGCCCCCGGGGGCGGAACGGGCGGGCAAGGGGGCGGCCCCCGCACCGCGGCCCCACCCCGGCTCCGCCCCCAAGGCTCCGCCCCACCCCGAAGGCCCCATCAGCTGACCCCACCCCGAAGGCCCCCCACCTCACCGATCCCCTAGTACCGCCTCTCCTGCTTCTGCTTGCACTCCACACACAGCGTCGCCCGAGGAAACGCCTGCACCCGCGCCTTCCCGATCGGCTTCCCGCAGTTCTCGCAGATCCCGTACGTCCACGCGTCCAGCCGATCCCGCGCCCGCTCCGTCTGCTCCAGCATCTCCCTGGCGTTGGCCGCCAGCGACATCTCGTGCTCACGCGTCATGTTCTTGGTACCGGTGTCCGCGTCGTCGTCCCCCGCACTGTCCCCGGAGTCCCGCATCAACCCCGTCAGCGCCTCCTCCGCGGAGACGATCTCGGCCCGCAGCCGCAGGATCTCGCTGTCCAGCTCGGCCCGCGCCTCGGCGATCTCCTCGGCGGTCCAGGGGTCCTCCCCCGGCCTGACCGCCAGCTGACCGGGCACCACGGCCGTCGTGGCACGGGCCGCGGGCACCGCCTTCTTCCTGGCCGTCGCCGCTCCGCCCGTACTCTTCTTCGCAACCACCGTCTCGGCTCCCGTCTCCGCGGCCTGAGCCGCCCCCTCGGCCGCGGTCGCGGCCTGCTTCCCGGCCGCCGCGGCCACATCCGCGGCTCCGGGCCCATCGGTATCGGCATCGGTGCCGACGGCGGCCTCGGCGGCCACCGTTCGCTTCTCAGCCGCTTTCTTCCCCGTCGCCTTCTCCGTCGCACTCTTCTTGGCGGCCGCCTTCTTCGCCGGAGCCTTCTTGGCGACGGCCTTCTTCGCCGGAGCGGCCTTCTTCGCAGCGGCTTTCTTCGCCGGAGCCCTCTTCACGGCAGCCGCACCCTCATCGACGGCAGCACCCACAGCGGCCGCGGCCGCTCCAGGCACCCCTTCGTCCGTCCCGGACGCCGCAGCTCCAGTGGTTCTCTTCGACGCCGTCTTCTTCGTTGCGGCGGTCTTCTCAGCCACCATGGCCGCGGCCCCTTCACATTTTGTGATCTTGCACGCGAATCGTGCTGGGACGATAAGTCGACCCCAACGCCGCGGCAACGGGGCACGCCGCCGATTCCGCCCTCCCCACGCCGTGCCCAGACGAACCTGCATCCGTTGTTCCCAGCTCTCCGCCGGGTAATCGCACCGCGGCACCGGGCCGGAAGCCCGCCCGAGCCCGTTCGCCCCCGTATGCCCATTCGGGTCACACCGGACCCTCGCCCGCACCCCGCACGCACCCCCGCGAAAACCGGTCTGCCCCCTCGCACCCGTCCCCGTACACTGGGCCCAGCGAAAGGCATCGATGGGGCCGAGTAGCGCCGCACGCAGCGATGAGCGATCCGGGGACGGTGAGAGCCCGGGGGCGAGCACGGCGTGAAGCATCACCCCGGAGCCGCCGGAAGAAAGCCCGCACACGCGTCACGGGCGAGTAGACCCGGCATCGCGCCCCTAATGAGGGGGCCGCGGACGTACGTCGTCCGGGGCCAAGGAGGGTGGTACCGCGGGAGCAGCAGCATCGCTCTCGTCCCTCCGACGGAATCCAGAAGTCCGCCGGAGGAAGAGCACCCGAGATGACAGCGCCCCAGTCGCAGATGCCGCAGTACAACCCGGTCCCCGCGCAGGTCGACCTGCCCGCCCTGGAGCACGCCGTGCTCGACTTCTGGGCCGAGGCGAAGGTCTTCGCCAAGTCCCTCGAAGCGTCCGAGGGCCGCCCCGAGTGGGTCTTCTACGAGGGCCCGCCGACCGCCAACGGCATGCCCGGCGCCCACCACATCGAGGCCCGCGTCTTCAAGGACGTCTTCCCCCGCTTCCGCACGATGCAGGGCTACCACGTCGGCCGCCGGGCCGGCTGGGACTGCCACGGCCTCCCGGTCGAGCTCGCGGTCGAGAAGGAACTCGGCTTCAACGGCAAGCAGGACATCGAGAACTACGGCATCGCCGCGTTCAACGACAAGTGCCGCGAGTCCGTCACCCGCCACACCGACGCCTTCACCGAGCTGACCGAGCGGATGGGGTACTGGCTCGACCTGGAGAACCCGTACCGCACGATGGACCCGGAGTACATCGAGTCCGTCTGGTGGTCCCTGAAGGAGATCTTCAACAAGGGCCTGCTCACCCAGGACTACCGCGTCGCCCCCTGGTGCCCCCGCTGCGGCACCGGCCTCTCCGACCACGAGCTGGCCCAGGGCTACGAGACGGTCGTCGACCCCTCCGTCTTCGTCCGCTTCCCCCTCACCGGCGGCCCCCTCGCGGGCGAGGCGGCCCTCCTGGTCTGGACGACGACCCCCTGGACCCTCGTGTCCAACACGGCCGTCGCCGCCCACCCGGAGGTGCGTTACGTCGTCGCCACCGACGGCGCCGAGAAGCTCGTCGTCGCCGAGCCGCTGCTCGAAAAGGCCCTGGGCGAGGGCTGGACGACGACCGGCGAGTCCTTCACCGGCGCCGAGATGGAGCGCTGGACCTACCAGCGCCCCTTCGAACTCGTCGAGTTCCCGGCGGAGGCCCACTTCGTCGTCAACGCCGACTACGTCACCACCGAGGACGGCACCGGCCTCGTCCACCAGTCCCCCGCCTTCGGCGCCGACGACCTCGTCGTCTGCCGGTCGTACGGTCTCCCGGTCGTGAACCCGGTCCGCCCCGACGGCACCTTCGAGGAGGACGTCCCCCTCGTCGGCGGCGTCTTCTTCAAGAAGGCCGACGAGAAGCTCACCGAGGACCTGGCCGCCCGGGGTCTGCTGTTCCGTCACGTCCCGTACGAGCACAGCTACCCGCACTGCTGGCGCTGCCACACGGCGCTGCTCTACTACGCGCAGCCGTCCTGGTACGTCCGCACGACCGCCGTCAAGGGCCGTCTCCTCGAAGAGAACGAGAAGACCAACTGGTACCCGGACACGGTCAAGCACGGCCGCTTCGGCGACTGGCTGAACAACAACATCGACTGGGCCCTCTCCCGCAACCGATACTGGGGCACCCCGCTGCCCATCTGGCGCTGCGAGGACGACCACCTCACCTGTGTCGGCTCCCGCGCCGAGCTCACCGAGCTGACCGGCCGGGACCAGTCCTCCCTTGACCCGCACCGCCCGTACATCGACGACGTCACCTTCGCCTGTACGCACGAGGGTTGCGCCCTCACCGCCACGCGCGTGCCCGAGGTCATCGACGCCTGGTACGACTCCGGCTCCATGCCGTTCGCGCAGTGGGGCTACCCGCACAAGAACAAGGAGATCTTCGACAAGCGCTACCCGGCGCAGTTCATCTCGGAGGCCATCGACCAGACCCGCGGCTGGTTCTACACGCTGATGGCGATCGGCACCCTGGTCTTCGACAAGTCGTCGTACGAGAACGTGGTCTGTCTGGGCCACATCCTCGCCGAGGACGGCCGCAAGATGTCCAAGCACCTGGGCAACACCCTGGAGCCGGTCCCGCTGATGGACCAGCACGGCGCGGACGCCGTGCGCTGGTTCATGGCAGCGGGCGGTTCCCCGTGGGCCGCCCGCCGCGTCGGCCACGGCACCATCCAGGAAGTGGTCCGCAAGACGCTCCTGACGTACTGGAACACGGTCGCCTTCCAGGCCCTGTACGCCCGTACGTCCGACTGGGCGCCCAGCGCGGCCGACCCGGCGCCCGCCGAGCGCACGGTCCTCGACCGCTGGCTCCTGTCCGAGCTGAACGCTCTCGTCGACCAGGTCACGCAGGCCCTGGAGTCGTACGACACCCAGCGCGCGGGCAAGCTCCTCTCGGCCTTCGTCGACGACCTCTCCAACTGGTACGTGCGTCGCTCGCGCCGCCGCTTCTGGCAGGGCGACAAGGCGGCCCTGCGCACGCTCCACGACGTCGTGGAGACCGTCACCCGCCTGATGGCCCCGCTGACCCCGTTCATCACGGAGCGGGTCTGGCAGGACATGGTCGTGCCGGTCACCCCCGACGCGCCCGAGTCCGTCCACCTCTCCACCTGGCCTCGGCCCGACCTGGCCGCCATCGACCCGACCCTTTCGACCCAGATGGCTCTCGTACGTCGTCTGGTCGAGCTGGGCCGGGCCACGCGCGCCGAATCGGGCGTCAAGACCCGTCAGCCCCTCTCCCGCGCCCTGGTCGCGGCGAACGGCTTCTCGGCCCTCTCCCCCGAGCTCCAGGCCCAGATCACCGAGGAGTTGAACGTCACCTCCCTCGCCTCCCTCTCCGAGGTGGGCGGCTCGCTGGTCGACACGACCGCCAAGGCGAACTTCCGGGCGCTCGGCAAGCGCTTCGGCAAGGGCGTCCAGGACGTGGCCAAGGCCGTCGCCGCCGCCGACGCGGCGGCCCTCTCACTCGCCCTCCGCGACGGCGAGGCTCCCCTCGTGGTGAACGGCGAGACGATCCTCCTCACCCCCGAGGAGGTCATCATCACCGAGACCCCCCGCGAGGGCTGGTCCGTCGCTTCGGACTCCGGCGCGACAGTCGCCCTGGACCTCGAAATCACTCCGGAACTCCGGCGCGCGGGGCTCGCCCGTGACGCGATCCGCCTGATCCAGGAGGCCCGCAAGAACTCGGGTCTGGACGTCGCCGACCGCATCGCCGTCCGCTGGACCTCCACCTCCCCGGAGACGGCGGAGGCCCTCGCCCACCACGCCCCCCTCATCTCCGACGAGGTGCTCGCCACGGACTACGCGGAGGGCTCCCCCGACTCCACCTACGGCCAGCCCTTCACGGACGAGCCCCTCTCCCTGACCTTCCACCTCCGCAAGGTCTGATCCCGCACTCCCACCCAAAGGGGGAGGGCCCGCAGGCACCCGCCTCCGGCCCCTCCCCCTTTCCCCTCTGCACCCCCATGGCTTCCGCTTCGCCCAGCCCCCTCGGGCGGCGGGGCTCGCCTCGCCCCCTCGGGCGGCGGGGCCAGCCCCTCTCCGCTTTGCCTCGCCTCCTTGGGCGGCGGGGCCGCCCCCGGGGGCGGAACGGGCGGGCAAGGGGGCGGCCCCCCTCGCTCCGGGCCCACCCCGGAGCACCCCCGCCCAGCCCCGGCGCCGCCGCACCGTTCGCAGGGCCCCGCCCCACCCCCGTACCGCCGAAGCCCACGACAAAAGGGGGGGCCCCAGGACCAGTAAAGGTCCCGGGGCCCGCCCCTCAGCCTGCCGAAGGCTACGCGCTCAGCACGCGCACAACCGGCCTCAGTTGTCGTCCTCGTCGATCAGAAAGCCCCGCATCGGCGACGGCGCCTGCTGCATCGGCGGCTGGCCCTGCGGCCGCACCGGTGCCATCGGCTGCGTCATGGCCGGAGCCATCTGCTGCTGCCCACCGTAGGAGGGAGCACCGTTCGCCTGGCCGCCGCCCATCGGAGAGGGCGCGCCCATCGACGGGTTCCCGCCCATGGAGTGACCCATGGACGAAGCACCGGCCGGAGCCATCGAGTTGCTCATCTGCGGGGCCGGCGGCAGCGAGGCCGTCGCCGGGGTGCGCGGCGGAGCGAGCGAGTCGTCGGCCTGGGTCTCCAGCTGGCGCAGCTGCGACTCCAGGTAGGACTTCAGACGCGTGCGGTACTCGCGCTCGAAGCCGCGCAGGTCCTCGACCTTGCGCTCCAGCGTGGCGCGGGCGGACTCCAGGGAGCCCATCGCGACGCGGTGCTTCTCCTGCGCGTCCCGCTCCAGCGCGTCGGCCTTGGCACGGGCGTCCCGCTCCAGGCCCTCGGCGCGCGAACGAGCCTCGCCGACGATCTTGTTGGCCTCGGAACGGGCCTCCGCGATCGCCTGGTCGGCGGTCTGCTGCGCGAGCGACAGCACACGGGCGGCACTGTCGCCACCGGGCTGCTGCATCGGCGGCTGCTGCTGCATCGGGGGCTGGCCCATCGGACCGGGGCCGCCCATCGGGCCCTGCCCCATGCCCTGCTGCTGGCCCATACCCTGCTGGCCCATGCCCTGCTGCTGGCCCATCGGGCCGCCCTGCATCGGCCCCTGACCCATCGGGCCGGGACCGTGCTGGCCCTGCATCGGACCGGGACCCTGGCCCATGGGGCCGCCCTGCATCGGACCCTGGCCCATCGGGCCGGGACCCTGCTGGCCGCCGGGGCCGGCCGGGAGCTGGAGCTGGCCGCCCTGCTGCTGCATCTGCTGCTGCTGCGGGGGCTGCTGCTGCTGAGGCGGTCCGGATATGGCCGCGGGGACGGGCGCGCCCGGGCCACCGGGCCGGTTGTCCTGCGGTTCCGGCTTGCGCATGCCCTGCTGCTGCTGGTTCTGCGCTGCCGCACGGGTCGCTGCGGCCAGCTTGGCGCGCAGGTCCTCGTTCTCGCGGAGCAGACGGGTCAGTTCGGACTCGACCTCGTCGAGGAAGGCATCAACCTCGTCCTCGTCATAGCCTTCTCGGAGGCGGACGGTCGTGAACTGCTTGTTCCGCACGTCCTCGGGGGTCAGCGGCATCTCTTCTTCACCTCTACGTAGTCGTCGGCAGTCGGCAAGACCGTATCGCTCACACCCTGCTCGCAAAGCCGTTAACGATGCTGATCAGGATGTAGACGATGATCATCAGAACGAAGAAGGACAGGTCGAGTGCCACGCCCCCGAGACGCAGCGGCGGAATGAACCGCCGCAGAAGCTTGAGCGGTGGATCGGTGACAGTGTAGGTGGCCTCCAGAACGACCACCATCGCCTTGCCTGGCTGCCACGAGCGGGCAAATTGGAAGACGTAGTCCATGACGAGCCGGAAGATCAGCACGACGAGGAAGCACATCAGCGCGATGTAGATCACGTCCAGTGCGATGCCCATTCCCGTGCTTCCCTCTCCCCTGGCTCTCGCCTCGGTCCGGCCCCTGTGGCCGGTCGTTCCCGGTGGTCCTGCTCTCGGCTCTGTCAGCTCTGGTTGAAGAAACCGCCCTCTGCGATACGGGCCTTGTCCTCCGCCGTGACATCGACGTTAGCAGGCGACAACAGGAACACCTTCTGCGTCACTCGCTCAATGCTGCCATGCAGACCGAAGACGAGTCCCGCGGCAAAGTCGACAAGTCGCTTCGCGTCCGTGTCGTCCATCTCCGTGAGGTTCATGATCACCGGAGTGCCCTCGCGGAAGTGTTCCCCGATGGTACGGGCCTCGTTGTAGGTCCGGGGGTGCAACGTGGTGATGCGGTACGGCTCCCGCTCGGACACGACCTTGGGCATGATCACCGGTGCGTTCTTCTCCAGGCTCGGACGTTCAGGTGTGATGGACGCCACGGGGGCGATTCGTGCGGGTCGTCCGCTTTCCGCCGGAAGCTGAACGGGCTCGCGGGGGGCCGGCGGCTGTACCGCTCGTACCGGTTCGTCCCGTTCCCGCTCGACCTGGTGCGGGGGCTGGTGACGACGGTGGTCACGCTCCGGCTCCGGCTCGGGTTCGAAGTCGTCGTCGGGGTCGAAGCCCCGGCCGTCGTACCCATCGTCCTCCACGAGGCCGAGGTAGACCGCCATCTTGCGCATAGCGCCGGCCATTTCCTGAGTCCTCCGCTCTGTGGTGGATCGGCCTCGTCACCAAGTGCCAGCGATCCACTGGGCCTGCCCCCGAATAGTGGGGATGACCATATTTTCTGCTGTGGTCCGACTGCTTCGCGACGTTACCCGAGGCGAGGGCGGACGCCGAGTACCGCAGTGCCGACGCGCACATGTGTCGCACCGGCAGCAACCGCCTCGTCGAGGTCCGCACTCATTCCCGCAGACACCATGGTGGCAGCCGGATGTGCCGTGCGCAGGCGGGACGAGATTTCCATCAGCCGCGCGAAGGCGGCCCGTTGGCGGCCCGCGTACTCCCCGGAGAGCGGAGCGACCGTCATCAGGCCGTCCAGCCGGAGTCCGGGAGCCTGCGCCACCGCGGCGGCCAGCTCCTCGACCCCGTCCGGCGAGACGCCGCCCCTTTCACCCCGTTCGCCCACTTCCGCGTCCAGGGCCACCTGGAGCAGACAGCCGACCTCGCGCCCGGCCCGTACCGCTCCCGAGGAGAGGGAGCCGACCAGCTTCAAACGGTCGACCGACTGCACCTCGTCCGCGTAGGCGACCACCGAACGCACCTTGTTGGTCTGCAACTGCCCGACGAAGTGCCAGGTCAGCGGCAGGTCAGCGGATGCGGCTGCCTTGGGGGCCGCGTCCTGGTCGCGGTTCTCGGCGACATGACGCACCCCCAGCTCCGCGAGGAGCCGGACATCGCTCGCCGGGTAGGTCTTGGTGACCACGATCAAGGTCACTTCCTCGCGTGCGCGCCCGACAGCCGCACAAGCGGAAGAGATACGTTCCTCCACTCGCGCCAGGTTCGCGGCGAGTTCGTCCTTGCGCGCCGAGAGAGCGGCGGCGTCTTCCGTACGGTCCGTCATGTTCTACCCGTCCAACCAGACATATCCGGCGAGCCGCCCCGTGGTGCGGTCCCGCCGATAGGAGAAGTGGTCGCCCGATTCGCGCGTGCACACGGGCGACTGCGACCGCGTCCGCACCCCGAGCGCAGCCAACTGGGCGTGCACTCCGGCGCTGACGTCCACCGCCGGGGTGCCCCAGCTGGTCTCGGCCCAGCAGGCCGGCTCGATCGCGGCGGCGTCCGCCCGCATCCGCTCGGGCACTTCGTAGCACTTGCCGCACACGGCGGGACCTGTCCACGCCGTCATACGGGAGGGCTCGGCGCCCAGCGAGACCATCGCCTCCACCACCGAGGGCACGACCCCCGCCAGCATTCCCGGCCGCCCCGCGTGCGCCGCCCCGGCCACCCCGGCGAGGGGGTCGGCCAGCAGGACGGGGGTGCAGTCCGCGGTGAGCACCGCGAGGGCGAGCCCCCGACGGGCGGTCACGACCGCGTCGACCGAGGGGATTTCCGCACCCGGGGCCCAGGGCCCGTCGACCACGGCCACGTCCCGCCCGTGCACCTGGTTCATCCAGACCACCCTGGCGGGGTCGAGCCCCAGGGACTCGGCGGCCAGCTTCCGGTTGGCCGTCACGGCTTCGGGGTCGTCGCCGACCGCTCCGCCCAGATTGAGCTGCTCGTACGGAACGGCGCTCACCCCGCCCCACCTGTCGGTGAAGGCGAAGTGCGCGCCGTTCTCGTCGTCGTACCGCTGTATCACTCAGACGTTCCTGATCACTTCAGGAAGTCCGGTACGTCCAGCTCCTCGGCCGAGGTGTCCGCGTAGGACGGACGGGCCGGCGGGACGTGCGGCGCATGCGTCTGCACGGGGTGGTCGTTGACCGGTGCGGGCTGCTCGACCGGGGCCGGAGCCTCCTCGCGGACCGGTACCGAGCCGATGTTGGACGAGCGGGTCGGCTCCGGCGCGGGGCGCGAAGCCGGTGCGCTCTCCTCGCGCTTCCCCGCGCCCGCGCCCAGCACGTTCTCGCGCCGGGCCGGCGGCTGTCCGCCGTCGAATCCGGCGGCGATGACGGTGACCCGCACCTCGTCGCCCAGGGCGTCGTCGATGACGGCGCCGAAGATGATGTTGGCCTCCGGGTGGGCGGCCTCGCTGACCAGCTGGGCGGCCTCGTTGATCTCGAAGAGACCGAGGTCGGAGCCGCCGGAGATGGAGAGCAGCACACCGCGCGCGCCGTCGATGGAGGCTTCCAGGAGCGGCGAGGAGATCGCCATCTCCGCCGCCGCCACCGCACGGTCGTCGCCGCGCGCCGAGCCGATGCCCATGAGTGCCGAACCGGCCTCGGACATGACCGACTTGACGTCGGCGAAGTCGAGGTTGATCAGGCCCGGGGTGGTGATCAGGTCGGTGATGCCCTGGACACCGGACAGCAGGACCTGGTCGGCCGACTTGAAGGCGTCGAGGACCGAGACCTGACGGTCGGAGATCGACAGGAGCCGGTCGTTGGGAATGACGATGAGGGTGTCGACCTCTTCGCGGAGCTGGGCGATGCCGTCCTCCGCCTGGTTCGCGCGCCGACGGCCCTCGAAGGTGAACGGCCGGGTGACCACACCGATCGTCAGGGCGCCCAGCGAGCGGGCGATGTTGGCGACGACGGGTGCGCCACCCGTTCCGGTGCCACCGCCTTCGCCTGCCGTCACGAAGACCATGTCGGCCCCCTTGAGGACCTCCTCGATCTCCTCGCGGTGGTCCTCGGCCGCCTTGCGGCCGACGTCGGGGTTGGCGCCTGCGCCAAGTCCTCGGGTGAGTTCACGGCCGACGTCCAGCTTGACGTCGGCGTCGCTCATCAACAGCGCTTGCGCGTCGGTGTTGATGGCGATGAACTCGACGCCCTTCAGACCGACCTCGATCATCCGGTTGATGGCATTGACACCACCGCCGCCGACACCGATGACCTTGATGACTGCGAGGTAGTTCTGCGGTGCTGCCACGTCGAAGGCCTCTCGCCTCGATTTACGTGCCGCCACGGAGTTTGCAGCGCCGCGACGACTGATGCCGATTTGGGACGGTCCGAACGCCGACCCGAACCCTAACGCTGAAGTTTAGGGTTACCAGTGTGTCTGTTCCTTGGACTCTTCCGAACAGGACACTAAGTCGACAAGTGGTGCGCGTTCAACGAACACGCCGAACCTCCCGTTTTTCTTTTCACCCTATGTGATCACCCATATCGCTGACCAACCAGGGGGCTGACCGGCCCGAAGGACCGTCAACTTCCCGATGCGGCCGGGGCGGTGGGGGCGCTCACATCGAAGTGCCGTGCGTCGGGGACCGCTTTCATCAGCGCGACCAGGGCCCGGGACTTGGCCTCGCCACTCTCACCACTGCCCCAGAAAACGCTGCGATCACGGCCCAGTTCCAGTGTGATCGAGTCGTACGAAGTCACCTTCACCACCGTCAGGTTACGGGCCACGGCGGCGGGAAGCCCACCGGTGACGCGTACCGCCTCGGCCAGCAGCCGCTGTTCGCCGAACCGGCGCAGACTCGGGGAGCGCGCCGAGGCCAGTTCGAGCCGGGGTACCCCGGCGGTCGGCTTCGTCACAGTGGCGAACCGCACACCGTTCCTGTCGACTTCGGTGAACTTCACCGCGCCGGAGGGGCCTTCGGCGAGCAGCAGGACCGGCTTCCGCTCCGTCACTTTCAGACCGATTCCGTGCGGCCACGACCGGACCACGTCGATCGTGTCGATGCGCGGCAGTTCTCTGCGCAGCCGGTCCTCCATGGCTCCGGTGTCCACGGAGATCATCGGGATGCCGGTGGGCACGGCGGCCGTGTCCAGCACCTGTTGGGGGGTGAGCACCCGGGTGCCGGTGGCCCGCACCTGTTCGACGCGCAGCCAGTCCGAGCCGTACAGGACCCAGACGATGCCGCCCGAGAGCAGGACGGCGGCGGCGAGGAGGAGAACGCCCGGGCGGCTGACGCGAGTCCGCAGCCGGTGCAGGCGTCCCCCCGGGCGTCCCTCGCGGGGCGCCCGGGGCGTGGCCGGACCCGTCTGCGCTCTGCCGCCGCGTTCGCGGGTGGTGGGTCCGGCCACGTGCCCCTCGTCTCCTTGTCCGGGGCCGGTCAGCCGGCCCTGCGTGCGGCGATCGCCTGGTAGACCATGCCGACGAGCAGGTCGTCGGCGTCCCGTCGGCCGAACTCGGCGGCGGCGCGGGACATCTCGTACAGCCGGTGCGGATCCGTGAGCACCGGAAGGACGTTGCCGTGCACCCACTCGGGAGTGAGCGCCGCGTCGTCCACCAGGAGTCCGCCTCCGGCGTTGACCAGCGGCTGGGCGTTGAGCCGCTGTTCGCCGTTGCCGATGGGCAGCGGGACGTAGGCGGCCGGGAGCCCGACGGCGGAGAGTTCGGCCACCGTCATGGCGCCCGCACGGCAGAGCATCATGTCCGCCGCGGCGTACGCCAGGTCCATCCGGTCCACGTACGGTACCGGGATGTAGGGCGGCATTCCGGGCATGTTGTCCACGCGCGGCAGTTCGTTCTTCGGCCCGACCGCGTGCAGGATCTGGATTCCGGCGCGCTGGAGGTACGGAGCGGCCTGCTGGACCACCTCGTTGAGCCGGCGCGCGCCCTGCGAGCCGCCGGAGACCAGCAGCGTCGGCAGGTTCGGGTCGAGCCCGAACGCGGCCCGCGCCTCGGGGCGCACGGCCCCCCGGTCGAGGGTGGCGATGGTGCGGCGCAGCGGGATGCCGATGTAGCGGGCGTTGCGCAGCTTGCTGTCGGGCGTGGAGACCGCGACGGCCGCCGCGTACCGCGAACCGATCTTGTTGGCCAGGCCCGGCCTGGCGTTGGCCTCGTGGACGATGATCGGCACCCCGAGGCGCTTGGCCGCGAGGTAGCCGGGCAGCGCCACGTAACCGCCGAAGCCGACGACGCAGTCGGCCTTGGTGCGCTCCAGGATCTGCTCGGCGGCCTTGATGGTGCCGCGCAGCCGCCCGGGGACGGTGATCAGTTCAGGGGTGGGCTTGCGGGGCAGCGGCACTGCGGGGATCAGCCCGAGTTCGTATCCGCGTTCGGGAACCAGCCTGGTCTCCAGGCCCCGTTCCGTGCCGAGGGCCGTGATCCCCACGGTGGGGTCCTGCCTGCGCAGGGCGTCCGCGAGGGCGAGCGCGGGCTCGATGTGGCCGGCGGTCCCCCCACCGGCGAGTACGACATGCACCGAAATTCACCGCTCTCCGGACGGACGCTTGGTGACGCGCCGTCTCATCGTTTTCCATCTCGTCCCGGGCCGCCTCATGGCCAGAGCGGCCCGCGCCGCCGGGTCGTCACGCGCGAAGGCGATCAGCAACCCTACGGCGAACATGGTCGGCAGCAACGCCGAGCCCCCGTACGAGAACAGCGGGAGCGGGACACCGGCGATCGGCAACAGGCCGAGCACCGCACCGATGTTGATCGTGGCCTGCGCCATGATCCAGGTCGTCACGCCTCCCGCGGCGTACCTCACGAAGGGGTCCTCCGTGCGTCCGGCCACGCGGATACCCGCATAGCCTAGGGCCGCGAACAGGGCGAGTACCGACAGCGTGCCCGCCAAACCCAGTTCCTCACCTGTGATGGCGAAGATGAAGTCGTTGTGGGGTTCGGGGAGTTGGCCCCATTTTTCCACACTCGCACCCAGTCCCGATCCGAACCAGCCGCCGGACGCGAGTGCGTAGATTCCGTGAACGGCCTGCTGGCACTGCCCCTCGGGGCCCATCTCGGTGCTCAGTACGCAGTCGAGGCGGGCCATCCGGTTGGAGCTGGTCTTGACGAGTACGAAGCCCAGGAACCCGGCGAAGCCGAGCACGCCCGCGAACAGCCGGGTCGGCGCTCCGGCCAGCCAGAGCAGGCCGAAGAGGATCGCCGTGAGAATGATCGCGGTGCCCATGTCGCCGCCGAGCATGATCAGCCCGAGCAGCATGAACGCGACCGGCACGAGCGGCACCAGCATGTGCTTCCACTGGGCCAGCAGGTGCTTGTCCTGCTTGCGGGCCAGCAGGTCCGCGCCCCACAGGATCAGCGCCAGCTTGCCGAACTCACTGGGCTGGAGCTGGAAGGGGCCGCCGACGGAGATCCAGTTCTGGTTGCCGTTGACCGCGTGCCCTATCCCGGGGACCTGGACCAGGGCCATCAGGAAGACGGTCCCGGCCAGCAGCGGGTACGAGAGTGCACGGTGCAGCTTGACGGGCATCCGGGAGGCCGCGAACAGCAGCACCGCGCCCATGGAGGCGGCCAGGAACTGCTTGCGGAAGAAGTACGAGCTGACCAGGTCGAGCTGGAGCGCCTTGATCATCGACGCGGAGTAGACCATCACCAGGCCCAGGCCGATGATGAGCAGCGCGCTGCCGAGGATCACGTAGTACGCCGTCAGGGGCCGGTCCCAGGCCCTGTGGAGCTGCTCGTAGAGCTTGCGGGGGCCGCCGGGGCCGCGGCGCGGGCGGGCGGCGCCGGTCCCGCCGCGCGGGGCGGCGGGACGGGCTCCCGGTGATCTTCTGGCCGTGGCCGGCATCGCGGTGGTCCCCTCCAACAACTCGTGCGCCGATGAAGCCGGGGGCGTGGTGCCTGCGGGCGGGCTACGCCGGGGTATCGGCCAGTTCGCGTACGGCGGCGGCGAAGGACTCGCCGCGCTCGTTGTAGTTGGCGAACATGTCCATCGAGGCGCAGGCGGGGGCCATGAGCACCGTGTCCCCCGGCCCGGCGAGTGCAGCCGCTTCGCGGACCGCCGCCTTCATCGCCCCAGTGTCGGTCCGGTCGAGGTCGACCACCGGCACTTCGGGCGCGTGTCGCGCGAGGGCTTCGCGGATGAGAGCACGGTCGGCGCCGATCAGGACGGCGCCACGCAGGTGCTTGGCGGACTTCCTCACCAGGTCGCCGAAGGTGGCGCCCTTGGCGAGGCCGCCCGCGATCCACACGATGGACTCGTACGCGGCGAGGGATGCCTCGGCGGCGTGCGTGTTGGTGGCCTTGGAGTCGTCGATGTACGCGACGCCCGCGACGTCCGCGACGTGCTCGATGCGGTGCGCGTCCGGGCGGAAGGCGCGCAGGCCGTCCCGTACGGCCGCGGGCTCCACGCCGTACGCACGGGCCAGCGCGGCGGCCGCGAGGGCGTTGGCGAGGTTGTGCGGGGCGGCGGGGCGCACGTCGGAGACCTCGGCGAGCTCCTGGGCGTTCTTCTGCCGGTTCGTCACGAAGGCGCGGTCGACGAGGATGCCGTCGACGATGCCGAGCTGGGAGGGACCAGGCGCGGCGAGGGTGAAGCCGATGGCGCGGCAGCCCTCTTCGACGTCGGCCTCGCGGACCAGGTCCTCGGTGGCGGCGTCGGCGACGTTGTAGACGCAGGCGACGGTGTTGCCCTCGTAGATGCGGCCCTTGTCGGCGGCGTAGGCGTCCATGGAGCCGTGCCAGTCGAGGTGGTCCGGCGCCAGGTTCAGGACGGCGGCGGAGTGGGCGCGCAGGGAGGGGGCCCAGTGCAGCTGGTAGGAGGAGAGCTCGACGGCGAGGACGTCGTACGCGTCCTCTTGGAGCACCACGTCGATGATCGGGGTGCCGATGTTGCCGACGGCGGCGGTGCGCCGGCCGGCGGCGGTGAGGATCGACGCGAGCATCTGGGTCGTGGTGGTCTTGCCGTTGGTGCCGGTGATGGCCAGCCAGGGCGCGGCCCCGGGGCCGCGCAGCCGCCAGGCGATCTCGACGTCGCCGACGACGTCCACGCCCGCCTTCGCCGCCGCCTCGAACAGGGGGCTGGAGGGCTTCCAGCCGGGCGAGGTGACGATCAATTCGGTTCCCTCGGGGAGGGTGTCCGCGTCGTCGAGCCGTACGGCGATGCCTTCGCTGGCGAGCTCCGCTGCGCGGGCCCTGTGCGTGGCGCTGTCGCCGCCGTCCACGACGGTGATGCGGGCGCCGAGGCCGGCCAGGGCGCGGGCGGCACTGATGCCGCTCACGCCGAGACCGGCCACGGTGACGTTCATGTCCTGCCAGGTGGTCACTTACCTGCTGCCCATCCTGCGTAGAAGAGACCGAGACCGACGATCACGCACATGCCCTGGATGATCCAGAAGCGGACCACGACAAGGACTTCGGACCACCCCTTGAGTTCGAAGTGGTGCTGGAGCGGTGCCATCCGGAAGACCCGCTTGCGGGTCATCTTGAACGAGCCGACCTGGATGACCACCGACATGGTGATCAGCACGAAGAGGCCGCCGAGGATGGCCATCAGCAGCTGCGTACGGGAGCAGATCGCGAGGCCCGCGAGTGCGCCGCCCAGTGCCAGGGAGCCGGTGTCGCCCATGAAGATCTTGGCGGGCGAGGTGTTCCACCACAGGAAGCCGAAGCAGGAGCCCATCAGCGCGGAGGCCACGACCGCGAGGTCGAGCGGGTCGCGGACCTCGAAGCAGGCGTTCGGGTTGGTGAGGCCCTGCGCGTTGGCGCAGGACTCCTGGAACTGCCACAGACCGATGAAGGTGTACGCGCCGAAGACCATCACGGACGCGCCGGTGGCGAGCCCGTCGAGGCCGTCGGTGAGGTTCACGCCGTTCGACATCGCGAGGATCATGAACAGCGCCCACACCACGAACAGCACCGGCGTGATCGACCAGCCGAAGTCCGCGACGAAGGAGAGCCGGTCGGAGGCCGGGGTCTGGCCCCGGCTGTCGGCGAAGTTGAGCGAGAGCACCGCGAAGGCGATGCCGACGATCAGCTGGCCGAGCATCTTCGCCTTGGCGCGCAGTCCCAGCGAACGCTGCTTGACGATCTTGATGTAGTCGTCGAGGAAGCCGACGAGGCCCATGCCCGCCATCAGGAACAGCACCAGCAGGCCCGAGATGGTGGGCTGACTGGAGGTCAGCACCTTCGTCAGGGCGTACGCGATGAGCGTGGCCAGGATGAAGGCGATGCCGCCCATCGTGGGCGTACCGCGCTTGCCGTGGTGGCCGCGGGGGCCGTCGTCACGGATGAACTGGCCGTAGCCCTTGCGGGCGAGCAGCTTGATCAGCAGCGGGGTGCCGATGAGCGTCAGGAACAGGCCGATGGCCCCCGCGAAGAGGATCTGACTCATGCGCCGGCGACCTCACCCTCGGTGGCCGGATCGAGCAGTGCCTGGGCGACCGCTTCGAGGCCGACCGACCTGGATGCCTTCACCAGCACGACGTCCCCCGGGCGCAGTTCCCCGCGCAACAGGTCGATCGCCGCCTGCGTGTCGGACACGTGCACCGACTCCTCACCCCACGAACCCTCGTTATAGGCGCCCAGTTGCAGCCAGGACGCTTCCCGGCCCCCGACTGCCACCAGCTTGCTGACGTTGAGCCGGACGGCGAGCCGTCCGACCGCGTCGTGCTCGACGAGCGAGGTGTCCCCGAGCTCGGCCATGTGCCCGAGCACCGCCCAGGTCCGCCGCCCCTTGCCCATGGACGCGAGCGCGCGCAGGGCGGCTCGCATGGATTCGGGGTTCGCGTTGTAGGCGTCGTTGACAACCGTCACGCCGTCGGGACGCTCGGTGACCTCCATGCGCCAGCGGGAGAGGGTACCCGCCTCGGAGAGCGCCACGGCGATCTCGTCGACGGACAGACCCAGCTCATGGGCGACGGCGGCCGCGGCGAGCGCGTTCGACACGTGATGCTCACCGTACAGCCGCATGGTCACGTCACTGCACCCGGAGGGTGTGTGGAGCGTGAAGGCCGGGCGGCCGTCCTCGGTGAGGCGCACTTCGGTGGCGCGTACGTCGGCGGATTCGGACTCGCCGAAGTACAGGACGCGCGCCGTGGTGCGGGACGCCATCTCCCGTACGAGACCGTCGTCGGCGTTGAGTACGGCGACGCCGTCGGCCGGGAGGGACTCGACGAGTTCGCCCTTGGCGACGGCGATGTTCTCGCGGCTGCCGAACTCGCCGACGTGCGCGGTCCCGACGTTGAGGACGAGGCCGATGCGCGGCGGGACGAGACCGGTCAGGTAGCGGATGTCGCCGATGTAGCGGGCGCCCATCTCCAGGACGAGGTGGCGGGTGTCCTCGGCGACGCGCAGTGCCGTGAGGGGCAGCCCGATCTCGTTGTTGAGGTTGCCCGCCGGGTAGACGGTGGGGGCCTTGCGCTCCAGGAGCTGGGCGATGAGGTCCTTGGTGGACGTCTTGCCCGCGGAGCCGGTGAGGGCGACGACGTCCGTGCCCAGGCGGGCCACGACGCTGCGGGCGAGCGCGCCGAGCGCCTCGGTCACGTCGGGCACGACGATGGCGGGCACGCCGACCGGACGGGTGGCCAGGACGGCCGCCGCGCCCGCGTCGACGGCGCGCTCGGCGTAGTCGTGGCCGTCGACCCGCTCGCCCGCGTACGCGGCGAACAGGCTGCCCGTACGGACCTGGCGGGAGTCGATGACGACCGGGCCGGTGACCTTCAGGCTCGTGTCCGGTATGTCATGGGTCTGTCCACCGACGAGCGTGGCGATCTCGGCGAGGGAAAGGGGGATCATTTCCGGTCAGCCCCTCGTGTCGTTCAGACGGTGCTCGACGGCCGCCCGCAGCACGGTGCGGTCGTCGAAGGGGCGGATCACCCCGTTGATGTCCTGGCCCTGCTCGTGGCCCTTGCCCGCGACGAGGACGGTGTCGCCGGGCTTCGCGCGGGCGACGGCCTCGGCGATGGCGGCGGCCCGGTCCTCGAAGACGGCGACGTCGCCGCGCTCGTGGGCGGGCACCTCCGCGGCGCCCGCGAGCATGGTCGCGAGGATCGCGAGGGGGTCCTCGGAGCGGGGGTTGTCGCTGGTCAGTACGGCGGTGTCGGCGAGCCGTGCGGCTGCCGCGCCCATCGGGCCGCGCTTGTGGGTGTCGCGGTCGCCGCCGCAGCCGAGCACGATGTGCAGCTGCCCCTCGGTGACCTTGCGCAGGGCGCGCAGGACCGATTCGACGGCGTCCGTCTTGTGCGCGTAGTCGACGACGGCGAGGTAGTCCTGACCGGCGTCGACGCGCTCCAGACGGCCCGGGACGCCGGGCACGGCGGCGATGCCGTCGGCGGCGGTCTGCGGGTCGTACCCGGCGGCGGCCAGGGTGACGATCGCGGCGAGGGTGTTGGCGACGTTGAAGGGGCCCGGCAGCGGCGCGGTGGCGTGCACGTGCTCGCCGCGCGGGCCGACCACCATGAAGGTGCTGGACTGCGGGCCCACGTCGACCTTCTCGGCGCGCCAGTCGGCGTCCGGGTGGCCCTCGGCGGAGAACGTGATCACCGGCACGGTGGCCTCGGTGACCAGGCGGCGGCCGTACTCGTCGTCGACGTTGAGGACGCCGAGCCGGGACCGCTCCGGGGTGAAGAGCTGTGCCTTCGCCTGGAAGTAGTCCTCCATGTCGGAGTGGAACTCCATGTGCTCGGGGCTCAGGTTGTTGAAGACGGCGACGTCGAAGACGCAGGCGTCGACCCGGCCGAGCACCAGGGCGTGGCTGGAAACCTCCATCGCGACCGACTTCACGCCGCGTTCGCGCATCACCGCGAACAGGGCCTGGAGGTCGGTGGCCTCGGGGGTGGTCCGCTCCGACTTGATGCGCTCGTCGCCGATGCGCATCTCGACCGTGCCGATGAGCCCGGGGAGGTCTCCGGCCTGCTTCAGACCGCCTTCCACGAGGTACGCGGTGGTGGTCTTGCCGGACGTTCCGGTGATGCCGATCTGGAGCAGGTCGCGGCCTGGGTTTCCGTAGATGTCGGCGGCGAGCTGGCCCATGCGGGCACGCGGGTTCGGGGCGACGAGGACGGGCAGTCCGGTCGCGGCGGCGCGTTCGGCGCCCGTCGGGTCGGTGAGGACCGCGGCGGCGCCGAGTTCGGCGGCCTGGGCGACGAAGTCCGCGCCGTGCAGGCGGGCTCCCGGGAGCGCGGCGTAGACGTCGCCGGGGCGGACCGCGCGGGAGTCGTGGGTGATTCCGGTGGTCTCTCCAGGTCCTGGGGACTCGATGCCCAGCCGTTCGGCCAGCTCCCCGAGGGTCGTCGGGCGGACCCGGTCCGGCCTGGGCGCTCCGGGGTAGTTCACCGGAGCGTCCTTCTGGGTGGTTTGGGACTGATCAGCGTGTGGCACGGCGGTGAGCGTACCCGCCGGACCGGGCTGCGGGCGAAAGCAGGGGGGCTGCGCAACCCGTTTTCGGTGGTCGTTGGTGAGGGTTGTCACTGAGGGTTTCCGCTTCGGTACTCGGGAGTCCGCTTCACCGCCCGGAATGGGCGGTTCCGGTGGCGTCGTCCGGGACGGGCGGTTCACGGGCCCGGGGTGAAGGTGACCGGGAGCCGGGCGGGCTTGCCGCCGGTCGGGGCGACCTGGCGGGTCTTCAGGGCGAACTCCATGACCTGCTTGTAGATGGGGCCGCAGATCTGGCCGCCGAAGTAGCTGCCCGTGGTGGGGTTCTGGATGGCGCAGTAGACGGTGATCCGGGGCGCGTCGGCGGGCGCGAACCCGGCGAAGGAGGCCGTGTAGCCCTTGTAGCGGCCCGTCTTGGGGTCCACCCGGTTGGAGGTTCCGGTCTTGCCGCCGACGCGGTAGCCGGGGATGCGGGCCTTGGTGCCGGTGCCCTCCTCGTCGTCGACGACGGACTCCAGCATCTTGGCCAGGGTCCTGGCCGTCTGGTCGCTGACCACCCGGGTCTTCTTCGGGGCGGGGGCGGGCGTGAACCGGCCGTCCGGGCCCTTCGACCCGCGGACGAGGGTCGGCTCGATCCGTACCCCTCCGTTGGCGATCGTGGAGTACACGGAGGCCGCCTGGAGGGCGTTGACGGACAGGCCCTGGCCGAAGGGGATCGTGTACTGCTGCGAGGTGGACCACTTCTCGGGCGGGGCCAGGATGCCGGAGGTCTCGCCGGGGAAGCCGAGGCCGCTGCGCCGGCCGATGCCGAACTTGGTGAGGTAGGAGTGCAGCACCTCGTTGGCCTCCGGCTGGGTGTCGCCGAGCTCGCCGGTGGCCAGGATGGTGCCGATGTTGGAGGACTTGGCGAGGACCCCGTTGAGGGTGAGGTTCCAGGTGGGGTGGTCGATGTCGTCCTTGAAGTTGCGGTCGCCCCGCTTGAGCCGGTTCGGCACGACGACGTGGGTGTCGGGCGTCGCCGCCTTCTCCTCCAGCACGGCCGCCATGGACATGATCTTCGAGGTGGAGCCGGGCTCGTAGGCGTCCTGGAGGGCCGCGTTGCCCATCGCGGCGGCGTTGGCCTGGGAGAGGTCGTTGGGGTCGAAGCCGGGCGCGTTGGCCATGGCGAGGACCTCGCCGGTGCGGGTGTCCTGCACGATGACGTAGCCGCGGTCCGCCTTGGACTTCCTGACCTGCTCCGCGATGGCGCTCTGGGCGGCCCACTGGATGTCGCGGTCGATGGTGAGCTCGATGTCCGAGCCGGGCACGGCGGGGGTCTCGTTGGCTCCCGCCGTGGGCACCCGGCGGCCGCCCGCCTGGGCGAAGGTGACCTCGCCGTCCTGGCCCGCGAGTTCCTTGTCGAGCTTGACCTCCAGGCCGCCCGCACCGCGTCCCGCGGCGTTGACGTAACCCAGTATTCCGGCGGCGAGGTCGCCGTTGGGGTAGACGCGGGTGCTGCTGGGCTCCTGGAGGACGCCGCCCAGGAGGTTGGTGGCCGAATTCGGCTTCCGCTTGTTCGCGGCGGCGGCCTTGTCGCCGTACACGCTCTTCAGGTCCTTGATCTGCTTCCAGACCTGGGGGGTCTGGCGGCGGGCCAGGACGACGTACCGCGACTTGGGGCTCGCGAGCTTCTTCGCGAGGTCGGCGGGGGTCTTGCCGAGGATCGGGGCGAGGATCGCGGCGGCCTGCTGCGGCGCGTCGGCGGTCTTGGCCTGCTCGGGGGTGAAGAGGAAGGGGTCGGCGGTGATGTCGTGCGCGTCGACGCTGGCGGCGAGTGCGATGCCGCTGCGGTCGGTGATCTCGCCGCGCTCGGCGGTGAGCGTGTGCCGCGCCTGACGCTGGCGTTCCGCCTTGTCGGTGTACGTGGCCGCGTCGACGGCCTGCACCTGGAAGAGCCGTACGACGAAGGCCAGCATCACCAGCGTCAGGCCGAGGCTGACCAGACGCAGCCGGGGCTTGGGGCTGCCGAGCCGGAGCGTCGCGGTCTTCGCGGCGGGGCGGCGGGCCGGGGCGGGCCTGCGCGCGGGCGGGCGGCCGGGGGCCGGGACCCGGCGGCGCGGTCCGTCGTTCGGGGGCACAGCCTTCGGGGCCACTGCGTCACCTGCCGGAAGTCGTCGGGGGTTGCTGCGTCTGCGGCGCCTGCTGCTTCTGCTGCCCGGAGGCGGGCGAGGCGGGGGCCTGACGTGTGGGTGGGGCCGGTGGCGCCGGTGGGGCGGCCGGGGTGCTCGGGGCGGCGGGCGGAGCCACCGGGGCCTGCTGCGGTCGTACGGGTTCGGGGGCGGGCTCCGGCGGCGGGGCCTGACTCGGGGTGCCGCGGACCCGGCCGTCGGGGTCGACGAAGGCGGGGGAACCGCCGGGGACCATGCCGAGCTCGCGGGCCCGGCGCTCCAGGGCGCCGGGGGCGGAGCGGTCGTCGACGTCGCGCTGGAGGGCCTGCTCCTCGTCGGTGAGCTCGGTGGTCTGCTTCTTGAGGTCGTTCAGTCTGAACGACCCCTCGTTGAGCGCCGAGTTCAGCACGAGCAGGCAGATCAGGCCGCCGCCGAGCAGCACCACGACCAGCAGCACGAAGGGGGTGCGGGCCGCCTGGGCCGGGCCCGACGGCATCAGTTCGGAGAGCCTCGCCGCCCTCCCCCGTACTTGCTTGGCCGGTTTGCTCAACTGGCTTCTTCCTCCCGGATGCGCTGGGCGCCGCGCAGCCGGGCGGGGGCCGCCCTGCGGTTCTCGGCGACCTCTTCCTCGGTGGGCAGTTCCGCACCGCGGGTGAGCAGCTTGAGGCGCGGCTGGTAGCGCTCGGGGACCACGGGCAGTCCCGGCGGGGCGGTGTTGGCCGCGCCCGCCGCGAAGACCTGCTTCACGATCCGGTCTTCGAGCGACTGGTAGGACATGACGACGACCCGGCCGCCGACGGAGACGGCTCGGACGGCTGCCGGAATGGCGGCCTCCACGCTGTCCAGCTCGCCGTTGACCTCGATGCGCAGGGCCTGGAAGGTCCGCTTGGCGGGGTTGCCGCCGGTGCGCTTCGCGGCCTGCGGGAGGGCGTCGCGGATGAGGTCCACCAGGCGGGCGCTGTTGCTGAAGGGCTCCTTGGCGCGCTCGCGCACGACGGCGGAGACGATCCGCTTGGCCTGCTTCTCCTCGCCGTACTGGCGCAGGATGCGGACCAGTTCGCCGGGTGCGTAGGTGTTGAGGACCTCGGCCGCGCTGACGCCGGTCGACTGGTCCATGCGCATGTCGAGCGGGGCGTCCTGGGCGTACGCGAAGCCCCGGTCGGCCTCGTCGAGCTGCATGGAGGAGACGCCGAGGTCGAACAGGACGCCCTGGACGCGCGGGATGCCGAGGTTCTCAAGGACCTCGGGCAGCTCGTCGTACACCGCGTGCACCAGGGTGGCGCGCTCGCCGAAGGGGGCGAGGCGCTCGCCGGAGAGGCGCAGGGCCTCCTTGTCGCGGTCGAGGCCGATCAGGCGCACGCCCGGGAACTGGGTGAGGAGGGCTTCACTGTGGCCGCCCAGTCCGAGGGTGCAGTCGACGACGACCGCTCCGGGCTCGGAGATGGCCGGGGCCAACATGTCCAGGCACCGCTGGAGCATCACCGGGACGTGTCGGGTCTGGCTCATGCGCCCTCTCAGACAAAGCGCGTGGCTTACAGGTTGCACGTACGGCCCGGTCCCCACCCGCCCGGGAAGGGGAGCCGGGCCGATGAAAGACGGTCCGGCCGACGAGCGGGCGGAGGCCGGGCCGTACGTACTGCCGCGCGGGGAACTCACTGGATTTCGTACAACGCGTCACTTTAGTCCACCGGCCCTCGCGGTCAATCAACGGGCGACGGACCGCGCGGCGTGCCCGCGACAGCCTCTCCGACGGCCTTTTCACTCGTACGAGGGAAGGACGGGAGCCTCACCGAGGGCCTTGTGGGTTAGCTCACAACGGGTCGCGTTGACCTTCTTTTTCTCCACCCCGGCAGGACCGGACCCCCTGTGACCATTACCGTCATAGTCATGTCGACTTCCGCATCTTTCCCCGAGGGCTCCGCCACTTCCGCCGACCCGACGGTCATCGACGGGCTCGTCAAGGCCAATGAGGAGTACGCCTCCGAGTTCAGCGACCCGGGAATGGACGCCCGTCCCGTCCTGCGCGTCGCCGTGGTCGCCTGTATGGACGCCCGTCTCGACCTCCACGACGCGCTGGGCCTGGCGCTCGGCGACTGCCACACCATCCGCAACGCGGGCGGCGTGGTCACGGACGACGTGATCCGTTCGCTGACCATCAGCCAGCGGGCGCTGGGCACGCAGAGCGTCATACTCATCCACCACACCAACTGCGGTCTGGAGTCCCTCACCGAGGACTTCCGGCACGAGATCGAGGACGAGGTCGGCCAGCGCCCGTCCTGGGCGGTCGAGGCGTTCCGCGACGTGGACCAGGACGTACGTCAGTCGATGCAGCGCGTGCGGACCTCGCCGTTCCTGCTGCACACCGGTGACGTGCGCGGCTTCGTCTTCGACGTGACGACGGGTCTGCTCCGGGAGATCGACCCGGCCTGAACACCGAGAACCGGTCTATGGCGTGCGGGAAAGCCGTCCCGTGTGCACACGAAAAGGCCCCAACTCCGGCATTTCGCATGCACTTGTCCACAGGCGAGTGACACGAAGCGGTAACGGCAACAAGAATGCGTACGGGACAACGCGGCCGGACCCCTCCGGTCCGGCCGCGTTGTCCGTGTTTTGGGTTTTGGGGTGGGCCGTTCGCGTCGTCGTGACGCCGGCCCGAAAGGGCCGAGGAGGGCCGGGTGACGACCTATGACGATCGAGCGAGCCTCACAGATCTGACCACCACAGCGGAGCGTGTCCGCAGGTCGGTGGAGTCTGTGATCGAGGGCAAGCCGGAGGTCGTACGACTCTCGCTGACCGTGCTCCTCGCCGAGGGGCATCTGCTCATCGAGGACGTGCCGGGCGTCGGCAAGACGATGCTCGCGAAGGCCCTGGCCAGATCCATCGACTGCTCGGTGCGCCGCATCCAGTTCACGCCGGACCTGCTGCCTTCGGACATCACCGGTGTGTCGATCTACGACCAGCAGCAGCGCGACTTCGAGTTCAAGCCGGGCGCGATCTTCGCGCAGATAGTGATCGGCGACGAGATCAACCGCGCGTCGCCCAAGACCCAGTCCGCGCTCCTGGAGTCCATGGAGGAGCGCCAGGTCACCATCGACGGGCAGACGTACGAGCTGCCCAACCCGTTCATGGTGGTGGCCACCCAGAACCCGGTCGAGATGGAGGGCACCTACCCCCTCCCCGAGGCCCAGCGCGACCGCTTCATGGCCCGTGTCTCCATCGGCTACCCCTCCCCGGAGGCGGAGCTCCAGATGCTGGACGTGCACGGCGGCGCCTCGCCGCTGGACGACCTCCAGCCGGTGGCGCACGCGCACGACGTGGTGAAGCTGATCGACGCGGTCCGTTCGGTGCACGTCGCGGAAGCGGTACGGCGCTACGCGGTCGAGCTGGTCGGCGCCACCCGCTCCCACCCCGACCTGCGCCTGGGCGCCTCGCCGCGCGCCACCCTGCACCTGCTGCGGGCCGCCAAGGCATCCGCCGCGCTCAGCGGCCGGGACTACGCGCTGCCCGACGACGTACAGGCCCTGGCGGTCGCGGTCCTCGCGCACCGGCTGCTGCCGACCGCGCAGGCCCAGCTGAACCGGCGCACCGCGGAGCAGGTCGTGCTGGACATCCTCCAGCGCATCCCCGTACCGACCGGTTCGGGCGCCCCCGCGCCGCCGTACGGCACGCCCGGCGTCCGGCCGCTGTGATGTCCGGCCGGGCCCCGGAGGCCGAGCCCGGGGAGAAGGGCGCCCTGGAGAAGAGCGGCGGCCGGGCGGCGCTGTCCGGGCTGACCACGCGCGGCCGGTCGTTCCTTGCCGCCGGTGTGGCCGCCGCCGTCTGCGCGTTCGTGCTCGGCCAGGGCGACCTGCTGCGGGTGGGCGTGCTGCTGGCCGTGCTGCCGCTGATGTGCGTGGCCGTGCTGTACCGCACCCGCTACCGGGTCGCGGGCAGCCGCCGGCTGACCCCGGGCCGGGTGCCCGCCGGGTCCGAGGCCCGGGTGCACCTGCGGATGGAGAACGTCTCGCGGCTGCCCACCGGGCTCCTGATGCTCCAGGACCGGGTTCCGTACGTACTGGGGCCCAGGCCCCGCTTCGTGCTGGACAAGGTCGAGGCGGGCGGGCGGCGCGAGGTGTCCTACCGGGTCCGCTCCGACCTGCGCGGCCGGTATCCGCTGGGGCCGCTCCAGCTGCGGCTGACCGACCCGTTCGGGATGTGCGAGCTGAGCCGGTCGTTCAGCGCGTACGACACGCTCACGGTGATCCCGCGCGTGGAGGTGCTGCCTGCGGTACGGCTGTCCGGCGAGGCCAACGGGTACGGCGACGGGCGGCTGCGGTCGCTCGCGCTGGCGGGCGAGGACGACATCATTCCGCGCGGCTACCGGCACGGGGACGACCTGCGCCGGGTGCACTGGCGCTCCACCGCGCGCTACGGCGAGCTGATGGTGCGCCGCGAGGAGCAGCCGCAGCGGGCCCGCTGCACGGTGCTGCTCGACACGCGGCGCCACGCGTACGTCGGGGCCGGTCCTGACTCGGCGTTCGAATGGGCCGTGTCGGGAGCCGCGTCGGTGCTGGTGCACATGCTCGAACGGGGCTTTTCGGTACGGCTGTTGACCGACACCGGCAACGCGGTGCCGGGCGAGGGATCGGGCGGATTCGCCGGTTCCACGCAGGAGTCCGCGGACTCGGCCGGGCTGATGATGGACACCCTCGCGGTCGTGGGGCACTCCGACTCTGAGGGGGGCTGCGGCCTGTCCCCCTCGTACGAGGTGCTGCGCGGCGGCAACGACGGTCTGCTGATCGCCTTCTTCGGCGATCTGGACGACGACCAGGCGGCGATCGCGGCACGGATGCGCCAGCGCAGCGGCGGCGCGGTCGCGTTCGTCACGGACCCGGCGGTGTGGACGGCCGAGCCGCAGGCGGCGGTGGCGGCGCGCGAGAAGGCCGAGGAGCGGCTGCGGCTGCTGCGCGAGGCGGGGTGGACGGCGATCGCCGTACCGCCGGGGATGTCGCTGGAGTCGTTGTGGCGGCAGGCGGACGCACAGCGCACGGGTGCACCGGAGAGCACGAGCACGAAGACGGGAACATCGGGGATGTCGGGGATCTCGGGGGGCTGGTCATGAGCGGGGACGGGTCCGGGCGGGGCCCGGTCGCGTGCGGGACCGTGGAAGGGGTGCTGTCGTGAGCGGGCGCGGGCGGATGACGCTGTGCGCGCTGGCTGCCACCCTCATGGCATCCGCCGCGCTGATTCCGCTGGTCACCGACGGGGGCTGGTATGTGCAGGCGGCGATCCTGGTCGCCGTGCAGGCGGGCGTCGGGGCACTGGCGCGGCGGGTGCCGCTGGCCAGGGCGCTGACCGTGGTGGTGCAGACGGTGGCGTCGATGCTGCTGCTGACGCTGCTGTTCGTGGCCGACAAGGCGGTGCTCGGGGTGCTGCCGGGGCCGGACGCGGTCACGGAGTTCGGGCGGCTGTTCAGCACGGGCGTCGCCGACGTCAACCGGTACGCCATCCCGGCGCCGACCAACGAGGGCATCAAGCTGATGCTGATCGGCGGGGTGCTGCTGATAGGGCTGGCGGTGGACGCCCTCGCGGTGACGTTCCGCAGTGCGGCCCCGGCCGGGCTGCCGCTGCTGGCCCTGTACTCGGTGGCCGCGGGGCTGACCGGCGGCGCGAGCTGGCTGTGGTTCCTGCTGGCCGCGTCCGGCTACCTGCTGCTCCTGCTGGCGGAGGGCCGGGACCGCCTCGCGCAGTGGGGCCGGGTGTTCGGCGGGGCCGGACCGGCCTCGCAGCGGCAGAGCGCGTCGGGGCTCGAGTCGGGCAGCGGCGCGCCGCTGGCCCCGATCCGTACGGGTCGCCGCATCGGCGCCCTCACCCTCGGCGTCGCCCTGGCGATCCCCGCGGTGCTGCCCGCGCTGGACGGCGGACTGCTCGGCGGGCGGGGTCCCGGCGGTGGCGGGGCCGGTGGCGGCGGGACGATCTCCGCGGTGAACCCCCTGGTCTCCCTCCAGGAGAGCCTGAACCAGCCGGTCGACCGGGAGGTGCTGCGCTACCGCACGACCGCGCAGCAGACGCAGGACATGTACCTGCGGATCGTCGCCCTCGACCAGTTCGACGGCACGCAGTGGCGGTCGTCGGAGCGCAAGATCCAGGACGTGCCCGACCCGCTGCCGAGGCCGGCGGGGCTCAGCGCCGACGTGCCCACGACGGAGATCAACACCAACATCTCGGCCGCTCAGTCGTACACCCAGAACTGGCTGCCGCTGCCGTTCCCCGCGACGAAGGTCGAGATCAAGGGACGCTGGCGGTACGAGCCGGAGGGGCGCACCCTGGTCGGCGACCGGGGGCAGACGACGAGCGGGATGTCGTACAAGGTCCGGAGTCTGGCCGTGCAGCCGACCAAGGAACAGCTGGCGAACGCGCCCGCCGCCCCGGCCGCCCTGCGCAAGGAGTACACGCAGGTCCCCGGAGGGCTGCCGCCGATCGTGAAGGAGACCGCGCTCCAGGTCACCCGGGGTGCGGCGAACGACTACGAGCGGGCGGTGGCGCTCCAGAACTGGTTCGCCTCCGAGGGCGGCTTCACGTACGACACGCAGGTGCAGTCGGGCAGCGGTTCGGCGGCCATCGCCCGCTTCCTGAAGCAGAAGGAAGGCTTCTGCATCCACTTCTCCTTCTCGATGGCGGCGATGGCGCGGACGCTGGGGATCCCGGCGCGGGTCGCGGTCGGCTTCACGCCCGGCACGGTCACGTCCAACAACGAGGTGTCGGTGGGGCTGCGGGACGCGCACGCCTGGCCGGAGCTGTACTTCGAGGGCCTGGGCTGGACCCGGTTCGAACCGACGCCCACCCGGGGCACCGCCCCGCAGTACACGCTCCAGGACACTCCTTCCGGGACGGCGAGCAGCCCTGCGCAGCCCACGGCCGGGGCCGGCACCTCGCAGAGCGCGGCGCCCAAGCCGTCCGACAGCTGCCCGGCGGCCGAACGGCGGATGGGCAACTGCGGTCAGAAGGACCAGGCGGGTGCGGCCGGGCCGACCGACACGGGCCCGCCGACGGGCACGATCGTGGGCATCGCACTGGGCGTACTGGCCCTGGTGCTCGTGCTGTTGCTGCCGTTGCTGTGGCGGACCCGGGTGCGGGGCGTACGGCTGCGGTCGGGCGGGCGCACCCCGGCGGACGCTGCGGCGCGGACGCTCGCCGCGTGGCGGGAGATCATCGATTCCGCGTGGGACCACGGGACCCCGCCGGACGAGTCGCAGACGCCGCGCAAGACGGCGGCGCGGATCGTACGGCTGGGGTTGCTGGAGGGCCCGTCGGCTGAGTCGGTGCACCGGGTGGCCGGTGCGGTGGAGCAGGTGCTGTACGCACCGGTGCCGCAGGCGGCCAGCGGTCTGGTGGACGACGTGCACCGGGTGCGGGCGGGGCTGCGGGAGAAGGCGAGCGGCCGGAGCGGGCTGCGGGCACTGCTGCTGCCGCGTTCGACCGTGCGGGTGGTGTGGGCGCTGTCGGCGCGCTGGACGGCGCTGACGGGCCGGTGGTCCGGGCAGGGCCAGCGGCTGGACCGCTGGTCGGCCGCGGTGCGCCGGACGGCTCGTCAGCGGGGCTGAGCGGGGGCCGGTCCGGCTGAACGGGCGGGCACCCGGGTGAGCTCAACAGGCCGGAACACGGGCGAGCTGGACAGGCGGGCACACGGGTGAGGGGCGGGCGTCTTGACGACGCCCGCCCCTCACCCGTACATGTCCATCGCCCCGCACTCAGTGCCGGGTGCGCTCAGCTGCCCTGCTGCTCGTCGCGGCGGCGCTGCCAGCGTTGCTCTATGCGGTTCATCACCGAGCGGCGCTGCCTGGGCTGACGGCCCGCGGGCGCCATTCCAGGAACAGGCTGTTCGCCAGGTTTGGGAGCCTTGCGCCATCCGGTGACCGCGAGGACGGCGCAACCGAGCATGACAAGGAAACCGACCACGCTCACCCAGATCATCTGGGCGACCATGCCGGCCATGAGGAGCGCGATACCCACCAGAAAGCCTGCGACCGCCTGGTAGACCCGTCGCCGGGTGTACGTACGCAGCCCGCTTCCCTCAAGCGCTGTCGCGAATTTGGGATCTTCGGCGTACAGCGCTCGCTCCATTTGCTCGAGCATGCGCTGCTCGTGCTCCGAGAGCGGCACGGAGTCCTCCTACTCGTCGGTCGCGGGGGGCGACCGGATGCGGCCCTTTCAGAATAGGCAGGGAATCGCCCCCGTGAAACCCGCCCTCTACGCCAAATCGCCAATCCGGGCCGCCGTGCCGGCTTGGCTGTTGAAGCGTGCATTCCCCAACGGCCGACCCGTCATGCCGACGGTGTCCCCCGATCATACGGGGCCCGGAGGCTGATCGGGGGGCCCGCGGCGGACTCCGTACGTCACTGGTACCCGGACTCGTCCCTGATCAGCCCCCGTGGAGGGGATGTTCGGGAGAACGGGGCCCGTTGCTCCGGACGGGATCGAGGGCCCCGGTCCCGGGTCCCGGTGCGGGTCCGGGAGCCTCGCCGCGGCGTCGCGCGGCGGGCCGGAAGGGCTGCCGGTCAGGCGCCCTGCGGGGTCCGCTTTCCGCCCAGCACGTGGAGCTGGGTGGCGACCGCGTGGAAGGCGTCCAGCTCGGCGGCCGCGGCCTCCAGCTTCAGAAGGGCCTCCATCGCGCCGGGCTCGGTGTCGACCAGGACACCGGGGACCAGGTCGGCGAAGACGCGTACGCCGTGTATGGCGGCGACCTCGACGCCCGCGCCCGCGGCCAGCTCGCGGAGCTGCTCGGCGGTGAAGCGGCGGGGCACCGGGTCGCCCGTGCCCCAGCGGCCCGCCGGGTCGGTGAGCGCCTGGCGGGCCTCGTTGAAGTGACCGGCGAGCGCGCGGGCCAGGACGGCGCCGCCGCTGCCCGCGGCGAGGAGGCTGAGCGTGCCGGACGGGCGGAGTGCCTCGACGACGTTGCGCAGGCCCTCGGCGGGGTCGTCGACGTACTCCAGCACGCCGTGGCAGAGCACGGCGTCGTAGCCGTCGCGCTCGACGACGTCGAAGAGGCCCAGCGCGTCGCCCTGGACGCCCCGGACGCGGTCGGCGACTCCCGCCTCGGCGGCCCTGCGCTCCAGCGCGAAGAGGGCGTTGGGGCTGGGGTCGACGACGGTGACGCGGTGGCCGAGCTTGGCGACGGGCACCGCGAAGTTCCCGGTGCCGCCTCCGGTGTCGAGGACGTCCAGGGTGTCGCGGCCGGTCTCCTTGGCACGGTGGTCGAGGGCGTCCTTGAGGACCTCCCAGACCACGGCGGTACGGAGGGAGGCGCGGGGGCGCATCGATTCCGACACGGCATTGACTCCTCGGTGAACGGTGCGGGGGCGAACGGTGCGGGGCGAACGGTGGCCAGCCCGCGCGGACAAGGCTCCGCCCAGCCTAATGGGCCCGGCCCTCCGCCCTGCCCAGGTCACCCCGTGTGCGGGCGCCTCGCCCCGCCGGGGCCGCCCCGTGCGCGGCTCCCCCGCACCGCCCGCGTCACCCGGCCTGCGGCCCCGGCCCCCGGTCCTCCCGGCTGCGCGGCAGCGTCGGCTGGAGTACGAGCATCCGCTCGACCAGGCGCAGGAACATCGCGGCGTCGCGCACCAGGTCGTCGGCGTCCCGGGCGCTCGCCGCGCCGCGTATGCCCGCCTCGGCGCGGGCCCTGCGCTCGGCACCGGAGGCGAACAGGGCGCTCCACTCGGTCAGTTCGGGCGCGGTCTCGGGCAGCACCTCCCAGGCGCTGCGTATCCGCTGCCTGCGGCGCGGGGTGGGTTCGGGGCGGCCCCGGGCGGCCAGCACGGCGGCGGCCGTGCGCAGCGCGGCCAAGTGGGCCGTCGCGTAGCGGTCGTTGGCGGTCTCGGCGGCCGCGGCCTCCTCCAGGCCGCGGCGGGCCTGGGCGAGCAGATCGAGGGCCGCGGGCGGCGCCTGGGTGCGGCGCCGCACGGGGTGAACGTCGGCCTGTGCCATGACGAACCTCCTGTCTCGGGCAACGGCACGGGTGCCGTCTGAGCCCACTGTGAGGGACGCCACTGACAATCCGGCCTGACCTGGCCCTTTGGCCCCGGTGCCGGAGGGCATACTTTTGAACTGACCGGTCAGTTCAAAAGATGGGGAGGGTGCGTGGACAGCCCGCACACCGGGACGACGGAGGCCGCGGACACGGCCGACGCCTCGTCAGCAGACGCCACAGCAGGAGCCGAAGGGGCCGCGGTCAGCGCGGCGGGCTTCGGGCTGAAGGGACCGCGCGGCTGGGCGTTCAGAGGCGTGGACTTCCGTGCGCCCGCCGGTTCGTTCGTCGCGATCGAGGGCCCGTCCGGGTCCGGCCGCACCTGTCTGCTGCTCGCGCTCACCGGCCGCATGCGTGCCACCGAGGGCCATGCCGAGGTGGGCGGTCTGCGGCTGCCCAAGAAGCTGGCGGGCGTCCGGCGGATCAGCGCGCTCGGCCCGGTGCCCGGTGTCAGCGACCTGGACCCCGCCTTCACCGTCGCCGAGCACCTGCGCGAACGCGCCCTGCTCCAGCGCCGTTTCGACGGATCGCTGCGCTCGCTCCTCACCAGGCCCTCGGTGCGCAAGGCCGCCGCACGGGCCCGGATCGACGCCGCGATGGCCGCCGTGGGGCTCGACCTCGCCTCCCTGCCGAAGGGCGAGCGGACGTCCGTACGGGATCTGGAACGGCTGGAGGGGCTGCGGCTCTCGGTGGGCCTGGCGCTCCTGACGAAGCCGCGGCTGCTCGCCGTGGACGACGCGGACCTCAAGCTGTCGGACGCCGAGCGCGAGGACGCCTGGGAGCTGTTCCGGTCGATCGCCGCGTCGGGCATCACCGTGCTCGCGGTGTGCAGCGCGCCGCCGAAGGACGCCCTGCTGGTGTCCGTACGGAACGTGCGCGACGAGGCGCCCAGGCACGCGAAGAAGAACACCGGCGCGGACGACGCCGGGAAGGACACGACCGAGGAGGGGGCGGCCGATGCGCTCGCCGAAACTGGCCGCTCTTGAGCTCAAGCGCTTCGGCAGGGGGAAGCTCCCCCGTGCCGCGCTCGTCGCTCTCCTGCTGCTGCCGCTGCTGTACGGCGCCCTGTACCTGTGGTCCTTCTGGGACCCGTACGGGCGGCTCGACAAGATCCCCGTGGCGCTCGTCAACGACGACAAGGGTGCGACCGCCGCGGGCAAGAAGATCACCGCCGGTGACGAGATCACCGAGAAGCTCCTCGACAGCAAGGTCTTCGACTGGCAGGAGGTGAGCGCGAAGGACGCCAAGGACGGCGTCGAGAACGGCGCGTACTACCTGTCGCTGACGATGCCCTCGGACTTCAGCGAGCGCATCGCCTCCAGCTCCGGCGACAGTCCGGAGACGGGTGCCCTCCAGGTGCACACCAACGACTCCAACAACTACATCGTCGGACAGATCTCCCGTTCGGTGTTCTCCGAGGTGCGCAGGGCCGCCTCCACGAACGCCTCCCGGGGCTTCCTCGACAAGATCTTCATCTCCTTCTCCGACATCCACGAGGCGACCGAGAAGGCCGCCAAGGGTGCCAAGGACCTCGACGGAGGCATCGGGAAGGCGAAGAAGGGCTCCAAGGACCTCGCCGACGGCCTGACGAACGCCAAGAAGGGCAGCGGCGATCTGTCGGGCGGCATCAAGAAGCTCGACAAGGGCGCGGGCGACGTCGCGAACGGCGCCAAGCAAGTCGCCGACGGCACCAAGGTGCTGTCCGAGAAGGTCAACGGGATCGCCGGGCAGGTCCGGCCGTACCTGAAGGACGACGGCAAGTCGATCGCGCACGCGGCACAGTTGGTCGCGGACTCCTCGAAGATCACCCAGAACCACCTGGACACCCTCGTCAAGCGGGCTCCCGGTGCCGCGAAGGGGGCGCGCACGGCCGCGAACGAGCTGGCTGCCGCGCACAAGGAGTTCTGCGAGGGCGCCGCCCCCGAGGGGGCCGAGGACGGTCCGCAGGCCGCCGCGAGGGCGAAGGCTTGCCCGATCCTCAAGAAGGGCGTCACGGCGGCCCAGGAGGCCGCGACAGTGGCCGAGGACGTCAACGCCATGGTCAAGGACAGCAACAGCGACCTGGCCCTCCTGGAGACCCGCCTGAAGGACGTCCAGACCAAGTCGGAAGCGCTCGTCCGGGAGGCCCCGCACCTCGACGACAACCTCAAGACGGCCGTCGCGAAGGTCAACGCGCTCAACAAGGGCGCCCAGCAGGTCTCCCAGGGTGCCGCCAAGGTGCACACCGGCCTGACCTCGGCCCGTACCGGAGCCACCGACCTCGACAAGGGCGTCGGCAAGCTGAAGACCGGGGCGAGCGACCTGGACGGCGGCCTGTTCAAGCTCGCCGACGGCAGCGGCAAGCTGGCGGGCGGTCTGCACGACGGCGTCGGGAAGATCCCCGACTACGACAAGAACTCCCGCGACCAGCGCACCGAGGTGATGGCCGACCCGGTGAAGCTGGCCTCCGAGTCGCTGCACAAGGCGCCCAACTACGGCACCGGGTTCGCCCCGTACTTCATCCCGCTGTCCCTGTGGGTCGGCGCGATGGTCGCGTACATGCTGATCCAGCCGCTCAACCGGCGCGCTCTGGCCGCCGGTGCGTCCGCCTGGCGGATCGCCTTCGCGGCCTGGCTGCCGGTGGTGGCGCTCGGGGTGCTCCAGGTCGCGGCGTTGATGGCGGTGCTGCACTACGGGCTCGGCCTGGAGATGTCGCGCACGGCCGGGACGCTGGGCTTCCTGGTGCTGGTGTCGGCCTGCTTCGCGGCGATCATCCAGTGGCTGAACGCCCGCTTCGGGGCGGCGGGACGCATCCTGGTACTCGCGGTGCTGATGCTCCAGCTGACGTCGGCGGGCGGCACCTACCCGGTGCAGACCTCGCCGGGCTTCTTCAACGCGATCCACCCGTTCCTGCCCATGACGTACGTCGTCGAGGGGCTGCGCAGGCTGATCTCCGGCGGCGGCCTGGAACCGGTCTGGACGGGCAGCGTCGTGCTGGCCGCCTTCACGGCCGGTGCACTGGCCCTCACCGCCCTCTCGGCGCACCGCAAGCAGGTCTGGACGCTGGACCGCCTGCACCCGGAGCTGAGCCTGTGAGCGCGCAGCCTGTGGGCACAGCGCCCTCGGACGCCGGGGGGCCTGGGAGAATCATCCCCATGGACAGCACCAGCACGCGCCGCCGCAACACCCGGCAGAAGCTCTACGAGGCGGCCGTGACCCTGATCGCAGAGAAGGGCTTCTCCTCGACCACCGTGGAGGAGATCGCCGAGCGTGCCGGTGTCGCCAAGGGCACGGTGTACTACAACTTCAAGAGCAAGAGCGAGCTCTTCGAAGAGCTGCTGCGCTACGGGGTGGGGCTGCTCACGGCCTCCCTCCAGGAGGCGGCCGACGAGACCGCCGCACGGGGCGGCAGCAAGATCGAGGCGCTGGACGGGATGATCCGGGCCGGTCTGCACTTCATCGACCGCTATCCGGCGTTCACGCAGCTGTACGTGGCCGAGCTGTGGCGCACCAACCGGGCGTGGCAGTCGACGCTCCTGGTGGTGCGTCAGCAGGCGGTGGCCGTCGTGGAGCGGGTGCTCACCGAGGGCGTGGCGGACGGCGAGCTGAGCGCGGAGATCGACATCCCGCTGACGGCGGCGGCGCTGGTCGGCATGGTGCTGGTGGCCGCGCTGGACTGGCAGGCGTTCCAGAGCGAACGCTCCCTGGACGACGTGCACTCGGCACTGTCGAGGCTGCTGCACGGACGGGTGGGCGGCGGGCAACCCTGAGCCGGAACGCCCACCTCTGCTGAGCCGCAGCGCCCAGCTCTGAGTATCCGTACCTAGTACCTGAGATGAGTAGGTACGCGGATGGGCTCCCACCTGCGCGGACGACAGAGTGGGAAGCACGGAAGGGGCGCTCGCGCCGAGACCGCCGACACGGGGCGGCGGAAGCGGCGCGAGACCCTGGACGTAACGGGGACACGGGGGAAAACGCACCGGTCCGGTGGGCTCGGGGGGATCGAGCCTCACCGGGCCGGTGTTTTCCTGTGGTTACGATCGTCCGCGTGTCAGTCATCCCCCTCGTGTTCACCAGCGGCTGGGCCAGCGGCATCAACGCCTATGCGGTGGTCCTGCTCCTCGGCGTCTTCGGCGCGACCGGAATCAGCGACGAGGTGCCCGCCTCCCTTCAGCGCACCGACGTCATGGTGGTCGCCGGGATCCTCTTCCTGATCGAGGCGGTGAGCGACAAGATCCCGTACGTGGACTCGCTGTGGGACAGCGTCCACACCGTCATCAGGCCCCTCGCGGGCGCGGTGGTCGGGGCGCTGCTGGCGGGGCAGAACGGGTCGCTGCCGGAGATCGCGGCGGGCGCGGTGGGCGGTTCGACGGCGCTGCTGAGTCATCTGGTGAAGGCCGGGACGCGGATGGCGGTGAACACCTCCCCCGAGCCGTTCAGCAACATCGTGCTCAGCACCGCCGAGGACCTGGGCGTCGCGGGGATCGTCAGTTTCGCCATGTTCCATCCGGTCGCGGCGGCCTCGATCGCCGGAGCGCTGCTCCTGACCGGCCTGGTGACGCTGGTCTTCCTGGCGAGCCGGATCAGGCGGTTCCGTCGCCGCCGGGCGCAGCGCCGGGAGGAGAAACGCCTGATGAGCACGGGTGGTCCGACTCCCCGCTGAGTGCTCGGCCATGGCCGCGACCGGGTTGTCAGTGGCCCCCGTTAAAGTCGCTGCATGGCACGGATTGTGGTGATCGGCGCCGGGCTCGGCGCGATGGCGACCGCCGCCCGGCTGGCCGTCGCGGGCCACCGGGTGACGGTGTACGAACGCGGGGGGACGCACGGTGGCGCGGTGGGCCGCTTCGAGCGGGACGGATTCGCCTTCGACACGGGACCGGGGCTGCTGCACCTGCCCGCCGTGTACCGGGACCTGTTCGTCAAGACCGGCCGGGAGCCTCTGGAGGAGTGCGTCGACCTGGCCCCGGTGGACCCGGCGGCCCGCCATGTGTTCGCCGACGGCACGGACGTCACGCTGCCCAATGCCTCACGCGGAGCCGTGGCGGCGCTCGGCACCGCGCTCGGTGCGGACGCGGCCGGCCGCTGGGACGCGTTCATGGGCCGGGCCGGGGACGCCTGGGACCGGGTGCGGCGGCCGCTCCTGGAGGAGCCCCTGTGGCCGGACTGGCAGGTGCTGGGCAAGGACCCGTACCCGTCGGTCGCCACCCGCCGGCTGCTGCGGGAGCGCAGGGCCTCCACCCTTGCCGAGGTCGGCGCGTGGGAGCTGCGCGACCCCCGGCTGACCGCGCTGCTGGAGAGCTACGCCCTCGGGTTCGGACTCGACCCGCGCCGGGCTCCCGCCTCCGCCGCCGTACTGCCGTACATGGAGCAGACCTTCGGCACCTGGTACGTGCGCGGCGGGATGAGGGCGCTGGCCGACGCCGTGTACGAACGCTGCCTGGCCCGCCGGGTCGCGTTCGTCTTCGGCGCGGAGGTCGTCGCCATCACCGCCAGGGACGGCAGGGCCGCGGGCGTGGAGCTGGCGGACGGCACCACGGCGGAGGCGGACCACGTGGTCGCGGCGGTCCACCCGACGGTGCTCAACGCGCTGGTGCACGGCCGCCCCGACGGCCCCTGGGAGGGACACGAGCTGTACGCGGACGAGGACTTCCAGCCGGATCTGGAGGTGGCGGGCGCGGGCCGGGTGACGGTCTGTCTGGCCCTGTCCGGTGCACGCGATCCGCAGGCGGCTCACCGTACGGTGGTGCACTCCCTGGATCGCACGGCCGAGCTGCGCACCGTCTTCGAGGCCGCGGGAGCACCGAAGTCGCCCACGGTGTGGGTGCTGCGCCCCGACGATCCGGCCCTGCGCCCCGACGACGCGCACGAGAGCGTCGTCCTGACGGCCGCGGCCCCTTCCCTGGACCTGGAGGACTGGAAGCGGCCCGCGCTGCGCGAGTCCTGGGCGGACGCCATGGTCGCGCAGGCGTCGCGGGCGGTCGAGGGGCTGGCCGACCGCGTCCGGTGGCGAGAGGTCTACACCCCCGAGGACATCGCGGCGCGGACCGGCGCGCCCGACGGGGACCTGCCCGCCCCGGCGCTGGCGGGCGCCTCGGGGCGGTACCTCGTGCGGTCCAACTCCCCCCGCCTGCCGGGCCTGTACGCGGCCGGGGGTTCGGCGCACCCCGGCGGCGGTCTCGCCCACGCCGGGATGTCGGGCGCGCTGGTCGCCGGGCTGATCGTCGAGGGGGACGGCTTCCGGGGTTCCCAGTAGGGGTACGCGCGAGGGCCCGAGTCTCTGGTGGAGACTCGGGCCCTCGCGCTCGCGGAGGTCAGTACCGGTACGGCCCGTTTGTCAGTACCGGTACGGCCCGTTCGCCCCGGTGTCGTAGCCGTTGGGGTAACCGGCGGGCTGCTGCGGAGCCTCGGGGCCGAGCGGCTGCTCGCCGTCGCGCTGCTGCGGGACCCACACCCCGCCGGGCGGCGTCTCGCCCGGGTAGCCCTCGTAGGGGCCCGGGTACATCTGCTGCTGGCCGCCGTACGCGTCGTACTCGGTGCCGCCGTAGGACTGCGTGCCGATGTACGGGTCGGAGTAGGCGGCGTACTGCTGCTGCCCGGTGTTGTCGTAGGCGTACGCCCCGGTGTCGGCGGTGTCCTGGGAGTGGCCGCCGCCCTGCGGGTCGTACGTGGGGTAGGAGCCGCTGCCGAAGTCGTCGTAGCCCTGTGCCTGCGGAGCCCCGGCGGGTGCGGGGTAGGGCGACGAGGCGTCGTAGATCCCGTACCGGCCGGTCTCGTCGGGCATCGGCTGCGGCTCGTAGACCGCGTTCCGCGTGGCGCCCTGCTGGGATGCGCCGCGGCCCTGATCACCGCGGCCCTGGTCGCTGTGTCCCTGGTCGCCGTGGCCCTGGTCGAAGCCCTGCGCGGTGTCGAAGCTTTGCGCGGTGTCGAAGCCCTGCGCGCCCTGCTGCTCCCCGTACTCCAGTCCGGAGACCTGGAGCGTCGGCTGCTGCGGGGCGGCCTCGGCGTTGCCCCTGCGGCGCTTGCTGGCGCCCGGGCTGCCGCCGATCGCCCATCCGGTGGAGAAGCCCCGGCGGAAGGACAGCGTGACGTACGTCTGGCCGACGGCGAAGGCGACGGCGCCCGCGCCGATCACCAGCACGGACGGCAGCAGCACGCCGACCACGACGACGGCGAAGCCCCCGAAGGCGAGCACCCGCCAGCGCAGCCGCGCCTTGTACTGCAACAGCACTTCGCCGAGCAGCCACAGCGCGACCACGCCGAATGCGATGTAGAGGACCGTCCAGCCCATGTACGCCCCTCTCCTGCGGCCGCGCATCCTCTGATGGCCGCGGCGCGAGTACAGCTGTGATGACTGCTACGACTGCGTCGGCAGTGACGTCTCGTCGTGCAGTCCGAGATTCTCGTAGATCTCAAGCGTCGCCGTCGAGTTGTTCAGCGTGATGAAGTGCATTCCCGGTACACCTTCGGCAAGCAGCGTCGCGCAGAACTCCGTGGCGAACTCGATGCCAATGGAGCGTACAGCGGCGGGATCGTCTTTGACCGCGAGCATGCGCTCTTTCACGGCGTCCGGGAAATGCGCGTTGCTGAGCTGCGGAAGTCTGTCCAACTGCCTGACCAGCGTGACAGGCATCACCTCGGGAATGATCGGGGTGTCGCAACCCGCTGCTTCCACGCGGTCACGCATCCGCAGATAGCTCTCCGGGTCGAAGAACATCTGCGTGATGGCGTAATCGGCACCGGCCCGGCACTTCTCCACGAAGTGGCGGATGTCGGAATCCCAGCTCTCCGAGCGCGGGTGCATCTCGGGGAATGCGGCGACGCCGACGCAGAAGTCGCCGGACTCCTTGATGAGGGCGACGAGTTCGGACGCGTACGTCACGCCCTCGGGGTGCTTGACCCATTCGGCCATCGGGTCGCCCGGCGGGTCGCCGCGCACGGCGAGGATGTTCCGGATGCCCGCGTCCGCGAACTGCCCGACCATGTTGCGCAACTGGGCGACCGAGTGGTCGACGGCGGTGAGGTGCGCGACGGGCGTGAGCGTGGAGTCCGAGGCGATCTTCTGGGTGGCCTTGACAGTGCCCTCGCGGGTGGAGCCGCCCGCTCCGTAGGTCACGGAGACGAAGCTGGGGCGCACCGCCTCGACCCTGCGCAGGGCGTTCCAGAGGTTCTGCTCACCCTTCTCGGTCCTGCGGGCCGAGAATTCGAAGGAAAACGACGTCTTTCCGGTCTCCAGCAGTTCACGCACCGTAAGCGCGCGGTCTGATCTGGTGGAAGCTGTGCCAAGGGCCATGCGGAGAGGTTAGCCAGCGGGGCCGCCGACCCCCAACCAGCCAGGAGGCAAAGGTCCGTTATGCCGGTTTCTTGTCCACCCTTCGGACAGTTATCCGGCAGGGCTCGAACGGCTACTGATCGTATGACCTGATCCGCTTGGCCAGTTCCGCCGCAGCGGTGGCGGGGTCCGCGGCCTCGGTGAGAGCGCGGACGACCACCACCCGGCGGGCTCCGGCGGCCAGCACCTCGTCCAGATTGCGGACGTCGATGCCGCCGATGGCGAACCAGGGGCGCGGCTGGTCGAGGGAGGCCGCGTAACGCACCAGGTCGAGGCCGGGGGCGTGCCGTCCGGGCTTGGTGGGGGTGGGCCAGCAGGGGCCGGTGCAGAAGTAGTCGACGCCGGGCTCGGCGACGGCCGCGTCGACCTCGGCGGCGGCGTGCGTGGAGCGGCCGATCAGGACGTCGTCGCTGCGCGCGCCGAGGATGGCGCGGGCGGCGGGCACGGGCAGGTCGCCCTGGCCGAGGTGGAGGACGTCGCTGCCGATGGCGTGGGCCACGTCGGCGCGGTCGTTCACGGCGAGGAGCTTGCCGTGCTCTCGGCAGGCGTCGGCGAGGACCGCGAGGTGTTCCAGCTCCTCGCCCGCCTCCATGCCCTTGTCGCGGAGCTGGACGATGTCGACGCCCGAGGAGAGCACCGCGTCGAGGAAGGCCCGGAGGTCTCCCCGCTCCTTGCGGGCGTCCGTACAGAGGTAGAGCCGGGCGTCGGCGAGCTGCTCGCTGGGCGTGGGCATGATGGTGTGTCCCCCCGTTCGGGCGGACGCCGCTGCGGCGTCCGCGGGCCGGGCGGCCGTACGGTCCCGGACGCGCCGGGGCCGTACGGCCGCCCTGTTGCATCGGCTGCCCTGGTGCGTCGGCTGCCGTGTCGTCTTGGCTGCCCTGTTGTCCCGGCTGCCGTGGTGTGTCGGTTGCTCAGAGGGCGAGCGCCTGGGCGCGGCGCTTCACCTCCGTGCCGCGATTCTCGCTCAGGGCCTGCGCGGGCGTGCCGGGCAGGGTCGGGTCGGCGGTGAAGAGCCACTCCAGCATCTCCACGTCGGAGAAGCCGTCGTCCTTCAGCACCGTCAGGAGGCCGGGCAGCCCCTTGACGATCTTGTCTCCGTCGATGAAGGGGGCGGGCACCTGGAGCGAACGGTTCTCACCGCGTCGTACGGCGATGAGCTGGCCGTCCTTCACCAGCTGCCGCACCTTCGTCACCTCCAGGTCGAGCATCTCCGCGATGTCGGGGAGGTAGAGCCAGGCGGGGACGAGGGCATCGATCTTTGCGTCAATCTCGGTCACAGGACAAGCGTGCCATCCAGGACTGACAACCGGCACCCGGGCCCGGTCCTTACGGACATTCCGTACGGATTCCGTACTGGTTCCGTACGGTCCGGCCATGGCTTGCGGGCCCCTACGGCTTCAGCACCGCCGATTTCAGCGGCACGGAGGGGTCCGCGGCCCGCACCGGGTCCAGTGCCGCGCCCGCCTCCACGAGCTTGCGCCCCTGTGCCAGGTCGCGCGGGCGGCCCACCGCCAGCAGGGCCACCAGCGCGCCGCCACGCAGCCAGCACACCGACCAGGAGGGGGTGCCGGGGTCGCCGCGCCAGATCATCTCGTCGGCGTCCGCGTGGTGGCCGACGTACTGCACGAAGCGGCCGAACTGCTCGGACCAGAAGTAGGGCACCGGGTCGTAGGGCCGCGGCATGCCGCCCACGATGCCGGCCGCGACGGCGCGCGGGCCCTGGAGGGCGTTGTCCCAGTGGTGCACGAGCAGGCGCGCGCCGTACCGGTGCGAGGGGAAGGAGGCACAGTCGCCGACGGCGTACACGTCGGGCACGGAGGTGCGCAGGTGCTCGTCGGCGGTGACGGACCCGTCCGCACCCAGCTCCACACCGGAACCGGCCAGCCAGCCGGTCGTGGGCCGGGCGCCGATGCCGACGACGACCGCGTCGGCGGGGATGCGGCGGCCGTCGGCGAGCAGCACCGCGCCCGGCTCCACGGAGGCCACCCGAGCGCCGGTGAGCAGCTCGGCGCCGCCCTCGGCGTACCAGGCGGCCATCGGGACGGCGATCTCGGCGGGCATCGTCCCGGCGAGCGGCCGGTCGGCGGCCTCGACGACGGTGACCGTGCAGCCCGCCTCTCGGGCGGCGGTGGTGAACTCCGCGCCGATCCACCCCGCCCCGACGACCACGACGTCGCTCTGTGCGTCCAGCACAGGGCGCAGCCGCTGCGCGTCGTCGAGCGTCCTCAAGAGGTGCACGCCGGGTGCCCCGAGGGAGCCGGGGAGGGTGATCGGGTCCGCCCCGGTGGCGATCACCAGGGCGTCGTAGGCGACCGGCCCCGTGAGGGTGTCGACCTCGTGGTCGTCCGGGCGCAGGGCGACGGCCTCGCAGCCGAGGCGCAGTTCGACGCCCAGCGCCTCGAAGTCGACCTCGAAGGCGGATCCCTCGGCCTTGCCGAGCAGGACCGCCTTGGACAGCGGCGGCCTGTCGTACGGCTGGTGGGGTTCCGCCCCGATCAGGGTGACCGTGCCCTGGAAGCCCTGCTCCCGCAGGGCGACGGCGGTCTGCACTCCGGCCATGCCCGCGCCGACGACGACGATGCGCTTCTGCTCGCTCACGCGACCACCTTACGTTTCTGACGGGCCGTCAGGACTTCTGATTCCGGTTCCGGTTCCGGTTCTGATTCCGGTCCTGGGTCCGGTCCTGATCCAGGTCTTGGGCGGCCAGCTCCTCGACGACGCTCGTACCACTGCCGTCCTGGGACTCCCATGCCCAGCTCTCCGTCAGCCGAACGCGGCCGTCGGGACCCAGCGTGACCTGCGACAGGCAATGACCGGACGACGTCGTTCCGTCGTGCTTGAGCTGTACGTAGCGGAAGTCGAGCCGGTCGCCCTCGCGCGTGCCGACCAGGTGCCCCCGTACGACGTCGCCGCCCGCGTACTCGGCCCAGATCCGGCCGCCGTCCTCGTGGTAGGCGAAACGCGTGCGGGTGCCGACCTGGCCCGGCGCCTGGTCGGCGACCGGCGCGAGAACGAGTCCGTCGAGCGAACGGGGCACGGAACGTACCTCACAGTCTGTTGAACCCAGGGACTAGTCTGGTCACCGTACAAGCACTCACGGGAGCCCGGCGGACCGGGCTGAGAGGGAGGCTGACCGGGCCTCCGACCGTACGAACCTGATCCGGGTCATGCCGGCGAAGGGAGGGGCTGGACGCCCATGCACACCTCTGTGGATTCTTCGGGAAGGCCGTACGACGTCCTGGTCGTCGGAGGCGGGATCATCGGCCTCGTGACGGCCTGGCGGGCCGCGCAGCGGGGCCTGCGCGTCGCGCTCGCCGACCCCGAACCGGGCGGCGGCGCCGCCCAGGTGGCCGCGGGAATGCTGGCCGCCGTCACCGAACTGCACTACGGCGAGCAGACCCTGCTCGGCCTCAACCTCGCCTCCGCGCGCCGCTATCCGGACTTCGTCAGGGAGCTTCAGGAGGCGACCGGACAGGACACCGGCTACCGCGCGTGCGGCACCCTCGCCGTCGCCCTGGACGCCGACGACCGGGCCCACCTGCGCGAACTGCACGCCCTGCAAAGCCAGTCGGGCCTGGAGTCGGAGTGGCTGAGCGGGCGCGAGTGCCGCCGCCTGGAGCCGATGCTCGCGCCGGGCGTGCGCGGCGGACTGCGGGTGGACGGCGACCACCAGATCGACCCGCGACGCCTCGCCTCGGCCCTCCTGACGGCCTGTGAGCGCGCCGGAGTGGTCCTGCACCGCACGAGCGCCGAACGGCTCCGTGTCGTACGGGAACGGGCGAGCGGCGCGCTCCTGGCCGACGGCACCGAGCTCGTCGCCGACCAGGTGGTGCTGGCGGCGGGTTCGCTGAGCGGCCGGCTCGCGGGAGTGCCCCCGGAGGTGCTCCCTCCGGTACGCCCCGTCAAGGGACAGGTGCTGCGGCTGACGGTGCCGCCCGCGTACGCCCCGTTCCTGAGCCGCACGGTGCGTGCGGTGGTGCGCGGCAGCCACGTCTACCTGGTGCCCCGGTCGAACGGCGAACTCGTCGTCGGGGCGACCAGCGAGGAGCTCGGCTGGGACACCACGGTGACGGCGGGCGGGGTGTACGAGCTGCTGCGCGACGCCCACGAACTCGTCCCCGGCATCACCGAACTCCCCCTCACCGAAACCAGGGCAGGACTGCGCCCTGGCTCCCCCGACAACGCCCCCCTGCTCGGCCCGACCGCACTGCCGGGGCTGGTGCTGGCGACCGGGCACTACCGCAACGGTGTGCTGCTGACGCCCGTGACGGGGGACGTCATGGCGACCGTACTGACGACCGGGCGGCTGCCCGACGAGGCACGTGCCTTCACCCCGCGCCGGTTCGCCCCCGCCGCGCCCCTTCCCGTACGACAGGAGCAGCCCGCATGAGCACCCCCGTGAACCCCTCTGTGAACGTGTCCGTGAACGGCGAAGGGCGCGCGGTCTCCCCCGGCACCACCCTCGGCGACCTCGTCGCGACACTCACGCGCGCGCACGCGGGCGTGGCCGCGGCGCTCAACGAAACCGTGGTCCCGCGCGGCCGGTGGGCGGACACCGCACTCGGCGACGGCGACCGCGTCGAGGTCCTCACCGCTGTCCAGGGAGGCTGACCCCATGGCCGACGACCTCTTCGAACTGGGCGGCGCCTCCTTCTCGTCCCGTCTGATCATGGGTACGGGCGGGGCGCCCAGCCTCGACGTCCTGGAGCGCTCCCTGATCGCCTCGGGCACCGAGCTGACGACGGTGGCCATGCGGCGGCTCGACCCGTCCGTACAGGGCTCCGTGCTGTCCGTACTGGACAAGCTGGGCATCCGGGTGCTGCCGAACACCGCGGGCTGCTACACGGCGGGCGAGGCCGTCCTCACGGCCCGCCTCGCGCGGGAGGCCCTCGGCACGGACTGGGTGAAGCTGGAGGTCATCGCCGACGAGCGGACCCTGCTGCCGGACCCGATCGAGTTGCTGGACGCGGCGGAGACCCTCGTCGACGACGGCTTCACCGTCCTGCCGTACACGAACGACGATCCGGTGCTGGCGCGCAAGCTGGAGGACGTGGGGTGCGCGGCGGTGATGCCGCTGGGCTCCCCCATCGGCTCCGGTCTCGGCATCCGCAACCCCCACAACTTCGAGCTGATCGTGGAACGGGCCGGGGTGCCGGTGATCCTGGACGCCGGGGCGGGGACGGCGTCGGACGCCGTGCTGGCGATGGAGCTGGGATGCGCCGGTGTGATGCTCGCCTCCGCGGTCACGCGGGCGCAGGAGCCGGTGCTGATGGCGGAGGCGATGCGGCACGGGGTGGAGGCGGGACGCCTGGCCCACCGTGCGGGCCGCATCCCCCGCCGCCACTTCGCGGAGGCGTCGTCCCCGGAGTCGGGCCTGGCCCGCCTGGACCCGGAGCGGCCCGCGTTCTGACTCCCCGGGCCGAGATCGCCTGTCACAGCTCGGCTTCAGTACGGCCCCGCCCCGTACGCACCCGTCCGCCGCGTCCCTACCGGCTCGTAGACTCCCTCCGTGGACACGACCCTCCAGGACCCCCTCGTCGGGCAGCTGCTCGACGGCCGCTACCTCGTCGAGGCACGCATCGCCGTCGGCGGGATGGCCACGGTCTACCGGGCCGTGGACACCCGCCTCGACCGTGTGCTCGCCCTCAAGGTGATGCACCTCTCGCTCGCCGCCGACGCCACCTTCGTCGAGCGGTTCATCCGCGAGGCCAAGTCGGTGGCCCGTCTCGCGCACCCCAATGTGGTCGGCGTCTTCGACCAGGGCGCCGACGGCGACTACGTCTACCTGGCGATGGAGTACATCGCGGGCTGCACCCTGCGCGACGTCCTGCGCGAGCGCGGCGCGCTCCAGCCCCGGGCCGCGCTGGACATCCTGGAGCCGGTGCTGGCCGCCCTCGGCGCCGCGCACCGGGCCGGGTTCGTGCACCGGGACATGAAGCCGGAGAACGTCCTGATAGGGGACGACGGCCGGGTGAAGGTCGCCGACTTCGGTCTCGTACGGGCCGTGGACACGGTCACCAGCACCACGGGCTCCGTCCTCGGCACGGTCTCCTACCTCGCCCCCGAGCAGATCGAGCACGGCACCTCCGACACCCGTACCGACGTGTACGCGTGCGGTGTGGTCCTCTACGAGATGCTCACCGGCAGCAAGCCCCGCTCCGGCGGCACACCGGCGCAGGTGCTCTTCCAGCACCTCAACGAGGACGTCCCGCCGCCGTCCGCCGCCGTACCCGGACTGGCGCTGGAGCTGGACGAGCTGGTGGCGAGCGCCACGGCCCGCAATCCGCAGGCCCGCCCGTTCGACGCGGTGGCCCTGCTGGGGCAGGCGCGCACCGCGCGCGGCGCACTCTCCGACGAGCAGCTGGACGTCGTACCGCCGCAGGCCAGGCAGAGCGTGCCCACGGGCCCCGAGGAGCACACCAGCGTCATCCCGCGCACCGCTCCCGCCCCGGAGCACACGAACGTGCTCCCGCAGTCCCTGCCCGACGAGCGGCAGCACACCAGTCGGCTGGTGCGCCCCCTCCCGGAGGAGCCCGAGCCCGTACGCCGTGCGTCCCGGCGGCCCGCGCCCTCGCGCCGCACCCTGATCTCGCTGGTCGCCGCCGTACTGCTGGCACTGGGGCTGGGCGCCGGGGTCTGGTACATCAACTCCGGGCAGTTCACCGAGGTGCCCCGACTGCTGAGCAAGTCCGAGAAGGACGCCCGCAAGAAGCTCGGCGAAGCGGGACTCGACGTGAAGGGCGTGGAACGGAAGTTCAGCGACACGGTCGCGCGCGGCGCCGTCATGGACAGCCGTCCGGCGCCGGGCGAGCGCATCCGCGTGAACGACGCGGTGACGCTGGTGATCTCGCGCGGACCGGAGATCGTGAAGGTGCCCGACCTCAAGAGGGTGCCGCTGGCGAAGGCCAAACGGGAACTGAAGGACGCGGGCCTGTCGCCCGGCGTCGTCACCAAGGCGTTCAGCGAGGACATCCCGCTGGGCACGGTGATCAGCACGGACCCGCAGGCCGGCACCGGCCGCTCCCCCGACTCCGCGGTCGCGCTGGTCGTCAGCAAGGGCTCGCCGGTGGACATGCCGACCGTGACCGGGCAGAGCGTCGAGGACGCCACCAGCACCCTCGAAGGGCTCGGCCTGAAGGTCGACGTCGCACCCGGGCAGGTCAACTCGCCGGCTCCGGCGGGTCAGGTGGGCCGCCAGTCGGTGCCCGCGGGCACCCGGCTCGGCCAGGGCGAGCGGGTCACGCTGACGGTCTCCAAGGGGCCGCGGATGATCCCGGTGCCCGACGTGCTCGGCAAGCACGCCGACGAAGCGACCCGCATCCTCAAGGCGGCGGGCTTCCAGGTCGAGGTGGACCGTCCGCTCCTGTCCTTCAGCAAGGTGATCGAGAAGCAGTCCGTCGAGGGCGGCCAGCAGGCACCCGAGGGCGGCACGGTCACCATCACGACGAAGATTCTCTAGCGTCCGTTAGAGGCTGTAACGCTCGTTGACGCCTGTCACAGGGACGCCCCGCACGGGGCGTCCCGACGGTGCGGCATCCTGGACGGTGATGAGCACCGCAGAAACCCCCACCCCGTTCCCCGCCGACTTCCCGGCGTCCCGCAATCCGATCGGCGGGCACGTCCCGGTCGCCGGAGGACTCGCCTCCACAGGACTGCCGTACGCCCGCGAGATGGGCGCGGAGGCCGTGCAGGTCTTCGTCGCCAATCCGCGCGGCTGGGCGACCCCCGTCGGAAACCCGGCGCAGGACGAGCAGTTCCGGGCCGCCTGTGCGGCCGAGCGCGTTCCGGCGTACGTCCACGCCCCGTACCTGATCAACTTCGGCTCGCACACCGAGGCGACCGTCGAGAAGTCCGTGGAGTCACTGCGGCACTCGCTGCGCAGGGCCCGTGCCATCGGCGCGCTGGGCGTCGTCGTGCACACCGGTTCGGCGACCGGCGGACGGCCCCGCGAGGAGGCCCTCGCGCAGGTGCGCACACATCTGCTCCCTCTGCTGGAGGAGCTGACCCACGACGACGACCCGTACCTCCTGCTGGAGTCGACGGCCGGTCAGGGCTTCTCGCTGTGCTCGCGGACCTGGGACTTCGGCCCGTACTTCGACGCCCTGGACCACCACCCGAAGCTGGGCGTCTGTCTGGACACCTGCCACATCTTCGCGGCGGGCCACGACCTCGCCGGGCCCGGCGGCATGAAGCAGACGCTGGACCTGCTGGTGGACACCGTCGGCGAGGGCCGGCTGAAGCTGATCCACGCCAACGACTCCAAGGACGTCACAGGCGCGCACAAGGACCGGCACGAGAACATCGGCGCCGGCCACATCGGCGAGGAACCGTTCCGGGAGCTGTTCTCGCACCCGGCGACGGAGGGCGTACCCCTGATCATCGAGACGCCCGGCGGCAAGGAGGGGCACGCGGCGGACGTGGCACGGCTGAAGGAGCTGCGCGCACCGTGACGGAGGAACACTCCTAAGGGGTTACGCGGTTTGCACCGGCGAGGTGCTCGGCATGGTCATCGGCACGGCGCTCGGCGAACGGCCACCGGCTACAGCTCCGGGCCCTCTCCCGGTTCCTCCTGGTAGGAGTAGCGCTGCTCGCGCCAGGGGTCGCCGATGTTGTGATAGCCGCGCTCCTCCCAGAAGCCTCGGCGGTCGGCCGTCATGTACTCGACGCCCCGGACCCACTTGGGACCCTTCCAGGCGTACAGGTGCGGCACCACCAGACGCAGCGGGAAGCCGTGTTCCGCGGTGAGCAGGTCGTCACCCTTGTGCGTGGCGAGGATGGTGCGCTCGTCAGTGAAGTCCTCGATGCGGACGTTGGCGCTGTAGCCGTACTCGGCCCAGACCATGACGTGGGTGACACCGGGGGCGGGCGGCGCGAGGTCCAGGATCGTACGGGCGGCGACACCACCCCATTCGGCCCCCAGCATGCTGAATTTCGTCACGCAGTGCAGGTCGGCGACGACGGTGTCGAAGGGCAGCGCCGAGAACTCCTCGTGGTTCCAACAGTGCTTCTCGCCGTCCGCGGTCGCGCCGAAGACACGGAATTCCCAGCGGTCGGGCTTGAACTTGGGGACGGGCCCGTAGTGGGTGACTGGCCAGCCACGCTGCAGCCGCTGTCCCGGCGGAAGCTCGGAGTGCTCGATGTCGCGGTATTCCCGGCTTTCCGGCTGACCCATGTCCTCCATGGTGACAGACCGCGAGGGGTGGTCATGACCGGGTCTGGGCCGATTCGGGCAACTCCTACTAAGGAGGCACTTACTGGACGGCCTCCGAGAACCGGTGCAAGGATGCGCGCAATCTGCCCGGTCCCCCCTGGAAGGAGCCCAGCGATGCAGGGCGACCCCGAGGTCATTGAATTTCTCAACGAGCAGCTGACCGCCGAACTGACGGCGATCAACCAGTACTTCCTCCACGCGAAGATGCAGGACAACTTCGGCTGGACCAAGCTCGCGAAGTACACGCGCGCCGAGTCGTTCGACGAGATGAAGCACGCGGAGGTCCTCACCGACCGCATCCTCTTCCTCGACGGCCTGCCCAATTACCAGCGGCTCTTCCACGTCCGGATCGGCCAGACGGTCACCGAGATGTTCCAGGCGGACCGCATGATCGAGGTCGAGGCGATCGACCGGCTGAAGCGCGGCGCGGAGGTCATGCGTGGCAAGGGCGACATCACGTCGGCCAAGATCTTCGAGGACATCCTCGCGGACGAGGAGCACCACATCGACTACCTCGACACCCAGCTGGAGCTGGTCGAGAAGCTCGGCGAGCCGCTCTACATCGCCCAGTTGATCGAGCAGCCGAGCGAGGCGTAGGAACGGTTCCTTGCCCGCCCCCGCGGGGTCCTAGGCGGCTTCACCGAGGGCGGGCACGTCGTCCTGGACGGCAGCGGCGTCAAGGTCCTGTGCGAGGAGTTCACGCTTCTCGATGAGGCCGCGGCGCGGACACGCCCCCCGGCCCAGCAGGCCCTGGATCGTACGGACGCAGTTGCCGCAGTCCGTACCGGCCTTGGTGACGGAGGCTATCTGGCGCGGAGTGCAGGCTCCGTCGGCGGCGTGGGCCTTGATCTGCTGGTCGGTCACACCGAAGCAGGAGCAGACGAACACGGACACCTCGATCCCACAGCCAGGACAACCCTCGGTCAGGTAAACCTAACCTTACCCATGGCGAGGCGTGGGGGAAACCCCCGGTACGACAGTGGGGCCCGGATCACAAGGATCCGGGCCCCACCGTCTGTCGCGTACGTGTCCGTCGCCGGGCGGGAACTACTGGTCGCGGTACATCTCCGCCACCAGGAACGCCAGGTCGAGCGACTGGCTGCGGTTGAGCCGCGGGTCGCAGGCCGTCTCGTAGCGCTGGTGCAGGTCGTCGACGAAGATCTCGTCGCCGCCGCCCACGCACTCGGTGACGTCGTCACCGGTGAGCTCGACGTGGATGCCGCCCGGGTGGGTGCCGAGGCCCTTGTGGACCTCGAAGAAGCCCTTGACCTCGTCCAGGACGTCGTCGAAGCGGCGCGTCTTGTGGCCGGAGGCGGCCTCGTAGGTGTTGCCGTGCATCGGGTCGGTGATCCACGCGACGGTGGCGCCGGAAGCGGTGACCTTCTCGACCAGCTCGGGCAGCTTGTCGCGGACCTTGTCGGCGCCCATGCGGACGATGAAGGTCAGGCGGCCGGGCTCGCGGTCCGGGTCCAGCTTGTCGATGTAGCCGAGCGCCTCGTCGACCGTGGTCGTGGGGCCGAGCTTGATGCCGATCGGGTTGCGGATCTTCGACGCGAACTCGATGTGCGCGCCGTCCATCTGACGGGTGCGCTCGCCGATCCAGACCATGTGGCCGGACACGTCGTAGAGGTTGCCCGTCCGGGAGTCCACGCGGGTGAGCGCCGACTCGTAGTCCAGCAGCAGCGCCTCGTGGGAGGCGTAGAACTCCACCGTGCGGAATTCCGCCGGGTCGGTCCCGGCGGCCTTCATGAAGTTCAGCGCGTTGTCGATCTCGCGGGCGAGCTGCTCGTAGCGCTGGCCGGACGGCGAGTTCTTCACGAAGTCCTGGTTCCAGGCGTGCACCTGGCGCAGGTCCGCGTAACCACCGGTGGTGAAGGCGCGCACGAGGTTGAGGGTGGACGCCGAGGCGTTGTACATCCTCTTGAGGCGCTCGGGGTCCGGGACCCGCGCCTCCTCGGTGAAGGCGAAACCGTTCACCGAGTCGCCCCGGTACGTCGGCAGGGTGATGCCGTCGCGGGTCTCGGTGCCCTTGGAGCGCGGCTTGCTGTACTGACCGGCGATCCGGCCCACCTTGACGACGGGCACGGACGCGGCGTACGTCAGCACGGCGCCCATCTGGAGAAGGGTCTTGAGCTTGTTGCGGATGTGGTCGGCCGACACGGCGTCGAATGCTTCCGCGCAGTCGCCCCCCTGGAGCAGGAACGCCTCGCCCTTGGCGACGGCTCCCAGTCGGGCGCGCAGCTGGTCGCACTCGCCCGCGAAGACGAGCGGCGGATACGATTCGAGGTCCGCGACAACATCGCGCAGCGCCTCAGCATCGGGGTACTCGGGCTGCTGCGCCGCAGGAAGGTCGCGCCAGGTGTTGCCACCCGTGAGGGTGGTCTTCGCGTTCACGGTCACCCGGCCAGCCTACGGGGTGCAAACGGGTGCTCCACGCCGCGCTCACAAGGTGAGACGCCGGGTCCACTTCCAGTGCGCGGGAACGGCGAGCACGGCCGAGGCCGTCCCGCCGACGGCGTCCACGGCGGGAATGTCCCTGGTGAAGCCCTGTCCGCGAACCCGGATCCGTACGTCCCAGCGACCCTCGGACGCAGCTCCGAGCGTGCCGCTCAGGGTGAACCGGGAACCGGCCAGCCGGGTGGTTTCTGTCTTCAATACGACGCTCCGGCCCTCCAGTGCGAGCACGAGCTCCAGTTCGGCGTCCGCGGGACAGTCCGGGAGCGTGACGGCGGCGGTGATCCGGGGCGCGGTCAGCAGCCGCCGGGTGACGGCCGCGCGGGCGTCCGGTCCCAGCGGGTGGCGGTGCGCGCCGATGTCCAGGTTGGCGTGGTGGTGCGGTTCGGAGGCGTAGACCGAGGCGGCCACGACGGGGGTGCCCCGGCCGCCGGAGAGCCGGACCAGGGGCGCGGGGGCCGGGTCGGGCGCGGACAGCCAGGCGATCTTGGTGAGGGGTTCGCTGCCGTCCTCGGCGGGAGCGCCGACCTCCAGCCGCACCGTCCAGTTGCCTTCGGACAGTGCGATGCCGTCGGCCGCCGCGCCCGGGTCGATCTCGGCGCGGTAGGCGCCGTCGTCGGTTCGGGTGGCGGGCACGCGGTGCTCGGCCGCGCCGTTGCGCAGCACCAGGGCGACCTGCTGCCCGGCCCCGGGCAGCAGGGTGAGGGAGGCGCTGCCGGTGACCGTCAGCACGCCGTCCTGCCAGGTCCAGGCGTCCGGGGACTGGCGCAGCACGACGCGGGAGGTCAGGTCGTAGCAGGCGTCGGGCAGCGCGCGGCTCGCGTCGCGGAAGTACGGGTACGGGGCGAAGGCGCGCCCGTCGCGGACCACCGCGGGGCCCGGCTCGCCCTGTGCGTCGGCGCGGACGATCTCCGTGAGCTCCTTGAGCAGTCCGCCCAGGACGCAGTGCGCGCGCAGCCTCAGCCGGGGCGGCAGGGCCTGGAATATCCGGTCGGTGAGCCACTCCTCGACCAGCGGGCGGGCGGCCTTGAGCACCAGGGCGCGCGCCTCCTCGTCGAGGTGGGCGAAGTGGCCGCCGAAGACGCTGAGGATCTCGCCGTGGAAGTGCCGCTCGACGAGCTTGTCGCGGTCGGCTCCGGCGGGCACGTGATCGCCCACCAGACGCAGGATGGATTCGGCGTGCCGCAGGTGGTCGATCCAGTCGATGTCCTGCTCGGAGGCGTTGCTGTTGTCGTCGCGGCCTTCGAGGACGTAGCAGTCGTGGTCGGCGACGACGGATATGCGTCCGGCGTTCAGCAGGCCCCTGACGGCGAACGGGACGTCCTCGCCGCGCAGCCTGTTCTCCACGAAGCGCAGTTCCTGGTCGTCTATCAGGGTGCGCCGCCACAGCTTGTAGGCGGCGAGCGTCCAGTAGACGGGCGAGTCGAAGAGGCTGACGTCGGGGTTGCTGGTGCGCAGGTCCACGGGTGCCGGTCGGCCGCCGCCGCCGACGATCCGGCCGTAGACGACGTCCGAGCCGTGCTCGTCGGCCATGGCCAGCAGACGCTCCAGGGCCTCGGGGCCGAGGTGGTCGTCGGAGTCGAGGAAGAACAGGAACTCGCCGCGGGCGTGTTCGATGCCGACGTTGCGGGGCTTGCCCGCGCCGCCGGACGCCTCCTGGTGGACCACCGTGACGTTGGTGTGCTCCCGGGCGAACGCGTCGAGCCAGGCGCCGCCGCCGTCGGTGGAGCCGTCGTCGACGGCGACGACCTCCCACTGGTCCTGGGCGAGGCTCTGGGAGAGCACCGAGCCGAAACAGCGCTCCAGGTAAGGAGCGGTGTTGTGCACGGGCACGACGACGGATACGCGCGGGTTCACCTGGCACGCCCTTCAGGGAGAGGCCGTCCTCGCACTGTTGTGCGTGAACTCTGCCAGCACGAAAGTAAGTGAAGAAGCTGGTGGGACAGAAGAGGAGAAGGTGTGGAGATTCCTGATGGGGAACTTCTTCGAGTCTGCGGCTCTCCGCCCGGCGAGCGCACGCCTGAATGCTGTAAGGTCCGCCACATGTTCGCGCAGACCCAGATCCTCTCGCTCCAGAACTGGTGGTGGACCGCTCATCCGGCGGCCCACTGATCGCGCGTACATCCACTGACGCACAGGCCGCCCCAGGAGGGCGGCCTTTTTGTTTTCCCGGCCGTTCCTCCGGCTCCGCACCCGGAAGGAACCCCCGCATGTCTCCCACGGACGCACCGTCTCCCGTCACTCCGTTGTCCCGTCTGCTCGACGACGACTGCCCGCCCTTCGCACTGCTGCGCCGCCGCACCCCCGGGCGCGACCACGACACCGTCGAGGTGCTGATCGGCTCTGTGCACGAGGCCGAGCGGCTCGCGGACCTGCCCGTCGGCGAGGACGGACGGCCGGTCCTCGCCCTCGTACCGTTCCGGCAGATCAGGGAACGCGGCTTCGACGTGCGCGACGACGGGACGCCGCTGAGCGTGCTGGTCGCGGACGAGGCGTTCGAGCTTCCTCTTGAGGAGGTGCTTTCCGCGCTGCCCGCACACCGGGTCGGGGTGGAGGGCGGCTCCTTCGACGTGGACGACGAGGAGTACGCGAGGATCGTCCAACGCGTCATCGATTCCGAGATCGGGCGGGGCGAGGGCGCGAACTTCGTCATCCGGCGCACCTACACCGGTGAGATCCCCGGCTTCGGACGGGCGGACGCGCTCGCCCTGTTCCGGCGGCTGCTGGACGGGGAGCGGGGCGCGTACTGGACGTACGTCGTCCACACGGGCGACAGGGTGCTGGTGGGCGCCAGTCCGGAGGTCCACGTGCGGATGTCCGGGGGGACGGTCGTGATGAATCCGATCAGCGGCACCTACCGCTACCCGGCCGACGGGCCCACCCCCGACGACCTCCTGGACTTCCTCGCCGATCCGAAGGAGACCGAGGAGCTCTCGATGGTCGTCGACGAGGAGCTCAAGATGATGTGCACCGTCGGCGACATGGGCGGTGTGGTCGTCGGCCCGCGCCTCAAGGAGATGGCCCACCTCGCGCACACCGAGTACGAGCTGCGGGGGCGCAGTTCGCTGGACGTGCGCCAGGTGCTGCGGGAGACGATGTTCGCCGCGACGGTGACCGGGTCGCCCGTGCAGAACGCCTGCCGGGTGATCGAGCGCCACGAAGTGGGAGGGCGGGGCTACTACGCGGGCGCGCTGGCACTGCTGGGCGTCGACGCGTCCGGGGCGCAGACCCTGGACTCGCCGATCCTCATCCGTACGGCCGACATCGCGCTGGACGGCCGCCTGCGGGTGCCGGTCGGGGCCACGCTCGTACGGCACTCGGACCCGGCGTCGGAGGTGGCCGAGACGCACGCCAAGGCGGCGGGTGTGCTGGCCGCTCTGGGGGTACGTCCCGGACGCCCGCGGGACGAGTCGGTACGCCCACCGCTGGCGCAGGACGCACGGGTGCGGGCGGCGCTGGACGGGCGGCGGGCCGGGCTCTCGCCCTTCTGGCTGCGGATGCAGGAGCGGGAGCGGACGCTGTCGGGGCACGCCCTGGTGGTGGACGCGGAGGACACCTTCACGGCGATGCTGGCGCACGTGCTGCGCTCGTCGGGCCTTGAGGTGACCGTACGGCGCTTCGACGAGCCGGGGCTGCGGGAGGCGGCACTGGCGCATCAGGGGCCGGTGGTGCTCGGTCCAGGGCCCGGGAACCCGCAGGACGCGGCGGACCCGAAGATGCGCTTCCTGCGGGCGCTGACGGCGGACCTGCTGGCCAGGCGCCACCGGGGAGGCGTCGCGCACGGGGTGCTCGGGGTGTGCCTGGGGCACGAGCTGATCGCGGCGGAGCTGGGGCTGCGCATCGCCCGCAAGGAGGTGCCGTACCAGGGGGCGCAGGAGCGGATCGTGCTGTTCGGCCGGCCGGAGACGGTCGGGTTCTACAACAGCTTCACGGCGGTGTGCGACGCGGCGGAGGCAGCGGAGCTGGCCGCGCACGGTGTGGAGAGCGCCCGCAACCACGCCTCCGGGGAGTTGCACGCCCTGCGGGGGCCCGGCTTCGCCTCCGTGCAGTTCCACCCGGAGTCGGTGCTCAGCCTGCGCGGGGCCGCGGTGGTGACGCGGCTGCTGGAGGCGTTCGTGCCGACGGGGGTCTGAAGGGGGTCAGGCGGCGGCCGCGTCCCGCGCCGGAACCAGGACGTTGTCGCTGCGGCGGCCCGCCAGGAAGTCCGTGACGTTCTGCACGGTCGCGTCGATGATCTGCTCCAGGGCATCGACCGTGTAGTACGCCTGGTGCGAGGTGACCAGGACGTTGGGGAAGGTGACCAGGCGGGCCAGGGTGTCGTCCTCGACGACCGTCAGGGACTTGTCGAGGAAGAACAGGCCCGCCTCCGCCTCGTACACGTCCAGGCCGACCCCCGCGAAGCGCCCGGCCCGCAGTTCGTTCACCAGGGCCTCGGTGTCGACCAGGCCGCCCCTGCTGGAGTTCACGAGGATCGCGTCGTCCTTCATGGCGCGCAGGGCCGTGGCGTCGATGAGGTGGCGGGTGCTGGGCAGCAGGGGCACGTGCAGGCTGATCAGGTCGGCGGAGGCGAGGAGGTCGTCCTTCTCGACGTACTCCATGCCGAGGTCGACGCACTCCGGGTTGGGCGCGACGTCCCAGCCGAGCAGGTGCATGCCGAAGCCGTGGGCGATCCTTGTGAACGCCTCGCCGATCTTGCCGGTGCCGACGACGCCGACGGTGCGGCCGCGCATGTCGCGGCCGAGCAGCCCGTCGAGGCGGAAGTCGAAGTCGCGGGTGCGGGCCGCGGCGCGCACGACACGGCGATTGACGGCCATGGCGAGGGTCCAGGCGAATTCGGCGACGGAGTACGGCGAGTAGTACGAGACGCGGGCGACGGTGAGGCCGAGTTCGCGGGCCACGTCGAGGTCGATGTTGTTGAAGCCGGTGGAGCGCTGGGCGATCATCCGGGTGCCTCCTGCGGCGAGGACGCGCAGGACGCGGTCGCCCAGGTCCGCGTTGACGCTGGTGCTGATCACCTCGTGCCCGGCGGCGATGGGGGCCGTGTCCTCGGTGAGGAAGACCTTGAGGCAGTGCGGCTCGCCCAGTCCGGCGTCCGTGAAGGTCTTCTCGATCAGCGGCTGCTCGTCGGCCTGCACGCCGAATGCCAGAATTTTCACGGAATTCCCCAGTCGCGAGTGGCTTGGCACGGATTCTGCAAATATCGCCGATCCGGGCGTGCCCAGCCACTCGCCACCGCACTGCCGATCAGCCGCAGGATCCCGCCGGTGGATCCCTCCGGTGGATCCACCGGAGGATCCGGCCGGACGATCAGCCGACGGGTCAGCCGAAGAAGACCTCCGCCTCCTCGTACAGCTCCGGCGGCACCGTCTTCAGCTTGGCCGTGGCCTCCCCGATCGGCACGCGCACGATGTCGGTGCCCTGGAGCGCCACCATCGTCCCGAAGTCCCCGTCGTGCACCGCGTCGACGGCGTGCAGCCCGAAGCGGGTGGCGAGCCACCGGTCGAAGGCGCTCGGGGTGCCGCCGCGCTGGACGTGCCCGAGGACGGTCGTCCGGGCCTCCTTGCCGGTGCGCTTCTCGATCTCCTTGGCGAGCCACTCCCCCACCCCGGACAGCCGCACGTGCCCGAAGGAGTCCAGGGTGCCGTCCTTGAGGACCATGTCGCCGTCGCGCGGCATCGCCCCTTCCGCGACGACGACGATCGGCGCGTACGAGGAGCGGAAACGGGAGTTGATCCAGCCGCAGACCTCGTCGACGTCGAAGCGCCGCTCGGGCACCAGGATGACGTTGGCGCCGCCCGCCAGCCCGGAGTGCAGGGCGATCCACCCCGAGTGACGCCCCATCACCTCCACCACCAGGACCCGCATGTGGGACTCGGCGGTGGTGTGCAGCCGGTCGATGGCCTCGGTGGCGATGGAGACCGCCGTGTCGAAGCCGAAGGTGTAGTCGGTGGCGGACAGGTCGTTGTCGATGGTCTTGGGCACGCCGACGCAGGGGATGCCGTACTCGCCGGACAGCCGGGCGGCGACCCCGAGGGTGTCCTCGCCCCCTATGACGACGAGCGCCTCCACCCCGCGCCGGGCGAGGGTCGCCTCCATGAGGCGCACGCCCGCCTCCCCCTCGGCGAGGGGGTTGGTGCGGGAGGAGCCGAGGATGGTGCCGCCGCGGGGCAGGATGCCGCGCACGGCCGCGACGTCCAGCGTCATGGTGCGGTGGTCGTCGAGCACACCGCGCCAGCCGTCCCTGAAGCCCACGAACTCGTACCCGTAGTCCCGCACGCCCTTGCGGACGGCTGCGCGGATGACGGCGTTGAGCCCCGGACAGTCACCGCCCCCGGTCAGAAGTCCGACTCGCATGACGTGTCCCTTCGCCGCTGCCGGGCACTGGAACACACCACGCTAGAGCGGCCCGCCGGGGGCGTCGAGGGTGCCTCCCGGCGGACCCGGGCGATGCCCTCCCGGCGGGCGCGGACAGCGCCTCAGGAGCCGTCGAGGCCGCGCTCTATGGCGTACCGCACCAGTTCCACCCGGTTGTGCAGCTGGAGCTTGCCGAGGGTGTTCTGGACGTGGTTCTGGACGGTGCGGTGCGAGATGACCAGACGTTCCGCGATCTGCTTGTACGAGAGTCCCTTGGCGACCAGCCTGAGCACCTCCGTCTCGCGGTCGGTGAGCTGCGGGGCCCGGGGCTCGTCCGGTGCCGAGGGCGCCGGGTCGGAGGCCAGCCTGCGGTACTCGCCGAGGACGAGACCGGCGAGCCCCGGGGTGAACACCGGGTCGCCGGCGGCGGTGCGCGCGACCGCGTCCGTGAGCTCCTCCGTGGACGCCGACTTCAGCAGGTATCCGGTCGCGCCGGACTTCACCGCCTCCAGTACGTCCGCGTGCTCTCCGCTCGCGGAGAGCACCAGGACGCGCAGCTCGGGGTCGGCGCCGACGAGTTCGCGGCAGACCTGGACGCCCGGCATGCCCGGCAGGTTCAGGTCCAGGACCAGCACCTGCGGGGAGACCGCCTGGGCGCGGCGCACGGCCTGCGGGCCGTCCCCCGCGGTGGCCACCACGTCGAACCCGGCGGCGGCCAGGTCGCGGGCGACGGCGTCGCGCCACATCGGGTGGTCGTCGACCACCATCACGCGGACCGACTTCCTCTGCTCTCCGGCCACTTCCGTCACTTCTGTCGCTGCTTGCGTGGTCTGTTCGTTCATCGTTTCGCCTTCCCCCGTGGAACCTTCAGTTCTACTTCCGTGCCTTGTCCCGGTACGGAGAGCAGCTCGGCGCTCCCGCCCAGGTCCCGCAGCCTGCCGCGGATCGACAGGGCGACCCCGAGGCGTCCCTCCCCCTCGGCCCGCGCGAGCCTGCCCTCCGGGATGCCGGGACCGTCGTCCCGCACCGTCACGATCACCTCGTCCGGCTCGTCCTCGACGAGGATCCACGCCTGGGCGCCGTCACCCGCGTGCCTGCGCACATTGTCCAGGGCGGCACTGACAGCGGCCGCGAGCTCCAGTGCGGCGGCCGCGGGCAGCAGCACCGGAGTGCCGGGCTCCGCGAAGGAGACCTTCGCCCCGGCGTGCGGGGCCAGCAGGGCGCGCAGGTCGACGGGACCGCTGTCCCCGTGTCCTTCCCGTGCACCGCGTACGGCACGTGCCCCATCGGGGTCGTCCACCTCCACGGTGCGCACCACCGCACCGTGCGACGCTTCTTCGGACGCCCGCATGGTGGGCACCAGACCGCTGGAGACGAGGGTGCGCAGGGCGACCTCCTGCTCGCCCGCCATGCGGCCCAGTTCCGCCGCCTCGCCGCCGAGCGCGTTGCCCCGGCGCTGCACCATGGCGAGCACCTGGAGGACGCTGTCGTGGATGTCCCGGGCGAGGCGCTCGCGCTCCCTGGTGGCGGCCTCGATCTCCAGGGCGCGCGCGAGGGTCGCCTCCGAGGCGCGGGCCACCTCGACGACGTAACCGATGGCGATGGAGGCGACCCACACCAGGAGCACGTTGTGCAGGGTGTCCCGGCTGGGTGTGCCGCGCTCCACGAGGTTGGCCGCCGCCACCAGGGACGAGGCGAAGGCGGCCCAGCGCCAGCCTCCCTTGATGGCGTACGCGAGCACCGAACCGGCGGCCCATATCGTCGGCAGGGTCGGGCCGTCGATCAGCTGCGCCTCGACGTTGGCGAGCGGGGTGAGCAGGATGCCGACGAGGACGACGGTGAGATCGGCCACCAGGAAGCGCTTGGTGCAGCTGGCCGCGTTCGCCACCTTGGGGAGCGTGACGAGCGTCCACACCGCCATCACCGACAGGAAGGCGATCGCCACCCACTGCCGCTCGAACTCCTCGCGCGTGAACACGAACAGCAGTACCGCGTAGAGCATCGTCAGGACGCGGTAGCCGGTGAGCGCGCGCCACAGCGGCTGCTCGACCGACATCCGTACGACCCGCGAGCGCTGGGCCTTGGCCATTTTCCCCACCCCTGGACGGAAGACCTCTGCGAGGGCCGACGCGTCCACTCCCTGCGACGACCTCAGCTGGACGACGCCGTCGGCCCCCGGAACGTTCCTTGCTTACGCGGAACGTTCCTCCTTCGCAATCTTCTCGGCCTTCGCCGCCTTCTCCAGCTCCGCCTGGGCGGCCTTCTCGGCCTTCTCCAGCTCCGCCTTCTCGGCCTTGGCGGCCTTCTCCGCGTCCGCGATCTGCCGCTTGGCCGCCGTCGCGTAGATGTCGACGTACTCCTGACCGGACAGCTTCATGATCTCGTACATGACCTCGTCGGTCACCGAGCGCAGGATGAAGCGGTCGCCTTCCATGCCGTGGTAGCGGCTGAAGTCGAGCGGCTTGCCGATCCGGATGCCCGGACGCATCAGCTTGGGCACCACCTTGCCGGGCGGCTGGATCTTCTCCGTGTCGATCATCGCGACGGGGATCACCGGGGCGCCGGTCGCGAGCGCCACGCGCGCGAGGCCGCCGGGCTTGCCCCGGTACAGGCGTCCGTCAGGAGAGCGGGTGCCCTCCGGGTAGATGCCGAACAGGCCGCCGTTGTCGATGACCTCGATGCCCGCCTTGATCGCCGCGTCGCCCGCGCCGCGCGCACCGGAACGGTCCACCGGAAGCTGTCCGACGCCCTTGAAGAAGGCGGCGGTGAGCTTGCCCTTCACACCGGGGGTGGTGAAGTACTCCGCCTTGGCGATGAAGGTGACCTTGCGGTCCAGCACGGCGGGCAGGAAGAAGGAGTCGGAGAACGACAGGTGGTTGCTCGCGAGGATCGCCGGCCCGTTCGCGGGAATGTTTTCGAGGCCCTCCACCCAGGGCCTGAAGGCAACCTTCAGGGACCCTCCGATGGAGAACTTCATTGCGCCGTAGATCAACGTGTGCCTTCCCTTGTCTGTCGAAAAGACCATAACCCGCGTGCGGCCTGCACTCTCGCCCACACGTGCGGGTGGTCCGTACGGCCCCCGGGGGCTCCGTACGGCCGCTGCCGTCGCCCGGTCGGAGGGCCGACGGATCTGGTCGGTGTCAGTCCGGTCGCGTACGGTGAAGTCACCCTCAGTACCCGTGGTGGGGTGCCCCTCCTGCGGGCACTGCCCCCGCGTCGCGGGTACGGGCCCTTTTGCCGTCCCGTCCTTCCTCACGAACAGGAGACCCCGGTGCCGGTCCTCCCTGGAGCCGAGCCGTTCCGCCACGAGGGCGGAGAGGTGGGCGTCCTTCTCTGCCACGGCTTCACCGGTTCGCCCCAGTCACTGCGCCCCTGGGCCGACCATCTGGCCGAGCGGGGGCTGACGGTGTCGCTGCCGCTGCTTCCCGGCCACGGCACCCGCTGGGAGGACATGCAGGTCACCGGCTGGCAGGACTGGTACGCCGAGGTGGACCGCGAGCTGAACGCCCTGCTGGAGCGCTGCTCCCAGGTCTTCGTCTTCGGCCTGTCCATGGGCGGCGCGCTCACCCTGCGGCTGGCCGCCAAGCACGGCGACGCGATCAGCGGCATCGTCCTGGTCAACCCGGGCAACAAGGTGCACGGCCTGGCCGCGCACGCCCTCCCGGTGCTGCGCCACTTCGTGCCCACGACGAAGGGCGTGTACGACGACATCGCGCTGGAGGGCTCGCACGAGGTGGGCTACACCAAGGTGCCGCTGCACGCCGCGCACTCCCTGCGGAACTTCTTCCGGCTCGTCGACGGCGAGCTGCCCCAGGTCACGCAGCCGCTGCTGCTGCTGCACAGCCCGCAGGACCACGTGGTGCCGCCCGCCGACTCCGCCCGCATCCTCAGCCGGGTGTCGTCCCACGACGTCACCGAGATCCTGCTGGAACAGAGCTACCACGTGGCGACGTTGGACCATGACGCGGAGCGGATCTTCGACGAGAGTTACGCGTTCATCGGCCGCCTCGCTCCGAGCGTCGGGAAGAAGGGGAGCACTGCCGGTGGCTGAACACAACGCGGAACGCGCGGACCGCGAGGAGGAGCGGGAGCCCGAGGCCGTCACGGAGGGCCTGAAGGACGACGCCGCCACTCCGCTGGACGAGACGGCCGTCTGGGAGGCGATCGTGGCCGGGTACGGGGACGAGCCGCCGGACCCGCCGGGGGCGAAGCCGTTCAAGTCGGTGGACGATCTGGCGCGGCTGGAGGAGGGGGTCAACGGGGACCGGGCCTCAGGGTCCGGATCCGGTCCGGGCTCCGGTTCCGGGGAGGACCGGCCGCTGGGCAGCTCGGTCACCTTCGCCCCGGGCGTCGGCATGTCCGGGCCCCGGGACTTCGCTCCTGCCGAGGCCAAGGACGACGACCTGGACGACTCGGACGAGGGGCACTTCGTGCCGCCGGACCCGGAGCTTCCGGAGGCCGACGTCACGTCCAAGTTCGCCTGGCTGGCGGTGGTCGGAGGGCCGCTGCTGATGCTGGTGGCGGTCGTACTCGGCTGGGACATGACCTGGTGGATCCAGGTCCTGGGCATCGGAGGCTTCCTCGGCGGGTTCGCGACGCTGGTGGGGCGGATGGCGCGGGGCTCGGAGGAGGACGACGAGGATCCGGGCCGGGGCGCGGTGGTCTGACCGGGGTGGGCCGGAGGGCGGCCCGGCGCCGCCCCCGGCCATGGCCGGACCCGGCTGACCAGGTGGGGCCGCCGCCGACAAGGCTCAGCGGTCCGCGGGAATCCGTACCGCCGCCAGGACCGGCAGGTGGTCCGTCGCCGCCCGTACGTCCGCCTCCGGCAGCGGCGGCACGCCGCACCCCAGCACCTCCACACCCGCCGTCGCGAAGATCGCGTCGATGCGCTGGTGGGGGTTCGTGGGCTCGGAGGTGTACTCGCCGCCCCAGGGTGCCACCGCCCAGCAGTCCTGGAGCTTCCCCGCCAGCAGGCGGAAGGTCTTCCCGTCCGGGCGGTCGTTCAGATCGCCGCCCGCGACGGCGTGCGTGACGCCCATCCCGGCGAGCTGTTCCAGGAGCAGATCCGCCTGCGCGCGGCGCTCGTCCCCCTGAAGGCTCAGGTGACAGCTCAGCACTCCCAGGCGCGCGCCCCCGATGCGCACGACCGCCGTCGCGAAGCCCCGTTGGTGCAGCCCGGGGGTGCGCGGGAGCAGGACGTCCTCGGTACGTTCGACCGTCGCGCGCAGCGAGCACAGGAGCATCGGGCCCGCGGCGGTGGCCCCGCCGCTCAGCACCACCAGGTCGCTGTGGGCGGCCAGCCAGGCGGCCTTCTTGCGCCAGCGGAAGAAGCGCGGCGCCTCCTGGATCAGGACGAGGTCGGGCTCACAGGCGCGGATCACGCGGGCGAGCGCGTCCCGGTCGTCGCGCATGGAGCGGATGTTGTAGCTGAGGACGCGGACGACGGCCGAGCCGTCGGGTTCGGTACGGGACGGGGGCAGGTGTTCCGTACGGGACGGGGGCAGGGGGTCGGTCGCCCTGCGGGCCAACTGAGACATGCGGGCCAACATAGACCGGTGCCCGCCGCGTCCTGAAGAGGGCGCGGCGGGCACCGAACGGACAACCGGAGGAGGAACGTCAGCCCTGGCGGGCCAGGTCCGCCGCGCCGACCAGACCGGCCTTGTTGCCGAGCTGGGCCGCGAGCACCTGGGCGTGCGGCCGCCACTGGCCGCCGATCAGCCAGCGCCGGAAGGACTTGCGGATCGGGTCGAGGACGAGTTCGCCCTCGTCGGAGACGCCGCCGCCGACGATGAAGGCGGACGGGTCGAAGAGCGAGGCGAGGTCGGCCAGGCCCGCACCGGCCCAGCGGGCCAGCTCGCGGAAGGAGTCGACCGCGACCGGGTCGCCCTGCCGGGCGGCGGCGCTGACGTGCTTGCCCTCGATGCCGTCGACGGTGCCGTCGCCGAGGGCGAGGAGGATCTCGGCGTTCTCGGGGGTCGCGTTGGCGCGCTGGCGGGCGTAGCGGACGAGCGCGCGCCCGGAGGCGTACTGCTCCCAGCAGCCCTGGCTGCCGCAGCCGCACAGCAGGCCGTCCGGGACGACCCGGATGTGGCCGAACTCGGCGGCCACGCCGAAGCGTCCTCGGCGCAGCTTGTTGCCGATGATGATGCCGCCGCCGAGGCCGGTGCCCAGCGTGATGCAGACGACGTCCTCGTGGCCCTTGCCCGCGCCGAACTTGTACTCGCCCCAGGCGGCCGCGTTGGCGTCGTTCTCGACGACGACCGGCAGGCTCACGCGCTGCTCGACCTTGTCCTTGAGCGGCTCGTGGCGCCAGGCGATGTTCGGGGCGAAGAGCACGGTGGCGCGCTTGTCGTCCACGTAACCGGCGGCGCCGATGCCGACCGCCTCGACCTTGTGGCCCGTGCTGACCTCGGAGACCGCCGCGGAGATCGCGTCGACCATGTCCTCGGGGGTCTGCGGTGTCTTCACCTTGTACGTTTCGAGGATCTTTCCCTCTTCGTCGACCACTCCGGCCGCGATCTTCGTGCCGCCGATGTCGACGCCGATGGTGAGTCCCATGTGTCCCTCAGTTTCAGGTCGAACCCTGCTCGGAGCCGGAGACAGGCCCCTTCAGTCACCGTACCCGAGGAGGGGTCTCAATCGAGGTCGATGTGTTCACCTTTTGAACGGTCATCAGGGTCATCGGGTCCGGATTCCGATGACTTGGGGGAATTGCCCGTGGGGTTCGGGTCCTTGGCGGCGTCCGATGCGTTTTGTGTCCAACGCTGTTCGTGCCCGGCCACGACGGACCGGTAGGCGGCGAGGAGTTCGTTGCCCGCAGCGGCCAGATGGTCGAAGACCTGCGGGTTCCGCTCGACGACCGGCTCGACGACTGCCTTCGCCTGCTGAACGAACTGGCTGGCGATCTGCTGGGCCGCGCCCTGGGCCGCCATCCCGAGCAGCGGCGACTGGAACGAGGACACCTTCTCCGTGACCGCGTCCAGCAGCCTGCGCAGTTCCTCGGCCGCCGATCCGGCCTGCGGTCCGTACTGATCCCGGCGGCGGGCCTGCTCGGCGGCCAGGTCCTCCTCGCACGCCGTCGCCCAGGCGTCGGCGTCGTACGCGCCGGACGCACGGGGCTCGTCGGGGCGGTCGGTGGCTTCGCTCATGGCGCACTCCTGCGACGCGGGGAGGGTGACGGATCCGTACGCCTTCGACGTTACCCGAACGGCGGTACGCCGTTCAGGGGCCCGTCACCACCCGTACGACAGGCGCTCAGCGCCCCTGCGGCCACAGCCCCGGGTCCGGGGTGAAGCGCACCCGCAGCACCCCGTCGGTGAGCCCGGCACCGGACACGGTGCACCGGCGCAGCGCCGACGGCAGCGGCAGCAGCCGCCGGAACGGGCCCACCGTGAGCACCAGTTCGTCCCCCCGGCGCACGAGACCCAGCTCCTGCTTCGTGGCACCGGGCAGCGGCAGGTGCCACACCAGTACGCCGTCCTCGGCCCGCCGGTCCTCCACGACGTGCCGTACGACGGCGGAGGCCGGGGACACCTCGTACGACAGCGGCGTCAGCTCGTCGGGGCCCTGCGGGGCCCTGCCCAGGTGGGGCAGTTCGCGCACCTCAAAGAGGTGCGCGCTCCCGTGCACCTCTTTGAGGTGCTCCTGCTGCTGTGCGGACAGGGCGGACAGCCAGGGGTCGGGGGAGGCGGTCGGGAGCACCCTGTTGGCGACGACCGCGTCCAGCGCGAGCCCGTACAGGGCCAGGCCGAGCCGGGCGGTGCGCAGGGTCTCGGCGGCCGCAGGACCCGGCTCCACGACCAGGCGCACCGACAGGGCGGGGCTCTCCAGCACGGCCTGGGTGGCGGCGAGTTCGGCGTCCCAGCGGGCGGTGGTCTCGTACAGCCACTGCGCGGGCATCGGGACCCCGGCGAGCTGCGCGAGCATCGGGCGCAGGGAGCGGGCCGCCTGCCGCTCGGGCGGCAGCAGCCGCCGCACGTAGCGGCGCAGCTGGCCGGGGAGTGCGAGGGCGGCGAGGGTGCTGTGCGTGGGCGGCATGTCGACGACGACCAGGTCGTACGAGGCGGTGGGCGCGGTACGCAGGGCGCGCAGCAGGGCGAAGGGCTCGCTGCCGGGCAGTTCGGTGAGCTCGTCGGTGTCCAGCGGGGTGGCCCCGAGGAGGTCCAGGGCGGTGGCGGCACGCTCCTGGAGGGCGGTGAGTTCGCGGCGGAAGTCGTCGGCGGCGTCGACGCGTGCGACCAGGAGGCCCGGTGCCGCCTCAAGAGGTGCGTGCGGGTCGGCGGGTATCGCACCGGCGGGCGTGCCCAGGGCCGCGCCCAGGGTGTCGTCCCTGTCGGTGCCCAGGAGCAGGACGCGCGCGCCCCTGCGGGCGGCCGTCAGGGCGGTCGCGGCGGCGACCGTGGTGCGGCCCGCGCCTCCGGCACCCGTGACCAGGACCGTGCGCACCGCACCGGTGTCGTCCGCGCTCACCCTCTGCGTCCCCTTGCGTTCCGGTCGGTCAGCCCTGGGGGCCGGACTCGACGCGCTTCTTCAGACCGGCCAGGGCGCGGTCGATGATGACCTTCTCGGCCTTGCGCTTGATCATGCCGAGCATGGGGATCTTGACGTCGACGGTGAGCTGGTACGTGACCTCGGTGGCGCCGTTCGCGGCGGACGCGAGGCGGTAGGAGCCGTCGAGCGAGCGCAGCATCTGCGACTTCACCAGGGTCCAGCCGACCTCGTTCTCGCCGGTCCAGGTGTAGGCGAGGGTGTGGTCGTCCTTGATGGCACCGGCGTCGAGCACCAGGCGGACCTTCTCGGCGCGGCCCCGGTCGTCGGTGGCCAGCACCTCGGCCTCCTTCACCTCGCCCGTCCAGTCGGGGTAGCGGTCGAAGTCCGCGATCACACCCATGACGTCGGCCGGCGCCGCCTGGATGGTGATGCTAGAGCTGGTGTGTTCCGCCATCGCGATGGCTCCTCACGGTCCGGACTGGGGCTGGCTGACTGGTGCGTGCCGTGTGAAGGCTATCGCGACCGGCTCCTTCACCACTCCAGCACCCACGGCCGCCCCGTCGAGGCGAAGTGCCCGACGTTCACGCACTCGGTCGCGCCGACGCGCATCCGGGCGGCCAGGGGCTGGTGGACGTGGCCGAAGAGCGCGTAGCGGGGGCGGGTCGTGCGGATGGCGTCCAGGAGGGCGCGGCTGCCGCGTTCGAAGCGGCGCGCCACGGTGTCGTACACCAAGTCCGGGACCTCGGGTGGGATGTGCGAGCAGAGCACGTCGACCTCGCCGAGCGCCTCGACCTTGGCGGCGTACTCCTCGTCGCTGATCTCGAAGGGCGTGTTCATCGGGGTGCGCAGGCCGCCGCCGACGAAGCCGAAGACCAGGCCGCCGATCTCGACGCGCTCGCCGTCCAGCACCCGGGTGCCGGGGCTGGCCGTGCCGGGGCCCGCGTACTCGGGCCAGAGCGTCGGCATGTCGACGTTCCCGTAGGTGGCGTACGTGGGCGCGGGGAACGCGGCGAACAACTCCGCGTACTGCTTGCGGACGGCCGCGACGGTGGCCGCCTGACGGTCGACGCCCTCCCACAGGCTCCGGCTGAACTCGCGTGCCTCCTCGAAGCGGCGGGCGGTGCGCAGCTCGACGATGCGGTCGGCGTTCGCGGTGCCGAAGAGGTCGGGGAAGATGCCGCGCGAGTGGTCGGCGTAGTCGAGGAAGAGCACGAGGTCGCCGAGACAGACCAGGGCGTCCGCGCCGTCGCCCGCACGGGCGAGGTCCTTGGCGTTGCCGTGCACGTCACTCACCACATGAACTCGCATGGCGATCAGCCTAGGACCCCGGCCGGACGCTGAGTAGAGCCGGTCCTCAACCCGTGAGAACGGGCCGGACCTGCGGTTACTTCCGAGTCGCCCCAGGGGTGGACTACTGTGCGCGAAGCACCGCCCGAACAGTGTGACGCAGCGTACATCTGGCCGGGACCCCCTATCGGGAACCGAGTACTGGTGGGTAACGTCCGGGCAGTCCAGTCGTGCTCACCCCCCACTGAGCACCTGCCCGACCTTGGACCGCAGCCGGCGCGCACACTGACGTGACGACCGGTGCCTGATGAGGAGCAGCAGTCTTGCGCGAGTTCAGCCTTCCGGCTCTGTACGAGGTCCCTGCGGACGGCAATCTGACGGATCTCATCCGCCGCAACGCCGCTCAGCACCCCGACACCGCGGTCATGGGCCGCAAGGTCGCCGGTACGTGGACCGATGTCACCGCCACCCAGTTCCTGGCCGAGGTGCGTGCCGCCGCCAAGGGCCTGATCGCCGCGGGCGTCGAGCCGGGCGACCGGGTCGGCCTGATGTCGCGCACCCGCTACGAGTGGGTGCAGCTGGACTTCGCGATCTGGAGCGCGGGCGCCGTCACCGTGCCGGTGTACGAGACCAGCTCCGCCGAGCAGGTGCAGTGGATACTGGGCGACTCGGGCGCCGTCGCCGTCCTGGTGGAGGGCGAGGCCCACGCCACCGCCGTGGAGTCCGTACGGGAGCAGCTGCCCGCCCTCAAGCAGGTCTGGCAGATCGAGGCCGGGGCGATCGAGCAGCTGAACGCGCTGGGCGCGGACGTGTCCGACGAGACGGTCGACCGGCGCAGTGCCGTCGCGGGCGCCGACGACCCGGCGACCATCGTCTACACCTCGGGCACCACGGGCCGCCCGAAGGGATGTGTGCTCACTCACCGCAGCTTCTTCGCGGAGTGCGGCAACGTCGTGGAGCGCCTGAAGCCCCTGTTCCGTACGGGCGAGTGCTCGGTGCTGCTGTTCCTGCCCGCCGCGCACGTCTTCGGGCGCCTCGTCGAGGTGGCGTCGGTGATGGCGCCGATCAAGCTCGGCTGCGTACCGGACATCAAGAACCTCACCGACGAGCTGGCGTCCTTCAGGCCGACGCTGATCCTCGGTGTGCCGCGCGTCTTCGAGAAGGTCTACAACTCGGCGCGGGCCAAGGCCCAGGCCGACGGCAAGGGCAAGATCTTCGACAAGGCCGCCGACACGGCGATCGCCTACAGCCGGGCGCTCGGCACTCCCGAGGGCCCCGCGCTGGGGCTGCGCCTGAAGCACAAGGTCTTCGACAAGCTGGTCTACAGCAAGCTGCGTGCGGTGCTCGGCGGGCGCTGCGAGTTCGCGATCTCCGGCGGCGCCCCGCTGGGAGAGCGCCTGGGCCACTTCTTCAGCGGCATCGGCTTCACCGTCCTGGAGGGCTACGGGCTCACCGAGTCCTGCGCGGCGACCGCGTTCAACCCGTACGACCGGCCGAAGATCGGCACGGTCGGCCAGCCGCTGCCGGGTTCGGTCGTGCGGATCGCCGACGACGGCGAGGTGCTGCTGCACGGCGAGCACGTCTTCCAGGGGTACTGGAACAACCCGTCGGCCACCGCCGAGGCGCTGACCGACGGCTGGTTCCACACCGGTGACATCGGCACCCTCGACGAGGACGGCTACCTCGCGATCACCGGCCGCAAGAAGGAGATCATCGTGACGGCGGGCGGCAAGAACGTCGCCCCGGCCGTCATCGAGGACCGCATCCGGGCGCACGCGCTGATCGCGGAGTGCATGGTGGTCGGCGACGGTCGCCCGTTCGTGGGCGCGCTGGTCACCCTGGACGAGGAGTTCCTCGGCCGGTGGGCGGCGGACAACGGCAAGCCCGCGGACTCCACCGCGGTCTCCCTGCGGGACGACGCGGACCTCCTGGCAACCGTGCAGCGGGCGGTGGACGACGGGAACGCGGCGGTCTCCAAGGCGGAGTCGGTGCGCAAGTTCCGCATCCTGCCGACCCAGTTCACCGAGGAGGCGGGCCACATCACGCCGTCGCTGAAGCTGAAGCGCAACGTGGTGGCGAAGGACTTCGCCGACGAGATCGAGGCGATCTACGGGGCGTAGGCAGTGACATGGGTAAGGGGCGGCCTCCGGGAGGCCGCCCCTTACCCGTGCCGTACGGCAACAGGCCCTACAGCAGCGTCCTGAGCTTCTCCGCGAGCAGGTCCCAGCGCCACTTCTCCTCGACCCACGCGCGCCCCCGCTCCCCCATCCGCCGCCGCAGGTCGGGGTCCTGGAGCAGCGTCACGATGCGCTCGGCGGACTCGGCGGGCTCCCCACCGCGCACCACCCACCCCGTCTCCCCGTCCAGTACGGCGTCGGGCGCGCCGCCGGAGTCGCCCGCCACCACCGGCAGCCCGGTCGCGGACGCCTCCAGGTAGACGATGCCGAGCCCCTCGACGTCGAGGCCGCCCCTGCGCGTGCGGCACGGCATCGCGAAGACGTCTCCTGCCCCGTAGTGCGCGGGCAGCTCCGCCCAGGGCACCGCGCCGGTGAACCGCACGGAGTCCGCGACCCCGGTCGTGCGCGCCAGCTCGTGCAGGTCCTTCTCGTACGGTCCCCCGCCGACGACCAGCAGCACGGCGTCCGGCACCGAGCGCAGGATCTGCGGCATCGCCTCGATGAGGGTGTCCTGCCCCTTGCGCGGCACCAGCCGGGACACGCACACCACGACCGGACGGTCGGTGAGCCCGAGCCCGGCGCGCACCGCGTCGCCGCCCGAGTCCGGGTGGAAGGTCTTCTCGTCCACGCCCGGCGGCAGCTGGACCATCTGCCCCGCCGCCTGCGGGGTGAGCGCGGCGGCGATCCGGGAGCGCGTGTACTCGCCCAGATAGGTGATCGTGTCCGTGCCCTCGCCGATCCGCCGCAGCAGCTGCCGGGACGCCGGGAGCTGCGCCCAGCCCGCCTCGTGCCCGTGCGTGGTGGCGACGAGCCGCCGGGCGCCCGCCCGGCGCAGCGCAGGCGCCATCAGCCCGAGGGGGGCCGCCGCCCCGAACCACACGGAGGTGCAGCCGTGCTCCCGCAGCAGCTCCGTGGCGCGCCGGGTGACGCGGGGCGTCGGCAGCAGCATCGTCGTACGGTCGCGCACCACGGGATACGGCTGCTCGGCGTCGAAGGCGGCGGTCGCCTCCGCACCCTCGCGTCCGCGCTTCCAGGTGGACGCGTAGACGACGACCCGCTCGGGGTCCAGCCGCAGCGCCATGTTGTGCAGGAACGCCTGGATGCCGCCGGGCCGGGGCGGGAAGTCGTTGGTCACGATCAAGGTCTTGTCCATCGTCGCCGACAGTACCGGGCGGCTCCGCGTCATCGCATCGGGACGTCCTCGCCCTGCATCATGGCCCTGTAGACGCCCGTCACCGGACAAGGATGGTCATGCCAGCGAGCGGTACCGGACATCGGACTCCTCCCGCCCTGCCCGTCGCCCCCCTCGCGGTGTGGGCCGTCACCCGGGCGCTGCTGCTCCTGTGCGTGTTCAAGGTGCTGGTCTTCCCCGGCCCCGACGTCACGAGCGACATCTCGGTCATCTACCAGGGCTGGTACGAGGTCCTCAAGGACGGCACCTTCCCGCTCGACGACATCACCTGGCAGTACCCGCCCGCCGCCGCCCTGCCGGTGCTCTCCCCCGGTCTGCTGCCCTTCCTGGACTACGCGTCCGCCTTCTTCGTGCTGGCGTTCCTCGCGGACGCCGTGGTGACGGGGCTGCTGCTGTACGCGGGCCGGCGTCCCGGCAAGCGGATGGCGGGCGCCTGGGTGTGGATCGCCGGGCTGGCGCTGCTCGGCCCCACCTCGTACGCCCGCTACGACGTGATGGTCACCGGCATCGCGGTGGCGGCGCTCCTCGCGGGGGCCCGCAGGCCGCGCGTGGCGGGGGCACTGGCGGCCCTGGGGGCCCTGCTGAAGGTCTGGCCCGCCCTGCTGCTCGCGGGGACCGCACGCGGCCGTACGACGCGCGCCTCGTGGACGGCGTTCGTGTGCACCGCGTTCGCGCTGCTGCTGCTGTTCGCGGCGGCGATGCCGGGCGCGCTGGCGTTCCTGAGGTTCCAGCGGGACCGGGGCACCGAGGTGGAGTCGCTGGGCGCGCTGGTCTTCCACGTCGCGCGGCATTTCGGGTGGAAGGGCGAAGTGCTGCTGAACTACGGCTCGGTGGAGTTCCTCGGCCCGCACGTCCCGACGGTGAGCAGCGTCGCGATGGTGCTCACCGCGCTGGCCTTCGGGTGGCTCCTGCTGTGGCGGCTGAAGGCGCGGCTGTTCACCGCGTCGACGGCGTGCGACGCCGCGTTCGTCGCGGTGCTGCTGTTCACGACTACGAGCCGGGTGATCAGCCCGCAGTACATGCTCTGGCTGGTCGGCCTCGCGGCCGCCTGTCTGGTGTTCCGGGGCAGCCGGATGGACCGCCCCACCCACCTGGTGCTGGCGGCCACCCTGGTGACCTGTCTCGAATTCCCCATCTGGTTCTCGCACGTGGTCAACAGCGACGCGCTCGGCGTGTCCCTGCTGTTCGTGCGCAACGGTCTGCTGGTCGCCGCGACGGTGCTGGCGTGCCGCACCCTGTGGCGGCACACGGTGACGGAGGCCGCGCACGCACCGCAGTCACTGCCGGCACAGCGCCACGTGCCCTCCGCGACAGCCACCGGGACCACGGCCCAGCAGCGTCAGGCGAGTTCGCTGCGCACGTAGGTGCGCCACCGCGCGGTGAACTCCTCCGGCGTGGTGCCCAGCCGACGCTGCAACGCCGCCTCCAGGGCCCCGTCCCGCTGCGGGTGCCCGCCGACGTCCCGGTAGAACGCCAGGAGCGTCGCCTCGTCCCTGCGCTCCACGATCATCCGGCAGGCCAGCCAGCCGCCCTCGTACGCCCCCGCCAGCCGGTCCGCGTCCCCCGAGAAGCGGAAGTCCGGATCGGCCGGGAGAGCGGCGGGCGGCCCGTCGCGCCGTACGGTGCGCTGGAGTTCGGGGGCGATCTGGGCCGCCGTGCGGTCGCTGTCGCGGTACGCCACCCAGTCCGCGAAGCCCTCCGACAGCCACATGGGGGTGGCGGCCGTGGTGTCCGTACGGGTGGCCACGTGCGCCGTCTCGTGGGTGAGGACGACCTGCCTGCCCACCGCCCCCAGGACGTCGTACGCCTCGGGGTTGACGATGACGCGGTCCGCCGAGGTGCGCCGCCCCTGGACGCTCGCCCCGGTGGTGACGGCGGCGATCCCCCGGTAGCCGGCGGCCGGTTCGCCGAGCAGGGCGCCCATGGCGTCCAGCGAAGGCGGCACCAGGAGCACCGTCTTGAGGTCGCGCTCGCGCGTCCAGGTGCGGGCGACGGCGTCCGCCGCACCGTCGGCGGCCTCCGCGATCCGGCGCAGGCGCTCCCTGCTGTGGCCGGTGCCCAGGACCACGGAGCGCCGCCCGCGCGCCACGGTGACCTGGCCCTGCTGCCAGAGCTCCTGCGCGCCGCCGCGCCCCGGCCGGTCCCGCGCGACGTACCACTGCCCGTCGGCGCGTACGAGGTCGATGCGGCGGGCGCAGACGGCGGGCACCGTGTCGTACCCGTCGATGCGGTGGCGCAGGTCCACGCGCGCGGTGACCGTGCTCCCGCCGGTGCGGTCGAGTCCGGTCAGCCGGTACTCCCAGTCCTTCAGCGGCACCCCGGCGAGGTGGTCGAACTCCTCGCCCTGGGTGGACCGCAGGCCCTCCTCGCCCGGTGCGAGCACGTCGAGGAAGGCGGCCCTGTCGCGGCTCAGCAGGGCGGCGGCCCGCCGCCCGAGGAGCCGCCGCACGTCGCGGGCCGCGGTGTCGGCGGGGGCGGTCGGCAGCGCGCAGGAGGTCAGCAGGAGCCCGCCCAGGGCGAGCGCCGCCCGCCGTCCGAACCGTGTGCCGTCCTGGTGCCCTGCCATCAGGCGATCGTACGCAGAGAAGATCGGCGCACGGGTGCGGACCCGCAGACCCACAGCCCTACAGCCCCACAGCCCCACAGCCCTACAGCCCCACAGCCCCACAGCCCCACAGCCCCACAGACCGGGGAGGCGTCAGACCCGGGTCACCGACGAGATCGGCATCATGCCGACCGGGTCGTAGCGCACCGGGGCACCGGGGTAGGGGGCGTGCACGACCTGGCCGTTGCCCATGTACATCCCGATGTGGCTGGCGTCGTCGCGGTAGGCCACGAGGTCGCCGGGCTGCGCCTGGTCGAGGGAGACCTGCCGGCCCGCGTACCGCTGGGCCTGCGAGGTGCGCGGCAGGGAGACGCCCGCCTGCCCGTAGCTCCACTGCATGAGGCCGGAACAGTCGAAGCCGGAGGGCCCGTTGGCACCCCAGACGTACGGCTTGCCGACGGCGTTGCGGGCGGCCAGGACGGCGGCGGCGGCCCGCGAGGAGGAGGCCATCGCACCGGACATCTCCGGCATCGTCTCGCGCCCGCTGCGGTTGGCCCGGTCGAACTCGGCGCGCTCGGTGGCGGGCAGCGCGTTGAGCATCCGGCGGGCGTCGGCGAGCTTGCGCTCGACGCTGCGCTTGTGGCGGGTGACGACGCTTCGGCTGCGCTCCAGCTCGGCGAGTTTGCGGGAGGCTTCGGCGCGCTCCTGGCCCAGCTTGCGCTGTGCCTCGGTGAGTTCGTGCAGCCTGCCCGCGTTGAGGGCGCTGATCCGGTCGAGGGCGGCGGCCTTGTCGAGGTAGCCGTCCGGGTTCTCCGAGAGCAGCAGCGACACCGTGGGGTCCATGCCGCCCGACCGGTACTGGGCGCCCGCGAGCTGGCCCAGGACGCCGCGCATGCGGTTGATGCGCTCCTGGCCGCGTGCGGTGCGGTCGCGGGCCTGCGTCACCTCCTTGCGGAGGGTGGTGGCGCGCTCGCTGGCCTTGTTGTACTGCTCGGTGGCCTTCTCGGCCTGTTCGAAGAGCCGGTCGACGGTGGCCTGGGTGGCCGTGGACGTGCCTGCCGGGTCGGCGCTGGCGGGGGTGGCCCCGAGGGCCGCTGCCGCGGTGGCCGCGGCGGCGGACAGGACGGTGACCCGGGTGCTCTGTGTGAGCCCGGACTGCGAGGGACGACGGTGTGACGCCACAGGAAGCCGCACTCCTTCCACTGCTGGGTGGCAGCACCCCGCCGCCCGGGGCGGGCGGACTGCTCGACGGGAGCTGCGCGAGCAGACAGTAGCGGGACGCTCACAGGGCGACCAACGACCCCGGGAGGCGCCAGGCGTACCCGGACAGCACGACGCCCCGCCGATGACCAGGTCATCGGCGGGGCGGGCAGTCAGCGCGGTGCGCCGTAATTCGCCCGAACGGGCGGTGTGTTCGGCGTCGGCTCCCGGGTAGGGGCCGCAGATCCTGGAGCGCCGGGATCAGCCTCCGACACGCACTCCGTACTGGAACGAGCCGAGGTACTTCATGTCCTCGACGCGCACGTTGGTGCCCGGCTTCGGGGCGTGCAGCGACATGCCGTTGCCCGCGTAGAAGCCCACGTGCGAGAGGCCGCTGAAGAAGACCAGGTCGCCGGGGCGCAGGTCGCTCTTGTTGTAGATCTTCGGGCCGTCGTTGACCTGGGCGTAGGTGTTGCCGCCGACGGTGCGGCCGACCTGCTTGAAGGCCCAGTAGACGAGTCCGGAGCAGTCGAACGCGTTGGGGCCCTTGTTGCCCCAGTCGTACGGGGCGCCGATCTTCGTCCTGGCCGCGGCCATGGCGGCGGCACCTATGCCGGAACCGGGCGACACCTCGCCGAGCTGCGAACGCTCGTTGGCGGACCGGCTGGCCCGCTCGTCCTGCTCGGCCATGGCGTCGCGCTCGGCCTGCGTCAGCGTGTTGAGCAGCTTCTGCGCATCGCCGAGCTTGCCCGTGATGAACGTCTTCTGCCTGCCGAGCTCCTTGCGGACGGAGGAGAGGTCGGCGAGCTTCCCGGACGCCTCCTCGCGCTCCTGCGCGAGGAGGCGCTGCTTGCTCTGGATCTTGCGCAGCGACTCGGCCTGCTTGGCGGTCAGCTGGTTCATCGCCGCGGCGCGGTCGAGGAACTGGTCCGGCTCGGAGGACAGGAAGAGCTGGAGCGAGGGGTCGACGGCACCCGTGCGGTACTGCGCCGTGGCCATCGAACCGAGGCCCTTGCGCAGCTCGTTGAGGTCGGCCTGACCGCGTGCCACCTTCTCCTGGAGGTTCTTGACCTGCTTCTCCAGGGTCTCCTGCTTGACCTTGGCGCCGTTGTACTTCTCGGTGACGCCCTCGGCCTCCTCGTACAGCGCGTCGACCTTCGCCTTGACTTCCTTCTTGTCAGGCTTGGGCGCGGCGTTCGCCGACTGCGAGGTGAGGGCCACGGCTGCGGTGGCGGCGAGGGAGAGCACGGTCACACGGGTGCGGCTCGGCTGCTTGGGTCGACGGTGGGACGCCACGAAGGCGAGCTCCTTCTTCCTCAGCCGCCGACCAGCGAGGTTGGCGGGCCCCTCGCCGATACTCCGGATGAGTGATCAACCGTGCGAAGGTTCGAGCCCAGACCTTAGTGACCTTCTTGTGATCAGTTCAAATCCTCATAGGAAAAATCTCGCCCACGGGACGCATAATTTCCTCGCGTCCCACGCTGCGTCATGAGAAGTTGACGGAAAGCCAGCCCCAAGAGCCTTCAATTCGGGCATTGCAGAACCAAGTTGGGCAACCGGCCCCGACCGGACTCAAGCCCGCGAAAGCCTCTTCAGCAGCATCACCGAAGCCACCGGCCGCGCACCGGACTTGGCGACCCCGTCCGCGACCTCGCGGTCCGTGGAGACCACCACGACCGGACGCCCCGGCGGTTCGGCCCGCACCAGCTGACGGATCAGCTCGTCGGCCGTCACGCCCGCCTTGCTGAACAGCACCCGCACCCCGCGCGGCGGCGCGAGCAGCACCGGAGCCGCCAGCTCCGCACCGTCGAAGACGCACGTCACCTCGGCGCCCGAGGCCGCCGCCAGCATGGAGAGACCGCCGAGCAGCCGCAGCCGCTGCTTCTCCAGCGGCATCGTCGGATACCCGGTCTTGGTGACGTTGTAGCCGTCGACCACCAGATGCGCCTGCGGCAGCGCCAGAAGCTGGTCCAGGACCGCCGGGTCGGTGTCCGAGAGCGCCCGCGTCGCGATGTCCTTGGGCGACATCCGCCCCGGCTCGACCGCGTCCACGGTGTCCGCGGGCCGCCCCGACGACGGCGGCAGCGCCAGCTCCCTGCGCAGCCCCTGAGCCGCCTCCAGGACCGTGTCCAGGAGCAGCCGCAGCCGCATGTCCTCGACGCTGCGCCCCTCCCGTACGGCACGGCGTCCCGCCTCGACGGACGCCTCCGCCTCCCCCAGCCTGGCCCGCAGCCGCCGCGCCTCGGCCTCGGCGGACGCCACCTGGGCCGCCGCCTCCGCCCTGATGGCGTCGATCTCGGTCTGCGTCTTGCGCAGGGCGGCCTCGCCCCGCTTGACGTCGCTGAGGGCGCCGCGCAGCTTGCGCTGGGCGGCGTCGGACTCCTTGCGGGCCGCGTCCAGTTCGGCGCGCAGCCGCTCGGTCTCGCTCTTCGTACGGCTCTGGGCCTCGGCCAGCTCCGCGCGCAGCTGCTCCAGTTCGCGCTGGGCCGCCTCGTCGGCGCGCTCCGCGTCCGCCCGCTGGGCCTCCTCGCCCGCCGCGGCCACCAGCTTCACCCAGCCGACCGGACGCAGCACGTAGGCCGCCGCCGCCACGTCCACCGGGTCGGCGGCGGCAGGCGGCGACCCGGCCTCCAGCGCACTCGCCAGCTCGGGCTGCGCCTCGCGCAGCCGCTCACCGATGCGCTGCCGGAAGACCGGGTCGCTCTCCAGCGCCGCCGCCATCGCGTTGCCCGCGAACTTGGCGCGTCTGGTGGGGGTGAAACGGGCGTACTGTCGCAATTGCGCCGGGAGTTCGGTCACCGTGAGGCCGCCGAACGCGTCCGAGACCAGCGTCACGACCCGACGCCGCACCCCTTCGGGCAACGGGCGGTCGAGCACCTCTGCGACGTCGTCGACCGAACCGGCCGGGTCAGCGCCGCTCGCAGGCTCCACCATTCCGTCACCCCACTGCCTTCCTACCCTCGCGGGCACGCTCTGCCGGGGCCGCCCACGAGAACTCCTAGGAGTTCTGGGGGCCGGCGTCCGGCCTGTCCACCAATTCGATCTGGTCCACCGCGTTGCACCAGCGACAACGCACGGACTCGATGGTCTCACTGACCACCTCGCGTTCCTCGACCTTCGACTCCCCGGCCAGGTCGAGGTGCACGTACTCGACCACCTTGGACGAGCGGGTCACGTCGAAGCGGGTGAGGTTTCCGCAGAGGGTGCAGCGCCACCGGGTTCCGGCAGTGGGCAGGGGAACCGTCGTCGTCATGCGTACCGTCCTCTTCCTTCGCACACGTCACGCGTGTGTAGTACGTCGTTGCCGCGGTGCGCCGTCGAACTGCGGATGCCCTGCGCGCAACCCTACGGCCTTACGGGTACCCCGCGCGGAGGGCGGCCGACCCTTGAGACCGGTGCGACACCTGCGTACAGGACAGACGGCGGCGTCCGGCGAGCCGGTCCGTGCGCCGGTGCCCGTTGCGTCATGCTCGACGCCGTGATCCCCATGAGCAAAGTCACGGCCAGGCGGTTTCCGGCACGGTGGCGGGAGATCAGCCGGGGGCCGGTCGTGACGTACGTCGTGATCGGTGTCTGCTGCGTGGTCTTCCTGCTCGGCCCCGCGTCCGGATTCAATCCCGCGTACGGAACCGGGGACGCGCTCCTCGCCGCGCAGAGCGCCTACTTCGAACGCTGGGGCGTCGTCCCGGCGGAACTGGTCACCGGCACAGGACACGCCCTGCTCACCCCGTTCACCGCCCTGTTCGTGCACGGCAACTGGCTCCACCTGCTGGGCAACGCCCTCTTCCTGTACGTCTTCGGCGCGATGACCGAGGAACGCATGGGCCGCCTCGCGTACGCCCTGTTCTACGTGATCTGCGGCTACCTCGCCCTCGTCGCGTACGCCCTCGCGCACGCCACGTCGGACGAGACGCTGGTCGGGGCCTCGGGGGCCATCTCGGCGGTGCTGGGCGCTTTCCTGCGGCTGTTCCCGCACGCCCGGGTCACCAGCCTCTTCCCGTTCCTGCTGTTCCTGCCGCTGCGCTTCCCCGCCTGGATCGTGCTGATCTTCTGGTTCGTGCTCCAGTGGCTGGCGGCACAGGGGCTGGGCGAGGGGGCCGGCGTCGCCTACCTCGCGCACGTGGTGGGCTTCGCGGGGGGCTTCCTCTACGCGTGGGCGCGATATCGCCGTACGACTACAGTGGCGGGCGCAGCAGCATCACCGGCCACCGAGGGAGAAAGCCAGCCGTGATCACCGCGATCGTGCTCATCAAGACCAGCGTGGACCGCATCCCCGAGATCGCCGAGTCGATCGCCGCGCTGGAAAGCGTCAGCGAGGTCTTCTCCGTCACCGGTACGTACGACCTGATCGCCATGGTGCGCGTCGGGCGGCACGACGACCTGGCGGACATCATCCCCGGCTCCATCAGCAAGATCCCGGGCGTCGAGGGCACGGACACGCACGTCGCGTTCCGCACGTACTCGCAGCACGACCTGGAGGCGGCGTTCGCGATCGGGCTGGACGGCTGACGCCTCCTCGCGAACACCGCCTCTTGGCAGCGGACACCGGGCACCTCTTTAAAGAGGTGCTCGCGACGCACCCCGTACAGGAAGAGTTCTTCACCCGGCCCTCATGTGCGGGGCGCCCTGCGGCTGCCACGCCGTGCTGACCGACGCCCCCCAGGTGCCGAAAGTGCCGCCCGGGGTCTGACCTATCACGGGGCCGGAGGCCCCCTCCCCGATGACCCCGACGACAGGGACGACCTCGGCGAGACCCCCGGCAACCGCACCGGTGACGCCCGCACCTGACCGCACCCGGCTGCGGATCTCCGCCCGGGTGCGCATCCTGCTGTGGCTGCTGCTGGTGATGGCGGTGGCGCTGGTCGCCGTCGCCACGACCACGCGCTCGATCCTCCTGAGGGACGTGGACAGCCGGATCAGCCAGCTGCTCACCCAGGAGACGGGGGAGTTCGCGAACTTCGTGGCACAGGGCGTCGACCCGGACGCCGGGGGGCGCTTCACGAACACCGAGCGACTGCTCGACGTCTTCCTCCAGCGCCAGTACTCCGATCCCGACGAGGAACTCCTCGGTCTGCTCCGCACCGGTGACCCGCGTCCGCGTCTCCTGCGCCAGTCCCGCGACTTCCCGCCGGGCACCGCCCTGCACCAGGACCCGGCATCCGTGACGGAGATCTTCGCGTCCGACGCCTCCTCGGGCACGCTGACGCGCTCCGAGGGAGAGGTGGCGTGGGCGAAGGTGCCGATCACGGCCGGCCCAGGAGGCACGGATCGCACGGGCCGGACGGAAGGGGCCTTCGTGGTCGCCTTCCACACCGACCGCGAACGGGCCGTCGCCGACGAGACGTTCCGCCTTCTCCTCGCGATCTCCGGGGTGGCGCTGCTGATGACCACCGGCATCGGCTGGGCGGTCGCCGGGCGGATACTCGCCCCGGTCCGGGTGGTACGGGCCACGGCCGCCCAGCTCACCGAGCAGGACCTCACCCGGCGCATCCCGGTGCAGGGCCGCGACGACATCGCGGCACTCGCCGAGACGTTCAACGGGATGCTGGACCGGCTGGAGCGGGCGTTCGCCGTCCAGCGCGAGTTCGTCGACGACGCGGGGCACGAGTTGCGTACGCCCATCACGATCGTGCGCGGGCATCTGGAGCTGATGGGCGACGACCCCGCGGAGCGCGAGGAGACGGTGCGTCTGGTCACCGAGGAGCTGGACCGGATGAGCCGCATCGTGGAGGACCTGCTGCTCCTCGCCAAGGCGGAGCGCCCCGACTTCGTGGCGCCGGAACCGGTGCAGGTCGCCGAGCTGACGGCGGACGTCTTCGTCAAGGCGCGGGCCCTCGGCGAGCGGGAGTGGGTGCTGGCGGAAGTGGCCGACGCCAAGGCCCTGCTGGACCCGCAGCGGATCACCCAGGCCATGGTGCAGCTCGCGCAGAACGCGGTGCAGCACACCCGGCGGGGCGAGCGCGTCGCGGTCGGCTCGTGCGTGCGCGTGCGGGCCTCGGGCGTACGGATCGAGCTGTACGTCGCCGACAGCGGGCCCGGGGTGCAGCCGCAGGACGCGGCGGTGATCTTCGAACGGTTCCGGCGCGGGACGGCCCGCAGGGGCGCACGGGCGACCGGGGCGGGCCTGGGCCTGTCCATCGTGCAGGCGATAGCCGAGGGTCATCAGGGCCGGGCCGAGCTGCGCCCCACCGAGGGAGGGGGCGCGACCTTCGCCCTCGTACTGGACGCCACGGCGCCCACGACGGAAGCGACACCGCACACGCCGTGAACGGTGCTGCGGAACAACCGTGAAGCGCGGATGACGGCTCCCGTCATCGTGCTGACGGCCCGTGATCCGGTACGGGACCGTCCTCCCGGACCACCTCGCCCGGCTCACCCGCGCCGACCTCGTCATCACCGCCGAGGGCGCCCTCGGCCGCGGCGGGGAGTTCCTCACCGACGCGACCGAACGGGCCCTGCGGACGATCCGGCTGGGCGTACGGACCACCCAGGCGCGCGTCCCTCAGACCGCGGGGACGCAACGGCCTCCCTCGGTGCGGTAGTTCCACTGGGCTCCGTCGGCGACGAGCTCCTTGACCGCGCCCACGAACCGCTCCACGTGCTCGTCCGGGGTGCCCGCGCCGAAGCTGACCCGGATGGCGTTCAGGGAGCGCTCGCCCGGCTCGGCCTCCGGCGCACCGCACTCGCCCGGGTCCTGCGGGTCGCTGCCGAGCAGCGTGCGGACCAGCGGGTGCGCGCAGAACAGGCCGTCCCGTACGCCGATTCCGTACTCGGCGGAGAGCGCGGCGGCGAAGTGCGAGCTGTTCCAGCCGTCCACGACGAAGGAGATGACGCCGACGCGCGGGGCGTCGTCGCCGAAGAGCGACAGCACCTTCACCGCGCCGACCTCCGCGAGGCCCTCGCGCACCGTGCGCACGAGCGCCTGCTCGCGCCGCACCAGCGCGTCGAAGCCCGCCTCGGTGAGCGCCTTGCAGGCGGAGGCGATCGCGTACACGCCGATGACGTTCGGCGAACCGGCCTCGTGGCGGGCGGCCGTGGTGTGCCACTCGACGTCCACGCCGCCGTCCGTGCGCCGTGCGACCTTCTTCGACGCGCCGCCGCCCGCGAGGTACGGCTCGGCGTCCTGGAGCCAGTCGGCCCGCCCGGCGAGCACGCCCGAACCGAACGGCGCGTACAGCTTGTGGCCGGAGAAGGCGACCCAGTCGACGTCCAACTCCTGGACGGAGACGGGGTGGTGAGGTGCGAGCTGCGCCGCGTCCAGCACGATCCGCGCGCCGTGGGCGTGCGCGGCGGCGGCCAGTTCGCGCACCGGCCAGATCTCACCGGTGACGTTCGACGCGCCCGTCACGCACACCAGCGCCGGACCGTACGGGTCGCGGTCGGCGAGGGCCCGCTCCAGCGTCTCGACGGCCTGGGCCGGGGTGCGCGGGGCGTTCAGGTACGTCACGTGCGCGTCCTGCCACGGCAGCAGCGACGCGTGGTGCTCGGTCTCGAAGACGAACACCTGGCAGTCTGCGGGCAGTACGGCGGCCAGGAGGTTCAGCGAGTCGGTGGTGGAGCGGGTGAAGACGACCTGGTCGCTCTCGCGGCAGTCGAGGAACTCGCGCACCGTCACCCGGCTGTTCTCGAACAGGTCGGTGGAGAGCTGCGAGAGGTATCCGGCGCCGCGGTGCACGCTGCCGTAGTACGGGGCGTACGCGGCGACGTCGTCCCACACCCGCTGGAGCGCCGGGGCGCTGGCCGCGTAGTCGAGGGCCGCGTACGTGACTTCGCCCCCGGTGACGAGCGGCACGGCCACGTCCCGGCCGAGGACGGGCAGCGGCGCATCACAGCAGGGCTCGGCGCAGTCGGCGGCGCAGACGGCGGCCGGGGAGGAAGCGGTGGTGACGGTGGCGACGGGCGATGCGGGCATGGCGAAACTCCTGGCAGGACAAGGCGGAATGGCTTCAGTGATGCCCGTACGACAGAAACTGACGAAGGCTCAATTGCCTTGCCGCGTACGGGAGTTGCCTCAACGCTCCGGATACAGGTGTGCCCGGTGCGGAGGTGAAGGTGAAACGGGGCCGACCGGCCCTATCGCATTCGCTTGCTCACGAGACTGCTCCCTTGAGGACCAGGACCCCAGGGGCGCGCCACTCCGAGAGGAGTGCGCAGGGGTCCGCGCTTGCCGTAGACCTCGCTGCCTACGACCTGGTCTTCACCCGGGGCACCCCGCCACGGACGGAGGGTTGCCGGACAGCGGGCCGGGGCCGTAGTCGCTGTCACTCATGACCTGGTCAGCATCCTGCCACACGAGGGATCACATGCAAGAGCGCAGTCCGGTTTCTGAGACATCCGGACTGCGCTCTGCGTCACACCTGGCGGCTGTCGGACGTGGCTGTCCGACGTGGCTGTCAGGCGTTGCTGGCGGCCACCCACCGCTCCAGCGCCGCCTGCGCGCTCCCGGAGTCCAGGGACTCCCGCGCCTTCTCGATGCCCGCCGCGATCTCTTCGGTCAGCGATCCGCCACCCGGGTTGAGGGCGACCAGCGCCGCCGCCGTGTTGAGGAGGACCGCGTCCCGTACGGGACCCTTCTCCCCGGCGAGGAGCCGACGGGCCACCTCCGCGTTGTACGAGGCGTCCGCACCGCGCAGGGCCTCCACGGGGACGAGTTCCAGGCCCACCTCGCGCGGGTCGAACGCCTCCTCGCGGACGGCCCCGTCCCGCACGACCCAGACCCGGGACGTCGCCGTGGTGGTCAGCTCGTCGAGGCCGTCGTCGCCCCGGAAGACGAGCGCGGAGTTCCCGCGTGCCGCGAGGACGCCCGCGACGATGGGGGCCATCCTGGCGTCGGCCACGCCGACCGCCTGGGCGCGCACCTGCGCCGGGTTGGTGAGCGGGCCCAGGATGTTGAAGGTGGTCTGCGCGCCGAGCTCCTTGCGGGCCTTGGCGGCGTATCGCAGGGCCGGGTGGAACTTCACCGCGAAGCAGAAGGTGATGCCCGCCTCCTCGGCGACCTCCACCACCCGGCGCGGCGTCAGGTCCAGGTTGACGCCCAGCTTCTCCAGCACGTCGGAGGAGCCGCTCGCGGAGGACGCGGCCCGGTTGCCGTGCTTGACGACCCTCGCGCCCGTACCGGCGATGACGATGGCCGACATGGTGGAGATGTTGACGGTCTTGGCGAGGTCGCCGCCCGTGCCGACGATGTCGACGGTGGGGCCGGGCACCTCGATGGTGTGGGCGTGCGCGTACATCGCCCGTACCAGACCGGTCACTTCCTCGACGGTCTCGCCCTTGGCGCGCAGGGCGACCGCGAAACCGGCGATCTGCGCGTCGGTGGCCTCGCCGGACATGATGCGGTCCATCGCCCAGGCGGTGTCGTCCGCGTCGAGGTGCTGGCCGCGCAGCAGGGGGTTGAGGATGCCCGGCCAGCTGCGGGCCGCCACGCTGTCGCCGCCAACTGGGGTCACAACGTTCATGGTCCGCTCCAGGGTCCACGCGCCCGGCGAAGGGCTTGCCGATAGGGATGGGAACACCCTATCCAGCCCCGGGACGCGCGAAGAGCCCCGTCCGGGGTCCGGACGGGGCTCTTGCGGTGGCGAACAGTCGCGGTTCAGTTCAGGTGAAGGTGAACCGCTCGGGGATCAGTGGTGGCCGTGGCCGCTGGTGATCTCCTTGTACTCCTCGGCGGTGGGCTTGGCGATCTGGTTGCCCTCGCCGTACATGCCCTTGCTGAGCTTGACGCGCAGCTTCTCGGCCGGGCCGACCTTGCGCTCGACGCCGTTCTCGTCCACGGAGGGGCCGACCTCGGCCGGCGCGTACTGCTCGTGCGCCGTGAGCGTGTGCAGGGCGCCCTGGTTGAGGGGCTCGTGCACCTCGACGAACTCACCGTGCGGCAGCCGCTTGATGATGCCGGACTCGCGTCCGTGCAGCACCTTCTCGGCGTCCCTGCGCTGGAGACCCAGGCAGATCCGCTTGGTGATGATGAACGCCAGGACCGGACCGGCGAAGAAGCCGATGCGCACGAACCACGAGATCGAGTTGAGCGACAGGTGGAAGTGCGTGGCCCACAGGTCGTTTCCACCGCCGACGAGGCCGATGAAGTAGACCGTGATCCAGGCGACGCCGAAGCCGGTGCGGGTCGGGTTGTTGCGCGGACGCTGCGCGATGTGGTGCTCGCGCTTGTCGCCGGTGACCCAGGACTCCAGGAACGGCCACACCGCGATGACGGCGAGGATCACACCGAAGAGCGTCAGGGGGATGAACACGCCCAGGACCAGCGTGTGGCCCCAGAGGTTGATCTCCCAGCCCGGCATGACACGGATCAGACCCTCGGCGAAGCCCATGTACCAGTCGGGCTGCGCGCCGGTGGACACCTGGTCCGGACGGTACGGGCCGAGCGCCCAGACCGGGTTGATCGTGAACGCCGCCGCGATGATCGCGATGATGCCGAAGACCAGGAAGAAGAAGCCTCCGGCTTTGGCCATGTAGACCGGCAGCAGCGGCATGCCGACGACGTTGTTGTTCGTGCGGCCGGGGCCCGCGAACTGGGTGTGCTTGTGGTAGAAGACCAGGATCAGGTGAGCCACCATCAGGCCGAGCATGATGCCCGGCAACAGCAGGATGTGGATCGAGTAGAACCTGGCGACCATGTCGTGCCCGGGGAACTCCCCGCCGAACAGGAACATCGAGATGTACGTGCCGACGACCGGCACGGACAGGATCGCACCCTGGGTGAAGCGGACACCGGTGCCCGACAGCAGGTCGTCCGGCAGCGAGTAACCGGTGAAACCGGTGAACATGCCGAGGACGAACAGCAGGAAGCCGAACAGCCAGTTGACCTCGCGCGGCTTGCGGAAGGCACCCGTGAAGAAGACGCGCATCATGTGCACGAACATCGCCGCGAGGAAGATCAGCGCGCCCCAGTGGTGGATCTGCCGGATCAGCAGACCGCCACGGACGTCGAAGCTGATGTCCAGCGTCGACGCGTACGCCTCCGTCATGCGGATGCCGTGCATCGGGGCGTACGACCCGTGGTACACGACCTCGTTCATGGACGGGTGGAAGAACAGCGTCAGATACACACCCGTGAGGATGATGATGATGAAGCTGTACATGCAGATCTCGCCGAGCATGAAGGACCAGTGGTCCGGGAAGATCTTGCGCATGTTGGACTTGGCGAGGGAGTAGATCCCCAGCCGTCCGTCCGCCCAGTCCGCGACCCGCTCACCGGCGGGCGCCTTCTGCTGCGGCTTGGATTCGGTAGTCGTCGCAGTACTCATCCGCGCTCCCAGAACGAAGGACCGACGGGCTCGGCGAAGTCGCCCATGGCTTCGAGGTAACCCTGGCCGTTCACGGTGATCTGCAGCTGCGGCAGGGCGTGACCGGCCGGGCCGAAGATGACGCGGGCGCCGTCGGACAGGTCGAAGGTGGACTGGTGGCACGGGCACAGCACGTGGTGCGTCTGCTGCTCGTACAGGCTGATCGGGCAACCCACGTGGGTGCAGATCTTGGAGTACGCCACGATGCCCTCGTGGGCCCACTCGCGCTGCTGCTTGTTCTTGATCTCGTCCGGCTGGATCCGGACGATCATCAGCGCGTCCTTGGCGATCTTGTTGTTGAACTCGTGGTCGTCCTCCTTCAGGCCCTCCGGCACGGCGAAGGTGAGCGAGCCCACGATGACGTCCTCGGCACGCAGCGGCTCCATCGTGTTCTGGTTGATGAGCAGCTTGCCCTTCTCCCAGGACGTCTCGCGGAGCTTCTTCTCCGGCAGCGGACCGAGGTCGCGCAGCAGGACGACGCCGGACAGCGGCACCAGGGCCAGTGCGCCGAACATCGTGGTGCGGATCAGCTTGCGACGGCCGATCACGGACTCCTCGGCGCCGGCCTTGAAGTCGGCCATGACCTTGGCCTTGACCTCGGGCGTGGCCGCGATCGCGTGACGCTCGTCGGCGACCTCCACGTCGGACATCAGGGTGCGGGCCCAGTGGACCGCGCCCGCGCCGATGCAGAAGAGGGCGATGCCGAGCGTCAGACCCAGCGAGAGGTTGAGCGCGCTCACGTGGCCCAGCGGCCACACGTACACGATCTTGTCGATGGGGAACGCGACGAACGAGGCGATGAAGCCGATCGTCGCGATCATCGACAGCGTGAACAGGAACGCCACCACGCGCTCGGACCGCTTGGCGGCCCGCTCGTCGAGGTCCTGGATGCGCGGCTTGTGCGCGGGCAGGCCCGGGTCCGCGAAGGGATCGTCCTGGCGTGCGACCTCGCCGTGCGCGTTGCCCTGCTCAGCCGGCAGGGCCTCTTCTGGATTCTCTTGGCTACTCATGACTTCTTGGCCTTAGCGGTGTGGGCCGCGACCCAGACGGCAACTGCGATGAGCGCACCCAGACCGAAGATCCAGGCGAACAGACCCTCACTGACCGGCCCGAGGCCGCCCAGTCCGAAGCCGCCGGGGCTCGGGGTCTCTTCGCCGTTCACGGCCTTGACGTACGCGATGATGTCCTTCTTTTCCTTCTCCGGCATGGTGCTGTCCGGGAAGGAGGGCATGTTCTGCGGGCCGGTCTGCATGGCCTCGTAGATGTGCTTCGGCGAGACGCCCTCAAGAGAGGGGGCGAACTTGCCGTGCGTCAGGGCGCCACCCTCGCCGGTGAAGTTGTGGCACTGCGCGCAGTTCGTGCGGAACAGTTCGCCACCCTTGCCGATGTCGGCGCCTTCAGGGTTGGTCTGGCTTTCGGTCGGCGTGATCGGGCCGGCGCCGAGAGAGGCCACGTACGCAGCGAGCTGATCGATCTGCGCCTGCGTGTAGATGACCTTCTTCTTCGGCACCTGGGCGCCGGGCTGCTGCGCCGGCATACGGCCGGTGCCGACCTGGAAGTCCACTGCGGCGGAGCCCACGCCCACGAGGGACGGGCCGTCAGTGGTGCCCTGACCGCCGGTTCCGTGGCAGCTTGCGCAGCCCACGGCGTAGAGCTTCTTGCCCTCTTCGATGGCGAGGGACTGGGCGGTCTCGTCGGCCTGCGCCTTACCCGCAGGCGCAAACGCGGCGTACAGCCCCCCAGTGGCCGCCAGCGCGAAGAGTAGGACGACGACCGCCGCCAGCGGATGGCGTCGTCGTGCGGAGAGCTTTTTCACGGATTACCCCGGTGTCAGGATCTTCTGCGTCGATGCGGGAAGTGTGTCGGGCCTAGGCCCCTGGTTACTTGATCACGTAGATCGTGGCGAACAGGCCGATCCAGACGACGTCGACGAAGTGCCAGTAATAGGACACGACGATGGCGGCGGTGGCCTGCTCGTGGGTGAATCGCTTGGCCGCGTATGTCCGGCCGAGGACCAGCAGGAAGGCGATGAGACCGCCTGTCACGTGCAGTCCGTGGAAGCCGGTCGTCAGGTAGAACACCGAACCGTACGGGTCCGACGAGAGCGAGAGGCCCTCGTGCTTGACCAGTGCGGTGTACTCGTACACCTGGCCGCCAATGAAGATCGCACCCATCGCGAACGTGATGATGAACCAGGTCCTGAGCTTCTTCACATCGCCCCGCTCCGCGGCGAAGACGCCGAGCTGGCAGGTGAGGGAGGAGAGCACCAGGATCGTGGTGTTGGTCAGCGAGAACGGGAAGTCCAGGCCCGAAGCCTTTTCCGCCCAGAACTCGGGACCGGTCACCGATCGCAGGGTGAAGTACATCGCGAAGAGGGCCGCGAAGAACATCAGCTCGGAACTCAACCAAATGATGGTTCCGACGCTGGTGAGGTTCGGTCGATTGACCGACGGGTGCGCGTGCCCGGTATCTACTGTCGTTGCTGTCGCCACGACCGACATTATGTCGGTCGCTTATCCCGCCCTCACCCCGGGGGGTGCCGTTCGGAGTGTCAAGGGGGTGTGTCCTGCCCGAACGGCCCATCGAAGAGCCGTACGAACCGGTGTGGGACAGGGGTCTGACGGAGTAGCATCCGCGCATCACGACCGGCCCGGCAGGCCGCCCGCAGAGACCCGAAAAGCCCGAGAACCCCGAGAACACTGTGCAGATCACCGCGTAACCGGACGTCACGGAGGAACAATGCAGCAGCCGACCGCCACGGTGCTGGTCTACAGCGACGACGCCAACACCCGCGAGCAGGTGCGTCTCGCGGCCGGCCGCAGGCCGGCCGCCGACGTACCGCCGGTCGAGTTCCTGGAGTGCGCCACGCTGCCCGCCGTCCTCAAGGCGCTGGACGCCGGCGGCATCGACGTGTGCGTGCTCGACGGCGAGACCGTCCCGGCGGGCGGCATGGGCGTCTGCCGGCAGATCAAGGACGAGATCTTCGACTGCCCGCCCGTGCTGCTCCTCATGGGGCGCCCGCAGGACGCCTGGCTGGCCACCTGGAGCCGCGCGGAGGCCGCGGTGACGCTGCCGGTCGAGCCGGTGGAGTTCGCCGCCTCGCTGGCCGCCCTGCTGCGTTCGCGGCTCGCCGGGTCCGCTCCGGCCGTACGGGCCTGAGTCCGGCCCGTACGGCGTCACCGACGTCCCGTACGGCATCGGCCGCACGCCGTCTCCCGTGCTCCCCCGGGCCGTTCTAGACCTGGGGGCGCAGGCGGGGCGTGTGGACGCGGTCGCGCTGCTCCTCGGTGTCGGCGAGCAGCGCGCTGCCCTTGCGCCACTTCTTCCAGGGGATGTTCCAGTCCCCGAAGCCGTTGCCGAAGGGGTCCATGGAGTCGCCCCAGCTGCCGACGACCTTGACGATGTCGCCCTCGCGGACGGTCTCGTAGAACCAGGCGGCGTTGCCGGTGGACATGCCCGTGCAGCCGTGGCTGACGTTCTCGTACCCCTGTGAGCCGGTGGACCAGGGTGCGGCGTGCACGTACTCGCCGCTCCAGGTGACCCGGGTCGCGTAGTACACCGGCAGGTCGTAGGAGTCGCTGGTGCCGCGCGGGATTCCGATGCTGGTGCCGCGCATCCGTACGAAGTACTCCTTGCCCAGTACGACCTTGACGCCGTTGCGGGTGGAGAAACCGGGCTTCCCCGTGGTGACCGGGATGGTGTTGATCACTTCGCCGTTGCGCTTGACCGTCATGTAGTGCGACGAGGCGTCGGTGATGGCCTCGATCCGGTCGCCGATCGTGAGCCTCAGGGGCGCCGTGGCGGCCCCGTAGAGGTCCTTGGCGACCTTGATGCCCTCCAGGTTGCTGTGCGCCCGCACGGTGGCTCCCGCGGGCCAGTAGGTGCGCGGACGGTAGTGCAGGAGGTCGTCCTCGACCCAGTACCAGGAACCCTCGGCGGCGGGCTTGGAGTCGACCTTCAGGGCACGCTCCACCACCGCGCGGGCGCGCGGGTCCTTCACCTTGGTGCTGAGCTGCGCCGTGATGGGCTGGCCGACGCCGTACGTGCCCGCGTCGGGGCCGAATTCGACCTTCAGGCTCTTCTTGCCCGCGGCCGTCTTGAAGCCGAGCCTGCGCACGCCGGGCGCGCCGTCCTGGTCCTCGGTGCTGACGCGGACCGTGTATTCGGCTCCTGCGGCCAGCGGGGAGGTGGAGTGCCAGCGGGACCCGTCGGCGGAGAGTTCGCCCGCCACCTGGCGGCCCACGGCGTCCGCGGCGACGACGTCGGTGATCCGGCTGTCCTTGCCCGTCGCGGTCACCTCTAGAGGCTTCTCCGGGTCCACGTCGGTGCCGCCGGGCCGGCCGTTGAAGGAGATCTGCCGCGCCGCGTCGTACGGCGGGGCGGAGAGCGGGCTGCCCTGCGGGGTGCCGCAGGCCGTCAGCCCCGCCCCGAGGGAAGCGATCAGCAGGGTGCAGCTCAGGACCGTCCGGGTGCGGGGTGCGTGGCTCATGATCACACAATATGAAGCATCGTCAGATCGAGCGCGTTGGACGCCACGAAGTGACTGCAAACGAATGAGGGGCCCGTACGCCCGGACGTGTCTGGGCGTACGGGCCCCTCATCGAGGTGCCTCTTGGTGCCGAGCCCTACTGGGTGCGGTTCTCACCGCGGTAGAACTCGAAGACCCAGCCGAAGAGCCCGATCAGGATCAGCGGCAGCGAGAAGAACAGCAGCCACCAGCCGATCGCGATGGCGAGGAAGGCGAACGCGCCGCCGATCGCCAGCGAGAGCGGCTGCCAGCTGTGCGGGGCGAAGAAGCCCAGCTCGCCGGCCTCGTCCGCGACGTCGGCCTGCTTGTTGTCCTGGGCCATGGTGTCGACCCGCCTGGCCGTGAAGGCCAGGTAGAAGCCGATCATCAGGCACAGCCCGAAGGCCAGGACGAGCGCCGTGGTGCCCACGGGCTCCTTCGACCACACGCCGTACACGCCGGCCATGATCAGCACGAAAACGCTCAGCCAGATGAAGAGCCAGCCTTGAATCTTCACTTGCCGGACTCCTTCGCGCTGAGTGCGAGCGGCTCGATGCCGTTGTCGCGGTGGTTCTCCAGCTGGTCGATCGCGGAGATCTCCGGGTGGTGCAGGTCGAACGCCGGGGATTCCGACCGGATGCGCGGCAGCGTGAGGAAGTTGTGCCGCGGCGGCGGGCAGGACGTCGCCCATTCGAGCGAACGGCCGTAGCCCCAGGGGTCGTCGACCTCGATCTTCTTGCCGTACTTCGCGGTCTTCCACACGTTGTAGAAGAACGGCAGCATCGACAGACCCAGCAGGAAGGAGCTGATGGTCGAGATCGTGTTCAGCGCGGTGAAGCCGTCGGCCGCGAGGTAGTCCGCGTAACGACGCGGCATGCCCTCGGCACCGAGCCAGTGCTGCACCAGGAACGTGCCGTGGAAGCCCACGAACAGCGTCCAGAAGGTGATCTTGCCGAGCCGCTCGTCGAGCATCTTGCCGGTGAACTTCGGCCACCAGAAGTGGAAGCCGGAGAACATCGCGAAGACCACGGTGCCGAAGATGACGTAGTGGAAGTGCGCGACGACGAAGTACGAGTCGGAGACGTGGAAGTCCATCGGCGGCGAGGCCAGGATGACGCCGGTCAGACCACCGAAGGTGAAGGTGATCAGGAAGCCGACGGCCCAGAGCATCGGTGTCTCGAAGGACAGTGAGCCCTTCCACATCGTGCCGATCCAGTTGAAGAACTTCACACCGGTGGGCACGGCGATGAGGAATGTCATGAAGGAGAAGAACGGCAACAGCACGCCGCCCGTCACGTACATGTGGTGGGCCCAGACGGTGACCGAAAGACCGGCGATCGCGATCGTCGCGGCGATCAGACCGATGTAGCCGAACATCGGCTTGCGGCTGAATACCGGGATGACCTCGGAAATGATTCCGAAGAATGGCAGCGCGATGATGTACACCTCTGGGTGTCCGAAGAACCAGAAGAGGTGTTGCCACAGCAGCGCACCGCCATTTGCGGCGTCGAAGATATGGGCACCGAATTTACGGTCCGCCTCCAGGGCGAACAGCGCGGCGGCCAGCACCGGGAAGGCGAGCAGGACCAGAACACCGGTCAGCAGCACGTTCCAGGTGAAGATCGGCATGCGGAACATCGTCATGCCGGGAGCGCGCATGCAGATGATCGTGGTGATGAAGTTGACCGAACCGAGGATCGTGCCGAAGCCGGAGAAGGCCAGACCCATGATCCACATGTCGGCGCCGACACCCGGCGAACGGACCGCGTCCGACAGCGGGGAGTAGGCGAACCAGCCGAAGTCGGCCGCACCCTGCGGGGTGAGGAAGCCGGCCACCGCGATGATCGAGCCGAAGAGGTACAGCCAGTACGCGAACATGTTCAGCCGCGGGAACGCCACGTCGGGCGCACCGATCTGCAGCGGCATGATCCAGTTCGCGAATCCGGCGAACAGCGGCGTCGCGAACATCAGCAGCATGATCGTGCCGTGCATCGTGAACGCCTGGTTGAACTGCTCGTTCGACATCAGCTGCGTGCCGGGACGAGCGAGTTCGGCGCGCATGAAGAGCGCCATCACGCCACCGATGATGAAGAACACGAACGACGTGATGAGGTACATCGAGCCGATCGTCTTGTGGTCAGTGGTGGTGAGCCACTTGATCACAATGTTTCCCGGCTCCTTGCGCCGCACGGGCAGCTCGTTCTCCGACGAGTCGATTGCTGCCGCGGCACCCTTGGGTTCGTTGAGGATGCTCACAGTTTGTTCGTCTCCGCATTCCGGGCCGGGTCGGTCTGGGCGATGCCGGCCGGGATGTAGCCGGTCTGACCCTTCGCAGCCAGGTCCTTGAGGTGCTGCTGGTACTCCTCAGGGGAAACGACCTTGACGTTGAAGAGCATCCGGGAGTGGTCGGCGCCGCACAGCTCGGCGCACTTGCCCATGAAGATGCCCTCCTTGTTGGGAGTCACCTCGAAGGCGTTGGTGTGGCCGGGGATGACGTCCTGCTTCATCAGGAAGGGAACCACCCAGAAGGAGTGGATGGTCTCGCGCGACGTCAGTACGAACCGGACCTTCTCGCCCTTGGGCAGCACCAGCGTCGGGCCGGGGTTGCCGTTCTCGGGGTTGCGGGTACCGGGGATGCCGTACTCGTAGACGCCTTCGGCGCCGTCCGGGAACTGCTTGGTGAAGCGGTCCGGAATCGCGTTGAGTTCCTTCGGGACTCCGGTCTTCTTCTGGGTCTTGGGGTCCGTCTGGGGACCGGTGGCGGTGTTGCCGTCCACGTCCTCGACGTAGTTGAAGCCCCAGCTCCACTGGTAGCCGACGACGTTGATCGTGTGCGTCGGCTTCGCGTCGAGATGCAGGAGCTTCGACTCGTCACGGGCGGTGAAGTAGAACAGCACCGAAACGATGATGATGGGTGCAACCGTGTACAGCGCCTCGATGGGCAGGTTGTACCGGGTCTGCGGAGGTACCTCGACCTTGGTGCGGCTGCGCCTGTGGAAGATGACGCTCCACAGGATCAGACCCCACACCAGCACGCCCGTGACGAGCGCAGCCGCCCACGAGCCCTGCCAGAGGGAGAGGATTCGCGGCGCCTCTTCCGTTACCGGGGTGGGCATCCCCAGTCGGGGGAAGTCCTCCCATGTGTACGAGCAACCAGAGGCGGTCGCCAGGACCACGCCCGCGGTCAGCACCTGGAGCAGCTTCCGCCGCATCGGGCGCCGCGACGAGCGGTCGGAGCCGTTGGGACTCACGTAGCGCCTTCCCGAGAGTCTCGCCCGCGCGTGCATGGGATGCGGCCGTCTGACTAGGTCGGTCGCCGGCCCTGACGCGGGCAGGGGTTTGGATGTTTATGCGGACCAAACCCTACTGGACGCTATTTGGGGTCGCGCGGGGAGGGTGCCCAACGCGCCGCACCGCTCCCCGAAGGGGTGGCCCGGCGGCTCGTCACGGGCGGAAGCAGCGGCTCCGCCCGGGAACTGACGGACCCTCCCCCGATGGCGGTACGGCGTCGGACGCACCCGGCGGCTAGCGTGACCGCGTGCCCTACTTCGACGCCGCCTCCGCCGCTCCCCTGCACCCCGTCGCCCGCCAGGCGCTGCTTGCCTCCCTGGACGAGGGGTGGGCCGATCCGGCCCGGCTGTACCGGGAGGGGCGGCGGGCGAGGCTGCTGCTGGACGCGGCGCGCGAGGCGGCCGCCGAGGCGGTGGGCTGCCGTCCCGACGAGCTGGTTTTCACCCCTTCGGGAACGCATGCAGTGCACACGGGAATTGCCGGGGCACTTGCCGCGCGTCGGCGTGTCGGCCGCCGCCTGGTCCACTCGGCGGTCGAGCACTCGTCCGTGCTCCATTCGGCCGACGCCCATGTGGCGGGGGGCGGGTCGGTGAGCGAGGTGCCGGTGTCCTCGTCGGGGGCCGTGGATCTGGCTGATTTCGTGCGAGAAGCAGGGGTGGAGGGGACCGCTCTGGCGTGCCTCCAGTCCGCCAACCACGAAGTCGGCACGCTCCAGCCGGTCGAGGAGGTCGCACACGCGTGCCGGGAAGCAGGTGTGCCGCTGCTGGTGGACGCGGCGCAGTCGCTGGGGTGGGGGCGGGTGGAGGGACCGTGGTCGCTGCTCGCCGCGAGTGCGCACAAGTGGGGCGGTCCGGCGGGGGTGGGGTTGCTGGTGGTGCGCAAGGGGGTGCGGTTCGCGGCGCAGGGGCCGGTGGACGAGCGGGAGGCGGGGCGCGCGCCGGGCTTCGTGAACCTGCCCGCGGTGGTCGCCGCCGCGGCTTCGCTGCGGGCGGTGCGGGCGGAGGCCGAGGAGGAGGCGGCGCGGCTGCGGGGGCTCGTGGAGCGGATCCGGGTGGGGGTCGGGGCTTCTGTGGCCGATGTGGAGGTGGTCGGGGATCCGGTGCGGCGGCTGCCGCACGTGGTGACCTTCTCGTGTCTGTACGTCGACGGGGAGAGCCTGTTGCACGCGCTCGACGCGGAGGGGTTCTCGGTGTCGTCCGGGTCCTCGTGCACGAGCAGCACGCTGACGCCCAGTCATGTGCTGAGGGCGATGAGGGTGCTCTCGGAGGGGAACGTGAGGGTGTCGCTGCCGTGGGGGGCGGCGGAGGGGGACGTGGAGCGGTTCCTGCGGGTGCTGCCGGGGGTGGTGGAGGGGGTGCGGGCCGCGCTGGGGGCGCCGTCGGGCGGAGCTCACGCCGCTGCCCCGGCCGGGACGTCGCTGGTGGTGGACGCGCTCGGGAAGCGGTGTCCGATTCCGGTGATCGAGCTGGCGAAGGTCATCGGGGAGGTGGCGGTGGGGGGAACGGTCACCGTTCTCGCCGATGACGCGGCGGCGCGGCTGGACATTCCGGCGTGGTGCGGGATGCGGGGGCAGGAGTACGTCGGGGAGGTCGGCGAGGGGCGGTACGTGGTGCGGCGGGTGTCGTAGGGGGCCCGGGCCCGGCCCGGGCCCCGCACGTCCGCGCCGGTCAGGCGAGGTGCTTCAGGACCTCGCCTGCCGCGTCGTGTCCGTACGCCTTCGTGAAGCGCTCCATGAAGTGGGCGCGGCTGAGGGTGTACTCCTGGGTGCCGAGGGTTTCGATGACCAGCGTCGCCAGCATGCAGCCGACCTGCGCCGCCCGCTCGTGGCCGACGCCCCAGGACAGGCCCGAGAGGAAGCCCGCGCGGAACGCGTCGCCGACGCCGGTCGGGTCGACCTTCGCGTCTTCGGCGGGGCAGCCCACCTCGATCGGGTCGAGGCCGAGCTTCTCGATGCGTACGCCGCGCGAGCCGAGCGTGGTGACGCGGTGGCCGACCTTGGCGAGGATCTCGGCGTCGGTCCAGCCGGTCTTCGACTCGATGAGGCCCTTCTCGTACTCGTTGGAGAAGAGGTACGTCGCGCCTTCGAGCAGGGTGCGGATGTCGTCGCCGGACATGCGGGCGATCTGCTGCGAGAAGTCCGCGGCGAAGGGGATCGTGCGCGAACGGCACTCCTCCGTGTGACGGAGCATCGCCTCGGGGTCGTCCGCGCCGATCAGGACCAGGTCCAGGCCGCCCACGCGGTCGGCGACGGACTTGAGCTCGATCTGACGGGCCTCGCTCATCGCGCCCGTGTAGAAGGAGCCGATCTGGTTGTGGTCGGCGTCCGTGGTGCACACGAAGCGGGCCGTGTGCAGGACCTCGGAGATGCGGACCGAGGCGGTGTCCACGCCGTGCCGGTCGAGCCAGGCGCGGTACTCGTCGAAGTCGGAGCCTGCCGCGCCGACCAGGATCGGCTTCGTGCCGAGCTGGCCCATGCCGAAGCAGATGTTGGCGCCGACGCCTCCGCGTCGTACGTCGAGGTTGTCGACGAGGAAGGAGAGGGAGACCGTGTGCAGCTGGTCCGCGACCAGCTGGTCGGCGAAACGGCCGGGGAAGGTCATGAGGTGGTCGGTGGCGATGGAGCCGGTGACTGCGATACGCACGGCGGGGTTGCTCCCTGTGGGGATGGCGGGAAGGACGACTCGACTGGTCATGTCGTCACCAGCACGAGCACGGGTGACAAGTGACGACGGTCCACGCTACCGGTTGGGCCCCGCTCGGCCGACGTGGCAAAACTACCCGATAGTAGGGCTTTTTACTTGAGGTCGCCGGTGCATACGGTGCGAGGAGTCCGGGTTCCGCCCTCCGGCGGCCCCTTGAGCACAGGAGCTCTTCGCATGCACGAGCAGCACAGCGCCACGGTTCCCACCGGTAGGCAGGTCTCCTTCGACGTCGACGGCGGGTGGGCGCAGTTGCGGGGGGACTGCGCGCGCATGGTGGCGCACTGGGCGGTCCCGGCGACGGCCACCGAGAGCGTGCCGGTGTCGCGGATCCACGGTGTCGTGGTGCCGTCCGCTTCGGCCCTGATGGTGGGCGCGATGCCCGAGTACGGGGCGTAGGGCCGCAGGAGGGGCGCGCGCCGGGGAACCGTGCGCGGGCGTTCGTCGTCACACCGGTGTCTCCTGTCCAAGGCGACGTCCTGCGACGGCGTGGGTCCGGCGTGGGCGAAGGAGCGGTCCGGTGAGTAGCGAGCAGCAGACGCAAGAAGGCCCCCGACGGCGCATTCCGCTGGTCACGGCCTCGGTGGCGGCCGCCGTGCTGCTCGTCGGCGGTGGGGGTGCGCACTGGGCGTCCACCGCCGGTGCGGACGGGGCTCCGAGCGGTCCCGGTGCGCCCGGCGGCTCCCCTCCCCCGCTCTCCCTCGGCGGCGGTACGGATGCCGGGTCGGGCGGTACGGGTGCGCAGAGCACGCCCCCCGGAATCGCCCCCGGTGAGCCCGACCCCCACGGCACCGGCCTGGGTCCGGTCGTCTACCGGCTGGTCGGCGAGCTGCCGAAGGGGCCGGGGACGGCCCCGGTGTACCGGGCGCAGGGCGCGGTGAGTGCCGACGAGGTGGCGCGGCTGGCGAAGGCGCTCGGCGTCGAGGGCACCCCGGAACTCGTCGGCGGCTCCTGGCAGGTCGGTGCGCTGCCGGACGGTACGGGGTCGCAGCTGCGGGTGAATCAGCGCGCTCCGGGCACGTGGACCTTCGCCCGGCATCCCCGCGCCGACGGCAGGGGAAGCGTCGACTGCGTGCGGGGGAAGGCGTGCACGTCGGGGACTCCTGTGAGCGAGGAGGCGGCGAAGAAGGCGGCGGCTCCCGTACTGGAGGCGCTGGGGCTCGGCGACGCCGCGCTGGACGCGGCCCAGGTGCTGGGCGGCTCCCGGGTCGTCAACGCGGACCCGGTCGTCGGTGGGCTTCCCACGTACGGCTGGACGACCGGCATTCCCGTCGGGCCCGACGGTCGCGTGGTCGGCGGGAGCGGGAATCTGAAGGAGCTGAACAAGGGCGCGACGTATCCGGTGATCGGTGCGGCGAAGGCCGTCGAGCTGCTGAACAAGGCGGGGCGCGGGGTGCGGCCGCCCGCCGTCGCGGGGTGCGCCGATCCTGTTCCCGTACGGGAGAAGGAGACGCCCGGCGGGAAGGTGGAGCCGGCGCCGCCGGTGGGGAAGATCCTGCCGTGCGAGCCGCGCGAGCGCCCTCAGCGCACGGTGCACGTCTCGTCCGCGGCCTTCGGGCTCGCCGTGCAGTACGCGGACGGGCAGCAGATGCTGGTGCCTTCCTGGCTGCTGCGGGTGGCTCCGGAGCGCGGTGGGGCGCCGTACACGGTGACGTATCCGGCGGTGGACCCGACGTTCCTGACCGTGCCCGGGCCGCCGCAGGACGGGCCGAGCGGTGCGCCGACGGCGGAGCCCGGGACCACTCCGGACCGCTACGTCGCGTCGTACACGGTCCAGGGGCGCGCGCTCACGCTCAGCTTCTGGGGCGGGGCGTGCAGCACGTACGCCGCGAAGGCCGTCGAGGAGGGCGGCGTGGTGAAGGTGCGGGTGGAAGAGACGAATCCGGACCCCCAGCGCCTCTGCATCGCGGTCGCGAAGAAGCTGACGGCTTCGGTGGAGCTGAGCAGGCCACTGGACGGGCGTCAGGTGGTCGGGGAGAGCGGGAAGGCGATTCCGCGGGGGTGAGGTGAGCCCGCGCGGCCCGGCGGTGCGCGGGCGGGACGAAGCGGTGTGCGGGCAGGACGAAGGCGGTTGTCCCGGATCGTGAGGTCCGGGACAACCGCCTTCGTTTCCGCTGAGGTCCCGCTAGTTGAACGAGTCGCCGCAGGCGCAGGAGCCCGTGGCGTTCGGGTTGTCGATCGTGAAGCCCTGCTTCTCGATGGTGTCGACGAAGTCGATGGAGGCGCCACCCAGGTACGGGGCGCTCATCCGGTCGGTGACGACCTTCACACCGTCGAAGTCCTTGAGGACGTCGCCGTCGAGCGAACGCTCGTCGAAGAAGAGCTGGTACCGCAGGCCCGAGCAGCCGCCGGGCTGCACGGCGACGCGGAGCGCCAGGTCGTCCCGGCCTTCCTGGTCGAGCAGGGCCTTGACCTTGGCCGCGGCGGCGTCGGACAGGAGAATGCCGTCGCTCACGGTGGTCTTGTCGTCCTGAACGGACATCTACATCTCTCCCGGGTTGTACGGACTGCTTGCCGACGGTTGTAACCGGCGGGGCCGCGGATTCATTCCGGGCCTGAGCGTGTGGTGCTCCAGCGTGTGTGGTGCTGCTCCTTTCATGCTCGCACACCGGGATCCGTACGGAGCGGGGCAGTGGACCCCGGAAGAGGGTCCGGGCGTCCTCCGTGCCCTCCACGGGAATTCGTCACATCGACGAGATCGGCATCGTCAAACTGACGTGAAGCGACTATCATAGATAGCGTCATTTCGACGAAAAGGCCCTTCGCTCCACCTCCCGGGCCGCTCTCGCATCTCGCAGAACAGAAAGGGTGCGTGTCGTGACCACCGCCCAGCCCCGCCAGGCCGTCGAGCTCGACGTCCAGCCCTCTCCCCTCGCCCTGCTGCTGCTCGGCCGCGAGGCCGACCCCAGGAGCGAGCGCGGCGTCGAGTGCCCCGGCGACCTGCCGTCCCCGTCCGACCCGGACCTGGTGGAGCGCGCCCGCGCGGCCAAGGAGAAGCTCGGGGACAAGGTCTTCGTCCTCGGCCACCACTACCAGCGCGACGAGGTCATCCAGTTCGCGGACGTGACCGGTGACTCCTTCAAGCTCGCGCGCGACGCCGCCAACAAGCCGGAGGCCGAGTACATCGTCTTCTGCGGCGTGCACTTCATGGCCGAGTCGGCCGACATCCTCACCTCCGACGACCAGAAGGTCGTGCTGCCGGACCTGGCGGCGGGCTGCTCGATGGCCGACATGGCCACCGCCGAGCAGGTCGCGGAGTGCTGGGACGTGATCACGGACGCGGGCCTCGCGGACACCGTCGTGCCCGTCTCGTACATGAACTCCTCCGCCGACATCAAGGCGTTCACCGGCAAGCACGGCGGCACCATCTGCACCTCGTCCAACGCGAAGAGGGCGCTGGACTGGGCCTTCGAGCAGGGGGAGCCCGGGCAAACCAAGGTGCTCTTCCTCCCCGACCAGCACCTGGGGCGCAACACCGCCGTACGGGACATGGGGATGTCGCTGGACGACTGCGTGCTCTACAACCCGCACAAGCCGAACGGCGGGCTCACCGTCGAGCAGCTGCGCGACGCCAAGATGATCCTGTGGCGCGGGCACTGCTCGGTGCACGGCCGGTTCTCGCTGGAGTCGGTCGAGGACGTACGGGCCCGGATTCCGGGCGTACGGGTCCTGGTGCACCCCGAGTGCAAGCACGAGGTCGTCGCGGCGGCGGACGAGGTCGGCTCGACCGAGTACATCATCAAGGCCCTGGACGCGGCCCCGGCCGGTTCGAAGTGGGCGATCGGGACCGAGCTGAATCTCGTACGGCGGCTCGCGAACGCGCACCCGGACAAGGAGGTCGTCTTCCTCGACAAGACGGTCTGCTTCTGCTCGACGATGAACCGCATCGACCTCCCGCACCTGGTGTGGACCCTGGAGTCCCTGGCAGAGGGCGCACTGGTCAACCAGATCGAGGTCGACCGGGAGACGGAGAGCTTCGCGAAGCTGGCGCTGGAGCGGATGCTGGCGCTCCCGTAGCGCACCGGGGACCGATGAGTTTCGCTGGAGGCGGCAGTCCACCCTTCAGCACGGAAAGAAACGACTCGGCACAAGGAGCGCAGGCAGATGCTGTACATGATCCAGATGAACGTGAACTCCGCCGACTGGGACAGCGTCATGTCGTCCTACGGGCAGGAAGACATGCAGGCGATGTTCGCCCACATGGAAGCCCTCAACAACGAGCTGACCTCGGCCGGTGAGATGGTCGAGGCGCGCGGGCTCGGCGGGCCCGGCCTGGCCAAGACGGTACGGGCGGGTGCGGACGGGAAACCGCAGGTCACCGACGGGCCCGCGGTCAAGGGCCCGATCCTCGCGGGGTACTGGGTCGTGGACGTGAAGAGCGAGGAGCGCGCGTACGAGATCGCCGCACGCGCCTCCGCCTGTCCCGGCCCCGGCGGCAAGCCGGGGAACGACCCGGTCGAGGTGCACGCGATCCCGGAGGACCCGACGGTCTGACGGTCACGTGAGCATGAGTAAGGGGCGCCCTCCCGGAGGGCGCCCCTTACTCACATTTCAGGACTCACTTGTCAGGGCTCACTTGTCAGGCGGGGATCAGACGGTGACCGGCTCGCGGTCGTCGCCCTTCGCCTCGGTGCCCGCGTCCGGGCCCTTCGGCCCGTTGCCCCGCTTGGCCGCCTTCTTCGCCGCACGGCGCTCCTTGCGGAGCTCCACCATGGCGTAGAGGGTCGGGACCAGGAGGAGCGTCAGCAGGGTCGAGGTGATCAGACCGCCGATCACCACGATGGCGAGCGGCTTGGAGATGAAGCCGCCTTCCCCGGTGATGCCCAGGGCCATCGGCAGCAGCGCGAAGATCGTCGCCAGTGCGGTCATCAGGATCGGGCGCAGCCGGTGACGGCCGCCCTCGACGACCGCTTCGACGACGCCCAGGCCCTGCGCCCGGTACTGGTTGATCAGGTCGATCAGCACGATCGCGTTGGTGACCACGATGCCGATGAGCATCAGCATGCCGATCATCGCCGGGACGCCCATCGGGGTGCCGGTGGCGAGCAGCAGGCCGATCGCGCCGGTGGCGGCGAACGGGATGGAGACCAGCAGGATCAGCGGCTGGATCAGCGACTTGAAGGTCGCCACCAGCAGCAGGAAGACGATCGCGACGGCCGCCAGCATGGCCAGGAACAGCTTGCCGAAGGTGTCGTCCATGTCGGAGGAGACCCCGCCGATCGAGACGCTCGCCCCCTGCGGCAGTTCCTTCTTGATCTCGTCGATCTTCTTGGTCAGGGCGGCGGTGACCGCACCCGTGTTGTCGCCGACCGGCTTGGCGGTGACGGTCGCGGAGCGGGCGCCGTCGATGCGGGTCATCGAGACCGGGCCGCCGACGAGCTTGACGTCGGCGATCTTCCCGAGGGTGACGCCGGGGCCCAGCGGCAGCTTCTTCAGCTCGTCCATCGTCGTCGCGGGCTTCTCGGCCTTGATGACGATGTCGCGCTCGGTGCTGTCCAGCATGGCCTTGCCGGAGGGAGTGCCCCGGACGGCCTGCGCGACGACCGCGCCCAGCGCCGCGTCGTTGAAGCCCGCCTCGGCGGCCTTCGGGGTGCCCTTGACGGAGATGCGCGGCACCGACTGGGCCAGGTCGCTCTGAACGTCGGTGACGTCCTTCAGACCGGTGACGGCCTTGCTCACCTGCTCGGAAGCCTTCGCGAGGGTGTCCGCGTCGGCCGCCTTGACGACGACGCTCAGGTCCTGGCCGCCGAAGCCGCCGCCGCCCGAGCCGACCTTGGTGTCGCCCGCGCCCTGGAGGGCGGCGAGCTTGCTCTCCAGCTCCTTGGTGACCGCCTCGGTGTCCTCGGCGCTCTTCAGGGTGAGCTGGTAGGAGGCCCGGTTGGTGCCGGAGCCGCCGCCGAAGGCCGCCATCATGCCGGAGGAGCCGACGGTGACCTGGTAGTCCTTCACCTTGTCGACGGAGTCGATGACCTTCTCGACCTTGAGGGCCGCCTCGTTGGAGGCATCCAGGCTGGTGCCGGGCTTCAGCTTCTGGGTGAGCGCGAGGGTGTCCTGGTCGCCCTGGTCGAAGAAGTTGGTCTTCAGCAGCGGGGCCATCGCGAAGGTGCCGACCAGGACCACGAGGGCGATGGCCAGGCTGACGAGGCGGCGCTTGGTGGCGAAGCGGAGCACGGGAACGTACATCCGCGTCAGGCGGCTGTTGTTCTCCTTCTCCTCGGCCCTGCGGCGCAGTTCCTCCGGATCGACGCCCTCGGAGCCCTTCGGGGCGCGCAGGAACCAGTACGAGAAGACCGGCACCACGGTGAGCGAGACCAGCAGCGAGGCCAGCAGCGCGGCCGTGACGGTGATCGAGAAGGACCCGAAGAGCTGGCCGACCATGCCGCCGACGAGACCGATCGGCAGGAACACCGCGACCGTGGTGAGCGTGGACGAGGTGACCGCGCCCGCGACCTCCTTCACGGCGGTGGTGATGGCCTGGTAGCGCTCCTCGCCGTACGACAGGTGCCGCTTGATGTTCTCCAGGACGACGATCGAGTCGTCGACGACGCGGCCGATCGCGATGGTCAGCGCGCCGAGGGTGAGGACGTTGAGGGACAGGTCCCGCGTCCACAGCACGATCAGCGCGAGGACGACCGACAGCGGGATGGAGATCGCGGTGACCAGCGTCGAGCGGATCGACGCCAGGAAGACCAGGATGATGACGACCGCGAAGGCGAGTCCGAGCGCGCCCTCGGTGGTGAGTCCCGAGATCGACTTGGAGACGGAAGGGCCCTGGTCGAAGACGGTGGTCAGGGTCGCGCCGGAGCCGAGGCCGTCGCGCAGCTCGGGCAGCTTCTCCTTGACCGCGTCGGAGATCGCGACCGCGCTGCCGTCCTGGTCCATCGTCACCGAGACCGACAGACTGGGCTTGCCGTTGGTGCGGGTCAGGGCGGTGGCCGCGGCGGGCTTCTCCTCGACCTTGGCGACGTCACCGAGGCGTACGGGCTTGGGCGGGGTCTGACCGGGGACGGCCTGGCCGCTGATCCGCAGGTCCTCGATCTGCTTCAGCGAGGTGAGGCTGCCGCCGACCTGGACCGTACGGGACGTGCCGTCCTCGGTGAACGCACCGGCCGGGACGGTGACGCCCGCCTGCTGGAGGGCCTGGCTCAGCGTCATCGCGGTGAGCCCGGCACCCGCCAGCTTCGCGTCGTCGGGGGTGACGGCGACCTGGAGTTCCTGGACGCCGTCGACAGTGACCTGGCTGACGCCGTCGATGTTCTGGAGGGCCGGGACGACGGTGCGGTCCAGCTGGTCGGCGAGCGCCTGCTGGTCCTTGTCCGAGGTCACGGCGAGGGTGACGGTCGGCAGGTCGTCGGTGGAACCGGCGACGACCTGCGGGTCGACGTCCTTGGGGAGCACCGCCCGGGACCGGTTGACGGCCTGCTGGACGTCGGCGACGAGCTGCTTGGAGCCCTCGTCGCCGTAGTCGAAGGTCGCCATGATGACGGCGGAGCCCTCGCTGGCCGTGGAGGTCACGGACTCGATGCCGTCGACGGCCTTGAGGGAGTTCTCCAGCGGTTCGACGACCTGCTTTTCGACCACGTCCGGGGAAGCGCCCTGGTACGGGGCGATCACGGACACCATCGGGAGCTCAATGGTGGGCAGCAGTTGCTGCTTGAGCTGCGGAATCGCGATCGCGCCGAACACGATCGCGACGATCGATATCAGCCCGATCAAGGCCCGTTGGGCGAGGCTGAACCTGGACAGCCAGGACATGGGTGGGTCTCACTTCCGTGGCACTTCAAGGGCGAGCGTGGCAGGTGGACGCCGGTCCGCGGGCCCGTGTGGCAGCAGGCGGAAGCGGGGGTCACGGTGGTCCTTTCATACGATCGGCCATCCGCGAGGCCCTCTTCCTCGCTCCCAGGTCCCTTTCTCGCCGGGCCAGTACCGCGCATGGAGTACTCCGGAGCACTCCGCCACTCCACCCAGGGGCGTACGCCTCGGGAGTAGTCCGCTCACTCCGTCCGGGGGCGGACCAGTCCGGATTCGTACGCGAACACCACGAGTTGTGCCCGGTCGCGGGCCCCGAGCTTGGCCATGGCGCGGTTGACGTGGGTCTTGACGGTGAGGGGGCTGACGACGAGGAGTTCGGCGATCTCGTCGTTGGAGTTGCCGCCGCCGACGTGCACGAGGACCTCGCGCTCGCGGACGGTGAGGGTGGCGAGGCGGACGGCGTGCGTGCCGTCGGCGGTGGGCCGCGGGCCCGGGGCCTCCCCCTGCTTGAGGAAGGTGGCGATCAGCCCTTTGGTCGCGGCGGGCGACAGCAGGGCCTCGCCCCCTGCCGCGATCCGGATGGCGTTCAGCAGCTCGTCCGGCTCGGCCCCCTTCCCGAGGAAGCCGGAAGCCCCTGCCCTGATCGACTCCACGACGTACTCGTCGACCTCGAAGGTCGTGAGCATCACGACGTGCACGGCGGCGAGTTCGGGGTCGGCGCCGATCTCGCGGGTGGCGGTCAGGCCGTCGGTGCCGGGCATCCGGATGTCCATGAGGACGACGTCGGGGCGGTGCAGCCGGGTCAGCTCCAGGGCCTGCGCCCCGTCGGCCGCCTCACCGACGACCTCCATGTCGGGCTCGGAGTCGACGAGTACGCGAAAGGCGCTGCGCAGGAGGGCCTGGTCGTCGGCGAGGAGGACCTTGATGGGCGGCAGGGACTCGGGCGTCGTGCTCATGTGTTCTTCTCCCCCGGGCCGGGCTGCTGCGGGCGGGCCTGTGCGGTGGCCTTGGTACCGGCTGTGACGGGCAGGATCGCATGCACGCGGAAGCCGCCTCCGTGGCGGGGGCCCGCGGTGAGGGTGCCGCCGAGGGCGGTGACGCGCTCGCGCATGCCGATGAGGCCGTGGCCTCCGCTGTCCTCGGGGGGCGGGTTCTGGGTCCCGTTGTCGAGGACGGTCACCTCCACCGTGTGGCCCACCCGTACGACGCTGACCTCGGCCTTCGCGTCCGGGCCCGCGTGTTTGCGGACGTTGGTGAGGGCCTCTTGGACGATCCGGTACGCGGCCAGGTCGACGGAGGCGGCGAGTTCCTGGTCGTCGGTGCGGGCGAGGGCGACCGGGAGCCCGGCGTTGCGGAAGGTGTCGAGGAGCCCTTCGAGGACGGCCAGGCCGGGGGCGGGTTCGGTGGGGGCCGAGGGGTCGCCGGACTGGCGGAGCAGGCCGACGGTGGCGCGGAGCTCGCCCAGGGCGGAGCGGCTGGCCTCGCGGACGTGCGCGAGGGCCTCCTTGGCCTGGTCGGGGCGCTTGTCCATGACGTGGGCCGCCACGCCCGCCTGGACGTTGACGAGGGCGATGTGGTGCGCGACCACGTCGTGCAGGTCGCGGGCGATGCGCAGCCGCTCCTCGGCGACGCGGCGGCGGGCCTCCTCCTCGCGGGTCCGTTCGGCGCGCTCGGCGCGCTCGCGGATGGCGTCGATGAAGGCGCGCCTCGACCGGACCGCGTCGCCGGCGCTCGCTCCGATGCCGGTCCAGGCGAGGAGTCCCAGGTTCTCCTGCGCGTACCAGGGGCCGTCGCTGGTCAGCATGGCCGCACCGGTCAGGACGACCATGGTGAGCAGGCCGATGCGCCAGGTGGTGGGGCGGTCGGTGCGGGCGGCGACCGTGTAGAGCGCGACGACCGCGCTCATGGCGACGGGGGCGCGCGGGCCGTCGGGCGCGGCGATGAGGGCGGTGACGGTGAGGATGGTCGTGATCGCCAGCACGGGGAGGGGGCTGCGGCGGCGGAACGCGAGGGCGAGGGCGGCCAACACCATGAGGACGACGCCTCGGACGTCGGGGGTGCGGGTGCCGAAGGAGGGACCGTGCATGCCGTCGTGGGGGTCGGCGAACGAGCCGATGATCATGGCTGCGAGGACGACGGCTGCCAGGGCGGCGTCGAAGGCGAGGGGGTGGGCGCGCAGCCAGGTGCGGGGGCGGGTGAGGCGGGGGCTGGGCGGCATGGCTCTACGGTACGGGCCCCTTGCGGGGACGCGGGGCTGTGTCGTTGTGCGGCTCCGCCCCCGCGGGTGCGGGGCTGTGTCACTGTGCGGCTCGGCCGCGCGTGCGCTCCCGGCTTCGCGGGGGCCGGGTGCGACGTGCCCCTTTAGGGGCGCGGGGAACTGCGCGGCCAGCCACGACGCGCCCGCACGTGTCCGGGACAGCCGCGCGGCGAGCGCTTTAGGTGAAGGGGCGGGGAGGGGCGGGGAGGGGCGGCCCGCCGCAGGCGCACCGGGGTGCGGCGCACCTGATGGCGGAGGTAAAGGCGGGCGGCACCGGGGCGGGCCCCTTGCGGGGTGCGGGCGGTACCGGGGCGGGCCGGGGGCGCTCCGGGGTGGGCCCGGAGCGAGAGGGGCCGCCCCCTTGCCCGCCCGTTCCGCCCCCGGGGGGCGGCCCCGCCGCCCAAGGGGGCGAGGGAAGCGGAGGGCGGAGCCCAAGGAGGCTAGGCGGAAGCGGCGCCCAAGAGGGCGAGGCGGGGCGGAGCCCGAGGGAGCTGGGCGGGGCGGGGGCTGAGAGGTGATCGCGCCGCCCGAGGGGGTTGGGGGTGGCGGAGCCCCCAGCACCGGGGGGTTGGGGGCGGCGGAGCCCCCGGCACCGGGGGTGGCGGGGGCTCGGGTGGAGTGGGAGGGAGAGGGGTCAGCCGGGGATGAGGCCGTCTTCGGTGAGGAGGGCGCGGACTTCCTCCAGCGTGGAGTCCGGCGCCGGAAGGATCAGCTCGGAGGGTTCGAGGGAGTCGTCCGGGAGAGGTGAACCCAGGGTGCGGACGGCTTCCAGGAGGGCTTCCAGCGTGTGCCGGAAGCCGGGCCCGTCCCCGTTCTCCATCTCGGCCAGCAGTTCGTCGTCGAGCTTGTTGAGCTCGACGAAGTGGCTGTCGGCCAGGTCGAGCTGGCCCTCGCCCATGATCCGTACGATCATGACGCTCCTCCGTTCACCTGCTCCTGGCTACTGCTTGTCGAAGCGGGGGCGGGACTGGTCCTGGACCTGGTGGCCCTGCTGGGAGCCGCCCTGGCCGCCCTCGATGGCCTGCTGCGACGGCCCGCCAGCCAGCTCCTGCTTCATCCGCTGGAGCTCCAGCTCGACGTCCGTACCGCCGGAGAGGCGGTCCAGCTCGGCCTGGATATCGTCCTTGGCGAGGCCGGACTGGTCGTCCAGCGCGCCCGAGGCGAGCAGTTCGTCGATGGCGCCCGCACGGGCCTGGAGCTGTGCGGTCTTGTCCTCGGCACGCTGGATCGCGACGCCGACGTCGCTCATCTCCTCGGAGATGCCGGAGAAGGACTCAGCGATCCGGGTCTGTGCCTGGGCCGCCGTATAGGTGGCCTTGATGGTCTCCTTCTTCGTGCGGAAGGCGTCGACCTTGGCCTGGAGGCGCTGCGCCGCCAGCGTCAGCTTCTCCTCCTCGCCCTGGAGGGTCTGGTGCTGCACCTCCAGGTCGGAGACCTGCTGCTGCAACGCGGCACGGCGCGACAGGGCCTCGCGGGCGAGGTCCTCACGGCCGAGCGCGAGCGCCTTGCGGCCCTGGTCCTCCAGCTTGGAGGAGTTGATCTGCAACGTGTTCAGCTGGAGTTCGAGGCGCTTGCGCGACGTCGCGACGTCCGCGACTCCCCTGCGTACCTTCTGGAGCAGTTCAAGCTGCTTCTGGTACGAGTAATCCAGCGTCTCCCGCGGGTCTTCGGCCCGGTCAAGGGCCTGATTCGCCTTCGCGCGGAAGATCATCCCCATACGCTTCATGACACCGCTCATGGGCTTCGCGCGCCCCCTTCTGACGGACTCCGGCTCCTGGCCACTCCAACAGACCCCACAGTACGGGCCCTGTCTCCATTACCGCACTGTTCCGGTGTCGATGCGCTCCTCCTCCAGGACGACTGTGCGCGCCCGGGCTCAGGCGTAGGGAGTAGAGGCGACCCTGGTACGGACGTCCGGGGACGGCTCCGCAGCGCCCCCTCGGCCCGCCGCAAGCCGTATCAAGTCGTACGAAGCCGCACGCCGTGCGGCCGGATGGACGCAGGTGTTGCCGGATCGTTCCCCCTGGCGCTCGGGTCCATGCACCGAAACCCGTACCCTTGGATTTGTGTTCCGTAGCCGTGCCAACTCCAGCGCTGAGAAGACCGCCGCCACCGACAAGGTGACGGCCGACCTCTCCAAGCAGCCCCGTGACCCGCAGGCGCCCAAGGGGCGCCCCACCCCGAAGCGCGCCGTCGCGCAGTCGCAGCGGCGCAGCGTCGCCGCGCCGCCGGCGAACCGCAAGGAGGCGATGAAGCGCCAGCGGGAGGCCCGCCGCGTGGACCTCGCCAAGCAGCGCGAAGCCCTCGCGAGCGGTGACGAGCGGTACCTGCCCGTCCGTGACAAGGGTCCGGTGCGCCGGTTCACCCGCGACTTCGTCGACTCGCGCTTCTTCGTCGCGGAGTTCTTCCTGCCGATGGCGGTGATCATCCTCGTTCTGAGCATGATCCAGGTCGGCAATCTCCAGACCATCGCACTGCTGCTGTGGATGATCGTCATCGTCCTGATCGTGATCGACTCGATCGGTCTGGCGATCCGGCTCAAGAAGCAGGTCAACGCCCGCTTCCCGGACGAGCCGAAGCGCGGCGTCATCGCGTACGGCCTGATGCGCTCGCTCCAGATGCGCCGACTGCGTCTGCCGAAGCCGCAGGTCAAGCGCGGGGAACGGCCCTGAGCACGGACACCCCCCACGTTTCGGGAGCCTCGTCGACCGCCGTTCCGGCGGGTTTCGGCGGGGCTTCCGCCGCATGGGCCGCAGGGCTCGGGGGGCTGCGGAACACCGTGCGGCAGGAGCTGGTCGCCCGGCAGCTCGACGAGCAGATATCGGCGCGCTTCCCGGTCGGGCAGCGGCTGCGGATACTCGACGTCGGCATGGGGCGGGGTACGCAGGCGCTGCGGCTGGCCCGCGCCGGGCACAGGGTGACCGGGCTCGAGGCCGACGCCGACCTGCTGGCCACCGCCCGTGACGCCCTGTCCTTCGAGCCCGCCGGAATCCGCGAGCGGGTCCGGCTGATGCACGGCGACGGCCGCGACACGGGTGTCCACTTCCTGCCGGGCAGCTTCGACGTGGTGCTGTGTCATGGAGTGCTGATGTACGTCGCGGAGCCCGACGCCCTGGTGGCGGGGCTCGCGCGGATGCTGGCGCCGGGCGGGATGCTGTCGCTCCTCGTGCGGAACGCGGATGCGGCTGCGATGCGGCCGGGGCTCGCCGGGGACTGGGCGGGGGCGCTCGGTGCGCTGGACTCGTCGACGTACACGAACCGTCGCGGGCTCGTGGTGCGGGGCGACCGGCTGGACGCGCTGACGGCGACGCTGGCGGGGATCGCGGCGCCGCTGCACGCCTGGTACGGGGTGCGGGTCTTCACCGACAACGTGCCGGACGAGGCCGGTCCGCTTCCTGCGGAGGAGCTGGCGCGGGTGCTGGAGCTGGAGGACAGGGCGGGGCGGACCGATCCGTACCGGGGGGTGGCGGCGCTCCTGCACCTGTGCGGGGTGCGGGGCTGACGCCTGGGGCGGCGGCGGGGTGAGGGCAGTGGCAGTGGCAGTGGCAGTAAAGGTTGCGACGCGGGCAGGTGAACCACCTCACTTTGCGTCTCCTTTAACGTGACCACGACAACGGGGAAGCCCGAGCCGACGCCCGGCGAGCAGGTGAGCACGCCCAGCACGCCCAGACTTCCTGCCCGCGAGACCTGGCGCGAGCTGTACAAGCACTTCAGGCCGCATCGGTGGACGGTCGCGCTCGGTGCGCTGTTCACGCTGGTCGGCTCGGCCAGCATGCTCGCCCAGCCGCTCGCCGCGAAGGCCCTCGTGGAGCGGCTCGGCGGGGACCGGTCGATCACCGGCATTCTGCTCGGGCTCGTCGCCATGGTGCTGCTGGGCACGGTCGCGCAGGCCGTCGGACAGTACGTGCTGGAGCGCACCGCCGAGTCCGTCGTGCTCGCCGCCCGGCGCTCGCTGATCGGGCGGCTGCTGCGGCTGAAGCTGCCCGAGGTGGAGCGCACCCAGCCCGGCGACCTGATGTCGCGGGTCACCTCCGACACCACGCTGCTGCGCTCGGTCACCACGAAGTCGATCGTCTCGGCGACGACGGGGCTGATGTCCTTCCTCGGGATCATCGTGTTCATGTGGCTGATGGACCCGGTGCTGCTGGGCGTCACGCTCGGGGTGATCGTGCTGATCGGCGGGGCCGTCGGGTACGTCATGCCGAAGATCTCGCGGGCGACGAAGGAGTCCCAGGAGGCGGTCGGCGCGATCTCGGCCGTACTGGAGCGGGCCTTCGGCGCGTTCCGTACGGTGAAGGCTTCGGGCGCGGAGGCGCGCGAGGCGGCGGTCGTCGAGGCGGCGGCGCGGGAGTCGTGGCGGCACGGGGTGCGGTCCGCCAAGTGGCAGTCGATGGCGGGCACTTCGGTGGGTCTCGCCGTACAGGTGTCGTTCCTGGCGGTGCTGGGGATCGGCGGGGCACGGGTGGCGTCGGGGTCGACCTCGATCGCGGCGCTGATCGCCTTCCTGCTCTACCTCTTCTACATGATCGAGCCGATCTCGGAACTCGTGGACGCCGCCACCCAGTACCAGGTGGGGTCGGCGGCGGTGGCGCGGATCGCGGAGGCGGAACGGCTGGAGGTGGAGGAGACGGGAGCCGTGGCGGCTCCCGTCGCGGGAGGGTTCGCGCGGGTCACCTTCGAGGGCGTCACCTTCCGGTACCGCGAGGAGCTTCCGTACGTCCATCACGGGGTGGACTTCGAGGTGCCGGGCGGCGGGATGACCGCCTTCGTGGGGCCTTCGGGCGCCGGGAAGACGACCGTCTTCGGGCTGATCGAGCGGTTCTACGAGGCGAGTGGCGGCCGGGTGCTGGTGGACGGCCGGGACGTACGGGAATGGCCGCTGGCCGATCTGCGGGCGGCCATCGGGTACGTCGAGCAGGACGCGCCGGTGCTGGCGGGGACGCTGCGGGAGAACCTGGTGTTCGCCGCGCCGGACGCGTCGGAGGACGCCATCCGGGAGGTGCTGGTCAAGGCGCGGCTGGACGGGCTGGTGGAGCGGCTGCCGGACGGGCTGGAGACCGTGGTCGGGCACCGGGGCTCGAAGCTGTCGGGCGGGGAACGGCAGCGGGTGGCGATCGCGCGGGCGTTGCTGCGCAGGCCCCGGCTGTTGCTGCTCGACGAGGCGACGTCGCAGCTGGACGCCGTTAACGAGCTGGCGCTGCGGGACGCGGTCGCACAGGCGGCGCGGGAGACGACGGTGCTGGTGGTGGCGCACCGGCTGTCGACGGTGACGCTGGCGGACCGGATCGTGGTGATGGATGCGGGGAAGGTGCGGGCGGTGGGCACGCATGCGGAGCTGGTTTCCGGCGACTCGCTCTACGGAGAGCTGGCGGCGACGCAGTTCCTGACCGTCCCGGACGCCGAGCCGACGGCAACCGCAGCCCCCTGATCGGCCCCTTCCGACAGGCCGCGCCGTACGGACCGAAGGGACACTCCAGTCATGGACGACCGCTTCCGAGACCGCGCCTCCGCTTCTTTCCGTCGCGACTCCGCTTCCTTCCGTCGTACCTCCGCTTCTTACGGTGGTGCTTCCGCTTCTTGCGGTAGCGGTTCCGCGCGCCATCGGGTGCTGTTGCCGCTGGCTGCCTGCTCCGTGCTGCTGGCCGGGGCGGTGGGGTGTTCGGACCCCGCGCCGAAGGCGGCGACGCCGTCCGCGTCGGGCGCGTCGACGGCGGCCTCCGCATCCGCTGCCGTCTCCCCCGGAGCCGGGGTGCGGCAGCTGGAGGAGGGTTACCAGCGGGTGATCGAGGACGTGCTGCCTTCGGTGGTTCAGATCAACGCGCGCAGCGGGCTGGGGTCGGGGGTCGTCTACGACGACAAGGGGCATGTGGTGACCAACGCCCATGTGGTGGGGCAGGAGAAGGCGTTCAAGGTCACCGTCGCCACCGAGGGCGGTGCGCCGGTGGGGGCCAAGCTGGTGGCCACGTACCCGGAGCAGGACTTGGCCGTCGTCAAGCTGGACAAGGTGCCGGACGGGCTGAAGGCGGCGCGCTTCGGGGACTCCGCGAAGGTGGCGGTCGGGCAGATCGTGCTCGCCATGGGCAGTCCGCTGGGGCTGTCCAGCAGTGTCACGCAGGGCATCGTGTCGGCGGTGGGACGTACGGTCACCGAGCCCGCACAGGGGGGTGGCCCCGGCGCGACCATCGGGAACATGGTGCAGACCTCGGCGGCCATCAACCCCGGCAACAGCGGGGGTGCGCTGGTGGATCTGGACGGGCAGGTGATCGGCATTCCGACGCTGGCGGCCACGGACCCCGGGTACGGGGACTCCGCCGCGCCGGGCATCGGGTTCGCGATTCCGGCGTCGATGGTCAAGACGGTCGCGGACCAGATCATCAAGGACGGGCGGGTGACGGACTCGGGGCGGGCCGCGCTGGGGATCTCGGGGCGGACCGTGCTGGGTGACGACTTCCAGCCGGCGGGGGTCGCGGTGGCGGCGGTCCAGGAGGGCGGGGCGGCGGCGAAGGCGGGGATTCGGGCCGGGGACGTTCTCGTCGGGTTCGACGGGGGGCCGGTGGCGACGATCACGGCGTTGAGTGAGGCGTTGGCTTCGTCGAAGCCGGGGGCGAAGGTGAAGGTCGCTTATCAGCGGGAGGGGGTGGAGAAGGTGGTGGAGGTGACGCTCGGGGAGATGTGAGGAGGGTCGGGGTGCGGGTGGGTGGTTGCTGTTCGTGGCGGGGGCTCCGCCCCCGGGACCCGGCCCGCCTTCGGCGGGGTTTGGCCCCTGACCCACCCCTTCACCTCAACCCTGCGGGGCTTGGGGTGGGGAGGTGCGGGTGGGTGGAGGGCTGATCGCGCAGTTCCCCGCGCCCCTGATGGGGCGCGTCCAGAGCGCCCGCGCGGCGGAGCCGCACAGTGATACAGCCCCGCGCCCCTGATGGGGCGCGTCCAGAGCGCCCGCCCGGCGGAGCCGCACAGTGATACAGCCCCGCGCGCCTGATGGGGCGCCCCCCGGCGGGGGCGCCCCATCGGGTCAGCTCTCCGCGTTCAGGCTCATGGGGCCGTAGATCTTCTTGTCGTCCTCCGAGAGGACCACCTGAGCTGCGCCGCCCTCCAGGAGGTCCTTCCAGACCTCGCCGAGCCAGGACTCCGCGTCGCCCTGCGTCGTGAACTCCTCCGGCTCGACCGCCGGTTGTACCTCTGTTCCGTCGGCCGTCTCGAACCGCCACGTCCACGCCATGTACGCCTCCCGGGTCGTCTCGATGCTGCTCGCAGCGTAGCCGGGCGCGCAGCCCGCACAAGGACACGGGAGGATCGGTGCGTGGAAACGACTCTGCTCGGCACTGCCGCCCCCGACGGACTGCCCCGGCCCGACTGCCCCTGCGCCACCTGCGCCACCGCCCGGGGTGACCGGGCGCGCGCCGCCACCGCCCTGCTGGTGGACGGGGCGCTGCTGCTCGACCTCACGCCGGGGGCGGCGCTGGCCGCCGCCCGTGCGGGGCAGTCGTTGGGGGGTGTGCGGCAGGTGTTGCTGACGCATCCGCACGACGGGCCGCCCGTGGAGCTGCCGCCGGGGCTGCCCCGGGCCGGACGGGTGCCGGACGGACGGGAGTTGACGCTGATCAGCGGGCACCGGGTGCGGGCGGTGCCGATGGACTCCCCCGGGACGGGGTACGAGGTGACCTCGAACGAAGGGGATCGGCTGTTGTACCTGCCGCGCGGGGGGTCTCCCGCCGGGGAGGGCGGTGTGCGGCCGTACGACCTGGTGGTGATGGACGTCCTCGGGCGGCCGGACGCGCTCGCGAAGCTGCGGGCGTGGGGGGCCGTCACAGGGGCGACCGATGTGGTCGCCGTACATCTGGATCATGACGTTCCGGCGGGGGCGGAGACCGCCAGGCGGCTGGCCGCGCTGGGGGCTCGCGCGGTGCCGGACGGGACGACGTTGGTCGTCGGGGAGTACCAGGACGTGCCTGACGTGCCGCGCCGGACGCTGGTGCTCGGTGGGGCACGGTCGGGGAAGTCGGTGGAGGCGGAGCGGCGGCTGGAGGGGTTCCCGGGTGTCGTGTACGTGGCGACCGGGGGGCGGCGGGACGGTGACCGGGAGTGGGGCGAGCGGATCTCGCTGCACCGGGAGCGGCGGCCGGGGTCGTGGCGGACCGAGGAGACGTGCGAGGTGGCGGGGTTGCTGGGAGAGGACGGGCCGCCGTTGTTGGTCGACTGTCTGGCGTTGTGGCTGACCGATGCGATGGACCGGGTCGGGGCGTGGGACGACGCGAAGTGGGCGGCGGACGGGCAACGGGCGTTGCGGGAGAGGGTGGAGGAGTTGGTGCGGGCGGTGCGCACCACCCGGCGGACGGTCGTCGCGGTCAGCAACGAGGTGGGGTCGGGAGTCGTTCCGCCGACGGCGGCCGGGCGGCGGTTCCGGGATGAACTGGGGCGGTTGAACGCGGCGTTCGCGGGCGAGTGCGAGCACGTCCTGCTGGTGGTGGCGGGGCAGGCGCTGGTACTGCGCTGACGGAGTTCGCGGCGCCGCCGGATCGCCCTGAGGGTTTACGCCGTACGGCCGGTACTGTTCGGCGAATGAGCGCGCTGAATCTCGACGACTTCTCCGACCTGATCGAACGCCCCGACAGCGGCGTCCGGCGTGACGCCGAAGAGCGCCGTGAGCACCTTGCCGTGGCGCCGGGCAGCCTGGGGCGGCTCGACGAGCTGGGTGAGTGGCTGGCCGCCGCGCAGGGGGCCGTTCCCGTCAGGCCCGTCGAGCGGGCGAAGGTGGTGCTGTTCGCCGGAGACCACGGGGTCGCCGCCCTCGACGTGTCCGCCCGTGAGGCGTCGTCCGCGCACCTCCTGGTGCGGGCGACCCTGGACGGCGAGAGCCCCGTGGCGGTGCTGGCGCGGCGGCTCGGGGTGCCGGTGCGGGTCGTGGACGCCGGTCTTGACTGCGATCCCGCGCTGCTGCCCGAGGAGGTCGTACGGCACCGGGTGCGGCGCGGCTCGGGCCGTATCGACGTCGAGGACGCCCTGACCGTGGAGGAGGCCGAGCAGGCCGTACGGCTGGGGATGGCCGTCGCGGACGAGGAGGCCGACGCCGGGACCGATCTGGTGGTGCTCGGGGATCTGAGTGTGGGGGGTACGACCGCCGCCGCCACGCTCGTCGCGGCGCTCTGCGGGACGGACGCGTCGGTGGTGACCGGGCGCGGCGGGGCGCACATCGACGACCTGGCGTGGATGCGCAAGTGCGCTGCCGTACGGGACTCCCTGCGGCGGGCCCGGCCGGTGCTCGGGGACCAGCTGGAGCTGCTGGCGACCGTGGGCGGGGCGGACCTCGCGGCGGCGACCGGGTTCCTGTTGCAGTGTGCGGTACGGCGTACGCCCGTGATCCTGGACGGTGTGGTGTCGGCGGCGTGCGCGCTGGTGGCGCAGCGGGCCGCGTTCCGGGCCCCGGACTGGTGGCTCGCGGGCCATGTGAGCGGGGAACCGGCGCAGGCGAAGGCCCTGGACCGGATGGCGCTCAACCCTGTGATCGACCAGGGCGTCACTGTGGGGGAAGGAACCGGGGCGTTGCTGGCACTTCCCCTCGTTCAGGCCGCCGCGGCTCTCGCCGCCGAGCTGCCGCTGCGGGAGAGGGCCGACGAGAAGGACGAGGACGCTCTCACCGAGGGCTCGGGCGACACGGACTGAGCGGTCGTGGTGCGGAGAGGGGGTCGTTCCCCTTCCGCTCCGGCCGAGCGGACCTCTCGTACAGCGCAATGACCCATATCATCGCGTTTTATGGGAGATGTCCGCTTGGCCACCGAAGAAGCATCCAAGACGCCGGAATCGTCCAGGGCGTCTGCGGGGCGGCACAGCACGCCGCTGTCCCGGCGCAGTGCCACGTTCGCCGTCTGGTACCTGCGGCTCATGACGTTCATCTGCTTCCTGAGCGCGGTGTGGGTCTCCCTCGGCAATGACCTGCGCAAGCACAACGACGGCGACTACTTCACCCCGTACCTGCTGACGGCCGGTTTCGCGTCCGGGCTCTTCGCACTGGTCATGGCGGTGACCATGCGGCGGCGCAAGCGGGCGGCGTGGATCCTCAACCTGGCGCTCAGCGGGCTGCTCTTCGCGCTGTTCGCGCTGGTGATGCAGTTTCCGGAGATCCGGCAGTATCCGCGCAACTGGGTCTCGCTGGCGCTGACGGGCGCCTTCTTCGTGGCGCTGCTGCTGGGGCGTCGCGAGTTCTACGCGAAGGGCGACCGGTCGAATCCGAAGCTGGCGGCGGCCGTCGCCGTCGGGGGGCTCCTGGTCACGTCCCTGCTGGCGGCGCTGCTGGTCACCGTCACGAACACCGCATCGCACGGCGCCGGCTCCTCCACCTTCCTGGAGCGCTGGCGGTACGGGGTCGCCCGGCTGATCTCCATCGCCGCGCCGGACGACCAGTTCGCCGGGATCATGACGCCGGGCTGGGTGAACGTACTCATCAACATCATGAGTACGGCGCTGCTGATCGGCGTGCTGCTGGCGGCCTTCCGGTCCCGGCGGGCCGTCGACCCGCTGTCCGAGGAGGACGAGGACAGGCTGCGGGCGCTGCTGGAGAAGCAGGGCGACCGGGACTCCCTGGGGTACTTCTCGCTGCGCCGCGAGAAGAGCGCCATCTGGTCGCCGACCGGCAAGGCCGCCGTCACCTACCGGGTGGTGGGCGGCGTCTCGCTCGCCTCGGGCGACCCGATCGGGGACCCGGAAGCCTGGCCCGGCGCGATCGAGCCGTGGCTGACGGAGGCCCGTGAGCACGGCTGGGTGCCCGCCGTGATGGGCGCGAGCGAGGAGGGCGGCACGATCTACGCCCGGCACGGGCTGAACGCCCTGGAGCTGGGCGACGAGGCGATCGTGGAGACGGGCGAGTTCACGCTGGAGGGGCGCGCCATGCGCACCGTGCGGCAGGCGTACAACCGGGTGAAGCGCGCCGGGTACACCGTCCGCGTCCGCCGCCACGAGGAGATCCCCGAGGCGGAGATGGCCGAGCTGCTCCGCAAGGCCGACGACTGGCGCGACGGGGCCACCGAGCGCGGCTTCTCGATGGCGCTGGGACGGCTCGGCGACCCGGCCGACGGGCGCTGCGTGATGCTGGAGTGCTTCGACGGCGAGGGCGTGCTGCGGGCGGTGCTGAGCTTCGTGCCGTGGGGGCCGAAGGGGCTTTCGCTGGACCTGATGCGCCGCGACCGGGATTCCGAGAACGGGCTGATGGAGTTCATGGTCATCGAGCTCCTCCAGAGCGCCCGAGAGATCAAGATCACTCAGGTCTCACTGAACTTCGCGATGTTCCGGTCGGTCTTCGAACGTGGTTCGCGTCTCGGTGCGGGGCCGGTGCTGAGGCTGTGGCGTTCGATGCTGAGCTTCTTCTCGCGCTGGTGGCAGATCGAGTCGTTGTACCGGGCCAATGCCAAGTACCGACCGATCTGGGAGCCTCGTTTCATGCTCTTCGAGAAGAGTGCCGACCTGCTGCGCATCGGCCTCGCCGCCGGCCGCGCCGAGGGCTTCCTGGAAGCCCCGGGTCTGCCCAAGTGGATGCACCGCAAGCACCTGGGAACGGGGAAGAGAAGGTGACCGAGACGGCCGCTCCCGCCTCCGCCGTGAGACGGTTCGCCCACCGCGAGTGGGGTGCGCTCTACGCGCGCGTGCGCGATGCGCTCCGCACCCGTAAGTGGCGGGCGATTCCGCTCACCCTGCTGGCGGTCGCCCTCTGCGCGACGTTCCAGGTGGTGCAGAACCAGTCCTGGGGCTATCAGTTCGTGCAGGACATCGGGTCGGTGCGCTCGGGCGACCCGCTGCTGCTGTCCCTGGTGCGCACGCCGCTGTCGCTGTTCGTCCCGGCGCTGGACCTGCCGGTGTGGGGGGCGCTGGCGCAGATCCTGCTGGTGTTCGGCATCGCGGAGATCTGCCTCGGCCGCTGGAAGACGCTCTTCCTCGCGTACGTCGCCACCCTGTCCGGCACGATGTACGCGCGCCTGGGCGTCGCGCTCGGCCCGGACAACCCGATCGGGCTGCCGGAGGGCGACAAGAACGTCATGGACACCGGCCCTTCGGCCGCGGTGGTGGGCCTCGCGCTGTACGTGTGCTGGCGCATGGGGGCGCGGTGGACGGCGGGCGCCGTGGTCGTCGCGATGGTCGTCGAGGTGATCGTCAAGACGAACCTGGCGGGCAAGGAGCACATCGCGGCACTGCTGGGCGTGTTCGTACTGATGCTGATCGAGGCAGCCGTACGGAGGAGCCGGGAGCGCGGCGGTCAGAGCTTCGGGGAGGGCGCGCCGCCGATCCAGTCCTGAAAGGCGCGGACGTGCCGGGTCCAGCGGCGGTCGTGCCGGTAGACCCGGCGCATCGCGCGGGCGCGGGCCCGGGGACGCCTGCGGTAGAAACGGCGGGCCCAGGGCGAGTTGGGGCGGGCGAGGCGGACCGCGCCGACGAATCCGACGAGGGGGACGACGATCCCGAAGAGGGCGGTGCGCACCTTGCCCTTGAAGAGGGCGATCACCGACCCCGTGGCGTTGACGGCGATGTTGAGGATGAACAGGCCGCGGCTCTGCGCCTCCTCCTCGGTCAGGTCGTTCACGCCGAAGGGGAGCGAGCCGGTGAGGACCAGGAGCACCACCGCCGCCGTCAGGACGACGATCTCCACGCTGGCGCGGCCCTGTTCGGACCAGTAGACGTCGTCCAGGTGCAGGATCAGCGCGAACTCGTCCAGGACGAGACCCGCCCCGGCGCCGAAGATGACCGCGCAGATCGCGGCCCCCGCCCCGTGGCGCCCGCTGGCGACCGCGCCGAACCCGCCGACGGTGGTGAGGACGACGCCGGGGACGACGTGGTGGATGTGCATGCCGCCCGGGGTGACGTTGCGGAAGGGGCCCTTCCCGGCCCGGATCAGGCGGGTGATGGTGCGGGTGACGAGGAAGGACAGCACGAAGGACGTCAGCGCGAGGAAGAGCGGGAGCTTGCCCGGCTCGACGATGTTCCGGTACAGCCAGTGACCCATGCCACCCACTCCGCTTTGTCTGTTTTACGGGTAATGCCCGGGGGTGCGTAACTTACCGGTAGTTACCGGCCGGACGTGCGGGATAGCCTGCGGCCGGTGACCACTCCTCCCCCGCCCGCCGCCCGGCCCTCCCTTGAGGACGGCCTGCGGTTCGCCTTCGGCACCCTCACTGTCCTCCCCGTGCGCGTCACGCGCTGGGACCGGGAGGCCGCCCGTACGGGCATGCTGTGCGCCCCCGTCGCGGGTGCGGTGGTGGGGCTGTGCGCGGCGGCGCTGGGCGGGCTGCTGCTGCTCCTGGGGTCAGGACCGCTGCTCGCCGCCGTCGCGTCGGCCGCCGTACCGGCCGTACTCACCCGGGGGCTGCACCTGGACGGGCTCGCGGACACCGCGGACGGGCTCGGCAGCGCGAAGCCCCCGGCGACGGCCCTCGACATCATGAAGCAGTCGGACATCGGTCCTTTCGGTGTTCTGGCGCTGCTGTTCACGCTGCTCGCCCAGGTGGCGGTGCTGACGCAGCTGTACGGGGAGGGCTGGGCGCACGGCGCGGTGGCGGCGCTGGTGGCGGGGGTCGCCGCCAGGCTGGTGCTCACTCTGGCGTCCCGTGCGGGGGTACCGGCGGCACGGCCGGAGGGGCTGGGGGCGGCCGTCGCCGGGGTGGTTCCGGTGCGTGCGGCCGTGGTGGCGGGGGTGGGCGTCACCCTGGTGTGCGGGGCGGCCGGCTGGCTCGCCTTCGGTGCGTACGGTGCGGTGCACCACGCGGTGGCGGTACTGGTCGCGCTCGGTGGGGCGCAGGTGCTGCTGCGGCACTGCGTGCGGAGGTTCGGCGGGGTGACGGGGGACGTGTTCGGGGCGCTGGCGGAGGCGGCGGCCACCGGGGTGCTGGTGGTGTTGGCGCTGGGGTGGTGAGGGGCCGGGCTTGTGGAGCGGGTGCTCACGTTGCCGTTGAGCGTGTGCTCAACATTGCCGTTGAGCGTGTGCTCGACATTGCCGTTGAGCGGACGCTCACATGACCTTTGAGCCGGTGCTCAACACTCTTCGCGCCACTCCCCCAGTTCGTACTTCTTGAGCATCGAGCTGAGCTTCAGCTCCCTTGCCCGGGTGCAGAAGCGGGACGTCGGGAGTTCGTACTCGACGTGGAAGACGGCCTTGCCCGCCGTGATGAAGGGCGTCAGCTTCCGGCACTCGTCGTACTCGGCGCACTGTTCGTTGACGGCGAAGTCGAAGTCCTCCAGCAGGTCCGGGATCTGGTCGAGGTCGTTCTTCAGGCCGACCGCGAGGCCCCGGTCGTGGGCGAGACGGGCGATCAGACGGTTGTAGCGGAGCTGGTCGGCGGCGGTCAGGGGGAAACCGGTCCTGTTGCGGTAGCCGTCCATGTTGTCGGGCTCCACGGCGTCGAAGCCCTTCGTGCGGCACCTGTCGATGCGGGCCGCCATCAGGGGCTCCAGGACGTCCGTACGGCGGATGTCGAGCCAGCGTTCGCCCTTCCAGCCGTTGCCCTTGCCGAGGACGTCGGTGGGGAAGCGGGCGGCGTCCGGGCGGAAGTCCTCCCAGGCTCCTGTGGAGAGGTAGCAGATGACCTTGCGCCCCTTGGCGTGCAGGGCGGCGACCTGGGCGGGCGTGGTGGTGTGGCCGTCGACGTCGTACACGGGGACGTCGACGGACAGGTCGAGGGTTCCGCTGAGCTGCCACTGCCAGGGGGTGCCGGGGCGGGGTTGCCAGCGGGGGGCGGTGGGGCTGGGAGGGGCCGGGGTGGGGCCCGGGGCCGGGGGTGTCGTGCAGCCTGCCGTTGCCGTCAGGAGGAGGAGCAGGAGGAGGAGCAGGAAGCGCCTCACAGCGGTGTCACCGCGCCCACCCCGTGCGGCAGCGTGCCCCAGGGGTGCGGTCCCTCACCGGGTACGGCACAGTGCACCGCCGCGCCGCGTTCCGCCGCGAGGGCGGCGACGTCGGCGTCCGCCGGGGCGGCGTACACCAGGTGGCAGAAGCGGTCCGGGGGGTACGTCACCGTCCACGGGGGCGGCTGTTCGGCGGTGCGGTACGTCTGCCAGGTGCCCTCGAACGTCACCAGGAGCTCGGCCAGCTTGAGGTAGGCGGGGTCGGGGTGCGTGCCGTGGTTCAGCACCAGGGATCCCGCGTCGGCCGCGCGGGCGGCGACGGCGAGGCGGCGGTAGTGCGGGACGGCCTCCGGGCCGGAGGAGACCTGGTCGAAGAAGGCGCCGGTGACGCCGTACCAGTCGCGGTGGTTCAGGAGGTCCCGCACCACGTCGGCGTGCGGGCGGCGGGCGTAGTCGGTGTCGACGTAGCCGAGGACGCGGGTGCCGGTTTCGCGGAGGCGCGCGGCGGCGGTGGCGAAGGCGGGGTCCGGGGCGGTGCCGGGGCCGTTGGCCGGGTTGAGGATGACGCCGTAGAGGCGGTGGGAGGCTCGTTCGAGGGCCTTCCAGGCGGTGGCGGCGGTGGTGGGGTGTTCGTAGAACGGGGCGAGCAGGTGTCTCACGGGGTCCTCGGAAGTTGGGATGACTGGTGTTGCTGAAGGGGGCTGCGCCCGTCGCCCCCTCGACAGGCTGAAACTACCCCCTGTGCGCCGTCGCCCTTCCCAGGAGGGCGAAGACCAGGGCCGCCAGCAGGAGGGCCGCCAGGCCCGGTGCCGTCAACGAGGCGGCCGGGGCTGCGCCGTTCAGTACGGCCAGGGTCTGGGCGAGGGCCGCCGCCCCGCACACCGTCGCCGCCGTCAGCACCGCGCCGAAGGCTTGGAGGAGCAGGCCCGTCCACATCAGCGTGCCGATGAGGAGCAGGCCCAGTGCGCGCACCTCGTCGAAGCCCCCGGCCTGCGGCCACACCAGCGTTCCCAGAGCGGTGAGCAGGGCGAGGACCAGCAAGTACTGACCCAGGCAGCGGGTCAGCGTCAGTGCCGTCGCCCGGCGGAACTCCCCCGGGGTCGTGGACGTGCGCAGCCCCGCGAGCGTTCCGCTGCGGAAGCGGTGCAGGAGCCATTCCGCCGGGCCCATGCTGAGGGTGAGCGCCACCGCTCCCGGTGCCGCCGCCGCGCCCGAGACCACGCCGTCCGACAGCACGTCGCCCAGGGCCGCGTACAGGACGAGCACGCCCGTGGCCAGGCCGAAGACCCCGTACGGGACCGAGGCGAGGATGCGGGGGCCGCCGGGGCCCCTGCTGCTGCCCGTGCGGCGCGTTCCGGCCGCCCCTCGCAGGAGTTCGGCCGTCGCGAGGGCGAGCACCGCGAGGGGGGAGACCGCCAGCAGGACGAGGCGGGCCGCGTCCGGGACGTCGTACGCGAGGGCGAGCACCGCGCCCGCCGACATCGGGGTGAGGGCGGCGAGGAGGAGTCGTTCGCGGCCGAGGACCAACAGGACGGTGGCCGCCGCCTGGTAGAGGGCCTGGGCGGAGGCGAAGGCCACCGCGGACCCCTCGCCCGTACCCGCTGCGGCGAAGGCGACGACCGTGCCCAGGAGTACGCCCAGCGGGGCTCCGACGAGCAGGGCGCGGGCGGCGGCCGGGCGGTCGCCGAGGCCCAGCCAGGTGTACGCGCGGTGGGCGAGGGCCTGGTTCCAGGCCCAGCCGGTGAGCGCCCCGGCCAGGAGCACCGCGATCGGGGCCGCGCCCGTCGCGAACGGCGCTCCGAGTACGTACGCCAGGCCGGGGAGGGCGAAGACGAGGCCGCGCAGGAGGCACGGCAGAAGTGAGACGTGCCAGGGGTCGCCGGGCTTGAGGTCCGGCTCCGGGTAGGTGCGCGGCACGCGGGCGTACAGGTCCTCGGCGAGTTCGAAGGAGTTCGTCCGGCCGTAGGTGAGGCGGATGTGGTCGTCCGTCATGCCGTCGGATTCGAGGATGGCGGCGATCTCGTCGGGGTGCACGGCGGCCTCGATGAGGTTGCGCAGGCGCTCGGCGAGTTCGTCCATCGGGTCGTCGGCGGCCGCCCAGCGGGGGCGGGGGCGGGGTATCACCGGCAGGGTGTCCTGCCGGTCGTCGGGCGTGAGCCACAGGGGGCCGCTCATGAGGTTCCCTCCGCGGTGCCGGGGTGACGCCAGTCCGGGAACACCTTGTCCATGAACACCACCCCGGCGTCCCACAACGCCGTCGCCTCCCTCACCGCGCCTTTCGCCCTCCGCATCCAAGACCCCACTTCCTCCGGATGGGCCAACAACCACTTCGCCCTGGCCCACACCGCCTTCACGCGTGCCTTCACCTTGTTCACCACGTCGTCCCGTCCGCCGTCATCGCCCGCCACGGGTCCGGCATCCGCAGCTGCATCGTCCATTCCTCCGCCACCGCGTCCACGTCGTGCAGCGTCTGGGTGAGGGGCTCCGGGACGCCGTCCAGCTCTTCGTATATTCGGCGGAAGCCCTCGACGGAGCGGCGCAAGGTGAACTGGTCGATGACCCGTTGGCGGGACAACTCGCCCAGTTCGGCGCGCCGTCGGTCGTCGCGGAGGAGTTCCAGGGTGGCCTTCGCCATGGCCTCCGGTTCGCGCGGCGGGACGACGAGGCCCGTGTCGCCGACGGCCTCGCGCACTCCGCCGACGTTCGTCGAGACGGTGGTCCGGCCGCACGACATGGCCTCGATGATGCTGAACGGGAAGCCCTCGCTGATGCTGGAGAGCATCACGACGCTGCCCGCCCCGTAGGCCCGTGCGACGTCCGAGATGCGGCCCTCGTACGTGATGCCGTCGGTGACGCCCAGCTCGGCGGCGAGCTTCTCCAGTGTGGTGCGGTACGCCTCGCCGCCCTCGGGCACCCCGCCGAAGAGGCGCAGGCGCAGGGCCGGGATCTCGGCGCGGCAGATGGCGTACGCCCGGACGAGGGTTTCGAGGTCCTTGATGGGGTCGATGCGGCCCGCCCAGCTCAGGGTGGGCACCTCGGGTTCGGGGCCCGCGTGCGGGAAGAGCTGGGGGTCGACGCCGTTGTAGACGGTGCGGATGCGGTCGGGGTCGGCCCCGCCGCGCTCCTCCCAGCGCCGGTTGTACTGGTTGCACGGGGTGATCAGGTCGGCCTCGCGGTAGCCGAGGGAGTTCAGCTCCCGGTAGAAGCCGAGCAGGAGGGCCTTGACCGGCCAGCGCTGGGCGGCGGAACGGTAGCCGAGGTAGCGCTCGCGGAGGTAGATGCCGTGCTCGGTGAGCAGGAAGGGCGCGCCGTCGAAGTGCTTGGCGGCGAGCGCCGGGAGGGTGGCCAGGCCGCTGCTCACCGCGTGCGCGATGCTGCCGTCCGGGAGGCGGGCGCCGAGCGGGCGCAGCAGGTGGTCCAGGAGGTCGGTGGCTATCAGGGCGTCGTGCAGGGTGGGGCGGGCGTGCGCGGTGTCCAGGTGCGGCATCGTCCAGACGCGCATGAGGGTGCGCAGGGCGTCCTCGCTGGAGAGGGCGGCGGTCAGGCGCCCCTCGCGGGCGAGTCCGGCGAAGGTGAAGAGTTCACGGCCGAAGTCGCCCTCCGCCGCCGCCGGGTCGAGGAAGGAGAGCAGGAAGCGCTCGTACGTGGCCCGGAAGGCGCGCTTCTCGTGGCGGCCCTGGCGGGCCGTGCGGGTGCCGTCCGGCGCTCCCCACAGGGGCACGACCGTGTGGTCGTAGACGTTGCGCGGCAGTTCCCAGGTGACGGGTTCGCGGCCGCTGCCCGTGAGGGACATGACGTGGAAGTCGACGTCCGGCATGCCGCGCACCAGTTGGTCGCACCAGGTGCTGACACCCCCTTGGACGTGTGGATAGGTGCCTTCGGTGAGCATGGTGACATGGCGCCCACGGCTCATTCTTCGTGTCCCCCCAGGACGGATCTGTCTGCCGGTCCCCGCATCGCGCCGCGCCGTTGAGGACGCGGTGCGAGGACCGGCTGTGACGGTGGTGCGGTAGTGCGGTGGTGCGGAACTGCGGCGTTCTCGTACGCGGCGACTCGTGCGCGGCGTTCCCCTGCGCGGCGACTAGTGCGCGGCGTTCTCCTCCGGTGTGAGCGGCTCGGCGGGAGCCGCCGGAGCCTGCGGCGTCACCTTGGCGACCGGGGTGCGCAGCGCCGGGGCCTGCACCGCCGGGGCCTCGGTCGTGGTCGCGGGCGCGGGAGCGGGAGCCGCCGGGAGCTTCAGCGTGACGGCGGACTGGAGGAGCTCCGGTCCGGTCCAGGCCGAGCGTCCGCCCGCGTACGTCGTGCCGAACGCGGCCGTGCCGAGCAGCAGTTGCTTCTTGGTGCCCTCGGGTGCGCTGATCGGCGCGAGGACCCCGGACGGGGTCTGCACGGTGACGGTGTCGCCGATGCGGTACGCGGTGACCTTGTTCCCGGCGACGGCCTTGTCCCAGGCGGCGCGCCGGGTGTACTCGACGCCGACGTCCTTCTGGCGCGGGTTCACCACGGGGGCGTTGTCCGCGAACAGGGCCCGGTAGTCGGCGAGCGTCTTGTTCAGGACCGGGTAGAGCAGGCGCTCCTCGGCCAGGTTGGACTGGTGCACGTAGTGCGGGCGGGGGTCGTTGTTGACGACGTGGCCGAGAGCCGTGCGGGCCTCCTGCGGGACGATGTACGACGCGTAGCCCGACTGGACGTCCAGCGGCTCGTCCATGCAGGTGGAGGCCGGGTTGTCCTCGCAGGCCCCGCTGCCGCCGTCGGCGCGGGAGGTGTACAGCCAGTTGTACTCGTCGGCCATCTCGGCGGCGGTGCCCACGTTGTAGTACACGTTCATCGGGTGCCGGGGCACGGTCAGCGCCGCGCCCGCCGCCCGCTGCTGCGGCTCGCGCGAGGCGTCGCTCGCGATCCACTTCACGCCGTTGTCGGCGAGCGCTCCGGCCAGGTTCGGGTTGTCCACGGGCTGCTGCGGGGCGGTCTTGAGCCCGGAGTGCTCACCGGTGACCAGCTCGGACCTGTCGACCGCGATGCCCTTGCCGGTGGCCCACTTGTGGTTGTCGGAGATCTGCTTGGAGATCTCGGCGCGGCTCATCCACAGGGTGTTGCCCGCCGCGTCGGTGGCGCACTTCCACGGCACGACGGTGTTGTCCTGCGTGCAGCCGAGGAAGGGGTGCGTGTAGGTGTGGTTGATCCACCGGTACTGGGCGCGGTCGGCGACGAGCCGGTCGGCGAGGGCGTCGACGTTGCCGTTCTCCGCCTTCCACTCCTCGCCCGCTCCGGCGTTGTACACCATGTCGAGCTTGAAGCCGCTCTGCTGCTGCCACTGCGCCGCGTAGGTCGCGTCGGCCGCCGTCATACGGACCGGATTCGCACTCTCTCCCTCACCTCCCGCACAGTCGAAGTCGCCCGGGGTGCAGTTGAGCCCGCTGTTCCACCGAGCGTCGGGGGCGAAGACGTCGTCGACGTGAACGGAGAAGTAGTTGCGGCTCTGCCCCAGGTGTACGCCCTGCGTCAGCCACTCCACGACGCCGCGCGCGAGCACCCGGAACTGCTTCTGGTACTTGTTGTACGCGAACGTCACGACCAGCTCGCGCCGCCCGTCGTTGACGTACTCCCCGACCAGGCTGCCGCGCGTCGCGCCGGTCCCGGTCGGCATGTCCAGATAGCTCGTGTACCCGGCGCGCGGCCGGGCCGCGTATCCGTAGCTCTCCATCACCGACGGCGAGTTGTCCTCGAACTTCAGCGGCCCGTCGAGGTACCCGAAGGGCCCCGCCTTCCCGGCGGCGGTGACGGTCGCGTCCACGCCGTCCAGCTGGCCCGCGTACCCCTCCTGGTCGGTGTAGTCGAGCCCGACGCCCGGATGCGCCCAGGTGTACGCGTCGACCTGGCGGATCCCGAAGCTCTTCTCGTACGCCGTCAGCGCCGCGGACTCCGCGGAACCAGCGCCGAACGGGGCCTCGTTGGGCAGCACCACGCCCTGGAACTTGGCGCGCGGACGCCCGCTCACCGTGTCGCTCAGGAACGCCGCGTCGATCACCGGCCGCCCGGCCTCGCCGAGCTTGACGGTGGTGAACGGCACCCCGGTGTTGCGCAGTTCGTCGGTGACGGCCCCGACGGCTTCCCCGCCGTCGTCCACCACCAGCACCCTCAGATCGACCCTCGGCAGCTCGGCGGCGACCGCGCCGGCGGGCGGCAGTGCCAGTACCGTGCCGAGCAGTCCCGCGCTGAGCAGGACCGCTCCCGCTCTGCCTGCGCGCATCGCGCCCCACGTGTTGTTTCCGTACGCCACGGCGTACTCCCCTCCCCCTAGAAGGCTCTCCGTCTACAGCATCTCCATGGACACCGGACGGGAGATATGTGCAAGCCATGCGAAGCAATCCCCTGATCCCTTGCATGCGCTGTGAAGAGTGTGACGCACGGTTTACGCTCCGCGCTCCTAAAACCTCGGAGAGACACCACTGATGAGTGAACCGGTCTCCGCAGTGATCGAAGTGCCCAACCGCGCGTAGGCTCGTCCGATAGGCGCACATTCCCGCCACCACCAGGAACCCAGGAAAGCGAGATTTCACCACCGTGACTGCTCTCACTCTCAGCACCTCCGGTGCCGCGACGCTGCGCGCCGACGCGCTCGTCGTCGGCATCGCCAAGGGACCCAAGGGCCCGGTCGTCACCGCAGGCGCGGAGGCCGTGGACAAGGCGTTCGACGGCAAGCTGGCCTCCGTCCTGGAGACCCTGGGCGCTTCGGGTGCCGAGGGTGACGTGACGAAGCTGCCCGTACTCTCCGGCCTCAAGACGCCGCTCGTCGTGGCCGTGGGCCTCGGCCCGGTTCCGGAGAAGGACGACGCGTTCGCCGCCGAGTCGCTGCGCCGCGCGGCGGGCAACGCCGCCCGTGCCCTGCACGGCGTCAAGAAGGCCGGTTTCGCGCTGCCGATCGAGTCCGTCGAGGACGCGGAGGCCATCGCGGAGGGCGCCCTGCTCGGCGCGTACAGCTTCACCGCGTACCAGGACCAGGCGGGCACCGACGACAAGGCCGCCAAGAAGGACGCCAAGCTGCCGCTGGGCGAGGTCGCCCTGCTCGGCGCCAAGCCGCGTGACAAGGCGTTCAAGGCCGCGGCCGAGCGGGCGACCGCGCTGGCCGAGGAGATCAACCGGGCCCGCGACCTGGTGAACACCCCGCCGAACGACCTGTACCCCGAGTCGTTCGCGGCCGTGGCGCAGGCCGCCGCCAAGGAGCACGGCCTCAAGATCCAGGTCCTCGACGAGAAGGCGCTGGCCAAGGGCAACTACGGCGGCATCCTCGGCGTCGGCCAGGGCGCGGCGCACGGCCCCCGTCTGGTGAAGATCTCGTACACGCACGCCAAGGCGGAGAAGTCGCTCGCCTTCGTCGGCAAGGGCATCACGTACGACTCGGGCGGCATCTCGCTGAAGCCCGCGGGTCACAACGAGACGATGAAGTGCGACATGGCCGGTGCCGCCGCCGTGTTCGCGGCCGTCGTCACGGTCGCCCGCCTCGGCCTGAAGGTGAACGTCACCGGCTGGCTGGCGCTCGCCGAGAACATGCCCTCGGGTACCGCGACGCGTCCGGGTGACGTGCTGCGCATGTACTCCGGCAAGACCGTCGAGGTGCTCAACACCGACGCCGAGGGCCGTCTCGTCCTGGCCGACGCGCTGACCCGCGCCTCGGAGGAGAACCCGGACGCGATCGTCGACGTCGCCACGCTGACCGGCGCGATGATGATGGCGCTGGGCAACCGCACCTTCGGCATCATGGGCAACGACGAGTCCTTCCGCACCGCGATCCACGAGATCGCGGAGGAGGTCGGCGAGCAGTCCTGGCCGATGCCGCTCCCCTCGGAGCTGCGCAAGGGCATGAACTCCGACACCGCCGACATCGCCAACATGGGCGAGCGGATGGGCGGCGGCCTGGTCGCCGGTCTGTTCCTCCAGGAGTTCGTCGGCGAGGACATCGCCTGGGCGCACCTGGACATCGCGGGCCCGGCCTTCCACGAGGCCGCGCCGTTCGGCTACACCCACAAGGGCGGCACCGGCTCCTCGATCCGCACCCTGGTCAAGCTGGCGGAGCGCACCGCCGACGGCGACCTCGGTTAGTCACACCCCGCTACGGCCCCGGGCTCCGCGCCCGGGGTCGTACGTGCGTGTACGTACGGTTTCGCCCTCAACGAAATATTTGTACGTACGTACGCGTTGGTAACCCCCGAGGCGCGTGGTGAGCCCCGTCTCGGAACCCGGCCCGGCGTCCCGCCATCCGTGAACAAGTGCGAAGATGGTTTACCGGCAGGACAGGGCCCCCACCACAGGGCCGAACAACAAGCGGCCGTACACCCCCGCCGCCCGGTCATCGATGACCGGCGACCGGCGCACATGCATGGAGGACGTGACGTGGCGAACGACGCCAGCACCGTTTTCGACCTAGTGATCCTCGGCGGTGGCAGTGGCGGTTACGCCGCGGCGCTGCGCGGAGCCCAGCTGGGCCTCGACGTCGCACTGATCGAGAAGAACAAGCTCGGCGGCACCTGCCTGCACAACGGCTGCATCCCGACGAAGGCCCTGCTGCACGCGGGCGAGATCGCCGACCAGGCGCGCGAGTCCGCGCAGTTCGGCGTGAAGGCGACCTTCGAGGGCATCGACATCGCGGGCGTGCACAAGTACAAGGACGAGGTCATCTCGGGCCTGTACAAGGGCCTCCAGGGCCTGGTCGCCTCCCGCAAGGTGACGTACATCGAGGGTGAGGGGCGGCTCTCCTCCCCGACCTCCGTCGACGTGAACGGCCAGCGTGTCCAGGGCCGCCACGTCCTGCTGGCGACCGGCTCCGTGCCGAAGTCGCTGCCGGGTCTGGAGATCGACGGCAACCGCATCCTCTCCTCGGACCACGCGCTCACCCTGGACCGCGTCCCGGAGTCGGCGATCATCCTGGGCGGCGGCGTCATCGGCGTCGAGTTCGCCTCGGCGTGGAAGTCCTTCGGCTCCGAGATCACGGTCATCGAGGGTCTCAAGCACCTCGTGCCGGTCGAGGACGAGAACAGCTCCAAGCTCCTTGAGCGCGCGTTCCGCAAGCGGGGCATCAAGTTCAACCTGGGCACCTTCTTCCAGAGCGCCGAGTACACCGAGAACGGTGTCAAGGTGACGCTGGCCGACGGCAAGACCTTCGAGGCGGAGGTGCTGCTGGTCGCGATCGGCCGAGGCCCGGTCTCGCAGGGCCTCGGCTACGAGGAGCAGGGCGTCGCGATGGACCGCGGCTACGTCCTCGTCGACGAGTACATGCGCACGAACGTCGAGACCATCTCGGCCGTCGGCGACCTCGTCCCGACCCTCCAGCTCGCGCACGTCGGCTTCGCCGAGGGCATGCTGGTGGCGGAGCGTCTGGCCGGTCTGAAGACCGTTCCGATCGACTACGACGGCGTGCCGAAGGTGACGTACTGCCACCCCGAGGTCGCCTCCGTGGGCATCACCGAGGCCAAGGCCAAGGAGATCTACGGCGCGGACAAGGTCGTCGCCCTGAAGTACAACCTGGCCGGCAACGGCAAGAGCAAGATCCTGAAGACCGCGGGCGAGATCAAGCTCGTCCAGGTCAAGGACGGTGCCGTGGTCGGCGTCCACATGGTCGGTGACCGGATGGGCGAGCAGGTCGGCGAAGCGCAGCTCATCTACAACTGGGAGGCCCTGCCGGCCGAGGTCGCGCAGCTCATCCACGCGCACCCGACCCAGAACGAGGCCCTCGGCGAGGCCCACCTGGCCCTGGCCGGCAAGCCGCTGCACTCCCACGACTAATAGCTTTAGTCATGGGCGCGACGACCACTTCCCCGCACCACATCCGATAGGAGCAACTGAAACCATGTCGGTTTCCGTAACCCTGCCGGCGCTCGGCGAGAGCGTCACCGAGGGCACTGTCACCCGCTGGCTCAAGGCCGAGGGCGAGCGCGTCGAGGCCGACGAGCCGTTGCTTGAGGTCTCGACCGACAAGGTCGACACCGAGATCCCGGCCCCGGCCGCGGGCATCCTGGCCTCCATCAAGGTCGCCGAGGACGAGACCGTCGAGATCGGCGCCGAGCTGGCGATCATCGACGACGGTTCCGGCGCTCCGGCTGCCGCCGAAGAGGCCCCTGCCGCCGCCGAAGAGGCTCCGGCCGCTCCGGCTCCCGTCGCCGAGGCGCCTGCCGCTCCGGCTCCGGCCGCCGAGGCCCCGGCTGCCGCTCCGGCCGCTGCCGGCTCCGCCGAAGGCACCGACGTCACCCTCCCCGCGCTCGGCGAGAGCGTCACCGAGGGCACCGTCACCCGCTGGCTGAAGGAGGTCGGCGAGGAGGTCACCGAGGACGAGCCGCTGCTCGAGGTCTCGACCGACAAGGTCGACACCGAGATCCCGGCCCCCGTCTCCGGCGTTCTCCTGGAGATCGTCGTCGCCGAGGACGAGACCGCCGAGGTCGGCGCGAAGCTCGCCGTCATCGGCGCGAAGGGCGCGGCCCCGGCCGCCGCCCCGGCTGCTCCGGCCGCGCCTGCCGCCGCTGCTCCGGCCCCGGCCGCCCCGGCCGCTCCCGCCCCGGCTCCGGCCGCCCCCGCGGCCCCGGCTGCTCCGGCCGCCCCGGCTCCGGTCCAGGCCGCGCCCGCCGCTGCCGCCCCGGCTCCGGCTGCCGCGCCCGCGCCCGCTCCCGCCGCCCCGCAGGCCCCGGCTCCGGCCGCGACCTCCGGTGACGACGGCGCGTACGTGACCCCGCTGGTCCGCAAGCTGGCGTCCGAGAACGGCGTCGACCTGGGCCAGGTCAAGGGCACCGGCGTCGGCGGTCGCATCCGCAAGCAGGACGTCGTGGCCGCCGCCGAGGCCGCCAAGGCCCCCGCACCGGCCGCCGCAGCCCCGGCTGCTCCGGCCGCCGCGTCCAAGGCTCCGGCCCTGGAGGTCTCGCCGCTGCGCGGCCAGACCGTGAAGATGACCCGCATGCGCAAGGTCATCGGCGACAACATGATGAAGGCCCTGCACTCGCAGGCCCAGCTCACCTCGGTCGTCGAGGTGGACATCACCAAGCTGATGAAGCTCCGCGCCGCCGCGAAGGACTCCTTCGCCGCCCGCGAGGGCGTCAAGCTCTCCCCGATGCCGTTCTTCGTGAAGGCGGCGGCCCAGGCGCTGAAGGCCCACCCGGTCGTCAACGCCCGGATCAACGAGGACGAGGGCACCATCACCTACTTCGACTCGGAGAACGTCGGCATCGCCGTGGACTCCGAGAAGGGCCTGATGACCCCGGTCATCAAGGGTGCCGGTGACCTCAACCTGGCGGGCATCTCCAAGAAGACCGCCGAGCTCGCGGGCAAGGTCCGCGGCAACAAGATCACCCCGGACGAGCTGTCCGGTGCGACCTTCACGATCAGCAACACCGGCTCGCGCGGTGCGCTGTTCGACACGGTCATCGTGCCGCCGAACCAGGTCGCCATCCTGGGCATCGGCGCCACCGTCAAGCGTCCCGTGGTCATCAACCACCCGGACCTGGGCGAGACCATCGCGATCCGCGACATGACCTACCTGTCGCTGTCGTACGACCACCGCCTGGTGGACGGCGCCGACGCGGCCCGTTACCTGACGGCCGTCAAGGCGATCCTGGAAGCGGGCGAGTTCGAGGTCGAGCTCGGTCTGTAACAACGTGGCGGCCCCGCGAGGGGCCGAGGATCGCGACGAGGTCGAATGCGGCCTCTGAGGCTCCCCAGCAGTACGTGTGCGCCCCCGCCCGGGTTTCCGGGCGGGGGCGTCGCCGTATGGTCTTCCCAGCGCGTCGGTATTTCCTGAAGGAGCACCCATGAACCCGCCCGTCGTCCACTCGCTCCGCGAACAGATCCGCGAGCACATCGTGGAGGGGATCGTCAGCGGGCGCTGGAAGCCGGGCGAGCGCATCGTGGAGCGCCGCATCGCCACCGAGTTGCAGGTCAGCCAGACGCCCGTACGGGAGGCCCTGCGCGAGCTGGAGACGCTGCGGCTGATCGAGTCGGCCCCCAACAAGGGCGTACGCGTACGCAACCTCACGGCCGCCGACCTGGAGGAGAGCTATCCGGTACGGGCGGGCCTGGAGCAGATCGCCGCCGAGCTGGCCGCCCCCGTGCTCGCCGACGACGTATCGGCCCTGGAACCGCACGTGGTGGCCCTGTACGCGGCCGACCGGGCGGTCGACGGGACCGCGCAGGTGCGGCACACGGTGGGCTTCCACCGGGAGCTGGTGCGGGCGGCGGGCAACGGCGTGCTGCTGCACACCTGGGAGGGCCTGGGCATCGAGGTCTTCACCGCGCTGTCGATCAGGTGGCTGGGGACCGTGCAGAAGTCGTACGCGGAGGAGCACGAGGATCTCGTCGAGGCGTTCCGTCGGCGTGATCCCCGGATCGGTGAACTGGTGAAGGCACACGTGCTCGGATGTGCACCCCGAGCCTGAATTGCCCCTTATGCACCTTTCATCACTGACACTTCGTGCCCTTTTCCGTGGCACGGAATGCCTACTTTGTGCTGCGGAAGGATTTTTTCGGCTCAAACTTTGATCGATCATCGATCAGTCCTTACAGTCGACGGCGGACCTCATCAAGGTCCCGTCAAAAAGCACCACCGGGTCCCGTCCTGCCAGACACAGACCCCCCTCTCTCTCCACCCCCTCCTTCCCGGAAGGCGGCGTCATGACCGACCCCGTACGCAAGGCTCCGAGCGAGCTCGACCAGCTCCCGGACCGCGACACCGAAGAGACCGCCGAATGGGCGGCCTCCCTCGACGCCGTCGCCAAGGCCGCAGGCTCCAACCGGGCCGAATACCTGATGCGTCGCACCCTCCAGCACGCCGAGGCCGCCGGTCTCGCGCTGCCCAAGCTGCTGGAGACGGACTACGTCAACACCATCCCGACCTCCTCCGAGCCCGCCTTCGACGGCGACCTGGAGATGGAGAGCCGGATCACCGCGTGGAACCGCTGGAACGCGGCGGCCATGGTGACCCGCGGCTCGCGCTTCGGCGTCGGCGGTCACATAGCCACCTTCGCTTCGGCCGCCTGGTTGTACGAGACCGGCTTCAACCACTTCTTCCGCGGCAAGGAGGGTGACGGCTCCGGCGACCAGCTCTACATCCAGGGCCACGCCTCCCCCGGCATCTACGCCCGCGCCTTCCTCGACGGCCGCCTCTCCGAGCAGCACCTCGACAACTTCCGGCAGGAGGCGGGCGGCGACGGCCTCCCCTCCTACCCGCACCCGCGCCGTCTCCCCTGGCTGTGGGAGTTCCCCACCGTCTCCATGGGTCTCGGCCCCCTCTCCGCGGTCTACCAGGCGCGCTTCAACCGCTACCTGGAGAACCGCAACATCAAGGACACGTCGAACTCCCACGTGTGGGCGTTCCTCGGCGACGGCGAGATGGACGAGCCCGAGGCGACGGCGGCCCTCACGCTGGCCGCCCGTGAGGGTCTCGACAACCTGACCTTCGTCATCAACTGCAACCTCCAGCGCCTGGACGGCCCGGTCCGCGCCAACTTCCGCGTCGTGCAGGAGCTGGAGGGCGCCTTCCGCGGCGCCGGCTGGAACGTCGTCAAGTCGCTGTGGGGCACCGCCTGGGACGAGCTGTTCCAGCTCGACACCACGGGTGCGCTGCTGCGCCGTCTGCGGGCCGTCCCGGACGCCCAGTTCCAGACGTACGCGACGCGTGACGTGGCGTACATCCGCGAGCACTTCTTCGGCGCCGAGCCCGCGCTCCAGCAGCTCGCGGCCGTGCTGAGCGACGCGAAGATCGCCGAGTGCTTCCACACCTCGCGCGGCGGCCACGAGGCCCGCAAGGTGTACGCGGCGTACAAGGCGGCCGTCGAGCACAAGGGCCAGCCGACCGTGATCCTGGCCCAGACGGTCAAGGGCTACACGCTCGGCCCGACCTTCGAGTCGCGCAACGCCAACCACCAGATGAAGAAGCTCACCGGCAAGGAGTTCCGCGCCATGCGCGACCTGCTTGAGCTTCCGATTCCGGACGCGAAGCTGGACGACTCCCTCGTCCCGTACGGCCACCCGGGCGCCGACTCCCCCGAGGTGCGCTACCTCCAGGAGCGCCGCGCGGCCCTCGGCGGCCCCGCCCCGGCCCGTCGCGTGCACCCGGTCGCACCCCTCCCGCAGCCCGCCGAGAAGTCCTTCGCCGCGCTGAAGAAGGGCTCCAAGCAGGGCATGGCCACCACCATGGCGTTCGTCCGCCTGGTGAAGGACCTGATGCGGGACAAGGAGACCGGCAAGCGCTGGGTGCCGATCGTCCCCGACGAGGCGCGCACCTTCGGCATGGAGGCGCTCTTCCCCTCCGCCGGCATCTACTCGCCGCTCGGCCAGACGTACGACCCGGTCGACCGCGACCAGCTCATGTACTACAAGGAGGCCAAGGACGGTCAGGTCCTCAACGAGGGCATCACCGAAGCCGGGGCCATGGCGGACTTCATCGCCGCGTCGACCGCGTACTCCACGCACGGCGAGACGATGATCCCGTTCTACATCTTCTACTCGATGTTCGGCTGGCAGCGGACCGGCGACCAGATGTGGCAGCTCGCCGACCAGCTCGGCAAGGGCTTCATCGTCGGCGCGACCGCCGGTCGTACGACGCTGACGGGTGAGGGCCTCCAGCACGCGGACGGCCACTCGCACCTGATCGCCGCCACCAACCCGGCGTCGCTGAACTACGACCCGGCGTTCGCGTACGAGGTCGCGGTGATCGTCCAGGACGGTCTGAAGCGGATGTACGGCGAGAAGCCGGAAGACGTCTTCTACTACCTGACGGTCTACAACGAGCCGATGCCGCAGCCCGCGATGCCCGAGGGCGTCGAGGAGGGCATCGTCAAGGGCCTCTACAAGTTCAAGGACGCCCCGGCGGCCACCTCGCCGGACGCCCCGCGCGCCCAGCTGCTGGCCTCCGGCACCGCGATCCACTGGATCCTGGAGGCGCAGGAGCTCCTGGCGGCCGACTGGAACGTCTTCGCCGACGTCTGGTCCGCCACCTCGTGGGGCGAGCTGCGCCGCGACGCGCTGGAGGCCGACGAGGCCGCGCTGAAGGGCGAGTTCCGCACCCCGTACGTGACCAAGGTGCTGGCCGACGCGCCGGGCCCGGTCGTCGCGGTCAGCGACTGGATGCGTCAGGTCCCGGACCAGATCAGCCAGTGGGTCGAGCAGGACTACACCTCGCTGGGCACGGACGGCTTCGGTCTCTCCGACACCCGTGAGGCGGCCCGCCGTCACTTCGGCGTCGACGCGCAGTCGATCGTCGTGGCGACGCTGGCGCAGCTGGCGAAGAAGGGCTCCGTCCCGGCTTCGGCGGTCAAGGAGGCGCGGGAGCGCTACGGCCTGTAGGGCTTCACTCTGTACGGCCGGTGCCTCGCACGCCTTCGGGTGTGCGGGGCACCGGCCGTTTCGCGTTCCCGCATGATGTGGGGCATGCGTGCTGCCCGGTTGATCAAGATGGTGCTGCTGCTCCAGTCCCGGCCGATGATGACGGCCGCCGAACTGGCGCAGGAGCTGGAGGTGTCCGAGCGGACCATCACACGGGACGCCCAGGCGCTCTCCGAGGCGGGCGTGCCCGTGTACGCGGACCGGGGCCGGGCGGGCGGCTACCGCCTGATCGGCGGCTACCGCACGCGCCTGACGGGCCTCGGGCGCAGTGAGGCGGAGGCGCTCTTCCTGTCCGGGCTGCCGGGCGCGCTGCGGGAGATGGGGCTTCAGGACGCGGCGTCGGCGGCCCGCCTGAAGGTGTCGGCGGCGCTGATGCCGTCGCTCCGGGACGCGTCGGCGAATGCCGCGCAGCGCTTCCACCTGGACGCGCCCGGCTGGTACCAGGAGCCGGTGACACCGGAGTCGCTGCCCGCCGTGGCGGAGGCGGTGTGGGGCGACCTCGTCGTCGAGGCGCGGTACCAGAGACGGTCCAACCGCACGGTCGAACGCCGTCTGGAGCCGTACGGCCTGGTCCTCAAGGGAGGCATCTGGTACGTCTGCGCACGGGCGGAGTCGGGGGACTTCCGGGTGTACCGGCTGGACCGCTTCACGGCGGTGACGGTGACCTCTTCGGGCTTCATCCGGGACGAGGACTTCGACCTGCCTGCCTTCTGGGAGTCCCGGGCGGCGGAGTTCTCCCGCTCGCTCCTGCGGATGGAGGCGGAGCTGCGGCTCTCCCCGGCGGGGGTGCGGGGGCTGCCGCGCGTCATGGACCCTCCGGTCGCCCGCGAGGCGCTGGCCGTGGCGGGACCGCCGGACGTGGAGGGGTGGGTGCGGGTCACCGTGCCGATGGAGTCGGTGGAGGTCGCCACCTCCCAACTCCTCCCGCTGGGCGCGGAGGCGGAGGCACTGGGCCCGCCGGAACTGCGGTCGGCGCTGGCCGATGCGACGAGGGGACTGTACCGGCTGTACGGGTGAGGGCCTGTACGGGTGAGGGCGCCGGTGGGGCTCAGCCGGTGTCGGGCGCGGGGAGCTGCGCGACCAGCCACGACGGTCCCGCACGGGACCGAGACCGCCCCGCCCCCGGCAGGGCTCAGCGGTATTCGTCCACCGACACCCCCTCCTCCCCCGCGCCGACCCGCGCCAAGTACCCCCACGCGTCCGGCTGCGACCCGTCCGCGTCCCGCACCCCGTACGCCACCGCCAGGTCCCTGCTGGACAGCGACCGGCCGTTCCACCGCCCCCGCCCGCCGTCCGCCGCCAGCCGTGCGATCCCCCGTCCCACGTACACCGGCGACTCCGCGATCGCGAAGGTCGGCTCCTTCTCGATCGCGTCGCGCCAGTTCGCCTCCGTCACTCCGAAGTGGTCGAGCATCTGCTCGGAGCGCAGGAAGCCGGGGGTGACGGACACCGCCGTCCCGCCCACGTCCGCCAGGTCGTGGGACAGGTTCGACGCCATCCGGATCGGCGCGTTCTTGGCGAGGTCGTAGTAGAAGTTCTCCCGGAACCCCTTGTTCGACTCGGCGGTGCCGTCGGTGATCTCGACGACGAGCCCGCCCTCGTGACGCACCAGCAGCGGCAGCGCGCAACTGCTGGTGATGATGTGGGACGTGACGCCGAGGTCGAGCATCCTCAGCCCGTGTTCGAGCCCCGTCTCCCACATCTTCTTGCCGAACTCGATCAGGTGCTCCCCGCCCCAGATGTCGTTGACGAGGACGTCGAGCCGCCCTCGCTCCCGGTCGATCCGCTCGACCAGCGCCCGTACCTGCTCCACCTCCAGGTGGTCCGTCGGCACGGCGACGCCCTCGCCGCCCGCCGCCGTCACCAGTTCGGCGGTCTCCTCGATGGTCTCGGTCGTCCGGCCGACCTCGCTGACCTTCGTGCGGGTGGTGCGCCCGGTGACGTACACCGTCGCGCCGAGCGCACCCAGCTCCACGGCGATGGCGCGGCCCGCGCCCCGGGTCGCGCCCGCCACCAGGGCGATGCGGCCGGTCAGGTTCGGCTGGTCGGCATTCATGTGCGGCTCCTTCGTCGTCCCGGACGTCCCGTACGAAAGAGAATGCCGTCCATACCCGACAGCCACTGTCTGGATTTACGGCGCGGCTCAGGGCTTCTTCAGTGCAGGCCCTCCAGCGTCGAGCCGTCCGCCATCTTCGCCTTCAGTTCCGCCCGTGCCCCCTGGGGCGCCCGCACCGCCATCGTCGGCCCGTCGGCGTCGGCCTTGACCCCGCCCGTGGCCTCGATGGAGAGCACCTTGCGGCTGCCCGCCGCGAGGAGGTACCAGGTGCCCGACTTCGGGGCCCGCCAGCCCGCCCCCGCCAGCACGTGCTGGCCGAACCGGCTGCACGACGCCGTGTCCTCGGCGGTGGCGACCGCCGTGCCGAGGGCGGTCGGGGCGGTGGACGGCAGGTGGAGCTGGACCATGACCCGGCCGGGTCCGCGCCACGTGTCGGCCCGGGTGCAGACCCAGTCCGCCCGGCCGCCCGCCTCGGGCAGCGTCTGCTGCGCGTACACCCAGTTGTTGACCGCGCGCACCCCGAAGCCGCGCATCGAGGGGAGGTGGCAGGCGCTGTGCGCCCAGGTCTGGAGGGCGGCGGTGCTCGTCGCCTCGCGGGGCTGGCGCGCGGGGGCGCCGCTGCCGGGCGGCGGGGTGTAGGTGAGGTGGACGGGGGCGAGGTCGCCCAGGTCGGTGAGGAGGAAGGCGTGCTTCTCGACGATCAGCTCGGAGGAGCGGAGCTGGAGGACCGGCCAGGAGTCGCACGTACCGCCCGCTCCCGGGCGTCGGACGGGGTCCGTCACACCGTCGCCGCGCACGCCCAGCTTGCCGCCCGGGGAGTTCGGCTTGAGGAGGTCGCGGGTGGTGGTCTCGTCGATCCAGGGGGCGAGCAGGAAGCGGGTGCCGGCACCGTCCCTCGTCACCACCAGGGCCGCGCCCGTCACCACGTCCGCGTCGTCGGTACGGGCGAAGTCGAGCGCCGGGGGCTCCTCGCTGTCGGCGGGCTCGGCGTAGCGGACCGTACGGTCGCCGTCGTTGAGGAGGACCACGGCCGTGCCGTCGACGTCTCCCGCGTACAGCAGACGGGGCGGGGCCGTGGGCGGCTGGGTGCCCGCACCGGGCGTGCTGGAGATCCGTACCGTACGGGCCGGACTCGCCCACACCTTCAGTGCGCGGTCGAGCAGCGGGAGGTCGTCGCGGCGCTCGCCCCGGGCGGGCCAGACGGTGAAGTCGACGCGGGAGGTGTCCGCCCATGCGTCGTCGGCGGAACGCACCAGGTTGCGGGGATCCAGGACGCGCCCCGCTATGGAGGCGTTGACGGTGCCGGTGGCGGCCGTGCGCTCCGGCGGGCCGGGGGCGTCGCCGAGCACGACGGGCAGGACTCCGGCGGCGACGGCCGCGACGACGAGTGCCGCTCCTGCGGTACGGACGCGATGGCGGCGGCGCAGGAGGTCGGTGGGGCGCGTGTGCACGAAGCAGGGGTCGAACTCGCCGGAGAGGAGGGGGTGTCGTACCCCCTCGCCCGGCTCGCCGAGCACCTGCCGTCCGATCCGTTCGGCGGTGCGCAGGGCGAGGGCGGGCTCGGCGACACCTGCCTCGGCGAGGCGCTGCCGGGTCTCCTCCTCGCCCAGGCCCTCCACCCGGTGCAGGGCGAGGGCGGCGCGGGTGGCGGAGTCGACACCCGACAGGGCCTGTTCCAGGGCGAGTTCGTCGGCGCCGCCGGCGGCGGGGAAGAGGCGCAGGCCCCACACGGTGGGGAGGAGGGGGCGCAGGCGCTCGGGCCCGGGTCCGCGCCGGGGCCACCAGCCCGGCCGCTTCCCGTACACCAGCGCTTCGCGCAGCACCCGGGCGCGCAGCGTGACGTACGCACTCTCCACGGGTGCGGTGCGCTGGGCGGGGAGGGCGGGCGGGGCGGGTGCGGCGGCGGTGCGACCGACCCGGGTCCGGACGGACGGGAGGGCGCGCTGCACGAGTCCGTGGGCGGCGAGGACCCGGCGGTGGCGTCCGAGGGAGGGCGGAAGGGTGATAAAGGCGAGTCTGACGAGGCGCGGATAGTGCTCGACCAGCGCGGCTTCGGCCCGCGCCACGCTCAGCGGGGCCCCGTGGGCCCCGACGGGTTCCGTACGGTCTTGCGTGTCCATGGCGAGGGCAGCTCCCTTGAGGGTGCGAGTGGGTGAGAGTGCGTGCGTCGCTTGCCCTTCAAACGAGTGAATCATCGGACGGTCACACGGGACGTGGACCTGCGGGAACGGGGAGCGCGGGGTGGGTCCGGAAGAACGCCGACAGCCGGACCCGTGTACGTGCACGAAGCACGCGTACGGGTCGGGGTGAGCGGCGCCGGGGGTCGCGCGGGTAACGAGCGCGGGTAACGAGAAGGCCCTCATCCGGGCGCTCCGCGTGCGCCGCACCCCCGCAAGCCCGATGCTGGAGCACGTGATGGACGAGACGGAATTCTGGGAGATCGTCGACAGGACCCGCGCGGCCGCCGAGGGCGACCCCGAGGACCATGCCGACCTGCTGGTCGAGCGGTTGCTCCAGTTGGACCCCGACGCCGTGCTCGACTTCGCCAGACACTTCGAGGTGCGCTACAACCGCGCGTACCGGTGGGATCTGTGGGGGGCCGCGGTCGTCATGATGGGCGGCGCGAGCGACGACGCGTTCGACTACTTCCGGTGCTGGCTGATCGGCCAGGGCCGGGAGGTCTTCGAGGGCGCCCTGCACGAGCCGGACGACCTGGCCGGGCTCCTGGACGACTTCGACGACGAGATCGACGGGGACGGGGAGGAGCTGGGGTACGCGGCGGACGAGGCGTACGAGCAGCTGACGGGGTCGGTGGCACCGGACCTGGGGGTGCCCGCGCAGGCGGCGGAGCCCGAGGGCACGGCCCTCGACCTGGACGACGACGGTGCTCTGGCGGATCGTTTCCCTCAGCTGTGGGAGAGGTTCGGCGACTAGCGGCTATTCCAGCCCGTCCGACTCCAGCACGCCCGGCTCCAGCACGCCCGACTCCAGCACGCCCGGCTCCAGCCCTTCCGGCGCTTGAGGACGCGCGGGCGAAGCCCGTGCGGGGGCCGAGGGGCGTAGCCCCCATCCGTAACCCCAGTTCCACTCAGCCCAGGTTGAGGGCAGGGCTGGAGCGGCTCGGCACCCTGCCCGTCCGGCCAGGGAGCACCGCATCCAGCATCTCGGGCTGAGGGACGGCCCAGGAGGCCCCACCCGGGGCGGGAGTGGATGCGGTGCTGGTCATGGGGCTCAGCGCTTTCAGCTCGGTGTTCGACGAGACGTCCGGCTCGGTGGTCGTCGCGGGAGGGCGCCCGGCCGGACGCACCGGCCGGAGAGCGGGCGGGGGTGTGCTGGGCCGGGCCCCGGCCCAGCACACTCCTTCGGCCCCGCTCAGTAGTGCGTGCCGCCGTCGATGCGGATCTCCGTGCCCGTGATGAACGCCCCGTCCTGCGAGCCGAGCATCGCCACGACGCCCGCGACGGTCTCCGGTCCCGCGAAGCCCTGGCCGAGGGCGGGGGCCAGCTTCATGAAGAGCGTCATGTCGGCGTCCTCGGGCAGGCCCGGGCCCTTGCCGCTGGTCATGTCGGAGGCGATCGAGCCCGGTGCGACGGCGACGACGCGCAGGCCCTGCTTGCTGTACTCGGCGGCCAGGGCGTGGGTCATCGACTGGATGCCGCCCTTGCTGGCCGCGTACGCCGACATGTACGGGTGGGCGAAGGAGGCGGAGGTCGAGGAGAAGTTCACTATCACCGGCTTGTCGCCCGCCAGCAGGGCCGGTATCGCCTCGCGGATCATCAGGAAGGTGCCGGTCAGGTTGACCGCGATGATCTTGTTGAAGAAGTCGAGCGTGGTCTCGTGCGTGTGCGAGGAGCGCAGGATTCCGGCCGCGTTGACCAGGACGTCCAGGCCGCCCAGGGCTTCCACGGCTCCGGCGACCCCGGCCTTGACTGCGGCTTCGTCGGAGATGTCCAGCACCTCGGTGCTCAGGCGCCGCGCCGCCTCGACGGAGGTGGCGGCGGCCTGCTCGGCGGTCTCCTTCAGCCCCGCCTCGTTGACGTCGACGGCGAACACGCGGCCGCCCTCGGCGAGTACGCGGTGCACGGTCGCCCGGCCGATGCCCGATCCGGCACCGCTGATCAGAACGCGACGGCCCTCGTAACGCTGCATGGTCTTCCTCTTCCGCAGTCTTCGGTCCTCGTCCCCCTCCGGATCGGATTCCTTCGGGATCACTCTTCACGTTACGCCCAAGTGGCACGATTTGTCACTAGGTCATTTCGTGCACCCCCGCCGGTGTGCGGACCTTCCTGGGCGTACGCTGCCCAGGTGAGCACCGAGCCCCAGCAGCCCAAGACACCACAGCCCAAGCCCTCCCTCACCGAGCGCCGCAAGGCCGCCACCCAGCTCGACATCGCGCGCGCCGCCGCCGAACTGTTCGCGGAGCACGGTCCCGACGGCACCACCGCCGAGGCCATCGCCACCCGCGCGGGGGTCGCGCTGCGCACCTTCTACCGGTACTTCCGCAGCAAGCAGGACGCCGTCGCCCCGCTGCTGTCCGGCGGCGGCGACCAGTGGCTGGCCCTGCTCGCCTCGGCGGAGCCGGGCTCCGGGGTGCTGAGCAACCTGGAGCGGGCCGTCACCGAAGTCCTCTCCACCCCCGACCCGCGGGCCGCCGAACAGCTCGACTGGACCCGGGGACTGCTGCGCGCCGCCGACCGGGACCCGGCGCTGCGGGCCGTCTGGTACCGGGTGAACCAGGAGGGCGAGGAGAAGCTGCTCCCGGTGCTGACCGCGCTCGCCGGACCGGGGGCCGACCCCCTGGAGGTACGGCTCGCCGGGGCCGCCGCGACGGCTGCCATCCGTACGGCACTGGAGGAATGGGCGCGTACCGACGCCCCCGCACAGGGCCCGGGATCGCCCGCCGAGCTCGCCGCCCGGTGCCTGAAGGAGCTGACCCGGGGCATGAGCCTGTCCTGACCCCCCTCCCGGACCACGGCACGCTCTCAGGCGGCGGGGCCGCTCCCCCTCGCCGCCTCCGGCCCGTCCGGGCAGTTGTCCGAGTCCGGCTCCACCAGCAGCAGTGCGACGTCGTCCTCCACGTTCTTCGCGAACCGCACCAGGTCGCGCTGGACCGCCTCCGCCAGGTCGGCCAGCTCCCCCTCGGACGGGTCGAGTGCCGCGAGGCGCTCCCGCAGGGGATAGAAGGCGCCCTCGGCGTTCCGCGCCTCCGTGATGCCGTCGGTGTGGGCCAGGATGCGGTCGCAGGGCTCCAGCGGCACGACGGTGACCTGGGGCGGGCCGAACCCGGTCAGCCCGAGGCCCAGCGGCGGCGCGGGGTCGAGCCGCAGCTCGCTGACCCGGCCGTCCCGCAGCAGCAGCGGCGGCGGGTGCCCGCAGGAGACCACCCGCACCGAAAGGCCGTCCTCGGCGAACTCCATGAGCACGGCGGTCGCGAACAGCTCGGCGTGCTCCACCGCCGCCGAGTCGACCACCAGCCGCCGGTCCAGCCGCGCGGCCACCGCGGGCAGGTCGGCGTCGTCGAGCGCGGCCTCCCGGAAGGCCCCGAGGAGGGCGGAGACCGTGGCGACCGCGCCGGGCCCGTGCCCCTCCACGTCGGCGACGACGGCACGCACCCCGTTCGGCCCCGCCCGCACGTCGTACAGGTCGCCGCTCACCAGCGCACCCAGTTCCGCCGCCCGGTAGAGGCCGAAGCAGTGCACCCGGCCCACCACGGCGGGCAGCGGCGGCAGCACCGCGAACTGCGCCACCTCCGCGGCCGTCCCCACGGTCACCAGCAGGGCTTCCCTGCGCGTGCGCGACCAGGACACCACCACACTCGTCACGCAGAGCAGCACCAGGGAGAGCAGCACCCCGTCCTGGTGCGCGAAGTCGCCGGTGTCGTACTGCGCGTAGAACAGCACCGCCGCCCCCATGAGCGCGGTGCTCACCGGCCCGTACAGCAGGGCGGCGAGCGGCGGCAGGGCGGCGACGAAGTAGCTCAGCTCCACGTCGTCCGGGGTGATCCGGTCGGCCAGCGCCAGCAGCACCAGCACCACCAGGGGAAGCAGCCGCAGCCACAGCGGGGCCTTCTCGCCCCTCTGCCACCGGGGAACCTGTCCCTGGCGGGCGCGGACCGAGCTCATCGCGCTTCGGCTCCTCGGGGCAGACGACAAGGGCTGCGTGCGAGCACCCGCACGGCGCTCCGTGCGCGTACCCCTGTCGATCACTATGCCCGCAGTGCCCCTTTCGCGCCGTTCGGACCCGGGAGTCCGCTCCCTCCCCGGCCGCCGCGCACGGGGCCTCAGTCGGTGAGCGCCCGCCCCATCAGCACGTCGTCCAGGTACTCCCCGCGCAGGAAGAACTCCTGCGGGAGCACCCCTTCCACCGCGAACCCCTCCGCCTCGTACAGGGCGCGTGCGGGGGTGTTGTGGCAGAGCACCCGCAGGGTGATCCGGCGGCCTCCCCTGCGCAGCACCTCCGCGCAGGCCGCCCGCACCAGGGTGCGGCCGATGCCCCGGCCGCGTGCCTCTTCGGCGACCGCGAAACCGTTGATCTGGAGGACGTGCGCGTTGCAGGCGAGCGGGGTGGGCGGCACGAGCCGCACATAGCCGAGCAGGCGGCCGTCCTCCTCGGCGACCAGGACGTCCTCGGGGAAGTGCCGTTCGTCGAAGTACGGCCCATACGGCGGCTCCGGCGGGGGTGTCACGGCGCTCAGCGGCGACCAGGTGTCCCTGTCCAGGGCACCCAGTGCCAGGTCGTCCGCGAAAGTGGCGGCCCGTACGGTCACCGTGTCGACGGGGGTCACGGGAGTGTCGGGGCTTTCATGCGTCTCCGGCATGGCGACACTGTGCCACGCGGCGCGCACCTGCCCCTCCCCGGGGCAGGATGGTCGTCATGGACGCCATGCGGATCGCAGTCACGGGCTCTACGGGCCTCATCGGTACGGCACTTGTGCGCTCGCTGCGCGCGGACGGGCACGAGGTCGTACGCCTGGTGCGACGGCCCGCCAGGACCGGGGGCGAGGTGACGTGGGACCCGAAGAGGAGTTACGTCGACGCCCGGGGCCTCGTCGGGTGCGAGGCGGTGGTGCACCTGGCGGGCGCGGGCATCGGCGACCACAGGTGGACGGACGCGTACAAGCGGGAGCTGCGCGAGAGCAGGCTGCTGGGCACCTCCGCGCTCACCGAGGCGATCGCCTCGCTGGACGTACCGCCCCGGGTCCTGGTCAGCGGCTCCGCGCTGGGCTTCTACGGGGAGACGGGCGACCGGCGGGTCGACGAGGAAGCCCCTCCCGGCGACGGGTTCCTGCCGTCGCTGTGCGTGGACTGGGAGGAGGCCGCCGCACCGGCGCAGGAGGCGGGCATCCGGACGGTGTTCGCGCGGACCGGTCTGGTAGTGGCGCGCGGCGGCGGGGCCTGGGGAAAGCTCTTCCCGATCTTCAGGGCGGGCCTGGGCGGGCGGCTCGGCGACGGCAGCCAGTACTGGAGCTTCATCGCACTGCACGACGAGGTGGCGGCGCTGCGGCACCTGATCGACACCGAGTCGCTGTCGGGGCCGGTGAACCTGACCGCACCCGAGCCGGTCACCAACAAGGAGGTGACGGCGGCGATGGGGCGGGTGCTGCACCGGCCGACCCTCTTCCCCGTACCGAAGGTGGCACTGCGTGTCGCGCTCGGGGAGCTGGCGGGGGACGTGCTGGGCAGTCAGCGGGTGGTGCCGACCCGCTTGCTGGAGTCGGGGTTCTCGTTCGCGTTCCCGACGGTGGACGACGCGATCGGGGCGGCGCTGCGGCCGGAGTAGGCGCGGCGCTACGACCGGAGCAGGCGCGGCGCCGTGGCCCGAGCAGGCGCGGCGCTACGACCGGAGCAGGCGCGGCACCGCGGCCCGCGCAGGTTCCGTGCGACCGCCGTGCATCGGTGCACGGGAGGTGCGCGCCTGCCGGAGAAGCTGTGCCGACTTCTACGCTGCACGTCCAGTACGGGTATCCCGTACGGCTGTCGAGGGCATAGGCCCTGCACCACAGCCGCGCCGACCTCGGGGAGGGGCACGTGCGTAACCCAGCGCACCACGCGGACGTCGTCATCGTAGGAGCAGGGGTCGCCGGACTCTGTGCCGCCCACCAGCTCATACGGGCCGGTGTAACAGTCAGTGTCCTGGAGGCCGCCCCTTACGTCGGGGGGCGGATGTCCACCGAGCGGATCGACGGATTCCGGCTCGACCGGATCGGCCAGGTGCTCAGCAGCGCCTACCCCGAGCTGCTCCGCACCCCGGGTCTCGAAGACCTCGCCCTGCGCCCGTTCGCCCCGGGAGTCCTGGTGCACAGCGGAGGCCGCCACTACCGGGCGGGCGAGGTCGCGGGAGTACGGGGCTCGGGGGTACGGGGCGCGAGGGGCGCACTCACCGCAGCGCGCGCCCTCGCGAGCGCCCCCAGGAACGGAACCTCGCTCGGGCTCACCGCCGCCGCCCCCACGTCGCCCACCTCCCGCCCCCTCGGCGGCGCCCTCGACCAGGCCCGGCTGAGCGCCGCGCTGGCCCGCTTCGCCACCACCCCCGTCGACAAGCTCCTCGCCCGGCCCGAACTCCCCGCGCTGGACGCCCTCTTCAGCCGGGGCCTGCCGTCCCGCACGGTCGACGGCTTCCTGCGCCCGCTCCTGTCCGCCCTGCTTTCCGACCCCGACCTCACCACGTCCAGCCGGTGCGCCGACCTCGCCCTGCGCGGCTTCGCCAGCGGTCGGCTCTGCCTGCCCGAGGGCGGCGCCGACACCCTGCCGCAGCTCCTCGTCGCCGCTCTGCCGCCGGGCACCGTCCGTACCGGAGTGCACGTCACGGGCGCTTCCATCTCCTCCGTCACCACCAAGGAGGACGGCGAACTGGGCTGCCGCTCCCTGCTCCTGGCCACCGGGGCGCGTGCCGCCGCCGAGCTGCTGCCCGGCCTGCGCGTGCCCGACTTCCACCCGGTGACCGTGCTGCACCACACCGCCGCCACGGCTCCCGCGACCGGCTCGGCCCTGGTCCTGGAGGCCGACCGGAGCGGCCCCGTGTCGCACACCGCCGTCGTCAGCGCGGTCGATCCCACGCGTGCGCCCGACGGCAGGGTGCTGATCTCCTCCACGGTCCTCGGCAGTCCCCCGCCGGACCTGGACGACGGGGTCCGCTCCCACCTGTCGAGGCTGTACGGCACGTCCACCGACGACTGGGAACTCCTGGCCGTCCACCACGAGCCGGACGCCGTGCCCGCGATGCCCGCACCCCACGACGTGCGCCGCCCCGTCCGGCTGCTCTCCGGTCTGTACGTGTGCGGAGACCACCGGGAGACGAGCACCGTGCAGGGCGCACTGCACTCGGGCCGCCGCGCGGCGCAGGAGATCCTGCGCGACTTCGGCATCCGCCCCGGCTACGCGGCGGAGGAGCTGCGCGAGGCGGCCTGAGTCCCCTCTCATACTCATACAACTCGATGCGACCACCGCACCCCGCCCCGCGCCCCGGCCGAGGTCCAGGTGGGAGGAGCGGCCCGGAACTGACGCCCTGAAGGCCCGGGGGCCTGGTCGTCGACGCGACCCGGCCCCGGCACCCGTACACCAGGACGTCAGCCCAACGCGGCGACCCGGTCCCGGTACCCCCGCACCGCCGCCGCGTCGCGGTACGGCTCCAGCCGCCGCTCGAACTCCCGCACGTACTCCGTGGCCCGCGCCGACCGCATCTCGGATGCCTGCTGCGCCGCCTCCGCGCCCAGCGCGCACGCCTGGTCCAGCTCCCCGAGCCCGAGCCGCGCCTGCGCGAGCACCACCCGGCAGAACAGCCGACTGCGCGCGTATCCGTGCGGCCTGAGCTGCAAGGACTTCTCCGCGTGCTGCGCCGCAGCCCGGTACTGCTGCAAGTCCCGGTGGCAGTGCCCGAACTCGTCGGCGAGCTGCGCCTCGTCGAAGAACTTCGCCCAGTGCGGCACGTCGTCCCCTGGCCTGGACGCCTCCATCGCCCGCTCCGCCCGCACCAGCGACGACGTGCAGGCCCGCACCTCGCCGAGCACTCCGTGTCCGCGCGCCTCCACTGCGTGCAGCAGCGCCTGGACGACCGACGGCGCGGACGAGCCGACGCCCTGCTGGGCGACCCGCGCGAGCTGCACCGCCTCCCGCCCGTGCCCGAGGTAGACGGCCTGCCTGCTCATGGTGACCAGCACGTAGCTGCCGTACGCCCGGTCGCCCGCCGCCTGCGCGAGCCGCAGCGCCTGCACGAAGTACCGCTGGGCCAGCCCGTGCGCGGCGATGTCGTACGACGTCCAGCCCGCCAGCCGGGTCAGATCGGCGGCGGCCGAGAAGAGCCGCCGCCCGATCGCCTCGCCGTAGGTGCCGCGCAGCATCGGTTCCGCCTCGTGCTCCAGATAGCGCACGAGGGCCTGCCGGGCGTGCCCGCCGCCGTAGGCGTGGTCCAGCGTGCGGAAGAGCTCGGCCACCGAGCGCAGGGCCGCGATGTCGCCCGAGGTGACCCGCTGGCCGGGGCCCCGGTCGGTCTGGCGCTGCCGGGGCAGCACGGCGGGGCGTCCGCCCTGGGCGGGGACCCGGGCCGCCGCCGCACCGTTCACCGGCGGGGCCTCGCCCCGCCCGACCCGGTCGTCGGCCCGCCCGATCAGCCAGTCCCGGCTGGGCACGACGAGCCCCGCCGGAGTGAAGGCGATCTTGCGCAGCTCGGCGTGGCTGCCGGAGTCCTTGCGCCACAGGCCGCTCACGATGTCGACGGCCTCTTCGGGCGTGGCCGCGAATTCGAGCCCCGCATAGACCGGAGCGCACGCGTCCAGTCCCAGGTCCTGCGCGGAGAGCCGTCTGCCCAGCCTCCTGGTGAACACTTCGGCGATGAGTGCGGGCGTGGTGCCGCGCGGCTGCTGGCCGCGCAGCCAGCGGGTGACCGAGGTCTTGTCGTACCGAAGATCGAGCCCGTGTTCCAGTCCCAGCTGATCGACCCGTCGGGCCAGACCCGCGTTGGAGAATCCCGCCTCCGCGATGAGCGCGGCGAGCTGTCGGTTGGGAATGCGCTGCGGAGGTCGTTCCGTCATCAGCTCTGAGCTCTCCTGCCTTCCGGGCCCCGGGTGGCAGCCCTGCATGGGACGGCGCGAATTTAGCGATCCTGGGCCCCGTAACCGGCCTCTGCGCCTCTACTTCATCCGATCGTGTGACGATTCAGGGGGAGCGCTGACGGAGATCCCGTCTCCCGCCCCGGCCCCCTCCCTGCCCCGGGGGCGTCGTCCCGGCCGCCGTACAGTGGCTGAGGGCGTGGCGATACGAAGGAGACACACCGTGAGTGAGCTGCGGTTCGTCCGACTGGGATTCGGCGAAGAGGCCGTCGAGTACCAGGAGGCATGGCAGAAGCAGCGTGAGGTGCACGCCGCCCGCTTCGCCGACGAGGTGCCGGACACCTGTCTGCTCCTTGAGCACCCTCCCGTCTACACGGCGGGCAGGCGCACCGAGGACAGCGAGCGCCCCCTGGACGGCACTCCCGTCGTGGACGTGGACCGGGGCGGCAAGATCACCTGGCACGGTCCTGGGCAGCTCGTCGGCTACCCGATCCAGAAGCTGCCGCGTCCGGTGGACGTGGTCGCGCACGTGCGGCGTCTTGAGGAGGCCCTGATCCGCGCGTGTGCGGAGCTGGGCCTGGGGACCACCCGGATCGAGGGCCGCAGCGGCGTCTGGGTGCTCGGGGACCCCGTCGAGCAGCGTCCGGCGATCGGCGGGCTCTCGCTCGACTTCGACCCTCGGCTGTCGGACCCGGAGTTCGACGCGCGGCTCAACGGTCCCGAGTACGCCCCCTCGAACGCCGGTCAGCGGCGCGAGGACCGCAAGCTCGCCGCGATCGGCATCCGCGTCGCCAAGGGCGTCACGATGCACGGCTTCTCGCTGAACGTGAACCCGGACAACACCTGGTTCGACCGGATCGTGCCGTGCGGCATCCGCGACGCGGGCGTCGCCTCGCTGGCGAACGAGCTGGGGCGCGACGTGACGATCGAGGAGGTCCTGCCGGTGGTGGAGAAGCACCTGAACGCGGTGATGGCGGAGTCGGTGCTCACGCCCCGCGCCGTCGAGAAAACGGCCGTCTAGGGAATGCCCCTGTCCGGGTCCAGGTTGTCCGGACGTAGTGCCATGCAAATATCGGGCGTACCCTGGTGTTCGCCGATGAATCGAAGCCATTACGGCAAGAGGGAGTGCGGACGTGTCCGCTGTCGCACCCGACGGACGCAAGATGCTGCGCCTGGAGGTCCGGAACAGTCAGACCCCCATCGAGCGCAAGCCCGAGTGGATCAAGACCCGGGCGAAGATGGGTCCCGAGTACACCAAGATGCAGGCCCTGGTGAAGGGCGAAGGACTGCACACGGTGTGCCAGGAGGCCGGCTGTCCCAACATCTACGAGTGCTGGGAGGACCGCGAGGCGACCTTCCTCATCGGCGGTGACCAGTGCACGAGGCGCTGTGACTTCTGCCAGATCGACACGGGCAAGCCCGAGGCGCTGGACCGTGACGAGCCGCGCCGCGTGGGCGAGTCCGTGGTCACCATGGACCTGAACTACGCCACCATCACGGGCGTCGCGCGCGACGACCTGGAGGACGGCGGCGCCTGGCTGTACGCGGAGACCGTGCGCCAGATCCACCAGCAGACGGCCGGCCGTGAGGCCGGGCGTACGAAGGTGGAGCTGCTGGCTCCCGACTTCAACGCGGTCCCCGAGCTGCTGGACGTCGTCTTCGAGTCCCGCCCCGAGGTCTTCGCGCACAACGTGGAGACGGTGCCGCGCATCTTCAAGCGCATCCGCCCCGGCTTCCGTTACGAGCGTTCGCTGGACGTCATCACCAAGGCGCGCGCGGCCGGTCTGATCACCAAGTCGAACCTGATCCTGGGCATGGGCGAGACCCGTGAAGAGGTCAGCGAGGCGCTGAAGGACCTGCACGAGGCGGGCTGCGAGCTCATCACGATCACGCAGTACCTGCGCCCCTCGCCGCGGCACCACCCCGTCGAGCGCTGGGTGAAGCCGATGGAGTTCGTCGAGCTGAAGGACGAGGCCGACGCGATCGGCTACTCCGGTGTGATGTCCGGGCCGCTGGTCCGTTCCTCGTACCGCGCGGGCCGTCTCTACGGCCAGGCGATGGAGCGTCGCGGGGCACTGGAGCCCACGCCCGCCGTGTGAATCGGCGCACAAGTAGTTACTGAGCAGTAATAGCCGTGACGACGCGGCCCGTACGGTCCCCGCAGGTAAGGGGCGGTGTACGGGCCGCGTCAACGTTTTCGCCCCTACCGTCAAGGTTTCATCGCCGTTTGACCGGTCGGTCACGTGCTGGTAACACCAATCAGTGACCCTGGCTTTACGCACCGCAGTTCCTCGGCACCTCAGTACCGCAGCACCGCAGCACCACCGATTGCCCATTCGCCGTTGCTACGAGGGGGACCCCCGAATGCAGGCCGTACGCGCCAACGCCCTCCCGTCCGTGACCGACGCGCTCCGCGCCGTCGAGTCCCTGCTGATGGGCACCGGACAGCGCACCGCGCGCCGGAACGCCTGGACCGCCGTACTGGAGGACCGCCGCCGGGCGAAGGACCGCATCGAGACGCAGCACGTGCTGGAGGCCGTGTCCGCTCGTACGTCCTAGGCAACGTAAACTTTCTCGCATGGCGAGGAAGGAACGCGCAGCGAACGCGGACACTGCGAACCCGGGGCGACTCAAGCAGATTGCCCTGACGTACAAGATGACCCGGCGGCAGGACCCCAAGGTGGGTCTTATCGTCTTCGGCTTGGGCATCGTCGTTTTCGGCGTCCTGCTGGGCCTCGGCTTCTTGATCGGTCACCCGGTCTACCTGGGCATCCTCGGCTTCCTGCTGGCCTTCCTCGCGATGGCGATCGTCTTCGGACGGCGTGCCGAGCGCGCTGCCTTCGGGCAGATGGAAGGACAGCCGGGGGCCGCTGCTGCCGTACTGGACAACGTCGGCCGAGGCTGGACGACGACCCCCGCGGTCGCGATGAACCGCAACCAGGACGTCGTGCACCGGGCGGTCGGCAAGGCCGGAATCGTCCTGGTGGCCGAGGGCAACCCGAACCGGCTGAAGACGCTGCTGGGCGCCGAGAAGAAGAAGATGGCGCGCATCGTCGGCCCGGACGTCCCGGTGACCGACCTCCAGGTGGGCAACGGCGAGGGCCAGATCCCGCTGAAGAAGGTGCGCACCACGATGCTGAAGCTGCCGCGCACGCTGACCGGTCCGCAGGTGACCGCGACCAACGACCGGCTGCGCGCGATGGGCGACCTGATGAGCAACATGCCGCTCCCGAAGGGCCCCATGCCGAAGGGCATGAAGATGCCGAAGGGCCGCTGACCCCTCTCCTCCCGTTCCTTCTACGCAAGCGACGGCCCCGGAACCTCCTGAGGTTCCGGGGCCGTCCTGCTGTCCGCGTACGCTCTTGGGCTACATCCGCACCTGGACGGCACGGGCCAGCCGGTCGTGCAGGCCGCGTCCGTCGCGGTCCCAGATCAGCGCCGGGATCGCCAGGCACAGCAGCACGCCGCGCGCCACGGCCCAGCCGAAGCCGAGGCGACCGCCGTGCTCGGAGATCACCCGCACCTTGAAGAGGCGCTTGCCGGGCGTGCAGCCGATGGTGCCGACGGTCAGGACGCTCAGTACGAGGAAGACGAGAAGCGCGGCGTTGCCCGCTGTCTGGGTGTCACCGCGGGCGAAGAAGGCGTTCGCGATGAGCAGGCACAGAATCCAGTCGACGAAGAGCGCGCCGAAGCGGCGGCCCAGCGGGGCCACCGAACCGGGCCCCTCGGGGGGCAGCCCGAGGCGCTTGCCACGGTGCCCGAAGTCGGCGCCCATCTCTTCGGCGGCCGCGCGCGGCCCGGAGAGCCACGATCCGATTGCTTGCCTGTTGTCCACCCCACCACGGTACTGCGCCCCCCTTCGTCCCGGTCCGGCCGGGGCGGGCTCGACGGGGAGCGGTGGGCGGGCTGGTTAACTTGGGCGAAACAAACGGGTCATGCTGGAGAAATCCCGGCTGCCTATGGTCGACGCCAGCGTGTGCCACCGCACTGGCCCGCAGAAGACCCGCAGAAGACGCGGCAACCCCGTCCGGCCCCGGGCGGGAGTAGGAGGAGCTGGATGTTCGGGAACGCCGACGACGCCAAGAAGTTCATCGCCGACAACGACGTGAAGTTCGTCGACGTCAGGTTCTGCGACCTGCCGGGTGTGATGCAGCACTTCACGATCCCCGCCGCGGCCTTCGACCCGGACGAGGAGCTGGCGTTCGACGGCTCGTCCATCCGCGGCTTCCAGGCCATCCACGAGTCGGACATGGCGCTGCGCGCGGACCTGTCGACGGCGCGGATCGACCCCTTCCGCCGCGACAAGACGCTCAACATCAACTTCTTCATCCACGACCCGATCACGGGCGAGCAGTACAGCCGTGACCCGCGCAACGTCGCCAAGAAGGCGGAGGCGTACCTGGCCTCCACCGGCTTCGCGGACACCGCGTACTTCGGTCCCGAGGCCGAGTTCTACGTCTTCGACAACGTCCGCTTCCAGACGTCGGCGAACGAGAGCTTCTACCACATCGACTCCGAAGCGGGCGCCTGGAACACCGGTTCCACCGAGAACAACCGCGGCTACAAGGTCAAGTACAAGGGCGGCTACTTCCCGACCCCGCCGGTCGACCACTTCGCCGACCTGCGTGCCGAGATCTCCCTGGAGCTGGACAAGAACGGCCTCCAGGTCGAGCGCCAGCACCACGAGGTCGGCACCGCAGGACAGGCCGAGATCAACTACAAGTTCAACACGCTGCTCGCCGCGGCCGACGACCTGATGCTCTTCAAGTACGTCGTGAAGAACGTCGCCTGGAAGAACGGCAAGACCGCGACCTTCATGCCGAAGCCGATCTTCGGCGACAACGGCTCGGGCATGCACGTCCACCAGTCGCTGTGGCAGAACGGCATCCCGCTCTTCTACGACGAGCAGGGTTACGCCGGTCTCTCGGACATGGCCCGCTACTACATCGGCGGCATCCTCAAGCACGCCCCGTCGCTGCTGGCCTTCACCAACCCGACGGTGAACTCCTACCACCGGCTGGTCCCGGGCTTCGAGGCGCCGGTCAACATGGTGTACTCGCAGCGCAACCGCTCCGCCGCGATGCGCATCCCGATCACGGGCTCCAACCCGAAGGCCAAGCGCGTCGAGTTCCGCGCCCCGGACCCGTCGTCGAACCCGTACCTCGCCTTCGCGGCCCTGCTGATGGCCGGTCTGGACGGCGTGAAGAACAAGATCGAGCCCCCGGAGCCGATCGACAAGGACCTCTACGAGCTGGCTCCCGAGGAGCACGCCACCGTCCAGCAGGTCCCGACCTCGCTGCCGGCCGTCCTGGACGCCCTGGAGGCCGACCACGAGTACCTTCTCGCCGGTGGTGTCTTCACCCCCGACCTGATCGAGACGTGGATCGACTACAAGCGCACGCAGGAGATCGCCCCGATCCAGCTGCGCCCGCACCCGCACGAGTTCGAGCTGTACTTCGACCTCTAAACCCGGTCGGGTCCACTCCCCCGGAGCCCCGTCACCGCCCTGTCGCAGGGTGGTGGCGGGGCTCCGTCGTATACGGAGAACGGTCACGCCGTACGGGAGAAGTGGCGGGCGCCCCGGGCCAGGGTGGCCGCCGCCGGGGCCAGGAAGCAGAGGGCGGCGCAGGTCAGCAGGACCGGGGCCGGGCCGAAGGCGGTGATCGCGGGGGCGATCAGGGCGAGGCCGAGGGGGGCCAGCCCGTACGAGAGGAGGAAGTCGAGGGAGGAGACCCGGGCCAGCTTGTCGGGGGCGACCTCGCGCTGGGTGGCGGTGAACCAGGGGACGTTGAAGAGCTCGACGCCGATTCCCGCCAGGACGTACGCGGCGACGACGAAGGCCGGGTGCACGGGCAGGGCGAGGGCGAGCGGTGCGAAGCCGTAGCAGGCGAGGCCCAGCAGGGCGGTGCGGCCCTGGGCGCGGGGCCGCCAGCGGGCCATCAGGAGGGCTCCGCCGAGCGCGCCGAGCGTGTACGCGGTCATCGCGGCGGCCAGGACGGCTTCGGTGCCGTAGCGGTCGCGGCTGATCAGGGGCAGGGCGACGCCGGTGGCGGAGTAGCCGGTGGCGATGACGGTGGTGAGTGCGCCGAGCCCGGCCAGGAACCAGGGGTGGCGGCGGGCCTCCCGCAGGCCCTCGACGAACTCGCCGTACAGGGAAGGACGTTGGGCCGGTTCGGCGGCGTGCGCGGGTGCGCCCCGGCCGGGGACGAGGGCGGCGACCAGCCAGAGCAGCCCGATGCCCAGGAGCAGCGTCGCCGTGTCGAGCCAGAGGGCGAGCAGGGCGGTCAGGGCGGGCCCGGTGAGCGTGGTGGCGCGCACGGAGAGGGTCGTCGCGGCGTTGGCCTGCTGGCGCAGGGCCGGGTCGACGATCTCGGCGGTCAGCGCCTGGAAGGCGGGGCGGCAGGCCCCCTGACCCGCGCCCGCGAGGACGGCGGCGAGCACCATCAGCGGCAGGGAGCGGCCGAGCCCGAGGGCCAGCAGGGGGGCCGCGAGGGCGGCGGCGAGGGCCGCCACCAGGACGACGCCGCGCCGGGTGTGGCGGTCGGCGAGCACGCCGCCGACCGCCACGGCTATCAGGAATCCGGCGGTGCGGGCGGCCAGCAGCAGCCCCAGGACGGGTGCGGTGAGGGTGCGGTCCAGGACCGCGAGGCCGAGCACGAAGGGCAGGGCCCAGGTGGCGAGACCGGAGGCGGTGGTGCCGGTCCACAGACGCAGGAAGCGGGCGTCACGGAGGACGGAGCGGGCGGGGGGACGGTCGGCCCGGGGCTGCGGGGGCAGGGGACCCGGCTTCGGTTCGGGGTGGGCGGTCGTCACGGGTGGTCGGCTCCTGGAATTTCGAGAATCACTGGACTCCCTTGCGAGCGAGTCCAGTTGGGCAGGTTCGGCGGCAGTCTCCCGCCGCCGGGTCTAGCTTAATGAAAATGATTACCGTTACAGTAGCGCTCGTTCCGGTCCCCGTCAGCACCTCGGCGCGGGCGGAATCTCCTGCTCCCGTTTTCCGGAGGACCTCATGTCCCGTTCTGTCCGGGCCGGCGCCGTCGCGCTGGCCGTCTGCTTCGCCGCCGGGTGTGCCGGTCCGCCCGCGTCCGTACCGGAGAAGGCCGCCGCCGGTGCAGCCGCTTCCGGCGGAAAGGTCGAGGTGGAGAGCTGCGGGCGGCAGCTGTCGTTCGCCGGGGCGCCCCGGCGGGCGGTCACGCTCGACCAGTCGGCGACGGAAGTCCTGCTGGAACTCGGGCTCCAGGACCGGATGGCCGGGACGTCCAACCTCAAGACGAAGATCGCCCCGCAGTACCGGGAGGCGTACGGGAAGGTCCCCGTACTCAGTCCGAAGCTGCTCGGCGGCGAGCAACTGCGGGCCGCCGCACCGGACGTGGTCGTGGCGTCCTTCGCCGACCACTTCACCAAGGACCGCTCCGGCACCCGGGAGGAACTCGCGGCGCTCGGGCTGCCCACCTTCCTGAGCGCGGTGGACTGCCCGAAGGAGAACCCGGCCGGGAAGTCCCCCTTCGACCTCCTGCTGGACGACTACCGGAACCTGGGCGAGGTCTTCGGGGTCGAGGAGCGGGCCGACAAGCTCGTACGGGAGCAGCGGGCCGCGCTCGACAAGGCGAAGAAGGACGGGGCCGGGGTGCGGGGAGCGCCGCGCGTGGTGTGGGTGTACTCCGTGTACGGGGACGCCCCGTACGTGGCGGGGAAGACCGCGATGCCGAGCGAGATGAGCCGGATCGCGGGCGCGCGCAACGCCTTCGACGACCTCGACGAGGACTGGCCGTCCGTCACCTGGGAGCAGATCGCCGACCGCGACCCGGACTTCCTGGTGATCGGCGACCTCTCGGAGCGCGGGAAGCCGGGCGACAGCGCGGCGGACAAGCTGAAGGCGATACGCGGCAACCCGGTGATGGCCCAACTGGACGCCGTACGGAAGAACCGGTTCGTCACGGTCCCCGGCACGGAGATGGACCCGTCCGTGCGGACGGTGGACGCGCTGCCCCGGCTGACCGCCGGGATGAGGGCGCTCGGTCATGGCGGGCGCTGACGAACCCGGCCCGGCCGTGGACCTGTTGGAGCCCGGCGTGCGGGTGACGGATACAGAGGCCCACGTGCCGCCGTCCGTACGGCGGGGCGGCGTGCGGACGGTCGTCCTGTTCGCGGGCGGATGCGCGGTGCTGCTGGTGTCGCTGGCCGTGTCGGTGCGGATCGGGACGGCGCAGGTCGGATACGGGGACCTGGCGCGCAGCGTCGCGGCCCGGCTGGGCATCGGGGTGGAAGGACCGCCGGTGCCCCGGCTGCTCGACTCGCTCGTCTGGGACCTGCGGGTCCCCCGGGTGCTGCTGGCCGCGCTGGTCGGGGCGGCGCTCTCCGTGTGCGGGGCGGTGCTCCAGGCCGTGACGCGCAACGCGCTGGCCGATCCGTATCTGCTCGGGGTGTCGTCGGGGGCCTCGGCCGGGGCGGCGGTGGTGGTCGTGCTGGGGTTCGGGGCGCAGGCGCTCGGAGTGACGGGCGGCGCTTTCGTGGGGGCGCTGGTGTCGTTCGGGCTCCTGATGCTGCTGCTGCGGCGCAGCGGGCTCGATTCGGTGCGGATCGTCCTGACGGGCGTGGTGGTGGCGCAGCTCTTCGCCGCGCTGACGTCGCTGGTGCTGATGGCGTCGGGCGACGCGGACGTCATCCGGGCCGTGACGCAGTGGCTGCTGGGGTCGATGGCATCGGCGCGCTGGGACGCCGTGCTGGTCTGCGCCTCGGTGACCGCTGTGGGGGGTGCGGTGGTGTGGGCCTGTTCCGGTTCGCTGGACGGGTTCTCCTTCGGGGCGGACACGGCGTCGTCGCTGGGCGTCGACGTGCGGGCGACCCGGTGGGTGCTGCTGGTGGTGACGTCGCTGATGGCGGCGGTCGCGGTGGCGGCCGTCGGGGCGATCGGCTTCGTGGGGCTGATCGTGCCGCACGTCGTGCGGTTCCTGGTGGGGCCGCTGCATCGGGTGCTGCTGCCGTTCTCGGCGGTGGCCGGTGCGGTGTTCCTGGTGTGGACGGACGCCCTGTCCCGGGTGGCGTTCGCCCCGCAGGAGGTGCCGGTGGGGGTCTTCACCGCGTTGATCGGGGTGCCGTTGTTCCTGCTGGTGCTGCGTCGGAGGGGGGAGCTGTGAGGATCGCCGCCGAGGGGCTGACCTGGTCGGTGGGCGGACGGGACGTCGTACGCGAGGTGTCCCTGGAGGCCGCGCCGGGCGAGACGGTCGGCCTGGTCGGGCCGAACGGCTCGGGCAAGTCCTCGCTGCTGCGCTGCCTGGCCGGGCTGCGTACGCCGGACGCGGGAGCGGTGACGTACGACGGCCAGGACGTACGGGGATGGAGCGCGCGGCAGCTCGCGCGCCGGGTCGCCTTCGTGGAGCAGGCCGTGGACGTGCAGAGCGAGTTGCGGGTCGCGGAGGTGGTGGGGCTCGGCCGCACCCCGTTCCGCAGCAGGTGGGCGGGGGCCGACGCGACGGACCGCGCGGTGGTGGCGGCGGCGCTGGAGCGCGTCGGGCTGGCCGGCCTCGCGCACCGGGAGTGGAAGGCGCTCTCCGGCGGCGAGCGGCAGCGGGCGCACCTGGCGCGGGCGCTGGCCCAGCGGCCGAGGGCGGTCCTCCTCGACGAGCCGACCAACCACCTCGACGTGAAGCACCAGTTGGCGCTGATGGAGCTGCTGTCGGCGAGCCGCCAGACCGTACTGGTGGCCCTGCACGACCTGTCGCTCGCCGCCCGGTTCTGCGACCGGCTGCTTCTGCTGCACCACGGGCGGCTCGTCGCGGCCGGGCCGCCCGCCGCGGTGCTGACACCGGGGCTGCTGGCCGAGGTCTTCGAGGTGGACGCGGAGGTGGGCCCGGACGCACTGGGGCACCTCGCCGTCGCCTACCGGGGGCCGCTGCGGGCACGTACCGCACTTCATTCACCGACTCATTCGGCAACAAGGGAGCAGGACGTTTCATGGACGTGATCAGGAGCGGCGGTGTCGACGCACTCGCCGACGCGGTGCTGGCAGGCGAACAGGGCCCGGATCCGAGGGAGTTGACGGCGACCAGCGTGTTCTGGGCGCACCACGGGACGCGGCTCGCGGGCGGCACGGTCACCTACCTCAACCAGTACGTGCTCGTACGGGTCGGAGACGCCTTCGGGGCCTGCGCCTTCGAGGCGGGCGAGGTGGACGCGGGGGTGTGCGGGGCGCTGTCGGGCAGTTCGCTGGAGGCGCTGCTGCGGGACCCGGCGAGGCCGGTGCGGATCGCGGCGCTCGACGCGTATCTGGCGGCGGTCCGCCCGCACCGCTTCTCGGGCGCGGAGCCGGTGACGCTCCCGGCCGGGCCGCCGGAGGTGCGGGCGGTGGCCAGGGACGCGGCCGTGGCCGGGCTCCTCGACATCGCCGAGGGGGCGAGGGTGGCCCTGATCGGGGTGGTCAATCCGCTGGTCGCGGCGATCAGGGAGCGCGGCGGGGTGCCGCTGCCGTGCGACTTGAACCTGCGGACGACGCAGTGGGGCGACCCGGTGACCCGGGACATGGCCGAGGTGCTGGAGGCGGCGGACGCCGTGGTGGCGACCGGGATGACCTTGAGCAACGGTTCGTTCGACGCGGTCCTGGCCCGCTGCCGGGCGCGGGGGGTGCCTTTGGTGGTGTACGCGCAGACCGGGAGCGCGGTGGCCCGCGCCTTTCTGGGGGCGGGGGTGAGCGCGCTGTCCGCGGAGCCCTTCCCGTTCTCGCAGTTCAGCGCGGAGCCGACCGTCCTGTACCGGTACCGGGGTACGGCGTGAGCGGGCGTGTCCGTACGGACTCCGGGCCCTTCCGTACGGGATTCGGGCGGGCCTCCTGCCATCACGGGGAGATCCTCCAGGGCGTCTTCCGGGACGCGCGGGGGCGCGGCTGCGCGGGCCTGGTGACGCTGCCGGTGCACGGTCCTGGCAGCCGGGCGGTGTTCGTGCCCGCGCCCGGCGCCCGCCCCGGTGAGGTCACGGTGCGGCCCGCCGGACGGGAGAAGGCGCGGCGCGCGGCGGCCCTGATGGTGCGGGAGTGCGTGCGCACCCCGGGGGTGCGGGCCTGCGGGGGCGAGGTGAGGATCGCGGGCGGGCTGCCGGTGGGCCTCGGCCTGGGGTCCTCCAGCAGCGACGTCGTCGCCGCGCTGCGCGCGGTCGCGGACGCCTTCGGAGTGCACCCGTCGCCCGGCACGCTCGCCCGGCTCGCGGTGCGGGCCGAGCGGGCCTGCGACCCGTTGATGCTGGACGGGCGGCCGGTGCTGTTCGCGCAGCGGGAGGGCCGGGTGCTGGAGGTGTTCGGCGAGGTGCTGCCGCCGGTCGTCGTGGTCGGCTGCGCGCTGGGCGGGGGCGCTCCGGTGGACACCCTGTCCCTGCCCGCACCGCGCACCGCGTGTACCGCCGAGCTGGACACGTACGGCGAACTGCGCGAGCTGCTGCGGCGGGCGGTGCGCACGGGCGATCCGGTGCTGCTCGGCCGGGTCGCCACGGAGAGCGCCCGGCTCGGCCAACGCAGCTTCCACCGGCCGGAGTTCGCCGCCCTCCAGGAGGCGGCCCGGCGCGTCGGCGCGGTCGGTGTGCAGATCGCGCACAGCGGCAGTGTGGCGGGGCTGCTGCTCGACGCCCGGGGGTTCGGGGCGGTCCCGGCGGGCCCGGAACCCGAGGACGCCGGGGCGCTGGGATGCGGCTGGCCGGGGCAGGTCCGTACGGCCGTCCGCGTACTGGGCGATCTCGGCATGCCCGCCGCCCGGGTCTTCACGACGCACCGCACGCCCGCCCCTTCCCCTTCCCCTTCCGTCCCCTCTCACATCGCCTTCGAGGAGTCGTCGCATGGACACGCACATAGCGGAATCGATCGGCCGACCGGATCTGGTCCGGCTCGACGAGGGGCTGCTCTGCCTGCGCTTTGAGACCATGAAGGTCGTCTCCGCGCTGGCCGCGGTGCGTCATCTGCTCGACACCGGAAGGGTCCGGCGCGGCGACACCCTGCTGGACAGTTCCAGCGGCATCTACGCGTACGCCCTGGCGCTGGCCTGCCACCGCTACGGCATGCGGTGCCACATCGTCGGCTCCACGACGGTGGACAGCACGCTCCGCACCCAACTGGGCATCCTGGGCGCGGAGTTGGAGCAGATGGAGCCCTGTGACGACCTGAAGCTCGACCAGAAGCGGCGGGTGGCCAGGATCGGCGAGATCCTGCGCGCACACCCCGAGTACCACTGGATGCGGCAGTACCACGACGACATCCACCACCTCGGCTACCGGGCCGTCGCCGACCTCGTCCGCCGGGAGACGGACGTGCGGCGGCTCACCGTGGTGGGCGGCGTGGGGTCGGGGGCGTCGACGGGGGCGCTGGCCCGGTTCCTGCGCGAGGACGCTCCCGGGGTGCGGCTCGTCGGCGTCCAGCCGTACGGCAGCGTCACCTTCGGCAGCGGGCACGTGGCCGACCCGGAGATCATCATCGCCGGGATCGGCAGCTCGATCCCCTTCGGGAACGTGACGCACACGCAGTACGACACGGTGCACTGGATGTCCTTCGGCACGGCCCTTTCGGGCAGCGTCGACCTGCTGCGGCGGCACGCGGTGTTCGCCGGGCTCTCGACCGGGGCCGGATACCTCGCGGCGCGCTGGGAACAGGGCCTGGCACCGGAGCGCACGACGCTGTTCCTGGCGGCGGACACCGGGCACCGCTACGCCGAGACGGTCTTCGCCCGGCACGGCGAGGCACACCGGATCGAGGAACTGGCGCCGCGCACGGTCGCGGGCACGGAGGAACTGGCGCTGCCGTGGTCGCGGATGGACTGGGCGGGGGCGGGGGCGCCCGAGGGGGCGGCGGTCTGAGGGACGGCCGCCGTCGCGCCTGTGCCCGTACGGCACGCCTTCGTCCGTACGGCATGCCGCCCCGGCCCGTGTGCGACGGGCCGGGGCGGCACAGCACCTGTGGTCTTCGCCCCCGGGGCGGCCGGGCTCAGCCCAGCTCGTCCCTGATGAGCTCGCGGACCATCCGGCACGTCGTGTTCGACGGCGGGTGGATGCCGACGCGGGCGGCAGTGGCGCGGATCTTGCGGTTGGTGGCCTTCTCCGGGACGTAGACGCCGGTGTCCATCAGGGCTATCGCCAGCCGCATGGCCTTCAGGCGGCGGTTGTGGGAGATGTACCACTCGCGCGGCCGGCCGGCCGGGAGGGGCTTCTTCCGCAGGGGTTTCGGCGGGGTGCCCTGACGGGTCTTCGACGTGAGGGGGCGGGCGTTGGTCATCAGTACGGCAGCGGTCACGGGCATCCTCCTGAGGCGTTCACGGACCCTCTCGGACGCTTCTCATTTTACCGGGCACCACTGACAATCGCCCCTGGCCAGGGGCGGTTTGGGGGTTCGGGATGCCGGGCGGGTGGTGCCGTGTGCGGGGTGGGGTCACGGGTACCGTCGGGGTCATGGAGATCTGGATCAATCCCGCGTGTTCCAAGTGCCGGTCGGCCGTGCGGCTGCTGGACGAGGAGGGGGCTTCGTACACGGTGCGGCGCTACCTCGACGACGTACCCGAGGCAGCGGAGATCCGGGAGGTGCTGGGGCGGCTGGGTCTGGAGCCGTGGGACATCACGCGGACCCAGGAGGCCGAGGCGAAGGAGCTCGGGGTGAAGGACTGGCCGAGGGACGCGGACGCGCGGGAGCGGTGGATCGCGGCGCTCGCCGCGCACCCTCGGCTGATCCAGCGGCCGATCATCACGGCGGACGACGGTACGGCCGTGGTGGGGCGTACGGAGGAGGCGGTGCGGGAGGCTCTGGGGCGCTGAGCCTTACGGCTCGGGGTGGAGGCGCGCGTCCGTCTGGGCCAGGAGTTCCGTGACGCGGAGGCCGAAGCGGGCGTCGCAGGGGTGGGGGACGCCGGTGCGCACGGATTCCAGGAGGGCGTCGACGGCCGAGGCGAAGGAGTCGGTGGCCGGGCCCCACTGGGCGGGGAGGGAGTGGACGCCGGTGGCGCCCCGGAGTTCGACGTCGACACCGGCGGCGGCCTGCGGGGCGCTCAGGCTGAGGGTGGTGGTGCTGGAGGCCCCCGAGGTGTGGCGCAGGGTGAGGTGGACGGTGTCGGCGGGGCCCGCGGCGGCCGTCAGTTCCGTGACGTCGCCGAGGACGGGGAGGAGCACGGAGAGGGCGTGCGGGCCCACGTCCCACAGGGCGCCCTTCTCGCCCCGCCACGGGGAGGCCGCGTACGGGCTGGCCGAACCCGGGGAGAAGAGCGCGCCGAACCAGTGCGCGCGGGCGGTGAACCAGCCGTCGGCGGCGGCCTGTTCGGCGATCCAGGGGGCTACGCCCCGGGCGAAGCGCAGGGTGAAGAAGACGACCGATGCGACGCCCGCCTCCTGTGCCGCGTCGGCGACCCGGCGGGCTCCTTCGGGGGTGGTGGCGACCGGCTTGTCGAGGAGGAGGTGGCGACCCGCCTGCGCGGCGCGGACGGCGAGGGGGGCCTGGACGTCCGGTGGCAGGGCGACGGCGACCGCGTCGCAGTCGGCGAGGAGTGCGTCGAGGTCGTCGTACGCGGTGGTGGCGTGCGTACGGGCCAGGGCTTCGGCCGCTTCGGGGCGGCGGCCCCAGACGCCCTGGAAGTGGACGCCGGGATGGGCGGCGAGGGCGGGGGCGTGGGTGCGGGCGGCCCAGGGGCCGGTGCCGAGGAGGCCGATGCGCAGGGGGGCGGGGAGAGACGGGGTCATGGGGTCCAGTCTGCACAGGGGTGGGGTGAGAGGCAGGTCACGTGAGGGGGAAGGGGAGGTAACACGGGGTTCACATACGGGCAACGGACGGGAAATCGGGGGTTGCCAGGCTGCCGACCATCACCGCAGCAGCCCGGGGCATCCCGCACCGTTGGCCCGCGGCCGCGCAGCAGCAGAACCCGTAAAGGATGGCGTCCGTGACGTTCAAGGCCGAGTACATCTGGATCGACGGCACCGAGCCGACCGCCAAGCTCCGCTCGAAGACGAAGATCCTGAGTGACGGCGCGGCACTGCCGCTCTGGGGCTTCGACGGGTCGAGCACGAACCAGGCCCAGGGGCACGCCTCGGACCTCGTCCTGAGCCCGGTGTTCTCCTGCCCGGACCCCATCCGAGGCGGCAACGACATCCTCGTCATGTGCGAGGTGCTCAACATCGACATGACGCCGCACCCCTCCAACATGCGCGCCGAACTGCGCCCGCTCGCCGAGCAGTTCGAGTCGCAGAAGCCGATCTTCGGGATCGAGCAGGAGTACACCTTCTTCGAGGGCGAGCGCCCGCTCGGCTTCCCGGCGGGCGGCTTCCCGGCCGCGCAGGGCGGCTACTACTGCGGTGTCGGCGCCGACGAGATCTTCGGGCGCGAGATCGTCGAGAAGCACCTCGACCACTGTCTGGCGGCCGGGCTCGGGATCTCCGGGATCAACGCCGAGGTCATGCCGGGCCAGTGGGAGTTCCAGGTCGGCCCGTTGTCTCCGCTGGAGGTCTCCGACCAGCTGTGGGTGGCGCGCTGGCTGCTGTACCGCACCGCCGAGGACTTCGGGGTGAGCGCCACCCTGGACCCGAAGCCGGCGAAGGGCGACTGGAACGGCGCGGGCGCGCACACCAACTTCTCCACGAAGGCGATGCGCGAGGGCTACGACGCGATCATCACGGCGTGCGAGTCGCTGGGTGAGGGCTCCAAGCCCATGGACCACGTCAAGAACTACGGCGCGGGCATCGACGACCGCCTCACCGGCCTGCACGAGACCGCCCCGTGGAACGAGTACAGCTACGGCGTCTCCGACCGGGGCGCGTCGGTCCGCATCCCGTGGCAGGTCGCGCAGGAGAAGAAGGGCTACATCGAGGACCGGCGTCCGAACGCCAACGTCGACCCGTACGTCGTCACCCGCCTGATCGTCGAGACGTGCTGCACGGCGCTGGAGAAGGCCGGGCAGGTCTGAGCAGGGCTGAGGAGCAGGGCCGAGCAGGTCTCAGCCAGGGCTGAGCAGGTCTCGGCAGATCCGGCACGAGGCCGCCCGGGCGGCTGAGGCGGAGTACGGGGAGGGGGCGGTTCGCCGGAGTGGTCCGGTGAACCGCCCCCTCCCCGTACGTGCGTTGTCAGTGGCGTGTGTCAGTCTCGTCCCATGTCCGACATCCTCGACATCAGCGTCACGACCGCGTCCCCGTCCACGTCCGGGCCCGGCTCCTCGGCGGAGTGGGAGCGGCAGGACCGCACCCCGCCCCCGGCCGAGCCGATACCGGCCCTGCCGCCCGAGCTCGCCGAGGCCGTCGAGCGGTACGTCACGGAGCTGGTGGACTGCGGATACCTGGACCGCGTCGGAATCGCCCGTGCCGTGCAGGAGACGTACGGCGGCGAGGTGTCGTACCCGCAGACCTGGCCGGTGGTGGACCGGCGGTGGTTCGGGCGGCTGGCCGAGCAGCGGGCGTGGGAGGGGCGGACGGACCCGGAGCGGGTCACGGAGGCGTTCGCCGTGCTGGAGCGCTCCGGCATCACCGCCCGGGAGCACTTCACGTGCTGCCGTTCCTGCGGGCTCGCCGAGATCGGGGACCGGGCGGCGCGGGGCGCACGGGGCTTTGTGTTCTTCCCCACGCAGGGCACGGCGGCCGCCGCTGCCGGTGGCGGACTCCCCCTGTACTACGGCGGGTTCGCGCAGTCGGCGGAGGTGACGGCGTCCGTCGGCCGGGAGGTCGTGGCAGCACTGGGCGGAGCGGGCCTGGAAGTGGAGTGGGACGGGTCGCCCGAGTCGTCGCTCCTGCTGCCCGAAGTGGTGTGGCGCAAGCGGTTGGTGGGGTGAGTGACCGGGGTGTGGAGGCGGTGCGCAGGAAGAAGTGGGGGTCGCGGGACTCCACCCTCTGGCGTGCACATGCTTCAATAGACCCCATGACCGGCTTCCAGAACTCCACCGCTACGGGTCGCTTCGACCTGGAGCCGTTCTGGCCTTCCCGTCAGCACCACGACTTCGACCGGGTCTGTTGTCGCGCGACGAACGCGCGGCCCCTCTAAAGCCGTTCCGCACCGGGTCTCCCCCGGTGCCGGTCGTACGGCCTTCGGTCCGCGCGCACTCCTGAGGTAAGCACCACACCGCCGCGCGGCTCTCCGCGGCGGTCTCCTCCGCGCGAAAGAGCTGACCTGCCATGGCGAACTCCCGCACCACCACCCGTACGTACTCCGCTTCCTCCGCCGTGTCCTCGGTGACCGCGAACCTGGCCCAGCGGCGCGGCGTCCACGAACCGCTGCGCCCCTCCGGGCACCGGCTGCGGGCGGTCGACCGGGACGAGGTGGCCCCCGCGTCCGCCCTCGTCTCCGCCCCGATCCGGCCCGCCTACGACGTCGCCGACTACCTTCCCCCGGGGGCCACGTGGCTGCCCGCCCCCCAGCACACGCTGCCCGCGCTGCCGGGCCGCCCGCCGATGGTGGGCTACCTGGTGCTCGTACCGGCCGACCAGACCCCCGTACAGCAGCAGTCCCACCAGCCGCAGCCCGTGCTGGTGCAGGAGCGAGCGGCCGAGCCGCGGCAGCCGGTGCCCGCGCCCGTGCCGGACGTGCGGCACGGGGCCGTGCGCATCGACGGCTCGCGGCGGATCGTCGAGGTCGACGGGCGGGTCCTGGACCTGACGTACCTGGAGTTCGAGCTGCTCGCGCACCTGGTGGCGCACCCCCACCGGGTGCACACGCGCGACCAGTTGGTGACCACGGTGTGGGGGTACGGCCACGTCGGCGACGGCCGCACCGTGGACGTGCACATCGCCCGGCTGCGCCGCAAGCTCGGCACGGAGCACCGGCGGAGCATCCAGACGGTGCGCCGGGTGGGCTACAAGTACGCGCCGTAAGCGGCGGGCCGTGGGCCCGGCCGCCCGGTGGTGCTGGGTACACCCCCCACCGGGTGGAGGGGCCCATGACCACGGCCCCCTCCACCCGGGAGACTATGGGGGTGCTCGACGTACGGGCGTCGACCGGGGAGGGACCAGACCACCATGCATGCCTCACAGCGGATACGCGCGTCGATGGTGGCGGGCAGACGCGCTCTCGGGCTGTCGCTGATCACGACCGCCGTCTCGATCACCCTCTTCGCCCTCAGCATCATCTCGATCGTCCTCATCCCGCTCGGCCTCGGCATCCTCACCACGCCGTACGTGCTGGGCGAGGTCCGCAGGTGGGCGGAGAAGCGGCGGGAGCTGTCGGGCCGGTGGGCGGACCTGCCGATCGCCTCCCCCTACCGGCCGCTGCCCGCCGACGTGCGCTCCGGCGTCACCGGGGCCGTCGAGCGGATCACGCTGCTGCTGAAGGACCCGGCGACCTGGCGGGACATCCAGTGGCTGCTCGTCGACGCGGTCGCCGGGTTCGCCACCGCGCTCCTGCCCCCGCTGACGCTCTACTACTGGGTCTACGGGCTGGTGCTCGCGGCGGGTCTGTGGCGGGTGTTCGAGCGCAACGGCGCTGAGTGGTTCCTCTTCATCCGGGTCGACAGCCAGTTCACCGGGCTCCTCGCCCTCGCCCTCGGCCTCGTCATCCTCGCCCTCGGCCTGCGGTACAACCCCGCCCTGCTCCGGGCCCACTTCCACCTCTGCGCCTCCTTCCTCGCGCCGACGAAGGAAGCCGCGCTCGCCCGGCGCGTGGACAAGCTGACCGTGACCCGGCACGACGCCCTGGACACCTCGGCGGCCGAACTGCGCCGCATCGAGCGGGACCTGCACGACGGCGCGCAGGCCCGCCTGGTCGCCATGGGCATGAACCTCGGCACCATCGAGGCGCTGGTCGAGAAGGACCCCGCGCAGGCGAAGAAGCTGATCGGCATGGCCCGCGCGTCGTCCGCCGAGGCCCTGACCGAACTGCGTGACCTGGTACGGGGCATCCACCCGCCGGTGCTGGCGGAGCGCGGACTGGGCGACGCGGTACGGGCGCTGGCGCTGCGGCTGCCGATCGGCACCGAGGTCGAGGTGGACCTGCCGGGACGGGTGGACGCACCGGTCGAGTCGGCGGCGTACTTCGCGATCAGCGAGCTCCTCACCAACGCGGTCAAGCACGCGGGCGCGGACCGCATCTGGGTCGACCTGCACGGCGCGGACGGCATGCTGCGCGCGTCGGTCACCGACAACGGGCAGGGCGGGGCCCGGATCGGGGCGGGCTCGGGGCTGAGCGGGGTCGAGCGCCGACTCGGTACATTCGACGGTGTTCTGGCCGTCAGCAGTCCCGCAGGCGGTCCCACCATGGTGACCATGGAGATTCCTTGCGAGTCCTTCTAGCCGAAGACCTCTTTCTGCTCCGCGACGGCCTGGTCAGGATGCTCGAAGCGTTCGACTTCGAAGTCCTGGCCGCCGTCGAGACCGGCCCGGAACTGACCCGGGCCTTCGAGGAGCTGGAGCCGGACGTCGCCGTCGTCGACGTCCGGCTTCCGCCGTCCCACACCGACGAGGGACTCCAGTGCGCACTGGCGGCGCGACGGGCGAGGCCGGGACTGCCCGTACTGGTGCTGTCCCAGCACGTGGAGCAGTTGTACGCGCGGGAGTTGCTCGCGGACGGGAACGGGGGGATCGGGTACCTGCTGAAGGACCGGGTCTTCGACGCGGAACAGTTCATCGACGCGGTGCGCCGGGTGGCAGGCGGCGGTACGGCGATGGACCCGCAGGTCATCCAGCAGTTGCTGTCGCGGCGGGCGCAGGACAGACCGATAGCCCAGCTCACCCCCCGTGAGAAGGAGGTCATGGAGCTGATGGCGCAGGGCAGGTCGAACGCGGCGATCGCGGCGCAGCTCTTCGTGACGGAGCGGGCGGTGGCGAAGCACACCTCGAACATCTTCGGAAAGCTCGACCTGACGGTGTCCGACGACGACAACCGGCGCGTGCTTGCCGTGCTGGCGTACCTGGACCGGTAGGCCCGGCCGGGCGGAAGGCCCGTACACGCCGGTCTTGTACCTGCCGGGCCCTTACCCGCCGGGCTGAAGACCCGTACGCGTGTACCCGGGACCTGCATAGTCACGACTTTCCCGGGACACATGCATAACCTGTGGTCCAGTGGCCGGATGCGAGCGGGTGAGGGAGATTGCCGACGTGCGTGAGCAGTGGATGTCGAGGTCCCGGAGCGTGGCCGTGGCCGGGAGCCTGGCACTGATGACGCTGGTCAGCGCGTGTGGCGGGCCGGTGGCCTCCGCACCCCGGCTGGATCCGGGCACCTCGCCCGTACCGCAGAAATCGGCCGCCGTCATCGACTACCCCCCGTTCATCGGTGTCCTCGTCGACGGCAAGGAGCACTGGTGCACGGCCAGCGTGGTGGACAGCCCCAAGGGCAACATCGTCGCCACGGCCGCCCACTGCGTGTACGAGGTGGACAGCTCCGAGCCCCGGACGATCTCCTTCGCCCCCGGCTTCTCCGGGCAGGGCGCGGGCAAGCAGCCGTACGGGAGCTGGAAGGTGCGGTCCGTGCAGGTCGACGAGCGGTGGCAGGAGCAGGAGGACGATCCGTACGACTTCGCCTTCCTCGCCCTGGAACCGGACGAGCAGGGCCGCAACGTGCAGGAGGTCGTCGGGGCCGCAGGGCTCGACTGGGAGTCCGGGACCGAGCGCCAGGTGACCGTGGTCGGCTACCCCGACCCCGACCACAACCCCGACAACCGGCCCGTCACCTGCACCACCGACAGCACCGCCGACAAGGACCTGCCCGGCATGGTGCGCATGGAGTGCGCCGGTTTCTGGAACGGCACCAGCGGCAGCCCCTGGCTGACCGGCTACCGGGGCCCGGACCGCCCCGGCAGGCTGATCGGCGTGCTGAGCGGCGGCGACACCGACGCGGAGTCGACGGCCGCGCTCTTCGGACCTCCGGCGAAGGCGCTTTATCAGCGGGCGCTGAAGGAGTGAGGGTGTTTCCGGGGAGATCCCCGGAGTAAGAGGGGATTCCGGGAAAAGCGTGGGGTGCGTGAGGGACGGTTGAACGCGCCGTCCCTCTTTTACGTATGGGACTTCGCCCGGTACCGGAAGCAATACCCCGAAGGAAACCTCCATGGGCCACAAACAACACAAGCGTTCTACCTTGGCGAACAGGACGATCGCGGCAACCGCCGCGCTCGTCCTCGGGGGCGGCGGCCTGATCGCCCTGAACGTGACCGCCTCCGCGAACGAGGACCCCGCCGCGTCGTCGGCCGCCGCCGGACCACGCATGGCGACGATCAACTGCCCGGACGTGTCGAACGCGCTGCCCGACGTTCCGCAGGGCGCGCGGCAGGAGGTCGACCGGGAACTGGCGGACATGGACAGCCAGCTCACGGAGGCGTACCGCGCGTTCGCGGAGGCAGGGAACGGAGAGGCCGGGAACGGAGAGGCCGCCGACCAGGACGCGGTGCTGGGCCCACTGAAAGACCGGCGGGCGGCCTCGCTCGCCCGGATCGGCGACGCCGTCGAGCGCCAGCCAGGGGCGGACCGCCCGCAGGGCCTGGACGCGCTGGCCCCGTGCACGATGCAGCGGGCGGAGGAGCGGAAGACCGGGTCCGGGGAGCCCCCGGCGCCCGACTCGGCCGAAGGAGACGACGGGACAGGGGACACCGCGCCCGACGGGGCCCGGCGGGGCAACGGCCCCGACCGGTCCGACTTCGTCGACATCCGTTCCGTACGCCCCAACGCCCCGCAGGTGCGCAATCGTCGGGGCGCTTCCCGGGGCACCTTCAGCACGTTCTGCGGGCGCAACGAAAACGGCAAATTCAATCCCGACAACGTCATCGTCGCTCCCGGTGTGAGCAATGGTGCCCACCACATGCACGATTACGTCGGAAATCAGGCCACGGACGCCTTCGCGAGTGACGACGTCCTCGCTTCGGGCCGCACCACCTGCCGGAATCCCGGCGACCGGTCGACGTATTACTGGCCGGTCCTGCGTCTCCAGAACGGAAATTCCGAGGACGATTCCGAGGCGGACGGCGGCGGAAAGGACCAGAACGTCGGAGAGATCCAGACACCGCGACAGGTCACCCTCGATTTCGTCGGCAACCCGACGGGGAAGGTCACCGCGATGCCGCGCTTCCTGCGGATCATCACGGGTGACGCGAAGGCGTTCACGAACGGCACGACGAACGCCAACGCGTCGTGGAGCTGCACCGGCTTCGAGAACCGTCAGCTGAAGGACGCTTACCCGATCTGCCCGCGCGGCAGCCAGGTGGTCCGCACCTTCCGGTTCCAGAGCTGCTGGGACGGGCGCAACGCCGACAGCGCCAACCACCGCACCCATGTTGCCTTCGCGCGCCCCGACGGATCGTGCGGGCTGGGCTTCTCGCCGATTCCGCAGCTGGTGCAGCGGGTGGTGTACGCGGTGCCCCGGGGGCCGGGGTTCGCCGTGGACTCCTTCCCGGAGCAGTTGCACAAGCCGGTCACCGACCACGGGGACTTCATCAACGTGTTCGACGAGAAGGTGATGCGGCGGATGGTGAGCTGCATCAACGGCGGAGAGCGCTGCCGCTGACCGGACTGGCGGGGGCCACGAGGGACTTCACCCCTCGTGGCCCCCACTGCTCCCTCCATGACTCGCTCCACTGCTCCCTCCATGGCTCCCTCCATGACTCGCTCCGGGAGTCGCCGCATGCCCCGCCGACCGCTCGACGCTCCCGCCGAGCCGGTCCCGCAGCGCGGTGAGCGTCGGCTCGTCGCCGACCGCGACCCACTGACGGCCGACGAGGTAGGTGCCGCCGTAGTCGTTCGCCTGGTCCAGCCACTCCTGGCGGCCACGGTCGGACGCGAAGGTCGCCAGCACGTAACGCGCTTGACCCGTACGGCAGTTGGCCTGCCGGATCTCCGCCGCGTCCGTGCCGATGTCGGGTACGCAGCCCGCGCGGGCGGCGATCTCCTCCAGGGTGCCGGTGGCCTCGGCGGGCGGCGGCTGCTTCCCGCACCCGGTCAGCGCGGTCGTTGCGGTCGTTGCGAGGAGGAGGCAGGTCAGCATCGTGGCCGTTCGCTTGCGCATCGGCCCATCGTGGCGCGGGACCGGTGATCGGCGAGGCGAAACCCTGCTTCCCGTACCGGCACGGACACCGGCCGTACTCACGAACGCCGCCTTCTGACACACCCGTTAACCGGGGTGCGCGATCATGCCCCCATGCACCTCTCGGACCTGCCCGTCCTGGCCCCCGCGTACGTCGGCGGAGTACAGCTCGGCGCGCACGCCGCGCGCCGTCACCTGCCCGAGCCCGGCTCCCACCACGACTTCCTGCGCTCCTGCTCCACCAACGTCGACCAGCTCGAAGCGGGCCGCTGGGAGACCCTGCTGACCAGCGCGCTCGTCGTCGAGGAGCCGATGCCGCTGCCGTACGCGCTGCTGCTCCTGGCGGTCCTCGGGTACGCCGAGTACGCGTACGGGGCCTGGTGGACGGCCGGGGTCTTCCTCCTCGGCCACACCTCGGCCACGGTCCTCGTGTACGGAGGACTGCGCGCGACCGGTGCGGACGCGGCGACCCGCTCGGCGGTGGACGTCGGGACGAGCTACGGGTTCAACGCGGTGCTGGGCGCACTGACGGCGGCGGTGCCGAGGGGCCCGCTGCGCCTGGCGGCACGGGCGGGACTCCTGGCACTGGGCGCGCGCCCGCTCCTCAACAAGGACCGCCCCACCTTCACGGACGTCGGCCACTTCGCGGCGCTCGCGCTGGGGATGGGGGCGGGATCGGTGCTGGTCGGGGGCCGTCGAGCCGGTTGAGGACGGGGCACGTACGGTGGGCGGAGAACGCCCGTTCGGCCCGCTGCACGCGCACCTCAGCCCAGGAGTCACCCCGCCATGACCGCACTCGCGTCGACCACCGTCGCCAACCTCCGCGACCTCGGCGGGCTCCCCCTCGCCGACGGCCGTACCGTACGTCCAGGACTGGTCCTGCGGGCCGGGCAGCTGGACCGGATGGACCCGGCGGCGGACCCGGTGGTGGCCGCGCTCGGCATCGAGACGATCGTGGACTTCCGCAGTGCCGCCGAGCGGGCGGACCACCCGGACCGGGTGCCGCAGGGGGCCCGCCTCGTCGTCGCCGACGCGCTCGCCGACACGATCGCGGCGGCGGTGGCACACGGGAACGCCGACGACAAGCCTGCGGCGGCCCAGCTGAAGAACGTGCTGTCGGACCCGGCGATGGCCGAGGAGCACCTCGGCGGGGGCCGGGCACAGGCCCTCTTCGCGGACACCTACCGGGCGCTGGTGTCCTCGGACTCGGCGCGCGCCGCGTACCGCGCCTTCCTGCTCGAACTGACCGCGCCGGACGCGGGTCCGCTGCTCTTCCACTGCACGGCGGGCAAGGACCGGACGGGGTGGGGGGCGACGATCGTACTGACCCTGCTGGGGGCTTCGGCGGAGACGGTGGAGTCGGAGTACCTGGCGGTGAACCCGGCGGTCCGGGCCGCTTTCGAGCCGATGATCGCGGGGTTCGTGGCGAAGGGGGGCGATCCGGAGATCGCGCAGGCCATCATCGGGGTCGCACCCGAGTATTTGAAGGCGGCGCTGGCGGAGGTGGACGCTCGGCACGGCTCGATGGAGGCGTACGTACGGGACGGCCTCGGCATCCCGGACGAGGGGGTGGCCCGGCTGCGCGAGCGGCTGACGCGGGGGGGCTCTGTGCCCCTTTAGGGGTGCGGGCTGTGTCACTGTGCGGCTCGGCCGCGCGTGCACTCCCGGCTCCGCCGGGGCTGGGGGGTGTGCCCCTTCAGGGGCGCGGGGCTGTATCACTGTGCGGCTCCGCCGCGCGTGCGCTCCCGGCTCCGCTGGGTCTGGGAGGGGTGCGCCCCGTTAGGGGCGCGGGGAACTGCGCGCCCAGCCCCAACGCGCCCGCACGTCCGACCCCCAAGCCTCGCGAGTTTAGGTGAAGGATGGTGTCTCCCCTGCTCGAACGAAGTTGAGAGCTTGGGGAAGGGTCTGGGGCAGCCCGCCGCAGGCGCACCGGGGTGCGGCGCACCCATAGGGCGAGGTAACAGCGGGCGGCACCGGGGCGGGCCCGGAGCGAGGGGGGCCGCCCCCTTGCCCGCCCGTCCCGCCCCCGGGGGGCGGCCCCGCCGCCCAAGGAGGCGAGGGAAGCGGAGGGCGGAGCCCAAGGGGCCCAGGCGGAGGCGGGGCGCGAAGGGGCAAGGCAGGGCGGAGCCCGAGGGGGATGGGCGGAGGCGGAGCCCAAAGGGGCGAGGCGAGGAGGCCCGAAGGGGTGAGGCGGGGCGGAGCCCGAAGGGGATGGGCGGGGGTGGAGCCCGAAGGGGTGAGGTGGGGTGGAGCCCGAAGGGGTGAGGTGGGGTGGAGCCTGAGGGGAGGTGGAGGGTGGGAGGGCGAGGGGGGCGGTGCGTGAGGGGGCTGTGGAGGGGCATTCGGAAACCATGGACCGCACCGAAGCGCGCACGGAGGCCGGGGACACCGCAAGTCCCCGCTCCCCCTCCCCGCCGCGACCCCGCCGCCGCGTCCCCCTCTGGATCACGATCCCGGGCGTCCTCCTCGCCCTCTTCGCCGTCCTCCTCCTCGGCACCCGCCTCTTCCTCATCCCCGGCCTCGGCGACCTCTTCGGCACCGAGACCAAGGACCGCACCGGCCCGGCCGTCCTCAAGTCCCTCCAGGACATGAGCAGTTACGAGGCGGCGGCCGGAAACTTCCAGGTGGTCGTCGACCTGGAGAAGGACGCCAAGTTCCTGCCCGACGCCATCCGAGGCACCCGCACCCTGTACGTCGGCGCGGGCACCGTCGGCGCCAGTGTCGCCCTGGGCGGCCTCGGCAAGAACGACGTCACCGTCAACGAGGACCGCACCGCCGCCACCATCCGGCTCCCGCACGCCACCCTCGGCAAACCGGCCCTCGACCCGGACCGCTCGTACGCCGTGTCCAAGCAGCGCGGCCTCCTCGACCGCCTCGGCGACTTCTTCTCGGACAACCCGAACGACGAGCAGGCCGTCCACAAGCTGGCCGCACAGCGCATCGGCGAGGCCGCCCAGGAGAGCGAACTCGCCGCCCGCGCCGAGAAGAACACGACGAGCATGCTCCAGGGCCTCCTGCGCTCCCTGGGCTTCCAGGACGTCAGCGTCACGTACAAGGAGTGACGGACGCTCCACCATCACGTCCACCATCACGCACAAGCGGCGGCTACTCCACAGCGGTCCGGGGCCCCGGCACCACCGGCAGGGCCCCCGCCAGCCCCGTCAGCCGCCCCATCAGTTCCCCGAACGGCCCGTCCGCCGGTTCGTCCGCCAGTATCCGCAGGACGATCTGAGCCATCGACGGGTCGTACGCCGCGCCGACCGCCATCAGTGCGGCGAAATCGTGGACGAGCTGCAACTCCAGCTCGCCGCGCGGGATTTCCCGCCCGTCGAGCCACAGCAGCGCCGTCGATTCGGCGAGCGACACCCAGGACCGTACGACCAGCGCGAGCCGGGCGGGCGGCTCGCCCACGCCCAGGTGGTCGAGGATCTGCTCGTACGCCGCCTGCCGCACCTCGTCGATCATCGCGTTCGTCGTCGAGGACCCGACCGCGGGTCCGCCGCGCATCAACGCCGAGAAACCGGGCCCGTGTTCGTCGACGAACCCGAAGAACCGGCCCATCACCCTCAGCAACCGGGCGCCCAACGGCCCTTCACGCGGCTCGTCGAAGCGCGCGGCGAGCTCGTCGGCGGCACGCCGCAGGGCCGCCTCGTACAGGCTCTGCTTGCCGGGGAAGTAGTGGTAGACGAGCGGCCGGGAGATTCCCGCGGCGGCGGCTATCTCGTCTATCGAGACCTCGTCGGGCGAGCGGTGGCTGAACAACTCCAGCGCCACACCGATCAGTTGCTGCCTGCGCTCTTCGACGCCCATCCTGCGGCGCACCCCGGTCGTCATTCCACCAGACTAACCTTCGGCCCCCGCCCGGGGGACCCCCAGGGGCCGGTAAGGATCTTCACCCGGCCCCGGCCCCCCTCCTGCTACAGGTCCAGCACCAGCCGCTCCCCGCGCGCCCGCGAGACGCAGATCAGCAGCGAGTCGTCACGCTCCGAATCCGTCAGCAGCTCGTCCCTGTGCTCGATCTCGCCCTCGACGACCCGCTGCTGGCAGGTGCCGCAGAACCCCTGCTCACAGGAGTACGAGACGTTCGGCACGACCGGCTTGAGCGCCGCGAGCACCGACTGGCCGGCGGCCACCTGGACGACGGTCCCGCTCCTGCGCAGCTCCACCTCGAAAGCGCCGGAGCCCCCGGCGCTCGCGCCCGGCGCGAACCTCTCCACGTGCAACGAACAGTGCTCCGGCAGCGATCCCTCCACCGCTCCCAACAGCCCCTCGGGGCCACACGCGTACACAGCGGTCCCCTGCGGCACATCGGCCCACAGCCCGCCGAGATCCGGCAGCCCGTCCTCGTCCTCGGCGACGATCCGCACCCGCTCGGGCCCGCCGAGGTTCTCGACCTCCGCCAGGAACGGCATCGTGGCCCGGCTCCGCCCCCCGTACAGCAGCCGCCAGTCAGCGCCCGCCGCCTGTGCCGCCCGCAGCATGGGCAGCAGCGGGGTGATGCCGATCCCGCCCGCGACGAAGACGTACGACGCCGAAGAGACCAGCGCGAAGCGGTTGCGCGGCCCTCGGACCTCGATCTCCGAGCCCTCGTGGAGCTGCTCGTGCACCTCCCGCGAGCCGCCCCGCCCGCCCTCCTCCTCGCAGATCAGCCGCGTCGCGACGGTGTACGAGGCCCGGTCGGACGGATCGCCGCACAGCGAGTACTGCCGCACGAGCCCCGAAGGCAGCACCAGGTCCAGGTGCGCGCCGGGCTCCCAGCGCGGCAGGTCGCCCGCGTCCATGGCCTCCAGATGCAGCCGTACGACGCCTTCGGCGGGCTCGTCGCGCCCGCTGACCAGGACGCGGATGGAGCCGGACCGGCCCCGCTGCCCCGATATGGGTTCCTCCAGCGCGGGCAGGGGCCACAGCGGCGACCGCCGCACGCGGCCGCGCAGGGCCCGCCGGGCGACGACCGCGAGCGAGGCGGCTGTGGCCGCGATCAGATACGTACGAGCACGGGACGTACGAACACGGGGCATACGAGCACGGGACATGGTTCAGGAACCTCCGGAAGTGCGGGCCTCTGCGGTGCGGGCTTCGGCGGCCGTGGCGGCGGGGGACGAGGCGAGGTAGGCGACGGCCTGGGCGGTGCTGCCCTCCTGGGAGGGGTGGTAACTCCTGCTCAGGTAGCGGGGGATGGACCTGGCCATCGCGCCGGGGGCCGGGAGCAGCCCCCGCCGCCCGTCCCGTACGAAGTCCGAGACGCGGGCCCGGCCCGTCCCGTTCAGCGTCGGGTCGTTCTCCATGAAGAAGCGGGCGCCGCGCTGCCACAGGAAGACCAGGGCGGTGAAGGCGGTGGCCCAGGTGCGGGCCCTGCGCCGGTAGCTGCCGTCGACGTGCTCGAACAACTCGAAGGCCACCGAGCGGTGTTCGACCTCCTCGGCCCCGTGCCAGCGCAGCAGGTCGAGCATGGTCGGGTCGGCGCCGCGCCGGTCGAGCTCGTCGGCGTTGAGGACCCAGTCGCCGAGGAAGGCGGTGTAGTGCTCGATGGCCGCGATGATCGCGATCCGCTCGAGGAGCCACCACCGGCGCGCCCTGCCGGGCGGCAGCGTCCGGTCCCCGAGCAGCTTCTCGAAGAGCCAGTCGACCTGCGCGGTGTACGGGGTGGGGTCGAGCCCCTGCGCCTTGAGGTGCGGCAGGACGTCGTCGTGGGCCTGGGAGTGCATGGCCTCCTGGCCGATGAACCCGATGACGTCCCCCCGCAGCCGCTCGTCGGTGATCAGCGGCAGCGCCTGCCGGTAGACGTGCACGAACCAGCGCTCCCCCGCCGGGAGCAGCAGGTGCAGGACGTTGATGGTGTGGGTGGCGAAGGGCTGCCCCGGGAGCCAGTGGAGCGGGGTGTCCGCCCAGTCGAAGGACACGTGGCGGGCCTTCAGCGGCGTCCACTCCGACGCCACCGGGACCGGCCCCTGCTGCGTATTAGACATGGCGTCAATGTACTGACGGGTACGACCTTGGCAACAGGTCTGTGCAGTCAGAACTTTGACGCCACACGACCAACACCACCCGCAGCCGCCCCCTGACGGCCTCGGCCGAGGCGGTCAGCGCAGCGAGGCGACCTTCGTGCCGTCCGCCAGCGTGCCGTTGAGCTGCGCCTGCGCCCCCTTCTTGGCGGGGACGGCCAGGACGTTGCCGTCCGCCGACCCGGTCACCCCGCCGCTCACCGCGACCGACCGGAACGCCTCGTTCCCCGCCGCCAGCAGGTACCACTTGTCGCTCTTGGACTTCCACAGCACCCCGGCGAGCACCTGGGGGGCCTTCGCCCCGCAGGCCGCCGAGTCCTCCGCCCTCGCGGCGACCGCACCGGGTGCGGGCGGCCCGGCCTGCGGCGGCTGGAACTGCGCCAGCACCCGGCTCCCGGACCCCTGCCAGGTCTCGGCGCGGGTACACACCCACTGCGCGGTGCCGCCGCCCTCGGGAAGGCTCTGGGAGGCGTACGACCACACCTGGACGCTCCGCACGCCCTGCGCCCGCACGGTCGGCAGCTGACACGCGGCGCGTGCCCAACTCGCCCTGTCCGCGGTGGACTTGATGTCGGCGGGAGCGGCGGGCGTACCGGCCGTCAGCCGTGCCGGGACCAGCTCTCCGAGGTCGGTGAGCGTACGGACCCCGGTCGTGTCCCGCACCTCCACGGCGTCCCAGCTCGTGCAGTCCCGGGCCATCGAGGACGCGGCCACGGGCCCGGTGACGCCGTCGGGCCCCCGCTTGAGGGCGCGGGGCGGGGCGGCCGGGTCGAGCAGGTCGCGCACCGAGGTCCGGTCCGCCCACGGAGCCGTCAGATACCGCACCTGGGTGTCCGTGCGCGAGACGACGACGGCGTTGGCGGTGGCCTCCTGCGCCCCGTCGACCCGCGCGAAGTCCAGGGCCGCGTCCTCGCTCCCGTCCAGGGGCTCCGCGTACCGCACGAGCCGCAGCCCGTCGTACAGGACGACGACGCGCGCCCCGTCGAGTTCGCCCGCGTACAGGAGCTGGGGCGCGCCCGCAGCGGGCCCGGTGGCGGTGTACGGGGTCGCGGAGATCCGTACGGCGTCGCCGGGGGCCGCCCACACCCCGAGCGCCCGGCGCAGCAGCTCGCTGTCGTCGGCGAGGGAGCCCCGGACCGGCCAGGCGGAGAAGTCGGTACGGTCGGACACCTTCCAGGCGGCGGCTGCCGCGACCGTCAACTGCCCCGGGTCCAGAGCCTCTTCCTCGGCCACGTCCCGCGCGCTCGACCCGCTCTCCCGCGACCCGCCGAGGACCACCGTGCCCACCACCAGGGCGGCGAGGGCCGCGACGCCGATACGGGCGTGCTGGCGGCGGCGCATGAGGTCGGTGGGGCGGGCCTGGAGGGAGCACGGGTCGAACTCGGCGGACTCCAGGAGCGGGGACGGCTCGACGGTGTCCGCCTCCGCGAGCGCGGCATCGGGCTCCGCGACCCCGGCGGCCCGCAGCACACTCCGTACGCCTGCCGCGTCCAGCCCCTCCAGACCGCGCAGTACGTACGCGGCACGCCCGGCACCGGACAGGGCGGCGAGCCGCTGGTCCAGCGCGAGCTCGTCGGCGCCCCCCGACTTCGGGAACAGCCGCACCCCCCACACCTGCGGGAGCACGGGCGGCAGTTGGGCCCTCTTCGGCCATGCCTTCCACCGCAGCGGGGGCTCGGCCTCCAGCGCCTGCCGCAGCACCTGCTGCCGCACGAACGCGTGCCCACCGCCGCCGCGCCCGCCCGAGGCGTCCCCCTCCGTGCGGCGGGGCCCGGGAATCCGGGCGACGGCCTCGGGGGTACGGCCGGTGCGGCCCCGGGGAAGGGAACGCTGGACGAGGGAGTGAGCGGTCAGCACCCGGCGGTTGCGCCCGAGGTGCGGCGGGAGCACCAGGTAGGCGAGGCGCACGAGTCTCGGGTAGTGCTCGACGAGAGCGGCCTCGGCCTGCGCGACGCCGACGGCGACGGTGGGGTCTGCCGGGGGCGGGGCGGCGGGGGCGTCGGTGGGCTTGCGGGGGCGGCTGAGAACATCCTGAGGGCGGCGCACGTTACGCAGAACGAGCGATTCGTGCGATGGTCACCCACGACTTCCGGGCCGGGTCCCGTGTCACGGATGCGGGCCGAGCAGGGCGAGGGCCACGGCGGTGTCCTGCTCGGCGGCGACGCCCTCCGCGTAGGCGTGCTCGTAGGCGGCGTCACCGATCAGCGACCGGGCCCGCCGCTCGCACTCCGCCCGTACGGGCTCGAGTTCGGGGGTGCCGCGCTGGGGGTGGCCTACCTGCCCCCAGTAGGTGAAACCGGTCCCGTACACCCTGGCCGCCTGTTCCCCCTCCCCCTGGGCGGCGAGCGCGGCGGCCAGCACGTCGAGGCCGAGCGCGATGCCGAAGCTGTCCCTGATCCGGTACTTGGAGTCGACCATGGCACGCGCGTGCGCGGCGGCGGTGTCGGGCCGCCCCTGGAGGAGGGCGATGAGCGCGAGCTGGTAGTCCGCGTACGCCCGCGTCCAGCACTCGCCCTGCTCGGCGCAGATCCGCCGCAGTTCGGCCGCGGCCTCCTCGGCCTCGGCGAGCAGGCCCATGCCGGTGAGGGCGAAGACCCGGACGAGACGGCAGCGGAGCTGGGAGGGCGAGGAGAAGGCGTCGCCGGGGCGGGCGACGAGGCACCGGTCGGCGACGGTGTGGGCGGCTCGCGGACGCCCCATCATCAGATACGTGATCCCCAGCAGATAGGCGGCACTGAGCATGTCCTCCGGGTCCTTGGCCTGCCACGCCGCCACCGCGCACTGCTCCCCGAGCCAGCGGGCGGCCTCGTGGTCCCCCTGGAGCATGGTGGTGACGCCGAGGGCCCACAGGGCGCGGGAGCGGTGCGGGCCGGGGACGCTCTGGGTCTCCAGCACGCGGGTGAGGTAGGTGCGGGCCTCGTGGAGGTGCCCGCAGCAGCTCCAGAAGAAGCCGACCCGCCCGGCCATCTCCAGGGCGGCCACCGGGTCGGCCTCCAGGAGGTGGTCGAGTGCGGCGCACAGGTCGGCGTGCGCGTCGCCGATCCGCCGGTACCAGGCGGCCTGTTCCGCCCCGAGCCAGCCCTCGTCGGCGCGGCGGACGAGGTCGGCGTGGAAGGCGGCGTGCCGGGCCTCGGCCCCGGGGGCCTCCCCCAGCTCCCGCAGCCACATCGCCCCGTACTCCCGCAGCGTGTCGAGCATGCGGCAGGACCCGTCGGGCCGCTGCCGTACGACGGACTTGCGGACGAGCCCGCGCAGGGCGCGCCCGACGGTGTCCGCGTCGAGCGGCCCGCCGGCGCAGATCTCGGCGGCCTCCAACTCGCCGAAGTCCCCCCGGAAGACGGACAGCCGGGCCCAGAGCAGCCGCTCCAGCGGGGTGCAGAGCTCGTGGCTCCAGCCAATGGCGGTGCGCAGGGCGCGGTGCCGCTGCGGCCAGGTGCCGTCCTGGGCCAGGACGTCGAGCCGGGCCCCGGCGCGGGCGGTGAGCCGCTGCGCGACGTCCTGCACGGTGCGGTCCTCGGCGAGCTGGGCGCAGGCGAGTTCGAGGGCGAGGGGGAGCCCTTCGAGGTGGGTGCAGATGGCGTGGACCGCGGTGTCGACGGAGGGGTCGTCGAGGGCCAGCCCCGGTACGGCCCGGCGGGCCCGGTCGCGGAAGAGGTCGGCGGCGCCGTCCGGCCCGTCCAGGGGAAGGGGCGGTACGTCGACGACGGCCTCGCTCCTGCTCCCGAGGGCCTGTCGGCTGGTGGCGAGGATCGTCAACCGGGGGACGGTGGTGAGGAGTTCGCCGACCAGGTGGGCGACGGGGGCGGCGAGGCGCTCGCAGCAGTCGAGGACGAGGAGGACCCTTTTGAGCTGAAGCCACTCGCAGAGGGCTTCGGCGGGCATGCGGAGGGTGTGGTCGGCGAAGTCGACGGCGTCGGAGACGGAGGCGACGAGGAGGGCCTCGTCGCGGAGGGGCGAGAGGTCGGCCCACCAGACGCCGTCGGGGTGCCGGGCTCCCCGTTGCTCCTGCTGGGCGGCGCGCAGGGCGAGGCGGGTCTTGCCGACGCCCGGGGGGCCGGTGAGGGTGACGAGGCGGTGCGTGGTGAGGAGGTGGGCGACGCGGGCCAGATCGGCGCGGCGGCCCACGAAGGTCGTGGCTTCCTCGGGGAGGTGTCCCAACACGGTGTCATTCTGGACCACTTGGTGGGGGCGGGGGTTCCGGGGGTCGGGCTCCCGGGGTAAGTGCGGGCCCCGGGGGTGGGGCGGGGGCGCTCCGGGGTGGGCCCGGAGCGAGGGGTGCCGCCCCCTTGCCCGCCCGTTCCGCCCCCGGGGCGGCCCCGCCGCCCAAGGGGGCTGGGCGGCGGGGCTCAGGATCGCCTCAGCGAGCCTTGAAGACGGCCACCGTCCGGCCCGGGACGGTGAAGGTTCCCGAGGCTGCGTCGTAGGAGGCACCCTTGACCACGGGGTCGGAGCCCCCCGCCTGCACCGGGTGCAGTCCGTAAGCAGTGCCCGAAGCTCCGGCCACCACCTGCTGCTGCGGACCCGGCGTGGCGTTGAACACCACCACCAGCCCCCCGAGCCGCATGGTCACCACCCCGGGCGTCTCCCCCTTGCCCGACAGCGGGAAGGACAGCCGTTCCTGTACCTCCCCGGCGGTGGCCAGAGCGAAGTCCGCCTCCGTCGTACGGATCCTCAGCAGGTCCCGGTACGCCCCCGAAGCCCCTTCGATCTCCGGGCAACCCACCGAGACGGCCGTCAGCAGCGGCTTTCCGAAGCCCCACTTGGAGCGGTTGTCGGCCGCCATCGGCAGTCCCCGCCCGAAGCCGTTCCCCTCCCGGCAGTCCCAGTGGATCGCGTTGAACCAGTCCCCGCTGTCGTACGAGTTGCGGTCCAGCGACTTCGACCGGAGCACGTCACTCCCGGCCTGCGACAGCGCGGGCCCCTGCGAGAGGGCGGCGGTCGCCATCCCCAGCACCTGCATCCGCGCCCGGTCCCCCGCCGAGGTCTTCACCGGCAGCTTGAAGGCCAGCGCGTCGAACAGGGTCTCGTTGTCGTGCGCGTCCGCGTACGCGAGCGCGTCCCCGGGCGCCGCCGCGTACCCCGCGGGGGCGCCGTTGTAGTCGACCTCGGAACCCTTGACCGTACGTCCGCCGCTGTCCACGAAGGAGTACCCGGCGAGGTTCCCGCTCAGCCCGACCTTCAGCAGGTCCTGGTAGTGCAGCAGCCGGGACCGCTGTTCGGCCGGACTCCCGTTGGCCGCCGAGGAGTTGGGGTCGGTGAACAGCCCCGAGGCGAATCCCTGGACCCCCGGGTCCTCGTCGAAGGGCCCACCGCCGCGCACCGCGTCCCGCGCCCGGTCGGAGAAGGTCGCGACGCCCGTCCCCGCCATGTTCTTCTGCGTGGCCTGCACGAAGCGCGCGTCGTCGGCGATCTCGCCGAAGTTCCACCCTTCCCCGTACAGGACGATCGCCTTGCCGTCGACGCCGTCCTTCGCGAGCGTCAGGGCGTCCAGCGCCTTGCGCACCGCGAGGATGTTGGCCTTCGGGTGGTGTCCCATCAGGTCGAAGCGGAACCCGTCGACCTTGTACTCCCGCGCCCAGGTGACGACGGAGTCCACGACCAGCTTCCCCATCATGGCGTTCTCGGGCGCGGTGTTCGCACAGCACGTCGACGTGGCGACCGACCCGTCGGCCATCAGCCGCTGGTAGTACCCCGGCACGATCCGGTCCAGCACCGACTTGTCCGACTGCCCGGCGGCGACGGTGTGGTTGTAGACCACGTCCATCACGGTCCGCAGCCCGCTCCCGTTGAGCGCCTGCACCATCTGCCGGAACTCGACCGTCCGCCGCGTCCCCTCCGGATCACTCGCGTACGACCCCTCCGGGACGGTGTAGTGCAGCGGGTCGTACCCCCAGTTGTACGCGTCCTTCCCCGCAACCTTCCCCACGCACGCCTGCTGCTCCTCCGAGTCCTTCGCATACGACGTCACGTCACAAGCGGGAACGGCCTGTTCGGACTTCCTCTCCGGGATGGTCCCGATGTCGAAGACGGGCAGCAGATGTACGTACGACGTCCCTGCCTCGGCCAGCTTCCGCAAGTGCTGGGAGCCCTTCGATGCGCGGTCCGCGAAGGCGAGGTACTGCCCGGGGTGCTTCGCCGTCCGGTCCTCGACCGAGAAGTCCCGTACGTGGAGTTCCTGGATCTGCGCGTTCCGCAGCGGCACGGCGGCGGGCTTCTTCAGCCCGCCCCACCCCTTGGGGGCGAGCTTCGCATCACGCAGGTCCACCACCAGGCTCCGCGCAGAGTCCGTGGTCAGCGCGGTCGAGTACGGGTCGGTGACCCGGTTCTGCACGACCTTCTGGACGCTCGGGGCCCACACGGTCACCTCGTACACGTACGGCTTTCCGGCCCAGCCCCGCTCGCCCTGCACGGACCAGACCCCACTACGCGCGTCCCGCCGCATCGGGACCTTCCGCCCGGCCAGGTCCAGTACCACTTCCTGAGCGGTCGGCGCCCACACGGACAGCGTCGGCCGTCCGTCCCGGAACACCGGCCCGAGCGCGGCCTTCTCCGCGCTCGCGGCATAGAACGCGTCGAGAACCCCCGGAATCTGCACCCCGGTCGCCGCCAACAGCGCCCCGTTCGCGGCCCGTTGCGTGGCGATGACCTGCCCGCGCAGCGCACCCTCCACCCGATCCCGGTCCCGCGCGTCCACGCTGAACGCCGGATAGTCCTTCAGGTGCGGGTACTTGGCCTTCTGCGCGGCACTCAGCTCCGCCGCGTTCAGCCGCAGCCACCGCCCCTCGTCGGACAGCGCCCCGTCGACGACCTTGATCCCGCCGTCCCGTGCGTACACGAGCTGCTGGCTGGTCGCCTCCGTCGCCTTGACCTTCCACACCACGGTGTCCCGGTCGATCCACTGCGCCTCGGCCTTGGCCAGGTCGAGCGCGCCCGCGCCACCGGCCTGCGGCAGCACGTACGTGGGCTGCCCGGCGAGCGCCCACACCTCGTGCCCGTACGTCACGAGGTCGAGGGACTGGTCGGTCGGCAGGTCCTTCTCGTCGCCCTTGTGCAGGATGTACGACAGCGACGTCGCCCCGGCCGCGAGCGGCACCTCGTACGTCGCCCCGTACGCGTCCTTCCGCACCGGCAGCACGGGCTTCGCCCAGTCCGTCGGGTCCTTGGCCCCGGTCCAGACGTGCAGGCCCCAGCCGTCGTGGTTCCCGTCGGGACGCTGGTAGTGGATGACCGCCTTGGTCTTGTCCTGCGGCGGATACGTCCCCTCGGGGGCCTTCGTCAGCTGGCCGCCCTTGCCCTGCTCGACCCACACCTCACCGGTCGCGGCGAGGTCCACGGTCCGGGCGGGACCGTCCGCCTTTCCGTCCTTCTCGACGGTGTAGGGGAAGGAGGTCGCGCCTTCGGCGAGCTTCACCCAGGCGAAGGCACCGTAGGCGTCCCGGCCGCTGAACACCCCGTTCCCGGCAGGGGACTTCAGCTGCCAGCCGTCGTAGTCGCCGTCCGCCCGCCGGTAGTGGACGACCGCGTACGTACGCTCTCCGGCGCGCGGCTTCTCGGGCGGGGGCGTCTGCCCCGCCGTCGACGCGGCGAGGGCACTGGCCGTGCGTCCGGCACTGTCCACCACGACTGCCTTGTACCGCAAGGCGGTTCCCGCATGCGTCGTGGCGTCGAGGTACTGGGTGACCTTGTACGGCGCGTGGTCGGCGGAGCCGAGGGTGCGCCAGGGCCCGTTGCCGACCTGTGCGGCGAAGACGACCCGGTTGAGCTGCCCGCCGGTCGGGGCGGCCTCGATCTCGACGGTGCCGGTCGCTCCGGCCGCCGGGGCCCTGAGGGTGGTTCCGGGCCGGGCACCGGGCGTTCCGAGGGGCCGGTCCGCCTGGAGGACGAGGCTGGAGAGGGCGGGGACGGTGACCTTGATCTTCCGGTCGGCGGCGGTCACGGCCCCGGTGCCGCCGTAGATCGTACGGAAGCCCGCACTGGCGACGGGGACCTCGACGGTCTTCGCCTCGGCGGCGCTGTTCGTCGCCACGACGTACTCGACCTTGCGCCTGCTGTCCGTACGGGAGAAGGCGTACACGGAGCCTTCCGCGTACCGCTCCTCCTGGACGCCGTCGCGGAGGGCGGGGTGGGCCTTGGTGAGCTGGGACAGTTCGGCGATGGACCGGTAGATCGGGTGCGTGGTGTCGTAGGCGTCGCTCGCGTGGGTGCGGTCGGTGCCGAGCTGGTCGTCGTCGAGGTAGTCGGGGGTGCGGGAGGCGAAGAGGGTCTGGCGGGAGTCCTTGTCGCCGCCCGCGCCGGTGAAGCCCTGCTCGTCGCCGTAGTAGATCACCGGGTTTCCGCGCCCGAAGAACATCAGCTCGTTGGCGAGACGGGCACGCCGGAGGAGTTCGGCGTCACCGGCCTTCGGGTTGTCCTGCTTCAGGAAGGTGCCGATGCGGCCCATGTCGTGGTTGCCGGTGAAGGCGACCTGCTCGTACGCGTTGGCCTTGTCGGTGGTGTAGCGGTAGTCGGCCCCGTAGACCTTGCCGAGCTTGTCCGCGCCGCCGCCCTGGGAGGCGTACGAGCGCAGGGCGTCCTGGAGGGGGAAGTCGAGGGTGGCGTCGAGGCGGCCACGGGTGACGTACGGGGCGGTGGCGGCCGGGTTGGAGTCGTAGATCTCGCCGAACAGGAAGAAGTCGTCTCGGCCCTGCTTCTTCGCGTACGCGTCGAGGGCGGTCGCCCACCGGGTCCAGAAGTCCATGTCGACGTGTTTGACGGTGTCGATGCGGAAGCCGTCGATGTCGAAGTCGCGGACCCACTTCTGGTAGATCTCCGCCATGCCGTCGACGACTTCGGGCCGCTCGGTCCAGAGGTCGTCGAGGCCGGAGAAGTCGCCGTACTCGGCGCTCTCCCCGGCGAAGGTGGAATCGCCGCGATTGTGGTACATGGCAGGGTCGTTGAGCCAGGCCGGGACCTTGCGCTCGCCCGCGCGGGGCACGGGGGTGTACGGGAAGGAGTCCCGGTCGACCTTGCCGCGCGTTCCCTGCCGGTCGTCGAACGGCCGCCCCGTCCGGTCGAGGTACGGATACGCACCCTTCGGCCGGTACCCGTACTTCTTCTCGGCGTAGTCGACGGTGTCGGCGGTGTGGTTGGTGATGACGTCGAAGAAGACCTTCATGCCCTTGGCGTGGGCCTTGTCGATGAGCCTTTCGAGGTCGGCGTTGGTGCCGAAGTGGGGGTCGACCTGGGTGAAGTCGGTGATCCAGTAGCCGTGGTACCCGGCGGAGGCGTCCTTCCCTGACCCCTGCACGGGCTTGTTCTTGAAGATCGGGGCCAGCCAGATGGCGGTGGTCCCGAGGCCCTTGATGTAGTCGAGCCGGTCGGCCAGGCCCTTGAGGTCGCCGCCCTGGTAGAAGCCCTTGTCGGCGGGGTCGAAGCCGTGGTCGAGGCGGGAGCCGGTGAGGCCGCCCCGGTCGTTCTTGGGGTCGCCGTTCGCGAAGCGGTCCGGGAGGACGAAGTAGAACTGGTCGCGGGTGAGGTCGTGCCGGGCGGGCCGGGCGGCCAGCTCGGCGTCGGAGGGCGGGGCGGGGGCCGCGGGGGCTGCGGGCGCCGTGGGCGGCTTCGGTGCGGCGGACGCGGGCGCGGCGGGGGCGAGTGCGGCGCAGAGGGCCGCACTCACGACGCCGACGGCGGCTCTTCGCAGGGGGACGGGTATCACGGGCGGCTCTCCTCGTACGGAGTACGGAGTACGGATGGGCCGGATCGGGCGGGACACGTCCGGGACCACCGTTGAATGTTCTTGCTGCAAGACGTCAGAAAGTTCTTGCGCGAGACGCTACGAGGGGGCCGGGGGCAGGTCAAGGCTTCGGACGGGGCGGGCACTTCCGCTTCCACCCCGCCCGCCGCCGACGGCTAACAGGTGCGTGCGCCCGTGTGCAGGGCAATCGCCGTACCGGGTCCGGCAGTTGCCGTGAAGCGGCCCCCGCCGTCCACGGCCACCGGGCGGTTGCTCTGGACGTCGCAGTAGGTTCCGCCCGGGAGCCGGGTCTGGAAGGTGCGGGTCATGGAGGAGCCGTCGCGGTTGATGACGACGTACGCCTTGTCGCCCCGGCCGAAGGCGATCTGGTTGCCCCCGTTGTCCCACCAGTCGGTGACGGGCTGCCCCTGGGCGGTGTTGCGCAGCTTCACCATCGAGGCGATCTCGCGCCAGTCGTGCTGGCACTTCCACCCGTCGGAGTAACAGGCGTTCACCTGACCCCCGTTGGGCGGGCCCGCGTCCTTGTCGGTCCACTCGTACCCGGAGTGGACGTCCGGCGCACCGTAGGGCCACGCCAGCATGAAGACATTGGCGAGGGTGTAGGTGCTGCCGGCCTTGTAGTTGAGGGTGTCGCCGCCCCGCTCCGTGTCGTGGTTGTCGACGAAGACCGCCGACTTCCCGGACCCCATGAAGCCCCACCCCTCGCCGAAGTTCTTCAGCCAGGCCAGGCTGCCGCCCTGGAAGGCGTGCTTGAGCCCGCGCCCGTACCGGAACTCCTGGACGTCACCCGTCCCCAGGTACTCGCTCGGGGAGACCGCCTCGCCCTCCCCGAAGATCGCCTCCTGCTTCCAGTAGACGCCCGGGTCGCTCAGCTTCCCCTTGATGGCGGCGAGGTCGGCGGCGGGAACGTGCTTCGCCCCGTCGATCCGGAAGCCGTCGACCCCGAGCGACCGGAGGTCATCCAGGTAGGCGGCTATCCGGCCCCGGACGTACTCCTCCCCCGTGTCGAGGTCGGCGAGGCCCACCAGCTCGCAGTTCTGTACGTTCGAGCGGTTGCGGTAGTCGTTGACCTGAGCACGGCAGTCGTCCAGGTCGAAGCCGGAGTAGAGCCCCGGGTAGTCGTACTTCCGGTACGCCGACCCGCCCGTTCCGGTCCCGTCCCCGGCCGCCATGTGATTGATGACCGCGTCCGCGACGACCTTCACCCCGGCCGCGTGGCACGTGTCGACCATGCCCTTGAAGGCGGCCCGGTCGCCGAGCCGCCCCGCGATCCTGTAGCTGACGGGCTGGTACGAGGTCCACCACTGCCCGCCCTGGATGTGCTCCTGCGGCGGGGACACCTGGACGTACCCGTACCCGGCGGGACCGAGCCGCTCCGTGCACGCCTTGGCGACCGAGGCGAACCTCCACTCGAAGAGGACGGCGGTGACGTCCTTGCCGCCGGGCGGAGCCGCCTGCGCGGAGGAGGGTGCGGAGAGGAGGGCCGCGGTGGCGGAGAGGAGTGCGAGGGCAAGGGGAAGCCTGCGGGTCACGGGGATTCCTTCGGTGGGCGCGTCTCAGTGGGGGGCACTTCGCACTTCACGGGTGCGGCGCACGTCCCGCGCACCGCACCCGCTGAAGATTCTTTCTGCAAGTACCGGGAAGTTCTTGCAGGTGACGCTATGAGGAGGCCCGTACGTGGTCAACCCTTCACGCAGACCCGGATCCACGGACGACGCCCCCGGCTCTCCTTCAGCCTTTGCCCAACGGTCGACCACCGGTTGTCCCTGCTCAGGTAGCTTCCGAGACATCCACTGATCGCGACGAGCGACCGCTTCCGGCACGACCGGACGGGGTCGCCACAAGGGGTGTGCCATGAGTGTGGTCAATCTGCTGGAGAGCGCGAAGGGACTGCCGGAAGCCTGGAGTTCGCACCGCCTCGGCGAGGTCGGAACGGCCTGCGTGAAGGTCCTGCGCATGGACGGACTGCCGGTCGTGGAGGAGAGCCACGGGTCCGCCGAGGCTCTCCTCGTCCTCGACGGCCGACTGGAACTCACGGTGGCGGGCACGGCGGTGTCGGTAGGACCGGGCGAGCTGTTCCTGGTCCCGGCGGGAGCCGCGCACACGGTCCGCCCCGGGAGCAGGGGCACGCTGGTGATCGTCGAAGTACCGGAGGACTGATGCCCGGCTGCCCGACGAAACCGCCGGACGATCACGGCCGGCGCGAGCCCGCACATACCTCCGGCCTTCTTCGATCCGCGCCGTTGCCGACCCGTTCCCCGGGGTGGGACCGTGGGCGGCATGGTCAACACCCGCTCGCGACGGTACGAGGCAGCAGCTCGCCGGACGTTCTGGTCCGGCATCGTCCTGTTGCTGCTGGGCCTGGCCGCTCTCGTGGCCGCGCGGACGGACGGCGCCCGTCCGCGGGTGTGCGACCCGGGCTGCCGCCCGGCGGAGAGCACCGCGTGGGAGATCGTCAGAACGCTCGGTGCGGCGGGCGCGGGGCTGGGTGCGCTGCTGGGGGCCGTCGCCGTGCTCATGGTCACCCTCCGCCGCCCACCGGCCCCTCCGCTGCCGAGCAGCCCTTCAGCCGGGTCGGGCACCACCGGGCCGGAGTAGAGCTGCACCGGCTGGCGGACCGACGCGCGAGAGGTCACGCGCGAGAGGTCAGGCGGCACCCGCCGCACGGCCGCCTACCGGACCGGGACCGGGCAGGTCGGGCCGGGTCAGACCGGTACGTGCGCCGTGGACCCCCGTACCACCAGCTCCGGCTGGAAGACGTACTCGGTGCGTTGTACGGGGTTCCCGCCCAGCTCCTCCAGGAGCGCGCCGACCGCCGCCGAGGCCATGGCGTGGACCGGCTGGCGGACGGTGGTGAGGGGCGGGTCGGTGAAGGGGATCAGGGGGGAGTCGTCGTAGCCGACGACGGAGACGTCCTGGGGGACGCGCAGGCCCCGGTCGCGGGCGGCGCGGACGACGCCGAGGGCCATCATGTCGCTGCCGCAGATGATTCCCGTGCAGCCCTGGTCGAGGAGGGCGACCGCGGCGGCCTGTCCGCCCTCGACGCTGAACAGGGTGTGCTGGATGGGCGGTTCGGCCGACGGCGTGAGGGCCTCGATGAACGCCTCGCGCTTGCGGTGGGAGGGGACGTAGCGGACCGGGCCCACCGCCAGGCCGATGCGGGAGTGGCCGAGGTCGGCGAGGTGGGTGACGGCCATGCGGACCGCGGCGTGGTCGTCGGGGGAGACGAAGGGTGCGCTGATGCGGTCGTTGTAGCCGTTGATGAGGACGTAGGGGATGTGGGCGGCGGTGAGGGCTTCGTAGCGGGCGGGGTCGGTGGAGAGGTCCGCGTGGAGGCCGGAGAGGAAGATGATGCCGCCGACGCCCCGGTCGACGAGTTGCTCGACGAGTTCGTCCTCCGTCGCTCCGCCGGGGATCTGGGTGCAGAGGATGGGGGTGTACCCGCGGCCCGCGAGCTGTTGCTCGATGATCTGGGCGAAGGCGGGGAAGATCGGGTTGGTGAGTTCGGGGGTGACCAGGCCGATCAGGTCGGTCACGCGGGGCTTGAGGCGTACGGGCCGGGCGTGGCCCAGGACGTCCAGGGCGGCCAGGACGCGCTGACGGGTCGTGTCCGCCACCCCCGGTTTGCCGTTCAGGACACGGCTCACCGTCGCCTCGCTGACCTTGGCCTGCGAGGCGATGTGGGCCAGCCGGGGAGTGGGCGCACCACTCCCCGGCGCGGAGAACGTCACACGGACCACCAGACGGTGGTGTCGGCGGGAAGGTCGAACTCCGTTGCGTCGACGCGCACTTCGGCACTGGAGAGGAGCACACGGCCGGGAGCGGTGACGCGGACCGGCCCGGCCGTGGTGTTGGCCGTGCAGACGAAGCCGTCGCGGGCGAAGGCGAGGACGCCCGGCGGGGTGCCCGGGAGCCAGGTCACGTCCGTGCCCGCGCCGAGGCCCGGGTGGGAGCGGCGGGCGGCGAGGGCGGAGCGGTAGAGCTCCAGGGTGGAGTCCGGGTCGCCGGTCTGGGACTCGACCGACAGCCCCGCCCAGGACGTCGGCTGCGGGAGCCAGCTGCCGCCGTCGCCGAAGCCGTACGAGGGCCCGGTGGCGGTCCACGGGATCGGTACCCGGCAGCCGTCGCGGAAGCCGTCCTGGCCCGCCGCGCGGAAGAAGGACGGGTCCTGGCGGAACTCGTCGGGGAGGTCCGTGACGTCCGGGAGGCCGAGTTCCTCGCCCTGGTAGACGTACGCCGAACCCGGGAGGGCCAGCATGAGGAGCGTGGCGGCGCGGGCGCGGCGCAGGCCGAGTTCGCGGTCGCCTGCGGTGCGGATCTGGGTGCCGAGGCCGGGCGGGTTCGCGAAGCGGGTGGCGTGGCGGGTCACGTCGTGGTTGGAGAGGACCCAGGTGGCGGGGGCGTCGACGGGGCGCATCGCGGCGAGGGAGACGTCGATGACGTCGCGCAGCGCGTCCGCGTCCCAATGGGTGCCCAGGTACTGGAAGTTGAACGCCTGGTGGAGTTCGTCGGGGCGGACGTAGTTGGCGGTCCGCTCGACGGTGGGGGTCCAGGCTTCGGCGACGCCGATCCGCTCCCCCGGGTACTCGTCGAGGATCTTCCGCCAGGCGCGGTAGATGGCGTGGACGCCGTCCTGGTCGAAGAAGGGCATGACGTCATTGCCGAGCAGCTTGAGCTGGTCGTGGGAGCCGATGTCCGGCAGCCCCTCGGCCTTGACGAGGCCGTGCGCGACGTCGATGCGGAAGCCGTCGACGCCCATGTCGAGCCAGAAGCGCAGGATCGAGCGGAACTCGTCGGCGACGGCCGGGTGGTCCCAGTTGAAGTCGGGCTGCTCCGGGGCGAAGAGGTGGAGGTACCAGTCGCCGTCGGTGCCGTCGGGGTTGGTGGTACGGGTCCAGGCGGGGCCGCCGAAGACGGACTCCCAGTCGTTCGGGGGGAGTTCGCCGTCCTCGCCCTTCCCCGGACGGAAGTGGTAGCGGGCCCGGAGGGGCGAGGCGGGGCCGTCCGCGAGGGCGCGCTTGAACCACTCGTGCTGGTCGGAGGAGTGGTTGGGGACGAGGTCCGTGATGACGCGCAGGCCCAGCGCGTGGGCGTCGCGGATGAGCCCGTCGGCGTCGAGGAGGGTGCCGAACATGGGATCGATGGCCCGGTAGTCGGAGACGTCGTAGCCCGCGTCCGCCTGGGGGGAGGCGTAGAAGGGGCTCAGCCAGACGGCGTCCACACCGAGGTCGCGGAGGTAGGGCAGGCGGGAGCGGACTCCGGCGAGGTCGCCCATGCCGTCGCCGTTTCCGTCGGCGAAGCTGCGGGGGTAGACCTGGTAGATCACGGCGGAGCGCCACCAGTCGGGGGTGTGCGGGGCCGCGTTCGTGGCGTGCGGGGCAGGGGCAGCGAGGTGCTGGGTCATGTCGTCCCTGGGAGGTCTGGGAGATGCGGAGAGGCGTACGGAGGTGCTCGGGGTGGGAATCGCGCGCGTCACGACTTCGCGGCGCCGGCGGTGAGACCGGCGATCAGGTGACGCTGCACGAGATAGAAGACGAGCGAGGCGGGCAGGGCGATGAGAACCGCGGTCGCGGCCATCAGGTCCCACTGGGTGTCGTACTGGCTGACGAAGGTGGTGAGGCCGATCGCCAGCGTGCGCTTGCCCTCGCTGAGCATGAAGACGGAGGCGTAGGCGACCTCGCCCCATGCCGTGAGGAAGGTGTAGAAGGCCGCCACGGCGAGTCCCGGCCGGGCGAGCGGCAGGATGAGCCGGTAGAAGGTACCGAACGGGGTGAGTCCGTCGACGCGCCCCGCCTCGTCTATCTCGTGCGGAATCGTGTCGAAGTAGCCCTTGAGCAGCCAAGCGCAGTAGGGGACGGCCGTGGTGCAGTAGACCAGGATCAACGCCCCGTAGGTGTCCAGCAGCCCCAGATCCGCGACGATCTTGTAGAGGGGCACCATGAGGATGGCCACCGGGAACATCTGGGTCAGCAGGAAGACCCACATCAGCTGCCGGTGCCCGGGGAAGCGCATGCGGGAGATCGCGTAGCCCGCGCTGGCCGCGATGAACACTCCCAGCACGCAGGTGCCGAGCGCCACGATCATCGAGTTGGCGAACCAGGTGAGGAACTCCGTGTCGCCCAGAACCGCCGAGTAGTTCTCGAAGCTGATCTTTCCCGCGATGTCTTCGGGGTGCAGGAAGTCCGTCTTGTCCGGCCCCAGGGAGATCCAGGCGATCCAGCCGACGGGGAAGAAGGCGATGAAGCTCGCGACGATCAGGGTGGCGTGGATCGCGAACGAGGCGAGAGGGCTGCGCCTGCCCCGTCCCGCGGAGGACGGCCGGACCGCGGCGGCGGGCCGCTTGGCGGAGGGTGCGGGGGAGTCGATGTCAGTGCTCATGACGTGGGTGTCCTTATGTCTGCGTCAGGCGGACTGCTCGCTGCGGGCGAGCCATCGTCGGTAGAAGGAGGCGAAGACGATGAGCATCGACAGGATGATCACGCCGTAGGCCGCCGAGCCCGCGTAGTCCCTCGGGTCCTGGCCGAAGCCGAGTCGGTAGGCCCAGGTGACGAGGATCTGCGCCTCGGGTGCGCCGGTCGCGCCGAACAGAAGGAAGATCACGACGAACTGGTTGAACGTCCAGATGACACCGAGCAGCACGACGGTGGAGCTGACCGCGCGCAGACCGGGCAGCGTGACGTGGCGGAACCGCTGCCAGGCGCTCGCGCCGTCCATTTCGGCCGCCTCGTACAGGTCGCCGTTGATGGACTGCAGACCGCCGAGGAGCGAGACCATCATGAAGGGCACACCGACCCAGACGTTGACCATGATGGCCGAGGTCCGCTGCCAGAAGACGTCGCTCAGCCAGCCCGGCTGGGGAAGGCTCAGCCACCCGAGAGCCGTGTTCAGGATGCCGCCCTCGTCGGCGAGGATCAGCCGCCACGAGAAGACGGTGACGAAGGTGGGTACGGCCCACGGCAGCACCAGGACGAGCCGGTAGAACGTACGCCCCCGGAGCTTGCGGTTGAGCAGCATCGCCAGACCGAGCCCGATGCCGTAGTGGCAGGCGACACAGACGACGGTCCACACGATCGTCCAGCCGAAGTGCGGCCAGAACTGCCCGTCGGCGCCGGAGAGGATCTCGGTGTAGTTGCCGAATCCGACCCAGGAGAAGGAGTCCGGGATCTCGTTGACGCCGATGGTCCGCCCGATGTTCAGGCTGCTGGCGTCGGTCATCGACAGATAGATGCCGCGGATGAGCGGATAGAGCACCAATATGCCGAGCACGAGGACGACGGGGGCGACCATCGCCCACGCGTACCAGTGCTTCTCATAGGACTGCTTCATCCGGGCGAACAGCCCAGGGCGTGCGGGGCGGGGAGGCTCGCCCCTCCCACGCTTCGCCATCGCGGTCTCGTCGGCGACAGTCATCTTTCAGGCACCTTCTCGGCGGGTCTTCACGGCAGTTCACTGCCCCACTTGGGTTCTGGACAAGCCCGCGGCCGGTCCGTCGCCGTGCTGGCGGCGACGGACCGGCCGCGCTCGGTCAGGAGTAGTCCTTCAGCAACTTCTTGAAGGCACCGGCGGTGTTGTCCAGGCCCTGCGGCACCGAGACCTTGTCCTGGAGGATCTGGGCGACCTGGGTCTCGAAGTCCGTGTAGAGCGAGCTGTAACTCGGGTCCGAGCCGCGCGCCTTGCCGCTCTGCGCGAGCACCTTCTGCATCTCGGCGAAGCCGGGCAGCGCCGTGACCTCGGCGGTGTACGCGGAGGTACGGGTGGGCAGGGTGCTGTTCTTCAGCGCGATCTTCGCCTGGGTCGCGCCGGACGTCATGAAGGCGACGAACTTCTGCGCCGCCTTCTGCCGCTTCGCGTCGGAACCGGCGTAGACCGACAGGTTGTGACCGCCGATCGGGGCGCCAGCGGTGCCGGTCGAACCGGCCGGAACCGTGGAGATGCCCAGGTTCGCCGCGTCCTTGAACGCCGCGCCCTTGTAGATGTTCGTGAGTTCCCACGGCCCCTGGACGATCATCGCGACCTTGCCGGTGACGAAGGCGTCCTGCATGTGGGCGTAGGCGTCGGCGGAGACGTCGAGTTTCGCCACGCCGTCGGAGGCCAGCAGGCTCTTGCTCGTCTCCATGGCCTTCGCGGCCTGGGGGGAGTTGACGGTGATCTTCTTCTTGCCCGCGTCGATGAGGTCGACGCCTTCGCCGTAGAGGAACGGCATCTGGTAGTAGCCGGCCTTGTTCAGCCAGAAGCCGTCCGCGTCGGTCTTGTCGGCGACCGCCTTGGACACCTTCTTCAGCTCGTCCCAGGTGGTGGGCGCCTTGTCGAAACCGGCCTTCTTGAGGAGGTCCTTGTTCCACATGAGCGCGAGGCTGTCGGTGACGAGCGGGACGCCGTACGTCTTGCCCGCGTACTTGGCCTGCTCCAGCAGGGCGGGAGTGAAGTCATCGCCCTTGGCGAGCGCCTCGGTGCCGTCGAGCGGGGCGAGGAACTGCTGCTTCGCCCAGGCCCCGGTCCACCCGACGTCGGCCCGGATGACGTCCGGAGCGCCCTTGCTGCCCGCGGCGGTCTGGAACTTGTTCTGCGCCTGCTCGAAGGGGACGTTGACGTACTCGACCTTGATGTCCTTGTTCGCCGCCTCGAACTCCTTGACGAGGGCCTTGTAGTTCGGCGCCTCGTTCGTCGCGTTCGAGGTGTCCCACCACGTGACGGTGACCGGTCCGTCGGCGGCACCGCCTTCGCCGCCGCCTCCCCCGCACGCCGTCGCCGAGAGCGCCAGTGCCGCCACCAGTGCGGTGGCCGCTATGCCACGCCGCATGTGAACTCCTTCATAGAAGCCCGGTAGGGCAGAGGTGAAACCCACACCTCCTGCCGTCCGCTCCCTCGCGGCGCCCGGGTTGCCAGGAACGTAACAGGGCTGCAAGCCAACTGAAAGAGCTTGCAGATTTTTTCAGCAAGACGAAGGGATCGTTACATCCGTGTGTCCAGGGCGTAGTCGAAAACCCTCTTGACAGGACCGATCGGCGGGCTCGGGCCGACGGTCCATCCGTACGCTGCGACAGCCTCGGGGGCGGCAGTCCGCGCGGGCCACAGACCACAGAGGGGCGGCCCGGTCCCGGTCGTCCCGGACCGGACCGCCCCGCGCCTCACGCGCCGAACGCCGCGGCACTCCCCTGTCACCTGTCAGGAAGGACCGCGGAGAGGGTCCCCTACTTGAGCTGCCAGCCGTAGGCGCTCACCACGCGGGCGTTGGTGCTGGCGCCCTGCTGCGAGCCGCCCATGCCGGTCCACGGAACCGTGTAGTTCGTGTACACACCAGGGCTGGTGAGGTACTCGAAGGTCACGGTGACCCGCCAGTTCTTCTCCCCGCGCCCGGAACACTTCGCCGACCACTCGTACATGTTCTGCCAGTAGTCGTAGCCGGTCTTCACCGCACACCCCGAGGGGCCCTTGTAGGTCGCCGCGGAGGCAGGAGCCGCGGACAGTCCCATGAGGGCGAGGGCGCCGACGGCGGCCACCGCTCCCCGCTTGACGTTCTTGATCACAGTTCCCCGTCTTCCGTCATCGTGCGCCGTCACCGGCGCACCGAACATCGGTCAAGTCCAGGAACGTAGCCGGGGTTTCACGAGCCTGCAAGATCTTGCGAAGGAGTTTTCATCACGTGGGAAGTGGTGGAGCGGATTCCGCTTGCGCGGGTCACCGGGCCCCGGCCGGGCGGGGCGCCCGCCCGGCCCGAGTCGCCGGAACCGGTACCCCACGCCGACACGGCCGTATAGGGTTGCCCGACACGACGAAGGAGGCAGGCACAGCGCCCAGGCAAGGACCTGGCATCGTGCCGAACACCAGGAATGACCGCGCGGCTCTCCGACATCGCAGCCCAGGCGGGAGTCAGCGAAGCGACGGTCAGCCGGGTCCTGAACGGCAAGCCCGGTGTTGCCTCGGGCACCCGCGAATCCGTACTCGCCGCACTCGACGTCCTCGGGTACGAGCGCCCGGTCCGGCTGCGCCGGCTCAGCGCGGGCCTCGTCGGGCTGATAACCCCCGAACTGGAAAACCCCATCTTCCCGGCGCTCGCCCAGGTGATAGGGCAGGCGCTGACCCGCCAGGGCTACACCCCGGTGCTCGCCACCCAGACCCCCGGCGGCTCCACCGAGGACGAGCTGACGGAGATGCTGGTGGCGCGGGGCGTCGCGGGGATCATCTTCGTCTCCGGGCTGCACGCCGACACCACCGCCGACATGCAGCGGTACGAGCAGCTGCGCGCCCAGAACGTTCCCTTCGTCCTGGTCGACGGCTTCTCGCCGAAGGTGCAGGCCCCCTTCATCTCGCCCGACGACCGGGCGGCGATGCGCCTCGCGGTCACGCACCTCGCGGCGCTCGGGCACACCCGGATCGGGCTCGCGGTCGGGCCGAAGCGGTTCGTGCCCGTACTGCGCAAGATCGAGGGCTTCCGGGCCAGCATGCAGGAGCGCCTCGGGCTGACGTCGGAGGGGACCGAGGAGCTCGTCCAGCACTCGCTGTACACCCTGGAGGGCGGCCAGGCGGCCGCCTCCGCGCTCATCGAGCGGGGCTGCACGGCGATCGTGTGCGCGAGCGACATGATGGCGCTCGGTGCGATACGGGCGGCCAGGCGGCTGGGCCTCGACGTGCCGAAGGACGTGTCGGTGGTCGGGTTCGACGACTCGCCGCTCATAGCGTTCACCGATCCGCCGCTGACGACCATCCGCAAACCGGTGACGGCGATGGGCCAGGCGGCCGTGCGGGCCCTCCTCGAAGAGGTCGGCGGGACGCCCGCGCCGCACAGCGAATTCGTGTTCATGCCGGAGCTGGTGGTGCGGGGCTCCACGGCCTCCGGCCCCCGGCAATAAGTAGTAAATAAGTAGTACCTGAGTCGTACGCGAGGCAGCTCGGAACCGTCCGAGGGATGATCGTGCGCGGATGACGATCTGGCAGACTCGTCTCCCATGGGTGAAGCGACGACGAGAACCGAGGCAGGCCAGGGGGCGGCCCCCGAAGAGGGCCGGCGTGCCACCATCCCGTCACCCAAGGTGAGCGAGGAGGGAGCGGCGGCGGAGGACCCCTCCCGTCGTTCCGGGCGACTCGGCGGGGTGGGGCGTGGCGTTGCTTCGCTGGTCAAGAGGGTGCGGTCGCCGCGTCGGCCGAGGATCTGGTTCGAGATCCTGCTGATTCTGGTCAGCTACTGGATCTACTCGATGATCCGCAACGCCGTCCCCGAGCAGAGGACGAAGGCGCTCGCCAACGCCGACTGGATCTGGAAGGTCGAGCAGGACCTCGGGATCGCCGTCGAGAAGACGATCAACCACGCGGTCGACTCCGTCACCTGGCTGATCGTGTCGATGAACTACTACTACGCGACGTTGCACTTCATCGTGACGATCGGCGTGCTGGTGTGGCTGTACCGCTGGCAGCCGGGGCGGTACGCGGCGGCGCGGACGATCCTCTTCGCGACGACGGGGGTGGCGCTGGTGGGGTACTACCTGTACCCGCTTGCCCCGCCCCGGCTGATGAACGGGGGCGGGTTCGTCGACACCGTGCTCGTGCACCACACGTGGGGATCGATGGCGTCGGGCGACCTGAAGAACATGTCGAACCAGTACGCGGCGATGCCCTCGATGCACATCGGGTGGTCGACGTGGTGCGGGCTGACGATCTTCTTCCTGGCCTCGGCGCCGTGGGCGCGGATCCTGGGGCTGCTGTACCCGACGCTGACGCTGGTCGTGATCGTCGCCACGGCCAACCACTTCTGGCTGGATGCTGTGGGCGGGCTGCTCTGTCTGTCCTTCGGGTACGCGGTGGCTTATGCGTGGTACGGCTCGCTCCCCCACCGGCTGCCGAAGCTGGTGGGCCCCCGCAGCACCTTGCTCCCAGCCCGGGCCTAGCCCTCCCCCCTGGGGCTCACTCCCTCCTCCTGGGGTGCCCTCCCTCCCCGTGGGGCGTACTCCCTCCCCGTGGGGCGTACTCCCCCCCCGTGGGGCGTACTCCCTCCCCGTGGGGCGTACTCCCTCCCCGTGGGGCGTACTCCCTCGCCCTCCCCCGGAACGTGCTCTCCAGGACTCCGCCCCTTCCCCTTTCCCAGCCCCTGGACCGCCCGCTCCCCCGCTCCGCTTCCGCCCAGCCCCCTCGGGCGGAGCCTGCCCCTCTCCGCTTCCGCCTAGCCCCCTCGGGCGGCCTGCCCCTTCCGCTTCCCCAGCCCCTCGGGCGGGGCCTGCCCCTCTTCGCTTCCGCCTAGCCTCCTTGGGCGGCTGGCCCAGCCCCTTCCGCTTCCGCCTAGCCTCCTTGGGCGGCGGGGCCGCCCCCCGGGGGCGGAACGGGCGGGCAAGGGGGCGGCCCCCCTCGCTCCGGGCCCACCCCGGAGCGGCCCCGACTAGCCCCGGTACCGCCCGCACCCCGCAAGGGGCCCGCCCCGGTGCCGCCCGCCGTTACCTCCGCCTATAGGTGCGCCGCACCCGGGTGCGCCTGCGGCGGGCCGCCCCAGACCCTTCCCCAAGCTCTCAACTTCGTTCGAGCAGGGGAGACCCCATCCTTCACCTAAACTCGCGAGGCTTGGGGGGCGTACGTGCGGGTGCGTGGGGGCTGGCCGCGCAGTTCCCCGCGCCCCTGAGGGCATGCTCCGCAGCCCCAGCGAGCAGAGAGCGCGGCGGAGCCGCACAGGGACGCAGCCCCGGGACGCAGTCCCGCGGCCCTGGGGGGCGTCCATCGCCACCCCCGCCCACCCCGCTCCCACCGCCCCCGACGACTAGGCTCGGAAGCCGCACGCCCACCGCCCACCGCCCAAGGGACCCGCATGACCGTGCCAGGCCGCCGCAGCAGCACCTTCACCCGCCTCATCCGGCACGGCTTCACCGACCCCTCCACCGCCGAGCGCCTCCTCGACGAGTACTCCCTCGCTCTCGTGCGCCACGACCCCGTCCTCCTCGACGCCCTCGGCGCGACCGCCGACCCCGACCTCGCCCTGCTCGGCCTCGTACGGCTCGCCGAAGCGCAGCAGGACGAGACGGAGCGGCACGAGTTCCTGCGGACGCTCGTCTCGGCCAAGCCCCTCCGCGACCGTCTCCTCGGCGTCATGGGCGCGTCCGAGGCCCTCGCCGACCACCTCGCCCGCCACCCCGGCGACTGGCACGCCCTCCTGCGGTACGAGGCGGCCGACCTCCACCCGGGCGTGGCGGAGTTCGAACGGCACCTCGCCGTGGCCGAGGAGCCCAACGCCCTGCGCGTCGCCTACCGCCGCTGCCTCCTCTCGATAGCGGCACGCGACGTGTGCGGGACCACGGACGTCGCCCAGACGGCGGCCGAGCTGGCCGACCTCGCGACGGCCACCCTGCGCGCCGCCCTCGCCATCGCCCGCCGCGCCGCACCCGACGACGCGTCGATGTGCCGCCTCGCCGTGATCGCCATGGGCAAGTGCGGCGGCCACGAGCTGAACTACGTGTCCGACGTCGACGTGATCTTCGTGGCGGAAGCCGTCGACGGCGTCGACGAGGACAAGACCGTGCGCGCCGCGACCCGCCTCGCCTCCCACCTCATGCGCATCTGCTCGGAGACGACCGTCGAGGGGACGATCTGGCCCGTCGACGCCAACCTCCGCCCCGAAGGCCGCAACGGCCCCCTCGTCCGCACCCTCTCCAGCCACGTCGCCTACTACCACCGCTGGGCGAAGACCTGGGAGTTCCAGGCCCTGCTCAAGGCCCGCCCGGTGGCCGGTGACCTCTCCCTCGGCGAGGAGTACGTCGACGCCCTCTCCCCCATGGTGTGGCAGGCCGCCGAGCGCGAGAACTTCGTGCCCGACGTCCAGCGGATGCGCCGCCGCGTCGTCGACAACATCCCGGCCGGACAGGCGGAGCGCGAGCTGAAGCTCGGCCCCGGCGGGCTGCGGGACGTCGAATTCGCCGTACAGCTCCTCCAGTTGGTGCACGGCAGGAGCGATGCGTCCCTGCACAGCGGTACGACGCTCGAAGCGTTGCAGGCGCTCGCCGCCGGAGGGTACGTGGGCCGGGCGGACGCCGCGCAGCTCGACGAGGCGTACCGCTTCCTGCGGAAGATGGAACACCGCATCCAGCTGTACCGCCTGCGCCGCACCCACCTGGTCCCCGAGGACGTGGCCGACCTGCGCCGCCTCGGCCGCTCGCTCGGCCTGCGCGGGGAGCCGGTCACCGAGCTCCAGCAGGCGTGGCGGCGGCACGCCTCCGTCGTGCGCCGCCTCCACGAGAAGCTCTTCTACCGGCCACTGCTCGACGCCGTCGCCCAACTCGCCCCTGGCGAGGCCCGGTTGAGCCCCCGCGCCGCCGGGCAGCGCCTCCAGGCCCTCGGCTACGCGGACCCGGTCGGCGCGCTGCGCCACCTCGAAGCGCTCTCCTCCGGCGTCACCCGCAAGGCCGCCATCCAGCGCACCCTGCTGCCCGTCCTCCTCGGCTGGTTCGCGGACTCCGCCGACCCGGACGCGGGCCTGCTCGGCTTCCGCAAGGTGTCGGACGCCCTCGGCAAGACCCCCTGGTACCTGCGCCTGCTGCGCGACGAGGGGGCAGCCGCCGAGAACCTCGCCCGCGTCCTGTCCGCCGGACGCCTCGCCCCCGACCTCCTGCTGCGCGCCCCCGAGGCGGTCGCCATCCTCGGCGACCTCAAGGGCCTCAACCCGCGCACCCGCGAGCACCTGGAGCAGGAGGTACTGGCCGCCGTGGGCCGCGCCGACGGCGCCGAGGCAGCCGTCGCCTCGGCCCGCGGGGTCCGCCGCCGCGAGCTCTTCCGCACCACCGCCGCCGACATCATCGGCTCGTACGGTACGGAGGACAGCCCGGCGGAATCCGACCCCGGCGCCCTGGTCGACCGCGTCGGCGGGGCGGTCACCGCCCTGAACGCCGCCACTCTCGCCGGAGCCCTGCGCGCGGCCGTCCGCGCGCAGTGGGGCGACGAACTCCCCACCCGCTTCGCCGTCATCGGCATGGGCCGCTTCGGCGGCCACGAACTCGCCTACGGCTCCGACGCGGACGTCCTCTTCGTGCACGAACCCCGCGAGGGGGTCGACGACCAGGAAGCGGCCCAGGCCGCCAACAAGGTCGTCACCGAGATGCGCCGACTCCTCCAACTCCCCACCTCCGACCCGCCGTTGCTGATCGACGCGGACCTGCGCCCGGAGGGCAAGAGCGGCCCCCTGGTCCGCTCCCTGAAGTCCTACGAGGCGTACTACCGCCGCTGGTCCCTGGTCTGGGAGAGCCAGGCCCTCCTGCGCGCCGACCCGATGGCGGGCGACCCGGACCTGGGCCGCCGCTTCATCGACCTGGTCGACCCGCTGCGCTACCCGGCGGAGGGCCTGGGCGAGGACGCGGTCCGCGAGATCCGCCGACTGAAGGCACGGATGGAATCCGAACGCATGCCGCGCGGCGCCGACCCCACCCTCCACACCAAACTGGGCCGAGGCGGCCTGAGCGACGTCGAGTGGACCGTCCAGCTCATCCAGATGCGGCACGGCTGGGCGGAACCCGGCCTGCGCACCACCCGCACCCGCGAGGCGCTGCGCGCGGCACACGCGGCCGGACTGATCCCGACGGAGGAGGCCCAGATCCTGGACGACGCCTGGGTGCTGGCCTCCCGCGTACGCAACGGCGTCATGCTCGTCCGCGGCAGGGCGGGCGACACCTTCCCCTCCGACGGCCGCGAACTGGCCGCCCTGGGCCGCTACTTGGGCTACGGAGCGGGCCACGTGGGCGAAATGCTCGACGACTACCGCCGCACCACCCGCCGCGCCCGCGCCGTCATGGAAGACCTCTTCTACGGCACCCTTTAGGGACGCCCCTTCAGGGGCGCGGGGAACTGCGCGACCAGCCACGACGCACCCGCACGTACAAACCCAGCCGCGCGGCAAGCGCTTGAGGTGAAGGGGCGGGGAGGGGCCAAAACCCGCCGAAGGCGGGCCGGGGGCCCGGGGGCGGAGCCCCCGGCAGTAACCCGAGCCACCCCCGGGCCCGAAGCCAAGACCCCACCCCGCCCCCGCGCGGCCCGAGCGCTACGCCCCGACGACCCCGTCCACCCCCTCCCGCAAAAAGTCCGCATGCCCGTTGTGCCGCGCATACTCATGCACCAGATGCAGCATCACGAACCGCAGCGAAACATCCTCGCCCCACCGCGCGAAATGGGCCTGCACATCCAGCGTCTCGGCCTCCCGCTCGATGCGCCGCGCATGCTCCACCTCCGCCTCCCACGCGGCGAACGCCTCCGCCCGCGTCGAGGCACCCGCCTCGTACGCCTCCTGGAAGTCGCCCTTCTCCGACCAGACGAAGGGCAGCCCCTCCTCCCGCCCGATGACGCGCCGGAACCACGTCCGCTCGACCTCCGCCATGTGCCGCACCAGCCCCAGCAGCGACAGCGTCGACGGCGGCATCGACTGCTGCCGTAGTTCCTCGTCGCTCAGCCCCTGGCACTTCATGGCGAGCGTCGCCCGGTGAAAATCAAGGTACGCGCGCAGCATCTCGCGCTCGCTGCCGCGCTTGGGCGGTTCGGGCCGATCGTCGACAACGTTCATGGGCACGGGTCAGCCTTCCGTCGGACGCAGCACGAGCGTGTGGAAACCGAAGCTCTCCCGGTACCCGCGCAGCCACTCCGTCCGGTGCATGGCCGACGCCTCCAGGGCCGCCGCGCTGTCCGGATCATCGGGATGGTCCACGGCCCACTCCGCGAGCGAGCCGGTCCAGCACCACTCGTAGTCGTCGAGCTCGTGCCGCGTGCTGAGGTGGCCGTACACCGGCACCCACCCGTCAGCGGTGATCTTCTCCACGGTGGTCGCCAGGTCCTCGTACTCCCCGAGCATCTCGACCGCGTCGGCGGTCGGCTCGGTGAGCCAGTACGCATCCCCGACCAGCACCGTTCCGCCGGGAGCGAGGTGCTTGCGGGCAGCGGCCAGAGTCCCCAGAAGCCCACCGAAGGCGTGGGTGGCACCGACGCTGACGACCACGTCGAAGGGACCGGAGGGAGCGACCTCCCCGGCATCCCCGACCCGCAGTTCGAGCCGGTCCCCCACCCCTCGCGCGACGGCCTGCGCCCGCGCCTCTTCCAGGGCGTTGGAGGCGATGTCAACACCGACCGCCGTCGCTCCGGGATGCGCCTCCAGCGCCCGGATCAGCCATTCCGCCTGGCCACATCCGAGGTCGAGGATGCGGGCGTCGTCCCGGGTGACGGCCCGGCCGATCACCCTACGTACGGCTGCGTCGTCGAGCGGGGCCGCGATCGGGTGGTGTACGTGAGCCAGCTGGGACCTGCGTGAACGTTCCATCCGGGCAGGGTCTCAGCGGTAGCCCTCCGCCGCACCCATTTTTCCGACAACGGGGCCGGTCAACGGGTGCGGCGGCACGGGCGCTCACCCCACGATCCGCCCGGTCACAGCACCGGCAGGTTCTTCCGTAGCTCGAAGGCGGTGACCTCGGAGCGGTACTCCTCCCACTCCTGCTTCTTGTTGCGCAGGAAGAAGTCGAAGACGTGCTCGCCGAGCGTCTCGGCGACCAGCTCGCTCCGCTCCATCAGCGCGATCGCCTCACCGAGGTTCTGCGGCAGCGGCTCGATGCCCATCGCGCGGCGCTCGGCGTCCGAGAGCGCCCACACGTCGTCGTCCGCGCCCGGCGGAAGCTCGTACCCCTCCTCGATCCCCTTGAGACCGGCGGCCAGCAGAACCGCGTACGTCAGGTACGGATTGGCGCCCGAGTCGATCGACCGGACCTCGACCCGCGACGAGCCCGTCTTGCCGGGCTTGTACATGGGTACGCGGATGAGGGCGGAGCGGTTGTTGTGCCCCCAGCAGATGTACGACGGAGCCTCGCCGCCCGAGCCCGCCGTGCGCGCGGAGCCGCCCCAGATCCTCTTGTACGAGTTGACCCACTGGTTGGTGACGGCGGAGATCTCCGCCGCGTGCTTCAGCAGTCCCGCGATGAACGACCGCCCCACCTTGGACAGTTGGTACTCGGCACCGGACTCGTAGAACGCGTTCCGGTCCCCCTCGAACAGCGACAGGTGCGTGTGCATGCCCGAGCCGGGGAACTCGCTGAACGGCTTCGGCATGAAGGTGGCCTGCACGCCCTGCTCCAGCGCGACCTGCTTCATGACGAGGCGGAAGGTCATGATGTTGTCGGCTGTCGACAGCGCGTCCGCGTACCGCAGGTCGATCTCCTGCTGCCCCGGCGCACCCTCGTGGTGGCTGAACTCGACCGAGATGCCCATCGATTCGAGCATGGTGATCGCCTGCCGGCGGAAGTCCATGCCCACGTTCTGGGGGGTGTGGTCGAAGTACCCCGAGTTGTCGGCCGGGACCGGCTTCGACCCGTCCAGCGGCTTGTCCTTCAGCAGGAAGAACTCGATCTCGGGGTGGGTGTAGAAGGTGAAGCCGAGGTCGGAGGTCTTGTTCAGGATGCGCTTGAGGACGTAGCGCGGGTCGGCGAAGGACGGCGAGCCGTCCGGCATCAGGATGTCGCAGAACATCCGGGCGGTGCCGGGGGCCTCCGCACGCCACGGGAGGATCTGGAAGGTGCTCGGGTCCGGCTTGGCGATCATGTCGGACTCGTAGACCCGGGCGAAGCCCTCGATGGCGGAGCCGTCGAACCCGATGCCCTCGTCGAATGCCTGCTCCAGCTCGGCCGGAGCGACCGCGACCGATTTCAGGAAGCCGAGCACATCGGTGAACCACAGGCGCACGAAGCGGATGTCACGCTCCTCCAGGGTACGGAGCACGAATTCCTGCTGCTTGTCCATTTTCACTTCCATTCTTACTGGTCAGGCCGCCTGCTCCCGCGCCTCGGGACACACTCGGGGCTTCCAGCATCCCACCACACGGTTTCGCGCAGGTTGCGCAGTGCCCCTCGGACCGGGGAAAGAATCGTGGCTCCCGGCCGCCGGGCCCGCAGCCGCACCCACCACCCCGCGCCGCGCCCCGCGCCGCCCCGCGCCCCGGCGGCCCGCCTCCGGCGAAACGGTGACGTCGGGCGAGGGGCCCGTTACCATCTCGGCTCATGGGGGGCCTGCGGCACATCCGCACCGGGAGCACCACCTGCCGCTTCCGGCGCGGCGTGGCACTGCTGTGCGCCGCCACGGCCCTCCTCGGCGCCCTGCTGACCTGCTTGAGTCCCGGCAGCCGGGCGAGCACGGGCGGGCCGGACACCTGGCGTACGCCTCATCACGCGACGGCCGTCCCGTACGCGACCGCACCCGCGTACAACTGCCCGTACGACCGAGGGGGCTGCGGGGTCTTCCCGCACCTGTCCCCCGCCGTGCTGACGGCTCCGCCCCAGGACTCCGCCCCCGGCACGGCCCTGCTCGCGGTGCGGTACGCGAAGAACGGCGAGGTGCCCAGAACAGGGCGCGACGGCGAGGTGCGGGCCCGGGCTCCCGGGAAGCACGCGTTGGGGGTGCTGCGGAGGTAGGAGAGGGAAGGGCTGCGCTTCGGCGTGCCCGACGACGGTTCCGGCAGCGGTTCCTCCCTCCATCTCTCCCTCCAGACAAGGAAGTCAGCCATGTCCACCACCTCCTCCTCCCGCAAGGCCCGAATAGACGAGATGCGGCGCGCCGAGAAGTCCCGCGACCGCCGCAACAAGATCATCGCGTTCACGGTCGGCGGAGCCGTCCTCGCCGGGGTCGTCGGCTTCGGGGTGTACGTCTTCACCAAGGAGTCCGACAAGAAGGACGCCCAGGTCGCCGCCGCGAAGGCGCCGATCAAGGACGAGAAGACCTGGGACGCGAAGAAGCTGGGCCGCAACCACGTGGCCAAGGAGGTCACGTACCCGATGGCCCCGCCGGTCGGCGGCGACCACCACCAAGCGTGGATGAACTGCCAGGGCGACGTCTACGCGAAGCCGGTCCCGAACAAGCACGCCGTGCACTCGCTGGAGCACGGCGCGGTGTGGGTGACGTACAACGACAAGGCCCCCAAGGGCGATGTCGACAAGCTGGCGGCGAAGGTCAAGAAGACGCAGTACTCGCTGATGAGCCCGGTGCAGGGGCAGTCCGGGCCGATCATGCTGAGCGCGTGGGGCAAGCAGGTCACCGTGGACGGGGCGGACGACCCCCGGGTGAACCAGTTCTTCACCCGGTACGTGATGGGCAAGCAGACCCCGGAGCCGGGCGCGGCGTGCTCGAACGGCGTGACGCTGGACGAGGCCGGCACTCCGGTGCTGGGCGGGGGCATGGAGTAGTGGGCCGCTTCGTGAGCCGTACGTGGTGGCAGGCCGTGGGGGCGGTGGTGTTCGCGCTGGCGGTGGTGGCGGGGACGGTGACCGTGACGCGGGCGGCGATGACGTCGGCTCCGGAGCCGGGGTCGGGGTCGGGGTCCGCGTCGTCGGCGGGCGCGGCGGCCGGGTCCGGGGTGGCCGGGAGCCCTCGGGAGGACTCGGCGGATGCGGGGTTCGCGCGGGACATGGCGGCGCACCACCAGCAGGCGGTGGAGATGTCGTTCCTGGTCAGGGACCGGACGAAGGACGCGGACGTACGGCGTCTCGCGTACGACATCGCCAATACGCAGGCGAACCAGCGGGGCATGATGCTGGGCTGGCTCGATCTGTGGGGGCTGCCGAAGGTGGCGTCGGCGGAGGCCCCGGTGATGGGGTGGACGGGGGATGCGGCGCACTCCGAGCACGCGTCCCGCCAGGACGGGCTGATGCCGGGGATGGCGACGCGGGCGCAGTTGAAGGCGCTCGGGGAGGCGTCCGGGCGGGACGCTGAGGTGCGGTACCTGCGCTTGATGATCGCGCACCACAAGGGCGGGGTGGAGATGGCTCGGGGGTGCGTGACCCTGTGCTCGGTGGGGGTGGAGAAGGAGCTGGCGCAGGGGATGGTGGACGCGCAGCGGTCGGAGATGGAGTTGATGGAGGGGATGCTGCGGGAGAGGGGAGTGGAGTAGGGGGCGGGCGGGGGCTCAGGTCCATGTGATTCTCGGGGGGCGGACGGCCGCGCACAGGGGCATGCCCTTGTCGTCCGTGAGGGAGACGTGGCCCTCCGCCTCGCCCCGTTCCACCAGTTCCGCCGGCAGGTCCGCCCAGAAGACCTTCGCCCGGCGGAACATCTCGAAGGCGCCGTCCGGGCCCACCTCGCCCCACGTCAGGTAGAGGAACCGCTCCCCCGGGCGGCCCTGCACGTACGGGCCCCGGAAGTCCGGGCCGCCGCCGCCCGGGACGACGTCCACCGTGAAGTCCCAGACCGCCTCGGCCGCGTCCCCTCGGACCGGCCCCTCGGGGTCCTTCTTCCGCTGCACCGCCACGTGCACGTCCCGGAACTCCCCGCACTCCGCCCCCGGCAGGTCGTGCCCGACGATGCGTACCTTCAGCGTGGCCTTCGGCGTGTCCTTCGGTGCGACTTTCGGCGTGGCTTTCGACGCGGCTTTCGACGCGGCTTTCGGCGTGGCTTTCGATGCGGTCATGGGTTCATACGAGCACACGGGTCTGACAGAGGACCGCCTCCGCCACCCGCTCGGGCCGGTCCAGCATCAGGAGGTGGCCCGCTCCGGCGACGATCTCGAAGCGGGCGGCGAGGACGTCGGCCAGGTCGCGCTGGCGGTCCAGCCAGTGGACGGAGGGGTGGGTGGGGCGGCCGTCGTAGGCGGCGAGCACGGTGAGGGGGAGGTCCGAAGGGAGGGGGTGGGTGTCGCGCAGGGCGAGGAGTTCGGCGGCGACCGCCAGGTAGGAGCTGTTCTCCAGGAGCGTTCCGCGCAGCACGCGCGTCGTGCGGTACGTGCGGCGGACGAGCGGGGTCGGGGCCGGGTCGTGGGCACGGCGCGCGCGGGAGGCGCGTACCAGCGCGCGGCGGGCGACGGGGCCCAGCAGGGCGGGGATTCCGGCAGCGGCGAGGGCCGTGGCCAGGGCGCGCGTGGCCCCTGTCCGTACGGCGGGGGCCGACGAGGCCCGCGCGCGCGGCTCCGTGCTGGAGTCCACCAGGACGACGCCCTCGGTGCGTTCGGGGTACAGGCGGGCGAAGGCTTCGGCGTGGAACCCGGCGATGGAGTGGCCGACGACGGTGGCGGGGGCGGTCAGTCCCAGCGCGTCCAGGAGCGCCGCTATGCGGTGGGCCTCTCCCGCCGCGGTCGGGGGCGCCTGCGCGGGGCCCGAAAGCCCGTGTCCCGGCCGGTCGAAGCGGACCACCGTGCGGTGCGGCGTCAGCAGCGGCACGACCGGCTCCCAGTCGTACCAGCTCATCGCGAGCCCCGCGCTCAGTACGCACACCGGGCCGCCGCCCTCCACCACCACGTGGTGCGGCACCCCTTGGATGCGTACGAATCCGCCTGCGCCAGGACCTGCCCCGATGATCGTCATGGGGACAGCTTCTCGCGCCGCACCGCGTACGCGAGCACCGCCAGCCAGATCGCCACCAGCAGCACCTGGAGCCGCTGCCCCGCGCCGAGCGCCCAGGTCCCCCTCCCGGCCTGAAAGAGGGCGACGGAGGTCAAGGTCCAGGCGGTCGCGGCCAGTACGAGACAGGTCAGGAGCGGGCCCCGGCGGTACAACGGGGTCCACTGCCGGTAGCGGCGCGCCGCGACGGTGAGCGCGACGACCCCGGTGAGCGCGCCGGTCATGGCGAGGCTGCTGCTCCACGCGTGGGCGGCGTGGGTGGCGGGAACGAGCCCGGCGGTCTCCCGCGCGGCGCACACCGGGTCCACGGTGGGGGCGCAGCTCAGCGGAAGCCGGGAGTCCGCCACCGTCGCCGCTCCGAACAGCACGAGTCCGGCCCATCCCGCCACCAGCCAGGGGCGGCGCGGGGTGCGCAGCAGCGCCCAGGACGCGCCGAGGAAGAGGAGGGTGCCCGCGAGCAGGTCGGTGGCGCGGAAGACACCGCCCAACGGCTGGTCCGCTGCGGCGAGTTCACTGACGTACGTGTCGATGGGGTTCAGGCCCGTCCACACGAGGACTTCGAGCACCCACGCGGTGTACGCGGCCGCGCCGAGGCCGAGGAGGAGCGAGATGGGGCGGGAGGAGTCGGGAGTGCTTGAAGGGGAGGGGGAGGCTGGAGGTTCGAAGCTGGCTTCAAATCGGGACATAGTGGTATTGATGCTAATTCTTAGACCCGCCCTCCTTCGGGAGCGATACCCGGCGGGGGTAGGGTGCGGGGCATGGTGGCGGCGCGCGGACGAGGCGGGTGGGGCGGGCGGCTGTTGCTGCTCACCGCGCTCCTGTTCGGCATCGTCACGATGCACACGCTGGGGCACCCCGCCGAGGAGCACGGAGGCCCGGCGCACCCGGCCGCAGGCTCACCGACGCCGGATCACCAGGCGCATCAGGCACATCAGGCACATCAGGCACACGGTGTGGACGGCCCCGGCGAGGGAGCCTCCCGCCAGGAAGCCGCAGCCCCCACCCGCGCGACGACCTCCCTCGCCGCGACCTCCGAGCCCCCCGTGCACGGCATGGACCCGATGTCCGTCTGTCTCGCCGTACTCACCGCCTGGGGCCTCGCCCTCCTGTGCGCGCTCGCGTCGGCACGACGCCCGCAGGGGTGGGCCGAACCCGTGCGCGACAGCGGCCTGTTGCGCTCCCTGTGGCCCCACCCGCCGCCCCTGCGCGTCGCGCTCGCCCGACTGTCGGTCCTGCGGATCTAGAAGCGGCTCCCCCCTCCCCCGCTTCGTACATCCGTCGTTTCCGCCTGCCCGCACACCTGCACGCCGCACGGCTGCACCGCGGGCGGCTGCGGAAGACGGCCATCCACCGCAGACCCACGAGGTACTCCGTCATGCGCGATACGCATCGCACGCCGCCCGCCCTTCCCACCCGCCGTTCCGTGCTCGGCGCGGGTGTCGCCGTCGCCGGGACCGGTTTCCTGGCCGCCTGTTCGTCCGGTGGCGACGCCACCGACCACGCCGGAACGGGGCACGGCGGCTCCGCTCCCGCGCCCTCCTCCCCCGCCGCGCCCGGCGGCTTCGTCGCTCCGTACGACAAGGAGGTCGCCGCCGCCGAGGCCGCCCGGGGCAACGGCCCGACCCGCACCGTGAAGCTCACCGCCACTCCCGGCACCCTCGACCTCGGCGGCGGCGTCACCGTCAGGTCCTGGGCGTACGGGGACGCCCTGCCCGGCAAGGAGGTGCGGGTCACCTCGGGCGAGACCCTCGCCCTGACCCTCGCCAACCACCTCCCCGCCGCCACGTCGCTGCACTGGCACGGCCTCGCCCTGCGCAACGACATGGACGGCGTGCCGGGGCTGACACAGAAGGAGATCGCGCCCGGGGGCCAGTTCACGTACCGCTTCAAGGTGCCGGACCCGGGGACGTACTGGTTCCACCCGCACTCCGGCGTCCAGCAGGACCGGGGGCTGTACGCGCCGCTGATCGTCGAGGACCCGAAGGAGCCGCTGGCGTACGACCGGGAGTGGGTCGTGGTGCTGGACGACTGGGTGGACGGGGTGGAGGGCTCCACTCCGGACGCCGTACTCGCCGAACTCAGCAAGGGCATGGGCGGCATGGACCACGGCGGTGGCACGAGCGGCGGCGGTCACGAGGGGCACGGCATGGCCGCTCCCACGACCGCGCCCCCCAAAGGGGCCGGGCCCTCCCGCATGATGATGGGCTCCTCCAGCGACCTCCTCGGCGCTGACGCCGGGGACGTCGCCCACCCGCACTACCTGGTCAACGGCCGCACCCCACAGGCTCCTTCCACCTGCCGCGCCAAGCCGGGCGAGCGGATCAGGCTGCGGATCGTCAACGCGGGCGGCGACACCGCCTTCCGGGTCGCGCTCGGCGGGCACCGCATGACCGTCACGCACACCGACGGCTTCCCGGTCGAGCACGCCACCACGGACGCGCTGCTGCTGGGGATGGGCGAGCGGTACGACGTCGTGGTGACCGCGGGCGACGGGGTCTTCCCGCTGACCGCCGTCGCGGAGGGCAAGAAGGCGGCGGGGCTTGCGCTGCTGCGCACCGGTTCGGGGGCCGCGCCCTCCGCGTCCGTACGGCCGAAGGAGCTGACGGGGAAGCTGGTGACGGCCGACAGGCTGCGGGCGGCGGAGTCGGTGGCGCTGACGCCCCGCAAGCCCGACCGGACGGTTCGGCTCCGGATGACCGGCGGGATGGCGAAGTACGACTGGGCCTTCGACGGGAAGCCGTACTCGCCGGACCAGCGGCACCCGGTGAGGGCGGGCGAGCGGGTGCGGCTCGACGTCACCAACGCGACGACGATGTGGCACCCGGTGCATCTGCACGGGCACACCTTCGCGCTCGGGAGCTCCCCCGGCGGCGCGCGCAAGGACACCGCGATCGTGCTGCCGAACGGGCGGCTGACCGTCGACTTCGACGCGGACAATCCGGGCCTGTGGATGGTGCACTGCCACAACGTGTACCACTCGGAGGCCGGGATGATGACGGTGCTCGGCTACCGGCGCTGACCGGGGGCGGGCCCGGACGACCGCCGGGGCGGGGGCCGACCGCCCCCGCCCCGGCTCCTGCTCCGGCTCCCGCTCCGGGCCGCCGCAAAAGAATGTAAGCAAAGCGTGAAGGCGCTGTTAGTGTCCTCGAAGCCCGCGAAGTCGAACTCGCATTCGCCCTGCCCAGCCGAGGTCCCGCGCATGAGCCAGCCCCCCGCCCCCTCCGAGCAGCCGGTCCAGCCGGTCCAGCCGGATCAGCCGGTCCAGCCCGTCCAGCCGGATCAGCCGGATCAGCCGGACCAGCCGAATCCGTGGGCCCCGCCCCAGGAGGGCACCCACGCACCGGACCCGACCGCCCCGGGCACCGCTCAGCAGGACACCCTGATCGGCGGCCCGCCGTCCGCTCCGTACGCACCCGGTCCGGGTTACGGGTACGGGCCGACGCCGCCCTACGGGTACGGCTACGCCCCGCAGCCCCAGGCCCCGCGCAACGGCATGGTCGTCACCTCCCTGGTGCTCGGCATCGTCGGCTTCGCGCTCGGCGTTCCGATCGTCCTGTTCTGGCTGAGCTGGCTGCCGTCGCTGCTGGGCCTGATCTTCGGCATCATCGCGCTCGGGCAGATCAACAAGGGCACCGCGACCGGCAAGGTCATGGCCATCTTCGGCCTGATAACGGGCGCGCTCGGCCTCGCGCTGGCGATCATCGGCGCGATCATCAGCTTCGCGCTGGTCAAGTCCGGCGTCGACGAGTACGACCGCGTCCTCCAGGTCGAGGCGAGCGAGACGCCCGCGCCCAAGAGCAAGGAGCTCACCGACGCGGAGAAGAAGCTGGCCGAGCTGGAGGCTTCCCGGTCAGCCGAGGACGCCGCGGAGGCCGACGCCGCGAAGCCCAAGACGTTCGGCACGACGTACACGTTCCGGGACGGCGTCACGATCAAGGTCGACAAGCCGGTCCCGTACACCGCCGACTCCATCGCCGCCGGGCACACCAAGGGCTACAAGACGTTCAAGGTGAAGATCACCATGACGAACGGCTCGCAGAAGAAGTTCGACACCCTGTACGCGCTCCCGCGCTTCAAGGACGCCGACGAGGCCGAGGTCCAGATGGTCTTCGACGGCAACGTGCCCTCCTCGTTCCGGGGTTCGCTGCACCCGGGCAAGACCAAGACCGGCACGTACGCCTTCGACCTGCCGCCGGAGGCCGCCGGGACCGCGTCCGTGGAGATGGCGCCGGGCGTCGGCTACCCCAAGGCGGTCTGGTCGGGACCGACCAGGTAACGGCCTCGGGGCCGTACCCCTCCCAGCTCCCCGAGGCACGTACGCCAGGACATCGCGTCAAGTAGACGATTAGAGTGGCGTACGTGCCTCAACTACGCCTGGCCCTCAACCAGATCGACTCCACCGTCGGCGACCTCACCGGCAACGCCGAGGCGATCGTCCACTGGACCCGGCACGCCGCCGACCAGGGCGCGCACCTGATCGCCTTCCCCGAGATGGTCCTCACCGGCTATCCCGTCGAGGACCTCGCCCTGCGCTCCTCGTTCGTCGAGGCGTCCCGGGAGGCCGTGCGCGCGCTCGCGGCGCGGCTGGCGGACGAGGGGTTCGGGGACGTGCCGGTCGTCGTCGGGTACCTCGACCGGTCCGCGCAGGCCCCCGGGCGTTACGGCCAGCCCGCCGGGGCCCCGCAGGACGCCGCCGCCGTGCTCTTCGGGGGCCGGGTGGCACTGTCCTTCGCCAAGCACCACCTGCCCAACTACGGCGTCTTCGACGAGTTCCGCTACTTCGTGCCGGGCGACTCGCTGCCCGTGATCCGGGTGCACGGCGTCGACGTCGCCCTCGCGATCTGCGAGGACCTGTGGCAGGACGGCGGCCGGGTGCCCGCCGCCCGCACCGCCGGGGCCGGACTGCTGCTGTCGGTCAACGCCTCGCCGTACGAGGTGGACAAGGACGACACCCGCCTCGACCTGGTGCGCAGGCGGGCCCGCGAGGCCGGGTGCACGACGGCGTACGTCGCGATGACCGGCGGTCAGGACGAACTCGTCTACGACGGCGACTCGATCGTCTGCGACCGGCACGGCGAGGTGATCGCCCGCGCCCCGCAGTTCAGCGAGGGCAGCATGCTGCTCGACCTGGACCTGCCCGCCGCCTCCGACGACCCGGTCACCGGCGTCGTCGACGACGGGCTGCACATCGACCGCGTGGTGCTCCAGGCCGAGCCGCTCGCCCCGTACGACGCCGAGCTGGCCGGGGGCTGCGCGGAGCGGCTGGAGGACGCCGAGGAAACCTACACGGCGCTGGTCGTGGGCCTGCGCGCGTACCTCGCGAAGAATGGATTCGGCTCGGTCCTGATCGGGCTCTCCGGCGGCATCGACTCCGCCCTCGTCGCCGCGCTGGCCTGCGACGCGGTCGGCGCGCAGAACGTGTACGGCGTCTCCATGCCGTCGAAGTACTCCTCCGAGCACTCCAGGGACGACGCCGCCGAGCTGGCCCGCCGCACCGGGCTGCACTACCGGACCGTCGAGATCGGCCCGATGTTCGACGCGTACATGGCGGCGCTGGGCCTCACCGGGCTCGCCGAGGAGAACCTCCAGTCGCGGCTGCGCGGCACCACCCTGATGGCGCTCTCCAACCAGGAGGGCCACCTCGTCCTCGCCCCCGGCAACAAGTCCGAGCTGGCGGTGGGCTACTCGACGCTGTACGGCGACTCCGTGGGCGCGTACGGCCCGATCAAGGACGTCTACAAGACCTGGGTCTTCGAGCTGGCCCGCTGGCGCAACAAGGCCGCCGAGGAACGCGGCCAGACCCCGCCGATCCCGGAGAACTCGATCTCCAAGCCGCCGAGCGCCGAACTGCGCCCCGGCCAGGTCGACACCGACGCGCTGCCCGACTACGACGTCCTCGACCGGATCCTGGAGCTGTACGTCGACCGGGACCAGGGTCTGGAGGCGATCGTCCGGGAGGGCTTCGAGCGGGCGCTGGTCGCCAGGACGCTCCGGATGGTGGACACGGCGGAGTACAAGCGCCGCCAGTACCCGCCGGGGACGAAGATCTCGCCGAAGGGGTTCGGCAAGGACCGCAGGCTGCCGGTCACGAACAGGTGGCGGGAGGGGGCGGGGTAGGCCCTGGGGCACCACGCACGCCGGAGGGGCCGCCCGCGTGGATGCGGGCGGCCCCTCCGGCGTGCGTACGGCTCGGGGCTAGAACGTGACCCGGGCGGCGATCGGCAGGTGGTCGCTCGCCGTGCGCGGCAGCGTCCACGAGGACGTCGGCTCGACGCCCCTGACCATGATCTGGTCGATCCGCGCCATCGGGAACGCGGCGGGCCAGCTGAAGCCGAAGCCGTCGCCCGCCGCGCCCTGGGTGGAGCGCATCTGGGCGGTGATGCCGTTGAGGGCGCGGTCGTTCATGGTGCCGTTGAGGTCGCCGAGCAGGACGACGCGGCGCAGCGGCTCACGGGCGATGGCCTCGCCGAGCGCGTCGGCGCTGGCATCGCGCTGACCTGCGGTGAAGCCCGCGTTGAGCTTGACGCGTACGGACGGCATGTGGGCGACGTAGACGGCGATCTCGCCCTTGGGGGCGGCGACCGTGGCGCGCAGGGCACGGGCCCAGCCGAGCCGGATGTCGACCTTGCGCACGTCGGTCAGCCGGTACTTGCTCCACAGGCCGACCGTGCCCTGCACCGAGTGGTACTTGTACGTCGCCGCCATGGCCTTCTCGTACCCGGCGAGGCGGTCGCCCGCGATCTCCTCCAGGGCGACGACGTCGGCGCCGGACGCGACGAGGGTGGCGACGGTGCCCGCGGGGTCGTCGTTCTCGGCGTTCACGTTGTGGGTGGCGACGGTGAGGTCGCCGCCGGGTGTCGACTTGTCGGTGTAGAGGCCGCCGAAGATGTTGATCCAGACCACCGCGGGGAGGATCAGCACCACCAGCGCCAGCGCGGAGCGGCGCAGCAGCGCGAGAACCAGCAGCAGCGGGATCGCCAGGCCGATCCAGGGCAGGAAGGTCTCGGTGAGGCTGCCGAGGTTGCCGACGGTGTTGGGGATCTGCGCGTGGAAGACCATCACCACGGCGAGCAGTACGGCGACGACGGCGAGGAAGATGCCGCGACGCCAGATGCGGGGGTCGCCGCGCCAGCCGTCGGTCAGGCGGCGGAGGGAGGAGCGGGGTGCGCCGGTGGAACCGGTGGCGCCGGCCGCTCCGGTGGAGCCGGGGGCTCCGGCCTGGCTGCCGGAGGTCGTTCCGTCGGTCCGGGCGGGTTCGGAGTGCTGGGAGGGATCGGAGTGCTGGGAGGGATCGGCCCTCGGCCCCTGGTTCCCGGTGTCCGGCCTGTACGCCTGCGCCATTCCGCTGTCCTCACTGCCTTGCCCGCTTGCCTTGCTCGTACGCCGTTCCCGCCCCGCCCCTGACCCTAGGCGATGACCGTGACGCATCTCCGCCGCCATCCAGGATGGTCGTACTGCGGGAAGGACGACGGGGTCAGGTGAGGGGTTCCGGGTGTGGCCCCGGAACCCGGGGCTGTGACGAAACGCGCACAAAAGGGCAGGTGGGGAGGGTCTTGCGACCTCCCACTTCCCGAGGGCGGCACGGGATGCCACCATGGATGCGGTCCGGAGACGCCGTAAGGGCGCTTCGAGATGACGAAGGAGCCGTATCAGCCATGACGCTTCAGGCTGCCCAGAACCCTGCCCAGGACTCCGCGCAGACCACTGTGCCGGACACCGCGCAGGGCACCGCGCCCGAGGGGCGCACCTCCCCGCAGGCCGACCCCAAGGCCCTCTACGGCGGGACCGGCACGCGCCGGATCACCGTCCACCAGATCGCCGCCGCCAAGGAGCGCGGCGAGAAGTGGCCCATGCTCACCGCGTACGACGCCATGACGGCGTCCGTGTTCGACGAGGCCGGAGTGCCGGTGCTGCTCGTCGGCGACTCGATGGGCAACTGCCACCTCGGGTACGAGACCACCGTGCCGGTCACGATGGACGAGATGGCGTTCCTCTCGGCCGCCGTCGTCCGGGGGACCCGGCGCGCGATGGTCGTCGCGGACCTGCCGTTCGGCTCGTACCAGGAAGGGCCCGTGCAGGCCCTGCGCAACGCCACCCGGCTGATCAAGGAGTCGGGCGTCGGCGCGGTCAAGCTGGAGGGCGGCGAGCGGTCCCTGCCGCAGACCGAGCTCCTGGTCGCCTCCGGGATCCCGGTGATGTCCCACCTGGGGCTCACCCCGCAGTCCGTGAACACGCTCGGGTACCGGGTCCAGGGGCGGAGCGACGAGGCCGCGCACCAGCTGCTGCGGGACGCGAAGGCCGCGCAGGACGCGGGGGCCTTCGCCCTCGTACTGGAGCTGGTTCCGGCGGAGCTGGCGGCGGAGGTGACCCGGAGCCTCTCGATCCCGACGATCGGGATCGGGGCGGGGGCCGACACCGACGCGCAGGTGCTCGTGTACACCGACATGGTCGGGCTGACGGGCGGGAAGGTGCCGCGCTTCACGAAGCAGTACGCGAATGTGCGGCAGACGCTGGGGGATGCGGCGAGGGCGTTCGCGGAGGAGGTCGCGGGCGGGGCCTTCCCGCGCGAGGAGCACACCTTCCACTGAGGCCCTCCGGGGGTTCGGGCGGGTGGGGCGTGGTGCGCCCCGCTCGTCCGCCCCGTCGGGCGGCACCCGGGTTCGCCTGCGGCGGGGCTGATGTCGCTGCTGGGGGCTACGCCCCTCGCCCCCTGCACGGCTCCGCCGCGCGTCCTCAAACGCCGGACGGGCTGGAATGGGTCCGCCCGCGCTTCCTCAAGCGCCGGACGGGCTGATCTGTCGGTGACTTGTCGGCGGGGCCGGGGCCCCGCCCCGCCTCTGTCGGCCGATTGTCAGTGGTGCCTGCTCCACTGTGGGACATGACGCGACACGACAACGCACCACACGCCATCGAGGTCCGCGGCCTCGTCAAGCACTACGGCGAGACCAAAGCCCTCGACGGCGTCGACCTGGACGTCCGCGAGGGCACCGTCCTCGGGGTGCTGGGACCCAACGGAGCAGGCAAGACCACCCTCGTGCGGTGCCTCTCCACCCTCATCCGCCCCGACTCCGGCACGGCCACCGTCGCCGGTTACGACGTGGTCCGCCAGCCCCGCCAGCTGCGCCGCACGATAGGGCTGACCGGCCAGTACGCCTCGGTCGACGAGAAGCTCTCCGGCTGGGAGAACCTCTACATGATCGGGCGGCTGCTCGACCTGTCCCGCAAGGACGCCCGGAAGCGGTCGGACGACCTCCTGGAGCGGTTCTCGCTCACGGACGCCGCGAAGAAGCCCGCCGGGCAGTACTCCGGCGGCATGCGCCGCAGGCTCGACCTGGCCGCGTCCATGATCGGGCAGCCCGCCGTGCTGTACCTGGACGAGCCGACGACCGGCCTCGACCCCCGCACCCGTAACGAGGTGTGGGCCGAGGTCCAGCGGATGGTGGGTGAGGGCGTCACCGTCCTGCTCACCACGCAGTACATGGAGGAGGCCGAGCAGCTGGCCAGCGAGCTGACCGTCATCGACCGGGGAAAGGTCGTGGCGGAGGGCCGCGTCGACGAGCTGAAGGCCAAGGTCGGCGGGCGCATGCTCCAGATCCGGCCGTCCGATCCGGCGCAGTTGTCCGCGATGGCGGACGCGGTCCGCGTGGCGGGCCTGGACGGGGTGGCGGGCGCGCAGGCGCCGGTCGAGGACGGCCTGCTGTACGTGCCGATCCTCAGCGACGAGCAACTGACCTCCGTGGTCGGCCTGTTGGGTGCGCAGGGCTTCGGGATCGCCGACATCGGCACCCATCTGCCCAGCCTGGACGAGGTGTTCCTGGCGATCACCGGCGAGAAGAGCAGCGAGAGCGACGCGCTCCGCGACACGCAGAAGGAAGAGGTAGCGGCATGAGTACGGCCACACTCACGAAGCCGGAGACCGGGCAGCCCGGCCCCACGCGGCCCGCCGTGGTCGAGAACGCCGAGGGCCGGATCGGCCTGCGCGCCAACCTGCGGCACATCGGCGCCCTCGCCCGGCGCAACACGCTCCAGATCAAGCAGGACCCGGAGTCGATGTTCGACGTCCTGTTCATGCCGATCGTCTTCACCCTGCTGTTCACGTTCGTCTTCGGCGGCGCGATGATGGGCAAGGGCAACCAGGACGCGTACGTGAGCTATCTGGTGCCCGGCCTGATGGCCATGATGGGCATGAACGTGTCGATGTCGGTGGGCAGCGGGGTCAACGAGGACTTCCAGAAGGGGATCATGGACCGCTTCCGGACGATGCCCATCGCCCGGTCCTCGGTCCTCATCGCGAAGATCGTCGTCGAGGTCGGCCGTCTGCTGGTCGCCTTCACGATCCTGCTGATCGTCGGCATCATCCTGGGCATGAGCGTCGGGACCTCCTGGCTCCACGTGCTGGCGGCGGTCGGTCTTTCGCTGCTGTTCGGCGCCTCGCTGATGTGGATCTTCATCCTGATCGGGCTCACCGTGAAGACGGCACAGGCCGTGCAGGGCATCGCGATGATCGTGCTGATGCCGCTCCAGTTCGGCTCGTCGATCTTCACTCAGACGTCGACGATGCCCGGCTGGCTGGAGACCTTCACCGACTACAACCCGCTGTCCAACCTCGCGGACGCGGCCCGTGGCCTGTTCCAGGGCGGCGTGCCGATCGCCCACGACGTGTGGATGGTGCTGGCCTGGTCGGCGGCGATCACGCTGGCGACCGCGCCGCTGGCGATCCGCAAGTTCCGCAACAAGACCTGACGGCCGGGCGGGAGGATCCGTACCCCCCGCGCCGCTCCTAGTCCTGCTCTTCCTTCCGGTACTCGTCGCGTCGCGCGTGCACCAGGGCGGCGGCCTCCTGCACGGAGAGGCCGCCGCCCTCGGCGTACGCACGGTCGTAGGCGGCGCCGTCGAGGCAGGTGCGGGTCAGCCGGATCGCGGTGTCGCGGCTGTCGGCCTCCTGCCTGTCGACGAAGTGGCCCTCGGGAAGGTGTGCCGCGTAGGCGCCGAGCAGCCTCGCGGCATCGGCCGCCAGGGACGCGCCAGCCCCGGTGGCGGGAGCTGCCGAAGCCGCCTCCGCCTCGGCCAGCCCCGCCAGCGATCCCGCCACCGTCATCAGGTGGACGGCGGGCATCTGCGGGGCGATCAGCAGCGACAGCGGGTCCTGGGCGCGGTCCAGCGCCCGCGCGCCGAGTACCAGCCCTTCCTCGTACGACGCGTCCAGGTTGGCCACCCAGGCGAGCAGGCCGAGCGAGAAGCCGTCGAAGATCATCAGGTTGCCGTTGTCGAAGTCGTCACGCAGCAGCGAGAACTCCTCCCTGGCCTCGGCCAGGCGGCCGGTGTGGGCCAGCCGCACACCGAGGGCGAGCCGGGCCGACGGGGCCGCTTCGAGCCCTGGCCCCTCCGGGTCGTCGAGCACGGCGCGCAGCATGACCTCGCCCTCCGCGCCGCCCACGTCGTCGCCGGACGCGATGAGCGCCCCGGCCAGCCGGGACCGCAGCAGCATGGTCTGGCCGCGTGCGTCCAGCTTCTCCACGTAGCCGATGGCGGCCCGGTACGCCTCGGTGGCACGGTCGTACTCACCGATCCGCTCGTACGCCTCGCCGCGCGCCGAGAGGGCCTCGGCCGCTCCGTACGCGTCGCCGAGCCGGACGAAGATCTCCAGGCTCTCCTCGGCGTCGCGGCGGGCGTCACCGAGCCAGGCCGCATGGTTGGCGAAGATGTTGGCGCGCATCTCCAGGGCGCAGGCCAGCTCCCAGTCGTAGCCGTAGTCGCGGCACGCCTGGACGGTCAGGTCGATCGCCTCGCGCAGCGGTTCGCCGCGCTCGGTGGTCATCAGCAGGGCCATGATCCACAGCGATCCGGGGGTGCGGCAGGCTTGCGGCAGGCCGGGCCGGTAGGTGGCGACGACCCTGGCCAGCCACTTCTTGGCCTCGGGGCTGAACCAGGTGCCCGCCCGGTGGTTCATGGAGACAAGGTTGAGGATCCGGACGCCGCGCCGGGCCTCTTCGAGCACGTCGGGGCGCATCGGCGGGGGCGCGTCGGTGCACTGCGCGAAGACGGGGGCGGCGGGTATGACGGGGCCCTCGCCCGCGAACGGGTCCTCGCTCATCCCCATGGCGGCCTCGGTCCAGTGGCGGGCGTCGCCGCGCAGGTCGCGGACCTGCCAGAACCAGGAGAGGGAGTGCACGAGGACGAGCACCTCGTGCTCGTCCCGGGCGGCGACGGCGCGGCGCAGGGCGGTGCGCAGGTTCTCGTACTCGTCCTGGAAGCGGTGCATCCAGTGCAGTTGCTCGTGGCCGCGCAGCAACGGCTCGCCGGTCCTGGCGAGTTCGCGGAAGTGCACGAGGTGGCGGCGTTCCGCATCGGGGCGCGCGCCGGACTCGGTGAGGCGTTCGGCGGCGTACTCCGCGACGGTCTCCAGCAGGCGGTAGCGCATCCCGCCGTCGGAGCCGCCGTGCCCCTCGGCGGGCGCGGCGACGACCAGGGACTTGTCCACGAGGGAGCCGAGCAGGTCGAGTGCGGTGGGCCCGCAGACGGCCTCGGCGGCGGCGAGGTCGCAGCCGCCGGAGAAGACGGAGAGCGCGGCGAGCACCTGGCGCTCCTCCTCTTCCAGCAGCCCCCACGACCAGTCGACGACGGCCCGAAGGGTCTGCTGCCGGGGCAGTACGGTCCTGGCGCCGCCGGTCAGCAGTCTGAACCGGTCGTCGAGCCGGTCGGCGATCTGACGCGGCGTCAGCATCCGTAGCCGGGCGGCGGCGAGTTCGATCGCGAGCGGCAGGCCGTCCAGGCGGCGGCAGATCTCGGCCGCCGCCTCCGGGTCGTCGTCGACGCGAAACCCGGGCCTGGCGGACGCCCCGCGCTCGGCGAGCAGCCGTAGCGAGACGGGTTCCGGCAGCGGGTCGACGGGGCGCACCAACTCGCCCGGTACGCCCAGGGGTTCGCGGCTCGTCGCGAGGATCGTCAGGCCCGGGCAGTGGGCGAGGAGGTGCTCGGCGAGGCGGGCGGCGGCGTCGATCAGGTGCTCGCAGTTGTCGAGCAGGAGCAGCATGCGGCGGCGGGCGCAGTGCTCGGTGAGGCGCACCAGCGGATCGCCGGTGTGCGGTTCGGCCACCCGCATGGTTTCGGCCCCGGCGCCGCGCAGCACGGTCTGGCGGGCGCCGAGCGCGGTGAGCACGGCGTCGGCCACGGCGTCGGGATCGTCGACGGGTGCGAGCTCGGCCATCCAGGCGCCGTCCGGCCAGGGGGTGTTGTCGGCGAGTTCGGCGGTCTCCTGCGAGAGGCGGGTCTTGCCCGCGCCGCCGGGGCCCAGCAGGGTCACGAGGCGGGCCCGGGAGAGGTCGCCCCGGATCACCTGGATGTCGGCTTCGCGGCCGACGAAGGAGGTCAGGCGGGCGCGGAGGTTGCCGGTGGGGGACTCCGGCCGGGCCGAAGGCACCGCAGGGGCCGGGGCCGGGGTAGGCGCAGTGTCCAGCAACTGGCCGTGCAGGGTGCGCAGTTCGGCCGACGGGTCGATGCCGAGGCGGTCGGCGAGGTCCCTGCGGACGGTTTCGTACGCGTCCAGGGCCTCGGCCGTGCGGCCCGTCGCGTGCAGGGCGCGCAGCCGCAGGGCCTGGAGGGGCTCGTCGAGGGGGTGCTCGGCGCACAGGGCGGCGAGCTCCGGAAGCACCTGGGGGGCGCGGCCCAGCGCGACGGCCCCCGCGAGGCGGGCGCGGCGGGCGTCGAGCCTGCGCGCCTCCCAGCGGGCCGCGTCGGCGGTCAGGGCCGGGAGGTCGGCGAGGGCGGGCCCGCTCTCGCTCTGCCAGAGGGCGAGCGCGTCGTCGAGGAGCGCGACGGCCTTCGCGGGGTCGCCCTCCGCGAGGGCCTGGACGCCTTCCGAGGTGAGCCGCTCGAAACGGTGCAGGTCGACGTCGTCGGGGTCGGCGGCCAGTGCGTACCCGCCGTGCAGCAACGCGACGGCGTCCCGGCCCAGCGCACGGCGCAGCCGCGCGATCAGCGCCTGGGCGGCGGCGGGGGCGTCGGCGGGCGGCGCGTCCGTCTCGCCCCACACCTCGTCGACGAACACGGACACCGGGACGGCCCGGCCCGGTCGCAGGGCCAGCACGGAGAGCGCCGCGCGCAGGCGGGAACCGCCGAGGGGGACGGCGGTTCCGTCGTCACGGAAGGCTCGGGCGGGGCCGAGGATCTGGTAGCGCACCGGCCCATTGTCGCCGGGCGGCGGGAAAGCCGGGCAATGGGCGGGCAATGGCCCCTCGGCGGAGGGCACCACCCGGCACGCCCCTACGGACGGCACGGCCCGGCACGCCCGGACGGCACCGCCCGGGGCACCCCCCGCAGACGGCACCACCCGGCACACCCCCGCAGACGGCACCACCCGGCACACCCCCGCGAAGGGGGCCACCCGGCACGCCCCTACGGACGGCACGGCCCGGCACCCCTGCGGACGGTGCCACCCGGCGCAGCCCCCGCAGACGGCGCCGCCGGGCGCACCCCCCGCAGACGGCACCACCCGGCACACCCTCACGGACGGCACACCCCCACGGGCGGGCCGCACCTCACCACCGCTCGGGCCCCGGCCCCATCAAACCCTCCACCACCTTCCACAGCCGCCCCCTCGCCCCCCTCGGTCCGCGCCCCGTGTTCTCCCCCGCCGCCGCGCTCACCAGGTGCTGGGCGGTGTCCAGGTCGATCTCGCCGCCCTCCGGCACGGACAGCGACTCGTGGGCGAGCGAGGGGAGTTCCGTGTCGGTGGCCGAGCCCGACAGGGCCAGGACCGTCGCGCCCGCCCGCCGTACGTCGTTCACCCTCTCCAGCAGGCCCGCGTCCGGGCCCCTCTCCCCCGACACCACCAGCAGCGTCTCGCCCCGGCCGGTGGCCGACAGGCGGCCCAGGCCGACCGAGAGGTGGGCCGGGTCGTGCGGACCGACTTCGTGGCGTACGAGAGTGGGGGCCAGGGTCGGCAGGCCCGACCAGGCGGCCTCGTCCATCAGGTGCGCGGCCAGGTGCCAGGGTTCGTAGGTCCGCGTGCCGACCAGGAGCAGGCCGCCGCTGCCGGGCGGCGACACGGCGGACCGGAGCACTCCGGCGAAGCGCCTCGTCGCCCCCAGCCATTCCGTACCGGCCAGGACCTCTCGCAGCAGTGCGACCCTCACGGCATCCATGCGCGCGAGCCTGCCGTGCGGGGCCAGGGCGCGTCCCGGCGTCGGGGTCGGCTCACCCGGACGAGGGGCGCTACCTGCAAGTAGGGTCGGGCCATGACTTCCACTTCAGAGAACTCCCCGGCCGAGGCCCCGAAGAAGCCCGTCAAGGACCCGTGGGACCTGCCCGACGTCTCCGGGCTCGTCGTCGGCGTCCTCGGCGGCACCGGCGACCAGGGGCGCGGCCTCGCCTACCGGCTCGCGCGGGCCGGGCAGAAGGTGATCATCGGCTCGCGGGCCGCCGAGCGCGCGCAGTCGGCCGCCGAGGAGCTCGGGCTCGGCGTCGAGGGCGCGGACAACGCCGAGTGCGCGCGGCGCAGCGACGTCGTGATCGTCGCCGTGCCGTGGGACGGGCACGCGAAGACGCTGGAGTCGCTGCGCGAGGAGCTGGCCGGCAAGCTCGTCGTCGACTGCGTCAACCCGCTGGGCTTCGACAAGAAGGGCGCGTACGCGCTGAAGCCGGAGGAGGGCAGCGCCGCCGAGCAGGCCGCCGCGCTCCTCCCCGACTCCCGCGTCACGGCCGCCTTCCACCACCTCTCGGCCGTCCTGCTCCAGGACCCGGCGGTCGAGGAGATCGACACCGACGTGATGGTGCTGGGCGAGGCGCGCGCGGACACCGACCTGGTGCAGGCGCTGGCCGCCCGCATCCCCGGCATGCGCGGCGTCTTCGCGGGCCGCCTGCGCAACGCCCACCAGGTCGAGTCCCTGGTGGCCAACCTGATCTCGGTGAACCGCCGCTACAAGGCGCACGCCGGTCTGCGCGTGACCGACGTATAAGGCGATCCGGGCATGGGGGACACTGGACGGGCCGATTTCGTACGCCTCCGTCCGCCGGGCGGTGCGCACGTCGTACGCCGTCCGTCCCGACAGGAGCCGTCCCCCATGCCCCGCCTCGCTCTGTACGCCCTGGTCGTCTGCGCCCTCTCGGTCGTCGCGGCCGTGGTCTCCTTCGTCGAGGGCAACCTGCTCGGGATCGTCTGGATCCTGCTGGCGGGCCTCTCCTCGAACATGGCCTGGTACTACCTGCGCAAGGCGAAGGCCGAGAAGGCGCACCGGGAAGCCTCGGCCGCCTGAGCACGGGTGGGGGTCAGCGCACGGCGCAGCCCGGGTTCGCCTCGCCCCAGAATTCGTTCCAGAACTGGAAGAGGTCGCGTCCGCAGTAGGTCTCCACCTCGTGCACGCCGAGCCCGCCGGTGATCGCGTAGATCACGTCGAAGAAGACCCGGTTCACCTCCGGCACCCACAGCAGGGCGAACACGAACAGCAGCCCGAAGGGCGCGTACGGCTCGATCTGCCGCCGGATCCCGTACGAGAGCCAGGGCTCGATGACGCCGTACCCGTCGAGGCCCGGCACCGGCAGGAAGTTCAGCAGCGCCGCCGAAACCTGGAGCAGGGCCAGGAAGGCCAGCGCGTACCGGAAGGGCCTCGGGACGCCGTCCAGCGCGTCCAGCCAGAACGGCGCGGTGCACACGATCGCGAAGAGGACGTTCGTGAGCGGCCCCGCCGCCGAGATCAGGCTGTGCTTCCACCGCCCCTGGATGCGTCCGCGCTCGATGAAGACCGCGCCGCCGGGCAGGCCGATGCCGCCCAGGATCACGAACACGATCGGCAGCACGATGCTCAGCAGGACGTGCGTGTACTTGAGCGGGTTGAGGGTGAGGTAGCCCTTCGCCCCGATGCTGATGTCGCCGCTGTGCAGGGCCGTGCGGGCGTGCGCGTACTCGTGCAGGCACAGGGAGACGATCCAGGCGGACGTCACGAAGAGGAACACCGCGAAGCCGGTGGAGGACGCGAAGTCCGTCCAGACTGCCCAGCCTGCGGCCGCCATGACGGCGACGATGCCGAGGAAGACCGGGCTGATCCGGCGCTCCCTGCGGCTGATGGCGGTGGTCATGGGGGCTGCTCCTGGGGTGGCGGGGTGTCATGTCGGGCTGGGCGTCGACCGTACCGGTGTACGGGAGAGAACGCGTGGAACCGGGGTGAGGGTTCCCCGAGCCCACGGCCACCCCGGGCCCCCGGACACCCCGGCCACCCCGGCCACCCCGGACCCGGCCTGAGGGCTCCGGAGAGCTGCCTCGGCCCGAGCCCGGCGAAATGGAGTTGCCTCCCCCCATTCCGGACGCGGAGCATGGCTCCTCGTGTCCTCCAAGCTCCGCTCTCTCCTCCCCGACCTCTCCCCGTGGCGCTCCTCGGCCGATTTCCGGCTGCTCTGGGTGCAGGGCATCGTCGCCTTCTTCGGCAGTTCGATGGCCCTGGTCGCCATGCCGCTCCAGATCGCCCACCTCACCGACTCCCCGCTCGCCGTCGGTGCCATCGGGGCCGTCGAGCTGGTGCCGCTGATCGTCTTCGGCCTCTACGGGGGCGCGCTGGCCGACGCCGTCGACCGGAAGCGGATCATCCTGCTCACCGAGGTCGGGCTCGGCGTGCTGGCCGTCGTACTGCTGGTGAACGCGCTGTTGCCGGAGCCGATGCTGTGGCCGCTGTACGTGGTGGCGGCGGGCGTCGCCGCGCTGTCCGGGCTCCAGCGGCCCGCCCTGGACTCGTTGATGGCCCGGATCGTCCCGCACGACCAGCTCACCGCCGCCGCCGCGCTCAACGGGCTGCGCTGGCAGGTCGGGGCCATCGCCGGACCCGCCCTCGCGGGTGTCGTCGTCGCGTACGCCGGGACGCCCACCGCGTACGCCGTCACCGTCGTCGGGTTCGCCGCGTCCGTGCTGATGTGCCTGCGGCTCTCCCCCGCACCCGCCGCCGCGAACGCCGAGAAGCCCTCGCTGCGCGGCATAGCGGAGGGCGCGCGCTACGCCTGGAGCAAGCCGGTGCTGCTCGGGACGTACGGGATCGACCTGGCGGCGATGCTGCTGGCGTTCCCGACCGCGATCTTCCCCTTCCTCGCGAAGGACCTGGACGCGGAGTGGGCGCTCGGGCTGATGTACGCGGCGATGCCGCTGGGCGCGTGCGTGGTCGGCCTGACCAGCGGCTGGGCGTCGAAGGTGCGGCGGCACGGGCGGATGGTCGTGCTGGGTGCCGTCGGGTGGGGGCTCGCCATGGCTGCGGCCGGGCTGACCGACGACATCTGGCTGGTGCTGCTGTGCATCGCGGTGGCGGGCGGCGGCGACATGATCAGCGGCCTCGGCCGCTCCACCATCTGGAACCAGACCATTCCGGAGGAGCTGCGGGGACGGCTCGCCGGGATCGAGATCCTCTCGTACAGCTGCGGCCCCCAGCTCGGCCAGGTGCGGGCCGGTGCGGTCGCGAGCTGGACGGGCGTGCGGGGCGCGGTGTGGAGCGGGGGTGCGGCGTGTGTGGTGGCGGTGGGGCTGCTGGCGGTGGCGCTGCCGAAGCTGATGGCGTACGACGCGGAGACGGACGAGGACGCGAGGCTGCGGCGGGAGGCCGCTCTTAGCCCGTCCGGCGCCTGAGGGTATGGGCATCTTCAGCCCGGTCGGCGCCTGAGGGTGCAGCATCTTCAGCCCGTCCGGCGCCTGACGGTGCGGGCATCTTCAGCCCGGTCGGCGCCTGAGGGTGCAGCATCTTCAGCCCGTCCGGCGATTGAGGACGCGCGGGCGGAGCCCGTGCAGGGGGCAAGGGGCATAGCCCCAGTCCTGAACAGCAACCCAACCGAGCCCCGCAGGGTTTAGGTGAAGGGGTGGGGAGGGGCAGCCCGCCGCAGGCGCACCCTGGTGCGGCGCACCTGATGGCGGAGGTAACAGCGGGCGGCACCGGGGTGGGCCCGGAGCGGAGGGGGCCGCCCCCTTGCCCGCCCGTTCCGCCCCCGGGGGCGGCCCCGCCGCCCAAGGAGGCTAGGCGGAAGTGGCGCCCAAGGGGGCCAGGCAAAGGACCCGCCGCCCGAGGGGCGGGGTGGAGGCGGAGCCCGAGGGGGTTAGGCGGAGGGCCCGCGGCCCGAGGGGGGTGGCGTCAGGTTCCGGAGGATCCGGCGGAGCCCCCCTTGTCGTGCCAGTTGGGGTCGTTCTCCCACTCCAGGTTCCGCTCACGGGCGGTCTCCATGGCGTGCTGGGCCTCCTCGCGGCTCGCGTAGGGGCCGAAGCGGTCCTTCGAGGGGCACTGGGGGCCCTCCTCGACGGTCTTGTGCTCCAGGCAGTAGAACCACTCGCCGGGCTTGCCGGTCGTACGGCGTTTGAACAGGGCCATCGCCTCGTACTCCTCACTTCGTCACAGCCATAGTGCCCCCGCGGTGCTGACTACACTCGTCGGCATGTCTGGCCAGTCGCTGCTCGTACCAGGCGAGCTCTCCCCCGTCCGTTCCGTCCCCGGCAACATCAGGCGCCCCGAGTACGTCGGGAAACCCGCGCCGACTCCGTACACAGGGCCCGAGGTCCAGGACTCCGACACGATCGAGCGCATGCGCATCGCGGGCCGCATCGCCGCGCAGGCGATGGAGGAGGCCGCCAAGCACATCGCACCCGGCGTGACCACCGACGAGCTCGACCGGGTCGCGCACGAGTTCATGGTGGACCACGGGGCGTACCCCTCGACCCTCGGTTACCGGGGCTTCCCCAAGTCGCTGTGCAGCTCGGTCAACGAGGTCATCTGCCACGGCATTCCCGACTCGACCGTCCTCGCCGACGGCGACATCGTGAACCTCGACGTGACCGCGTACATCAACGGCGTGCACGGCGACAACAACGCCACCTACTTCTGCGGCGACGTCGACGAGGAGTCCAGGCTCCTCGTCGAGCGCACCCGCGAATCCCTCAACCGGGCCATCAAGGCGGTCAAGCCGGGCCGTCAGATCAACGTCATCGGGCGGGTCATCGAGTCGTACGCCAAGCGCTTCGGCTACGGCGTCGTACGGGACTTCACCGGGCACGGCATCTCGACGTCCTTCCACTCGGGCCTGATCGTGCCGCACTACGACAGCCCCCACGCGACCACCGTCATGCAGCCGGGCATGACCTTCACGATCGAGCCGATGCTCACGCTCGGCACGCACGAGTACGACATGTGGGAGGACGGCTGGACGGTCGTCACCAAGGACCGCAGGCGCACTGCCCAGTTCGAGCACACGCTGGTGGTGACGGAGACGGGGGCCGACATCCTCACGCTCCCGTAATCGGAGCCGGCGGTTTTTACCGACAGGTCGTCGGGAACAGGTTGACTTAGGTAAGCCTAAGCAGCGAAGATCGGTGGTGGCGGGTGCCATCGCTGCCACCACCGCTCTCGTTTTCCCGGTCATCCCGTCCCCCTTTGCCCCCGGAGGTCCGCTGTGGACACCCTCTTCTCCACCCAGATCCGTGTCGCCTCGCACGAGCAGCACACGGAGGCGGAGACCTCGACGTTCATGAGCGACCTCCTCGGCGGCAAGCTCGGCGTGGACGCGTACACGCGCTACACCGAGCAGCTGTGGTTCGTCTACAAGGCCCTTGAGGACGCGGCCGGTTCGCTCGCCGCCGACCCCGTCGCGGGCCCGTTCATACAGCCCGAGCTGATGCGCGTCGCGGAGCTGGAGCGCGACCTCACGCACCTGCGCGGCGAGAACTGGCGCGACGGCCTCGTCGCCCTCCCCTCCACAGCGGCATACGCGGCACGTGTCACCGAGTGCGCGGCCACCTGGCCGGGCGGGTACGTCGCCCACCACTACACCCGCTACCTGGGCGACCTCTCCGGCGGCCAGATCATCCGCGACAAGGCGGAGAAGACCTGGGGCTTCGAGCGCAAGGGCGACGGCGTCCGCTTCTACGTCTTCGAGAGCGTCGCCAACCCGGCCGCCTTCAAGCGGAACTACCGGGAACTGCTGGACGCCATCGCGGCGGACGACCTCGAAAAGAAGCGGATCATCGAGGAGTGCAAGCGGGCGTTCGACTTCAACGGGGCGGTGTTCCGGGAGCTGGGCGGTGAATTCCCGCTCAGTGCGTGATCTCTGACGGTACGTGAGGAATGTGGGCCCGCGCCGGGGACGGCGCGGGCCCTTTCGTCGCGCCTCTCGCACCACCCCTCACAGGTGGGTGGCGAACCTGACCCTGCCGCCGAGCTCGATGATTCCGTCGGGCCCCGGGGCGGTGAGGAGCTGCGACCCCTTCCCCTGGGTGATGTTGAGCGCCCGCCCGAGCGCGGCGGTGAGCTGGAGGGCCGCCGCTCCGGTCGCCTCGTCCTCGTCGATGCCGTCGTCACGCCGGGGGAACCCCCGCGCGCGGACCCTTCCCGCGGCCTCGTCCTCCCAGGCCCAGGCGTACAGCCAGCCCTCGCCGGGCGGGGGCGCGGGGAGGGCGTCGACCTCTTCGCTGCTCGCGTACTGCCGGAGGGTGCGCGGGGGCGCCCAGTCGGCGCGGGCCGTGATCCAGCTGAACTCGCCGTCCTGGCGGGCGAAGACGTCGCCGACGGGAAGTTCCAGGACCTCGATGTCGAGGAGCCAGGCGGCTCCGACGACGGGGTGCCCGGCGAAGGGGAGGCGGCTGGTGGGTGTGTAGATGTCGAGCACACCGCGCTCGGGGTCGTCGACGAACACGGTCTCGCTGAGGCCGAGTTCGCGTGCGTACGCCTGCCGGGCCGCCGGGCCGGAGTGGGAGCGGGAGGCGTCGCGCACGACGGCGAGGGGGTTGCCGTGGTGGCCGGTGGGGCCGCAGAAGACGTGGAGGACGTCGTGGGGGTTCACGGGCCGCATTCAAGCACGGGAGGCTTGGGCTTGGGGCGGGGGTGCGCGGGTGGTGCCCTGCGGGCCGGTGAGCGGCTGGCGTTCAGGCCGCTGCGCGGGGCTTTTCTCCCCTCTCCACCCCTTCCCTAAAGCGCTTGCCGCGCGGCTGGTCCCGTTGCGTGCGGGTGCGTCGTGGCTGGTCGCGCAGTTCCCCGCGCCCCCAAAAGCCCGTCCGGCGATTGAGGACGCGCGGCGAAGCCGTGCAGGGGGCAAGGGGCGTAGCCCCAGGCAGTAACACCAGCCCCGTCAGGGTTTCGGTGAAGGGGCGGGGAGGGGCAGCCCGCCGCAGGCGCACCCGGGTGCGGGTCGCACGGTGGAAAGGGCGCAGGGCCGCACCCCCGGCTGGGGGGGGTGCGGCCCTGCGGTGAGTCCCGACCGGCAGGTCAGGGATCAGCCCTGCGTGCCCGACGTGCGGCGACGCGCCGCGAACACCACCGCGCCACCGGCGACGGCCAGCGCCCCCGCCGCCCCCATCAGCACACCCGTCGGAGCCGACGACCCCGTCGCGGCGAGGTTGCCGCCCGCCGCACCGCCCACGGAACCGCCGACCGAGCCGCCCGTGGTACCCGCACCACCGACCGAGCCGCCGACGGAGCCGCCGGTCGAACCGCCGGTCGAGTCACCACCGGTGGTGCCCGTGCCGGTGCCACCCGTCGTGCCCGTGCCGCCCGTCGCCGTACCGGGCTGCGGCAGCTGCGCGTCCTTGTCGACGGACACCGCGACCGTCAGCGGGTCCATGACCTGGCCCGTCTTGTACGGCTCGCCGAAGACCTTCGCCGCGCCCGCCGTCATCGTCGCCGGAACGCCGGACAGCTTCACCACGCCGTCGACGATGTCGAGCTTGCCCTGGGGGGCCAGGTTCGCGATCGCCAGGGCCTTGAGGTTCTGGGTGTCGCCGGACTCGCGGTCCTTGCTCGACACGTCCGCGACGAGGGTCGCCTTTCCGCCCTGCACCTCCACCTTGAACGCCGACAGGCTCAGGTCGAGCACCCACGTGCCCGCCGTCTGGTGGCCGAGGAAGCGGACCTTGCCGTCGAAGGAGGCGGACAGGTTCTGCTTCTCGGCGTCGAAGGTGCCCTTGCCCTTCGGGAAGCGGAAGCCCTTACCGGCCTGCGTCGCCCCGCCGGACAGCTCGATCTTGCCGTGGGCGATCGGGCCGGTGATGTAGGTGCGGAAGCGCTCCAGCACACCCCAGTCGAGGTTGCCGTCGACGATGGCGCCCTTGACGTCGTTGACCGGGGGCTTCGGGTCCGGCTTGGGATCGGGCTTGGGGTCCGGGTTGGGCTTGGGGTCCGGGTTGGGCTTCGGATCCGGGTCGGGCTTCGGGTCGGGCTTGGGATCCGGCTTGGGGTCGGGCTTCGGGTCCGGGTCGGGCTTCGGGTCGGGCTTCGGGTCGGGCTTCGTCTCCCCCGTCGGCACCGTCAGCGTCGCCGGGTCGAGCGCCAGGTTCTCGGCGTACATCTTGTTGAAGGCGGCGCTGCCCGCTGCCGTCAGCTTGGTCGGCATGTCCTTGAAGACCATGCCGTCCTTGCCGCCGCCCGGCTTGACCATCGTCAGCGTGACCAGGTCGGCGTCGTTCGTCTCGACGAACTTGCCGCCGCCCGCCGCCGACTTCACGTCCGCGGAGATCGTGCCGCCGGTGCGGGTCGTCTTGACCTTGATGTCCGAGAGGGTCAGGTCCAGCTTCCCCTCGTGCCCGGTGAAACGGACCGCGCCGTCGAGGGTGGTCGTGCTGGCGTGAGTGACCATGTCGTACGCGGTCTTGCCGTTGCCGAAGGTGAAAGCACCGTTGTCGGCGGCCTGCTTGGCACCGCCGGACAGCTCGATCCTGCCCTTCGCGATGGGCCCGGTGACGTACGTGCGGAAGCCGCCGAAGACCCCCCAGTCCAGGGTCGCGCCCACGATCGGAGCGGGGGCGGCCGGGGCGGCCGCACCGTCGGCGGCTGCGGCGGGGAGGGCGAAGGCGGTGGCGCCGACGGCGGCAACCGTGGCGACGGCTGCGGCGAGGGCTATGGGGCGGCGGGTGGCTGCCATGGTCGGTGGACTCCTGTCGGAAAACAGCAAACGGGGGGAGGAAAGGAAAGAAGACAGAAAGAGGGGGAAGTGACAGGTGCGAGGTCGGCCGTGAGCCGGTGACCGGCATCCGCACCGCCCCTCGCACACGGCGGCACGGACCGTCAGGGCCGGGGCTCAGCCCGCGTTCGTGCCGCTACCCCGCCTGCGGACCACGAAGAACGCGGCCCCGGCGAGCAGCACCAGCACGACCGCGCCGGCGGCGACGTACAGCACGGTGTTGGAGGATGCGGAGGCCGAGGCGGTCTTCGCCGTCTTCGGCTCCTCGGACGTCTTCTTGTCGGCGGAGGCGGAGGCGGCGGGAGCGGGCGGCGCCGACGGCTTGGTGTCGCTGCCGAGGTCCGGCAGCGCGGGCAGCTTCGCCTTCGCGTCGACCGCGACGGCCAGCGACACCGGGTCCATCTCGGTGCCCGCCTTGTACATCGAGCCGAACGCCTTCGCGCCCTCCTCGGTGAGCGTCGCCGGAGCCTCGGTCAGGTTCACCAGCCCGTCCTTGGCGTCCAGGGCCTTCGCCTCGAAGGTGACCAGGGGCACCCCGGCCGTCCGGACGTCCTTCTTGGTCGTCGGGTCCTTGCTCGCGACGTCCGCGACCAGGGTGCCCTTGCCGTCGGCGACCTTCACGTTGACCTGGGAGAGGGTCAGGTCGAGGTGCGCGCCCGAGAAGCGGACGCTGCCCGCGAAGCGCGCGTCCAGGGTCTTCCTGCCGCTGTCGTACGCGCCCTTGCCCTGCGGGAAGCGGAACAGCGCGCCGCCGTCCAGCGCGCCGCCGGAGAGGTCCCACGTGCCCCGGGAGATCGGGCCCGTGACGTACTCGCGGAAGGTGCGCCGCACGCCCCAGTCGACGGCCGCGTCCTGGATCGGTCCTGACGCCTTCTCGTCGCCCTTGCCCTTCTCCTCGGGCTGCTTGGCCTCCGGGGCCTTCTCGGGCGCCTTCTCCGGCGTCTTCGCACCCGCCGCCACGTCCGCCGACAGGCTGACCGGGTCGAGCCGGGTGCCCGCCGTGTAGTAGCCCGCGAAGGCGCTCGCGCCCTGCGAGGTCAGCGTCGCGGGAACGTTGTTGAGGGCGATCGGGCTGCCGCCGCCCTTCATGTTGATGCCGCCGACGGCGAGCGAGGCCAGCGCGATCTGGGAGGAACGCGTCACCTTGCCGCTGGCCTTGTCCTTGCTGGACACGTCCGCGAAGAGGGTGCCGCTGCCGCCGGAGATCCGTACGGTCGGGCGGCTGATGGTGAGGTCCAGCGCGAAACCGGCCGGCGACTGGTGGCCGGTGAAGCGGACCCCGCCGGAGAAGCCGGAGTCGAGCGCCCCGCTGTCCGGGTCGTACGAGCCGTTCGCCGAGTGGAAGCGGAACTGGCTGCCGCCGACGGTCGCGGCGCCGCCCCGGAGCGTGAACGTGCCCTTGGCTATGGGCCCCGTGACGTAGCTCTGGAAGGAGGACTTGATCCCCCAGTCGAGCCTGCCGCCCTGGACGGTGCGCGCTGCCGCACTGGCGGTCGAGGCCGGGAGCAGTGCTCCCAGCACGGCCGCGACGAGCGCGACCGCAGAGGCGCGGGCCGGTCTGGACGACAACATGAGGGTCCCTCCTGGGTGTAGCGAGCAAGGTAAGGCTAACCTAAGCTATGCCCGACCTGGTCCGGAACCCTCCGGACCGCCACCCACCGGCCGGGCAGCGGGAATCCCCGCGAACCCCCGCAGAACTCCCCCGCCGCACCGGTCACTTCGGCCGGACGCAGAAGAACAGGACGGTGCACCCCGTGCGAACGCCAGCCGCGCCCCCGCGCCCCTCACGCCTGGCAGGTGCACTGATGTCCGTGCTCGCCCTCGCCGTCGTCGCCACGGGCTGCGGCGGTACGACGCCGGGCGCGAAGCCCTCCGGAGGCGGCGGCGCCACGACGGAGGCCAAGCAGGCCGCCGACCGCGTCGAGCCCCTCGCCGCCGCCCCGGAGCAGGCCCTTCCGGTCACCGTCTCCTCCGCCGACGGCACGGAGGTGAAGGTCACCTCGACCGACCGGATCGTGCCGCTCACCGGCAGCCTCAACGAGATCGTCTTCACTCTCGGGCTCGGCAAGCACGTCGTCGCCCGCGACATCACGGCCACCTTCGAGCAGGCCAAGGACCTCCCGGTGGTGACACGTGCTCACGACGTGTCGGCCGAAAGCGTCCTCTCCCTGAAGCCGACGGTCGTCCTCGCCGACACCACCACGGGCCCGGTCGAGGCCATCGACCAGATCCGCGACGCGGGCATCCCGCTCGTCGTGGTCGCCCCCGCCAAGGAACTCGCCGACGTCGACAGGCGCATCGACGCGGTCGCCACCGCGCTCGGCGCGAAGCCCGCCGGTGAGGAACTGAAGAAGCGCACGCGGCAGCGGCTGGCCGCCGTACAGAAGGACATCCCGAAGCCGAAGGACGGCAAGAAGCCCCGCGTGACCTTCCTGTACCTGCGCGGCTCGGCCTCCGTGTACCTGCTCGGCGGCCGTGACTCCGGGGCGAGTTCGCTCCTGGAGGCGGCCGGGGCCATCGACGCGGGCAAGGACTCGGGCCTGGCCAAGGACTTCACCGCGATCACCAGCGAAGCCCTGGTCAAGGCCGCCCCCGACGCGATCCTCGTCATGACGAAGGGCCTCGAATCGGTCGACGGCGTCGACGGCCTCCTCAAGGTCCCGGGCGTCGCCGAGACCCCGGCGGGCCTGGACCGCCGGATCGTCTCCCTCCCCGACGGCGTGATGCTCAACTACGGCCCGCGCACCGACCAGGTCCTCGCGTCCCTGGTCGACCAGCTCTACGGCACCCCGGCGGTCACCCAGTGAGCATCGACCCGGCGACCACCGCCCCCGGAACCACCCGGGCCACGGGCGCCCCGCCCGGACCGGAAACCGCGCCACCCGCACGGGAGTCGGTCCCGGCCGCAAGCCCCGCCGACGGAAGTCCCGCTGTCGGAAGTCCCGCCGATGGAAGTCCCGCTGGCGGAAGTCCCGCCAAGGCCCCCGCCAAGGGCCGTCGCGGCACCGCCTTCACCCTCACCGTCGGCCTGTCCCTCGCCCTCCTCCTGCTGGCCCTGGTTTCCGCCGGGCTCGGGACGTACCACATCTCCCCCGGCGACGTCCTGGCCTCCGTACAGAACCGCATCGGTCTCGGCGGTGCGCCGCTGGACCGGGTCGGCGAGAGCGTGCTGTGGAACATCCGGCTGCCCCGGGTCGCCCTCGCCCTCCTCGTCGGCGCCTCGCTCGGCTGCGCGGGCGCGCTCATGCAGGGCGTGTTCGGCAACCCCCTGGCAGAGCCCGGTGTCATCGGCATCTCCGCCGGTGCGGCGGTCGGCGCGGTCGCCTCCATCGCGCTGGGGCTGAGCTTCTTCGGGAACTGGACGGTGACGTTCTGCGCGTTCGTCGCGGGCCTGATCACCGTGCTGCTCGTGTACGTCCTGTCCCGGTCCGGCGGCAGGACCGAAGTGGTCACGCTGATCCTCACCGGCATCGCCGTGAACGCCTTCGCGGGCGCGCTGATCGGTCTCGCGATCTTCTTCGCGGACAACGCGCAGATCACCCAGATCACCTTCTGGCAGCTCGGCTCCCTCGCCGGGGCCACCTGGCCGAAGGTCCTCGCCGTCCTGCCCTGCGCTCTCCTCGGCCTCCTCGCCGCCCCGTTCTACGCCCGCAGGCTGGACCTCCTCGCACTCGGCGAGCGCCCGGCCCGGCACCTGGGCGTGGACGTGGAGAAGATGCGCATGGCCCTGGTGCTGGTGGTGGCGCTGCTGACCGCCGCCGCCGTGGCCGTCGCGGGCATCATCACCTTCGTCGGCCTCCTCGTCCCGCACCTGCTGCGGATGGCGAACGGTCCCGGGCACCGCTTCCTCGTCCCCGGCAGTGCGCTCGGCGGCGCGATCGTCCTCCTCGCGGGCGACCTCGCGGCCCGTACGGTCGCCAACCCCGCCGAACTCCCCCTCGGCGTCCTGACCGCCCTCTTCGGCAGCCCCTTCTTCTTCTGGCTGCTGCGCAGGACCCGTCGCAAGCAAGGTGGCTGGGCATGAGCGCGTGGAAGTCGTTTCTCCCTTCGTTCTCTTCGTTCCCTTCGTTCTCTTCGGGGCGTACGCGCAGCCTGCCCGCCGCCCTCGCACCCGGTGCAGCCGCCGTCGAGGTCAGGGGCCTGCACGTCAGGCTCGGGCAGCGCGAGGTGCTGTCCGGCATCGACCTGACCGCCCGCGCCGGCGAGGTGCTCGCCCTGGTCGGGCCCAACGGGGCGGGCAAGTCGACCCTGCTGGCCGCCGTCGCCGCCGACCTGCCCGCGACGGAAGGTGCGGTACGGATCGACGGCCGGCCCGTCGGCGGGTGGACGGCCGCCGAGCTGGCGCTGCGCCGTTCCGTGCTCCCCCAGTCCGCCGCGCTCTCCTTCCCCTTCCCCGTCGAGGACGTCGTCCGGATGGGCCGCGCCCCCTGGGCTGGCACCCCGCACGAGGACGACGACGACCTGGCCGTCGCCGAAGCCATGGCGGCCACCGAGGTCACCGCGTTCGGGCCGCGCCCGTTCGGTGCGCTGTCCGGCGGCGAGCGGGCCCGGGTCGCGCTCGCCCGCGTACTGGCCCAGCGCGCTCCCGTACTCCTGCTCGACGAACCGACGGCCGCCCTCGACCTGCGCCACCAGGAACTGGTGCTGCGGATCTGCCGGGAGCGGGCGGCGGCGGGCGACGCGGTCGTCGTCGTCCTCCACGACCTCGGTCTCGCGGCGGCGTACGCGGACCGGGCGGCCGTCCTGCACGACGGGCGCATCGCGGCGTGCGGTCCGCCCGCCGAGGTGTTCGGCGAGGAGCTGCTGTCCCGGGTCTACCGGCAGCCGGTCGAGGTGCTGCCGCACCCGCGCACGGGCGACCCGCTGGTAGTCCCCAGAAGGGTTTCATGATCACCAAGAGGGCGGCACACCAAGGAATTTGACTCGTTCTTGACCCGGCGACGGGGCGGCCATGGGGCACCTGTGACCGCCTCGTTCTCCTGGGGCGGGAGTGAGAGCTGAATCACCTCCCGGGTGGTTATGTCCGAGGTAAGGGGCGCTTAACTTAGGTAAGCCTCAGCAGACCTGTGGGCCTCGTAGCTCTTTCACCCCGTGTGGAGTCCTCTTATGCGTCCCCTTCGTCTCTCCGCCCTCTCCGCGGCCGCCGCCGCGACCGTGATCGCCGCCGTGACCGGTTGCGCCGAGAAGAGCAGCACCCAGGGCAGCGGCAGCGGCGCGATCCAGGTCGTCGCCACGGACGACTCCTGCGAGGTGTCGAAGAAGGAGTTCCCCGCCGGGAAGGTCGAGCTGGCCGTGGAGAACAAGGGCTCCAAGGTCACCGAGGTGTACATCCTCTTCCCCGACGACCGCATCGTCACCGAGCGCGAGAACATCGGCCCCGGCACCAAGGCCGACCTCACCGCCGAGATCAAGGCCGGTTCGTACGAGATCGCCTGCAAGCCCGGCATGAAGGGCGACGGCATCCGGCAGAAGGTCACCGTGACCGGCGGCGGCGCTGCCGCCAGGCGCAGCCCGGAGAAGGACGCGGCGGTCGCCGCGTACCGCACCTACGTGCGCGAGCAGGCGGAGCAGACCCTGCCGAAGGCGCAGACGTTCGCGGACGCGGTGAAGGCGGGCGACCTTGAGGCCGCGAAGAAGGCGTACGCGCCCTCGCGCATCGGCTGGGAGCGCACGGAGCCGGTCGCCGAGTCGTTCGGCGACATCGACCCGATGGTCGACCTGCGCGCCGACGGCGTCGAGGAGTCCGGCAAGCCGTGGACCGGCTGGCACCGCCTGGAGAAGGCGCTGTGGGAGGACAAGAAGATCGGGGCCGAGGAGAAGACGCTCGCCGACACCCTGATGAAGGACCTGAAGACCTGGGTCAACAAGGTCGGCACCGCCGAGATCACCCCCTCCTCCATGGCCAACGGCGCCAAGGAGCTCCTCGACGAGGTCGCCACCGGCAAGGTCACCGGTGAGGAGGAGCGCTACAGCCACACCGACCTCGTCGACTTCAAGGCGAACGTCGAGGGCGCGGAGAAGGCGTACACGCTCCTCAAGCCGGTCACCTCGAAGAGCGACCCGAAGCTGACGGTGACCCTGGACAGGCAGTTCGCCGCGCTGAACAAGCTGCTCGACAAGCACCGCCCCGACACGTCCTCGTACGACTTCACCTCGTACGACAAGGTCTCCGACGCCGACCGCAAGGAGCTCTCGGACGGTGTGAACGCACTCGCGGAGCCGCTGTCGAAGCTCGCCGCAGCGGTCACGAAGTAGCACGCAGCAGTCCCGGAGCAGTATGCAGCAGTCCCGGAGCAGTACGCAGAAGGAGGGCAGCCCCATGCCTGACGAAGAAGCCAACTCCCCTTCCCCCTCCCGCCGTTCGGTGATCGGCTGGGGCGGGGCAGGGCTCGCGCTCGGTGCCGTCGCGGCGGGCGGAGCGGCCGTCGCGCTGGGCGGCGGCGAGGACGACGACCCGGCGCAGCCCGCCGCGTCCGGCGGTGCGGCCGTCCCCTTCCACGGCCCGCACCAGGCCGGGATCGCGACGGCGGTCCCCGACCGGCTGCACTTCGCCGCGTTCGACGTGACGACGAAGGACCGGGCGGAGCTGGTCCAGCTGCTGAAGGACTGGACGGCGGCCGCCGCCCGGCTGACCGCCGGGCACGCGGTCGGCGACGGTGCGTACGGCGGCCAGCCGGAGGCACCGCCGGACGACACGGGTGAGGCGCTCGGCCTCAAGCCGTCCCGCCTCACGCTCACGATCGGCTTCGGCCCCTCCCTCTTCGACGGCCGCTTCGGGCTGAAGGGCAAGCGCCCGGCGGCCCTCGTCGACCTGCCCAAGTTCCCCGGCGACAACCTCGATCCGGCGCGCAGCGGCGGCGACCTGTGCGTCCAGGCGTGCTCCGACGACCCGCAGGTCGCCGTGCACGCCATCCGCAACCTCGCCCGCATCGGCTTCGGGAAGGTCGCCGTGCGCTGGTCGCAGCTGGGCTTCGGCAAGACGTCCTCGACGACGCCGGACGCGCAGACCCCCCGCAACCTCTTCGGCTTCAAGGACGGCACCCGCAACATCAGCGGGACCGACACCGCCACGCTCGACAAGCACGTGTGGGCGTCGGAGAAGGACGGGGCCGCGTGGATGGCGGGCGGCTCCTACCTCGTCGCACGCCGCATCCGGATGAACATCGAGACCTGGGACCGCACCTCGCTGACCGAGCAGGAGGACATCTTCGGCCGGGACAAGGGCGAGGGTGCGGCGGTCGGCAAGTCCAAGGAGCACGACGAGCCGCTGCTGAAGGCGATGCTGCCGACCTCGCACGTGCGGCTCGCCCACCCGGACTCCAACTCCGGCGCCAGGATGCTGCGCCGGGGCTACTCGTTCACCGACGGCACGGACGGGCTGGGGCGGCTCGAAGCCGGGCTGTTCTTCCTGGCCTACCAGCGCGACGCCCGCGACGCGTTCATCCCCGTACAACGCAGTCTGGGGCGCTCCGACGCGCTCAACGAATACATCCAGCACGTGGGTTCGGCGCACTTCGCCGTCCCGCCGGGCGTCCGCGACGCGGACGACTGGTGGGGCCGGGCGCTGTTCTCGTAACCCTGAAAGGACGGGAACCGGCGTGTTCGCGAACTACCTGACCGGCCTGCGTGAGGGCCTCGAAGCCAGCCTGATCGTCTGCATCCTGGTCGCGTACCTGGTCAAGACCGACCGCAGGGACGCCCTGAAACCCGTGTGGATCGGCATCGGGGTGGCGGTGCTGCTCGCGCTGGGCTTCGGCGCGGCGCTCACCTACGGGTCGCGGGATCTGACCTTCGAGACGAAGGAGGCGCTCGGCGGTTCGCTGTCGATCGTCGCGGTGGGCCTGGTGTCGTGGATGGTGTTCTGGATGCGGCGCACCGCCCGGCACCTGAAGGCCGAGCTGACCGGCAAGCTGGACGCGGCCCTCCAGATGGGCACGTTCGCGCTGGTGGCGACCGCTTTTCTGGCGGTGGGCCGCGAGGGTCTGGAGACCGCGCTGTTCGTGTGGTCGTCGGTACGGGCACTGGGCGACGGCACCAACGGCCCGGTGATCGGCGTGACGCTGGGCCTGGCGACGGCGGTGGTGCTGGGCTGGCTGTTCTACAAGGGCGCGGTGCGCATCAACCTGGCGAAGTTCTTCACCTGGACCGGCGCGATGCTGCTGGTCGTCGCGGCGGGCGTGCTCGCGTACGGCGTGCACGACCTCCAGGAGGCCCGCTTCCTCGGCGGTCTGTCGGACAAGGCGTTCGACGTCAGCGAGCAGATCCCGCCGGACAGTTGGTACGGAACCCTCCTCAAGGGCGTCCTCAACTTCCAGCCCGACCCGACCGTCCTCCAGGTCACGGTGTGGGCGCTGTATCTGGTCCCGATGCTCGTGCTCTTCTTCGCCCCGGTAGGGTTCCGGTCGTCGGTGACGGCCGGGACGACAGGGACTGCTCATGGGAACGCGCACGCGCAGAGTTCGGCGGTCGGCGGCGGCTCTCGCGGCGGCGACGGTCCTGGCGCTGACGGCGAGCGGGTGCGTGACGGTGCACGGCGAGCTGGAGATCGTACCGACGGCGACGAAGGCTGAAGCCGCCCGCGCTCTGCGGGACTTCACGGACGCCTACAACAAGGCGGACAAGGCGTACGACCCGGCTCTCGCGGCGGGCCGGGTCACGGGCGCGCTCGGCGCGATCAACCAGGCCGGGCTGAAGGCCCGCCGCACGCAGAGCCCCGGCGGCAACCCCGGCCACCGCCCGCTGGAGCTCCACGACTCCCGCTTCCTGATCCCGAAGAAGGCGGGCTGGCCGCGCTGGTTCGCGGTGGACGCCGACAGCAACCGCGACACCGACGGCGGGGACGGCAGCGCCGACTCCCGCTGGCTGCTGGTGTTCGTGCGCGGCGGCGCGGACCAACTCTGGGAAGCGTCCCACCTGTTGACGCTGCGCCCCGACGAGCTCCCCGCGTTCGCTCTGGACGGGGAGGGCCACGCGCAGGCCGTCGCCCCGGGCGATCCGTCCCTCGCGGTGCCCCCGGAGGAACTGAGCGCCGACTACGCCGCGTACCTCCAGAACCGGGGGAAGCCCGCGGTCTTCGCACCCGGCCGGGACACGACGCTGTGGCTGGCCTCGCGGACGCGGGCCTCGAAGCGGGTCGGCCGGTCGATGCAGTACCTCGACCAGGAACTGAACACGGGCGCGTACGCCCCGGTGGGGCTGGCGACGAAGGACGGCGGGGCGTTCGTCTTCTTCGCGTCCCGTCACTTCGAGAAGCAGACGGCCGCGCGGGGCGTGCCGCTGCTCGACCTCAACGCGGACGTACGGGCGCTGATGACGGGCACCCCGAAGACCACCCTGATGAAGGAGCGGGTCTCCAGCCAGGCGGCCCTCGTGCCGAAGAAGGGCGCGGGGACGGTGCGGCTGGAGTCGCGGGTGCAGGGGCTGGTGGCGGCGACGGGGTCGTAACCCCCCGGGTCGTGGCCCCCGGGATCGCGGAACCCCCGCGTGCTGATCGCAGAACCCCCGCGTGCTGCCGGTCAGCGCCCGATCGGCCAGGCCACCGCGTGCGGGTCGGTGTCCGCGCCCGCTTCCCCGGCGGCGGCCGCGTACCGGGCGCAGGCGTCGGTGAGGGTCTCCAGGAGGGTCAGCGGGTCGGGCAGCCCGTACTCAAGTCCGCGCACCCAGTGCACGTCGAGCCCACCGGGCAGCCTCGCGGGCGGTACGAGGACGTAGCTGCCACGGCAGTGCCAGCGCAGCCCCGGGTGCTCGTCCATGGTCTCGGGGTGGCAGTCCAGCTCGCACGGCCACCACTCGTCCTCGTCCTCGGGGGTGCCCCGGGTCGCGGTGAAGAACAGCATGCGGGCGTCGGCGTCGCTGCCGCCCTCCCCGAACACGGCGACCGGGCCGACCTCGATACCGGCGTCGATCAGCCGCTCCAGCGCCTCGACGCCCGCGTCCAGCGGCACGTCGAGCACGTCGTGGACCATGCCGGTCGCGGTGATGAAGTTGGCCTGCGGGTCGGCGGTGGCCCAGCGCTCGACCTGGGCGCGGTCGGTGGTCGACTGGGTCTGCCAGGCGAAGGACACCGGGTGCCGGGCGGGCGTCGGACAGCCGACGCGCTCACAGGAACACCGGTACCCGTTCGGATACGCGGCCGGGGCGAGCGGCAGTCCCGCCCCCGCGGCACCGCGCAACAGGGCGAGGCGCCCGGTGGCGGCGTCCGGAGCCCCGGCCGACCTGCCCTGGGCGCGGCGGCGCAGCCACTGGGCGATGCGCGCACCCGGTTTCGCGCCCGGACCCGCTCCGGCTCCCGTTCCCGCACCGCTGTTGCGGCCGAACTCCGCGCCCATCTGGCTCCTCACCCTCACACCTCGGCCCTCTGGGGACCCCACCATGCTCGCACCATCCTGCGCCCCCGGTGGCCGGTGTCCGTATCCGGGGTCGCCGGGACGGGTGCTCCGTCGGGTTCCGGCGGGGCTTCGGCGGGTCTTCGGCGGGTCTTCGGCGGGGATTCAGGGTGCTTCACGGCAGTGCCTCAGCGGGGTGCGAGTCCGTTCAGGGCGTAGTCGACGAGGCGGTCGGCGTACGCGTGGGTGAGGGGTCCGGTGCGCAGGAGCCAGCGGCTCGACAGCGGGCCGGTGAACATCTCCACGGCCGTCTCCAGGTCCAGGTCGGCCCGCACGTCCCCGCGTTCGCGGGAGGCCGCCAGCCGGTCGACGTACAGCTGCAACGAGGGCCTCAACAACCTCTCCACGTACTGGGCGCACAACGCGGCGTCCACCACCCCCTCCGCGGTGAGGGCGCGGGTGGGGATGTCGTACGTGGGGTCGACGAGTTCGTCCACGGTCGCGCGCAGGACGAAGCGGAGGTCGGCCGCGAGGTCGCCGGAGTCGGGAAGGGCGGCCCCGACCTCGCCGACGGCCTCGGCGGCCTGGTCGGCGAGGTCCGCGTAGGCGTCGAGGAGGACGGCGGCCTTGGAGGGCCACCACCGGTAGATGGTCTGTTTGCCGACCCCGGCGCGGGCGGCGATGCCTTCGATGGTGGTCTTCTGGTACCCGGCCTCGCCGACGAGCCCGAGGGCCGCGTCGAAGATCGCCCGCCGTGACCGCTCACTGCGCCGCGAGGAATCGGGACTCTTGATGTCTGCCATCCCCCCAACCTACCGCCCCACGAGACGATACGAACCGTCTCTACACCACCGGGGTCGCTGAGGGGCGCGGGGAACTGCGCGACCAGCCACGCCCCACCCGCACATAAACAAGACAGCCGCGCGGCCAGCGCTTTAGGGAAGGGGCGGATGGGGGAGATCTCCGCCGAAGGCGGCCTGAACCGCAGCCAGCAGCAAACCCAAGCCAGCGCCACGCGGCGGCAGCCGCAATTCCAGCACGGCGGGAAGGGGCGGAGAGGGGAGATCTCCGCCGAAGGCGGCCTGAACCCCGGCCACCGCCCCACCCGCACACAGAACCCCACCCCACCGACGCCCCGGGAGCAATGCCCCCACCCCACCCCCCGTGAACCACCCTTTCGGTGCACAGCGGAAGGGACCCACCAGCCCCCACCATGGGCACCAGGACACCACCACTCCTCCGTAAGGAGCCCTCATTGACCCCACGCACCCGTGACGCAGCGCCCCGCCGCTACCTGATGTGCCCCCCGGAGCACTTCAGGGTCACGTACTCCATCAACCCCTGGATGGACCCCGCCAAGCCCGTCGAACTCCCCCTGGCCCTCGCCCAGTGGGAGGACCTCCGCGACCGCTACCTCTCCCTCGGCCACACCGTGGAGCTCCTCACCCCGCACCCCGGCCTCCCCGACATGGTCTTCGCCGCCAACGGCGCGACCGTGGTCGACGGCCGCGTCCTCGGTGCCCGCTTCGCCTACGCCGAACGCTCCCTCGAAGCCGAGGCCCACCGCGAGTGGTTCCAGGCCCACGGTTTCCCGGAGATCCACACCCCCGACCACGTCAACGAGGGCGAGGGCGACTTCGCCGTCACGTCGTCCTGGATCCTCGCGGGGCGCGGCTTCCGTTCCACCTCCGCCGCCCACGACGAGGCGCAGGAGTTCTTCGGCCGCCCGGTCGTCGGCCTGGACCTGGTCGACCCCCGCTACTACCACCTCGACACGGCACTCGCCGTCCTCGACGACCGCACCGACGAGGTCATGTACTACCCCGGTGCCTTCTCCCCCGGCAGCCGGGCCGTCCTGGCCCGGCTGTTCCCCGACGCGCTGATCGCGGAAGAACCCGACGCCGCGGCCCTCGGCCTCAACGCCGTGAGCGACGGCCGCCACGTCCTCCTCCCGCAAGCCGCGCAGGGCCTGTTCGAGCCGCTCCGCTCGCGCGGCTTCGAGCCCCTGGGCATGGACCTCGGCGAACTCCTCAAGGGCGGCGGCAGCGTGAAGTGCTGCACCCAGGAACTCAGGCCCTAACGCTGTCCGGAGCCCGACGGGGGCGGCCACGCGTCGCCCCAGTCGGCGTCCCGCGCCGCCCGGTACAGCTCCCCGTGCCGCTTCTTCGACACGTTCTCCCCGGCCAGCACGAGCGGCCCGCCCTCGCCCGCACTTTCGTCCCCCCGGCACAGCTCCAGCATCACGAGCCCCTTGCGGAGCTGCGGCTTCCGTACGATCCGCGCCTCGACCGGCACCGCGTCCACCACGTCCGGCCGCACCGCCACCACGTACGCGAACTTCTCGTCCTCGTACGCCAGCGAGCCCCCCTTCACCTTCCGGTGCAGCGAGGAGCGGCTGACGCGTGCCGAGAAGTGGCACCAGTTCGTGGAGTCGGCCCCGATCGGGCAGGCACCGCTGTCGGGGCACGGGGCGGCGATCCGCAGCCCGGCCCCGATCAGCCGCTCCCGCGCCGCGAGGATGCGCCGGTACCCGTCCGGGGTGCCGGGCTCGACGAGGACGACGGCCCCCCGCGCGGCCCGAGCCACCTGGTCGACCAGGACGTCCCGGTCCGCCTCCGTCAGCTCCTTCAGCACGTACGAGACCGTGACGAGATCACTGCTCTCGATCGTGAGCGCCGCTCCGATACGAGAGCGCTGCCACACCACGCCCTTCAGCGCGGCCACCCCGGACGCCTCCGCCAGCTCCCGCCCCAGCGCCAGCGCGGGCTCCGCCCAGTCCACGACGGTGCTCCGCTGCTCCCCCCACGCCTCGCTGACCGCCCAGCTGGCAGCCCCCGTCCCGCCCCCCACATCCACGTGCGTGCCCGGCGCCCATCCCGGCGCGGCCTCCCGCAGCGCGCCGAGCGCGGACCGTACGGCCTCGAAGGTGGCGGGCATCCGGTACGCGGCGTACGCGGCGACGTCGGAGCGGTCCCGCAGCACGGGGGCGTCGGTCGGGGTGGTCCCCCGGTAGTTGGAGATCAGCCGGTCGACGGCCTGGGTCGCCTGCTTGGGCGGCAGCCCGTCGAGCACCCCCGCGAGGGCGGCACGCAGAACATCCGGGAGGGAGAGGGTGTCGTTCACCGGAAAAGTGTAGGGGGCAAAAAGGGGCGTGGAGGGACGTGAGGGAACTGCTGCGCATCCAGGGGCAGTTGCATACGCTGACAACCGTTGACCGTTTCTGACGGGTGCCGGGGGGTACGGGATGGGGCAGCGAGTCATACGCACCGCACTGGTGGCCGGAGGGGCGGTGCTCGCCCTGCTCCTCGTCCTGGCCATGTGCGGCGGCGGCAAGAACGGCGAGAACGGCGAGAACAAGGACGGGGCGGGCAAGGGCGACGGCCCGGCCGGGGGCACGGCCTCCGCGTCCCCGGGTCCCGAGGCGACGCCGACGCTCCCCCGCCTCGCCACCCCCACCGCGTACGACGCGAAGCGGGGCTGGCGGATCACGGGCGGCTCCGCCGAGTACGCGGTCTCCCAGGAGCCCGCCCTGATCGCCCACGTGGAACGTTCCGGCACGGACCGCTTCGTCCTGCGCGCCCACGACGCCAGGACCGGGAAGAGGACCTGGTCGGGCAGGCCCTGGCGCCCCCTCTCCGACCCCGCCCACTTCCCCCGCCTCCTCGCCCTCCAGGACGGCGACCACCGCTTCTTCATCACGTGGTCGTACGGCAAGGTCAGCGGCCCCGACGCCCTCTCGACCGGCGACTCGGTCGTCTCCCTGGACATCTACGACGTGAAGGACGGCATGCAGCGCCACGTCGACCTCCCCTGGGCGGGCGTCCCCGTGGTCTCCGCCACCGGACCCGACATCCTCGTCACCGACGGCGCGGCCACCTCCGCCACCGTCGACCCGCTGACCGGCCGCGCCACGCCCGTCGCCCCGAAGGACCTCGGCTACCCCAAGGGCTGCGCGAACTGCCGCAGCAAGACGGAGGTCCGCGGCCTGACCCCGAAGGGCCTCCTGGTCAGCGGCCGTACGGAGTTCTGGGTGCGCGGCGCCTGGCACAGCGCGGCGTTCGCCCCGCGCGGCACGGCCCCCGCCTCGGGCGTCCCCACCTCCCTCACCCCCTCCGGCCACGTCCTCGCGAAGTGGCAGCCGAAGAAGCCGGACGGCTCGGACCTCTGGGCGGTCCACGACGCGGCGACGGGCAAGGTCCTCGCGACGGCCGCCTGCCGCAAACCGGCCATAGAACCCGGTGCGTACCCCCGGGCCGTCACCTCCCCCTCCGGGGACTACCTCGTCGCGGGCAACCTCGCCTTCGACCTGCGCACCCCCGTCCCCCAGGGCGCCACGACGGGCCACTGCTTCGAGGAACGCGAGGGCGTCAAACCCGTCACCCTCACCTCGGTGACGAACGAGGGCATCGCCTACGGCACGACCTCCACCACCTCCGCCTCCGGCACCCCCGTCGAGGTCCCCCTCGCCACGGCGGCCCCCGCCGCCCTCCCGGACACCGCGGTCCTCCCGGAGGCGGAGGTGGCCAACATCGGCCTGTTCCGCACCACGGACCGCCAGGACCGCCCCCAGTTGATCGGCTACCTCCACCGCTGAACCCGTACTGGTTGAACCCGTACGAGCGGCCTCCCCGCCCAAACCCTGGCGCTCAGCCCTCAACTCCTCCACTCTGAGCGGATGTTGCTGCCGAGCGCACACGAGCAGACCGAGCTGGTCGAGATCGTCCGGATCACCCCGGACGCGAACGATCCGCTGCCGAAGACGATGGCGGGCGAGGAGACGGCCCTCTGGGAGGCCGCCGAGGCCCAGGAAGCCTTCGCCCTGATCAAGGCCCTGCCGGGCAGCCAGCCGGGCCAGACGTTCCTCCCCGGGTGGGGGTTGCGCGCCCACGGCCCCAAGGGGCTGCTCTTCGAGATCGCGTTCTCGTACGACTGCCATGCGGCGAGGGTGTGGGGGCCGTCGGTCCCGCACAAACAGGAGGGGATCTACCCCTTCGACCCGTCGAGCGCCGAGGCCGTCGAACTCCTCCGGAGGCTGCGCTCGGACCCTTCCGGGGGGTGAGGCGCTTCAGCCTCGTCGGCATGTGAGGCACGGGGTCCGGGGGCGGGGCGGCACCCCGGGGTGCCGCCCCACCCCACCCCGTACCAAACGGGGTTACACCTCCGAGCCCCGCCGCCACGGCCTGCACAGGCCGAGGAAGAGCCCCACCGCCAACAGCGAGCACGCCAGCTGCACGACCGCCATCGGCACCGCCGTGGCCTCCCCCGCGATCCCCACCAGCGGCGAAGCCACCGCCCCGATCAGGAACGACGACGTACCGAGCAGCGCCGAGGCCGACCCCGCCGCGTGCGGCGTCCGCATCAGCGCCTGCGTGTTCGTACTCGGCATGATGAGCCCCATCGCCGACATCAGTACGAAGAGCCCGGCCGCGACCGGCCACAGCCCGACCTTCCCGAACACGCCCGACGTCATCAGCAGCAGCGCCACGGACGCGAGCGTCATGACCGCCAGCCCGATCCCGAGCACCTTGTCGAGCCGGACCCGCCCCACCAGGAGCTTCCCGTTGATCTGCCCCACGATGGTCAGCCCCACCGAGTTGACGCCGAACAGCAGGCTGAACGTCTGCGGCGAAGCCCCGTAGATCTCCTGCACCACAAAGGGAGAAGCGGAGATGTAGGCGAACAGCACCGCGAAAGCGAGCCCGCCCGTCAGCATGTACCCGGTGAAGACCCGGTCCGCCAGCAGCCCCTTCATGGTCCGCAGCGCCGCACCCACCCCACCGGTCTGCCTGCGCTCCTGCGGCAGCGTCTCGTGCAGCCACTTCCACACGACGAGCGTCAGCAGCACGCCGACCACGGTCAGCACGTAGAAGACGCCCCGCCAGTCAGTGATCCGCAGCACCTGCCCGCCGATCACGGGCGCGATCACCGGAGCGACTCCGGAGATCAGCATCAGCGTCGCGAAGAACTTCGCCATCTCGACGCCGTCGTACAGGTCCCGCACCACCGCCCGCGCGATGACGATGCCCGCCGCGCCGGCGAGCCCCTGGAGCAGCCGGAAGGCGATGAGCAGTTCCACGTTCGGCGCGATCGCGCACATGGCGGTGGCGAGGATGTAGATGATCATGCCGACGAGCAGCGGACGCCGCCGCCCCAGCTTGTCGCTGAGCGGTCCGACGACGAGCTGCCCGAGCGCCATGCCCGCGAGGCACGCGGTGAGGGTGAGTTGCACGGTCGCGGCGGGCGACTTCAGTGCGTCGGTGACCTCCGGCAGGGCCGGGAGGTACATGTCCATGGACAGCGGCGGCAGCGCGGTGAGCCCGCCGAGGACGAGGGTGACCAGCAGACTCGTCCGCCGCACACCGGCGGAAGCAGCCTCAGCGACGGGAGCGGCGGACGCGGAAACGGCGGGCACGGAAACACCGGCAGGCGCGGAAACACCGGCAGGACCAACAGCCCCCGCCGTCGCGGCAGTGGCCGACTCGACCGCCGCCGTGACCTCAGCGCCCGCCGAGGGTATGTGTTCCTGTCCCGTTGCTTCCGCCGCCTTGGAGCCGCTGTCCGGCATCGTCTCTCCCATTTCGTTGAATACCGACCTATGCTCTCAGCTCGTCCGGAGTGCTCGGAACAAGCTCTCGTCGCAGGTGGGAAGCCGCGACGAAAGAGGGGCGGAACGCATGGCCACGACGGACGCACCCCTACGCTGGGGAATCCTCGCCACCGGCGGCATCGCTTCGGCGTTCACCGCCGAACTGAAGAAGATGCCGGACGCGGAGGTGGCCGCGGTCGCCTCCCGCAGCACCGACCGCGCGAAACTCTTCGCCGACCGCTTCGACATCCCGCAGGCGTACGGCAGTTGGGCGGACATGGCCGCCGACGACTCCCTCGACGTCGTCTACGTGGCCGCTCCCCACTCCGCCCACCGCGCCGCGGCCGGACTGTGTCTCCAGGCGGGCCGGGCGGTCCTCTGCGAGAAGTCCTTCACTCTCAACGCCGCCGAAGCGGCCGAGCTGATCGCCCTCGCCCGCACCCACGACAGCTTCCTCATGGAAGCGATGTGGATGTACTGCAACCCGCTGATCCGGCGGCTGGCCGCCCTCGTCCACGACGGCGCGATCGGCGAGGTCCGCACGATCCACGCGGACTTCGGCCTCCAGGGCCCCTTCGCCGCCGCCCACCGTCTGCGCGACCCGGCCCAGGGCGGCGGCGCGCTCCTCGACCTGGGCGTCTACCCGGTGTCCTTCGCCCATCTCCTGCTGGGCGAGCCCGGCATCGTACAGGCCACCGCCCTGCTCTCCCAGGAGGGCGTCGACCTGAACACCGGCATGCTCCTGGGCTGGCCCGACCGGGGCGCGCTCGCCACCCTGACCTGCTCGGTGACGGCCGGAACCCCGGTCACCGCGTCCGTCACCGGCACGAAGGGCCGCATCGACGTCCCGTACGGCTTCTTCTATCCGGAGCGCTTCACCCTCCACCGCAACGGCCACGCCCCCCAAGAGGTCGTCGCCGCCCCGGACGCCCCGCACGACAGCCTGCGCCACGAGGCGGCGGAGGTGATGCGCTGCCTGCGCGCGGGCGAGAAGGAGTCACCGCTCGTCCCGCTCGACGGCAGTCTGGCGGTGATGCGGACGCTCGACGCCGTACGCGACCGGATCGGCGTCCGCTACCCGGACGAGCCCTGAGCGGGCCCTCCCCGAGCGAGCCCTATACGGGCTTGAGCCCCGGGTTCCCCGCCTCCGTCACCAGCGACGCCACCGTCGTCACCGGCGCCCCGGGCGTCGTCACCGCCGCCACCGTCCGGAAGTCGGCCCGCGCCTCCTGCTCCGTCAGGCTGACGAGGGCGTACCCGCGCCGCCCGTTGTAGTGCTTCATGTGCGGGTTCGCGCCGGTCATGCGCTCCCAGTCGGCGGGCCTGTCGGTGCCGTCCTTGCCGCTCGCTATGGACGTGGTGACGATCTCGGTGCCGAGGGTCCTCGACGCCGGGTCGCGGAAGTCCTTCTTGATGTCGAGCCCGTACGACACGTGCACGTCCCCGGTCAGGACCAGCAGATTCCGCACCCCCGCCGACTCCGCCCCGGCGAGCACCCGCTCCCGGGACGCCGGATACCCGTCCCACGAGTCCATGCTCAGCTTGAAATCTGGTGTGGCCCGGTTCCTCCTCTCGGCGAAGGTGACCTGCTGCGGAACCACGTTCCACACCGGCTTCGGCCCGCCCGGGTTCCGCCACCCGTCGATCAGCCACCGCTCCTGCGCGGCCCCGGTCATGGTCCGCTTCGGGTCCTCGGACTCCGGCCCGGGGCTCTGCCACCCGTCGCCGTACGCCTGGTCGGACCGGTACTGACGCGTGTCGAGGATGTCGAACTGCGCGAGCCGCCCGAACCGCAGCCGCCGGTAGAGCCGCATGTCGGGTCCGGTGGGCCGCTGCGGGGCGCGCAGCGGCTGGTTCTCCCAGTACGCGCGGTACGCGGCCGCCCGCCGCAGCAGGAACTCCTCCGGCGGAACGTCGTTCTCCGGCGTCCCGCCCGCGTAGTTGTTCTCCGTCTCGTGGTCGTCCCACGTCACCACGAACGGGTGCGCCGCGTGCGCGGCCCGCAGGTCCGCGTCGCTCTTGTAGAGGGCGTACCGCAGCCGGTAGTCCTCCAGCGTGACCGTCTCCCGGTTGAAGTGCGCGGGCAGCCGCCGGTCGGTGTACTTCCGCTCGCCGCCGACCGCGTTCACCGCGTACTCGTACAGGTAGTCCCCGAGGTGGAGGACGACGTCGACGTCCTCCCCCGCCAGATGCCGGTACGCCGTGAAGTACCCGTCGTGGTACGCCTGGCAGGACACGACCCCCATCCGCAGTGCCGCCACCCGCGCCCCACGGCCGGGCGCGGTCCTGGTGCGCCCCACCGGGCTGATCCACTTCCCCGCCCGGAACCGGTAGTAGAAGACCCGCCCCTCCCCCAGCCCGTCCACCTCGACGTGCACGCTGTGGTGGAACTCCGGGTGGGCGACGACGCTCCCCCGCCGCACCACCCTCCGGAACCGCTCGTCGCCCGCGACCTCCCACTCCACCCGCACCCGCTGCTTCGGCAGACCGCTGTCGCTCTCGTACGGTCTGGGAGCCAGCCGCGTCCACAACAGCACGGACCCGGCAGTGGGGTCTGCCCTGCTCGAACGGAGTTGAGAGCTTGGGGAAGGGTCGCCGGAGGCCACGCCCAGCGTGAAGGGGTCCTCGCCGATCCTGCGGGCGTCGAAGTCCCCGGCGGGGGCGGCCTGCGCCTGTCCCGGCAGGTTGGTGGCGAAGGCCAGGGTCGCGGCGGCACCGGCGACGGTCAGGAAGCGCCGCCGCCCGCTCATCAACTGACGGGCGGCGGAACGGAGTTCAGGCGCATGCGCACTCTCACGAATCGTCATGAGAGTCACTTCAACGCCCCAGCGCAGCCCCCTCTTGTCGCGTACACGTCCACCACATGACGGACAGATGAGTTCCTGTGGGGCGCGGGTGACTACCCTCCCTGCCCATGAGCACTCAGAAGATCGCGCTGGTGACAGGAGCAGGTTCGGGCATCGGCCGGGCGGTGGCGCGGGAACTGGCCGCTTCCGGCTGGGCGGTCGCCCTCGCGGGCCGCCGCGCGGACCCCCTCGCGGAAACGGCGGAACTGGCGCAGGCGGCGGGCGGCGACGCCCTCCCCGTCCCCACGGACGTCTCGGACCCCACCTCCGTCACGGCCCTCTTCGCCACGGTCCAGGACCACTACGGCCGCCTGGACCTGCTCTTCAACAACGCGGGAACCTTCGGCCCCGGCAACACCCCCACCGAGGAACTCTCCCTCTCCGACTGGCAGTCGGTCCTCAACGTGAACGTCACGGGCGCCTTCCTCTGCGCCCAGGCCGCCTACCGCCGGATGAAGTCCCAGTCCCCGCAGGGCGGCCGCATCATCAACAACGGCTCGATCTCCGCCCACGCCCCTCGCCCGCACTCGGTCGCGTACACGACCACCAAGCACGCGATGACGGGCCTGACCAAGTCCCTCGCCCTGGACGGCCGTCCGTACGGCATCGCGGTGAGCCAGATCGACATCGGCAACGCGGCCACCGACATGACCGCCCGCATGCAGACGGGCATCCTCCAGGCCAACGGCGAACTGGCCGTGGAACCGGTCATGGACGTCGCCGACGTGGCCCGCACGGTCCGCCACATGGCCGACCTCCCCCTCGCCGCAAACGTCCAGTTCGCGACGGTCATGGCCACGAACATGCCGTACGTGGGCCGGGGCTAGCCCCCCCCTCCCTCCCGCTCCACATGCGGGCGGGGCACGGCCGGTGCAGGGTGGAAGACCCGGGATTCCGCCCGGACCGCAGCGAGGAGACCGTGCCATGCCCGTACCCGTCGACCAGCTCAGCGACCCCACCGTGCGGGCGTTCGTCACCGCCGTGAACGCGGGCGACCGGGCCGCCTTCGACGCGCTGCTCGCCCCCGGCGCGACGATGTCCGACGACGGAACCAGCCGCGACGTCCGGGACTGGACCGAGCGGGAGATCTTCTCCTCGGGCGGGCACATGGACGTCACGTCGGAGTCGGACGACGGCCTCGCCCTCGTCGTCGACTACCGGAACGACACCTGGGGAACCATGCGGACGGCGTGGCGCTTCGCCACGGACACCGCAAAGATCACCCACTTCGAGACCGGCCAGGCGTAGAACCCCCGTTCCCGTGCGGAACGAGGAAGGGCCCGAGGCATCCGCCTCCTGCAACCGGCCTCTACTGAACGCCAGGACCTCAAGCCGTCAAGTGGGCGGCCCAAAGGGCTGAGTGCTGAGTGCCGAAGGCGTGGACCGCCGCTTCGGCGCGGATCGTCGGCACGTGGCGCAGGTGCCGTGTGGGGGGCGTGGTGCGGAGCGGTGCGTTGGTGCCGTAAGCGGCATCGGTGACGACCACTGGCGGGGGCGGGCCCCAGTCGGCGAGTTCGTACTGGCCGCCACCTGGCAGTTGGCCCGCCGACCCAGCGCGCCCCAGTACCGCGGCGCCACTGCGACCGGCATCCGGCCGACCTCAGGGATTGACAGGTCATCAATCGCCCGGAGCGGATCCGACGGCGCCTGCTTCAGGAACTGCTGCGGGTACTCGCTGCACTCTGGTCCCGGACCACGACCGCCATGGGGGCGCATCCAGCCGCGACCACGACTTCTCGGCAAAGGTGCAGGTCGTCATCGACGCGGACGCCCGGCCCGTGATCACAGCCGCCCGGTCGGCGCCTCGACCACCGAGAGCACATGACGGACTACGGCTGCTCTGGCTTGTCGTCGACTGCAGGAGTGTTCATAGTGATGCGTACTACGGCAGTGCTCTCCAGATGAGGATTCCCAACAGGCTCTCCCTGCATCTGCTCGATCGCCACCTTGTAGGTGAATTCGTCCTCACCTACATAGGCAGGAGACGGTGTATAGGTTATGTAATTTCCATTGATCACTACAGATCCATGACGCGGCTCGCTGTTAAGCGTCAGAACGTAGTCGCTTTTGCCCAGAGTGCCGAGGACGGGCTTGCTGGCGGAACCGCGGAGAGTGAAGGTGTCGTTGGCCAACACACTGACCCTCACTGGCCGCCCCCCGTCCACATTCCTCGCGTCGTCCACGAGTTGTATTCCTGGGGTGCCGTCCCCGGAATGCGACTGCGGAACTCCCCTCTCAGCGTGAGATACAGAATCGGCCGACTGGGAACTCAGGTTGAATTTTCCATCCTTGCATCCGGCCAACACAACGGACGCCAGAACGGCTGCACCACCGATGGCCACCACTCTCCAGGCGGATTTTTCTCTCTTCCAAAACATGGGCCGTCCTTCAGGATCCAATATTACCGATTTGAAGCCACTGGCTCGTGGAACTATCGATGATCACAGCGATCTCATCACAGGGGTGCCCAGAAAGAAGTCCAACATGGCCCACTCGAAAAGGCAGATGATGAGAATAGCCTCAGCAGGGATGGGCCCAGATTCCCACTCCCCCCCAGCATCACGAATGAACTCAACCGGCGTTCCGTGAACCGAGAGCTTAACTCCCATTCGATACGGCGAAAACACGAATACACTTTCTGCGGACTTGACGCAAACACATCTCTTCGACCGGAAGACCGAGGACCTCACCTCAACAGAGACAGGCTTCCCGTCCAGTTCTCCCGAAAGTCCATTCTTTGCGAAATTGCGTGACGCGAAACCAGGAACGCCTAGATCATGAATGGTCAAACGAGCAGATTCCGCAATGCTGATCCTCCACTCTTCCATGCCAGCTTGTAGATAGCCACGACCGGCGACCGTGGCACGTTTCCTTTCGAGCCGTGCTACACCGTGCGGGGTCTCCGCCGTTGCGTACTCTTTGAGCTCACCTGCCGGAGACGACCATTCTTGGCGCGAAACCGTGATTTTGAAACGCACGAGTGTTCCTTCCATGGACATAATGACCGACCGCAGGGTGCCCGGTATGAATGCCGGGCACCCTACAGCTTCACGAGTTGACCGGTAGTTGTGAACTACTGGTCAGATGGGTGGCAGTCAGCGACGTCGCGACCGGTACTTTGTCCACCTACTCTTCACGGAGCGGCCAAATCTTTTGAATCCGCCGCCGAAACGCTTAGCACCTCTCCCGACGTACTTGGCACCCTTCCATGCCTTTTTTGTGCCATGCACAGCCGGTCCGGCCCCATAGCGCAGGCGGAAAGCTCCCTGAAATGCCCCTCCTGCCACCGACGTACCGGCGTAGCGAAGGGCTTCTCGACGAGTGGTTCGGTGGCCGAAGGCCCGGTCAGCCGCAAGGTGCGAGGTGGTGCCGACCATGCCGCCGATAATGGCACCAGCAATCACGACGCACCCGATACCGGCTGTTGCGCCGCATACAGCCACAGCCGCTGCACCCGCAACGAATCCCGAGCCGATATTTATCGCCCGGTGAGTCCACTTCCGCCAGTTTATTTTCCACTGGCCATTCAGATCGTACTCATTTATGGGGTCGGCGGGGTAGCCGTAGGCGGAAGTGTTGCCACCATAAACCGGGTCCACGGAAAGGAATCTGCCCGTCGCGGGGTTGTATACACGAGCCCCCATGAGTGTGAGCCCGGTAAGGGTCTCGGTGGAACGCTGCTTGGCACCCAGCCAGTTGTATCGCGTGGCTGCTTGTCCTGGGCGAGGATTTCCGTACTCGTCGGCTGCCAGCGCAGTAGGCGGCTTGGCAGCATCGAGCGGTAGCTGGAGGGCGATGTCTCCATGGACGGTTGTCAGCTGAAGAACGACATCGCCCGTCCTGCTGGTGGTGGCAGCAAGATCCCCAGAAACGGAATCGACGTTCCGAGTCAACGCTCCGCTGGTGGTGTCCTCCGTGATCCAGCGGGGGTTGTCGCTGTCACTGTCGTAGTGGTTGACCTTGGAAGCTGTGTTGTTCCAGGTGCCGGCGGTGTTGGTGTCGACGGTCCAGGAGCGGAAGCGCAGGGCGGGGTCGAGTTCCCAGGTCTGGCGCTTGTCGCCGGTGGTCTGCTGGCGGACGAGGTCGTTGGTGTAGTAGCTGAGGGTACTGCCCGGGAGGGTGGTGGTGCGGCCGAAGTCGTCGTAGGTGTAGCCGTCTGCGATGAGGCGGTCGGCGCTGTCGTAGGTGTGGCTGACGGTGTTGGTGCCGCCGGCCGTGGGGCAGTCGGCGCCGGGGGCACCGGGGGTGGTGGTGAGGGCCTTGCGGTTGGCGCGCTTGTCCAGGTCGTAGTCGCGCCGGATGCAGCCTTGCTCCGTCAAGTCGCGGACGCCGGTGAGGCGGCCGGTCTTGTCGTAGTCGTACTGCTGGCGGCCCCAGCCCTGGTGGGTGGTGACCTGGCCGTGGACGGACTCGCTGACGGTGTCGCTGAAGAGGGCGGTGTTGTCGCTGTCGCGGGTGTAGCTGCGTGACAGGGGCGCGCCGGTGGTGTCTTCGGTGACGTTCAGGGTGTAGCCGCCGGGGAGTTTCTCGGTGGCGATCGAGCCGTCCTGGTCGTAGGTGGCGGAGAAGTCGCCGGCGACGGAGTCGCTGGTGCGGGTCACCAGACCGCGCGGTTCGGCGTTGTGGTCGTAGGTGTAGGTCACGGTGGACGGCGAACTGTCGGTGACCTTGACGGGTCGGTCGAGCAGATCGTACTCGGTGGTCGTCCTGCCGCCGTCAGCGTCGGTATAGGCAGTCTGCCGACCGAGCTTGTCGTACGTCTTGGTAACGGTGCCCGCAGTCGGGGACGTCACCTTGGTTGCCCTGCCAGTGACCTTGTCGTATTCGACAGCCGTTTCGGGGAGGGGCTGGCCGATGCCGTTGTAGCTGGCGGTCTTCTCCGGGCGGCCGGCAGCGTCGAACCAGGTGACGCTGGTGAGGTTCTTGCCTCCGGCTTCCTTGACGGTCTTGGCGACCTGGCCGAAGTAGCCGTACTCGCTGGTAGTGGCAGGAAGCTGCGAAGGCTGGCCGCTCGCTCCGGTGATGTTGCCGGCCGGTCCGGTCCAGCACACGCTGTCGGCCCACTCGGGGCGGCCTTTGCACCAGCCAGTGCCGCCGGCTTCCCAATATGCAGTAACCAGATTGACAGCCTGGTCGCCACTGGTCCCGGGGAGTACCTGCTTGGTGGTGCGGCCCTGGGCGTCGTACTGGGTCTCGGTGTCGAGATCGAGACCGCCTGCGTCCTGGACGGTGTGAGTCGCCAGGCCCTTTGCCCAGTCGTAGCGAGTCTTGGTGACGCGCAGTTCACCCATGACAGAGTCGAAGTCACGGACCCGAGCACCGGTGATCACCGAGGTGACCTTGTCCTTGACCTTGGCGGATCCGTCGGTGGGACGATCCTCGTCGTACTTGTTGACCTTCCACGACCGGGCGGGCACGGAGGAACCCTTGCCGACCAGCGTGGTAGTGCCGTCCTTGACGTCCTCGGTCAGGTCGATCCGCCGGAGCGGTCCGAACTCCTCGATCTCCCGGGAGCCGCCCTCGTCGTAGACCGAGGTGGTCGAGAGCAGGGCGGCGCGTTCGTGCCAGGGACGCTCGATGATGCCCAGGTCGGTGAGCTGCTGCTTCTCCTTGTCGGTCGTGCCCAGGGCGAGTTCGCGGTTGGCGGCGCTCAACTCCCGTACGGTGTTGCCGAACCGGTCGTACTCGGTGACCGAGAGGTTGTTGCCGGGGGTGAGGGTGTTGACCTCGCGGCCGGAGGCGTTGAGGTAGTGAACGGTGGCCCGCCGGTAGTCGCCCTTGCCGAGGTCGCCGCCCGCGTGGGACGTGGGCGCCTGGTCGGCGGGGAAGACGGCAGTTGCGTCACTGGGGCGGTCGAGCTGGCCCCAGTGCCCTGCGTCCTTGGTCTCGAACGGTGCCTTCGCGCCGGTCAGCGGGACGCCGTAGACCACGGTGTCCACCGCGGCCGGGCCGGTCTCGTCGGCAGTGCCCTGCTTGAGGGTGGGGCGGGAGACCTTGACCAGCATGCCCGCGCCGGGTGCTGCGCCGGAGCCGATGGTGTCGTAGCTGAAGGTGTACGGAAGCTCCCCAGCAGGGGCCATCCACACCACGCGGTCCTCGAAGTAGGCGTAACTCGTGGCCGTCTCCTGGCCCAGGCGCGGGTCCCAGGTCTGGCGCAGGTTGCCCAACTTGTCGTAACGGTAGGTCTGCACCGCAGTGGCGGTGGCGTTGCCCGCACCGGGCTGAGTGGCCCAGAGCTTGATCTGCTTGACCTGACCGGAGAAGTCACCGAACTCGGCCGCGGCCTTGTCACCAGTGGCGGTGGTGGCGCTCGCGTAGTCGAACTCCAGAATGCGGCAGCCCTTCAGCGCCGGATTCAGGTCGCACGCCGCCGCAGTGGCAGCCGACGTCGGGGCAATGATCTTCTTGGGGCGGGCCAGCTTCTTCCCGCCGACCGTGACCGTCTCGGAGATCACCTTCGTCGCGGAGTTCTCCGTCGCCTCCACCTCCGAGGTGGACACCTGCCAGGTAGTGGCACCGGCGTCGGGCTTGGCAAAGGTGGTGGTGCTTCCCTCGGTGTCGGAGAGCGTGAACGTGCCGGTGACACTGCCCTTGAGGGTGAGGGACTCCGAGCCGGTTTCCGGAATCCATCCGGTCTTGGCCGCGTTCGCGGTGAAGTGGATGGCGTCGCCCTCGTCAGTCACCACGTCGACCGCGGTGTCGGAGACCCGGCGAATGTGGCTGTAATCCGATTCGGACAGTTCGGCGAGCGTGCCGGACACCCACTGCTTGCCGAAGATCGAAGCCTGCCCCTCCTGGTACAGCCCCTTGGTGGGAGACCGGGAGGAGAAGGTACGGGTGGCGGTGAGGCCGAAGAACGAGGCGTCGGTGGCGCTCAGGGTGTAGTCGCCGGTGAGCAGGTTCAGCGAACCCGGGCCCACCTCGGTGGAGGCGGCCCCGTCGCCGTCCTTGTCGACGATCACGCTCAACGGCGCGGTGGTGCCAGTGGCGCCGCCAGGGCCGGTGAAGTCGGCCTTGATCTGGACGCTGCCGTTGACGGGGACCGTTGCGGTGGCGTTCCACACCAGCGGTGCGGTCTTGCCCGCGGTGACGTCCACCGGCCACGCGGCCAACGCGGTGCCGTTCGCGGTGACACTGCCCGCGGGTATCTGGGCCCAGTTGTCGGCGGCCGAGCGGCGCCAGGAGAAGGTTGCCTTGTTGAACTTGCCGGTCTCGGTCTCCACCGCCAGCGGCAGCTTGCCCGCGGTGCGCTCGCCCTCGCCGGGCTGCGCGAAGCCGCTGGACCCGGCGTGGAAGACGTACTCCTTGGCCTCGGACTTGTTGTCCGCCCGGTCCACGCTGCGGACCTGGAGGGTGTGGGTGCCGTTGCGTGGCGGGGTGACCTTGAAGGTGCGGTCGGCAGGAGTGCCGCCGGTCTCGACCTTGGTCCAGTTCACCCCGTCCAACGACCACTCGATCCACTGGTGGTCGGCGGCCGGGGGCTTGACCGTGAAATCACCGGCCTGGCCCTCGCCCTTGACCCACGCGTTGGCCGGGTAGTCGGTCGAAGTGACCGAGACGGGTGCGGACGGGTTGCTGGTGTCGACGGCGAAGCGCCGCCACTCCGACCAGTTGCTGTAGGACGTCCCGTCGTAGGTCTGGGTCTGGAACTTGTACTCCTTGCCGTTGGCCAGCAGACCGGCCGGAACAGTGACCGAGGCCGCCTGCCCAGAGGGCACGAACGCGGAGTCGATCAGGTTCCCGATCCGGGTTCCGCTGTCGGCCTCCTCGATCTTGAAGGCGGCGCGGACCTTGTCGCCGTCCTTGTCCGAGAGGACGTCACGGAGCACCGGGGTGAGGGTGTTGACCGCGTAGGTGCCGTTGGCGGAGAAGAACGGCGGACCCGCTCCCCGCTTGGAGCCCACGTTCGGTGCCGACGCGTACGTCACCACCAGCTTCGGGGTGTTCTCCGCCGCGGCAGCGGAGTTGACCTCCTGCCAGCCGCCGGGAGTCTTCTCGTCGGACGCCTTCAGCGCGAGGGTGCCTGCCGGTGCCTTGGTCTTCGCCCAGTCCTGCACCAGGGGGGTGAGATCGGCACTGGCCCACCCGCCCGCCGCCGGACGGGACGCGGCCTGCTTCTTCGTCAGCTCCGGGCGCTTGTCCCAGCCCGACACGTCGGCAGCACTGCCGCTGGTGGACCACACCTCCCAGCCCGCAGCCTTGGCCTTGGCGTCCTCGCCCGAGCCGAACATCTGCAGCTGGGCAGCGGAGACCTTCATGCCCGCAAGCGCGGAGGTGTCCACGGTGAGGAAGGACTGGGCTGTCTGTACCGCTCCGTCCGCACCGACCGTCCCCGGGTTGCCCAACCCCAGCTCAGAGCCGGCCGCCCGGTTGCCTTTCACGCCGCGCTGCGCAACGGCCTGTGCGGGCTTGGTCTGCGTGGAGAGCGCGGTCCCGATCGTGACGGGGAACTGGGTCCTGGGGTCCGCGAGGAACTTCACGTCCGGGCTGAACACCAGCGCCGTCGCGTTCCCCTTGCCCGTGACCTTCACCGACACCGGAACACGGCGTCCCGGCTCACCCGACGAGGAATCGCGGGACGCATCCCACATCTGCGGCGCGGACATGACAGCCCACTGCTTGCGCCTCTTGTCCAGCAGCACCAGGCTGCCGTCCGCCTGCTGCTGAACCGTCACACCGTCCAGCCCCAGCGGCAGCGTGTAGGAGAACCCGGAAGCAGCCGGGCGCTTCTTCAGCACCACCGACTGCTCGAACCCCGTACGCGTCGCCTCCACCGCAACATCTGCCCCCAGCAGAGCCTCGGCGTACACCGCACGCGCACCCGAAAGCTTCGGCGCGGGCAGTGCCCCCTGCCACTGCAGAGCGAGCTTCTGCTCACCGGACCCCAGCGACACCAGCGGCGAAACCGCCTTGGCCGACTTCCCGCCCACCGTCAGTCCCCGCGGATGCGCGGCTGATTCCGCGCCAGTCGCGGTACTGCGCAACGCCACGTCGATGTCGGTCCAGTTGCCGCTCCGCCGAAAGCGGACCGGGGCGGCCGACAGTTCGGTGGTCAGCGTGCCGTCCTTGTTCACCCACGTCGTCGACGTCTCCGTCAGCTCCGACAGGGCCTGCACACGATGACCGGCCAGCCGGGCTGCTACGCGAGCGGACGGGATGTCAGCCGCGGACGTCGCAGATTTCGCGAGACCCTTCTTCTGTACCGCTGGAGGTTGCACCCTCGCAGGGTTGGCGAAAGCCTGCCCCGTTTCCGCTGCCACAAGGGCGGTCTCGGCGGCAAGCACCGCCGCCACGGCCAGTGCGACGTGCGGGAGGGAACGATGGGGGCGGACCCGTCTCCCCCTCCAAAGTCCGAGAGGCACTTCTCTGTCAAGCGTCACTTCGACGATCCATCCGGTCGGTATACATTCCTCCCTGGATCGGATCATGTGAAGCTCTCACGAAAATAGTGAGGTTTTCACGAGTGTTGTTGATGAGACATGGTGCTCCCGTGAAGAGCGCAGTGGTATGTCGCACCCCCGGAGGAGTCCCGTGTTCAGCCTTCCTGTGAGGCGACGCCCCGCGCGCGGGCATTGGATGGTGTTGCAACCGCTTGCCCTGCTTGTCTGTGGAAGCATCGCGCTCTTGGTCCTGGACCTGTCAGCTCTCCCCGTGAGTCGGCGCGCATACGTCAGTGCACTGATCCTGCTGATTCTGATGCCGGCCGTCATGCTGGGCCAATACGCACCTCCCCCGTATCGGCTGCCTTACAAAGCGCGCTGCGCGCTGCTGTTCGCGCAGAACACGCTCACGTATGGACCGATCCTCGTCCTGCACCTGCCATGGCTCAGCCTGCTCGGCTTCCTCGCGGGGGCGGTCTTGCTGACCGTGCCTCGCCCTGCCTCGCTCATCATCGCCGCAGCGGTCTGCGCCAGTGGGCCGCTGCTGGTGAGGGGGCTCAAGTACGAGCACCGCAGCGGTCTCGCCGTACTGCTCACGACCCTCATCACCGGCGCGAGCATCTTCGGCATCTCACAGTTGGCCCTGCTTGCTGCCCGGCTACGCGCCACTCAGGCACATACCGCACAGTCCGCCGCGCAGGACGAACGGGCCCGGCTCGCCCGGGACTTGCACGACATCGTCGGTTCGAGGCTCGCGCAACTGGCTCACCGCGCAGAGGCAGCTACCTCTGCGGCAGCGCTTCCCGGAATCGCCCGACTCGCCCGAGGGGCCCTCGTTGAGCTCCGGCAAGTCTCCCGTGGTGAGACCACTTTGGACCTGCGGACGGAAATGGCCAGAACGGGACGAACACTCGCCGAGGTAGGAATCACCGTACGTAGCGAGGTCGCCCCTCTTTCCCTGCCGCCCGAAGTCGACCACTGCTTGGCAGTCGTCCTGCGTGAGGCAGTCGCGAACGTACTGCACCACAGCAATGCGAGGACCTGCCTCGTCGAACTGACCTGGCGGGAGGGCGCCGCTTGTCTCAGAGTCACCAATGACTACGCCGAGAAGCCCGAAGGAACCATCCCTGGGACAGGTCTGACGAATCTCAAGGAGCGCGCCACGGCACTCGGGGGCACCGTCACGACGGAACATCGGCCTCGGAATCACTTCCGACTGGAGGCGCACCTGCCGCTCGTTTGATCGGTCAGATCCAGCCATTGCGCTCAGCGATGCGCACCGCGTCCAGCAGTGTCCGCGCCCTGAGTTTCGCCTTCGCAGCAGACAACAGGTTACGAACCGTCCCTACCCCGAGGAACAGATCGGCCCCGATCTCCGCCGCACTTGCACCAGTTCGGGCACATCGCAGGACCTCCAGCTCACGCTTGGCCAGGGGGCAGACTCCGCTTTCCCGAGCTGCGGCCGCCAGGGCGGGATCGATGATCCGGCCTCCCGAAGCAACGACACGGACGGCTTCGAGGAACTCTTCGGCCGTGGCCGACTTCAGCAGAAAACCCGCGGCCCCGACTTCCTGTGCCCTACGCACCAAGCCGGGCCGATCGAGTGCGGTCAACAGCAGCGTTCTGCACGAGGGCACTTGGACGCGCAGGTCCCCGGCAACGGCCAGACCGTCACCACCGGGCATGTTTATGTCCAGCACGGCAACGTCAGGGGTTGCGGCGAGCGCAGCCCGTACTGCTTCGTCGCCCCGGCCCACTTGTGCCACGACGGTGATACCGAAGGCCCCTTCGAGCACCTTGACCAGACCGGAGCGGATCACAGCAAGATCCTCGGCGATCATCACTTTGAGCATGGACTCAGTATGTACATGCTTTGTACATGGTTCTCCCTGACTTCGACCTGCATATCGGAAACCCAGCGGGCGGGCCATGCGCGCTGGTCAGCTCCACAGCAGGCGGCCGGAGCAGCAAAGAGGCGATAGGCCCCCGCCCCCTTGCAGGGAGGGAGGGGGCAGACGAGCCGGCCTGTACGCCGGGTTCTGTCTCACGGTCGCCTCGCGGCGGCCGTGGAGACGGCCATCCATCTAGGACCGGCGTTGCCGCCGGCCTCGTGCGGTCTACCCGCGGACTCGGGCGAGCAGCCCTCGGACGTCCGCGCAGGACCGTCTTGCGACGGTCCCTCTTGACCTTGCTCCGGGTGGGGTTTACCTAGCCGCCTGAGTCACCTCAGGCGCTGGTGGTCTCTTACACCACCGTTTCACCCTTACCGGGGGCCTTGCGGCCCCAGGCGGTTTGTTTTCTGTGGCACTGTCCCGCGGGTCACCCCGGGTGGCCGTTAGCCACCACCCTGCCCTGTGGAGCCCGGACGTTCCTCGGGAGGCCCCCGAAGGGACCCCACGCGGCCGTCCGGCCGACTCGTCTGCCGTGCCGACCATGCTACCCGGAGGGGTGGGGGACGCCGGACCCCGCCCGGGCGGCGGCGTTCGCCTTGACCTTGACGCAGCGGCAAGGTTTCTACTGGGGGCATGAGCAAGGGGATGCGGATCGGAGAGATCGCCGCCCTCGTCGGGGTGACCCCGCGGGCGGTGCGGCACTACCACCACGTCGGGCTGCTGCCCGAGCCCGTACGGCGGGCGAACGGGTACCGCGAGTACGGGATGCGGGACGCCGTGGTGCTGGCCCGGATCAGGCGGCTGACGGAGCTGGGGCTCGGGCTGGACGAAGTACGGGATGTGGTGCGGGACGACGCTGGGCGTGAACTCGTCGAAGTACTCGGGGAGTTGGACGAGGATCTGGCGCGGCAGGAGGAGCAGCTCCGGCGGCGGCGCGAGCGGATCGGGGTGCTGCTGGCGCAGGCGGAGGCCGGGGAGCTGACGGCGGAGGGGCCGGTCTCGGAGGAGCTGGCGGAGCTGTTGCGGGAGCTGCCGGAGCCCTCGGGCGGGATGGCGGCGAGGGACCGGGAGATCCTGACGCTGCTGGAGACGACGGCGCCCGAGGAGGTGCGGGGACCGTTGCTCGCGGCCATGCGGGACGCGTTCGTCGAGACGCCCGGGGCGGCGGAGCGGGTGCGGGAGGTGTACGCGCTGCTGGACGCCCTGGTGGACGCGGATGCGGAGGATCCCCGGGTCGGGGAGGCCGCCGAGGCGCTGGCCGCGTGCATTCCGGGCGGGCTGTGGGACCCGGGGTCCGCGCCGGAGCCCGACGATCCCGTCCTCAGGGCGTTCTTCGCGGACTTCGCCCCGGCGCAGGCGCGGGCCGTGCTGCGGGCCATGGACATCGTCGGGGAACGGGAGGGGTCGTGAAGAAGGTGGTCAGGGGGCTGGCGTACGCCGCGGTTCCCGGGGAGCTGGCGTTGGCCGGGTGCCTGCTGGCGGGGGTGCGGGTGCCGGGCCGCCTGTTGCTGGTGGCCGAGGCGCTGGTGGTCTTGGTGGTGCTGGCCGAGGTCCTTCTCTTCGTACGTCTGCGGAGGCGGGGGCTGACGGGGCGGGAGGCGGTGGCGGAGCTGGTGCCGGAGCCGGTGCGGCGGATGCTGGGGCACGAGCTGCGGGTGCTGGCGTCGCTCGGGCGGTGGGTGGCGCGGCGGCGGCACGGGGTCGGGCCGGGTGATGTGGCGTTCGGGCATGCGAAGGCGCAGGCGGCGCTGCTCTACGGGTTCACGTTCGTGTGTGTGGTGGAGACGGTGGGGCTGCATGTGCTGCTGGCCGCGTTGCCGGTGGTGCAGAAGGTGTTCCTGGTGGTGGATGTGTACACCGTCGTGCTGGTCCTGGGGCTGCACGCGGCGGCCGTCACGCGGCCGCATGTCGTACGGGAGGACGGCGGGCTGCGGGTGCGGTCGGGGGCGCACGTCGACGTGACGATCCCGGCCGGGCGGATCGCGTCCGTACGGTACGACCTGCGGCTCAACCCGGGGCAGGCGGGGGACGACGCGCTGGAGCTGGCGGTGGCCTCGCAGACCTCGGTGACGGTGCGGCTGAACGAGCCGGTGGAGGCGGTGTCGCTGCTCGGGAAGCGGCGGCCGGTGACGGTCGTGCACTTCCACGCGGACGACGCGCGGGGGCTGGTGGCGGCGTGGCGGGAGCGGGGCGGCGCCGATCCCGCTCCGTCCGTCACGCGGGCCGGAACTGGACCTTCGCCGTCCCGGGGTCTGCCTGCGTCAGCCTGACCTGGATGCGTTCGCCGAGGGGGAGGGTGCCGCCGCCCTCGACACGGGCGATGACGGCGAGGCCGGCACTGTCCAACTGGACGGTGCCGACCGTCGGTTCGTGGTCCTTGACGTCGACGACGTGGGCGTCGAAGAGTTCCCCGACGCGGTCCTTGAGGAGGGCCGCCTCGACGATGTCGACGCACTCGCGCTCGACGGTGTTCTGGCGGCGGGTGCCCTCCGTCATCTCCTTGGGGAGTTCGGACAGGGCGGACATCACCCACTCCGGGGGCTCCTCCCCCGCCACCGCCGCGAGGCACAGCTCGCCCGCGTACCGGTCGACGAGACGGCGCAGGGGTGCGGTGCAGTGCGTGTACGGGGCGGCCACGGCGGCGTGCAGGGCGTGCTCCGGGATCTCGCCGCCGGTGAAGACGGTGTAGCCCGCGCCGCGCAGGAGGGTGGTGCACTCCTGGAGGAAGGCGGCGTGGGCGGGGTTCGCCGGGTCCAGGGAGCGGACGATGTCGGCGTACGACGTGTGGTGCGGCCAGTCGATGCGCAGGGCGCGCGCGGTACGGCGCAGGCGGGAGATCGCGCCGTCGGGGGCGGCGGGGAGGGTGCGCAGGATGCCGTTGCCGGACGCGGTCATGAGGTCGGCGGCGGCCATTCCGGTGAGCAGGGAGATCTGGGCGTTCCAGCCGTCGGCGGGGAGCGGGGTGCGGTAGGCGAGGTGGTAGGCGCCGTCGCGGAGCTCGATCTCCTGCTCGGGGACGTTGAGGGAGATGCCGCCCCGGGCCCGCTCCTGCTCCTCGCGGAGGAGCCCGATGGTGCGCAGGAGGGCGAGGGGTTCGTCGGCCGTGTTGGTGTCGATCCGGTGCTGGACGCCCTCGTAGTCGAGCTTGGCGCGGCTGCGGACGAGGGCGCGGCGGACGTCGGTGACGACGGTCGCGCCGTCCGCGTCGAGGTCGATGCGCCAGAGGAGGGCCGGGCAGGTCTGGCCGGGGAGGAGGCTCGCGGCGCCCTCGGAGAGGAGCCGGGGGTGGAGGGGGACCTTCTCGTCGGGGAAGTACAGGGTGGTGACGCGGCGGTGCGCCTCGGCGTCGAGGGCGCCGCCCGGGGTGACGAACGCGGCGACGTCCGCGATGGCGTAGTGGACGCGGTAGCCGCCCCCTTGCCGGCGGGCCAGATGCATGGCCTGGTCGAGGTCGGTGGAGGTGGGCGGGTCGATGGTGAAGAGGGGGAGGCCGGTGGCGTCGAACGGGGCGGGGGGAAGGGCGGGGTGCTGGGCGGCGTGCTCGGCCTCGGCAAGGACGTCGGGCGGGAAGGCGGCGGGGCCGGAGGGGTCGGCGGGGACGTCCATGCTCACCCGCAGGGAGCGGAGGGCCTCGCGGAGGGGGGCGGCTTCGGCGCTGGTGCTGGTGCCGGTGCCGATTCCGGTGACGTGGATGTGGCGGCGGGGCATGGGTCGAGCGTAGGACAGTTCCGCCCGTCCGGCGTCGGGAGGACGCGGGGGCAGAGCCATTCCCGCCCGTCTGGCGTTGGGGAGCAGGCGGGCGCAGATTCCAGCCCGTCCGGCGATTGAGGACGGGCGGGCGCAGCCATTCCAGCCCGTCCGGCGCCGGGAGGACGGACGGGCGCGCCCATTCCAGCCCGTTCGACGTCCGGAGGACGCGGGGGCAGAGCCATTCCCGCCCGTCTGGCGTGGGGGGGGCAGGCGGGCACGCCCATTCCAGCCCGTCCGGCGCCGGGAGGACGGACGGGCGCGCCCATTCCAGCCCGTCCGGCGCCGGGAGGACGCGCGGGCGTACCCATTCCAGCCCGTCCGGCGATTGAGGACGGGCGGGCGGAGCCCGGGCAGGGGGCGAGGGGCGTAGCCCCATCGGTGGGCGCGGCCGGGCGTGCGCCAGCAGGGTCGTCGTCGGCCGGGGTTCAGGCCGCCTTCGGCGGAGATCTCCCCTCCCCGCCCCTTCCCTCAAACGCTCGCCGCGCGGCTGTCCCGGGGACGTGCGGGTGCGTCGTGGCTGGGCGCGCCCACGCGGCGGAGCCGCACATCGACACAGCCCCGCGCCCCTAAAGGCTAGGCCGCGATCAGCAGGGCCTCTGCGCCCACCGGGCGGTAGCCGGCGGCCTGGAAGGCGCGGACGCTGCGGGCGTTGCCCGGGGCCTGCTGGGACCAGATGACGTCACCCAGCGGGATCAGGTGCCGCGCCGACTCAGCGAGGGCCCGGCCGAGCCCCCGGTGCCGGGACTCCTCGTCGACCTCGATCGCCGTCTCCCAGCGTCCGGCCAGCCCGCGCCCGATGACCAGGATGCCGCCGCCGTCGGACGACCAGACCCGTACGTCGTCGCGGTACCTGCGGGCCCGCGCCACCCTCGGGTGGTCCTGGTCCTCGATCTCCGTCAGCTCCAGCGGCGGCGGGCCCGGCAGCGCGGGGGCCAGGGTGAGGGAGCCGACCGTGTCCATGCGGCGGCCCGTCCGCACCATCAGCGCGGCCAGGAACGCCGGGTGCAGCGATGCCGAGAAGGGGTCGGGACAGGACTGCGCCAGGGTCTCCCGTATCCACTCCGGGTCCTGGTCCGAGAAGATCACCGAGTGCGCGGTGAACGCGAGCACGCCCGCGTCGCGGGGGCTCGGCTGCGGGACCACGACGGTCCGGCCGTCCGGCGCCGGGTACTGCCCCTGCGCCACGGAGGAAAGAATGTCGCGCAATGAGCTGGGCACAGGGGTCCTCTGGTGGAGAGCTGGTGGTGGAGTGCGGGTCCGCCCGGAGCCCTGCGGGGCATTCGGGCGAAATGCAACCTGTCCACTCTACGCGCATCGACCCGGTGCTCCGAAGGGGCCTGAGGTCCCGTGGCCCGGCTCCGTCCGCGTCAGTGGATCTGGCGGACCACCACGTCCAGCGCCCACGGCTTCCCCGCCTTCGCGGGCTCCGTCGCCTCGACGACGTGCCCGAGGTCGCGCAGGGCGACCACCAGTTCGGCGGGGTCGGCGGGTGCCGCTCCGGCCACCAGCAGGTCCCGTACGATCCGGCCCTTCGTCGCCTTGTTGAAGTGGCTGACCACCGAGCGCTTCTCCACGCCGTCGACCAGCTGCGCGTGCAGCACGCGCACGGTGGCCGTGCGTCCGGCCACCTCCCCCTGCGGCTTCCACGCCGCCACGTACGCCGAGGACCGCAGGTCCAGGACCAGGCCGTTCCCGGCGGCCTGCGGCAGGACCTCCGCCATCGCGGGCCGCCAGTACGCACCCAGCGCGCCGAGGCCCGGCAGCTTCACGCCCATCGAGCAGCGGTACGAGGGGATCCGGTCGCCGACCCCCACCGCACCCCACAGCCCCGAGAACACCAGCAGCCACTGCCGGGCGCGCTTGCGGGCGGCGGCGTCGAGAGAGGCGAGGTCGAGGGCGTCGTACAGGACGCCGGTGTAGACCTCCCCGGCGGGGCGGGTGCCCGAGGTGAACAGTTCGGCGTTCTTGGCGACCTCGCCGCGCAGTCCCTCGCTCAGGCCGAGCACCTCGCGGGCCTTGTCCTCGTCGCCCCGGCAGAGCTCGACGAGCTCCTCCAGTACGGCCTTCCTGGCGGCGGCCAGGCCGGGCAGCGACAGCCCCTCGGGCTTGAGCGGGGCACCGCGCCCCGGGGCGGCCTTGCCTTCGGAGGGCGGGAGGAGGACGAGCACGGATTCTCCTTCGAGTTCGAGGGGGGGTGGGATGTCCGGCGCGGACCGACCGGTCAACGGTAGTGGGTGGAGGGGGGGCGCCCGGACCTCCGGGGCCCGGACCTCCGGGGCCCGCCCCGTGAAGACCGTGCGTTGCGCACTCCGCAACAGTCGTTGCACATGACACCCTGCCCCCGGCAGGATGCCCCCATGGCCTCTTCCTCCGTGCTCGACCTCGCCCCCGTCGTCCCCGTCGTCGTCCTCCACGACGCCGCCGACGCCGTTCCGCTCGCCCGTGCCCTGGTCGCCGGTGGGCTGCCCGCCATCGAGGTCACCCTGCGCACCCCCGACGCCCTCGACGCGATACGGGCCATCGCCGACGGGGTGCCGGACGCCGTGGTCGGGGCGGGGACGGTACTGAACCCCGCCCAGGTCGCCGACTCCGTCGCGGCCGGGGCCCGGTTCCTGGTCAGCCCCGGGTGGACGGACGGCCTCCTGGAGGCCATGCGGACGTCCGGGGTGCCGTTCCTGCCCGGGGTCTCCACCACGTCCGAGGTCGTCGCGCTCCTGGAACGCGGCGTCACCGAGATGAAGTTCTTCCCGGCCGAGGCCGCCGGAGGCACCCCGTACCTGAAGTCGCTCTCCGCGCCCCTCCCCCGGGCCCGTTTCTGCCCGACCGGCGGCATCTCCCTCGCCTCCGCGCCTTCCTACCTCGCGCTCCCCAACGTCGGCTGCGTGGGCGGGACGTGGATGCTTCCGGCCGATGCGATCGCGGACAAGGACTGGGGCCGCGTGGAGGTGCTGGCCCGGGAGGCAGCCGCCCTGCGGTGAACCGCCTCCCGGCAGGCAGAAAGGGGCCCCGGCGCTTCAGCAGCGCCGGGGCCCCTTCACGTACGGGCGAACGTACGGGCGAACGTACGGGCGGACAACGACCTCAGCGCAGGTGCGACGTGTCGTTCAGCAGCCGGACGGACGCGTTGCCGTCCGCGTAGTAGGCCACCGTCGACAGCGAGGCCGCCGAGAGCTCCATCTTGAAGAGGGACTCCGGCGGGGCGCCCAGCGCGAGGCGGACGAGCGTCTTGACCGGGGTGACGTGCGTGACGACCAGGACCGTCTTGCCCGCGTACTCCTCCGCGAGGCGGTCACGGGCCGCCGCGACCCGCTCGGCCACCACGGCGAAGCTCTCGCCGCCGCCGGTCGGGGCGACGTCGGCGGAGGCCAGCCAGTCGTCGAGGTCCTCCGCGTACCGCTGCCTGACCTCGGCGAACGTCAGGCCCTCCCAGGCGCCGAAGTCCGTCTCGCGCAGGTCCTTATCGATGCGTACGGGCAGCCCGAGGCGGGTGGCGACCGCGTCGGCCGTCTCGCGGCAGCGGGTCAGCGGGGAGCTGACGACCGCCTGGATCGTGCCGCGCGCGGCGAGCGAGGCGGCGACCGCCTCGGCCTGCTTGCGGCCCACGGCCGAGAGCTCGGGGTCGCTGCCGCCGCTGCCCGAGAAGCGCTTCTCCGGGGTGAGCAGCGTCTCGCCGTGCCGCAGCAGGACGAGCGTGGCGGGCGCGCCCATATCGGCTGCGGGACCCCAGCCGACGGAGGGGGTCACGGCCGGAGCCTCGGCGACGTCGAGGTGGGCGTCGAAGGCGGCGTCGAGGTCTGCGTCAAGGGCGGCGTCGAGGGCGGCGTCGAGGGGAAAGAGTCCCTCGTCCGCCACGGGGGCGGCCTTGCGGGCCCCCGCCAGCGCCGCCCGCGCCTTCGCCGCACCGGCGGTCGCGTCGCCGACCACGCGAGGCTCCGGAGCCGGGCCCTTCAGGGCGGCGGTGGAGCCCGAGGGCTCCCACTGCTTGCCCTTCTTGCCCGCGTCCATGGCCTCGTTGGCGAGCCGGTCCGCGTGCTTGTTCTTCTCGCGCGGGATCCACTCGTAGCGGACCTGGGCGCGCGGCAGGATCGTCGCCGCCTCGGCCGCGAGGGGCTTCATGTCCGGGTGCTTGATCTTCCAGCGGCCCGACATCTGCTCGACGACGAGCTTGGAGTCCATGCGTACGTGGACCCTGGCGTCGGGGAAGAGCTCGCGGACGGCCTTCAGCCCGGCGATCAGGCCCTTGTACTCGGCGACGTTGTTCGTGGCGACGCCGATGTACTCGGCGGCCTCGGCCAGCGTCTCGCCGGTCTGCGGGTCGAGGACGACCGCACCGTATCCGGCGGGCCCCGGGTTGCCCCGGGAGCCTCCGTCGGCCTCGACGACGACAGTGCGCGCCATCGGCACTAGATCCCCGAGTCCGACGTACGGACCAGGATGCGGCGGCAGTTCTCGCAGCGCAGCACCGCGTCGGGGGCCGCGGCGCGGACCTCCATGACCTCGGTGATGTTCAGCTCCAGCTGGCAGCCCTCGCAGCGGCGCTGGTAGAGGCGGGCGGCGCCCACCCCGCCGGACTGCGTGCGCAGCTTCTCGTACAGCTTGACCAGGTCGGCGGGGATGGAGGCGACGACGACCTCGCGCTCCTTGGAGACCTTCGCGGCCTCCCCGTCGAACTCGGCGGTCGCGGCGTCGCGGCGCGCGGTGGCGTCGTCGACCTTGCCCTGGACCGCGCCCACGCGCTCGGTCAGCTCGGCGGCGCGCTCCTGCGCGGACTCGCGGCGCTCCATGACCTCCAGGACGACGTCCTCCAGGTCACCCTGGCGCTTGGCCAGCGAGACGATCTCCTTCTGGAGGTTCTCCAGGTCCTTGGGCGAGGTGATCGCACCGGAGTCCAGGCGCTGCTGGTTGCGGGCGGCGCGCTGGCGGACCTGGTCGACGTCCTGCTCGGCCTTGGTCTGCTCGCGGGCGGTGTCGCTCTCCTCGGTCTGCGCGGCGACCAGCAGGTCGCGGAGCTGGGTGAGGTCCTTGGTGAGCGACTCGATCTCGGCGTGCTCGGGCAGCGACGTGCGCTTGTGGGTGAGCTGCGACAGCCGTACGTCGAGGGCCTGGACGTCGAGAAGTCGGATCTGGTCGGCGGGCGCGGCGTTCAGTTGGGGGCTCCAGGAGAAGAGAAGTGGGATGTCCAGGGGTCGGTGACCGTCGCCGAGACGTGCACCCGCAGGTGCCACCCCTCGCGGTCGGAAATCGCTTCGAGCTGCGACGCGGCCTGCTCGCACCAGGGCCACTCGGTGGCCCAGTGCGCGGCGTCGAACAGCGCGGGAGTCGGGGCCGTCTCGCGGGCCTGCCCGCGGGCTTCCTCACGGGCTTCGGAGACGGGGTGGTGGCGCAGGTCCGCGGTCAGGAACGCGTCCACACCGGCCGCCCTGACCCGCGCGAAGAGGCTGTCGCCCGAGCCGCCGGAGACCGCGACCGTACGGACCGTCGCCTCCGGGTCGCCCGCGAAGCGGATGCCCTGCGCGGTGGCGGGCAGCGACTTCGCGGCGTGCGCGGCGAACTCGCGGACGGTCATCGGGTGATCCAGCTCGCACAGCCTGCCGAGGCCGCGACGCCCGTGCGGATCGCTCGGATCCGGTACGAGGGGGCCGGTGACCCGGAGGCCGAGGGCGGCCGCGAGCGCGTCCGAGACGCCGGGGTCGGCGGTGTCGGCGTTGGTGTGCGCGACGTGCAGGGCGATGTCGTTCCTGATCAGGGTGTGCACGACGCGGCCCTTGAAGTGACCGGCCGCGACCGTCGTCGTACCGCGCAGATAGAGCGGGTGGTGGGTGACGATCAGGTCCGCGCCGAGCCGGAGAGCCTCGTCGGCGATCTCCTGGACGGGGTCGACGGCGAACAGGACCCGGTTCACCTCGGTGTCGGGATCGCCACAGACCGTACCGACGGCGTCCCAGCTCTCGGCCCGCTCGGGGGGCCAGAGGGCGTCGAGCGCGGCGATGACTTCAGACAGACGGGGCACGCCACAAGGCTACCTGGCGTACGTGCCCCGTCCGCCGGTCGGCCGGAACTCCCGGTCCGCGAGCACACCGGTCCGCGCGATACCGGTCGAACGACCGGACGGCCACCCGTATGTGTGAAGAGAGGTGACTCGTGTTGTCCGGCGGGAAACGCGAAAACTAGCGTCGCCACCGAGACCACGCGGAGACCCCGCGGAGACCCCGCATACGGAGATCGCGGAGGTCACGGCGGAGACCACGGAGGTGACGGATCCCATGACAGCCTGTGCCATCGAGACCGCCTCGGAGGGCGGTGCGGTGCACCGCAGCGGGTTCACGATCGCCGCGGACGGTTCGTACGCCGCCCGGCTGGCCGGGGACGGCGAGGCGTGGTTCCCGGAGCGCTGGACGCTGGACGGCCCCGAGCCGTACGCGGTGCCGCTCCCGGCGGACCAGCCGGAGGAGCCCGGCACGGAGGTGCTGCCGCTGGCGGACGGGCGGGTGCTGATCCACCGGGAGGTGGCGGGGCGGCACGTCTTCTCGCTCCTGTACCCGACGGGACCTTCGACCGGTGAACTCCCGCTGGGTGCGGTGGAGTTCGGGGCGGGCCCGCTGCGACTGCTGCCGCCCGCACCCAACGGCAGTGCCGCGTACGCGCTGGCCGTCGGGCCGCAGTCGACGGCGGTCTGGCTGGTGGCGGGCGGGGCGTTCGGGCCCGAGCACGTGGCGGAGGTGCCGGGCCGGTGCACGGGCGGGGTCTGGCTGGACCGCACCGGGCGGATGCTCGCCCTGGACCGGGAGGCGGCGAACGGGGTGGTGAAGGCGGTCGCCGTGGACCTGGAGCGGGGCGGCGAGGTGACCCCCCTCCTCCAGATCGCCGAACACAGCCACGACCGGCTGCTCCTCGCCGACCCGGACAGCGGCCTGATCGTGATCCGGTCGGACGCGCCGGGCGAGGACCGGCTCGGCTGGGGCGTGCTCGGCAGCACCCGCCCGGTGCGCTTCCCCGACTGCCTGCGGCTGGACGGCTGCGTCCTGACACCCTTCGCCGCGCAGCCGGGTCAGGTGCTGATGCCGGAGGCGTGTGCGGTGGCGGTACGCATCGACCGCGCGCCGGGATCTGCCGGACCCGCGCCGGGGAGTTGGGTGGGGGTGTGGCGCCCGGCGGACCGCCGCCTGTTCCAGCTCGCGCCGCCGGGTGGGTGGTTGGCGGGGGCGGGGCTGTGGACCAGGGAGGGGGTGCTGAGGCTGCCGTTCGCGACGGGGGCGGTTCCTTGCGGGGTGGTCGGGGTGGAGGTTCCGCCGGAGGAGGAGGCGGGGGCGGGCGGGGTCCCGGAGGCCGGGGCCTGCGCGTCCGGGGCCGCGGCGCCGGAGGGCTCCGTACTGCCGGGCTCCCTACCGCCGGACTGCGTACCGTCGGACCCGTCCGGTGGGGCTCCGGCGGCGGCCTGGAGGCCGGTCCCCCTTCAGCAGGCTTCGCTGACGGGGCGGATGCACAGGATCGGGGTGCGGGCGAGACAGGAGGAGGAGGGGGCGGCATCTGCGCCGCCCCCGCCGCCGCCTCCCTCTTCTCCTCCCTCTTCCCCTTCTCCTCCCTCCGTGCTCGGGCCGATCACCCGGGTCGTACGTCCGATGAGCGGGCCCGGCGGGGGTCCGGTGGCCGAAGCGGTGCCGGATCCGCTGGGGGTGGGGGCGGGAGTACCGGCGTCCGTGCACGCGGCGGCGCCGGCGATGGTGCGGACGGCGGTGCCGGTACGGGTGCCGGTGGCGGTGGCGGCGACGCTGATCGCGGTGCCGAGCGGTCCGCTCTCGTGTTCGCCTGCGGCGGGCCACCCCAGCCCCACCCCTTCACCTCAACCCTGACGGGGCTGGCGTTAAGGATGGGGGCTACGCCCCTCGCCCCCTGCACGGGCTTCGCCCGCGCGTCCTCAATCTCCCCCAAGCTCTCGGCTTCGCTCGAGCAGGGGGGACCCCCTCGACGGGCTGAATTTTGCCCCCATAAGGGGCATTGAGGGGCGCGGGGAACTGCGCGACCAGCCGCGCGGCAAGCACTTGAGGGAAGGGGCGGAGAGGGGGGATCCCCCGCCGAAGGCGGCCGGAACCCCAGCCCCCGCCCCGCCCCCCTACCCCCGCTTCAGCCCCAACACCTCCCCCGCCCCAAACGTCTCCCCATCCGGCCGCCCCCCGAAATACCCCGACAGCACCTCATCCAGCTCCCCGTACGAAAACACCCCCTTCTCCGCGTCGAACTTCGCCGCCACCCTCGGCCTCTCCACCACCGCCACCATCCCCCCGTGCACCACCAGCAACTGCCCGTTCACCCGCCCCGCCGCAGGCGACGCCAAGTACCCCACCAGCGGCGCCACGTGCTCGGGGGCGAGCGCGTCCAGGCCACCAGGACCGGCCTCCTCGGCGAACCCCGCGAACACGTCCTCCGTCATCCTCGTCCGCGCCCGAGGACAGATCGCGTTCGCCGTCACCCCGTACTTCCGCAGCGCCAGCGCCGTCGACGTCGTCAGCCCGACCACGCCCCCCTTCGCCGCCGCGTAGTTCGGCTGGCCCGCCGACCCTGCGAGGAAAGCCTCCGACGAGGTGTTGACGATCCGCCCGTACACCGGCCCGCCCGCCCCCTTCGACCTCTCCCGCCAGTGCACGGCCGCGAAGTGCGTCGTGTTGAAGTGACCCTTCAGGTGGACCCGGATCACCGAGTCCCACTCCTCCTCGCTCATCGAGAAGATCATCCGGTCCCGCAGGATGCCCGCGTTGTTCACCAGGACGTCCAGCTTCCCGAACTCCCGCACCGTCAACTCCACCAGCCCACGGGCCTGTTCGAAGTCGGCGACGTCTCCGAGATGGGCCACGGCCGCGCCCCCGGCCGCCCTGATCTCCGCCACGACCTCCTCCGCGGGCCCGGCGGACGCGGCGCCCGAGCCGTCCCGGCCCGGCTGTCCGAAGTCGTTGACGACCACGCTCGCGCCGAGCCGGGCGAGTTCGACGGCCTCGGCCCGGCCGAGCCCCCGGCCCGCACCCGTGACGATCGCGGAAAGCCCTTCCAGGGGCAGTGACATCCGGCAACTCCCTTTCTCCGCAGGACAGTTCGGTTCAGAGTGCGATGGACGTACGGAGGGCCACGCCCGTCCGCATCTGTTCCAGGGCCTCGTTGATCTCCGCCAGCTGGACCCGGTGCGTGATCATGCTCTCCAGGTCGATGCGCCCCGCCCGCCACAGCGCGATGGCCCGCTCGTACGAACGCAGCACGTCCCCGCCCCCGTACATCGACGGCAGGATCCGCTTCTCGTCGAAGAACAGCTCGAACATGTTGACCTGGAAGTAGTCGTCCATCGCGCCCGCGCCGACCACGCAGAGCGTGCCGCCGCGCCGGGTCGCCTCGTACGCGGTCCTGGCGGTGGCGGACTTGCCCACGACCTCGAAGACGTAGTCGAAGCCCTCCCCTGCCGTGATCCGCTGTTTGGCGTCGGCCAGTTCGTCCGGCGACACCGCCTCCGTCGCGCCGAACCTCCGCGCGGCCTCCCGACGCGAGGCGACCGGGTCGACGGCGACGATCTGCGCCGCGCCCTGCACCCGCGCCCCCTGGATCGCGGAGATGCCCACTCCCCCGCAGCCGATGACGGCGACCGACGAACCGGCCTGCACCTGTGCCGTGTTGATGGCGGCGCCCAGTCCCGTCGTCACCCCGCAGCCGATCAGCGCGGCGATCTCGAAGGGGACGTCGTCGGGGATCGGGACCGCGCAACCGGCGCCGACCACGACCTCCTCGGTGAAGGTGCCGGTTCCGGCGAAGCCGAAGACGTCACCGCCGGGGCGCTTGAAGTTGGGGGTGCCCGCGTTCATGAAACCGGCGAGGCAGAGCTGCGTCTGGCCGCGCTTGCAGGCCGGACACGTCCCGCAGGCGGGGAGCCAGCAGACCAGGACGCGGTCGCCCGCCGTCAGCCCCTCGACGCCGTCGCCGACGTCCACGATCTCGCCCGCGCCCTCGTGGCCGGGGATGAAGGGGGCGGGCTGCGGCAGGACGCCGTTCATCGCGGAGACGTCGGAGTGGCAGAGCCCGGTGGCCCGCACCCGGATCTTCACCTTGCCCGGGCCGAAGCCCACCGCCTCGACGTCGTCGAGGACTTCAAGCTTGTCCTGTCCTATCTCGTGCAGTACGGCAGCGCGCATGCCACAACTCCCCTCGGAATACGGTCAGTTCATGAGTGCGTGACGACGGTGTCGGCCAGTACGGGCGCGTCGTCGCGTCCGGCCGCCGTCACCGTCACCTGGGTGCGGCCTTCATCGGTCCACATCCGGATGCGCAGGGTCTCGCCCGGGAAGACCACCCCGGCGAAGCGGGTGGCGTACGAGGTCACCCGGGCCACGTCCCCGCCGAGCACCGTGTCCACGACGGCCTTCAGGGTCATGCCGTACGTGCACAGGCCGTGCAGGATCGGCTTGTCGAAGCCCGCGAGCTTCGCGAACTCGGGGTCGGCGTGCAGCGGGTTCCAGTCGCCGGAGAGGCGGTAGAGGAGAGCCTGCTCCTCGCGGATCGGGCGCTCGACGGTGAACTCCGGCTCACGGGACGGGGCTTCGAGCCGGGCGGACGGGCCTCGGTCGCCGCCGAAGCCGCCCTCGCCGCGCACGAAGACGGCGGAGTCGTTCGTCCAGAGCGGGCCGTCCGCGTCGGCGGCCTCGGAGCGCAGGACGATCACCGCCGCCTTGCCCTTGTCGTACACGGCCTGGACGGTGGAGGTCAGCGTCGCTTCGCCCTCGACGGGGATCGGGCGATGGAGGGTGACGGTCTGTCCGCCGTGCAGTACGGCGGCGAGGTCCACCTCGATGCCGGGGGCCGCGAGCCCGCCCATCATGGCCATGCCCGCGCCCGCGACGGTGGCGAAGCTGGGCAGGACGTGGAGCTTGCTCTCCAGGGTGTAGCGCAGTTCGCCGGGGTCGGTGGCGGGGACACCCGCGCCGAGGCCGAGGTGGTAGAGCTGGACGTCCTTGTGACCCCAGACGGCCTTGCCGGTCCGGGGCTCGGCGGCGAGGGCCTTCGCAACGTCGATGGGCATGGGAGGCGGGGCTCCTTACGTTCGTGGTGCGCGCGTCGTGTCGGGTCGCACGCGTCGCGTCGGGTCGGGTCGTACGCGTCGCGTGTCGTACGTGTCGTGTCGTACGCGTCGTGTCGTACGCGTACCGCCAAGGCCCCGACGTGGCCGTCCGCACCGTCGGACACGCCGGGGCCGTACGGGGCCGACCCGGTGCGCGCCCCACTTCTAGAACGCGTTCTAGGCCGGTGGGCACCATGTATAACGCACCACACGGCACTTGGGAACCCACGAGGTGACGACTCGTCAGATCTACTCCGCCCTCCCCCGTTCCGCACCCATGACATTTGTCCCGCCCGACTCCGTACATCCGGCACTACGCCCCGCCCGCCCCTCCTCCGTAGCGTCGTCGGCATGAGGAAGACACCCGAACCGGGACCCGCCCCCGCCCCCGCCGTGCACTTCACCGGCGCCGTCAAGTCCTACGGCGGCGTCCGCGCGGTGGACGGACTGAGCCTCGCCCTGCACCCCGGCGAGACCACCGCCCTCCTCGGCCGCAACGGCGCGGGCAAGTCCACCGCCATCGGCCTCCTCCTCGGCCTGGACGAGCCCGACTCCGGCTCCGTCCGGCTCTTCGGCGAGGCCCCCGCCCTGGCCGTACAGGCGGGCCGGGTCGGGGCGATGCTCCAGGACGGGCGGCCCGTCCCCCGGGTGACCGTGCGCGAGCTGGTGTCCTTCGTGGCGAAGACGTACCCGAAGCCGATGCCCGTGGACGAGGCGCTCGACCTGGCCGGGATACGGGAGTTCGGGCCCCGGCGCGCGGACCGGCTGTCCGGCGGGCAGATCCAGCGGGTGCGGTTCGCCATCGCCCTGGTCGGCGACCCGGACCTCGTCGTACTGGACGAGCCGACGGCCGCGCTCGACGTCGAGGCCCGGCGGGCGCTGTGGCACTCGATGCGGCGCTTCGCGGCCCGTGGCAAGACCGTGCTGTTCTCCACCCACTACCTCACCGAGGCCGACGAGAACGCCTCCCGCATCATCGTCGTCGACCGGGGCCGCGTCGTCGCCGACGGCAGCGGCGACCGGCTGCGCCGCGAGGCGGGCGGAAACCTGGTCTCCTTCGACCTGGCGGGACGCCCCAGCGAGGGCCTGTCGGTGCTGCCCGGCGTGACCGGGGTCGAGATCAGAGGTGACCGCGCCCGGCTCCGCAGCGACGACTCCGACGCCACCGTCGTCGCCCTGGCCGGGATGCGGGCGATACGCGGCCTGGAAGTCGCCCCGGCCACCCTGGAGGACGCCTTCCTCCGCCTCACCGACCCCGACGGCCCTGCGGCCCGCGTCAAGGAGAACGTCTGATGGCTCTCGTACTCGACTACGTCGCCCTGGAGACCCGGCGCACGCTGCGCGACACGGGGTTCGTCATCTTCGGCATCGGCATGCCGGTGCTGATGTACCTGCTCTTCACCAACATCGGCGGCGGCGCGGACGACCTCTGGAAGATCGGCTCGATGATCGGGATGGCGGTGTACGGCGCGATGGGCGCGGCCATGTCCGCCGGTACCGGCGTCGCCGAGGACAAGGCCCTGGGCTGGCTACGGCAGCTGCGGATCACGCCCATGACTCCGGCGCAGGTCGTGGTGGGGCGGGCGCTGACCGCGTCCGTCGTCGTCCTGCCCGCGATCCTCGCCGTGCTCGCGGTGGGCGGTCTGGTCAACGGGGTCGCTCTGGCGGTGTGGCAGTGGGCGCTGCTCCTGGTGCTGCTGTGGCTGGGGGTGCTGCCGTTCACCCTGCTGGGGATCGGCAACGGCTACCGGCTGTCCGCGCAGAGCACCGGAGTCGTCAACGTCGGCTGCAACCTGGGGCTCTCGATCCTGGGCGGGCTGTGGTTCCCCGTTCAGTTCTTCCCCGGCTGGCTCCAGGGGATCTCCACGTACACCCCGACCCGGGCGCTCGCCCAGCTCGGTACGGCGGTCGGGCGGGGCGAGGCTCCCGGGGCGGTCGCGGTGGCGGTGCTCAGCGGGTGGCTGCTGGTCTTCGGCTCGTACGCTGTCGTGTCGTACCGGAAGGCCGCGCGCACCGCGTAGCGGAGTCCCGCACGATCCTGCGGAATCCTGAGGAGGGTGGGCCGATGTCGCCGATCGTCGACAAGGGCTGGAAGTCCGACTGGCCCGCCCGACGGGCCGAGTGGCGGGCCGTGAAGAAGGCGGGCGGGCGGGGCCCGGAGAGCATGGGCCCGCCCAACGGCTTCGCGCTGCTGCCGTGGCTGCTGATGGGGATGGGCGCGTTCTCGAACCTCATCAAGGGCGAGACCGACAACCCGTGGGTCGGCGGCCTCAGCATCCTCACCTTCAACTCCCTCTACATCTATGTGGTGTTGCGCGCCTTCGACCCGAAGTCGCGGGAGGCGCTGAGCACCAAACTCGCGCTGGCCGGGCTCGGGCTGATCGCCGGTTTCATGTCGGTCATGTACGGCGGGCCGTGGCTGCTCTTCTTCATGCTGACGGGGCTGGCGACCGGGGCGGTGATCCGGGGTCCGAAGGTGGGCCGGGCCATGCTCGTACTGGCGGTACTGGCGGGCGGGATCGCCGCGTGGAAGGACGGCTGGAACGCCATCAACATCGCGTACGGAACCCTCATCTCCGGGCTCGTCACCTCCGCCATACTCACCCTCGCCGACACCGTCAAGGAACTCCGCGCCACCCGGCAGGAGTTGGCGCGCACGGCCGTGGAGAAGGAGCGGCTGCGGTTCTCGCGCGACCTGCACGATCTGCTGGGGCACACCCTGTCCGTGATCGTGGTCAAGTCCGAGGCGGCCAGGCGGCTCGCGCCGCGCGATCTGGACGCCGCGCTCACCCAGGTCTCCGACATCGAGTCCGTCGGCCGTCAGGCACTCACCGAGATCAGGGAGGCCGTCAGCGGATACCGCGAGGGCAGCCTGTCGACGGAGCTGGACGGGGCGCGCTCGGCGTTGTCCGCCGCCGGAATCGAGCCGGTCGTACGCCAGTCGGGGCCGCCGCTGGAGCCGCAGACCGAGGCACTGCTGGGGTGGGTGGTCCGGGAGGCCGTCACCAATGTCGTACGGCACGGCGAGGGGGCGGCGCGCTGCACGATCTCCGTGGAGGGGACGGCGGAGCGGGTGCGGCTGGAGGTCGTGGACGACGGGCGCGCTCCGACGGTGCAGGCGCCGACGGGGAGCGGGACCGGGCTGAAGGGGCTCACGGAACGGCTCGCGACGGCGGGCGGCAGCCTCACGGCGGGGCCGGGCCCACGGGGCGGCTTCGCGGTACGGGCGGAACTCCCGGTGGGGGCGCGGGACGTGGCTGCCCCCTAGCCCTCTGGTCCTCTAGGAGTTGTCGTCCCGGGGGCGTGGTTTCGCCCGTACGTGCATCCGCTCGCCCTGGCGGCCGAAGAGGCTGAGCACCTCGACGGGGGCCTTGCCCGTGCTGCCGAACCAGTGCGGCAGCCGGGTGTCGAACTCGGCCGCCTCCCCGGGGTCGAGCAGCAGGTCCTTGTCGCCCAGGACGAGCCGCAGCCGCCCGGACAGCACGTACAGCCACTCGTAGCCCTCGTGGGTGCGGGCCTCCGGAGTGCTCCGGGTGGTGGGCAGGATCATCTTGTACGCCTGGATGGGGCCCGCCCCGTGGGTCAGCGGGAACACCGTCGAGCCGTACACCTGGCGTGGCTTGATCCTGACCCGGGGGTCGCCGACCTCGGGGGCGCCGACGAGGTCGTCCAGGGGGACCTGGTGGGCCTGCGAGATGGGCAGGAGGAGCTCCAGGCTGGGGCGGCGCTGGCCGGACTCCAGGCGGGAGAGCGTGCTCGTGGAGATCCCGGTGGCCTCGGAGAGCGCGGCGAGCGTCATGCCGCGGGCGGTGCGCAGGCGCTGGAGGCGGGGGCCGACGTCGGAGAGGGCCTGGGTGATGGCGGGGCTGTGCTCCATGCGGTCATTGGACCGCGGCTGCCCGGTCCCGGCAAGCTCCCTTGCCAATCCCGGGACGGCACCCCCGCTCCGCCTAGCCTCCTTGGGCGGCGGGGCCTTTGCCCAGCCCCCTCGGGCTCCGCTTTGCCTCGCCCCCTTGGGCGGCGGGGCCGCCCCCGGGGGCGGAACGGGCGGGCAAGGGGGCGGCCCCCTCCGCTCCGGGCCCACCCCGGAGCCGCCCGCCGTTACCTCCGCCATCAGGTGCGCCGCACCCCGGTGCGCCTGCGGCGGGCCGCCCCTCCCCACCCCTTCACCTAAACTCGCGAGGCTTGGGGGTCGGACGTGCGGGCGCGTCGTGGCTGGGCGCGCAGTTCCCCGCGCCCCTAAAGGGGCGTACCCCCGGCACGGGGAAATCGCCCTACCCTGGCCCCGTGACCGAGCCCTCGCAGACCCACCACCGACCCGCCAAGTCCATCCGCGTCCTCCTCGCCGAGGACCAGGGCATGATGCGCGGCGCCCTCGCCCTCCTCCTCGGGCTGGAGGTGGACATCGAAGTCGTCGCCCAGGTCGGCGCGGGCGACCAGATCGTCGGGGCCGCCCTGGGGGCCCGCCCCGACATCGCCCTCCTCGACATCGAGCTCCCCGGCATGAGCGGTCTCGACGCCGCCGCCCTGCTCCGCGAGGAGGTCCCGGACTGCCGCGTCCTGATCCTCACCACGTTCGGCCGCCCCGGCTATCTGCGCAGGGCGATGGAGGCGGGCGCGGCAGGGTTCCTCGTGAAGGACGGACCCGTCGAGGAGCTGGCGCAGGCCATCCGTCGTGTCCTCACCGGTGAGACCGTCATCGACCCGGCCCTCGCCGCGGCCGCCCTCAGCTCCGGCCCCAGCCCCCTCACCCCGCGCGAGTGCGACGTCCTCAACGCCGCCGTCGACGGCGCGACCGTTGCCGACATCGCCGCCAAGGTCCACCTCTCCGAGTCGACCGTACGGAACTACCTCTCCTCCGCCATCGGCAAGACCGGCACCCGCAACCGCATGGAAGCCGTCCGCGCCGCCAGGCAGCAGGGCTGGCTGTAGGGGGCCTCGGTCACCCGGACGTAGCCGTGCCCGCCGCCTCCTCCGTCACCGGCGCCACCGCCGTCGCCCCGGCCGCCTTCTTCGGCCCCCTCGGCAGCCACACCAGCATCAGCACCACCCCCGCCAACAGCACCGCCGTCCCCGTCCGGAACGCCAGCGCGTACCCCGCCGTCAACGCCTCCGGGCTGGTGCCGCCCCCGGTCCTGGAGGCCGCGACCGTGGACAGTACGGCCAGACCCAGCGCCCCGCCCATCGTCCGGGAGGTGTTGATCAGGCCGGAGACCAGGCCCGCGTCCCCCGGCGCGGCCCCGGAGGTGGCCAGCGCCGCCAGGGGCGTCGAGGCCAGGCCCGCGCCCAGCATCATCAGGATGCCGGGGCCCAGGATGGCCGTCGCGTACGTGCCGTCCGCGCCCATCGTCGACTGCCACCCGAATCCGGTGGCAGCGATGAGCGTGCCCAGCGCGGCCAGGTTCCGCGCCCCGACGCGCGGCATCAGGCGCGGTGCCAGCTTGGAGCCCGTGACGATGGCCAGGGAGCTGGGGACCAGGGCGAGGCCCGCCCCCAGCGGGGTGTACCCGAGCACGTTCTGGGCGTACAGGGTCATGAAGAACCACATGCAGAACATCGCGGACCCGTTGACGAACATCGCCGCGTTCGCCGCCGACACCGACCGCACCCGGAAGAGCTTGAGGGGCATGAGCGGGGACTTCGCCCGCGCCTCGACGAGGAGGAAGAGGGCGATCAGCAGGAGTCCGCCGGAGAGGGGGACCAGCGTCGCGGCGGCCGTCCAGCCCTCCGCCTCCGTCTGCACGATGCCGTACGCGAGAGTGGCGAGCCCCGCCGTGACCAGTACCGCGCCCGGCAGGTCGAGCTTGCGGCCCGCGCGGGCGTGGCTCTCGGTGAGCCAGCAGAAGGCCCCGATCAGGACCAGCGCGCCGATCGGCACGTTGATGAGGAGGACCCAGCGCCAGGAGAGGCTGTCGGTGAGCAGTCCGCCGACGAAGCCGCCCGCCGCACCGCCGCCCGCGCCCACCGCCGACCAGGTGCCGATCGCCCGTGTGCGGGCCGCGCCCTCCGGGACGGCCGAGGTCAGGATCGTGAGGGTCGCCGGGGCGAGGACGGCGGCCCCCAGGCCCTGCGCCGCCCGTGCGGCCAGCAGTTGCCAGCCCTCCTGGGCGAGCCCGCCCGCCAGCGAGGCGGCCGTGAACAGTCCCAGGCCCACCAGGAACGTCAGCTTCCGCCCGAAGATGTCGGCGGCCCGCCCGCCCAGCAGCATGAATCCGGCGAAGGCGATCGAGTAGGCGTTGACCACCCACTGGAGGCCCCCGGCCGTCATGCCGAGGTCGGCACGCATGGACGGCAGCGCCACGTTCACGACGGACACGTCGAGGACGACCAGGAACTGTCCGGCGCAGGCCGCCAGCACCACCGCCCAGGTGCGGACGGGACGCGGACGGCCCCCGGGTATTCGGGGCGCTGCGGTCGCTGCGGTCGCTACGGGCTCGGCGGATTCAGCGGGTTCGGCGGGGTCGGCGGGTGCGCCGGGGGAACGGTGGACCATGCCTGTCATGGTCGCAGGTAGTCCGTGCCCCGTACATCCGCGGAGCGGGGCACGGACCGGGACCGGGTACGGCTACGACCGGCCGGCACGGGCTCAGGACCGCCGCAGTACGGTCACCACGGCCGCCCCTCCCAGCCCGATGTTGTGCGCGAGCCCCACCCGCGCGCCCGCCACCTGCCGCGCCCCCGCCTGCCCGCGAAGCTGCCAGGTCAGCTCGGCCGCCTGCGCCAGGCCGGTGGCCCCCAGCGGGTGCCCCTTGGAGATCAGCCCGCCGGACGGGTTGACCACCCAGCGCCCCCCGTACGTCGTCGCGCCGGATTCCACGAGCTTGCCGGACGCCCCGTCGGGGCACATGCCCAGCGCCTCGTACGTCAACAGCTCATTGACCGAGAAGCAGTCGTGCAACTCGATCACGTCGACGTCCTCGATGCCGAGCCCGGCCCTCTCGTACGCCTGCCGGGCGGCGGCCCGCGACATGGGCCGGCCGACGACGTCGATGCACGACCCGGACGCGAAGGACTCCTCCGTGTCCGTCGCCATGGCCTGCCCGGCGATCTCGACCGCCTTGTCGTGCAGGCCGTGCTGGACGACGAACCGCTCCGACACCACGACCGCCGCGGCGGCCCCGTCGGAGGTTGGCGAGCACTGGAGCTTGGTCAGGGGCCGGTGGATGGTCTTCGCGGCGAGGATCTCGTCGACCGTGTACGGGTCCTGGAACTGGGCGTACGGGTTGTTCACCGAGTGCCGGTGGTTCTTCGCCCCGACGGCGGCGAGCTGTGCCTCGGTCGTCCCGTACCGCTCCATGTGCTCGCGGGCGGCGTTGCCGAAGATCTGGGCGGTGGGCGGGGTCATCTCGAAGCCGTGCCGGCCGGCCATGACGCCGTAGTGCCGGGCCACGGGGGACGCCTTGAAGTCCCCCGCGTCGCCACCTCCCCCGAGCGCGCCCCGCTTCATCTTCTCGAAGCCGAGCGCGAGCACGCAGTCCGCGAGCCCGCCCGCCACGAACTGCCGCGCCATCATCAGCGCGGTCGCCCCGGTGGCGCAGTTGTTGTTGACGTTGTAGACGGGCACACCGGTCAGCCCCAGTTCGTACACGGCCCGCTGCCCGGCCGTCGACGCCTGGAAGCAGTACCCGACCGGCACCTGCTGGACCTGCCCGTACTCCACTCCGGCGTCCGCGAGCGCCGCGCTCCCCGCCTCCTTGGCCATGTCCCAGTACTGCCAGTCCCGCGACTCCGGCTTCTCGAACCTGGTCATCCCGACGCCTACGACGTACGCCTTCATCCCCATCACTCCCCTTGTTGGTCGCGCGGCAGGCCGAGGATGCGCTCGGCGACGACGTTCAGCTGGACCTGGGTGGTGCCGCCCGCGATGGTCAGGCACCGCGACATCAGGAATCCGTGCACGGCCCGCTCGCCTGCCCCCTCCCGCAACGCCCCTTCGGGGCCGAGGAGTTCGAGGGCCAGCTCGGCGATCTTCTGCTGGTGCGGTGTCTGTACGAGCTTCCGCACGCTCGCCCCGGCCCCCGCCTCCAGCCCGTCCACCTGCTGGAGCGTGGTCCGCAGCCCGATGCAGGCGAGTGCGTGCGCCTCGGCGGCGAGGGCGCCGACCCGGGCCCCGGTCGCCCCGTCGAGACCGGCGACGCGCGCGATCAGCGCTTCGAGTCCCGTGCCGAAGGCGACCTGGTCGGCCATGTGGACGCGCTCGTTCCCGAGGGTGTTGCGGGCGACCCGCCAGCCCCCGGTCTCCTCCCCCACCAGCGCTTGCGCGGGCAGCACCGCACCGTCGAAGTACACCTCGTTGAACAGCGAGTCCCCGGTGATCTCCTTCAGCGGCCGGATGTCGATGCCAGGGGTGTTCTTCATGTCGACGACGAAGTACCCGAGCCCCTGGTGCTTGGTCGGGGCCTTGGGGTCGGTCCTGGCGAGCAGGATGCCGTAGTCGGCCCACTGCGCGGCGGACGTCCACACCTTCTGCCCGCTGATCCGCCAGCCGCCGCCCTCGACGCGCTCGGCGCGGGTGCGGAGGGCGGCGAGGTCGGACCCCGCCTCCGGCTCCGAGAAGAGCTGACACCACATCAACTCCCCGCGCAGGGTGGGCAGTACGTACGCCTCCTGCTGCTCCTCGGTCCCGTACGCGATGAGCGACGGCACGACCCAGGTGGCGATCCCGAGCCCGCTGAGCGTGACTCCCGCCTCTTTCAACTCCCGCTGCACGGCGAGCTGTTGTACGGGACCGGCGCCGAGTCCGTACGGCTCGGGGAGGTGCGGGGCGGCGTACCCGGTGGGCGCGAGGACCTTCCGCGCCGCCCCCGGGTCGAGCCCCCGCGCCGCCTCGATCGCCTCCCGCGCCTGCTCCCGGTACGCGTCCGCCTCCCGGGGCAGCTCCATGCGCAGCTCCCGCCGCGCCCCGTCGGCGGCCAGCCGCACGGCCCGCAGCCGATGCCCGTCCCCGCCCCCCAGCAACTGCCGTGCCACCAGCGCCCGCCGCAGATACAGATGGGCGTCGTGCTCCCAGGTGAACCCGATCCCGCCCAGGATCTGAATGCAGTCCTTGGCGCACGAGAACGCGGCATCGAGGGCGGTCGCCGCGGCCAGCGCGGCCGTGAGCCCCCGCACGTCCGGGACCTCGCCCGCCGCGTTCGCCGCGTCCCACACCAGCGCCCGCGCCTGTTCGACCCGTACCAGCATGTCCGCACACAGATGCTTGACCGCCTGGAACTGCCCGATCGGCCGCCCGAACTGCTCGCGCACCTTGGCGTAGGCGGTGGCGGTGTCGAGCGCCCAGCCCGCGATCCCGCAGGCGTCGGCCGCGAACAGTACGGCCGCCAGGTCGCCCACCAGGGCGGTGGAAAGGTCGAGTTGACGCTCCCCCGCCACGAAGGTGTTACGTGCGACGACTTCCCCGGTCGGCCGCGTCGGATCGGCTGATGCGTGCGTACGCGTCTGCACCTCGCCCGCGTCGACGGCCAGCCACACCGTCCCGTGGACGGCCTCGGCGGCGAGCAGCACGAGGTCGGTGCCGGGCCCGGCGCCGAGGACGGGCGGCGCGACGCCGTCGAGGACGTACCCCCCGTCGGCGGCGACGGCGGTGAGGCTCCCGGGCCCGGTCGCCACCGAGGCCACGGGATGCCCGGCGGCCAGCTCCGGCCGCCCGCCCCTCACCAGCAGCTCGGCGGCGAGGACGCTCGGCAGGAAGGGCCCGGGAAGGGCCGCCCGCCCGGTCTCCTCCAGTACGACGGCGAGGTCGAGCAGCGTCCCGCCCCCACCCTCCGGCAGGTGCACGTCGAGCAACCCCATACCGGCGGCCCCGTCCCAGTACCCCGGCCGCCCCGCTCCCCCCTCCTCCCCGTCGAGGACCTTCCGTACGTCCTGCGGCGACGCCACCCGCCCGACCCAGCCGCGCACCGCCTCGGCCAACTCGCGGTGCTCGCGCGTGATTCCGATGCCCATGGCCGTGCAGAGTAGAACACGTTCCATTCTGACGGAAGGTCAGAAGAGACCCGTCTTGCCCGCGCGTCCTCCCTCGCCGGACGGGCTGACGGTGCTGGGGCTGACCGAAGGGGCGGAGAGGGGCATGCCCCGCGTAGGACGCCCCTCCGGCCCGGCCCCTCGCCCCGTACGGCACCATGACCCCAGTCCGAGCAGCCAACCCGCCCGTCCCGCAGGAGAGCCATGACCGCCGCCGTACCCAAGCCCGACACCCTCGCCGCCTTCGAGGCCGCCAAGGGGTTCATGCCGGTCGGGGAAGGGCTCGCCCTGTACGCGGCGGCCGCCGGGGTGGCCCGGGAGCTCGCGCTGCCGCTTCTCGAAGTGGGGACGTACTGCGGCCGGTCGACGCTCCTCCTCGCCGACGCGGCCCGTGAGGCCGGTGTGACGGCCGTGACCGTCGACCACCACCGGGGCAGCGAGGAGCAGCAGCCGGGGTGGGAGTACCACGACACGACCGTCGTGGACCCGGAGGTGGGCGTCATGGACACGCTGCCGACCTTCCGCCGCACCCTCCACAGGGCCGGGCTCGAAGAGCACGTCGTCGCGATCGTCGGGCGTTCGCCGCAGGCCGCCCGGCTCTGGAACACCCCGCTCGCCCTCGTCTTCATCGACGGCGGGCACACCGACGAGCACGCCGGTGGGGACTACGAGGGGTGGGCCCCGCATGTGGCGATGGGCGGGCTGCTCGTCATCCACGACGTGTTCCCGGACCCGGCCGACGGCGGTCAGGCCCCGTACCGCGTGCATCAGCGGGCCCTCGCTTGCGGGGCGTTCACCGAGATCTCGGTGACCGACTCCCTGCGCGTCCTGCGGCGTACCGGCACGGGCATCTGAGCACCGCGCATAGCATCGCCCTGTGTCGTACGACGGTCGTTACCCCCACGCAGAACCGCCCGAGCCCGAATTCGGGCAGCCCCGACGCCGAGGGCGCGGCAACGCGCTCATCGTGGTCGCCGCCCTCGTGCCCACCGCTCTGGCGGGGTGGCTCGTCTGGCAGGCGATGAGCGGGCCGGAGGGGGACCAGCCGCCGAAGGTGCTCCCGCTGCCCAGCCGGACGACGACGGCAGCGGCGGCGCAGGGGGCCACCGGGGCGCCCGCGCCTTCGGCTCCGCCCTCCACCACACCCTCCGCCCCGGCGAAGAGCACGCAGAGCGCCGCACCCGACGCCCCCGACGACAGACCGGTCGGCGGACCCCTCTCCGGCCGTACCGTCGTCGTCGACCCCGGCCACAACCCGGGGAATTTCCGGCACACCCGCGAAATCAATCGCCAGGTGAACATCGGAACGAACAGCAAGGAATGCGACACCACGGGTACGGCGAGCAATGCCGGATACACCGAGGCGGAATTCACACTCGATGTTTCGCGCCGTCTGAAATCGCTTCTCGAAAAGCAGGGCGCAACCGTCAAATTCACCCAGAACGCCGACCGCCCGTTCGGTCCCTGCATCGACGAGCGCGCCCGGATCGGAAACGAGGCGAAGGCCGACGCCGTGCTGTCCATCCACGCGGACGGGTCGTCGGCCGGTCACCGGGGCTTCCACGTGATCCTGCCCGCACGGGTGAAATCGGGGGCCGCGGACACGTCCTCGATCGTCGGCCCCTCGCGCGTGCTGGGCGAGGCGATCGTGGGCAACTTCGTTCGGGAGACCGGGGACCGGCCCGCCAACTACCTCGGCGCACCGAACGGCCTGGTGGTCCGCCGGGACCTCGGCGGGCTCAACCTGTCGACCGTTCCGAAGGTGTTCATCGAGTGCGGGAACATGCGGGACAGCAAGGACATCGCCCTGCTGACCGACCCCTCCTGGCGGCAGAAGGCCGCCCAGGGCATGGCCGACGGCATCAGCGCCTTCCTCAAGGGGTAGAACTCGGGGCGCACGTCGCACCCCAGCACGTCGTACCGCAGCACGTCGTACCGAGGCCCGGTGCAGGTTACCGACCGGCAACGATGGGGGCGACCCAATCCGTCGGACGATACATTCATCCGTACGATGGGGAGCCGCCCCCGAGCTTCGCACCGAGTCCGCGCGTGAACCGCGTGACACCGGAGCAGCGACAACCGCCCCGTAAAGCCCCGAAGAAGACGACTGATAAAGGACTTCAAGTGAACATCCGCTCCCTCACACGAGGTGATGGCGTGGTGATCGGAGCAGCGGTGTTGCTGTTCATCGCCTCGTTCCTCAACCAGTTTTCCTCCGAAGCCCCCCGCTGCGTCGCGGGCTACTGCCCGCCGTCCGTGAGCGTCAACGCCTGGGAAATCCTCCCGACGCTGATGAGCATCTACCTGGCGGGCATCATCGCCGCGGCACTGATCGTCGTCGCACGCGGGCTGCCGGGGTCGCGCAAGGTCGCCGGGATCGAGCTCGGCCAGTTCGGCGTCGCGCTGGCGATCTTCGTGGCGTGGACGGCGTTCTGGACGATCGTCAACGGCGGCCGAGGCGGCGCGGGCATGATCATCGGCCTGATCGCCGCCCTGGTCCTGGCGGCGGGCGCGGTCGCGTCCCCGCTGGTCCCGGCGCTCAAGGCCCCGCTGATGGGCGCCCCGAAGCCCGCCGTCGCGGGCAACGCCGCGTACGGTGCGCAGCCGGGTGCCGGTTACGGCTACCCGGGCGCCCAGCAGCCGTCGTACGGCGGCCAGCCCGCCACCGGTGGTTACGGCTACCCGGGCGGCGCCCAGGAACCGCAGGCCGCCGCCGCGCAGGCGCAGCCCTCGCAGGGCGGGCAGGCTCCGGCCGCCGCCGACGCGTCGGGCTTCGCCCCGTTCTGGTTCGCCGTTCCGGTGGCCCGTCCGCTGTACCCGGAGGACGGCTCGCCGACTCCGATCGCCGAACTGGCTCCGGGCACCTGGTACTTGGCCGTGGACCAGCGCGGTCCCGGTCTGGTCGCCCAGACCCAGGACGGCCGTCGCGGCCTGCTCCAGGACACCACGGGCATCCAGCGCGGCTGATACGCCCCGCTCCCCGTACGACAGCGGCCCCCGCCTCACTCCGAGGCGGGGGCCGCTGCCTTGTCCGGTCACGGCCCGGGACCGTACAGTCGACGCATCTGACGGCACGTCAGTTGAGTCAGTAGCTTCAATTGCGTCAGTTGCGTCAGTTGCGTCAAGGGGAGGCTGCGGCATGCGACTTGGACTCGCGCTCGGCTACTGGGGGCGCGGCCCCGACCGGGGCCACCTCGCCCTCGTACAGGAGGCGGAGCAGCTCGGGTACGACTCCGTGTGGACGTCGGAGGCGTGGGGGTCTGACGCGTTCACCCCGCTGACCTGGTACGCGGCGCACACCACCCGGATCAGGCTGGGCACCGCGATCGTACAGATGGCGGCGCGCACCCCGACCGCGACGGCGATGCACGCGCTCACCCTCGACCACCTGTCGGGCGGGCGGATGATGCTCGGTCTCGGGCTGTCCGGGCCGCAGGTGGTGGAGGGCTGGTACGGGCGGCCGTTCCCGCGCAGTCCGCTGACCGCGACCCGGGAGTACGTGGACGTCGTGCGCCAAGTACTGCGCAGACAGGGCCCGGTGGAGCTGGACGGGCGCTACCACGCGCATCCGTACCGGGGGCCCGACGGGACGGGCATCGGGAAGGCGTTGAAGCCGATCGTCCATCCGCTCCGCGCCGACCTGCCGATCCTGCTCGGGGCCGAGGGGCCGAAGAACATCGAGCAGACGACCCGCATCGCGGACGGCTGGCTGCCGCTGTACTGGTCGCCGATGCGCCCCGAGGTCTATCGACTGCCGCCGCTCGGCAGGGGTTTCATGGTCGCCCCGATGGCCCGCGCGCACGTCTGTGACGACGTCGCGGACGGGCTGCTGCCGGTGAAGGCGATGCTCGGCTTCTACATCGGCGGCATGGGTCACGCCGCGAAGAACTTCCACGCCGACCTGATGGCGCGCATGGGATACGAGGAGGAGGCCCGCCGCGTCCAGGAACTGTTCCTCGCCGGGCGCAAGGAGGAGGCGGTGCTCGCCGTGCCGGACGCCTTCGCCGACGAGATCTCGCTGATCGGGCCGCGGGCCCGGATCGCTGAGCGGCTGGAGCTGTGGCGCAAGGGCCCGGTGACGGACCTGCTGGTCACCTCGCCGGACCCGCGCACCCTGCGCGTCCTGGCCGAGCTCAACTCATAGCCTCAGCAGGCGGGTTCACTCCCAGACGAGTTGACCGACCCACTGGTCGAGGAGGTCCCGGTCGCCCAGCACCTCCACGTTGCCCGCGTCCACGGCCTGGCGGCGGTAGACCACGAGGAGGACGTCGGTGAGCGGGCCGCGCACGGCGACGGCGGCCTTCTCGTGGCCGCGCCGCCAGGTGGCGGCCCCGCCGGTGAAGTCGACGAGCCACTCGGCGTTCAGGCCGGCCGGGGTGTCGGTGGCGTGCAGGTGGACGGTGCGGCCCGCGCCGAGGAGGTCGGCGTGGTCGTGCCGGTCGTCGTCCACGTCGCCGAGCCACAGCCACTCGTCGAGCGCGTCGGCGGCGACCTCCGGCTGCACGTCGTACGGGAAGGCCGTCGTCAGGCAGGCGTCGGCGCGGTGCACGACCGTCTCGTGCGTCATCCGGCGGGCCCAGAACGCGGTCGGCCTCTCCACCGGCGCCCACGCCCACACCCGCGCGTCGGGGCCCGCGTCGCGCAGGACCTTCGCGCACCTGTCCGCGCCCTCGGCGAGCCAGGCGTCGAGGGCGGCGGACTCGTCGGCGCCGGGTCCTTCGAGTTCCGGTCCTTCGGCGTTCGGTACGTCCTCGGGCGCGACGGGTCCGGTGGCCCGGCGGGTCACGATCTCGTACACCCAGCGGTGTGCCCAGCCGGTGTGGTGCACGAGGTCGCGCAGCGTCCAGTCGGGGCAGGACGGCACGGTGGCGTCCAGCTTCGCACCCGATATCGAGGTCCGCAGGAGTGCGGTCTCCTCGACGATCTGATCGCAGTAACGGTCAAAGCTCAGCAGCGTCATGCCCGTACGTTATGCGGGGACGATCTCGGTGCACACCCTCTTTGTTGACGGGAATCCGCCCGTTGAGCTGGGCATTCTGTCGAGCGGCGGACGGTCAGCGGAGCTGTGCGGGCGAGCCGCCCTTCGCCAGCTCACCGGCCGATGGCACCTTGTCCACGACGTCCGCGCCCGCGCTCTTGCCCGCGTCCTTCACCCCGCCGATGACCTTCTCGAAGAGGCCGATCTCGCCCGCGCCGACCGTGCCCGCCGCCAGCTTGGTGCCCAGCCCCTTCAGGGACTCGATGCCGTCGGAGAGCGGGGCGACCGCCTTGGAGAGGAGCGGGTCGCCCTTCGCGTTGTTCACCGCCGCCTTCAGCCTGTTGTACGTGAACGCGCCCGCGAGGCCCGCCTTGACCAGGGCGAACTTCCGGCCGTCCGCGCCCTTCTGGAACGTGCCCGCCTTGAAGGGCTTCACGATCCACTGGTACGCGGCTCCGGCGGCCAGCGAGGCGTTGGCGACGAACCGGGTCTTGGACAGCTTCTGCTTCTCGAACTCACCGGTGGGCGACGCGGTGGACGTCGCGTTCACCGCACTCGCCTTGTCCTTGTCGCTGTCGTTGCAGGCCGCGAGCGGCACGAGAAGTGCGCAGGTCAGCGGCACCGCGACGAGCGCACGGCGGGCAGGAGTGGCGGTGAGGGCGTTACGGGGCACAGCGGGCCTCCCGGGGCCATGACGGACCATGCCGGCCAGGACGGACGACAGCACGTTTCCCCGCAGCGTCACCCGGGCCCCGGGGGCCCACCACCAGGACAGGGCCATCCGGGTTTGACACCAGCCTTATCGGCAACATGTTCGGCATGCCGACACGCACGCGCACCGGAAATCCCGCCGCGACGCTGATCGCCGTCGTCGCGGACATCGCCGCCCTGATCCTGGGCCTGTGGATTCTGTTCTACCTACTGGACGCCAACCAGGGGAACGCGCTGGTCGGCTTCGTCAAGGACGCCGCGCGCTTCCTGGCGGGCTGGTCGTACGACCTGTTCACGTTCGACGAGGAATGGGCCCGCGTGGTCGCGGGCTACGGCCTCCCGGCCGTGGTCTACCTCTTCGTGGGCCACGCGATAGCCGGAGCGGTCCGCCGCCGCTGACGAACCGCTTCGCGCACCGTCAGCAGCAGGAGGGGTCCAGCCCCACGGGCAGCCTCTCCCCGCCGAACACCGCACAGGTGGCCTCGTCCCCGCCCAGCGCGGCCACCGCGAGCAGCAGTGACCCCGCCGTCCAGGAAGTGAGTTCCTGCGGCCAGATCGCCCCGTCCTCGAAGACGTACCCCGTCCAGTACAGCCCGCTGCCGTCGTCGGCGCGCAGGTGCTGGACGGCCTGGAGGATCTCCAGGGCCCGGTCCGACTCCCCCATCACCCAGAGCGCCAGGGCGAGTTCGCAGCTCTCGCCGCCCGTCACCCACGGGTTGGGCAGGACGCAGCGCACGCCGAGCCCCGGCACGACGAAGTCGTCCCACTGGGCCTCGATGCGCTCCTTCGCCTCGGGACCGGTGAGGGCTCCGGCGAGGATCGGGTAGTACCAGTCCATCGAGTAGCGGTTCTTGTCGAGGAACCGCTCGGGGTGGTGCTGGATGGCGTGCCGGAGCGCACCGAGGGCCAACTCCCAGTCGGGCTGCGCCTCTTCACGCTCCTCGGCGATGGCGAGTGCGCACCGCAGCGCCTGGTGGATGGACGAACTCCCGGTCAGCAGCGCGTCGTTGACGGGGCTTCCGTCCTCCTCCCGCTTCCAGCCGATCTCCCCGCCGGGCTGCTGGAGCGCGAGCACGAACTCGACCGCCGCGTACACGGCGGGCCACATCCGGTCGAGGAACGCCTCGTCGCCGGTGGCGAGGTAGTGGTGCCAGACGCCGACGGCGATGTACGCGCAGAAGTTGGTCTCGCGGGAACGGTCGGTGGGACGGGTGTGGTCGCCGTCGTCGTACGCCGCGTACCAGGAGCCGTCCGCGTTCTGGTGCCTGGCCAGCCACGCGTACGCCCGGGCCGCCGCCTCGTGCTCACCGGCGGCGTCGAGCGCCATGGCGGCCTCGGTGTGGTCCCACGGGTCGAGGTGGTGCCCCCTGAACCACGGTATGGCACCGTCGGGGCGCTGCACGGCGAGTATCCCGGCGACCGTCTCGGCGACCTGAGTGGCCGTCAGGACGCCGTCCAGGACGAGGTGTTCGGTGTATCCGGGGCTCGTCACTTGGTGTCCGTACCGGCTGCTGCGGCAGCGTTCGCGGGCAGGTGGGGCTTGGTGGCGTACGCGACGAAGCTCTTGCCGATGACCGGGTTGAGGGCCTGCTCGGCGACCTTCGTGAGCAGCGGCTTCTTCATGATGTCCCAGACGAGGAGCTTGTGGTACGCCTTGACCGGGAGCGCCTTGTCGTTGTCGACTCCGAAGGCGCACTTGAGCCACCAGTACGGCGAGTGCAGGGCGTGCGCGTGGTGCTGGCCGTACGGCTTGAGCCCCGCCTCGCGCATCTTGCCGAGCAGTTCGTCGGCCTTGTAGATGCGAATGTGCCCGCCCTCGACCTCGTGGTACGCGTCGCTCAGCGCCCAGCAGACCTTCTCGGGCCCGTAGCGCGGAACGGTGACGGCGATGCGCCCGCCCGGCTTGAGCACGCGCACCATCTCGGCGAGCACGCCCTTGTCGTCGGGGATGTGCTCCATGACCTCACTGATGATCACGACGTCGAACGAGGCGTCCGGGAAGGGCAGGTTCAACGCGTCGCCCTCCATGGCGGTGGCCGTCGCGCCCTCCGGTGCCTCCCCCGCCTCCTTCATCGCGGCGAACCACTTCGCGACCTCGCGGATCTCCTCGCCGTTCTGGTCGAGGGCCACCACCTGGGCGCCGCGCCGGTAGCACTCGAAGGCGTGCCGCCCGGCACCGCAGCCCAGGTCGAGGACGCGGTCGCCCGGGGCGAGCGGGAAGCGGGAGAAGTCCACGGTCAGCACGGGTGCTCAGCTTTCGTCCGGCGGCAGGGTGTATCGGTGTTGCGTGAGGTCAAGTGGCGTGCGGAGACTACGAGGTGGCTGCCGTGGCGTGCGCGGCGACCGCGGCGCGGTAGTGCTCGGCGGTGCCGATGGCGGCCTGGGTCCAGGTGAACTTCTCCAGGACGCGGGCCCGCCCGGCGTTCCCGAGCCGGGTCCGCAGCTCGGCGTCGCCCAGCAGCCGGGACAGCTGCCCGGCGAGGGCGTCGGGGTCCCCCGGCGGCACGGCGAGGCAGGTGTCCCCGTCCGGCCCCGCGACCTCGGGGATGGCGCCGCCCGTGGTCGCGACGAGCGGCGTCCCGGTGGCCATCGCCTCGGCCGCCGGGAGCGAGAACCCTTCGTACAGGGACGGCACGCAGGCCACCTGCGCCCCCCGCACGAGGTCCACCAGCTCGGCGTCGCTGATGCCCTTGACGAACTCGACGGCGTGCCCGAGCCCGTACCGCTCGATGGCCTGCGCGACGGGCCCGGCCTCGGCCCGCTTGCCGACCACGACGAGGTGGGCGTCGGGCCGCTCGGAGCGCAGCTTGGCGAGGGCCTCGACGAGGTACACGAGCCCCTTGAGGGGGACGTCGGCGCTGGAGGTCGTCACGATCCGCCCCGGAACCTCGGCCACGGACGCGTCCGGCGACCACAGCTGGGTGTCGGCCCCGATGTGTACGACGTGAACGCGGTCGCGCCGCACCCCGAGGTGCTCGACGATCTCGGCCTGCGAGGACCCGGAGACGGTCAGCACGGAGGGCAGCCGCCGGGCGACCCGCTTCTGCATGCGCGTGAACCCGTACCAGCGCCGTACGGAGGCCCGCTTCAGCCGCGTCGCGGCGGCGTCCAGGTCGAGCTGCCGGTCGACGGTGATCGGGTGGTGGATGGTCGTCACGAGCGGCGCGCCGAGGTCCCCCAGCAGCCCGTACCCGAGGGTCTGGTTGTCGTGTACGACGTCGAACTCGCCCTTCCTGCCCGCGAGATGACGCTTGGCGCGCAGCGAGAAGGTGAGCGGCTCGGGGAATCCCCCGGTCCGCATGGTCGCGAACTCGACGGCGTCGACCCAGTCGCGGAACTCGTCCCGCTTGGGCGTGCGGAAGGGGTCGGGGCTGCGGTAGAGGTCCAGGCTCGGCAGTTCGGTGAGCGGCACCCCGCCGTCGAGCACCGGATACGGCTGCGCGCCCAGCACTTCCACGCTGTGTCCGAGCCGGGCCAGCTCGCGCGAGAGGTGGCGGACGTACACGCCCTGCCCGCCGCAGAACGGGTTCCCCTTGTACGAGAGGAGCGCGATGCGCAGCGGCCGGTCGTCCCCGGCGCTCCCGGCGCTCGCAGCACTGGTGTCGGCCCCGGCACGGGGGCCCGCCTGTACGGCCTCAGCGGTCACTCTCGGCCCCCTTCTTGACGCACTTCCGCCGGAGCGTAGCCGCTGGCGCTAATCTAGAACAAGTTCCAGTGTTGATCGAACACGGAGCTTTGAATCTACCGGCACGACGCAGCGCCGTAAGGTCCGGATCAGGTGATTCGCGCCACGACTCACGAATCGCCGGGGGGCGGACGTGATACGACACGCGGTAACGGGACGCGGCACGACACGGGGACACGGGGTCACATGACAGCGGAAGCCAGAACGACGGCGGGTACGGGGGCGCGCTCCGCGGCCGCCGCCACGCGGGGCGGCAGCACGCGCGGCAGCACTCCTCGCGGCGGCGGCCCGGGTGCCCGGGGCGGCCTCGCCCCGACCGCCCCTCCCCTCACCGAACGCCAGGAGGCCCGCCGCCGCCGCATCCTGCACGCGAGCGCGCAGCTGGCGAGCCGGGGCGGGTTCGACGCGGTGCAGATGCGCGAGGTCGCGGAGGCGGCCGAGGTCGCCCTCGGCACCCTCTACCGCTACTTCCCCTCCAAGGTCCATCTCCTGGTCGCCACCATGCAGGACCAGCTGAGCCACCTCCACACCACCCTGCGCAAGCGCCCCCCGGAGACCTCCTCCCCCTCGGAACGCGTCGCCGAGACCCTCATGCGCGCCTTCCGCGCCCTCCAGCGCGAACCGAACCTGGCCGACGCGATGGTGCGGGCCCTGACCTTCGCCGACCGCTCCGTGAGCCCCGAGGTCGACACGGTCTCCCGCCAGACCACGGCGATCATCCTGGACGCGATGGGCCTGAACGCCCCGGACGACCGCCCGACCCCGGAACAGCTCTCCGCCGTCCGCGTCATCGAGCACACCTGGCACTCGGCCCTGATCACGTGGCTGTCGGGCCGCGCCTCGATCGCCCAGGTCAAGATCGACATCGAGACGGTGTGCCGCCTGATCGACCTGACGGCGGAGGAAGGGTAAGGGCACGCCCCGCACCGCCTTCACCGCCGACGGCACCGTGGCCGAGGTCGACACCATGGTGCTGGACGCGCTTTCGCCTCGTCGTCTCCGGACCTGGGGTCCGTGCTGACGCGCTCGGCCTCGCGCAGGGCGGCAGCACGCTCGGTATTGTCCGCGCGTGCACGTCAGGAGCCTGTCGGGGCGGGCCCGAGCCCGGAGTGACAACGCCCCGGCCCGCTCACCGTGCTGTGTACGTCACCGGGTCCGTGCCCGGGACCGCCTCCGCGTGGCCCAGTTTCACCAGGCGGCGCAGGTGTGCCTCGGCCTCGGAGACCGCGATGTTCCGCGATCCGTACGGGATCTGGTCCCAGGGGCGGTTCCACTCCATGCGTTCCGCGAGCTGCCACGGGGTGAGGGGGGTCGCGAGGAGTGTGCGCAGGTCGGCGAGGCGGTCCTCGTGGTGGGCGAGGAGTTCGGCGACGCGGGCGCGCGGGGTGGTGAAGGCGTGCTGGTGGGCGGGGAGGACTTCGGCGGCGTCCAGGCGGGCGATGCGTTCGAGGGAGGAGAGGTAGTCGCCGAGGGGGTCCCCCCTGCTCGAACGGAGTTGAGAGCTTGGGGGAGGGTCCGTGGGAGTGGCGTCGTCGGGGTCTTCGTAGAGGCCGATGTGAGGGGTGATGCCGGGCAGCAGGTGGTCGCCGGAGAAGAGGCGGCCGTGGCCGGGGAGGTTGGCCGGGTGGGCCTCCTCCAGGTGGAGGCAGACGTGGCCGGGGGTGTGGCCCGGGGTCCAGATCGCGCGGAGGGTGCGGCCGGGGAGGGGGAGGAGTTCGCCGGGGGTGATCTCGCGGTCGGGGAGGGCGGCGTGGAGGCCCGGGAGGGTGCGCATCCGGCCCGAGTCGCGGGCGGCGACGAGCGGGGCGAGGTGGCCGGGCGGGGCTCCGGCGGCGGCGAGCTTGGCGGTCAAGTAGGTGAGCCAGACGCCTGGTTCGGCGCTCCGGGTGCGGCGTACGACCTCCGCGTCGGCGGCGTGCATGGCGATCCACGCGCCGGACGCCTCGCGGACCTGGCCGGAGAGGCCGTGATGGTCGGGGTGGTGGTGGGTGATGAGGACGCCGTGGATGTCCTCGATACGTACGTCGAGTGAGGCGAGCCCGGAGACGAGGGTGTCCCAGGAGGCCGGGTCGTCCCAGCCGGTGTCGATGAGGACCGGGCCCCGGTCGGTGTCCAGAAGGTGGACGAGGGTGTGGCCCAGGGGGTTGTCGGGGATCGGGACCTTGATGCTCCACACGCCGCCGCCGTGGTCGAGGGTGGGCGGTGCGGCCGTGCCCATGTCCGTACCGGCCGACCTGCCCGACGCGTCCTGTGCCATGGCTCCCCCAACTGCTCTGTTCCGTGCGGGACTTGCCTCGCGGCTACTATAACTAGAACTCGTTGCAGTGAGGGCGGGGGTTCGACCCCGAGGTGAGTCAGGGGTGCTGTCGGGGTCGGGCCATGGTCCTCCCCGATGGGCGGGGTGACCGTGTACGGACAGGATTCGGTCCATGACGAACACGACGTACGCCGTCCCCGCCCCCACCCTCCCCACCGCCCCCGCCCGACTCGTCAGGACCGCCCTCGTCGCGGGACCCGTCGCCCTCGGCGCGTACGGGGTCATCCGGCTCCTCAGCGAGCGCGGTACGCCGAGCGCCGGGTGGACGGCAGGCCATCTCGCCATGCTGGCGGGGCTGTTGCTCTTCGTTCCGGTGCTGCTGCATCTGCGGAGGCTCGCGCCCGTGCGCAGAAGGGGCGCGGCCACCGCCGCCCTCGCCGTCGGCATGGTGGGGCTGGTGGCCACGGCCGCGCAGGCGGTCATCGACCTGGTGGCGGGCTTCCTGGCCGCCGACCGGTCCGTGATGGTCGAGATCTTCCAGCAGGTGAAGGCGGTGCCCGGGGTGGAGCCCGTCGTCTACGGGATCGTCCCGCCGCTCTTCTTCGTGGGGATGATCGCCCTGGCCGCGCTCACCGCCCTGCCGGTGCGCACCCGGGTGCTCATGGCGGGCGCGCTCGTCCTCGGCACGGCCCTGATGGCGGCCAACCTCAACTTCCTCGCACTGGGCGGGCTGTGCTTCCTCCTCGCCCTCGCCCCGCTCGCCCTGCCCGGGCGCGTCGCGGCCCTTCCCCGTACGAACTAGAACTGGTATCAGTTCGGGGAAGGAAGCTGATAGGGCGTCAGCAACTGACGCGCGCCGGGCCCAACTTGCGGGAGGCAGCCGCCATGACCGAACTCGTGGAACACCAACAGCTCTTCATCGCCGGGCAGTTGACCGACCCGCACGGCACGGACGTCATCGAGGTGGTCTCCCCGCACACCGAGCAGGTCGTCGGCCGGGTCCCGCACGCCGACCAGGTGGACGTGGACCGGGCGGTCGCCGCCGCCCGCACGGCCTTCGACTCCGGCGCCTGGCCCCGGATGAGCCTGGACGAGCGGATCGCCGTCGTCACCCGCATCAAGGACGCGATCGCCGTACGGCACGAGGAGATCGCCCGCGTCATCACCGCCCAGAACGGCACCCCGTACACCGCGAGCATCATGATGCAGGCGCTCGCCGCGATGATGGTGTGGGACTCGGCGATCAAGGTCGCGCAGGAGGTGCCGTTCGAGACCGGGCGGACCGGGGTGCTCGGCAACCTGCTGATACGGCGGGAGCCGGTCGGGGTCGTCGCGGCGGTCGTGCCGTGGAACGTCCCGCAGTTCACGGCGGCGGCCAAGCTCGCGCCCGCGCTGCTGGCCGGGTGCACAGTCGTTCTGAAGGTGTCGCCGGAGACGCCTCTCGACTCCTACCTCCTCGCCGACATCTGCACGGAAGCCGGGCTTCCGGAGGGCGTGCTGTCGATCATTCCGGCCGACCGGGAGGTGAGCGAGTACCTCGTCGGGCATCCGGATGTCGACAAGGTGTCCTTCACCGGGTCGGTCGCGGCGGGCAAGCGGGTCATGGAGGTCGCCTCGCGGAACCTCACGCGGGTGACGCTGGAGCTGGGCGGGAAGTCGGCTGCGGTGATCCTTCAGGACGCCGACCTGGAGTCGACGGTGGCGGGTCTCGTGCCCTTCTCGTGGATGCTCAACGGGCAGGCGTGCGTGGCCCAGACGCGGATCCTGGCCCCGGTCTCGCGCTACGGGGAGTTCGCGGAGGCGTTCGCGGCGGCGGCCGACGCGCTGAAGGTGGGGGACCCGATGGACCCGGCCACCGAGGTCGGCCCGCTCGTCGCGCGGCGGCAGCAGCAGCGGTCGCTGGACTACATCCGGATCGGGCAGGAGGAGGGCGCGAAGATCCTCGCGGGCGGCGGGCGGCCCGCGTCGCAGGAGCGCGGGTGGTACGTCGAGCCGACCCTCTTCGGCGGTGTCGACAACGCGATGCGCGTCGCCCGGGAGGAGATCTTCGGCCCGGTGATCTGTCTGCTGCCGTACGAGGACGAGGCGGACGCGGTACGGATCGCGAACGACTCCGAGTACGGGCTGAGCGGAAGCGTGTGGACGGCGGACGTCGAGCGGGGCATCGAGGTCGCGCGGTCGGTGCGGACGGGGACGTACTCCGTGAACACCTTCAGCATGGACATGATGGGCCCCTTCGGCGGCTACAAGAACTCCGGCCTGGGGCGGGAGTTCGGGCCCGAGGGGTACGGGGAGTACCTGGAGCACAAGATGATCCACCTCCCGGCCGGGTACGAGGGTCCGGGCTCCGGGGCGGGGGCCTGATGGGTGACCGCTGGCGGGTCGAGGTCGACCGGGGGGTGTGCATCGGGTCCGGAATGTGTGCGCACACCGCGCCGGGGTCGTTCCGCCTGGACACCGCCCGGCAGTCGCACCCGGTGGCGGCGGACGTCGACGCGGACGAGGGTGTGCTCGCGGCGGCGGAGGGGTGCCCGGTGGAGGCGATCGCGATCGCGCTGCGCGACTCGGGGGAGGCGGTGTTTCCGCCGGAGGAGTAGGAGGGCTGGGCCGGGGACCGGTGCGCTTTCCCCGGCCCCCAGGCCCTCAAGCGCCGTGGAGGGCCGAGTTCCTCATCGCCAGGAGGCGAGAGTACGGGCCACCACGCGCAGATCGGACTCTTGGGCGCGGATCGCTCCCGTAAGGAGGTGTACGGCAGCCGCATCGGGAGGCTTGATGGGTTCACCGGACGCCGCCAAGTACTGGTCCGCGCAGGCCCAGCCGATGACGGAGTTGTAGTCCGCGAAGGGGCGCAGGAGTACCGCGCTCTGGAGAAACGTCGCGGCGCGGGCGACGGCCGTCTCGTAATAGAGCTGACCGTGCGGCTGCTCGAAGGTGTGCCGCCTGGCCATACTGTCGAGTGAACCCCAGTCGGACACAGGGGTGTTGAGGGGCGATACGCGCGTCTGGACTTCGAGGATCCAGCCCGCGTCGACTCGGATCACAGGGTTCAACGCTGCCCCTCGGGGGCGTCCTTGAAGACGTCCATGTAGTAGGCCACGGTCTTGTCGACGTCCTTCAGGAACGCCGCTCGCTGTGCGTCGGAGACGATTATGTCGTGGGCGTGCGCCCGCATGGACTTGCCCAGCGAGGCGGCGTGCGCCTTGGCCTCGGCGAGTTCTTCCTCGGTGAATTCCACGGTGATCATCGGCATATCGCCAATGGTAGCGCCACCCATATCGTTGGTAGTAGCAACAGTCAAACGCCGGTTGACAGGGTGACGCGCTGCGCAGGAGGAACTGCCCGAATTCTGGCGGGTGCAGAGGGGGCTGGACCGTCGTACGGGATCTGCCCTGGTGAGGAGCTGGGTGAGGAACGAGGTGGCCCGGCGGCCCCGCGCCGGGCGGAGTACCGCTCGGTAGAATGCGTGCATGATCCCCCTTCACCTTCGTCGTGGCACCGCCGCGCTCGCCGTCAGCGTCGTTCTCGGTGCGGTCGCCGCACCGGCCGCCTTCGCTGCTCCGGCCCCGTCGCCCGTCGCGATTCCTTCCGGGCTGTACGGGAAGGGGGACCCGACGTACGACGGCGTCTTCCGGCAGTCCCTGGCGTTCACCGCGCAGCACAACGCCGGGGTCAGGCCCTCGGCCAAGGCAGTCGACTGGCTGGTCGGGCAGCAGTGCGAGGACGGGGCGTTTCCCGCGTTCCGCGCGGAGGTGACCCAGGACTGTGACGCGAAGGCGATGCGGGACACCAACGCGACGGCCACGGCCGTGCAGGCGCTCGGTGCGGTGGGCGGGCAGGACGCCGCCGTGAAGAAGGCCGTGACCTGGCTGAAGTCCGTACAGAACGCGGACGGCGGGTGGCCGTACGTCGCCGGGTCGCCGTCCGACGCCAATTCGACCTCGCTCGTGACCGGTGCGCTGAACGGTGCCGGGCTCAAGGACGACGCGCTGAAGGGGAAGGACGGGAAGACTCCGCTACAGGCGCTGCTCGGCTTCCAGGTGAGCTGTGACGGGAAGGACGAGAATCGCGGGTCCTTCGCCTTCCAGCCCGACAAGTCCGGCAAGCTCTACCCCAGCGCCGACGCCACCGCCGCCGTGGTGACCGCCGCCGCCGGGCGGGGCGGTCCCGTCATCGACGTGCCCAAGGAGAAGGACAAGCCGGTCCAGGCCGCTCCCGGGTGCAAGGAGGGGATGGGCGATCCGAAGGCCGCTGCCGCCGGTGGGTCGGACTACCTCGCGCGGACGCTCGACAAGAACGGCGGGCACCTGATGACCGCCCCGCTGCCCGGCGTCGAGGCCAAGCCCGACTTCGGCAACACCGCCGACGCCGTCGTGGCGCTCGCCGCCGACGGCCACCAGGAAGCCGCCAGGAAGTCCGCCGACTGGCTGGCGAAGAACTCCGCCGCCTGGGCGAAGGGCGCGGGCCCGGCCGCGTACGCGCAGCTGGCCTTCGCGGCCCACGCCACCGGTATGGACCCTCGGGACTTCGGCGGGGCCGACCTGGTCGAGCAGTTGAACGCGACCGGGCCCGCCCCCGAGGTGAAGAAGGACGCGGACGACGCCGAGAAGAAGAGCGACGACGAGGGCGGTTCCTCGGCGACCTGGTGGATCGTCGGTGTCGCCTTCGTCGCGAGCATGGGCGCGGGCATCCTGATCAGCGGACGCAACAAGAAGAACCAGCAGCTGTGAGGCGACACCCGGAGGCCGGTGCCCTCCTCGCGGCGGCCGTCGTCGCGTCCGGGGCCTTCGTGCCCGCGCTGGGGGCGTTCGCCCCCGCCGCGTACGCCGACGGCAGCACCGGCTACCGGTACTGGTCGTTCTGGGAGCGCGACGACGCGAACGCGAAGTGGGTGTACGCCACCCAGGGTGCCGCCACCACGCACCCGGCCGACGGTACCGTCCAGGGATTCCGCTTCGCCGTGAGCAAGGACTCGCAGGACGCCGCCAAGCCGCGCGGTGCGGCCGACTTCGCGGCCGCCTGCGCCTCGACCCCGGCCAAGGAGGGCAGCAAGCGGATCGCCCTGGTGCTCGACTTCGGTACGCCCGACGACGCACCGGAAGGGGAGACGCCGCCCGCCCCCCGGACCGTATGTGCGCAGGTCGGGGAGGATGCGACCACGGCTGAGGCATTGGCGGGGGTCGCGCGGCCGCTGCGGTACAACAACGCCGCGCTGCTGTGCGCGATCGGTGGATACCCGAAGGTGGGGTGCGCCGAGCAGGTGTCGGGCTCCGGGGCGGGGACGAAGACTCCCGCGCCCGCCGCGACGGATTCCGTTTCAACCGATGAGGAGCACGGGAGCGGTCCCTCCGCCGGGCTGATCGTCGGGGCCGTCGCCGTTCTGCTGCTCGGCGGGGCCGCCGTGTGGCAGGCACGCCGCCGCCGGGGATGAGCGCGGACAAGCCGCCGGGGATGAGTGCGGACAAGCCGTTGGGGACGGGCGCGGAGGAGCCGCCGGGGACGGGCAGGACCGTGCGCGGCACGACCCTGCGCGCCCCCGCCGCCAGCCGCAGCAACGCCCTGCACGCCGGAGCCTGGTGGCTGTGGGCCCTCGGACTCGCCGCCGCCGCCTCGCGGACCACCAACCCGCTGCTGCTCGGGCTGCTGGTGGCGGTGGCCGGGTACGTCGTCGCCGCGCGCCGCACGGACGCGCCGTGGGCGCGGTCGTACGGGGCGTTCGTGAAGCTGGGGCTCGCGGTGCTGGTGATCCGGCTGGTGTTCTCGGTGTTCCTGGGGTCCCCGATCCCGGGACAGCACGTGCTGATCACGCTGCCGGAGGTGCCTCTGCCCGAGTGGGCCAAGGGGGTGCGGCTCGGCGGGAAGGTGACCGCCGAGCAGCTGGTGTTCGCGCTGTACGACGGGCTGAAGCTGGCGACGCTGCTGATCTGCGTGGGCGCCGCCAACGCCCTCGCCAATCCCGCACGGCTGCTGAAGTCCCTGCCGGGCGCCCTGTACGAGGCGGGGGTGGCCGTCGTCGTCGCGATGACCTTCGCGCCGAACATGGTCTCCGACGTCGTACGGCTGCGCACCGCCCGGCGGCTGCGCGGGCGGCCCACGGGCGGGGTCAGGGCCGTCGTCCAGATCGGGCTGCCCGTGCTGGAGGGGGCGCTGGAGCGGTCCGTGGCGCTGGCCGCGTCGATGGACGCGCGGGGGTACGGGCGTACCGCTCACGTCCCCGCCGCCGTACGGCACGTGACGACCGCGCTCACCCTCGGCGGGCTGCTCGGCGTGTGCGCGGGGACGTACGGGCTGCTCGCGGCGGAAGGTGCCGGGTACGGCTTGCCGGTGCTCGTCGTCGGGCTCCTCGCCGCGATGGGCGGGCTGCGGCTCGGCGGGCGGCGCAGCGTCCGCACCCGGTACCGGCCCGACCGGTGGGGGATGCGGGCCTGGCTGGTCGCCGGGTCGGGGGTGGCAGTGGCGGGGCTGATGATCGGGGCCGGTGCGTACGATCCGCAGGCACTGCACCCGGGAGTGCTCCCGCTGGTGGCCCCCGAGCTCCCGGTGTGGCCCGCACTGTCGGTGCTGGTCGGGCTGCTGCCCGCGTTCGTGGCCCCCGTGCCCCCGCCCCCCGTGTCCGCGTCCCCCGCTCCCGCTCCCGCTCCCCCGCAAGGAAACGTGAAGTGATCCGGTTCGAGAACGTCTCCGTCCGGTACGACGGCTGCGACGCGCCCACCCTCAGCGGCATCGACCTGACCGTCCCCGAGGGCGAACTCGTCCTGCTCGTCGGGCCTTCCGGAGTCGGTAAGTCGACATTGCTCGGTGCGGTGTCGGGGCTCGTGCCGCACTTCACCGGCGGGACCCTGACCGGCCGGGTGACCGTCGACGGGCGCGACACCCGCACCCACAAGCCGCGCGAGCTGGCCGATGTCGTCGGGACGGTCGGGCAGGACCCGCTGTCGCACTTCGTCACCGACACCGTCGAGGACGAGCTGGCGTACGGCATGGAGTCGCTGGGCGTCGCCCCGGACGTCATGCGGCGGCGCGTCGAGGAGACCCTCGACCTGCTGGGCCTCGCCGACCTGCGCGACCGGGCGATCTCCACGCTGTCCGGCGGGCAGCAGCAGCGGGTGGCGATCGGGTCCGTGCTCACCACACACCCCAAGGTCCTCGTCCTCGACGAGCCGACGTCCGCGCTGGACCCGGCCGCCGCCGAAGAGGTCCTCGCCGTACTGCAACGGCTCGTGCACGACCTCGGCACGACCGTGCTGATGGCGGAGCACCGGCTGGAACGGGTCGTGCAGTACGCCGACCAGGTGCTGCTCCTGCCCGGGCCAGGTCGGGCCCCCGTACTCGGCGAGCCCGCCGACGTCATGGCCGCCTCGCCCGTGCACCCCCCGGTGGTGGGGCTCGGGCGGCTGGCCGGGTGGTCGCCGCTGCCCCTGTCCGTACGGGACGCCCGCCGTCGGGCCGCAGGGCTGCGGGCCGAGCTGGCGGACCGTGCCCCTGCCGCCGTCGCGGAGCCCCCCGCCGCACCGCCCGTCGCCGAGACCGTGAATCTGTCGCTGCGCCGGGGGCGCGTCGAGGCACTGCGGGACGTGTCGCTGTCGGTGCGGCCCGGCGAGACGATCGCCCTGATGGGGCGCAACGGAGCCGGAAAGTCGACACTGCTCAACGCCCTGGTGGGAATGCACGCACCGTCCGGCGGGCGGGTAACCGTCGGCGGGAAGGCCCCGGCGAAGACCGCCCCGCGCGAGATGGTGCGCCGGGTGGGTCTCGTACCGCAGGAGCCCCGGGACCTGCTGTACGCCGACACCGTGGCCGCCGAGTGCGCCGCCGCCGACCACGACGCGGGGGCCGAGCCCGGGACCTGCCGGGCCCTGGTGAGCGCGCTGCTGCCCGGAGTGCCGGACTCCACGCATCCGAGGGACCTGTCGGAAGGGCAGCGCCTCGCGCTGGCGCTGGCCCTCGTCCTGACGGGGAAGCCGCCGCTGCTGCTGCTCGACGAGCCGACGCGCGGTCTGGACTACGCGGCCAAGGGCCGGCTCGTGCAGATCCTGCGGGAGCTGACCGCCGACGGGCACGCCCTGGTGCTGGCCACGCACGACGTGGAGCTGGCGGCCGAGCTGGCGCACCGGGTGGTGATCCTGGCCGACGGCGAGGTCGTCGCGGACGGGCCGACCCCCGAGGTCGTCGTGTCCTCCCCCTCCTTCGCGCCGCAGGTGGCGAAGATCCTGGCGCCGCAGAAGTGGCTGACCGTGACGCAGGTGCGGGACGCGCTCTCCGGCGGGACCACGCCGTGAGCCGCCCCGTACGGCTGGGGCCGAAGTCCGTCGCGGCGCTCGTGCTGGTCAGTCTGGTCGGGGTGATCGCCTTCGGGTGGCCGCTGCTGGCCGACTCGGCGGCCGGGCTCGCGCACTCCAAGGACGCCCCGTGGCTGTTCGCGGCGCTGCTGCCGCTGCTGGTCGGGGTGGTGGTGGCGGCGATCTCCGACGCGGGGATGGACGCGAAGGCCGTCGCGATGCTGGGGGTGCTGGCCGCCGTGGGGGCGGCGCTGCGTCCGCTGGGCGCGGGGACGGCGGGCCTGGAACCGATGTTCTTCCTGATGGTGCTGAGCGGGAGGGTGCTCGGGCCGGGCTTCGGTTTCGTCCTGGGCTCGGTGACGATCTTCGCGTCGGCGCTGCTCACGGGCGGGGTCGGGCCGTGGATGCCGTTCCAGATGCTGGCGATGGGCTGGTTCACGATGGGGGCGGGGCTGCTGCCGGGGTGGCAGCGGCTGCGCGGGCGGGGCGAGGTGGTGATGCTCGCGCTGTACGGGGCGGGGGCCGCCTTCTTCTACGGGACGGTGATGAACCTCCAGGGGTGGACGTACATCGGTGGCCTGTCCACGGGGGTCTCCTTCGTGCCGGGCGACCCCGTGCACGAGAACCTCGTCCGCTTCCTCGCGTACTGCCTGGCCACCTCGGTCGGCTGGGACCTGGGGCGGGCGGTGCTGACCGTGGTCCTCACCCTGACCGTGGGCCCGACGCTCCTGAAGGCGTTGCGGCGGGCGACGCGGCGGGCGGCGTTCGAGGCGCCGGTCGCCTTCGAGGACGTACCGCGAGAGGCCCCGAAGGGGTAGTCGGGCGGCGACCCTGGGTGCGTTTCGGGGGCCTTGCGGTGTGAAGCGGCCCATAGGACCTTGGTCCTCAACTATCGGGGCTCGTAGTCCTCACGCGGCCCCCACAGACCCCTTCGCACCCCTGTTGACCTGCGTTTTCCTGGTTGTCGCACGGTGGGGCTGTACTGCCCCACGCACCCCCGCCACTAGTACCCGGGGTGTTTGCCAGGCCCGCCGACGGCTGCTTCATTGGTGGAGCCGCAGGACGCCGGACGGCTTTCGCCTCACCGCTGTTCGCCCTGGCTCCCCTCCCCCTCGGGCCTTCGGGTCCTGGTGTGCGGCCCCCTGTCCCCGATCGTTAGGTCACTTCGTGTCGTTCGCCTTCATCAGCCGCTTCTCCGCCCGCCAGAAGACCGCCGTCGTCGGCGCCACCGCCCTGCTGGGTGCTGCGGGCGCGGTCCTCGGATCGGCTTCCGGCGCGGTGGCTGCGCCGTCGTCCGCCAAGGACACGGCCCGGCAGATGATGCCCGCCGCGCAGTTCCAGTGCTTCAGCAACATCGTGGCCCACGAGTCCGGCTGGAACCACCACGCGACGAACTCCTCCTCCGGTGCGTACGGCCTGGTCCAGGCGCTGCCCGCGTCGAAGATGTCGTCGGCCGGTGCGGACTGGAAGGAAAACCCGAAGACCCAGATCAAGTGGGGTCTCGACTACATGAACGAGCGGTACGGCAGCCCGTGCGGCGCGTGGAACTTCTGGCAGCAGAACAACTGGTACTGAGCCCTGTCCCTCAGTCCAGTGTGTTGAACCACCGCGCGATCTGCGGCGCGGACTTCTTGAAGGCCCCGAAGTGGTCGACCTCCCCCTGGTCGAGCACCGGGGCCTTCTTGCCGTTGTCGGCCAGGTCGGCGGCGCACGCGCGGGCGTTGCCGATCGGTACGTCGGTGTCGCCGGCGGAGGTGTAGAGCCGGGTCGGGACGCGGGGCTTCCAGTCGCAGGTGCCGTCGTTGGCGGTGATGGCCCGCAGGAGTTTGCCGCTGGGGCGGCGCATCTTCTCGTAGAAGGCGGGGGTGAGGAGCTCCTTGACGCTGCCGGGGAGGGTCTTGGCGACGTCCTCCTCGGTGTGCTCGGAGTCGAAGAGCTGCTCGACGACCTGGGCGTACGGCTGGCGGAAGACCTCGGCGGGGTCCTGGTAGAAGTGGTGGATCTTGTTCTGTGCGGTCAGGAAGTACGACGTGTAGAAGAGGCCGCTCATGGGGTTGACCCGGCCGTCGTACAGGGCGGGGATCTCGGTGCCCGCCAGGTCGTAGGGCCCGGCGACGGGGGCGAGGGCCTTGAGACGGAAGGGGCCCCCTCGTGACAGCTCACGGCCGACGGCCATCGCGACCTGACCGCCCTGCGAGAAGCCGGTCGCGTACACGTCGCCGCTGAGCTGCCTGCCGAGACGCGGCGCGGCCTGGCGGGAGGCGCGCAGCATGTCGACGGTGGCGGTGACGGCGGATTTCGTGTCCATGTACGGGTGGGTGCCGGGGCCCTTGCCGAGGCCGAGGTAGTCGGGTGCGGCGACGGCCTTGCCCGTACTCGCGTACAGGAACGGGGAGAGGCGGCCGAAGTCCTCCGCGACGGACGGCGCGTAGTCGCGGTGGACCATGGTGCCGTGGGTGTCGGAGACGACGGAGAGCTTCTTCGCGGCGTTCTTGGGGACGACGAAGAGACCGCTGGCGGTGGTCGGCGCGCCCTGCGGGGTCACGGTGCGGTAGAGCAGGCGGTACGCGGTGAGGCCGTGCCGGACCAGTTGCGGGTCGACGGTGAGGCCGCCCTTGGCCAGGAACGCCCGGACGTCGGCCCGGGTGAGGTCGGCGACCGGGGTGACGGAGATCAGGGTGCCCCTGGCGGGGTGCTGGGTCTGGGACGCCTGCGGGGTCCGGGACGCCTGCGGGGTCCGGGACGCCTGCGGGGCCTGGGACGCCTGCGGGGCCTGGGACGTCTGCGGGGCCTGTGCGGTCGTGGTGACCGCGAGGGCCGGTGCGGCGGCGAGCCCGACGAGGGCGGCGGCGGTGAGGGCGGCGGCGACCGTGCGTGTCTGCTTCATGCCTCGACGGTAGGTTCGCCGCCACCCCTGCCGCCATGCGCTGCACCCCCGAACAGGGGGTGCACCTTCCTACACCCCCGAGTCGGGGGAACTCCCTTACTGCTAGCGGTAGATGACGATGCGTCATAGCCGCTGAATGATCGTCCCCGTCGCCAGCGCGCCACCCGCACACATCGTGATGAGCGCGAACTCCTTGTCCCTGCGCTCCAGTTCGTGGAGTGCGGTGGTGATCAGGCGGGCCCCGGTCGCACCGACCGGATGCCCCAGCGCGATCGCCCCGCCGTTGACGTTGACCTTCTCCAGGTCCTGCTCGAAGACCTGCCCCCAGCTCAACACCACGGAGGCGAAAGCCTCGTTGATCTCGACGAGGTCGATGTCCCGGAGCGACATGCCCGCCTTGCCGAGGACCGCGCGGGTCGCGTCGATGGGTCCGTCGAGGTGGTAGTGCGGGTCGGAGCCCACCAGCGCCTGGGCGACGATACGGGCGCGGGCCTTGAGCTTGAGGGCGCGGGCCATCCGCTTGGACGCCCACATGATCGCGCAGGCGCCGTCGGATATCTGCGAGGAGTTCCCGGCGGTGTGCACGGCCGTCGGCATGACGGGCTTCAGCCGGGCGAGGGCCTCCATGGAGGTGTCCCGGAGCCCTTCGTCCCGGTCGACGAGCCGCCACATGCCCTGCCCGGCGGCCTGCTCCTCCTCGTTCGTCGGTACCTGCACGGCGAAGGTCTCGCGCTTGAAGCGCTCCTCCGCCCAGGCGGCGTGGGCCCTCTCCTGGGACAACAGGCCCAGCGCGTCGACCCGTTCGCGCGTCAGCCCCCGGTTGCGGGCGATGCGCTCGGCGGCCTCGAACTGGTTGGGGAGGTCCACGTTCCACTCGTCGGGGAAGGGCTTGCCGGGGCCGTGCTTGGAGCCGCTGCCCAGCGGGACGCGGCTCATGGCCTCGACGCCGCAGCCGATGCCGATGTCGATGACTCCGGCGGCGATCATGTTCGCGACCATGTGGTTGGCCTGCTGCGAGGACCCGCACTGGCAGTCGACGGTGGTCGCGGCCGTCTCGTACGGCAGGCCCATGGCGAGCCAGGCGTTGCGCGTCGGGTTCATGGACTGCTCACCGGCGTGGGTGACGGTGCCGCCGACGACCTGCTCGACGCAGTCGGCGTGGATGCCGGTGCGGGCCAGGAGTTCGCGGTAGGTCTCGCCCAGCAGGTAGGCGGGGTGCAGGTTGGCGAGCGCTCCCCCGCGTTTGCCGATGGGGGTGCGTACGGCTTCGACGATGACGGGTTCCGCGGCCATGAGCTCGTCCTCTTCTCGGCAGAAGTAGTACGCGTTCTAGTTCTGCTGCCAGTCTCATGAACAACGGCCCGACTGCGCAAGGGTCTTGCCACTTGTAGAACTCGTTACTACCTTGCGGGCAACTTCTGATAGGCCGTCAGATCAGCACCTGCGACAGGGAGTTGCCGATGACTTGCCCCGCACTGCCCGAAGGGTTCGACTTCACCGACCCCGACGTCCTCCAGTCGGGCATCCCGCTCCCCGAGTTCGCGGCGATGCGGCAGACCTCGCCCGTGTGGTGGTGCGCGCAGCGGCCCGGCGTGGCCGGGTTCGGCGACGAGGGGTACTGGGCGGTGACGCGGCACGAGGACGTCAAGTACGTCTCGACGCACCCCGAGCTGTTCTCCTCGAACACCAACACCGCCGTGATCCGCTTCAACGAGCACATCCACCGGGACCAGATCGACGCCCAGAAGCTGATCATGCTGAACATGGACCCGCCGGAGCACACCCGCATCCGCCAGATCGTCCAGCGCGGCTTCACCCCGCGCGCCATCCGCTCCCTGGAGAACACCCTCAGGGACCGGGCCCTGAAGATCGTCGAAGCGGCGGTCGCGCAGGCGGAGAAGGGCGACGGCACCTTCGACTTCGTCACCGACGTCGCCGTGGAACTGCCCCTCCAGGCCATCGCCGAACTGATCGGCGTACCCCAGGAGGACCGCAGCAAGATCTTCGACTGGTCGAACAAGATGGTGGCGTACGACGACCCCGAGTACGCGATCACCGAGGAGATCGGCGCGGACTCCGCGATGGAACTGATCTCGTACGCGATGAACCTGGCGGCTGCACGCAAGGAGTGCCCGGCCAAGGACATCGTGTCGCAGCTGGTCGCCGCCGAGGACGAGGGGAACCTCGGCTCGGACGAGTTCGGCTTCTTCGTGATCCTGCTGGCCGTCGCCGGGAACGAGACCACCCGCAACGCCATCAGCCACGGCATGCATGCCTTCCTCACCCACCCCGGGCAGTGGGAGCTGTACAAGAGGGAGCGCCCGAAGACCGCCGCCGAGGAGATCGTGCGCTGGGCGACGCCCGTGGTGTCCTTCCAGCGGACGGCCACCCAGGACCTGGAACTGGGCGGGCAGCGGATCACGGCGGGCGAGAGGGTCGGCATCTTCTACTCCTCCGCCAACCACGACCCCGAGGTCTTCGAGAACCCCGGCACCTTCGACATCACCCGCGACCCCAACCCCCACCTCGGCTTCGGCGGGGGCGGCCCGCACTTCTGCCTCGGCAAGTCCCTCGCCGTGATGGAGATCGACCTGATCTTCAACGCCCTCGCGGACGCGCTGCCGGACCTGCGTCTGGCGGGCGACCCGAGGCGGCTGCGCTCGGCGTGGATCAACGGCATCAAGGAGCTTCGGGTCGCTGCGACCTCTTGAAATCCCCACCCCTCCACTGATTCAGTTGCATCCGACGATCAAGTCGACTGAATCCGTGGGGACATGAGCACCGAAGAACAGAATCAGCACATCGGCAGCGCTGAGCTGAAGGTCACCGACCGCACCCGCCACCGCCGCCTCCGCGACCAGGGCAGCACCCTGGTCGCGGACCTCGACGCGGTCCTGCGCGCCGGATTCGTCTGCCACCTCGCGGTGGTCGTCGACGGCGCGCCGCTGGCGGTGCCCACCGTGTACGGAGTCGACTTCGCGACCCGCACGCTCTACGTGCACGGCTCCGTAGCCAGCCGCAGCCTGGCCCGGACCCCGGACACGACCGTCTGCGTCACCGTCACGCACGTCGACGGCCTCGTCCTGTCCCGCTCGGTCTTCGAGCACGGCCTGAACTACCGCTCCGCGATGGTCCACGGCACCCCGCGCCTGATCACCCACCGCTCCGACCCCGAGGCCCTCCTCCACGGGCTCCGCGTGCTCTCCGAGCAGAGCGCCCCCGGCCAGTGGGACTACGCGCGCCGCCCCAACCAGAAGGAGCTCGCCGCCACCTCGCTCCTCGCCCTTCCCCTCGACGAAGCGTCGGTGAAGATCGCCGCCGGCCCGCCGGAGGACGGCGAAGGACCGGACGCGGAGCTCGGCCTGTGGGCCGGAGTGATCCCGATGCGGACCGCCTACGGGACTCCCGAGGCCGACCCCGTACTGCCGCCCGGCATCCCCCTCCCCGATCACATCGAGGCCATGGGTTCCGCCCATCGCGCACACTCCGCGCGGCTCACCTCGCACCACGCGCACCACGCGGACTGACGACGAAGGCTCAGCGCCGCACCCGGTGATAGCTGCTGCCGTCCTTCGTGCGGGCCAGGAAGCCGCCCTCCACCAGGTAGCGGCGCAGCGCCGAGCAGTCCTCGTGGACGGTGCGGAGGATGTCGTTGACCTCGCGCTCGGTGTAGTCGCGGCCCTCCGTGAACAGGGTCCTCGTCAGGTGGGCGAGGAGTTCCTCCCGCCGCCCCGGCTTGCGCGGCACGGAGGTGAGCCGCCCGTCCTTGAAGAACGCCTCTACGCCTTGACCCGCCACGCGCCTGCTCCCGCCGTACGTCTTGTCGCCCGATTCCCGCTGTCGCCGGATACCCCGACACGGACCTCCGTTCTAGCCCTTGGGCGCCCCCTCCTGCCAGGCAATAAACAGCGGCAGCTCCCCCGCCCCGTCCAGCACGACCACCCCGAAGGGCCGCTCGAACCGGACGACCTCCGTACGCCGAAGAGCCGGGGGCGCTCCGCCGGGCTCCATCAGCACCACGCTCACGGCCGCCGCCTCCACCCCCTCCTCAGCCACCTTGAGCACCGCCTCCTGCACCACCCGGGACACCGCGAGCGGCTCGGGCGACATCCCGGAGAAGTCGGCGTCCTCGCGGGTCGCCCGGTGCACTCCCCACGCGGGCAGGCTGTCGGTGACTTCGTCGGTCATACGGAGCTCCAGCCGGGGCAGCGCGATCCTCACCACCTCCGCGTCGAGCGGGACGCGCTGCGCCTGCCCCGCCCACCCGGCGGGCAGTACGTCCCGGGGCCCGGCCCCCTCCTCCCCCAGCACGAACCTCACCCGGGCCGGGGCCCCACCCCGCTCGCCCCGTGTGCGCAGCTCCACCACCCGAGTCCCGCCGACCGCCCAGGCATCGGCGAGGGGTATCTCCCGGTGCATGGTCGGCACCTCGTGCACCACCCCGGCGGCATCGACGAATTCCCCGTCGGCGGTGCTCCAGGACGGGAAAGGGGTCTCCCACCGCGCCTTCAGCGCCAGGGCGTTGACGACGGCCAGCAGGACGTCGTCCCCGATCCGCACGGGCAGCTTCTCGATCATCCCCTCGGTCGCCTCCCGCACCCACCCGTCCAGCTCCACCGGGTCGAGCGGCCCGACGGCGACCCCGGGCAGCGCCTCCCGGAACTCCCGGTACACCGGCACCCGACTCCGGACACAGGTCGCCACCCCGAGCGCGTCGGTCCCGCCCAGCACCCGCGACACCTCACCCACCGCCCCGGCCGCCGCACTCCCCGACACTCCCAGCAGCTCGCCCAACTCCCGTGCCGTCTCCCCCCTCGCCCCGGCGGCGACCACCCCGAGCGCCAGCCACAGCCCGGCGGGCGACCGTACGAAGTCCCCAGCGCCGAACCCGCCCCGGTCCCCGCCCGCCACCACCTCCAGCCACCGCGCCGCGAACCGCCCGACCTCCGTACGCACGTCCGTACCGCTCTTTGTCATCCGTCCTCCCCCTCCAGCACGGCGGCGGCAGCCCGCGCGAACCCGTCCACGTTGTCGGTCATGACGTTGTGCCCGCAATCAGGCACGGCGACGACCCGGACCCCGGCAGCCACCAGCTCCTCCCCGCCCCGGAACTCCGCGTCCCCCTCCGGCAGCACATAGGCGCGCGGTATCTTCAGGCCGAGCAGCAACTCCCGCATCACCGGCTCGCTCCCCCGCGTCAGCCCGACCGCACTGCGGTAGACGGCCCGCGCCCCGGCGGTCTTCATCGTCGACCACCAGGTCTCCCCCGCCGAGGCCCGCACCTCCTCGCCCCACCCCGTGGAGACGAACTCCTCCTCGCTCCCGTACCCCGCGATGCCACCACTTCCCGGCGCGCCCTTCGCCGGGGTGATCGCGTCCAGATTGGCGTGCACCAGCACCAGCTTCGACACCAGCTCCGGACACCGCTCGGCCAGCACCAGGGCCACCGCCCCGCCCATGCTGTGCCCGACCACCTCGGCCCCGGCGGCCCCCGCCTCCCTCAACAAAGCGGCGAGAGCCTCCGCGTGGTCGTCCAGGCCGTACGCGAAATCGTCCGGCCGGTCACTCACCCCGAACCCCAGCAGGTCCACCAGCAGCGACCGCCGCCCGGCCAGCGCCGGATGCGCCGCCGCCTCGACGAACATCCCCGAGACCCCGCCGAGCCCGTGCACGTACACCCGGCACGGCTCCTCGCCCGGCAGCTCCACCCATCGCATCCGGTCCCCGCCGGACGTCACCACCGCCTCCCGCACGACCCACCCCTCCCACCAGCCGAGATCACCTGTCCACGACGGTAGCCCCCACCACTGACAACGCCACGGGAACCCGATCCGCCTGCCCCACGTCCCAGCGCACACCGCACGACTCAGCGTCCCGCCCCCGGAGGCCACCATGCGCACGCCGAGCACCGCCAGAACCCGCCAACTGGCCGCGTTATCAGCCCTGTTGACACTCACCGCCTGCGGCACCGAAGTGCGCTCCGTCGAAGTGACCGCCGCGGATCCCGGCTCCCGCATGCGCACGGTCGCCGAGGCGTGGAAAGGCACGGAGGCTCTGGCCACCATGCGTCGGGGCTTCTTCCCCCTGGGCCGGTTCCGGACGGGGCTGCCCCAGGGCGGATTCCGCTCCTCGGCCGACAACACGGCCCACCTCAAGGGTGCGTACGTCGCCACGGGAAAGCTGCCCACCACCCGCCCCGAGGCCAGGGCCACCTGGCCCGACGGCACCACCCGCACGGCGGAGCCCCTGACCGCGCTCCAGGCGGTCGACCTCCTCGGCGAGGGCTCCAACGCCCCCGACGGCGGCCACACCCTCCACGTCACGGCCGCCCGCCTCGGCACGACGGAGGTCGCCACGGGCCGGGGCCAAGCCCGCGTGCCCGCCTGGCTGTTCACCGTCGAGGGCTACGACACTCCCTTCACCTACCCCGCCGTCGCCCAGCCGAGGTTCCCCGACTCCCCCGTCGCACCGCTGCCGCCGAGCCCCGAACGGGACGTCGCAATGACCGGAGGACCGGACTCCGTCACCCTCAAGGGCCGCACCCTCACCGTCGGGGTCTCCCACGGCAGCTGCACGGGCCCGAGCGTGGTCAAGGCCCTGGAGACGGACGAGACGGTCGTCCTCGCGGCCTCGGTCCTCCCGAGGAACCCCCCGCGCGGCCCCGACGAAATCTGCAACAAGGCCCTCCGCCTGAGCCACGCCACCGTGCAGCTGAAGCGCCCCGTGGGCGACCGCGTCCTGCTGGAGGCCCAGCAGGGCACCCCCGTCCAGCAGTCCCTCGACTGACCGCCTCCCCCTCGCCCGCACCGCCCGCTGTCATACCCGTACGGCAGGATGGACGGCATGAGCATCGTGAAGATCAACGCACTGACCGTGCCCGCCGAGCAGCGGGAGGTCCTGGAGAAGCGGTTCTCGTCGCGCGCCGGGACCGTGGAGAGCTCCGACGGGTTCGAGTGGTTCGAGCTGCTGCGGCCCGTCGAGGGCACCGACCAGTACCTCGTGTACACGCGCTGGCGCATGTAGAGAGGATGCATGTACTCTTCGACCCATGCAAGTCCGCAGACGCGAGGGGGAGTTGATGGCACGGGTAGGCGGGTACCGCCGCATCAGCGACGACGACCTGAACACAGGGGATGGAGTCCGTACGCAGGGCGAGGACGTTGACGACCTGGCAACCTCCAACGGATGGAACGTAGTTCCCTACGAAGACAACGATCTCAGCGCCTATAAACGCAATGTCAAACGCCCCGCCTTTGAGGAGATGGTCAAGGATCTTAAGAGTGGAGTCATTGATGGCATCGTGGCACTCGATCTTGACCGATTGGTTAGGCAGCCCAAAGACCTTGAACGCATCATCGATATCTATGAGACCTCAAAAAGGCGTCTAGTATTTGACACCTGCACTCAAAGTTACGACTTGACCACTTCCGAAGGCCGCTTTATGGCCAGGCTCTTCGTGAACATTGCAAACAAAGCTTCCTCCGATACGTCTAGGCGCATAAAGCGGCACCAGCTTGACAAAGCGAAACTTGGAGAAGAATCCGGCGGACCAGCCCCGTTCGGCTGGGACCCCGATAATAAGTCAAAACTGTGGGACAAAGAGGCCAAGCCTCTGCGGAAGGCAATCGAAGACTTCATAGCGGGAAAGCGAGTAGCTACCATCGCCCGCGAATGGGAAGCCGCAGGCATCGTAAGCAGGACTACCGGTAAGCCCTTCAATCAAACAAACTTCAGCCGACTCCTCCTTCGCCCAAGGAATTGCGGGCTCCGAGTACACCAAGGGGAAGTGTTCCTAAACGAAGATGGGTCCTTCGTAAAAGGGGTTTGGGAACCCGTCTGCACTATCGAGGAATGGGAGGCAATAGGGGCAGTATTCCAAAGTCGCAAAGTTCCGGGAGCCGATCGAAGCACCAAGTACCTTCTATCCGGAATCGCGCGCTGTGGAATTTGCGGGCACAAGATGAGGGGGCAACGCCGGAAGGATGGCAAGCACGCGTATACCTGCGTTGCCAACCAGCCAGGCGCTTGCGGGAAAGTCAGCGTTGTTGGAGAGCAGACAGACGAATTGGTACGTGATTTGGTTTGGGTCGATGGGGAAAGGGCCACCGGATCCCTAAAGCTGGAGCCGACTGCATGGGCTCGGGCCAAGGAGCTAGAAGATACCGAAACTGCAATTGCGGCGTTGCGGGCACAATGGAAGGCGAAGGAGGTGTCAAACTCTACTTTTATCTTCATGGTCGAAACACTGGAAAAAGACTTGGACACCCTTCGTCATGAGAGGGCAGTCTTTAACGCCAACACCGCCGAGCTTGAAGCCAAGTCAGTCAACCTTCGCGGATCATGGAAAGCTCTCACGCTAGAACAAAGGCGTCGCGCCATCCGACACTCACTCTCAGCAATTCTCGTACACCCGGCAGGCAAGGGAAAGAGATTCGATCCTAGTCGCCTTGAGCCTCTGCCTAAGTAGCAAAAAGGGATGAGCCCCGCCATCGGCGGGGCTCATCTAGTTGTCAATCACCAGGAATTCCAATATCCGCATTCAGGGAATAAATTTCCAGGACCCCCCTTACCCACTCTTCGTCACGTGCGGGAAGTCGCTCCAACCACTCCTTCAACCACTCTTCTTTACTCAAATTGACCTCCGGCTATTCACCACAGCCGCCGCCGCTTCGCCTCGCGGCTCAGGGCCTCGAAGCAGGCCCCCAGCGAGATGGCCTCAGCATCCACAAAGTCACCGGGGTAGTGATGCGCGTAATCCACGCGCTCACAAACAGCGTCATACAAAGTGTGCAAATCAATGTCAGGGATAGCGCTCAAATCAACTGACTCCACCAGCAGACCCCCTCAGGTCAGATATGAGCTTCTCAATGGCCCTGTCATCTGCGTCATCGCAGACATCCAGGAGGTTCGCCAGAGCCCTACGGATGAGGAGCAACTCATCAAGGCCCAACCGGACTTCAACGCCCATAGATCTCATCTGCGCCATTACTGGTTTTCCTCCAGCCAAGGGAGGTCGAGGGCATGGCTGCCCTCCTCGACCCTGTAGAGGAGTGACCATTCATCTCCAGAGCGCCAGTAGACCTCTCCACCCCTGACACCCCTGTAAATGGTCTCCTCACGGGCCCAGGAGACGAGTGGGGGCAGTTCCCAGCCCACTGCCGCTTGAGCCCCGTAGACAGACTCGTGATACCTCAGCTCAGGAGAGCGTCCGGGAACGATTGAGGCGAAAACCTCTGCCTGAAGCATCCTCCGGAACCCGTCACAGCGGGCTTCCATCTTGGTAGGCACTAGCTACCCCCTTCCTCGGCTTCTTCCCACACGATCTGGGCCTTCTGAATAGACGCGCTGATGACCCCCTCTCGCAGCTCCCCCACGCCATTAAGCATGTAACTCGTACGCTGCCCCTTGGCAGCGCTTAGAGAGTTGTACGGTCCCCAGAACTCAGATACTCGCTCTGTCTCGGAGTACAAGTAGGGCGGGTTCTTCCGCAGTTCCTCACTACGCCAGTCGTAGTCAGGGTTCCGCTCCCACTTCTTCCGCAGAATGAGAACCCTGTAGATCTCAGCATCATCATTGACCATCCGGCGTGCCATCAGTCTTCATCCCCCTTAACGATGGTGTAGGGAATCTGCATTACAGCGGCCCAGAAGTCAGAAGCCATATCCTTTGCCAGTTCTGGAGGGAGTCCCTCAGTCGTAGCCTGCCTCCAGACAAAGGCAGTGCACGCAGCAGCTAGGGAGTAGAGGGCCGCTTGCTTCTGGATCTGCTCGGCTTGGAGCCTGTCAGCAATGTCCCCGATCAGGGCATCAAATGCTTCGTCATCCATAGATAAACCCCGTGTACTCGGTAAGGTCGAAATCCCACTCAAGATCCTGCGCCCCGCACGTATCCCCGCCAAAGGGAATTACTTCAAGTTCACCGCAGCAGCACACGTCTTTGAGATTGACGTACATGCCGTGCTTCTTACTCAGCGCTGTCAGATCAGAGAGAAACACTCGGACCTTTTCCCGCCGTTCCTTGCGCTCAGTGGAGTTAACCACTCCACACCCCATACTTTCCCTTGCTCCGGATCCATCCCAGATCCGTACCCCCCTTGGTCGAATCGTCAATGTGACTGATCTCGACCCACGGCACATCATCTTGGTCCCGCCCAGGTTCCATAATCAGTCCGTACTTAAGACTCAGCGCTGACAGCTCCTCTAGGAAAAGCTCAATGTTCTGGTAGCCCCCCTCAGGGAACTCCTTCTCAGTCTCGGTCAATGCTTACTCTCCTCTGCCCAGCGCCTACCGCAAACGATATTGCTTACTTGAGGTTGCTTAATCCCAAACCTCGCTCCTATCTCTTTCTGCGACAAGCCGCCTCGTTCATACAGGTGGCGAATAGATTGCGCATCCTCTCTCGATATCTTTGCAGTGGGGTGACGCTGAGAGGGGTGGGTCCCCACAATGAACTTGTCATCTGAGTTCTGAGCAGGAGAGCCCCACGCCAGATTCGAGGCATGATTATTAAGAGAGTTGCCGTCCAAATGCCGAGCGTGGAAGTTTTGCCTGGGACTGGAACCGGAAAACACTTCCAAAACCAACCGGTGAATCTTGGTATTCCGGCCGAAAATATTTACGGCAAGGTAGTCTCGGTTCGGGCCAGTTTTACACGGGCGGAGAATCCTGGCGATGTTTGCCCGAGAGCCCGTTTTCGATCCGCGCAAGCACCAAGAACGCACTTGACCCCTGTTGCTTACCTCGTACATTCCATCCGTACCCGGCACAGGCAACCAAATTACGCTGCCAGATACAGGCTCCCCCACGAGCGACCCCCCACCTTGATATCAGTTGTAATACGCACACCAGGAAGCTCCATTTCCATGATCTTGCCCGCTTCACGAGCCATCTCCGGAGCCTCTTTCTCGGGGAAGCTGAAGACCGCTTCATCGTGGATTGGGAGCCGAACAAAGGACGTAAAGCCTGCCTTGTCTAGCTCCAGCAGGGCCCTAGCAGTAACATCCCTCGCAGAGGACTGGATCAGGTAGTTGATGGCCGCATATTCGCGCCCACGGTCTACGGGAATCCTTCGCCCTGTCGCACTCCAGATGTAGCCCTCTCTCCGAGCAAAATCCGCTTCTTGTTCTGCCCGCTTGGGAACACCTGGGAAGGTCGAGTTGAATCCTGCAATTACCCGCTTCGCGTCTTCAAGCGGGATACTCGCCTGTTGCGCAAGCGCCTTAGGCCCTCCTCCATAGCAGGTAAGGAAGTTGGCCATCTTGCCAACCTTCCTCGACACTCCCGCCGCATCGGCAGTCAGTTGATGCAGATCCTCAGCATTACGGAATGCTGCAATCATGCGTGAGTCTCGGGAGAGAGCCGCTGCTACTCTCAATTCTTGGGCGGAATAGTCAATACTTGCCGTCACATGCCCCTCTTCTGCGAGGAACATCCCTCTAACAAATCCTGAGCCAGCAGGGAATGTCTGTGCCGGAACACTTCCCGTAATTGTCATGCGGGCTGTTCTGGCAGCCAATGAATTCAGCGAAGCGTGCACCCTGTCAAGGGAGTCCCGCCCATTCAGAGCATTCTCGAACCAGGTCTTACGAAACTTCCCAGCTCGCTTCGCATCAATAACAGCCTGCGCTAGAGGGTGGTCAATAGACTGCAACACAGAATCATCGACGGAGACATTGCCCTTAGCCGTCTTCTTACCCAGCCTGTACCCGTACCCGAGTCGGGTGAAAGCCTCCACAAGCTGATCTGTGCTGCCGACCTTGCTTACGCCGTAAGAGAGGGCTGTATAAGCAGCCTCCTCCTGCTGTGCTGTCAGCTCAGCACAGCACCTTTCCGCGTACTCGACATCGAGGAGATAGCCAGTCCGCTCCAACTTGGCACAGACATGGGCTAGTCGGTGCTCCCAGCCAATGAGGCCAGATGCCTTAGACCTAGCAGGCACCAGCCGATAGAGAATCTGCCAGAGCCGATAGGCCCACACGGGATCCATACCTGCGTACAGCAAATATTTCGGGTCCTGGAGACTGACCACCTTCCATATCTCCGCCTTAGTGGTCTTGTACTCCTGAGCCAATTCCCTTGCAGAGCCTTTTACTTCGTCGGCTGCAACAGGGTCTATGTAGAATCTGACGAGGTCTTCCAAGCTGAGCCCAGGGCCACCCTCTCGGGTAGCCCTCGGATCGACGAGGTGGGCCAATAGCTTTGTATCCCATGTCTTGGGAGCCAGATCCTCCATAGGAATGCCTAGACACTCCTCCACGACGTGAAGGTCATAAGTAGCGTTCTGAGCTATCAGGCTCTCAGCGGCCCTGAGAGCCCTTACCACTGCGGCCCCGTACTCAGGGCCTAGCTCCACGGGGATGACGTAGGACTCGGCCCCCGTGCCGAACTGTGCCAGGCGAAGACGGAAGCCCCTGTCACCCCTGGCATTCCAATAATCAAGGCCCGTGGTCTCTGTGTCGAACCCCAACACCGGGAAGCGTCGTACGAAATCCTCGAAGGCTTTCAGGTCATCGGGGCACTCGACCACGTTGATACGAATTGGCTGCCCACGCAGCCGGTACAGGATCTCTCGCACAACCCTCCCATCAGGGTCTAGCGGACAAAGTCAATCCCCGAGGCAAAGAGTGCTAGGCCAATACCAAATCCAAAGCCCAGAACCATTCCGGCCCACAGCTCAGCTAGCGACTTCACTTGAATCCCTTCGGTGATGTGCGAGGGGTCGGGCCGACTACCCGACCCCTCGCCTGTTAATGACTAGCCCTTAAAGCTGCCGTCCTTCTGACGCCAGAGGGGGTCGCAATTGCTTCCCTTAGGCGCGTTGCAGAAGAGGGCTGCCCAAGGGCCGTTCTTCCCCTGTCCCTCTCGGAGAGTCCGACCGTGAGGACAGTTGTCCCCGTCGCCCGCAGGCTCCTTAGCCACAACTCGGCCGCCCTTGAACTCCTTGGGGCCCGAACCAGAGGCCGGAGGCCCGTAGACGCTCTGCGCCTTAGTTGCTGCCTGACTCAGCAACTCCGGAACTCCGTTGTCTACAAAAGCGCGGAGTACTGCCGCATTGTTCTTAGCTGCCTCATCCGGAGTCGTGCCAGAGGACCGAAGAACGAGCCAAGGGGCGTCAAAACCGGGACCGAACTTAATGGTGTTGCTAGCTTCAAAAGGGTTAGCAGTGTTCTCAGAAATGTTGGTCAAGTCGCCTTCTTTCGTCGGAGTACTGGGCTCGCCCCACGGGGACGCCCCACTAAAAGGAGTAGTCAAACTTGTTAGCTCCTCAGGTCTCGGTTCATCTGCCTAGCCAACATGTCAACGGCCCGATTTGCCGCCTTACGCTCGGTATCACTTCCACAGGGAATACCCATGACATACCGGCTCATGATTCGCGCTCGCTGTTCCTCAGGAAGCCGTTCAAGGGCCTTACTCGCATCCATACGAGCCGACATCAAATTGTCGGTCACCCGGCATCCCAAGAGATCGTCCTTACGCCCCAACAACTGCCCCATCTCCTCATCGGAGTAAATAAAGGAGCCCAGAGCTATACGGGCCTCAGAGGGTGTGTAGTAGTACCGCTCATCTTCAACATCCCGAGCATCTCTCTCACGGGATGCATACCGCACACCAGCGGTCTTGCAGAAACCCCAGAGAAGACCCCCATTATCAGCGTGAGGTTCGAGTGCCTGTCTGCCCTCATAGCAGGCAGTCAAGATCTCCTGCTTCACATCATCTTTCTCCACGATGGGCCAACTGGCAGCAATAGACTTCGCCACCTTGTCGGCAAGCTGAGCCATGGCAGCCCAGTCGAGAGCGGTCAAAGGCTCACTCCCCTTACGAACTTTCCGTCGGGGCCCCTGCTGGGGCCTCCGTACAAAGCCCCTTCCACAATGAATGAGCCATCTCGGGCAATGTCGACGGGAACAGGTGCAACGTGCTTGTCAGAGATGTAGAGGATGGAAAATCCAGGCTGCCAATTGGCGACCCCTCCAGGGCCTAGATATCCCGCCTTTGCAGGGGACATCAAATGCCCCACTTCCATTCCCCATCGGATGCCTCGCCTACCTCCTTGGTATCCGGTGCCTACGCGTTGAACTCCAAGGCGGTGGGTGTGGCCCATGACGATATTTACATCGGCCTTTAGCGCGTGCCTCAGAGCCGTTTTACCGGCCTCCTGAGACAGGCCCTTAATCTCATGACCGTGAACCAGGGCGGTATCCGGGCCCACCTTGAAGAAGGGTGGAGTGAGATCTACGCCAAAGCCATCAAAATCCAGCAACTTACGAAAATGGAAGGAATCTGCATACTCGGCCAGAGCGGGGGCCTGCGCTGACAGATACGTACGAGGACGAAGGTCGTGATTCCCCTCCAGGATTCCAAAGGGGCCGCTGTACACCTTCCGAATCGGCTCCAGGAACACCCTCTTCGTAGTCTCTGAGTCCCGCCTCACATGCTGCTCATATTCAAGGCGAGTGCCTTGGCTCCATCGAGACGGAGTCGGGTAGTCGCAGAGATCCCCGATTTGGTACAGCTCATCGGGGGCAAAATCCCCGATGAAGTCGATCAAGTTCTTAAGATGCTTTGCATTGTGGTAAGGAATCTGAACGTCACTGATGACACATATTCGCTTCAAGCATTCTCCATCACATAGGCAGCAGCACGACGTATCAACTCGGGATCATCTCGCAATTGACCTATAGCCACGTTGCAGGCTCTGCATAAAAGGCCCCTGATCCTGCCCGAGGAATGGCAGTGATCAACCGCCAGCCTCCTACTGACACGATCCCCTACTTCTTCGGCCGCGCGGCCGCATATAGCACAACCACCATTCTGCGCATCAAGCATTACTTTGTACTTCTCGGGCGTCAGACCGAAATTGCGTCGCAGGTCCTTCGCGCGGTCAAGCTCACGAACGTAATCAGGGTTCTCCTGGCGGCGACGCCTAGCATGGGCAAGGGCCGTTTCCGCATATCCCTTCTGACGACACTTAGAGTCGCAGTACTTCTTGTTGATATGAGAGCCCGCCAAACTTTTCCCACAAGCCGGGCAAGGTCTGTCGCTCACACAAGCTCCCCTACCGTCAACTCGTAAGCCTCTTTCCAGGTAAAACCGTTGTCCTGCTTGTCCTGCACGTGATCGAGAGTGCGCAATACGGCCTCGGAGAGACTCGGCAGCAGCTTGCCCAGCATTTGGCGTGCGGAGAGTCCTTCGTACTTACTCATATCTGCCAGCGACAGCCCCATACGTGCGCCCACTTGCCCTACGAGACAACCGGGACTTTCCAGCCCACCGCTTTCGTTCTTGTGGACGTAAAAGCACGTTCCATCCAGATCTTCCGTCCCATCCCCATAAACTTCGTAGTGACTGGGCACCTTGTATATGTAATCCGGGTTCTCCAGGACAACCTGCCGAAGAACCTGCATGGCCTCTGCCTCTTGAGCGCTCACGCTGCCTCCTTCTCAAGTCGCTCGATCTCGATCTCAATGGACTTCATGGCCTTACGAAGGTCTTCAATCGGATCAGGGCTCTTGAGACCCGCACGCCACAGGTACTTGATCGCAGCCCCCACAAACGTAGTAAACGGGCCGATGATCTCTTTGCACTCCACACCACTTGGGTGGCTGGTGTAGTGACTCGGCGAGTTCACAGGATCGGACTCAACAGGGCTAAGCTCTTCTGCGGCCACGTGGGTTGCATATTTGATCTTTCCGGCATCGGTATCCCATGTCACCTCGTATGGATACGGAACCGTTGGGGCCTCATTCACAGATCTCACCTTTCCCAACCGAAGGGCTCCGTCTTGGGAGATCCATACCTGATCACCCTCCTTGTACCTCAAATCCCGAGCCTTTCCGTCAGGGCCTGCGGCCCGTGCTCTATCAACAGGCGGTTGCTGTCGTATACGTCGGGCAGTCGGATCACTTTCCCATTCGGCATTTCGGAGGCCAACGCCTCCATGCAGTCCTGCCCCGCTTGGTCCCCTTCGGCTATCAGGTAGACCACCTCATAGCCAAGAAATGGGGGATGCCAGTAATCCCGCCAGGAGCCAGTTCCTGGAATCCCTACGGCCGGTACACCCGCCATGGCCCAGGACATGTCATCAAATTCGCCCTCAACAACCACCACAAATGAGCTGTCAGCAATCAGGGCGGAGGTGTTGTGAATCCGAGGAGGGTCCCCCGGGAGGGACAGGTACTTTCCGTGCCCCTCGTGGACTTCCTTACCGCCAGTCAGAAACAGGTACTGCCCATCAGGGCCTTTGACGCACCTGTCCGCGATACAGCGGAAGCGGACTGTTGCAACTCCCTGTTCGCCACCCGCAGGGCGGAGATAGGGGATCGACAGATAGCCTCGGTACCGGTCATGACCAGGAAGAGCCGAAGCGACGAATCCCAATCCGAATGACTCGGCTACGGGCCCTAGCCCCCGAGCCCTCACGTACTCCTCTGCCGGGCTTCCCGGCATCATCTGGTGGTACGCCATCGCAGCTTCCACTGATCCGCTTACGTGCAAATTCTTGGGCCTCAGTGAACCCACATGACTCCTCTCTCATGATTACGGCATAGGAGTCCTCAGACAGTCGGCAGACGAAGCAACTCCAACGCTGAGCAGAGGTGTTGACACTGGCGCTAGGAGACGAGTCCGGGTGAAGAGGGCAAGAGATCCTCTGATGCCCTGCCCTCTCCTGGACCTCGACCCCGTAGTAGTGCCTCAGGACTGTTGCTATGGGTGGCTTAGACATCCGGCCCATGGCCGGGGGTATACCGGGGCCCCAGGGCCTCCCACGCCGGATATGCCTCTAGGTAGTCCGCAGCTCGACGCAGAACCTCCGGCCTGTCCCTGGCTCCTCGCGCCAGGAGCTGCGAGTTACAGCGGGCACAGAGCAGCCCCCTGATCGCCTCCGTCCGGTGACAGTGATCCACCGCCAGATTGGTGCGCCTGGTCTCCTGACAGATTGCGCACCGACCCTCCTGGTGCTCCAGGAGGCGGCTGTACTCCTCTGCAGTCAGGCCATAGGTCCGCGAGATCCGCGCATCCCGCCCAGCTCGACGCCGGGCAACTGTCCGACAGGTGGAGCACACGCGCCCCCTGGGGCCGCTGAAGAAGCGAAGGGCCCTGTTCTTGCTGCACCGTATGCAGAGCCTGTATCCCGTGCGTACGGCCATCAGGCCGCCGCACGGAGCGTGGCTTCGAGCCGCAACTCACGCTTCAAATGGGCTTCTTGCTCGACTGCCATCGACAGAGTCAGGATCGGAAGGACCTCTACCAGGTCCCGAGTCTTGACGTGGATCACTGCCGTACTGATCCCTCCCTTTGCGGCCCCCATGAGGGCCTTGAACAGGGCTGACAGGCTGAAGTACTTCGGATTGAGAACGGTCACCACAAGGGCCACGCCCTCATCCGATACCTCCGAGACATCGAGGCCGGGGAACATCGTCTCCAGCGAAGAAGTAAATTCCCGAGTAGCCGTAAACCCGCCCTTGAAGCTTTCTTCCGACATTGCAATCCCCCCACAGGATTAGGCCGCGAGGCCAAGTGGCAGTTCCTCCAGCTCCTCCAGGCGGAGGCTGGAGCGATTCAGTCGATAGCTAGCAAATGTCTTACCAGAGGAGTCCTCAAATCCCTCGCGGTTCTTCACCGGGGAGATATTAAGTATCCGGCTGTTCATGCCATCAATCTCTTTGTGGACGGTCAGGATCAAGGAGGGAACCCGCCCGATCTTGCCCTTCACTCCACTCAGAGGAATGGGGCTCAGACCATCTGACCATTCGCCCGTAGTGTGGTGCATTCCCATGACGTGAGCCCCAGTCTGACGGGCCATGTCGGAAAGGTATTCACACAGGGATTCCAGGCCGAATGAGTAACTGTCTGCATCTCCGGCCCCTCCTGTGTCCACGTTGGTGACGTTATCTACACACACCAAATGAGGCATGCAACCAAATGTCTCTAGGAAACTCAGAAGGTCTCGTTCAAGCTCGTCCGGCGTAGGCCGGGAAGCAAAGTTGAAGCGCAGCCACCATCGTTCCGCAAGAGCTTTTCCGTACTCCTCAAAGTTTCCTGAGAGGAGAGCAGCCTTGACCACCTTGGAGTCTTCGCCGGTAATCATTGCCGTTGCACGACTGACCTGTGTAGCTGCTGTTGAATCCGCCGAGAAATAGAGTCCAGGAATATTGCCGTAGGTTGCCAGGTTGGCCGCAATAATGCTTTTGCCAGTTCCGGGACCTGCTACAACTAGCGAGAACTCGCCTCGCCTGAACTCAACTTCCAGTTTCGATAGAGATGTGAAGGGACTTGGGATCGGTTCACCTACCGACCCTCTGATGCGTACTGCTTGAGACAGGCTGAACAGATCGACTCCTTAAGATTCTCAATCTTTACATGTTTTGGCAACTTTCAGACCAAAAAAAATGGCTACCGCCGATACTCACATGCATGGGAAACATCACAGAAGCGACAGTGAAAACCCGGCTTGGCGGGAAAGTTGCCCGCCTTCACACCTTCGTCCAAGGCCCTGAAGGCTGTCCCTACCTCCCCTTCGGTGACTCCCGAGAGGTTCACCGTACGGGAAAGTCCCCCAGATTTGGCCAGGTACCAGTCTGCCGAATTCACTTCCGCTCCCAGAACCTTCCTAGCAAGGATTCCATAGGTCTGCAATTGGAACTTCGACTTCGTCGACCCTGTCTTGAGATCTCGAATACGCAAGGATCCGTCAGGCTCCTGAATCACTTGATCCACGTAGCCTTGAACCTTGATACCTGATATCTCGGCTGTCAAGTGCAATTCGATACCACGTTGCCCCCCTGGTGACTCCCAGAGTTGAGGCTCATTTTTCTCCGCCCACGCAACGTAGGCGGCAGTCTGCTGCATGCCCAGCGTGTAACGCTGGGCAATGTCGTCCGCCCCCGAGGGCCCGGCAGTCATCCACCTATCTGTATCAGGTTCCTGATCCAACGAGGCGTCCACAAGAGCCGTGTACTGCTCGTGAAAGACCTCTTGCACGTCCTCCACGTGCATAGCACGGCTGGCCCCCTCGTACACCTCACAGGCCGTATGGAAGCTTGTCCCCTGGTGCGACCACGCCGCAGGCCGTGAAACCACCCCCTCCACTCGTTGCAGGTAGTATTGCCAAGGACACTTATTGATGTACTGCTCTAGTTGGCTAGGGGACCTTGTCATAGTAGCCACCCGCTCATACTGCGCGCTCATTGCCTCATCTTCCCGCGTAGATTACGTGCACTGAAAAGAAGCTCGACCACGGCAACTCTGGGTGTGCTCGATCGTAGAAGTCCGTCTCAATGACTGAATCTCTCCAGCCGCCAGGCAGTTCCCTCTCCAATCTTCTGACTTCAAATATGTCCTCATCTTGAATGAGGTCACATTCGACGAGGTACCAGATCGGCCCCAAGTTGGTCATTCCTCTGTGGAGAGTCATCGTTTCAGATCGATACAACTCTTCCACTTTAGAGATTTCCAGCCCTGACAGAGCATGACTGTTTCTACCCTCAATCAAGATTTTCGCCCCCCAGAGCGATAGGGCCTCCCCAGGCCCGACATACTTGGATTCCCCTGCCTGCTCCCCAGCAGGCAGGGGAACTAATCGATATTCTCTACCAGTTGATATCACCGACTGACGCAGCCGGGAGGGTAGCCGCAGGATCCGCCTCCGAGACCGACGGCAAACTCCAGTTGATATCACTGGTACGCCAATTGATGTCTCCCTGGGTAGCGACCTCCGTAGCGGAGGCCGTACCCGCAACCCCACCAACTCCAGCAGCTACCAGCAGCAGGCCACCAACGACCCGCGCCAATGCCTTGATCATTCTGTATCCCTTCAAACGAGACTGCACGTAACAGCCCGTGGGATGCCAACTGCTCAGCAGATAGGTTGCGTTGGCCCACAGGGCACACAGGGCACAGGCTCCCCATGCAGCACATCAGGCCATGGATCCATGGCCTGATGTCGTCACACTCAGTAGGCTGTACCAGCTAGTTAAGCCATGCAAGGCGTCATGTCGCGCGCGTTTGACCGTGCGCAAAGAGGCGGGGAGGTAGAACATGTCAAATGGGGACACAAGCCCTGAATCTGGGCTTTCTGAGGCATCCAAGGAAGCTCTAGAACTCATCGCCACCTACCGGTATCCGGACAGGGATCACCCCGGGATCCCCAGCCTGGTGGAACATGGGGCAATCAATCCTGTGGCTCTTCAAACGCCAGGGACGGCCCCTTGGACCATCCAGGACCCGGGCGCACTCGTACGAACACGCTTGCGTAAGACCAGCGCAGAGCTTCGGCGTCAGGCCGAAGCTCTGGAGACGCTGCCGGAACTCTATGACGCCCTAGTTCGACTGGCTAAGGACGAGGCATCTTACTCACAGGGTTTGGAATATCTCGCAAACACGGGGGAAGCAAATACATCCCTTCAAGGAGCGATAGCCTCAGCCACCATCCGGGTTCTTACCGTTCATCCCAGCCGACTGCCCCGCGTTAAATCGGAGCTGGAGGCACGTCTACCTGACGACCTTGCAAACGCCGAGAACATAGCCGAGTGGAAAGAAGTCTACACCCGGAATCACCGCCAGAACGGCGATCTAATCGCCTGGGCGGAAGAGGTAGCAAAAAGGGGGCTTCAAGCACGTACGACGCACGAGGATCAGATAGAACGTCTCTACATCATTGATAACGCCGCCTGGATCCTGGACAGCTGTAAAGAGAACGGCACCGAAAGGCCCGCTCTAAAAATTCAGGTCCCCGCCCTTGTCGCCTGGCTCGAAACCTACTTTCGTGGACTCTGGGAAAGGTCGGAGCGTTGGATAGGGGAGGCTCAAGCCAAACGGGGAACCACCATTACGACAGAACACTCTCGCCGCATACTGCGCCTTTACTCGAAGGACCTGCGAAAAACAGAGGTAGCGAAGAGGCTTGACACATCAACTCGGTACATAGATCGCCAGTTGGCCCCAGTCTACGAGAAAACAGGTCTAGAGACCATCCATGGTCTTTGCCTTTGGTTCGCGGAGAGCGAGGAACGGCACATCAACCCTTGAAACTCAAAGGTCCGTCCGGATTAACGATCGCGGACGCTTCCTCCGGATCCCACCGCAAATAGCGTTGCACTTGCGGGCTCGGGCCTTCCTCATCCGCAGGCCAAGCGATAACCAGGCCCGTTGAGTCTTTGCGGGGCACGTAGGAGAATCCTTCATCAATTCTGAATGTGACGACTTCACCCAATAGCAAATGATTAATCAGGGTCCTACGTGCCGCAAAGTCTTCTTTAGTTGTCGGTCTACCGTTCCGGTAGGCAAGAAGACCCCGGAGACCTTTATAGACATGTTGTCTCAAAAAGTCACGCTTCTTGGGTGCCTCCGCAAATGGCCAAGGCAAAAGCTCCGCAATATCGACTGAGGCTAGCGGGATTGACATTTCCTTGTCCAGCTTGTTAGTCACCGCCTGGCGGCTCACCCCATACTTTTCTGCAATCTCTTTATGCGTGAGACCGGCTACACGCCATTTGATCAGTTGGTGTTTGTCTGGCAACTTTCCGTAACTCACTCGGCCCCTCCGCCACAGAATGCCCACGTTGGACAGCGGGATCGTACATGTTCAGGCAACTCGGGCACAACGGTGCGGGGGCAACTGGGGGCGACACCCATACCCGGCAAAGTGACCTGCATCACACTTCGACCCTCAGGTGTCCCAACGGGCCATGGAGGACCCATACATACATAGTGAGAACAGTTAGAAGAAACTAACTCTCTAGTAGCTAAAGGCATCCCCCTGAAGGGATGCCTGTTTTTAACTAGTAGAAAAATTACTACTTAAAACTATTGACTTCTCTCTGTTGACTCCCTGTAGACCCCCCTAGGGGGTGTCCGGGTAGAGAGGCCAGAGGGGGACAGTGGCCCAGGCGTCAGACCAGTACCCGCCTGGGCCACCTCGACCACCAGGAGGTGACTCTGTGCCTAGAGCTGCCTCGATCTGCTACCGCCCAGGCTGCGTGGGGCGGACTGTCCGCCAGGGCCTCTGTGGGATCCACGCCCCGGCAGAACGGCCCTGGGCAAGAACGAGTCCCAGGAACCGAGACAAGATCAGCCACCCAGTGTGGCAACGAAGGATCAGGCCCCAGGCCCTGAACCGTGATGGATACGCCTGTGCCGCCTGCGGCTCCAGAGAGGAGCTGGAGGTAGACCACATCATCCCCATCGCCAAGGGCGGCACCTGGGAGCTGGAGAACGCACAGACCCTGTGCAAGACCTGTCACAAGGAAAAGACCCTGAAGGACAGGCAACGGCCGTAGCCTTCCTCTGTGCCTACCTACTTCTTCGTCATGACTCTTTCCAATGGCCGCAGGCAAGCAACGACGAGTTTCGTTATGGCCTTCCCAAGAAGGTCCAATGCACAGGATCGTTACACAGAGGTCTACAAGGTGGCCTGCACAAAGATGCGAGACGGTGGGATTCTTGCTCCAGAGGAAGAAGCCCCAGTTCTCTTCTACTCCTGTGAACGCCTCTGAGCCGTGCAGTTCAGCAGGCCATTAGACATCCCTCCCTTGCGGGAAGCGAGCAAGCAGGCCCCTTGAGGGCCTGCCCAGCCTCATTAGCTCAGTCAGGTCAGAGCGCCGCTCTCATACGGCGGAAGTCCTTGGTTCGAATCCTTGATGAGGCACAGGGAGTTATTCACGGTCCTACTCCCTTACAAAACTCTTCCCGTGCGCACTTTCCGGTACAGCGTTGAGCAACCGGCTTAGTCATGGGGGTAGCTCCCCCAGTGCTCAGAGGCTGCCTAGGCCAAGGCAAGAATCTGAGCGGTGTCCGTCGTCTAGTGGCTCAGGACGCCTCTCGCAAGGAGGAAACGCCGGTTCGAATCTGGCTGGACACACAGGACTCAACACCCGACCTTAGGAATGCCTTTGAACAAGTACTCCCGCTTTGCCATTGCTGCCGCTGCCCTTGTGGGCACCCTGTCCTTTGCCGCTGCCCCCGCCAATGCGGCCAATGGGCCGACGAGTTCTGTCACTGGTGCCTCTGTCTGGTTCCTCGCCGACGGCGATGTAATCAAGATTCGAGACACCAAGGCCGACGGCCTTTCGGCCGTGGCTCAGGTCCATTTCTCAGGCGGTGTCTCGTACAAGGACAATCTTTGGAATAACGGGGGCAACGGATCAACGCGTGAGTACAGCTACGGCACGGCAGTGCCAGAAGGCGTGTTTGTCTATTACCGGGCCTGTGTAGGCAAGTCGGCTACTCACACGCTCGTTCGGTGCGACGATGAGTGGAAGGCCACGAACACCAACTAATCCTCCCTTCCCATCGGTATCTGACGATCAGGAAGGTGGTTCTTCTTGGCTTATTACGGGGAACGGAAACGCGCATACCAGAGAACATGGGTTGCAAAGCGGCGGGCAGATTGGATTGAGTCCAAGGGGCCCTGCGCCGAATGCGGGTCTAACGAATCCCTAGAGGTTGACCACATAGATCCGTCTACTAAGACTATGAACCCCCGAAGCATATGGGGGCGAAGGGCCGCAGCTCGTGAGCTGGAATTAGCAAAGTGCCAAGTGTTGTGCCGGAGCTGCCACCAGAAGAAGACGAGTGCGTTCAGGGACCCTGGACATGGCGGAGGAGCCAATGGCAAACGCGGCTGTAAATGTGAGCCCTGCCTGACTAAGCGCCGAGCCGCCAAACAGACCGCCATTCAGGCCCCCGCCCTTGGGGGCCTTTCTCATGCCTTCTCGCAGGAGTGATGCCCCCATGCAGCAGGACCAGGACGAGCACCAGGACCAGGCCGAGGAGTACGAGGCCCTCCCAGCCCCGCCCACCAGGGCGGCTCAGCAGAGGACTTGGCGACAGGAAGCCCTCTTCGAGCTGGAGGATTGGGACGAGCTGCACGAGGGCCAGGCCCTCCCTGAGGTCCGCCTGTGACCAGAGGGCCTCGACCCAAGGAGAACGCAGTACGCCGCAACGCGCACCCCTTCGCCCAGGCCCTTCCCGATGCGGCCCAGGAGGGCCGTGAGCTGCCGAAGGCCCTCGGGATCAAGACCGGCGGTGCGCGCCGCTTCTGGAAGACCTGGAGCACCGCCCCTCAGACCCAGGGATGGGCAGAGACTGACTGGGCGGAACTGGAACTGACAACCAAGTTGGTAGACGCCCTCTATCAGGGCGAGTTGAAGCTAGCCGGAGAGATCCGGCAGAGGGTTGCCAAGTGGGGCGCGACTGTTGAGGACAGAGCGCGACTTCGTATGACCCTGGAGAGCCCCGAGGAAGACCCTCAGGAGGCCCAGGAAGTTCCTCAGGCAGTCGACATGGACGAGGAGCTGTACAAGCTTTTGAACGGTAACTGAATACGGGGGTGTTGCCGCTTGCGCGTATGTAAACACTGCAACTCCCCCAACCTCTACGAATCACGTGGTAAGTCTCGCGGGCTTCTCTGTCACGAATGCTTCAACCGGGTTGACCGTGAACGACGAGCGGAACGAAGGAAGGACCCCGAGTATCGTCGGGCCGCCCTTGAGAAGGAACGGGCTAGAAGTCGTGCCAGGTATGCGGAAGATCCGGAGTATCGCGCACGAAAGTTGAAGGCCACTCAAAAGCGGCGTCTCTTCTATCAACGAGGCGATCTCACAGAGGTCCAATGGGAAGCACTCATATCCCTCTATGGCGGATTGTGCGCCTACTGCTGCCAACCAGCCGAAGTCATTGACCACATAGTCCCTATGAATCATGGGGGTACTCACAGCGTCGACAACGTGGTTCCGGCTTGTTCTCCCTGCAATCTCGCCAAGGGCGATACCCCGTTGATTATTTGGGGAGGGCAGGGATGAGTCAAACCGGAAATCTCCCTTCTCAAGTCCCCAAGCCTTCCGAGACCCTCGGGTACCAGATCATTCGTTGGTGCCAGAAGTACATTGTCCACCCTGATGGCGACAGGGCCGGTGAGCCCTGGCAGTTCACACCTGAGCAACTCCGCTTCGTCCTGTGGCTCTACGCCATCAAGCCCGACGGCAGTTGGAAGTACTCCGCTGCAACTCTCCGTAGGGCAAAAGGGTGGGGCAAGACGCCTTTGTTGGCAGCCCTGGCAATCGTTGAGTTCCTCGGGCCTTGTAGGTTTTCCCATTGGGACGCCTTCGGCCTTCCTGTAGCAAAGCCGGTGCCCCTTCCTGTTGTTCAGATCGGCGCTACGGCGCTCGATCAGTGCGAGCAGACAATCGACTTCATTCGGGGCATGCTCTCCGAGTCTCCTGCCGAGTCTGAGTACGGGCTAGAGATTGGCAAGAGCGTCATCCAGTTCAAGAGCGGTAAGCCCGGAAGCATTAAGCCAAAGGCAACCGCGGGGCGCACCAACGAAGGTAACCGTCCAACGTTCATTGTCATGGATGAGGTTCACCACTGGGTAGCCAGCAATGGCGGACCGGACTTCTATCAAGTTCTCAAGAGGAACTCTGAGAAGACCCGTCTTGCAGGATCCCGCTGGATCTCAACTACGAATGCTTACAGCCCTACCGAAGACAGCGTTGCCCAGAGGATCCATGAGTCCGAGATGGTTTCTCAAGGATTCTGGCTGTACGACTGTGTTGAAGGCCCGCTAGCTGTCGAGGACTTGAGGAATGCGGCCAAGGTTCGCGCGGCTCTCGTGAAGTCCTACGGGGATGCCTCGTGGGCAGATATTGACGGTCTGACTCAGACGATTCTCTACGACCGTACGACCCCAGACAGCACCTATTGCAGGTTCTACCTGAACCAAATTGCGGAGTCTTCAGACGGCTGGATGTCCAAGTCTGAATGGGATGCCTGCTTCTCAGAGGATGATCCGATCGAGGCCGGAGACCTTATAGCCTGCGGATTCGATGGAAGTATCCGAGGCGATGCGACAGCCTTGGTTGGAGCGAGATTGCGTGACGCCAAGCTCTTTGTACTTGGAGTCTGGGAGCGTCCTGAAAACGCTCACGATGACTGGGAAGTCGACGTGCTCTCAGTTGAAGCGGCTGTAGCCGACACCTTCAAGAAGTACCGAGTTGCATGGATGTACTGCGACCCCCCGTATTGGCAGGAAAACATTGGCCGTTGGGCCTTGGAACACGGCGATGACACCGTTTTCGAGTTCTGGACCAACAAGCCTCTTCGTATGACTCAGGCAACAGAGCGCTTTAGGACTGCGGCCATGGTTGGAGATCTCAGACACGATGGGGATTACCGCCTGACTCGTCACGTCCTCAACGCAGTTACCCGAGAAGTCCCCCAAGGGACGCTGATCCAGAAAGACAGCCCCAGAAGCCGAAGGAAGATAGACCTTACCGTCGCCGGAATTCTGGCTATCGAGGCTCGCGCCGATGCCATCGCAGATGGCCGAATGACTATACGCAGGAGCCGAGTTGTGGGCTTCTAAGGAGGCCCATTGATCGTGCCGCCAGGCGGAAGCACCGCCTTCATAGGCAAGCCGGAGACTCCTCAGCAGTGGCTTATGTACTTGCATGGGAAGCTGCCGGGCCCTGACCATCCTTCTCAAGTCTTCTCCTCGTACTACGAGGGGGAGCAACAGAAGTTGGCGTTCTCCCAGATGCGCTATAAGGCAGTATTCGCCAGTGTCTTTGAAAGGTGGCGGGACAACTTCTGTGGCGTTGTTGTGGATGCCACGAGTGAGCGCCTTCATGTCGACAGCTTCCGTATTCCCGGCGAGGACGACGGTAAAGAGGCTCGCTACTTCTGGCAGAAATCTTCCATGGATGCCTACTCAACATCTGTGCACCTGGAGACCCTCATCACAGGGTCTTCGTTCGTGGTCGTATGGCCGGACACTCAGGGCGAGCCCGCCATCACCCCTGTTCCAGCTACACGCATGGCTGTCAGCTACAAGGCTGGTTCTCTCTGGGAGCTGGAGGCAGCAGCCCGCTTCGAGCCGGACCCTTGGGGCCGCCAGCAAGTGACCCTCTGGACCGAGGAATACGTCTACGAAATTCCTTACGGGACGACAGATTGGGCCCAGGGTACTTCGCAGCCCAATCCTCTCAGGGCGGTTCCGGTTGTGCCCTTCGAGAGACGCCCCCGCCTTGGGCGGGAACCAACCTCCGTCCTGGTCAACTGTGTTCCTATTCAAGACGCGATCAACAAGATTTTGATGGACGCTCTTACCGCCTCAGAGGCTGCTGCCTACCCTCAGAGGTGGGTCACTGGAATTGAGATCCAGGAGGACGAGAACGGCAACCCGGTTGCTCCGTTCAATGTGGGCCTGGACAAGCTCTTGCAGGCTGAGGACCCTGACGCAAAATTCGGAGTCTTCCAGCCGGTTGATTTGCAGAACTACGTTGCTCTTGTGGATCTTCTGGTGCAGCACCTTGGAGTAACGTCGAGGGTACCGAGTCACTATTTCTTGGTGAACTCGTCCAGCACTCCATCGGGCGAGGCCATTATTTCGGCTGAGGCTGGGCTAGTAGCCCAAGTCAAGGAACTCATGCTCCACTTCGGGGAGTCCTGGGAACGAGTCATTCGCTTGTGCTTCGCAGTGAAGCGGGACAAGCGACAGCGCGCGTACGAAATGGAAACGCGCTGGAGAGACTGTGAGTACAGGACTGAGGCCCAGCACATTGACGGACTGCTGAAGCTCAAGCAGCTCGAAGTACCTCTAGAAGTCCTTTGGGCTGAAGCTGGTTTCACCGCAGCTCAGATCAGCGACTTCCGCGAAATGCGGAAGGTCGATGCCAAGGCTGCTGCGGAGATACAGGAGTTGGGGCCACAGCCCCAGCAGGACCTTGCTGCGCTGGAGGCCAAGAAGGCCGCCAGCAAGCCGCCTCAGGGAAACTCTGGGAACGTATCCCGGAAGCTTCACGAGGCCAAGTAGGGCCACCTATTCAGCGCATCTTGTTTACGGCCTTCTTGAGTGCCTCGTTTGCTGGATGCGTCAGGTCTTCAGGCATGTAGAGCCTCCTGCCATCTGCCAACTCCATGCCATCGAGTCGGTACAGCAGCCTTTCCCAGTTGATCCGCTTGCCTTGGAACCAGCCATCAGCAATCTCGTAGGCGGCATCAACTATTTCCTCTGTGATTTCAGCCGCGGTGGTCGGCGTGTAATCCGTCATGCGACGGAAACTAACACCACCAAATGCCCTTGTCAAAGGCTCGCTTAAATGGTAGCGAGCCATGCTTATTTAAGCTTTCCCACCGGTGCCGGGGGAAATCCCAAGTGCGCCCCCTGTGCCCCTGATCCGAAACGGACGGCACTCTATGACTGAACAGCAGATCGTTCCTCAGCCTCCCATTCCTCCTACCCCTCCCGCTCCTGAGCCTGTTCCTGACGCGGTAGCCCTTCAGGCAGAAGTCGAGAAGTGGAAGGCACTGAGCCGTACAAATGAGAAGCGCTGGAATGAATCCAGTGCTGAGCTTGACACGCTGAAGAAGGCTGGCATGTCCGATCAGGAAAAGGCTCTTGAGACTGCCAGGGCTGAGACGCGAACCGCGACTCTCTCTGAAGTAGCAACTTCCCTTGTTGAAGCGGAGATTCGCGCTCAGAGCGCGAGTGCGGGCGTTACGGCCCCTACCGAATATCTTGACCTGACGCGTTTCCTCGCCAAGGACGGCAAGGCAGATGCCGACAAGGTCAAGACCTTCATTGCCTCTCTCCCCAAGCCGGATGTACACCCTCCCTTCCCTCAGATCCAAGGAGGGACGGGACATTCCCAGCCTGGCGGAACGCCATTTACTTCCATGGACCCCAATGAGCTTGCGGACCTTATCGCAGGCGGGAGGTTCATCTAACCCCTTAAGGATGTTGCCTCTTGCCTACTACGCATCACTTTAATCTTGATCCGCGCCAGGTGACAATTGCGGCGCTTGGCCTTCTTGACCGTCAGCTCACTCTTGGCGGGATTCCCGCCCGGTACTCGGAACTGAACTACACAGGTGGACTTGGTGACGTTATCAACGTCAACCGCCCGAGCCGCAGTATTAAGGTTCAGGAAGCCGGGATTTCGAACATAATCAAGAACCCGATTACGGGCGACAAGAACACCTTTGCCGCTGCGTCGGATCGGCCCCTTCCTGCGACTCCTCGCCGGGCACCTAACGGGTTCATCAATGAGACCCGATTCCCCGTGCAGTTGACCACGCTCGCTCAGAACGCAACTGCCCTGAGCATGGAACAGGTGGCCTTCGATCTTCGCCAGTTCGGCAGTCAGGTCCTGGCCCCGCTGACTCGCGGTTTTGCTGAGTATTTCGATGACACGATTGCGGCCTTCATTAAGGCCAACATCACTCGTTCTGGTCTGACTGCGGCCCAGAAGACTGCCGTTGGCGGCGATGTGGCAGTCACTATCCCTCAGTACGACGGTAGTCGAGAGAATCTCATGGCTCGGGCCTTGGCCCTCCGTGTGGCATTCGTTGATGCTCGCCTCGCTCTGCGTCGGGCTGAAATCCCGATGACTGAACGGTATGTGATCGTCGGCCCTGAGGTAGAAGCCATTCTCCTCAAGGACCCCGAGTTTGTTCGGGTCGACTATTCCGGCGATACCAACGCGCTTCGCCGGGCAATCATCGGCAGTTACTACGGCTTTGACGTCGTAGTGCACAACTCCTTTGACCTTGAGATGTACTTCTTCCACAAGTCGGCACTTCTCATTGCCTCTGCCTGCCCTGCCATCCCTATGGGTGCGGTCACCGGTTCGGTTCAGAATGTCAACGGGATCGCAACTCGGATGCTCGTGGATTACGACTATGACCTCAAGGCCGATACCATGGGCCTTGACACCATGTACGGCATTTCCACTGTGAAGGAAGACCCGGACTTTAACATCCGAGGCACCGTCATTGGTGAGAAGTTCGTCCGTGGTCTCAAGGTGAGCATTACTGAGGCTCCTCCCAAGCCGTAAGAGGGGAGGGCCATGCTTGCCACTGTCAATGACGTCACTGCCCGACTCGGGCGGCCCCTCACTTCTGAGGAGGCATTGAGAGTTCCCGCCCTCCTGGCGGACGTAACCGGGCTGATTGAGGATCACTGCGGACGGGACCTCGTCCGCCAGGAGGGCCAGGCCCTAACTCTCCCCTCCTATGGGGGTTCCACTCTGCCCATCCCAGGGAGGTACAGCGCCGCACTTTCAGTGTCTGCCGTCCATCACGGCGGACAGCAGCTCGATGGCTGGGCACTCGTTGGCCGCCAGCTCGACCGCGAGGCATGGCCCGTGGGCCCCATCGTGCTCATCGCCTCATGGGGGTACCTCGATCCGCCTGCCTCTCTCCGCGCAGTGGCCTGTGCTGAGGTCATCAGGTGGCTCGCCCTCAGTCCCGGCATCGAGAGCGAGAGGGTGGGAGAAGTAGAGGTCAGATTCAGTGGTGGAGGCGTCGTTCTTTCCTCCTCCACCAAAAACACGCTCCGCCCGTACAGGCGGGCGGGGCTCGCCAGCATCCCGCTACAGCGGGAGGCGTCCATCATCAGTCGGTGGAGGGCCAATGCTCGGAAGTACTGACCTCGTACGTATCGAGGTCCACCGGGCCCCAGTGACTGACTCCGCCTACACCTCTCGTCCCGACTGGGACAGGGCAGTCAGAGTCTGGGCAGGGATGGGCTCCGCCCAGCCAGACCGAACCTCTGAATCCTCTTCCCCATCACGGAACTTGGTACAGGAGCGCCTCTCTGTCTGGCTCCCCCTTGAGGCCCCTGCGAGGGCCTCTGACAGGCTCCTGATCGGCAACCTCTGGTACCAGGTGGATGGGGAGCCCCAGAGGCTCACACAGACCTCACGAAGGCACACACGCCTCACGGCGTGGAGGACCGTGGGCGAGTCTCTGGGGAGCGGCTGACAGATGACCGAGGGCTCTGCTAGCGTCGAAGACGTGCCAGCCACCACAGGCACATGCAACATCTCTGCGTCTCTTCGGAGATGCAGCACCATTACGGAATCTCGTCTGCAAGTGATCTGGCACGTCCCGTGCTTGAAGCCTTCGCGTTCTTCGGAGCGCGACACCATTGCGGTATTCCGGCCTCTTCGGCTAGATGCGTAATAACTTAAAACCCCCGCGCTCCTTCGGGAGTGCGGCACCATTCCCCACCTCAGTGGGGGTAGTCCGGCAGCCTGGGTAACAGCAACATCGTCCCCGCCACAGCGGGGGTTGCTCAGCTGCGGGAGTAACAACTAAATTGTCCCCGCCTACGCGGGGATGGCCCCTCGGTTGCCTTCGTTGGAGACGCCGAAGGTCATTGCTCCCCGCGCATGCGGGGTATCTGCTCCCCGTGCACACGGGGATGACCCAACGGGCGGCGGAGTCGGCCACCGTGAAAGTCAATAGTCCCCGCGCATGCGGGGATGATCCCTTCTCGATCAATTCAATAACGTAGTCCCCGCTCATGCGGGGGTGGTCCTTGGGGATCTCTAGCACTAACCTGTTCCCCGCGCATGCGGGGATGGCCCTTATTCTGAGGGTGGCTGTATTTGCTCCCCGCGCACGCGGGGATGGCTTCACAGGCTTAGGCCCCGACTCCGGTCGGGGCCTTTGTCATTCCCCTAACTCCCTTTGCTCCCCTAACGGGTTGAGCCCTTTTCTGAGGGAGGTCTAATGCTTGGATCTTCTCGGGTCAAGCTCGTCTTTCAGCCTGGATGGGAAGACATCGCCTTTCGGTCTACTGAGACCAAAACCCTGATCGCTCTGCACACCGCCAAACTGGCAGCAGTAGCCATCAAGGAGACGCCCAAGCGTCGGGGGAACAACTCCTACACCGCTACTAAACACAACGTTGAACATTTCGTACAGAACAGCCTCAAGGGCTGGTACGGAAATGTAGTGGTTGACCGAAATCCAAGAGTCCGTCACGCGATGCTGACGGAACGAGGATTCACAGACAGAGCAGGCCGGCGGCACCCTGGCCGCAAGTGGCTCAAGGCTGCTCTTCTGAAGCAGCGGATTGAATAGGAGGTAGCCTCTGAGAATCGACCCCGTCGAAGTCCTAGTGACATACCTCAATTCCCAGAAGGACATCCCTTCCGGAGCCCCTAAGGGCGACATGAGCCGCCATGAAGTCGGCAGCACGACCATCTACCTTGAGCACTCAGGCGGATACCGCATCGTCCGCGATTTGGCGGACAGGGCAGACATTGAATATGACGTGTACGCCCTTGACCGCAAAGAGGCCGTGGACCTCGCCTATCTGGTGAGAGAGAAGCTTCTAGAGGATCTTCCTGACTCCACCTTCATGGGCTGTCTCGTCGTGGACGTGGAGGAGATCTCTTCTCCCACGTATTACCCGGATTCCGTCTCCAGAGAGCACATGTACGGCGGCGAGGTAGCCGTCTATATCGTTGCTATCTGATACTCCCCAAACACGCAGGCCCCTCACTCCGAGGGGCCTTTTTCATACCCATTCGAGGTTAGTGAGCGCAGACTAGAGATACAGAGACGATTGCCAGGCCCCGCACCCCGGGGCCTTTTTTCATGCCCTCTATCAGTTAGTGAGCGTTAACTAGCCCCCTGTTTCAGGAGGCCACTTGGCCAACGATGCTAAGCGAATACGCTTTGCCCCTAATGGATCGATTTATATCGCACCCGCCCCCGTTGAGGGTGCGTCCGGTGGAACCGTCGTACCCACTGATCTAGGAACCGTCAATACGCCCCCTGCTGGCTACAAGGCATGCGGCTACACAGATGAATCGGGGGTCACTATTACCCCCAGCGTGGAAACACAGCCAGTCAATGCCTGGCAGTCAGCAAGCCCAGTCCTGTACCAGGTGACTAAGGCTAGCTTCAGTATCAAGACGACTTTGCTTGAATTCAGCGAGCTGACTACGGAACTCTTCTTCGGAGCCCAGTGGGTTGAGGTAGTTGGGTCAGGCAATACGCCGACTGGTATTTTCCGCCTGGATCTGGCAAGTACGCCGGACCTCAAGGAGATTTCCATCGTTGTCGACTGGGAGATGTCGGCTATCCGATACCGGGCGGTTATCCCTCGGGCCATGATTTCCGACCGTGGAGCCATTCAGCTCCAGAGGTCCGAGGCCGGAAAGTTTGAACTCACCATGGAAGCCCTGGACTCCAAGGGCATTCTTGGTTATGTGCTGACCAACGACGACATCATTCCTGCCGCTCCTAAGCCGTAGTAAAGGCCCGAGCCGGGGCGGGCTAAATCCCCCGGCGCCCACACTTCCTTACACACTGGAGACTGCATGACCGAGCCTGCTAAGAAGACCTCTGCAAAGAAGGCCAAGGCCCAGAAGGCGGAGGCCCTGGACGAGTCCATTTCCTTTGAGTACAACGGTAATAGTTACACCTTCGGACACTTCCGAACTTGGCCTCTCAAGGCCCTTCAGTCTGACGACGAGGTCGAAGTGACCCGCCTGATCCTTGGTGAGGATCAGTGGGCAACTTTCGAAGCAACTGATCCTTCCATTGGTGACTTCTTTGACTTCGCAGAGGCCATGTCTGAGGCAAGGGGTGAGGCTGGCGACTCGGGAAACTAATGCTTGTCCTCCGGATCGTCAATGAGTATCCGGAGGAACTGGAAGCAGACTTCTTGGAGTTCTTCGGGGTCGATCTCCTCGACCTCTGGAGAGGATCCCTCTCCCTGCGCCGTGTAGGCGTACTCATCAAATCTCTGATGACCAAGCATGGACGCTCTACTCTCCTTCAGTCCATGGACGAAAGGGCGAGTTGGGCTGAGTCTGATTACCTTCTCGCTCGCATCAGCGATGCTATGGAGCTGAGTAACTTCATCGCCATCAAGGCGAACGCCGAAGGCGTCGATGACCTCGCATTCCCCTCCCCTATCCCCCGTCCTGGGGAACAGGAGCCTGAAGACACTGAACCTGAGACCTCCCATTTTGCATCTGCTGATGAGCTAGCGGATTTCTTCGGAGGCATGAACAGCCTCTAGGAGGTCCCCATGGCCGAAGGCAGGGCCCCAATCCGAGTTGGCACGGGGTATATCGAGATCATCCCCAAGGCCACCAAGTCCGCCATGTCGAATCTCCGAAAGGAGATCACTGGGGAACTGGCTAAAATCGGTGGTGCGGCTGCTAAGGAAGTCTCTAAGGCTGCTAAACAGGGTCTTGCCACCCTGCCCGCTGAAACGGAGAAAGCTGCCCGGAAGGCTGCGGAGAAGACCAAGAAGGTCAAGAGGGATTCTGCAAAGGACCTTCAGCGCATAGAAGCCCAGATTACCCGTGAGTTCGGTGAGGAAGCGGCTAAGCGCTTCCGGGCTTACAGGGACCTTGAGCTGAAGAAGTCGAAGGCCCTGAAGAAGACTTCTCAGGAGACCAGAACGGCCCTCCGGGAAACTGTCCGCGTTGAGGAGCAGGCGGCTAGGCAGCGTCAGGCCGCAGCCGAGCGGCTGGAGAAGAGCCGAAGGACTGCCCTCAAGCAGTCCGCAACTGACCATGCACGTCTAGAGCTTCAGAAGACCCGCCTGGAACAGGCTCAGGAACGTCTCAGGCTCCAGGCCCTCCGTGAGGTCAACCGCGAGAAGGCGCGTCTAGAGCGTGACAGGCAGCGCGCTATGAATGCGGCTCATGCTGAGGCTCTGAGGATGCTTCAGGACCAGCAGCGGGCCGAGGCCCGCGCTCTCCAGGAGCGTCGCCGGATGCTCAACGCAGCTCACGGCGAAGCTCTCCGCCTTATGCGGGATGAAGCCCGCGAACGTCGACGAGTGGTAAACCAGGCCCACTCCGATGCTCTCCGGATGATGCGGGAAGAGGTAGCCGCCCGCAGGGCAGCCACACAGGCCCAGATTGCCGACATTCGCCGATTGGTTGCGGCAGAGAGAGCCTGGATTCAGGAAGGCATTGCCGGACGGCAACGGCATATGGCGGCCCTAAGGGGCCAGTTGACTGCGATGCGCCGTGATATCGGCAGTACCACGAGTACAACCCAAGGCTTCTTCAAGCGTACTGAGGGTGCACTGAGGAAGACTGGCACATGGTTTGATCAGGTGGGAATGTCGATCAACGAGGCTGGAAACATCCTCACGACTAAGTTCCTTGCTCCTCTTGCTGCCGCTGGTGCGGCGCTGACAACCATCGGTGTGAAGTCCGGTGATCAGCGTCTTTTGGGGCAGCTTGGTCTAAGTGCTGCGGGTGTTGCTAAACCGGAGTCCGCAGAGCAGATGAACGCAATTCAGAAGTACGCCATCAACACCCCATTCAGTATCGATGTAATGCACGAGTACCAGATGAAGCTTATTCGGTCGGTTGCTGGTGCTGACAAGAACTGGTACTCCAAGGGTGACAAGAGAACCGCAGCCGCGAACAGTGCTGCCGAGAAGACAACTGACTTGATCATGGCCATCGGTGACTCGATGGCCCGTGCGGGTAATCTTAATCCAGAACAGTTCAGGCGTGCTATGTACGCGATGGACATGATTATGGATATGGACCGGGCGCCTACGCGTAACGTCAAACAGCTTGCGGCGGCTACGGGTATGCCAGCATCCGAATTGGCAAACCTTCTCGGATTTTCTGACGCCGGAAACATGTGGAAGGTCATTGGAACCCCAGCCGCTAAGGGCGGCGGTGTCAGTGGTACTCGGATCATGAACAGTATGTTGAACTACTGGAACCCCGAGAAATACGGCGAGAAGTTTGGCCCCATGCGGTCTGACGGGTCCGTAGGTTCTGCTGAGAAGATGACTTCTGAGACCATCTCAGGCCGGGTCCAGCAAATGAAGGAACGGGCTGTCTTCGAGCTGGGAAACCTCTTCGTCGAGGAAGACAAAGATGGGGCCTATAAGTACACCAAGCTTGGCGAGAAGCTCATGGGCAAGGACACCCATGTTGAGCGGGACGAACAAGGGCGGGTAGTCCGTACGTATCGTCAGGATGGGATACTCGATCAAGTCCAGGATATGGCCGAGAAGTACGGACCGGATGTCAAGAAGTTCCTTGGGCTGTTCTTGGAATCCATGGAAAATTTCATCTCCATGGTGGACTGGGTAGCCTCTACTCTCCGGGACTCTCCTCTAGCGGACGTTGCTCCTGCTGTCACCAAATTCTTGGTCCAGTGGGGTCCTCTAATCCTCGCTGCTGCTCTCGCTACAAAGGTCTTGGGCAAATTCATCGGCGTCGGTGGTCGACTTCTTACCCCTGTGGCTGCTGTGGGTCGAGGTGCTGTCCAAGGTGTACGCGGTGTGAGCCGCGCCAGGGATCAGCGGTCAGCAGCTCGTGACGCCCGGACGGAGGCCCGCTCTCAGGGCTCGTCTCGCAGAGAGGCCCGCATGGTGGGCCGTGAGGCATACCGTTCTCGTCGCGCCGAGCTGCGAGGTGGGGACTCCCGAGGACCTGTAGCCCGTACCCGTGACTCCGTTCTAGGCATCCGGGTCAGCGGTGATGACCAGGCCAGAGAGATTGCCAAGATAGAGAGGCAGATCGAGGAGGCCAGAGCGGAAGCCGCCCGCCTCAGGGACGAGTTGCGACAGGTCAATGATCAGTCGTTGCGGAGCATCCAGCAGGCTCTAGCGGGCAACGGCGGTGGCGGCTCCCTCCAAGGAGCCGCGAACCAGGCTCAGAACTCCATCCGAAACATCGTCACTCAGGGGGTTCAGCCCCTCAACGGGGCCGACCTGGACCAACTTCGCCAAGAGATCGACAAGGCGGAGGCAAGCGCCCGGAACCTGGGCCAGGAGCTGAGTCAGGCCCGCACCAAGGTAGACACCCTCAACGGCGGCGAACTGGGCGGAGTCACCGGAGAGGTGAACCGCCTCAAGGCCGCTGCTGAGGCAGCGGGCAAGGACATCACGAGTGCCAATACCCGCATAGGCAATCTCAACGGGAAGAATGTTGGAGGCGTCACCGACTCCGTACAGGCCCTTACGAGGGCCGCCAAGGAGTCTGCGGATCAGATCGGCATTGGCACCCAAAGTGCCTCTGTTTCAGGACGAGTTGAGAACCTCAAGAAGCGTCGACTGACTCAGATCATTGACGAGTTCGACAAGTTGACTGCTGCCGCTAGGGATTCCTACGCGATGGTGGGTCAGGGCACCGGTGCCGGATCTCTAGCAGGCCGTGTCGGTTTGTTGAATGGTCGCAGCCTCAAGAAGATTACCGACCAAGTTGATGACCTTGCCAAGGCCCTCAAGAGGGCAAGAGGTGAGGGTGATGGGCTCGATGGAGCCCTAGACAGGATCGCCAAGAAGTCTCCCGGCGGAGGCGGCTCCGGAGGGGCAAAGAAGAAGAAGGCCAGAGGCGGTGTCATGCGGCCTTCTGACGTCTCCTTCGCGGGTGTCCTTCCTGGCTACTCCCCTTGGGTAGACAACATCCCTGCCATCCTCTCTCCGGGTGAGGCAGTACTCAGACCGGAAGTCACTAGCCATCTCGGAGAAGGCACCATCAACGCATGGAATGAGTTGGCCATCCGTGGTCAGCTCTCGCGCCATGCGCGAGGTGGTGTAGTCGCAGGAAACGGCGGGGGCCGCCTGGGACTTGATCAGGCAAGTCGCATGATGGAAATCATCAACGAGATGCCTCGAATTGGGTCCGCGGTTGTAAAGACAATGAAGCTCGACGGTACTTCAGATGCCCTTGGGGGCAGTACTCAGGCGGGGATTCTAGGGACTGGCACGAAGGCTTCAGGAGTTGCCGGTAGTGCTGGTGCCCGGAACTTCAGGGGTGCCTATGACTGGATGTCCAAAGACCTCTGGACGTTCTTCAAGAGGGCTCCCACAGGTGTGGGTCAGATCCTCGGAGTTCTTGGCGGCTCCCTCGCAGGAGTCGCAGGAGAGTACTTCTGGCCCGACGTCTGGAAGGGTCAGGGAAACATCGTTCAACGTGGTGAACGATTCATGGGCCACGTTTTCAGCCTTGACACTCTGGGGAAGCTTGCAACTGACGTTCTAGGCGGGGCTCTTGAGTCCGGCCAGGCCATTTGGGATGTCGTCTCCGACCCCTTCGGAGCCATCGAGGATGTCATAGACACCGTTTACAAGACGGTTGCAGACAACCTGAATGGAGTTGTCTCCATGGTCGACGTCGTACGCGACGTCAAGGGCCAACCTCTTCCCTACGCACAGCGGGTCTACGGTGAGTTCCTGGATCAAGCAGAAGAGTCAATGCCCAACACCAAGGGTTTGTTCGACTTTGGAAACTCAAAGGTCTCGAATGCCAACAGGAACGGGCTAGACCTCTCAGGGATGTTCAGCTCTCCCGGACAGGGCGACAGCGTCAACCGCTGGAGTCCTCTGGTGCTTCGAGCACTCAATGAGCTTGGCCTGTCTGCGAGTTACCTCAAACTCGTTCTTCACAGGATCGGCGTGGAGTCCGGGGGAAACCCGAAGGCCATCAATCTTTGGGACTCTAACGCGAAGGCCGGACATCCGAGTCAAGGTTTGATGCAGACGATCCCAGGAACTTTCAATGCCTACGCAGGAAAGTACCGAGGGCTAGGGATTACCAATCCATACGCCTCTATCTATGCGGGCCTCAATTATGCTCGCAGCCGGTACGGGTCGAACTGGCCCAGCGCTCTTGCCGGGACCAAGGGATACGCCACAGGAACGCTCTCCGCGTCTCCTGGCCTCGCCCTCGTAGGCGAGGAGGGTCCCGAGCTCGTCGACTTCGGACGTGGTGGAGCTCGGGTCTACACCGCTGACGAGACAGCGGCTCTCCTGTCCGGCCTCAACGGTCAAGCGAAGTACGAGATCCACATCCACGAGGCTCGATCCGAGCCCACCCCGCATGCGGTCATGCGGGCCCTTCAGCAGGCGGAGGCCCTCTACTCACCACTCTAGGGAGGTCTATTGCCTATCCCCGTACGAGCTGGGTCCACACTGCCCCCAGTAGTGCGCCCGGTACCGCCCACCCCAGTCCTCTGGGACCGGACAGCAGTCAGCATCAGAGGAGCCGACGGGCAGGGCGAGGAGATCCCTTTGACGGGATGGACCTCGTCCGCCTGGCCCTCCATCATCATGCAGGCGGGGGCAACCGGCCTTGATATGCCACCCCACACCCTGTTCTCAGACGACTCCCCCGCTCTTGACGGATCCGTTTTCAGATCTTCCAGGACTTCATCACGGGAAATCATGATCCCGCTGTACCTCTACGGGGTTGACAGGCAGACACTCAATACCTTGAAGCGAAAGCTATTCAAGGCCCTGAATCCAAGACGCGGTTACTGCGTCCTGAAATTTACCGAGGGCGACGGGCATAGTCGCCATATAGCCGCCTACTACAAAGACGGTATGGATGGGGCCGAAGGAACTGACCTCGCCGGGTTCTCATGGTGTAAATACGCCTTGTTGTTCACCGCCATGGACCCGTGGTTTTATCCTGCTAGCTCTGAGTCCCACCGCTGGGATTTCGGAACTGGGGCTCCCTTCCTTAGTGCTTCTCGGAAGTTCTTCCCCCTCGAAATCAGTCGGGGAGTCATGGGAGGCCCTGGAAGCGAGTACCACGTTTCTAATCCAGGCGACATTGAAGCTTGGCCAGTCTGGGAACTCACTGGCCCCATCAAGAGTTTCTCTCTGACCTCCCCTTCGGGGGGAGTTCTCAGGGCCTCTCCGCCTGCCAGCGGAGTGGACCTAGTTCCCCTTGGTCGAGTACTGACTATCGACACCCGCCCTGGGCGGAAGACCGTGAGGGACGACCAAGGTAAGAACTACTTTTCGGTGCTGGATACCAGCCCTGTGTTCTGGCCCGTAGAAGAGGGCGATTCAGTATGTTCCATCTCTGTGGTGGCTGGCACTGGCAAAGCCAGTGTGAAGCTCTCATTCGAACCACGCTACGCGAGTTTCATCTAGGAGGCCCATGGGTTATCGAGTCGAAGTATTCGACAGGGCCAAGAGACGTGTAGGCGAGATAGACACATGGATCTCCCTTGATTTTACCGTCAGATTCTGTGCCGAGGGCATCTGGCAACTCCTCATCAAGGACGGAACCCCACAATCCGACTTGATCGAGAAGGGCGGTGGAGTAGTTATCTGGCAGGAGGGAGTTTCAGAACCCCTCCTGAGTGGCCAAGTGGACACTTACCAAAAGTACTGGACCAAGGTCCAGCACACAGGGCCTGGCTCTTTGTACATCGCAGGCAAGTGTCACAACCGCTATGCCTACAGCCGTCTCGCCTTTCCCGAGACTGGAAGAACCATTCCCCAGCAGTACTCAGGTAGGAGCACACGTGCAGTCGCAAAGGCTGCTGGCTCAGCCGTATGGGAAGAACTCAATTCCGCCGTGGGCGCCGGTGCTCTTTCTGACAGACGCGTTGTCGGCGTCAACGCCGGACCTGATCCACAGATCGGACCAACACTCTCTGACAATCTCCGCTATGACCAGATAGGGGCCAAGCTGGAGGAGTGGTGCAGGACAAAGAACATTGGTTACCGCTTCATTTACAACAGCACCGCTCAGGAAGTCGACTTGAAGGTCTTCGTTCCCAGGGACCTGAGCAAGGAAATCCGTTTCAGCCCTGAGCTAGGGAATCTGAGGGAGTACATCTACACCCTCTCTGCCCCTCTAGTAACCCGCATCATTGTCGCCTGTCAGGGCGACGGCAAAGAGCGTTACATCTGGCAGCTCATTGACTCAGAGTCTGAGGCGGAATGGGGAACCTCTTACGAACAACTCATAGACCGTAGAGACATTCCCTTGAAGACCGACACTGCGGGAAACCCCGTACTCATCACCACCATCGACTCCGATGGATTTGAGGACATCGGGCAGAACCCCGAGGGCCTCGACTGGACTCCTGATGTCGCGGCTAAGCGCAAGGCCCTCGTCGCCGCTGAGGCAGCCGCCCAGAAGGCGGACCAGGCTCACGACAAGACGAAGAGTCCCTATAACCAGGCTGTGAACAATCTGGAAAGCGTAAAGGAAGCCGTTACAAGGGCCAGGAAGCGACTTGCTGAGGCAGATACGGCCGCAGAGAAGGCAGCCGCCCAAAAGGCCCTTGACGAGGCAGAGGAGGCCCTAGGGAAGGCAACTACCGCCTACACAACGGCCAAGGCTGCTTTCGACTCCACCAAGGACGCTTTTACGGATGCCGCAGGTGCCGGGCTCCTCGCCAGAGCCGCCCTAAAGACGTCTCTCACTGCTGCCAAGCCGACTGCTGTAGCCCACTATCTCTCAGTCATCAGGGAGGCTGCACAAACAGCCCTCAAGGAAACCGAGAAGACCGGCAATTTCCAAGTTTACCCTATTGATACGGACTTCTGCCGTTTTGGCGAACACTACTTCGTCGGCGACAAAGTGACTGTGGTTGTCGACGGAGTCGAGTACGTGGACGTCATCCGAGAAGTCACCATCAATGTTGATGACGCTGGAAAGGTGAACGACGTCAGTCCGAAGATTGGGCAGCAGGGATCGGGAGAACCCCTGAATTTGTACAAAACCGTGAGCGACCTTCAGCGGAAACTCAGACGACTAGAAGCGAGGATGTGAGGCTCCGTGGCTGAGATCAGCTATCCATTCAATGTAGACAACGCCAACGGCGGTACTGCCGTGGTCTCACAGACTCAGTGGCAGTCCATGGCCCATATGTGGGGCGGGGACAGAGTAGATTTCCAGCTCACCTCTACTACGTACACCACCCTTCCCTTTGAGGGGAGGGTTCTTAACAGCCGACTCGTAGAGGTCCAGCCCGGTAAGGCATTTGTTGGCGGGTTCTACTACCAGCTCACCTCCCCTCAGTCTGTGGCAGTTCCGGAGAACCCTGGTGACAAGCCGAGAATGGACCTCGTAGTCATCCAGGCGGACATTTCAAAGGGATCGGTGAATTTGGCAGTCCGCACGGGAACCCCTGGGGCTACTCCCGTAGCCCCGCAGCCTCGACGGCAGGCCGGTGGCATCTGGGAAATGCCTCTCTACGAAGTCAGTGCAGGGGCACGTAACGGGCCGATAGCCCTAACTCCCTGTGCGCCTTTCGACGTCCCCGCTCCAGCGGCTTACCCCTGGAACATGGCGGCAGGACTTAAGTACATGCCTGTCGGCACCTTCGTGATGGATATGGATTCCAACACCTCTGACACGCAGTATGAGGGGTTCAAGAGTCGGGACGGATACACAGTCTCTCGCACTCTGGGAAAGAGCCTCTCTTACACCCCAAGCATTGTGGGAGGTCAGTCCCCTTCTGCGCCATACCGTGTTGGCCGCTTTCGCTGGATCGCACCCAACACTGTGTTTTTCTCCGCATCCATCCGGAACATCACAAACACGGATCTGCGGGTTTCCAAGGGCAATTGGGTCTACGGGATCACGCTGCCTGAGCCAGCCAACGGAAAGACAGGGCAAGTGGTTTCCGGAATTATCGACAACGGAAGTACAGCCGCAGGGCTGCCGAACGTTGTCGACCTCAAACTGAAGATCAGCAGGGGGAATACCGCCTCCACGGCATACATGTGGATGCCGGGTACCAAGGCAACGAATGGGCTTGACGCACTGACTGTCATTCCGCGCAAATCAGAAATTACCATCTCAGGCACTTACGAGGCTGCCCAATTCAAGGAGTGATCACATAGCCAGATATCTCTATGGCGGTACGGCCGCTGATGCGGCCGAGGACGCTGCTGGCGTCCGTGCTCCCGGTGCAGTCGGCTCCGTCTGGGATGGTCCCTCTGCTGGAGCCGCTCACCTCACTGACCTCCTGGCCCTCGATGAGGTACCCCTCGTCGAGCTGGTGGCTGACGAGGCGGGCATGGTCCCGGCATTTTGGGGACCTGAGGGGGGGCCTGAGACAGGACCCGAACGGGTGTACGTGGACTTCGGGGGCGGTCGGATTGCCCTGGTGCCCGACATCAGCACCCTCCTCCGTGACCACCAGGCCGCCCACGATCCTCACGGCACGACGGACGCCATCATGGGTGAGATCCAGGCTCGCGCTGGCAGCCCCGGGGGCCTCGCCACCCTCGACGAGATGGGACTCGTCCCTGTCTCCCAGCTCCCCGAGGGAGCCGGTAGTGGGGGCGGGGGCTCCAGGCCCTCCGCAGTGGACTGGCTGTCTGTCCGCGCCTACGGCGCTCGCGGCGACGGGTACACCGATGACACCCGCTCGATTCAGAGAGCAATCGATGACGCCGGAATCGGCGGAACTGTGTACCTCCCCAAGGGGATTTACGGGATCACGGCTCCCCTCGACCTCCCTCCGGGCGTAATCCTCATGGGCAGCCATTCAAACTTGATGGTTGGCCCTGGGATGCTGGATGAAGACTTTGAGTGTTACATCCAAGCTCTGCCCTCCTTCAAGGGCATCGCGATGATTACAATCATTGGTCAGGATGATGGGGTTCACCCGCCCATCAATGGCGAACAGCGCCTTCTCAACTTCATGCTTGATGGCTCCCGCCTTACAGCAGGTGCGGTGGACGGAATTTACAGCCGCGGGAACGTCCAAAACGTTGTGATGAGGGACCTGTGTATCCGCAAGGTCCCCAACAACGGCGTCATCACTGCAAGCAATCCTGCGGGTGAATGGCCGTACTCCTGGCGTCTCCACTCCGTGATGATCGACAACTGTAGGGCGAATGGGATTGTCTTCGAAAGACAGACAGACCTCAGTCTCATTGACTGTCAGGTGATCGGTGTCTCCGCCGTAGGTATCAAGTTGTCCAATTGCGCCAACACCATCCTGATGGGCTGCCGAGTGGAGTGGACTGGTAGCCACGGCTATCACTTCACAGGAGATTGGGGTAACTGGCCTGGCAGTGGCTCCATGGTGATGACCTCCTGTTCCACTGATAGGTGTGGTCATGATGGAGTCCGGATTGATGCTTCGGGCAACGCCGCCTTCCTGATCAATTCCCTAATGACCCGTAGAGATGGCCGTAACGGAGGACCAGGAGGCGGAAATTACAGCGGCCTTGCCCTCCTCGGCCGTGCTCCTGTGGTCGTTCAGGGCGTTACCTGCTACACGGGTACTGATGACCAGGGCACTGCAAATACCAGTCCTCAGTACGGAGTTCGGATCTCCAAGGCTCGTGACGTCAGTCTCGACGGGGCCTATCTCCATGCTCTCACAAAGGGGCTGTACGACGATGGCACATCCGAGCGCGTGACGCTCGGGACAAACATTACGACCGTAGCGGGCACCAACTACTCAGAGGCTCGTATACCTCTCCAGACGTATGCCAAGACGTCTCAGACTGACTATGCAGCCAAGGGGATCTACGTTCCGCCCTCCTGGGGCGAGTTCTGGAAGCCCAAGAGGGATGCCGCCGCAACAGGCGGTAAGGCACGCATAGTTGTTGTTGGTGGCTCTGCTTCACAGGGGTACTTTGCCAGTGACCTCCACTCCAAAGGCTGGGTGGGAGAAGCCCGTACAGCACTTCAGGCGAAGTATGGAAACGGCGGAAGTGGAGTCTTCACCGCTTCACGCTCAATGTCCTGGGTCGGTAAGCCGGACGCCGTTCCTGCAATCACAGAATGGCTTGCCAACAGCTCTGCTGCTACTCAGACCGGCACTTGGGCCACTGGAGCCAGCACCTACGGACCAGGCATTGGCTACGTCATCACAGACACCACAGGTTCGTCCATGACATTCAAGGTCACTGGCTCAACTGTCAAGATCTACACACTCACCGGGCCCAATGCGAAGGCCGGTTACAAATACACGATCGATGCTGCCGCACCTGTAACCGTTGCCAATGCTGGTGGTGCTGTAGCCGCAGTTCAGGTGACTACCGTGACGGGCCTTGTCCCAACTGATCACACTGTCACCCTCACATGGGATGGCACCTCTTCGGGCACAAAGCAATACCTGTCGATCATGGGTGTCAGCGGAGAGAACACCTCAGGAATTGTCGTTGATAACCTTGCCAAGGCAGGGGCACAAGCCAAGGACTACGGCGATGCAACGGATGCAGGTCTCAATGCCGTTTGGAACGGCGGAAAGATGTTCCCGGCAGACCTAGTCATCTTCACAGCAGGCCCTAACGATGCTGCTGCTGGAACGACTGGAGACGCATGGGCTAACTCTGTGGCCCGGTACATTCAGGCAGTCAAGAACGCTAACAACGGGGCGACTGACGTCATGCTGATGCTGCCCCACCTTGGGAAGCATGACACGGTCAATTACCTGTACCAGGACTACGCCGTGAGGGCCCGAGGTCTGGCCGAGTCCTACGGAGCTGCCTTCGTCAACATGTGGGCGATCGGCCGCAATTCATGGGACTACTGGAACTCCCTTGGATACTGGGGAACTCCGGCCGCAGCCGGTCAGACTGGTACCAACTCGGTCCACCCATCTGACTTGGGCTACGCCCACATGGCCAGTCGGATTACGCCCATCCTCATGTCCTAGCTCACCAAACGAGAAAGGCCCCCGACTCCTGTCGGGGGCCTTCTACTGCTGCCCATCGGAGGCGTATGGACCTCTCCCAGAGCACAACTCTCATTGCTTGTCTGGCCACTGTCTCCGCTGCCGTAATCGTGGTCATTGCCAGCCTGCGGACTAATACCGCAAAGGTCTGGCGAGAAGAGGCAGAAGCTCAGAAAGAGCGAGCCGACAGGCTTGCCGGAGATCTGACGGAGATCAAGAACCGTCTTGCACGTATCGAGTCTGAGAACGCCCGACTCATCGGGCTACTCACTGCCCTCGACCCTGCCCGACTTTCTCTCGTACGACTCACACAGGAGGACTAATTTGGCTACACCTATGACCGCAGATCAGTTCGTAAAGGCTCTCAAGGCTGAGGGGGTGAATGTAAAGGAGTATCCAGGTTGGCGGACTCACAACCGGAATCACAAGGGAGATTGGGGCCCTATGCATGGTGTGATGATCCATCACACTGCGGGATCTGACTCTCTGGGCTTCTGCTCCAGGGGATCGACGGATCTTCCTGGGCCTCTGTGTCATACGCACCTGAGCAAGACTGGCACAGCCACGATGGTGGGCCACGGCCGTGCAAATCACGCGGGCACCATTGCTCAGAACGCTTTTGATGCTGTCCTGAATGAGTCCAAGACTCACCCAAAGCCTGCTGCCTCAGAGCCGGTTGACGGAAACCGGCACCTCTACGGAATCGAGATCGAGAACAAGGGAGACGGAAAGGACCCGTACCCAACTGCCCAGTATCAGGCTGCTGTCCGTTGGGCGACTGCGATCTGTCGCCATCACGGTTGGTCTGCTGACTCCGTCATCGGGCACGGTGAGGGAACTCGGAGGAAGGTGGACCCCTCGTTCTCCATGTCCGCCTTCCGGCGGGACGTGGCGGCTCGCCTCGATGCGGACCAGGACCAGGAGGAGAAGCCCAAGCCTCCGACGAAGCCGACTCCTCCCCCGTTCCCCGGGGCCGGTTGGTTCCGGCCTGGGGCGAAGAACATCCACGTGACTGCCCTCGGCAAGCAGCTCGTTGCCCGTGGCTACGGGCGGTACTACTCCCAGGGCCCCGGGCCCTCTTGGACCAACTCGGACCGCACGGCGGTACGGGCTTACCAGACTGCCCAGGGCTGGAAGGGGGCCGACGCAGACGGTTACCCCGGGCCCTCCACCTGGTCCCGGCTCTTCTCCTAGGGGCTCTCCTGACTCCCCTAGACCTCTGACTCACCTATCTATGGAGTGATGCTCTATCAACATCGTTTCTCAGCACGCCGTTCGTATCTACGCGGTTGCTACCGCGCTCATGCCCCTGCTTCTGGTCCAGTGGCCGGACCTCCCTACCGTTGCCATCCTGGCCCTCGTCGCTGCTGTCCTCGGTCTTGGTGAGGCGGCACAGCGGATCGAGGACGGCAAGACCTCTCGGGCCCTTCAGGAGACCCCTCCTGCGGCTCCTGACCGAGACATCAACTGGGGTTAAGGCCCTGGTGATCTGAGCAAATAAAAAAGCCCCCTCCCTTTCGGGAGGGGGCCTTCTTTGCGTTCAGCCTTCGTTCATCCGCCGAATAATCTGGATCCCTGCGCACTGACAGGGGGAATGTCCATCACTGTCACAGGCATGGCAAGGGGCCTGGTGGTACTCCCTCGCCTCCTCTGCATGTTCGTTACGGCAGTTCAGGCAGTACATTATTTAGTCGACTCCTGCGCCAGTCGAGCCGCTACGGCTCGAAGGTCATATTCGTGAGCCTCACAGATAAGGACTACGTCCTTTCGGGTGGCATATTTTCCTCACTCATTGCTCTACCTCCGCTTTACCGTCCCACTCAGCCTCATCCAACAATGAGCCATTTCGGTACAGTGCCAGGGTCAGTCCTGCCGAGGAAGGTTGAGCCCATAGAAGCTCAACCCCGTACTTTGCTGAGAATGACTCCGCGTACATGGCTGCCTCAGAGGAGTCGGCAAACCTTGCCATTGGCACCCACGTGTTCGGCTGGCTTTCGTGGTGGTGCCTCTTGGCCACTACAGTCCACTTGGAGTAATCCACACTCATCGCACCTCCCTCGCTTCCTCTGCCTTGTCTTCCTGGTACATCTTGAGGTACTCCGCCTCATGACTCCTCAGAATCTTCTCAGGGTCTTCTTTATTCAGAGGGCGGTATCGGTCTGTCTTCAGATAGGCAAGGAGAGTTGCCCTCATACCCAAAGCCTGGTTCCTCAGGTCATTAGCGGATGACTCCTCCATCTTCTTGGCAAGCTCCCCGTATCGGACTGAGAGCCCAAGGATGGAAAGATACCATTCGGGCCATCTTTGCAGCTTCAGCGCTACCAGATAGGCTCTACAGTTTCCGTCGTACATCTACGCCTCGCCCAGGACCACGGTTTGATTGGATTCCACTGCAAGGGGAAATTCCAGCTCCTCCGTGGACACCAGGTAGTACCGCCCTGCCTTCTCAACACCCATCACAGTGCAGGTGATGGAGGGACGCTCTTTGGAATCCTCAACGATAATTACGGTGCCCTTTGTCAGCTCGTCCGGCCTCAGGCTCTCGTTCATGCTCTCCCGCTCCTCTGCTGTCTGCTCATCCTGCCCCAACTGTCGCCCCTCAGGGGGTCGTTCAGCACAGGGGTACACGATGGGCCCCCGCCTTGGTGGCGGGGGCCCTGGTGGTCGTCCTGGTGGTGCTGGAGGTGGTCAGGCGTTGGCCTTCTTGTATGCCTCTTGGATGGAAGCGGGGACGCGCCCACGAGCACTCACCTCGTGACCGTTCTCCTTGGCCCATGCCCGGATCGCTGCGGTTTCGCTGTTGCCGCCCGCAGCTGCCTTGCGGTTCGTGCCCTTGGGTGCCTTGCCCCCAGTACGGCGTCCGGCTTCCACGTACTTCATCAGAAAGTCCCTGAATTTCTTCTCGTTCTTGCCGCTCAGGTCAATCTCGTACGTACGACCGTCCAGACCGAATGCAACAGTCTCCTGCGCCTCCGAACCGTCAAGGTCGTCAACAAGGGTAACTTCAACCTTCTGAGCCATGATCTTGTTGCCTTTCAAGCAGTGGTGTAAGTGCGCCCATTAGAGCACACCAATTCAGCAGTCGGTTAGTTTCCCGGAAGATCCGTCCTCAGATCAGGTGAGAAAAGGCTGTCTGTGGGATCCCCCTCCCCTTGGGCCTTGTCTTCTTCTTGGCTGGTGCCCTCCCCGCTGCCCTTACGGCTGTAGCAGTCGGGGGCTTCTGCCGCCGGACAGGGCTCGTCGGCAAGGAGTTCTGCGGGACCACCCGCAGGGCCGGACGCCTGCCCCCCTCCGAGGGAGCCACTACCCGCAGCTCCCTGGTACGAGGTCCCGATTTTCCCTCCTCAGCTGGCAGGAGAGTCTCCCTCACCTGAGGCAGCAGCTTCAAGGCATCATCAAGCATTTGCTTCGTCACCCGCCCTCCCCCAAGTGCGGTCACCATCTGCGAACGGGTCATGGCTCCCCCATTCTTCGCGAGGATCTCCAAGATTCGTTCAGGCAACGGCCGTGCCCTGGAACGGGTGGAAGGCTGCTCTCCCATGACCTCAGTAGCCGACTGTGCTGCGTAGTCGACGATGGCCTCTGCCGCACTCAGTGCGGCAGCAGGAATGACAGTTCGTTGCTGAGTAACAGCCAGAACCGTTGCTACCCGCTTGATCTGTTCGACGGACCTTTCGATGAACACGCCTGTCTCTGGGGGAAGCTCATCGATCAGAGCGTCATACTTCCGATGCAACTCATCCAGTGCATCGACCGCTTCGCTACTCCACTCCATAGCCGGTTGCTCTTCCATCACCCAGCGGAAAGCATCTGCCAGGGCCTTACTTGCCTTGATCTCGTCAAGGGGTCTCTGTACATGCTCAGAGATACGCTGGGAACGCTTGCAGGAAAAGAGCAGGAACCTGTTGTAGAGCCCTGTAGCCGCCCTCTGGGGCTTTACAGCAAGCTGAAGGGTTCTGGGCTGTACGTGGGCATGGAAGCCCATTAGAGGGTTCGCTACGTACTCTTCAACCGGCTCCGCCCCCGGACCTCTGCCCTTGATGGTGTTGGAGATCGATTCCCCATCCCAAATATTAATCATCACCTCACCATAGGAAGAACACTTGTTGGTCCGGCCCATATCGTTGGACCATTCAAAGGTGAGGTACATCCTTCCGGGAAATGCGGACCGCTGATCTGATGCCAACACTGACACCAGACCGGGGCCTGAGTGGATAGCCGAAAGCTTGACCGCCCTGAGGATGCGCTCGAAGGGCTTTCCAAGAATTCGTAGACCTGTGTTATAGGCGTATCCCTTGGCCCCCTGATTCGAGGGGCCGACAAGTGCTGTCCAGACGACACAGGGCCTCCCGCTTGGCTGTGTCACATAAGGAGTGACCAGGCCCGAGAAGAGGGCCAGGAGGACCGCCAAGACCGCAACGGGGTCTCCCTCTGTGTGAGGCATGGCCTTACGTACGGCCTTGCCCATGGGCCCGTAGGCCATGTCCTCGAAAGTGGGAAGCTGCTTCGCTTTCTCTTCCTGCTCCTCGTCCATCAAGCCACCTTCCTAGCTCCCTTGGGAGGGCCCCACAGCTTTTCACCCTCTTCGTACCAACGGTCATAGTGGGAATCACAGAAGAGGAGTTTCCACGGCCCAAACGGAAACTTTCGGGTCGCCTCTGTCTCCTCTCCCTTCTTCTCGCAGGCATCACACATGTCTGTCACAACAACCTTTCGAGCCATTAGGTATGTCCTCCTGTCTGTGAGTGGCCATGGGAAAGGCCGGACCCCCGATTGGGTCCGGCCTCTGCCAAAGCAACTCAGTTAAGGTCAGTCCTCCGCAGGACAGTCCTCGTGCTCCTCATACGAACTCAGAGTGTATTGATCTTCTGAACGGTCCAGGTTCAGGAAGACATCGAAGTCTTCCCTACACCTATCGCACTTGTACGTGACCGTAGCGGAAATGTACTTCCCACCCATTAACTGACCCACGCTTTCTCATATCCGAGCAAGCGGGCAACCCTGTCCGCCTGAGCCTGGAGTATATCCCTGTATTCCTGCTTCTGTTCCTCCGTCCAGTTTTCCCAGTCAGGCCACACAGAGTTTGCGGACTCTTCCCAGTATCCAATGCGAGTTGCAACCGCGTGCATCATCTCCTCTTGGGCCTTCTTCTTCAGCTCAGTTCGTGTCGGCTTCTTCGGCACACTGCTCACGCTCCACATTCCACGTCATCAGTTCGTTTCCCTGTACGGTCCACGTAGGTTCGGCAGACCAGTCAATACCCCAGCCTCCCCCTTCTCCGATCCCCCACTTCTCAGGGTAGAGGCGGTGGAGCGGAATGAAGTTGTCAGCCTTCACTTCCTCCAGATTCGTAACCAGACCTTCCCACGCGTACACAGTGGAGGATCCAGTCATTCGCTCCCTCGGTTCTCCTCTGAGCTGAAGACGCATTCCGTGATTGATCACGACGTCTCCGACTTGGAGACTCGATGTGTCTACTTGGATCGATTGACGCTCTGTGTCAGACACTGGTCCCTCGCTTCTGAGTTATGTGGAATGCCGTACTTGCCTCACTCACGAACCCCTTCCAGACCCTCCAGGGGTCGGCGTAGATCTGGGCCATAGGTACGAGGGACCGATAGACCAGCCGCAGGGCGGCTCTCCGCTCAGGGCCTGTCGTCAGACAGGCAGCAGCTCCAGCGCGGACACATATGTCTGTCACGTCCTGGTGGTGCTGGAGGACTCGGCTCATGCTGCCTCCCTCTCGACTGGCCACAGGCCATAGCTGTACTGCTGGACACGTGTCCCCGTTCTCCACTGGACACCGAAAACCACGCCCTCAGGTGTCCAGGCGTGATGCTGCACCGCAGCTACCCACCCCGCCTCACCAGGGCGGCTCCAGTGGCCCACCAGGTCACCGACTTCATACGTCTCGGACAACGGTCCTCCTCCTGGTCCTCCGCTTCAGCGGCTGGATACGGACTCCATACGGTGAGAACGCGCCGAAGGGCGGGTGCACTGCCCCCGACTTGCGCGCGTGCTGGAGTGCACGCCCGTAGCTCCTCGGCCACGAGGGGAGAGGGTGAGGGCCAAAGTCCCCGTGTTGCCTCCGGCGGAGCGTTTCCCTCTTTGCCCGCACACCCTTGGTATCGGGCCACACCATCAGATGGTGTTGGATCTTCTGTACCGGATCACGGGGCCTCATTTACGGGCCCCCGCAAACTTCTCTGTTGTCCAGTCCCATGAACCGTTGGCCAACCCCAGGGCCACTCTGACGATGTAGTCCAAGTAGGCATCCTCCGGAGTCTCCGGAGGAAACGGGGGAAAGTCCCTAACTACGGTTCTGCGGAACCACCAAGCGGGTATCCGCGTAACCCGAACGTCCGATCTGTCCGGAGTCCATTCGACTTCTATCCGTGTCTTACTCAGCGACTGAAAGCCAACCGCTATATGCGTGTACTCAGTCATTCGCTCTCCCTCTCTGCTAGGTCACGAGAAAAGGGCACGGCCTAGAAGTGCCAGCCGTGCCCCAATCCCGCTACCCAGTAGCCTCTACTCCTGTACGAGGATGGCCACTGCTCTCCCTCCCGTGGCTAGATACGTGGCCCCCCCATTGCAGTTGAATCGCATCATTGTCGGATCATCTGGGATGGGAACTTTATCGATTGACTCAACCCGAAACGCATTTCCCTTCCCGAATACTGCCAGGCTCCCCACCTTTACGGACCCAGGGTCAACAATTCGCAGGCGGTAGCCTGTCCAGTCATCTCCCCAGACAACCGGGACGGACAGGTACGCGCCCCGCCTTACGGAAGCCATGGCTGGAGACAGACGCTCTCCGACTATCGCTGAATCTTCGGGGGAAATGCTGCGGTAGTCCGCTTCCCAGAGGTGCACAGGAACACGCTTCTCCTTGGGCATGACGTGCCTTGAGTGCGGATCGCACAACAAGATCCCCTGCAAGCGTTCGCCTGCCTCTCCCTCTCCATTGTCAGTGACGTAAACCGCCCGTTCTGGGCAGTGCCCAAGTACCGGACTTATGAACACCTCACAAAGGTGCCCCTTTGGAGTTATCCGCTCAAGGGCCATCTGTGCATCCCTAAGCGTGTCAGCCACATAAGCCCACTCGTGTCCCTCCAGCACGAAATCCCAGTAATAGACGTACCACTTTTCCCCCTCCCAAACGTCGTTCTCGTCCGCCTGAGTTCTTACGACGTAGCCCCGGTAGTCAGGTTCGTACTGCTTACCTAAGTACCAAGTTCCGTCGTTACTGCCAGGCACCCATTTGATGTCCACGCGCTTACCTCTCTCAGGCTCTAGGCCGTTCCTAGAAGCCCGATACCAGGGGCAGAGGTGATCAACGGGCACACGTGCCTGACCTTCCACTGTCTCTGATATCGGTCCGCTAGTTCCTAGCCCTGCCTTTGCCTATCGCGCTTCCTGCGCATTGCAAGCAGTCGTTCTTTGAGAGAACCGAGGGCAACCACCTTGAAAGTCTCATCACCGTACAGATTGGCGTTTGCGGACACCTCCTCAATCGCTTTGAGGGTGTGTTTACCGCATGCATAGACAGAGCCTGATCCGTCCGAGGAGTACGTAACTCTGACTACCGCCGAAAGCAGGCAGGGAAACTTGCCCCGTACCTTGATCCCACAAGGAGCCCATGTCACGGCGACACCTCACGAACGATGCGGAGAAACTTTGACTGCGAAACCCGCCACTCAGATGCCCCGCAGTCGGGATTCCAGAAGGCTATTATTCGCGTCAACTCCACGTCTCCGCATGGGTGAGGCTTTAGGAACGTCCTACCTACCGCCAAAATGGTTGCGTATCCCAAGCGGTTGAAGGAGTAGAACACTTCATCACCCGCTTTCAGATCCTGGGGCAATACCCCCTCCCGTTCCACCTCAAAGCGCTTGCCGTTGTCTGCTGTAAGTACACGCGTGGCCGGAGCCACGTAGCTAGCGAATCCCATTGCAGTCTCCCTCTTCCCTTACCGCTCCTCATGAGCAGATATGGCAAAGGCACGTAGCCCAACTCCCGCTACGTGCCCCACCAAAGCCGTTCACTCAAGCCGCTAATGCCACTGCCAATCGCTCCCACACAGGGGACCAAAGAGCCCTGAGAGGCTCTTGTAGGGCCCTGTACGGGGTTACGTAGTCCTCGGAGTGTTCGCGCTCCTGTAGGCCCGCAAGCGTCCTCACATCTACGTACTCACCGCGCACGGCCGTAACGATTCCGGCGGACAGGGAAAGGTCCGGGCGGACTACCGCCACACGATCCCCCACTTGGTACATCAGAGTTCCTCGTCCCCGAGAATGAGTTCCCGAACAATCTCCATTACCTCTGTGTGATCTTTGGCAGTCCCTGTATGCAGGTCCGGCCCCTTAGCAACAACGTCCCACTGAGTTCGGAGAGGGGTACCCCTGTGTCTGAGAACCAAGTATTCCCAGAATCCTTCATACCTTCGTCCTAAGGTCCCGCCCCCAACCTTTGCAACTCTGATCAGAAATTCTTCCCCTCTCTTCTCTGCTTCCCCTTGCCAGTAGGTTGCATCGAAATCTTCCTGCCGCATTCCCTAACCCCTTCCCTAGCTACCGCTGGACGCAGTAGGTAAAAGGACGCTCGGAGAAGCCCGAGCATCCGATACCTAATACGGCTCTACTTCGGAGGCTCTAGAACCCATCCCTCTGCGTTGACGCAGAGGTTCCCGTCAGAATCCTCATTGACGCCCGAGCCATCCTCATAAAGCGTCAAAGAACATTCCTCCACTTGAGTCCTCGTACCGTCGCCGTAGGACTTCCCCACAATGAACGCCAGTACCACGGCGACTACTGCCAGGAGGGTGCCTACAGAAATCCAGGTCTTACGCATGCTGAAGCTCCTTTGGATTGGTGCGCTCACAGGCAATGTCAGACTCTGTGTCTATGCGGTACCGCACTCCCACACGGAATGCAGGGGATTCGGTATGGATTACGCCTATGCGCACATAGGTGCCGAGAGAGTCACTACCGAATCCCAGTACCCTGCCCACGACTAACCGCCCGCTACGGGGGCGGTAGTAGATGAGCCCCTCTAGCCCCTGACTGTCCACACCTAAACCCCAGCGTCATAGTTGCGGGATGCATCATTTCCGTCGCTGTCTACCGCCTGAATGGATATCCCGTGAGGGTTCATCACTCCGCACCGAAAGTTGCCCCTTCCGGGCGTCTCTTCCTCCCCATCTGTTTCACAGATTCCCGCGCATTCCTTACGCGCCTTCTCTGCGGAACGCTCCGCTACCTCTAACTTTCTGTGCGGTCCGGAGACCATGTCTCCGCCCTCGTTCCACACGTAATAGGTGTAGGACACTCTCCACTCCCCCCTTTGCCGGTTACCGACTAACCGGACATGGCAAAGGCACGTAGCCTCACTCCTGCTACGCGCCTCACCAAAGCCAGTCATCCAGCTATCGACGCTCGCTCACAAGGCGAGCCACGCACTCCCCGTAGGGGTCCCGCATACCCGTAAACTCCCGTTGCTCGTAACACTCCGAGTAGGGGTCTAACCTCTCCCTCTCAGCCCTGTCTCCGCTATCCCAGCTAGCACCGATCCACAAGCCGACGAGTGCCATTACCAGGAGAACAAAGAGCTTCCATACAAGCTTGAATCCGTCATCATCCATTCGTCTGCCCACCATCCTGCTTGTACGGCCGGAACTTCATTCCGGCCGTCGGACCCCGCATAGCGCAATCAGCGCACCAGTCAGAAGTCATGTCGTACCTATTAACCAGCACAATGGTGGCGTCATTTGCGCAGGGATCGTCCTTAGGGGGAGGCCATCCCATGCACTTACCCTTTTCCCACACGGACTTAGCCCTTTCCCTCGTACAGGTAGACATCACCCTCCACGTACTGAATGGCGGTACCGTCCGGCGCACGCATTGCGTAGTGGTGGTCCGCCTTAGACCAGATGACTTCCCACCCAGCCTTTTCCAGCGCATCCCACACGGTTTCGTCACCTCCGGAACCAGGGAAGAAGGCACCCGTAACGCTCTGCTCGTTCTTCAGAATGGCCATCACGTCACTAGCGGACTTGGCCTCCTCCAACTCCTTAAGCAGGAGCTCAACCCACTTCCAAAACCCATCTAGCATTGCCGTTCCTTCCCCTGTACCCCTACGACTTTCGTAATGGGTAAGCCAACGCACGGCCCCTGAAGGCCGTGCGCTCGATACCCCTACGCTCAGACAGGAGTGACCCTGAAATTGGTGCCGCGCACATTCCCATAGCCTGTCTGGAAGACAGATGCCTTACAGCGCATCACTTCACCTGTCAGCCCCACATTGCTCCCCAAGGTACTTACTAAGGCGATTGCATGGGCCCACCCTGTAGCGGGGTGAGAACGCATTTCCCTGCCATTACAGACACTCACAACAAAGTGAGTGTGATACCGGTATTCCCTCTGAAACGAGTAGTCATTGAGCTTGATAGTTCCTCGTGCCCGTACTGCTGTGGTCATAGGGCGTACCTCCTCTGCATACGGCCCCGTGGGGCCCTTTCAGTGCCATTCCGACACTTCCCCCGGTACACGTGCTGTCAGGTACGTAGGGACTGATTCAGTAGACCGGTGAGTATCAGTCACCGTGCCTCTCATCTGTCCGGCCGTAGCCATGTTGAGCACGTGTGCCGTAGGAAACGTTGAAGTGCTTTCTGAGGTTCACGCCTACGCCTTAAGTCCTGCGTAGTGGGAGCCCCTTGTTAGGGGCGCATTCACCTCACACCTGCTGTACTGCCATTGGCAGTCATCGCAAGGGTTCTGTCTTGAGGGACATGGCTTTTGGGAGCGCCGGTAGACCAGCCTCTAAGGGCCTGCCATCCATCTACCGCACGCCTCAGGCATTGGCTCCTGAGATACCCCCTCAGATCAGCTCTTAGGGCGGCTCCCACCCGCTCCCGGATGAGTTGGCTGTGCCCCTACGTACAGGGCACAGATTCTCTTTGGCGTCCACTGTTGAGTTCTCAAGGAACGAACGGGCGCTTTGTACTGACCCCCCATCTATGGAGAGGGGCTTTCCTCCGGCCGCTTACTTCTGTGCTGTGCCCCCTCCGCGCTGTGTTGCTGTGCGGTTGGTGCGTCATCAGTAAGCAACCACGGCACATGTTTTGGCAACCTCCCCTTTCCGCTAGCCGAGAAGGAAGCGCGCACGCGAGGGGTTGAATAACACCAGGTCAAAGGGCATGGCGGTCATGTACTTGCACATCTCAAGTACAACATGTTCTGGCAACTTCGTTATCTCGTCGTTATATTCGAATCAGACAAGTCGGCATGTAAGTGCTAAATGGGCAATGCATGTATGCCTTATGCAGGTATGGCATTCGCCCTATATGCGCTGAGAGGCAAGCGGGATCAGTGCTCTCACCGGGTGCTCGATAGGTAGGAGTGCACCCCTCAAGGGGGTGAGTGATGAACAGTTGTCATCACAACTCCTCCACATGTGTGTGAATGTCTGTTCCTCATACAGAGGTGGGGGTAATGAATAGCGTTATGTCAGATAGGTACCGCAGGAGGCCCTCCCTTCCACTGTGTACGGGTATTGAAGTTTCACAAGGGGGCAAGCTCACAGGTGCCTTTTTGAGGCCCTGTGAGTCTTTACGGGCACCCTGGGGCAGCAAAAGAGCCCCCGAGGGCCTCTAATGGGCCTTCAAGGGCTCTGGCTAGGACTTACCTTTGATGCGTACAGAGAAGAACCGCTGACGCTTGCGGCAGCGTCGACACTGGGCCTGATACCCACGGTGGCCGCTGACTTGGGCATCGAAATCGTGCCAGGAAAGGAACTTCCCGCAGCCTAAACAGACACGTCCTCGATCATTGGAAACAGGCTTGCCAGCCATCAGAGTTCCATTTCAGTGATCCCAGTCACACAGGTGTCACGTAGGGCCCAATAGGGCACCTACATTATTAGTAAGGGGTTGGGTATATACCCAACCCAAGAGACTCTCTAGACCTGTAGGCAGCCCCCTAGAGGCTGCCCACTGGTATCTACTACGTCTCTCCTGTTGGCCCCTCCGAGGGGGCCTCAGACCTCAAGCCCTGGCCCTCCTTACCGATATCAATAAGAAATCTTCGGGTTTCCTGGGATGCCCCCAAGGCGTCAAGCAGCAAGGCAAGATTCTGGCTCTTCCGGTATGCCTGTACGAAGGCCCTGTATTGGGCCTCGTCGAATACCGTTTCATGGCGGAGAGGGATAGACAGAAGTTCGGGGCTGTGGCCCTGGCGGTGGCCAAGGAAGAGACCACACCCATCTCCCTCCTCATCCATGTGAGGGCAATCCTTCCTCAGGATTGCCTGAAAGGGCACTCTTGCCTTCCCCCAAGGGAACCAATATTCCCGCCCCGGATCCCCTGCGTATTTTCTTCCTGCAAGGGCCCAGTGCATCCCCTTGGAGGGATGCTCTCCTAGGGCACATCGAACAAACCCTTCTACCCATTTCCCGGGAACAGAGTTGGAGACCCTGAAGTACTGGGGAGGTACGACGACGAAGGAATCACATTGCTCTCTCATGCCTCTGACTCACTCTTTACCTTAGCTGCGTCCCTGCTCCGGCACGTTGGGCAGTAGAGCGAGAGGCTCTCTTGCCAACCGCAGTGGGAGTTAGGGCATTGCCGTCCCCGGAATGTGATGCCCTCCTCGTACAACTCACGTCGAACAAGGACCTGAACGTCACACTTGGGGCAGATCTCCTCAGGCGAAAACATCTCCCTGGGATAGAAAACCTGGTGCTTCTCGTACTCCTCGCATACAAAATGGTGCCCAGCGGCACAGTTGGTGCAACAAATGCCCTTCCTTGCTGGGGTAGTCCACCGGCCGCAGTCGCGGCACGGTACAACTTCTACTCCGTTGACACTGTGCCAAGGCCCTTGGGGATTTGCTGGCAGTCTTGGCATCAGGACTCCGATCGAGGCTCTTGCCGAGGGGTGTCGTAAGGCGGTTTTTTCGGTGGGTTGTCCATGCTCCTCATCCGTCTCCGGAGCTGCTCCGATCTCGATGAGTCTTGTTCCTCGGTGGCCCAGATAAGTTCCTCGTCCTTCATCGGGGCTGCCCTTTTCAGAGTGTCTCTCAGTTCCCTGTTGACCCAGATTCCGTATAGGCAGCGTTCTTGCATGGCGATGCTCCTCAAAACGGCCTGACCCCCTGTTTTTTGGCAATGGAAAACCCCGACCCCCGCCCCTCGGGGGGAGGGAGGAGGCCGGGGCAGTTCAGTTGGCTCTAATCGGTTTGAGCTTTTGCCTTCTTCGATCCCTTGCAGACGGGACACTGTCCCGTGGAGATCAATTTTCCCCCGCCGTAGGCCGGAGTCTCGGTGCGTAGAGTCCCGGTACCTCGACAATCAGGGCATGGATCAACGGTCTCGAAGTCCTGCGCGAGTTCGTAGTTCGACCTTGCTTCCAGGAATTCCAATTTTGCCGCACAGGCGGCGCACAAGGCCGCATAGTGGCCCAAGCTATTTGCTGGGCGAGGGCCTCCACATACGCACCTAGGTACCATTGCGGGCCTTTCCTCTTCCTTAGATGGCGCTTTGCGCCCCGCACGTGTTGCAGCAGATGTGAGGGGGGCCGCCCGGAACTGGGTGGCTGATGTACGTATCGGTAGACCCGCACCCAGGGCACTGGGGACCCATCTGGGGGCGGACCCTGGGATCAACTGTGGGTTCGACTATGGGTTCAACTGCGGATTCGATCATGACGGACATTGCATCTCCGATGCTAGTTGGGAAGAGTGACCGACGAAGGTGTTTAGGCGGATCCCGTTGTTACGCCCAGTACCCAGCCCGTAGACAGGCCAAGGAAGAGGATCACTGCCGCTCCCCAAAAGCTCTCGAAGATCAGTTCTCGGGTTCGACCTAGTAATCGCACGGAAACTCCCCTTCTGTAGGTGGATTTTGGAGCCCCCCCCCCTGAGGGGTCGGGGCGCTTTGGGCCTAGCGGCTACGTCGTAGGCGGCCCAGGAGCCGCCTCAGCCGCCCTTCGGGGGCTCCGCCTACGGAGTAGGCGTATACCGGTTCCCGTGCTCGGGGATCATCGCCAGTCAGGACGATGGTCCCCGGCTTCTTCTTTCTCCTCATCACAGGCATTCCTTCTTCGATACGACCTTGATCCTTTGGTCAGTTGTCTTTATGACCTGAGGAGCATCATCCTTGAGCCCCTGAACCTCTGACGTGTGCCTTAGGCGGTATGCCCCAGCTACGCACGGGGCTTCCAACCGCATTTTCTTGGGGCGGTTGGCTCCAGGGGCCTTGTCAAAGTTCTTCTCTTCTACAGCCTTCCACGTACCGGAAGGTGATCGTTTATCCATAGTGACTCGTACTCTGTGCACTAGAGGCGACTTGATGCACGTAGAAGTCACTTCACCGACCAACTTCTGTTGGTCCACGAACACGCCTGTTGTGTAGAACGTGCAGTCGTGCCCCTTGGGTGCTCCGTCGACCCTGGGAGGGGGCAAGTCCCCACCGCCGTTGTTGTTCTTGGCACCACAGCCACCCTCAACGCCGGTCACCAAGACTACAGCGGCCACAGCCGCCGCTAAGACTCCGATCTTTCTCACTGGACTACCCCCACTACTAGGTGTGTTGTCCGTTGGAGTCCCCGCCCCTCTGCTGGGAGTCAGGGGACTCGACCAACGGAGGGGCGGGGGTGCCCCGCCCTTACCGGGCACTGAAGCCGATCAACTTCAGTAGTAGGGCGGGGGATCTGCATCCTGTCCCCGCGCTTGGGGAGTGTGGGGTACCTGCCCTGGGGGGCGGAAACACACAGCGGGGGACAGGAAGTCTTGAAGCGCCTCTAGGCGCTATGGGCCGCCACAGGGCGGCATCCGGGCATGGGACGCTGCATGAGATAGCTCTGGGGGTGGCCTGACCGCCCCCTGATCGTCAGCCAGGGAACGGCTCGTGGAGAAGCACGGTTGACACGAAGGATCTTCACCCAACGAGGGCCCATCTGTACCCAGTCGCCCTCGCGAACGTCTGTCCGCTCCATGAGTGACACTTCCGCCCCTTCGGGGGGCAAGTAGGGCGTGTGGTCTGCATTCTCGGGATCGAGGTCAAGTACGGCGAAGCCAGGGAGGTTTGGGTTCACCCACTCCTCAATGCCGGTTTCGCTCTCGATTCGGATGAGGGTGGGTCCCCCCTCCGTGGCTCGCCACAGGAGTTCCGTGCCCTCTCGTGCAAGCACGTCGCCAATCTTCATCTCTCTCCTTCAGTCACCTGCGTGTCACTGCAACTACTAGGGCTCCCAGGATCATGAGAACGGGGATGGCCTTCGCCAGTAGCGTTTTCATGTCTGCCGTTCCGGGTGGCGATGGGGGCACCCCTTCACTCGGCACTCAGGCGGGGTGTTCTCCTGAGGGATGCTGATGACCCCCTCGGGTCTCCGTCTGCCTCCGTACGCAGTCCACCAGTCGCCGAAGGTGGGGGGCTTCTTCAGGCTGATCATTCATCCCCTCCGCACTGCGCAGTTGCATGCCGGTACACCGGCCCCTCAGTTTCATCGGTCCTCCGGGCTACGTCGTACTCGCCGAAGTACGCGTTGCACGCAACACACTTGGTGCCCTTGGGGGCGTAAGTGGCGTAGTCGCACTGAGGTTTGATGCTCGCTCGCAAGACCCTGCACCGCCAACGAATGTGGGGATTTCCTCTTGACAGCTCCACTTTGGGCCACCAAGGACTACGCTCGCTAGGTGTTCAGTGCTCAACCTGCGGTTTGTGCAGATCTGCATATGCCAAGGCTCCTGACCAGCAAGAAGACACGTTATGCCACTAGTGCTCAAGCATCTGATCGGGGCGTTCATGGAGATTGAACAAGCTGGCGAAGAGGCGCAGTTGACGCCACGAGAAAGGTTCGGAAGTGAGTTGGTCTCTGATCGAACGAATCTCGATCTCTCTCAAGCAGTAGTCGCCAAGGAAGTTCGGACGTCCCGGGCAACGATCAGTCGCCTTGAACAGGGCACAGGAACCATCCCTCAGGAACTCCCGTCGCGCCTGGACAAGTTCTTTGGTACTGACGGAAAATACAAGCGGTTACACGAAGAGACTCTCTCGCTCAGCTTTCCCGCGCTGTACCGACGTCGCATGGCCCTGGAGAAAAAGGCCATTGAGGTACGCGAGTGGTCTCCGACTGTCATTCCCGGCCTTGTTCAGACGGGACGGTACGCCCTGGCCGTCTTACGTGCTGGTGATCCTCGCGCCAGCGAACGGGAGATCAGTGCCAAGGTTGGAAGTCGCCTGGCTCGGCAGGACGTGCTTAGGAGCGTTGAGCCTCCCGAGCTGTCTGTGATCCTTTGCGAGAGCGTCATCAGGCGCGTCATTGGGTCGCCTGACGTAATGCGGGAGCAGCTCAGTGCGCTTTTGGACCATGGGGGACGCCCCACCACTCGTGTTCAGATCCTGCCGCTGGATGCCCCGCCGCACCTACTCATCGAGTACGCAACCAGCCTCATTACAGGCCCAAATCACGCGACAGTGGTTGCAGTTGAGACGTATCGTACGGCCGGAATCATTGAAGACCCGGGGTACGTGCACAAGGCTGTTGCCGCTTACGCTGGCATTGCTGGTGAGGCACTCTCCGCAGGGGACAGTGCCGATCTGATCAGAGAGCAGATGGAGAGACTGTGAACGCGAAGCCCGCCGCCCCGCTTTGGGTGAAGTCCAGCTATAGCGGCCCTGAGGGCGGCAACTGCCTGGAGTGGGCTCCCGAAGCTATCCGTGGGGGCCTGGTCCCCATCCGTGACAGCAAGGTCCCCGCAGGGCCAACCCTCAACGTCTCTGACGCTGGCTGGGGCGTCTTCGTCGACGCCCTGAAGACTGGCAGCCTCTGAGGCTGCTGAGGCCCTCTGAGGGCATAGGGCAGGCCCCCGACAGAAGTCGGGGGCCTTGTCGTTGTTCCACCACGGCCCAGCAGGGCCATGTCACACGCACGTCATACGTGCTGGGTCTTGTACCCCGAGAGGGCTGGGCGGGGCTTCTTGGGCATCAGGCTTCGTCCTCTTCGGAGCCGCTGGAGCAGATGCGCGCAAGTTCGGCCATCCACGTTCCATCCCGTTCCGGGAGCTCCGCACCCCACTTGATCAGCCACTCTTCCCTTGTCACGCCGCCTCCTTGCTGTAGCTACATCAGCGCTAGGTGCGCTGGCGTGACGAGGACGCCTTCAAGGCGTGGATGGAGGGCCCCATGAAGGAGGCGCACCAGCGCGGTGCGGGCAGCGCGGAAGGCGGCGAGCGTCCCAAGCCCGCCGCCTCCGGTTCCACGGTGTGGTCGTTCGAGGTGGTCCAGCAGACCGGTCCGAAGACCGCCTGACGGACCGTACGCATCAGATCTGGACCGAGCGCCAGATCCGGACCGAGCGCCAGATCTGGAGCAGGCGTTAGATCTGGAGCAGGCGCTCGGTCACCTCGCGGTACTTGCGCAGGGCGACCCGCAGTTCCTCGGTCTCCGTGCGGTGGTCCGCCGACTCCCAGGCTCCGCGCAGCGAACGGCGGTGCTCGGCGAGGGTCTCCGTGAGGTGCCTGGCGGTCTCCTCCAGTACGTGGTCGGCCTCCTCGACCGCGCGACGCGGCTCGTCCACGAAGTGGTTGACCGCCTGCTGGAGGCGCAGTCCCAGCTTGTCCCGCTCACCGTGCGGAAGGAGCTGGGCCCCTGCGCCGGGCTGGTGGGCGGGAGCCTGGCCCGGGGTGTGGCCGAGGGTCTGGTCCGGGGTGCGCCCCGGGGCCTGGTCCGGGGCCCGGGGAGGTAGGTGCCCCTCCGACGGCTGGGCGGCCCGGTGTCCCTCCTGCTGCGGCGGCCGGTGCAGCGGGCCGATGTCCGGGGAGCCGCCCGCGCCCGTCACCCCGAAGTCCCGTGCCGAGTGCTTCTGCCGCTCCGCCCGCACCGGGTCGTGCAGCGCGTCCGGTTCGGCGTCGACGCCGCGTGCGGAGGGGGCGGGCGTACCGTGCGCGGCCGTGTCCTCGCCTCGGGCCTGCGGTGCGCCCGCGGGCCGGTCGTTTCCGGATTCGTACGTCATGTCAGACTCCACTCCCCTTGGCCTTGGCGGACCGGCCCAGCAGTCCCGGCCGGTGCGAACCGTGCTCGTCCTTGCCGTGCGTGCCGCGCTGTGTGCCGCGCCCGTGCCCGTCGCGCCCCGCCGTCCGGCCGGCGCGGTCCGTGACCAGCGCCTCGAACAGCTCCCGGGCCTCGACCAGGGCCTCGCGCATCTCCTCCGTGCCGCCCTCGCCCCGGGAGGCGCGGCCCACCCGGCGGAAGCCGTCCAGGTGCTTGGCGTGGTGCACGGACAGGGCGTCCATCTGCTCCTTCTCACCCTCCGGGTAGCCGCGTTCGGCGGCGACCCGGGACACCAGGCCGTGGGCCTCGGCGACCGCCTTCGGCGGGGAGTCGACGAACTGCTCCTGGATTCCGGCCCACAGGGCCACGTAACTCTCGTGCCGTTCCCGGCTCAGCTCGCGCGGCCGGAAGTCGCCGTACCGCTTCACCCGCTCGCCGAGCTCCAGTTCGGCGGCCTTCGTGTCGCCCTCGTGACGGGCCACCACCCGGTCGTACTCGGGGCCGAACCGGCTCTTCAGGGAGGCACCTCGGCCCACCCGGCCCCGTCCGGGACCGAGGAGGACGACGGCCGCCGCGACGGCGATCACGACCACCACGATCAGCACAATGATCAGGACTGTGGACATGCTCTGCCTTTCCGGTACGTGAAGCGTCAGAAGCGTTGTGGGGGACGCGTCGCGCCGAGGCCCGTCGCGTCCGCCCTCTCGCCCACCGGGTAGCCCGTAATCCGGTGGCCAAACGGTCAACGACTCCGGTACAGAGGTGCGATGACCTGGATCATCACCACCGAACACCCCCGCACCCCGGACGCCACCGCCCTGCGCCGCGACTACTACGACGAGGTCGCCAGCCGGTACTGGGACCGCCCCGCGACGGAGCACGAGATCGACGAGGGTCTGACCGACGACGGCACGGAACTGCTGGTCCCGCCGACGGGCACCTTCGTCGTGGGCCGGTACGGGGGCACGCCCTCCGCGTGCGCCGGAATGGTGCTGCTCGAACCCGACGTGGGCGAGCTGACAAGGGTGTTCGTACGTCCCGAGGCACGCGGCACCGGCGCGGGCGGGCTCCTGCTCGCGGCCGTCGAGAAGACGGCGCGCGCCTACGGCGTCCGGCGCCTCCAGCTCGACACCCGCAACGACCTGGTGGAGGCGCGCGGCCTCTACGCCAAGCACGGCTACCGGGAGGTAGAGGCGCTCAACGCGAAGCAGTACGCGGAGCACTGGTTCGTCAAGGACCTCGCCCCCGAGGGCCTCGACCCCGAGAGCTGAGCCCGCGGGAGCTCACCCCCCGACGGGCCCCGCCTCCTTCCGCACCAGCGCCAGGCCCGTCGGCTGCTCGTCGTCCGAGCCGCACAGGTCGCCGCTGACTTCCTCGACCAGCGCGCTGAGTTCGTCGCGCCGCTCGGGCACCCACCAGTCGCCGAGCAGCTCCGCGAGGGACTCCTCGCGGGCCACCGCCAGCCTGTCGGCGGCCTCCGTGCCCGACTCGGTGAGGACGAGCGCCAGGCCCTCGCGCCGGGCGAGACCGCGCACCTCGACCTGCCGGGCACCCTCCCGCACGACGTCCGGGGGTACGGTGCCCCGCTCGGCGAGCATCGCGGGCTGGACCATTCCGTTCCTGCGCATCCGCAGCAGCAGCCAGCTCGCCACCGGCAGGTGGTCGTACCCGGCGCGCTCGGTGATCCGCTCGTACGCGGCCCGCCGCCCGTCCCGGGTGCCGAGCACGGAGAGCGCCCGCGCCACCTCGTCCCGCGAGGACCGCTCGACGGGGTTGGGGGCGAGGGTCTGCGAAGCCTCGGGCGCGGTGACGGACCCGCGCAGCCCGTCCTCCTTGAGGAACCAGGCCAGCACGAACGCGACGAGCCCGACCGGTGCCGCGTACAGGAACACGTCCGTGATGGCGGAGGAGTACGCGTCGAGCGCTTCGGGCCGCAGCGCGGCGGGCAGCTGGGAGATGGCGCGCGGGTCGGATTCGAGCCGGGCCGCGTCGAGCCCCGGCGGGAGCTGCTGCCCGGCGAGGGCGGAGGTCAGCTTGTCGTCGAGGCGGCTGGTGAAGAGCGTGCCGAAGAGGGCGACGCCGAAGGACGCGCCGATCGAGCGGAAGAAGGTGGCGCCGGAGGTGGCGACGCCCAGGTCCTCGTACGGCACGGCGTTCTGCACGATCAGGACGAGCACCTGCATGACGAGTCCGAGGCCCGCGCCGAAGACGAAGAAGCACAGGCTCATCTGCCAGGTGCTGCTGCCGGGCGAGAGCTGGTGCAGCAGCACCAGACCGACGGTCGTGACGGCCGTCCCCACCACCGGGAACACCTTCCACCGCCCGGTCCTGCTGACGATCTGCCCGGACCCGGTGGTCGAGATCAGCATGCCGAGCACCATCGGCAGCATGTACACGCCCGACATCGTCGGCGAGACGCCCCGCACGACCTGGAGGAACGTCGGCAGATAGGTCATCGCCCCGAACATCGCGAAGCCGACGACGAAGCTGATGATCGAGCTGAGGACGAAGGTCCGTACGGTGAACAGCCTCGGCGGAAGCACCGGTTCCGCCGCCCGGCGCTCCACCCTGACGAAGGCGGTCAGCAGCAGCACGCTCAGCACCGCGAGCCCGATGACCTGCACCGATCCCCATGCCCAGGTGGTGCCGCCGAGGGAGGCGATCAGGACGAGGCAGGTCGCGAGGGAGGCGATCAGGAAGGTGCCGAGGTAGTCGATGCGGTGCCGGGTGGAGCGGACCGGGATGTGCAGCGCGGTGGAGATCACGAGCAGCGCCACGATGCCGACGGGGAGGTTGACGTAGAAGACCCACCGCCAGCTCAGATGCTCCGTGAACACTCCGCCCAGCAGCGGCCCGAGCACGCTCGTCGTACCGAAGACCGCTCCGAAGAGCCCCTGGTACTTGCCCCGCTCGCGCGGCGCGACGATGTCTCCGACGATCGCCATGGCCAGCACCATCAGGCCGCCGCCGCCCAGGCCCTGGAGGGCGCGGAAGGCGATCAGCTGCGGCATGTTCTGCGCGACGCCGCACAGCGCCGAGCCGACGAGGAAGATCACGATGGCGGTCTGGAACAGCTTCTTGCGCCCGTACTGGTCGCCCAGCTTGCCCCACAGCGGCGTCGCGGCGGTCGCCGCCAGCATGTACGCCGTCACCACCCACGACAGGTGGTCCATCCCGCCGAGGTCGCTGACGATGGTCGGCAACGCGGTGGACACGATGGTCTGGTCGAGGGCGGCCAGCAGCATGCCGAGCAGCAGCGCGCCGATCGACACGAGCACGGCCCGCTGCGAAAGACCCGCACCGGGCAGGGAGGGTCCCCCGCCCCCGGGCACGGCGGGAGCTTCACCTGGCTGCTGCTTCTCCTGGGCCATACCTCCATCCTGATCGTTTCGTACGGATATGGCCTGCTGGGCGGGACCTGGCCGTTGGGTCCGGCTGTCGAGGTCTGCATAATCTCTGGCAGCTCAAGGGAGGGGACCCCATGGAAAACGGACACCTATGTCCTGAATGCGGTACGGAACGGGCAGCACCGGACGAAAACAGACCCGGCCCGGGCACCGCGCACTGCGACTGCGCCCGCCGCGCCTCCGAGGCCCACCAGGCGGAACGCTCGGCCCAGATAGCCGACGCGGAAGACTTCAACCCCCTCCGCATCCGCCCGTACGTCAACCTGACGGACCCGACCGAGCCCCCCTCGCAGCAGACCTCCGGCACGCCGCACACTCCAGGCTCGCCGCGCACCCCGGGCTCGCCCCACACCCCCGGTTCGCCGCACACTCCCGGTTCGCCGCACACCCCCGGCTCGCCGCACCACTCAGCGCCGCCGCACCATCCAGCCCCTCCGGCGTTTGAGGAGCGGGGGTCCGGGGGCAGCGCCCCCGGCAGTGACCGCAGCCAGCAACCCGACGGAGAGCCGCACGCGCAGCGGCCCCTCGCTCCGGCCGAACAGACCATGCCGCTCCGCCCGATACCGCCCACCGCCCCCGGCCCGGAAGCCGAGCCCCCCGCAAAGCCCCGCCGCAAGGGCCTCGCCCTCCTCACGGCCGCCGCGACCCTCGCGGTCCTCGCCGGGACCACCTTCGCCCTGGGCGCCTTCGACTCGCCCCCCGAGCCCGCCCGCGCCCTCCCCGGCCCCCGCGTCACCACCGCCCCCACCCAGGTGACCGAGGAGACGCCCAGCCCGGCCCCGTCCCGCTCGGCGACGGCGTCCGCCACCCGCACCCGCGACGCCCTCCCCACCCCCACCCGTGCCTCCCGCTCCGCGACCACCCCCAAGAAGCCCACGGCCAGCGCCACCAAGAAGCCGCAGCCCCCGCCCCCCGCCACCACGAAGGCCCCCGAGCCCACGGACCCCCCGAAGGACGAACTCCCTCCGGGCACCCTCGCCGAGGGATCGACGGGCCCCGACGTGACGGAACTCCAGGAACGCCTCCACCAGGTCGCGCTGTACAACGGCCCGAGGGACGGCCGCTACACGGCGCGCGTGACGGAATCCGTCGTGAGCTTCCAGTCGTACATGGGCATCGACGACGAGCCGAAGGGCGTGTACGGACCGGAGACCCGCGAGGCCCTCGAAGGCTGGACGAACGAGCCCTGAGTCTGCCGGAGGCGGAACGGGACCCCGGGGTGACAGAACCCTCCACGGTTTTGTACCGTAGGAGAACAAAGTGGTTCCGCCCATGCACCCTGACCGGTGGGCGGAACCACTTGTTCCGCTTTTCCGCACCCACGAAGTGCAGATCCGCGCCCCCACCCGAGCGCCCCTGGAGTCCCGCCATGCCGCACACCACCGTCCTGCCCTTCAAGGCCCTCCTCCTGGACATGGACGGCACCCTCGTCAACTCCGACGCCGTGGTCGAGCGCTGCTGGCGCGAGTGGGCCGTGGAGCACGGGCTGGATCCGGCCGAGGCACTCAAGGTCGTGCACGGCCGCCAGGGCTACGCCACCATGGCGGTCCTCCTCCCGGAGCGCCCCATGGAGCAGAACCACGCCGACAACAAGGTCATGCTGGCCAAGGAGACCGCCGACACCGACGGCGTCGTCCCGGTCGGCGGCGCCCCCGCGTTCATGGCCGCCATCGCGGAACTGCCGCACGCCCTGGTCACTTCCGCAGACGAGAAGCTCGCGCAGGCCCGCATGACGGCCGCCGCGCTGCCGATGCCGACGACCCGGGTCACCGCCGAACTGGTCGGTGCGAGCAAGCCGGACCCGGAGGGCTTCCTCAAGGGCGCGGCGGAACTGGGCTTCGACGCGGCCGACTGCATCGTGTTCGAGGACTCGGGCGCGGGCATCCAGGCGGGCAAGGCCGCCGGAATGCGCGTGCTGGGCGTCGGCCCGCGCGCGGCCGAGCACGCCCCGACGGCGGTCGTCGCCGACCTGACCCAGGTCCGCGTCGAGACCGCCCCGGACGGCTCGACCTCGCTGCACATCACCGTCTGAGAGACCGCTGCCGTACGTGAGAGGGGCGGGCCGCATTGATGCGGCCCGCCCCTCTCACGTACGTACGCGCACGAAGCCTCAGCCCGCTACGTACGCGCGCGCAGCCTCAGCCCGCTACGTACGCGCGCGCAACCTTCAGCCCGCGATCGCCTCGTACAGACTGAACCCCGCCAGCGCCAGCATCAGGCACGCCGCGACCTTGGTGATGAGCCGCAGCGGCACCCGCTTCATCAGCGCCTGACCACCCACGATGCCGAGCCCCGCGACGGCCCACAGCGCGAGCACCGCACCGATGCCGACCGAGACCGGGTTGTCGTAGCGGGCGGCCAGCGTCGCCGTCATGATCTGCGTGATGTCGCCGAACTCGGCGACCAGGATGAGCATGAAGCCCGCCCCGGAGACCTTCCAGAAGGACTGGTTCCCGGGAGGCTTGATCTCCTCGTCGTCGTCCCCCTTCTTCAGCAGCAGCACCAGCGCTCCTACCAGGAACAGCACGCCCACCACCGTCTGCACGATCCACTGCGGCAGGAGGGTGAGCACGCTGCCCGCCGCGATGGCGATGCAGACGTGGACGAGGAAGGCGGCGGCGACGCCCGCGAAGACGTAACTGGCCTTGTAACGGGTGCCGAGCATGAGCCCGGCGAGGGCCGTCTTGTCGGGGAGTTCGGCCAGGAACACGGTCCCGAAGGTGATGGCCATGATGGTGAAACTGATCATGGGAAGGGGCTTTCCTCAATCGGTCGGGCTGCCCGTACCGAGAGACCTGCCTGTTTGCGGGGTCGCTTCGGCACGGCAGCGTCGTCAACACACAACAAACACTGCGGCCGAAGGTCTCGCTGGCCGACACGGGTGATCCGTGGGCCTCCGGGCGCCGGCTGAGCGAACTCAGCAGTATGTCGACGGTCCGGCGAAGAGCTACTCCCCTTCATGCTCGTACAAGAGTACGGGACGAGCCCCGGCCCGTCACACCGGTCACCCGGCCCTTGGACAGCCACTCCCGTCAGCTCCGGTGCAGCCGCCCCCGCGCCACCAGCTCCAGCACCCCCGCGACCGCCACCGCCTGCACCGCGAGCAGCGCCACCAGCACGAACAGCTGCACCGCCCCCGCCATGACCGGCGACGCCCCGCCCAGCAGCATCCCCACGAACGCCCCCGGCAGCGTGACCAGACCCACCGTCCGCGTCTGGTCGAGGCCCGGCAGCAACGCGTCCGATGCGGCGGACCTGGCCACCTCCATCCGCGCCTCCCGCTCCAGCAGCCCGAGGGCGAGCCCCGCCTCGACCTCGCCGCGCCGGGCCGTCAGCTCGTCCAGCGCACGCCGCCCGCCCAGCACGGTCGTGGTCAGCGCGCCGCCGATGAGGATGCCGGTCACCGGGATCAGCGCGATGCCCTTCGGCGGGACGAGCCCGGTGAGCAGCAGGGCCAGCACCACGGGCGCGACTCCGGCGGCGATCGGCAGGGCCGCCCACCACCAGGTGCCGTTGGGGGTGATCCGCCGCCCCGCCGTGCGCGTGGCCACCCCGTACATCAGCAGCAGGAACGCGCACAGCAGCCAGCCGGAGCGGGCCACCCAGCCGATCGCGAGCGCGACCACGGCGAGCTGCGCGGCGGCCCGCACCCCGGCGAGGGCGGTGGCCCGGCCCTGGGCGCGGGTGCCGTCGCCGGACAGGCGGGCGCAGGCGACGACGGTGACCGCGACGGCGAGGAGGACGGCGAGCACCGCGCCCAGGGTGGCGTTGACGGGGAGCAGGGCCGGGGCATCCCGCGCGAGATTCACCCGGCCACCCTAAGGACCTGGAACACCAGGAGCAGCCGAAGTGCGGCGAGGTGTCCGGCCGGTGTCGGATCGTCAGATTCCGTGAACAGCGCCGAACTCCTTGATATGACGTGCCCATGCCGTCAGCCTGTTACCTGGCGCACGCCTCCCGGAAACCCGGCGTCGCCATGATGGCCGGGCCGCGCGGGAGTTGTCGGGACGCGTGGCTCAACGTCCCCCCACAGCCCGGGAGTTCCCATGTCACGCCACACCGCGGCCCCGTCCGCGAAGTTCTACGCGCGTCGCGCAGCCGTTGCCGCGAGCGCCGCCGCCCTCGCCGCGACCGGCCTGCTCACCACCGCCCCCGCCGCGCTCGCCTCCCCGCCCCCGCCGGTCGACGCGGCCACCGCCCGTACGTACCTGGCCGCGCTCACGGTCGCCGCCGAGGGCAGCTCGGACGGCTACAGCCGGGAGAAGTTCCCGCACTGGAGCACTCAGTCCGGGGCCTGCAACACCCGCGAGGTCGTCCTGAAGCGGGACGGCAAGAACGTCGAGCAGGACGCCAGTTGCGCCGCCGTGAAGGGCAGTTGGTACTCCGAGTACGACGGGGCGACCTGGACGGCGGCCTCCGACGTGGACATCGACCACATGGTGCCGCTCGCCGAGGCGTGGCGTTCTGGCGCGAAGGCGTGGACGACCGCCGACCGGCAGGCGTTCGCCAACGACCTCACCCGGCCTCAGCTCATCGCGGTCACCGACAACGTGAACCAGGCCAAGGGCGACAAGGACCCGGCCGAGTGGCTGCCGTCCCTGGCCGGGTACACGTGCACGTACGCGCAGATGTGGGTGCACGTGAAGCACCACTGGAAGCTGACCGTCGACCAGGCGGAGAAGTCGGCGCTGGAGGGCGTGCTCAAGAACTGCTGACCCCGAAGAACCCGGTCAACCGCACATTGACGTGCGGAACTTACCCGTTCCCCTCCGTCGTTCCGTACCGTACGGGGCCGTGGCCCCGCACGGGGGACGACGGAGGAGGACACACATGACCCGGCTGCGCCTGGGACCGGTGCTGAGGTACGTCGACTGGGAGCGCGGTGACTCCGCGACCGTCTGGGTGGAGACGGACCGCCCCTGCACCGCCGAGGTGGTCTGCGAGGGCGGCGGCGGAGGCAGCGCGGAGACCTTCCAGATAGCGGGGCACCACTACGCGCTGGTCCCGGTGACGGGCCTGCGCCCCGGCACGTCGACGCCGTACGAGGTGCTGCTCGGCGGCAGCCGGGTGTGGCCGCTGCCGGACTCCGGCTTCCCGCGGAGCACCATCAACACCCCGCAGCCCGGGGCGGACGCGGCCCGGATCACCTTCGGCTCGTGCCGGTGGGCGGCCCCGGCCGAGGGCGAGAAGGACCCGGCGGGCCCGGACGCGCTGGACACCCTCGCCGCCCGGCTCGCCGAGCATCCGGACGGCACGCACACCGAGCGCCCGGACTACCTCCTGCTGCTGGGCGACCAGGTGTACGCGGACGAGATATCCAAGGCCACCCGCCGCTGGCTGGCCGCCCGCCGCGACCTGCGCGAGCCGCCGGGCGTGGAGGTCGCGGACTACGAGGAGTACACCCACCTCTACGACGAGTCCTGGCTCGACCCGGAGGTCCGCTGGCTGCTGTCCACGGTCCCCACGTGCATGATCTTCGACGACCACGACGTGATCGACGACTGGAACACCAGCGCGTCCTGGGTCGCCGACATGCGGGCCACCCCGTGGTGGCGCGAGCGCATCCTCAGCGGGCTGATGTCGTACTGGGTGTACCAGCACCTGGGCAACCTCTCCCCCGCCGAACTGGCCGCCGACGAGCTGTACGCCCAGGTGTGCGGGACCCCGGACGGCACGGACGTGCTGCGCGCGTTCGCCGCCAGGGCGGACCAGGACCCGGCGTGCGTGCGGTGGAGCTACCGCCGCGACTTCGGGACCGTACGGCTGCTGATGGTGGACACCCGGGCGGCCCGCGTGCTGGAGGAGGGTGCGCGGGCGATGCTCGACGAGGCCGAGGCGCGGTGGCTCGCCGACCAGGCCCTCGACGACTCGCGTCCGTACGACCACCTCCTGATCGGCACCTCGCTGCCCTGGCTGCTGCCGCCGCTCATCCACGACGCGGAGGGGTGGAACGCGGCGCTGGCGTCGGGGGTCAGGGGCTCGCGGTGGGCGCGGTTCGCGGAGGATCTGCGCAGGCGCTCGGACCTGGAGCACTGGGCGGCCTTCCCCGCCTCCTTCGAGCGGCTCGCGCGGCTGATAGCGGAGGCGGGCAGCGGTCCGGCGGCACCGGCGACGGTGTGCGTGCTGTCGGGGGACGTGCACCACGCGTACGTCGCGGAGCCGACGCGGTGGCCCGACGACGCGCGCCCGGACACCGCGAAGGTGTTCCAGCTGACCTGCTCCCCGGTGCACAACGGCATCCCCTCCTCCATCAAGCTGGGATTCCGCTTCGGCTGGAGCGCGACGGGGCAGCGGCTCGGCCGACGGCTCGCCCGGCACGGGCGGACCGGGCGGCCGCTGCTGGGCTGGCGGCGCACGGGCGGCCCCTGGTTCGGCAACCAGCTGATGACGCTGACGCTGCGGGGCCGCTCGGCCCAGCTCCGGCTCGACCAGGCGCGCCGGGTCAGGACGGGCGGAAAGGGGGCCGGGCAGAGGCGCCGCGACCGGATCAGGAGCAAGGGGCAGAGCAAAGGCGGCGCCCTCCTGGTGACAGCGATGATCACAAATCTGACACAGGACTGACACATATACGCCAACTGCCGTAAGGAGTGCGCCACTTGGGGGCCAATTCCGGTCACAAGTAGAATGTTGAACTTGCAAGCACAGTGAGGCTTACCTAACCTCCTGGGCATCGCAGGTCTCTTCGGGCTGCGTCCCCGCCCGGCCTCCCTCCAGGCCGCCACCGAAGGAGTCCCCCCTCATGAGCGCAACCTCCGCGCCCTCCCCGTCCTCCGCGATCGGCGCCCGCCTCGCGGGTTACCGGCCGTACGCGCTCGCCGCGTTCCGCTTCGTCACCGGCCTGCTCTTCGCCTGCCACGGTGCCGCCACGCTCTTCGGCGTCCTCGGCGGCGCGGGCGGCAGCGGGGCGACCGCCGCCGTGGGCGCCTGGCCGAGCTGGTACGCGGCGGTGATCCAGCTGGTCGGCGGGTCACTGCTCGCGCTCGGCCTGTTCACCAGGACGGCCGCGCTGATCGGCTCGGGCTCGATGGCGTACGCGTACTTCGTCGTCCACCAGCCGGAGGCGCTGTGGCCGATGCAGAACGGCGGCGAGCTGTCGGTCCTCTTCTGCTGGACGCTCCTGCTGCTGGTCTTCACCGGACCCGGCGCACTGGCCGTGGACGGGCTGCTGGCCGCCCGGCGCGGCGGCGCGAGCACGGCTGCGGCGCGCGAGGAGCGGGTGACGGCCACCGCCTGAGGGGCCCGAGTGCCGCGCAGGGGCGTGGGGACCGATCCGCTCGACGGTCCCCACGCCCCTTGCGCGGTACCCCACATGACGTGGCGTCACCTCGGGCGTGCGGCAGTGCCGCTCACGCGTGACGCAACGTCACTTCACTCCGGTCGTGAAGTCCCCGAACGGCACCGTGAAGCAGCCGACGCGCTCGCCCGCGCCACCCTGCTCGCGGTGCAGGACCACGGAGTTCGCGACGCCCTGGGGCAGGCCCCAGGTGTGGTGCGCGCTCGTCTCCGCGCCGCCCGCCGCGTCGGTGGTGAAGTCGAGCCACACCTCGTTGTCCGGGTCGACCAGCTTCGGGTCCTTGACGTGCTGGTAGTGCAGCCCGGCGGCCTTGGGGTCGACGCCGCACGCCTTCTCGTGGACGTGCATGCCGAACGCGTGGCCCGGCTTGAGCCCCTTCACCCTCACGGTGACCGTGGTGCCCTCGCCGTCGGTCTTGTGCTCGATGCGTATCCAGCCCCCGGCGGGCACGAGCGCCGGGTCGTACGACACGGCTCGGGGCGGCACGAAGGCGGAGGCGGGGGCGAAGCGTCCGTCGACGGTCAGGCCCCGCCCCTCGCCGCCCCGGCCGGTACCGCCGTCCTCGGCGTACGCGGCCGAGGCCGAACCGACCGACCCCGCGAGGAGAAGGGCAGCGGCCCCGCCGACGACCCGTACGACACGCTTCCGCGCCTGATGAGGACCCTTCGCACCTGCCGTGCCCGCCATGCTGACTCCTTCGGTAGGCCCCCTCTTCTTCGCTGCGCCCGCCCCCGCCACCACCCTCCGCGCACCCCCTCGGCGCGTCGCACGGAGTGCGGCGATCGGGTGAACGAAGCAGCGCTCACATGTGCCCCCACGCCGGTCGACGTGATCTGCCCAACACCACCCGTATCAGGCGCAACCTCCGCCCCCACCAGGCGTAAGGTGGAACGCTGTTAAGCCGCCCCTGCCGCTCCCCATGCGACGTCGCGGCGTGGTGGTTACTGGCCGGGGAGTTCGCAGTGCTGGAGAGTCTGGGGTCGCTGACCTCGGGTCCGTGGATAGCTGGTCCATGGATATACCTGGTGATCGCCGTCTCGATCATCCTCGACGTCTTCGTCCCGATCATGCCGAGCGGCGTCCTGCTGATCACAGCGGCCACCGCGGCCGCGGCGGGCGCCACCAACGCCACCACCAACGTCCCCGACACCTTCGCGCAGGACGTCCCGGAGCTGCTCCTGCTCGCCGCGTGCGCGGCGACGGCGTCCCTGCTGGGCGACTTCGCCGCCTACCGGCTGGCCTGGCGCGGCGGTGAGCGCCTGGACCGGGCGATCTCCCGCTCGCGCCGCCTGAGCGCCGCGCAGGAACGTCTCGGCAACGCGCTCAGCCGGGGCGGCGGCATCCTCGTCGTCGTGGCCCGGTTCGCCCCCGCCGGGCGCTCGGTGGTGTCCCTGGGCGCGGGCGCGGCGCACCGCAGGGCGAAGGAGTTCGTCCCGTGGTCGGCGCTGGCGGGCGTGACCTGGGCGCTCTACAGCGTGACGCTGGGGTACTTCGGCGGCCAGTGGCTGGGCGGGAGCTGGCTGAGCACGGGCATCTCCGTCCTGGCCCTCGCCCTCGCGGGCACTCTCGCCGCCTACGTGGTCCGCCGTCCCCGCACCTCCAGCCCGGCCAGCAACGCCGCCGTGGCGGCGGCGACCTCCTCGACGGCCTGATCGAACACTTCCTTGTTGTGCGCGGCGGGCGCACGGAACCCGGAGATCTTCCGCACGTACTGGAGTGCGGCGGCGGTGATCTCCTCGTGCGTGGCCTCTTCGGGGATGACGGGCGGACGCAACGTCTTGATGCTTCGGCACATGCGAACCACGGTAGCCACCCCCACTGACAACGGCCCCGCACCCGCCCCCTGACCGGCCAGGTCCCGGGCAGGTCCCGGGCGGAGGGAAGAACCCGGGAAGGGCGAAGATCCCGGGGGAAAAGGACGAGGCCCGGGCCCCCGGATTCTCGCCGGGCGGCCTGGGCCTCTTCATGTCCTGGAACTGGTGGGCGCGGACGGTTTCGAACCGCCGACATCCGCCTTGTAAGGGCGGCGCTCTACCCCTGAGCTACGCGCCCGGGCATGAGGCAACAGCGTACATGGCCCGGGGGGCTGCTCCGCAAACCAGAGAGGGTCCGGATCCGGTCCACGCACTGGTCACGGCCCCGGGCGGGGGGGGTTACCCCCACCCCGGATCCGGTGGGCGGCCGGATCGTGCGGGGCGGATCCGCTTTCCTATCGTGGAGGCACACCGACCGTACGCAGCAGGGGGACCGCATCATGGCAGCCAAGACCCGCACACTTCTCGCCCTCGGCGGGGCCGTTCTCGTCGCGCTCGCCGCCACCGGGTGCGGGGGCGGCGCGGACGCCTCGGAAGCGCCCGTGGAGAAGAAGTCGTTCGCGTTCAGCGGGAAGACGCTCACCATCTCCGCGGACGACTCCGAACTCACCCTGGTGCCCGCCGACGTCAAGGAGATCGAGGTCGAGCGGCAGGTCGACGGCTGGGCGGTGTTCGGCAGCGGCCCCGACCCCGTGTGGGGGCTGAACGGCGACACCCTCAACCTGAAGATCAACTGCTCCGGCATCAGCGTCGAGTGCGAGGCCCGCCACTCCGTGAAGGTCCCGCGCGGCACCGCCGTGAACGTGGAGAACGACAACGGCCATGTGCGGGCGTCCGGTTTCACCACCGACCTGAAGGTGAAGTCCGACAACGGCGCGGTCGTCCTCAAGAACATGAGCGGAAAGCTGGATCTGGAGAGCGACAACGGGAAGATCGAGGGCGAGGGCATCTCGGGCAAAACCGTGAACGTCAAGTCCGACAACGGCGAGATCAAGATCGCCTTCACCGGGGTCCCCGACCGGTTCGACGGCGACAGCTCCAACGGCGCGATCCGGCTCACCCTGCCCGAGTCCACCTACCAGGTGGACGCCAAGAGCAACAACGGCAAGGTCCGGGTGGACGTCCCGAAGGCCGACAGCAGCAGCCACGTCGTGAAGGCGCGCAGCGACAACGGCGAAATCACGCTCCAAAGCGCGAACTAACCGGCCCGTGTGTTCGTCATTACCTGGTGGGACAATGAACCAGGCAGGCGGACACGGCACGGGAGAGGGATGTGACGGCGACAGACGCGCAGCCGACCACGCAGCGAGTACGCCGTCGGGCACGGCCCCGTCCGGATGACGCTTCCGCATCCGGGAGGGCCCCGGGCCCCGGTCGAGGGGCCCCGGTGGTGCGGGACGCGGTGGTGCGGGACGCGGTGGCGCTGATGCTGCTGCCCGCCCTACTCCTGCCGCTCGCCGCCGCCTCCTTCGCCGGGGGCGGCACCCGCCGCTGGTTCGGCGGGCGCAGCGAGAGCGCGCGGGCCGACGCGCTGGCCGCCAAGGACGCCGCCGCGGCGGCCTTCTACGAACTGGACACCGCCCAGCGCGACCTGCGGATCTCCATCGAGACCATCACCGCCGTGGACAGTTCGCCGGGGGCCCGGCGCACCGCCGAGCAGTTCGCCTCGCTCGGGCACCGCATCGACGAGGTCAGCCACACCTACATCACCGCCGTCGACGCCCACGACCTGGAGCGCGACGACCTCGACGCGGGCGACGCCGCCGAGGCGCGGGCCGAGCTGGGCCGGGCCAAGGACGATCTCGTACGGGTCAAGGGCGAGCTCGACCGCTTCTCGCAGAGCCTGACCCCGCTGCTCGACAAGGCCGAGACCCAGCTGGCCCGGCTCGCCCCCGCGGTGGAGCGGGCCCGGCAGGCACTGCTCGGCGCGAGCAACGCGCTGGACGAGGTACGGGCGGCGGGCCTGCGCGCCGACGACCTCGCGGCGCGGCTCGCCGCGCTGGCTCCCGAGCTGACCCGGCTCAACCAGGGGGCCGGGCAGCACGGCGTACCGGAGACCCTCGCACGCGCCGAGAAGGTGCAGCGGGACGCCGAGGCGGTACGGGTCGAGGCGGCCGGGCTTCCGCAGCGTGCGGCGGAGATCGACCGCAGGCTGGTGTCCCTGCGGACCCGCGCGCAGGCGCTGACGACGCGGGCGGGCAAGGTCGACCCGGTGCTGAGCGAGCTGCGGCGCAGATTCGCGGCGGCGTGCTGGCAGGACCTCCAGCAGGTTCCGGCACAGGCGGGGGAGAGCGTACGGCTCGCGGAGCAGCGGTTGAAGGAGGCCGGGAAGGCGCGCGAGGAGCAGCGCTGGCCGGACGCCACCTCGCTCCTCAGCACGGTGCGGGCGCTCCTGAACGACACGGACGAGGCGGTGTCGGCGGCCGGGGACCGGCTGCGGCGCCTCAACGCGGTGTCGAAGGACCCCCAGGTGGAGATCCAGCGGACCCGCTTCGCGATCCGGGACGCGCAGCGGCTCGCCATGGCGGGGCGCAACACTCCCGACCCGCGTCATGCCCGGCCCCTGGACGACGCGGTCGGCCGTCTCGACCGGGCGATCGCGGCCCTGGAGGGGCGTCACCCGGACTACTGGCACTTCCTGACGGAGACGGAGGCGGTGCGTTCCACCGTCGGCAGGGTCGTCTCCACCATCCGCGAGGAACGGGGCGCGGGGGCTGTCTGACCGGCATCCCCGCCCCACTACCCTGTCCCCATGCCCCGCTACGAATACCGCTGCCGCCCCTGCTCCACCACCTTCGAACTCACCCGCCCCATGGCCGAGTCGGCCGCCTCAGCCCCCTGCCCCCAGGGCCACACCGACACGGTCAAGCTCCTCTCCGCCGTCGCCGTCGGCGGCACCGCCGCCCCCTCCGCCACCTCGGGCGGCGGAGGGGGCGGCGGCTGCTGCGGAGGCGGCTGCTGCGGCTAGCCCCGCCCCCACAGGCCCGGCTTCACCGTTTGCGGGAGAGCGTCACCCCGTCCGCGATCCCGAGCATCACGCTCTCCATCCGCCCGTCCTCCGCCACCCGTTCGTTGAACTCCCGGATCGCCACCGCGTTCCCGGTCGCCAACGGGTCCACCACCCCGCCGTGGAACAGCACGTTGTCGACCACGATCAGCCCTCCCGCCCGCATCCGAGGCACCAACTCCTCCCAGTACGCGACGTATTGAGGCTTGTCCGCGTCCAGGTACGCCATGTCGATGTGCGGCTCGTCCGGCATCGCCCGCAGCGTGTCGAGTGCCGCCCCGAGCCTCAGCTCGACCCGGTCGGCCACCCCCGCCTTCTCCCACGCCTCACGCCCGTACGCCGTCCACTCCTCGGAGACGTCGCACGTGATCAGGCGTCCGCCCTCCGGTAGCGCCTGCGCCATCGCCAGCGCCGAGAAGCCGGTGAACGTACCGACCTCCACCACGTGCCGCGCCCCCGTCAGCCGCACCAGGAACGCCAGCAGGGGGGCCTGTTCCCGGGCCGACTGCATCATCGCCGAGTCCGGGAAGCGCTCCCACGTCGTGTCGACCAGCTCGCTCTGCACCGCGTCCAGCGGCGGATTGTGCGCCAGGACATAGGCGTACAACTCGTCCGTGATCTTCGTCGTGTTGCCCTTGGTCATCGGCCTCTCCTCACACATCGGCGTACGGGATCGCATTTCAGTCTGCCTTCAGGGCAGCCGATCTACCGTGGACGCCATGGTCGCAAGCAGCGCAGCACCCCCCGCCCCCTCCTGGATCACCGGTCTCATGGAGGCCATGGGCGCCCCCGGAGCGGGCCTCGCCATCGCCCTGGAGAACCTCTTCCCGCCCCTCCCCAGCGAGGTGATCCTCCCGCTGGCCGGGTTCGCGGCGGGGGCCGGGCGGATGAGCCTGTGGGCGGTCCTGCTGTGGACCACGGTCGGGTCGGTCGTCGGAGCGCTCGCGCTGTACGGGGTCGGGGCGCTGCTGGGCCGCGACCGTACCGTCGCGCTGGCGGCCAGGGTGCCGCTGCTGAAGGTGTCGGACATCGAGAAGACCGAGGCGTGGTTCGCCCGGCATGGGACGAAGGCGGTGCTGTTCGGACGGATGATCCCCGTCTTCCGCAGCCTCATCTCCGTCCCGGCCGGTGTGGAGCGCATGCCGCTGCCCGTCTTCCTCGGGCTCACCACCCTCGGCAGCGCGATCTGGAACACCCTGTTCGTGATGACCGGATACCTGCTCGGCGACAACTGGGAGCAGGTCGCGGGCTACGTCTCCGTGTACTCCAAGGTGGTCCTGGGCGTGGCCGCCGCCGCGGTCCTCGCCTTCGTGGTGGTACGGGTCAGGAAGCGGCGGAAGCAGGCCCAGGAGCCGCAGCGGGGGCACCGCCGGACGCCGACGCGGCGATGAAGCGCCGCAGGATCTCCTCGCCCGCCGCCACCCCCGTCTCCTCAAGTGCCGTGACCCGCGCGGCAGTCCAGCCCTCGTCGGCCAGCTCCCCGTGGCCGGGGCGCCAGCCCCGGTCCGCCGCGAGGAGCAGGTCGGCGTCGAGGAGGGAGTCCCCGGCGGCGAGGGTGAGGCGGGCACCCGTGCGGCGGGCCACCTCGCGGACCGCGGCGCTCTTGGTGAGCGGGGCGGGGACGACGTAGAGCTTGCGGCCCTGGAGGGAGACCGTCCAGCCGCGCTCGCCCGCCCACCCGGCGAGTTCCTTCACCCAGCCGTCCGGGAGCAGGGCGCGTTCCACCACGAGGTACGCGAAGAGGTCCTCGGCAACCCTGTCCTTGAGCAGCCAGACAGGGTCCGCCGTACGGGCCAGACGGTCGCGGACCTCGGCGAGCGGAGCGCACGCGTCGGCGATCCCGGCGGCCACCTGCCGTTGCCAGTCGGGGTCGGAGACGCCGTCCACGAGGAGGTGTCCGCCGTTGGCGCAGATCGCGAACCTCGGTACGGGGACCGGCAGTCGGATGCGGTGGTACTGCTCGCGGGTCCGGGTCGTGGTCGGCACGAAGAGCGCGGCGGCGGCCAGCTCGGGCAGCAGTCCGGCCGCCCGCTCGGTGACGTACGAGAGCGGCTTGCCCTGGTACACCTCGACGCACAGCAGGCGCGGCGCCTGGGCGTCCGGCATCCGCAGGCCGAGCGCGGCGGCGGAGTAGATGAGGGTGCGGTCGAGGTCGCTGGCGACCAACACCGGTGCGGTAACGCCCACTTGGGTGATCACTTGACCTCCACCGCCTTGCCGTCCGCACCCGTCGCGCCCCGCGTGTAGCGGGGGTGGATCAGGCCCATGCAGGTGTACGGGAGGTCCTCGACCTCCTCCACGGGCACGCCGCGCTGCTCCGCGAGCAGGCGTATGTGCTTCAGGTCCGCGTCGGCCCCGCGCTTGGCCAGGATCTTCCAGGGGACGCGGCGCAGCAGCACCCGCGTCGTCTCGCCGACGCCCGGCTTGACGAGGTTGACGTCGTGGATGCCGTACTCCTCGCTGATCCGCGTCACGGCGGCCCAGCCCTCCCAGGTGGGGGTGCGGTCCTTGCCCTGGAGGGCCTTGGCCTCCGCGACCACGTCCTGGGCGACGTCGCCGAACCGGGCGGCGATCGCGTCGAGGAAGTCGTTCGAGACGTCGGAGTCCGCGAGTTCGCGGTAGAACTTGCCGCCGTGGAAGTCGCCGGGCCCGACCAGGTCGGCGCGCAGCACGGTGCGTGAAATGAGCCCGGACACCGTGGAGTTGAGGCACGCGGAGGGAATGAGGAAGTCCTCGCGGGTGCCGTACGTGCGCACGCAGGAGCCGGGGTCGGCGAGTACCGCGATCTCCGGGTCGAAGCCGCTGAGAGTGTCGCGCGCGCCCTCCTCGGCGTGGAACTCCTCTATCGCCGAGGCGAGTTCGCGTGTGATGGCCCCCTTGCCGGTCCAGCCGTCGACGAAGACGACGTCCGCCGGGTCGTGGTGCGCGGCCAGCCAGCGCAGGGCGTTGGCGTCGATGCCCCGCCCCCGCACGATGGACACGGCGTAGTGCGGCAGGTCCAGACCGTGCCGGTACTGCGCCCAGCGTCGCATCAGTACGCCGACGGGCGTGCCCGCACGGGCCAGCGAGACCAGTACCGGGCGCGGAGGGGGGTCCCCCCGGCGCTTTCGGCGCTGGGGGAGTTCGGCGAGGACGGTCTCGGTGACGACGCCGACCGCCCGCGCGATGCGGGCCGCCGACTCGTCGAGGGCCGCGCGGAAGAGTTCCTGGTACTCGGCGGTGGGCTGGTACTCGACCGGCAGCGACTCCGCGTAGTGCGCGCCGCCCGCCTGGATCGCCTCCTCGCGCTCCTCGGTGGGGGCCTCCAGAGTGACGTCGGAGAGGTCCTGGAGGAGCCAGCCGACCTCGTCGGGCGCGTAGGAGGAGAAGGCGGGGCCACGGAGCGGTTCGGGCAGCACGGAGTTCTCCTGGGCGCGGGGGTGCGGGACGCACGACGGAACGTACGACGGTACGACGGCCAGCGCGACGCGCCCGGCGTGCGGGGCGAGCCGGGACAACAGCCCGTCAGGGGCGTGGAGTTGAGCGGTGTCGGCGACCGAGTCGACCACGACGAGCACGGTGTCGAAGGCGGCGCCCGCCACGTTGTAGGCGTAGCGCTCGCCGGGGCCGTCGGCCGGGTCGTCGTGGGCGGGGAAGGCGAGGCGGGTGCGTATCGCGTATCCGGGGTCGTCGACCGCGAGGACCGGGGAGCGGGTGGTGGTGGAGTACCGGACGTCGAGGCCGGACTCCTCCAGGGCGAGCCCGATCCGCAGCGGCGCGTACATCAGCTCCTCGAAGCCGAGGACGAGCACGCGGCCGGGCTCGGCGCCGAGCGCTTCGACGACCCGCGCACCCATGGCGGGCACCGAGGCTTCGAGTTCGGCCCGGTGCCCTGCCGTGAAGCCGTGCCGCCCTCCGTCGGGCACGGCCAGGGGCCAGCGGAGATCCACGCGGAGGGCGGAGGCGGCGGACGAGGCGGAAGCGGCAGACGTACGCTGCTGCTCCGGCATCCGCGTGCCTCGCGACTCCTCCTGCTCGACCAGCAGCCGCCCCTTCTCCAGCACCCCGTCCGGCAGGCGCACCGTGCCCGAGGCCCGTGCGATCAGGTCGACCCGGGCCCCGATCTCCGCCGCGAACGACTCCAGGCGTGCCCGGTCCTCGGGGGTGCGCATGTCGACCAGGGCGACGACCACGTACCGCTCGCGGGGGTGGCGGGCGTGCAGGTCGCGGATGGTGTTGAGGACCGTGTTGCCGGTGGAGAACTCGTCGTCGACCAGGACCAGCGGTCCGTCACCGGCGAGCAGCCCCGGGTCCGACGGCAGGAGCAGGTGCGAGGTGGCGTGGGAGTGCGCCTCCTCGAAACCGCCCGCCGTGGCCACCCCCGCGACCGGCCGCCGGGTCGAGTGGAGGTACGGGGCGAGGGCCAGGCCGTCGGCGACGCAGTGCCCGAGACCGGTGGCGGTCTCCGCATAGCCGAGGACGACGGCGCGGGACGCCTCCCGGTCGCCGAGGAGGGCGCGCACCTCCCGGCCCAGCGCGAACCCGGCCCCGTACACGAGGGAGGGTTTCTGCGGGACGTGCTTGCCGAGGACGTTGGAGACGAGGAGGTGGGCGCGCTTGGGGTTGCGCCGCAGGGCGAGGCCGAGCAGGTCGTGCAGCGACTCGGGCCCGGGGGCGCCCCCCTGGACCAGCTCCACATCCAGTCGCTCCGCGACCCAACTACCCGTCCATACCACGCTGTTGCTCTCTCTTCCGATCGTCACGCTGGTCTTCGCACTCGTCGTCACACTCGTCGTCATGCTGGTCGGCACGCTTGTCGTCACGCTTCAGACCTGATGCCCCGCGAGCCCCGCGAGTCCCGCCGCCAGCAGCTCCACGAAGCCGACGTCCTCCCCCGCCACCCCGAACACCTCGGCCCGCAGCAGCGTCCGCTCCGCCCAGGCGCGGTGCGGCTTCACCTCGTTCATCTTGTTCGTGTAGGCGGAACGCATGACTCCGCCGCCGTCCCGCTCCGGTCGCAGGATGTCCCGGGCGTCGCCGTACTCCTCGTGGCTGACCACGGAGAGCGCGTGCACGGGCAGGACGTGCGAGGGGTGGATGCAGGTCTTGCCCTGGAGACCGTTGGCCCGGTCGAGGCCGATCTCGCGGAGCAGTCCGTCGAGGTCGTGCGCGATGAGCGCGGTGCGCAGATCCTCCGCCCGCCCCTCCAGGAAGGGGCTGCGGCGCAGCTGCGGCTTGAACATGCGCTCCTGGACCTTGAAGTACTCCCAGACAGGTCCGGTGATGGTGAACCCGGTGCCGTCGGAGCGGCCGAGGGCGTTCACCACGTCGCCGATGACGGAGGCCACGATCTGGACGTCGTACGCCGTCATGTCGGGCGCGCGCCGCAGCCCGTACGCGGAGCAGAAGTCGGTTACGCCGAGCCGCAGCGCGAGCACCCGGTCGCGGTACTTGTCGACGGTGCGGGCGATCCCGACGAGGGTTTCGGTGCGGGTCTCCAGGTGGAGGAGCTCCGGCGACTCCAGTACGGGCATCGCGAAGAGCCTGCGCCCGCTCGCCGCCTCGGCGGCCGTGAGCGCCTCCAGGAACGGAACGCCGCGTTCCTCGGTGAACTTCGGGAGTACGAATCCGGACAGCAGTCGCACCGCGTCGCCGAGCCGCTCCGCCAGGTCCGGAATCTGCGCCGGTTCGCGCACCCGGACGAACAGGAGGGGGGTCTCGACGCCGCGCCCGGCAAGTTCCGCGAGCTGGCGGACGAGGTTCTCCTCGGCGGCCTCGACGTCGTCGTCGGCTATCGAATCCTCCAGGCAGAGCACCATGGAGACCACGCCGCGCCCGGCCTGCTTGACGATGTCGTCGGCGAGCCGGGGGCGGGTGGCGGGGCTGTAGAGGGTCGCTCCGAGGGCGGCGGCGAGCACCGGCGCCGGGGAGTCCGCGTCGAAGACGGCGGGCTCCCGGTGGAACAGGCCCTTCCGTACCGCCGCAGGGATATGCCCGAAATGATGCATCTGAGTACCCCCGAGCTGGCATGGTGAACGTCGGACATGTGGCCGGTAATAGTACGTAGGAGCAGGGGTCCGGAGTTCCCCTCTCACGTGAATTCCAGGTAACCCGCAGGTCCCGGCACCTCCCCCGACCGTACGGGAACGGGCCCCCACGTTGTCCGCGCGGCCTTCGGGGAGGCAGGATGACCGGCATGACGCACGCCATGATGAAGGGCGCGAACGTACCCCTCGACGCCACGGCCGTAAGGGCCGTGCTCCGGTGGACCCCGGGGCCCGGCATCCCCGACGTGGACGCCTCGGCCCTGCTCGTGGGGTCCGACGGGCGTGTGCGCAACGACGAGGACTTCGTCTTCTACAACCAGGTCCGCCACCCCTCGGGCCTGGTGCGCAAGCTCTCCATGAAGCGCATCCCCGAGGGCCTCACCGACACGATCGTCGCGGACCTCTCGCACCTCGACGCCTCCGTCGACCGGGTGGTGATCGCCGCCTCCCTCGACCTGGACTCCTTCGAGGGCGCCACCTTCGCGCACGTCCGTGACCTGCGCATCCTGCTGTACGACGCGACCGCCGCCAGTGACGAACCGCTCGCCCACTTCGACGTGAAGCCGGAGACCGGCGAGGAGACGGCCGTCATCTGCGGCGAGGTCTACCGGCGCGGCGAAGGATGGAAGTTCCGCGCGGTGGGGCAGGGGTACCCGACCGGGCTGATCGGCCTGGCCACCCAGTTCGGCATCTCGGTCGACGAGAGCGAGTCGCCGGAGGCCCCGGCGGCCACCGCGTCCGGTCCCGCCTCCCCCGCGAGCGCGCCCCCGGCACCGGCCCCGGCCCAGGAACCCGCCACGCAGGCCGTACCGCCGACCGCCTCACCCGCCCAGCCGTTCCCCCAGCCTCCCGCGCAGCCCGCCTACGGCTATCCGCACGCCGTACCGCCCCCGCCGCAGGCCCAGCCCACCTACGGCTACCCGCAGCCCGCGTCCGGCCAACCGGCCTACGGCTACCCCCAGCCCGCGGCAGCCGCGGCCCACGCCCCGGACCCGAACTTCCGGCTGCCGCCGCAGGGGCCGCAGTTCATTAGGGGCTAGCACAGCATCAGGGGTTAGCACGGCATGAGGGGCTAGCACAGCAGCAGGGGTCAGCACGGCATCCGGGGCCGCGACACGACGGCACTTCCGGACGCGGCAGACGGCGGCGGGGCCGCCCGGTATTCCACCGGGCGGCCCCGCCGCCGTACGTACGGTCTCGGCCCTGCCTACCGCTCAGGGACCCAGCCGCTCAAAGACTCAGCGACTCAGCGACTCAGCGACTCAGCCGAGGATCCAGCCCGCCGCCTCCATGAGGAAGACCGCCGCGTCCTCGTCCGAGTCCGCCTGGTTGTTCGCGTCCACGTCCCGCGCGGGCGGCGTGGTCGTCGGCACCGCGGCGGCCGACCGGGACGCCTGCGCCCAGGCGTCCTGCGCCTGCTTGAGGGCCTCGGGGGTCTTCGCCACCGCGACCTGTGCCACCCGGTTGGCCGCGTCGGCCACCTTCGCCGCCGCCTGCGCGGCTGCGACGGCCGTGGTGGCCGCCTCGACCTCCTTGTACGCCGCCTCGGCCTCGGCGAGCGCGGCGTCGGCGGCGGCCTTGTTCTCCGGCATGACGAAGTAGTTGGCCGTGCGGGCCCGGTAGATCCCGCCCAGTGCGCGCTTCTTGTGGCAGGCCAGCGCCGACGCCTCGTCGTCCCGCTCGTCGGCCGGGTTGCACAGCCACGGCGCCGCGTCACCAAAGGCGACCCGCTCCGCCGCGCTCGACGGCAGCGCCGCTCCGGCCAGTACCAGCCCGGCCGCCGCGGCCAGCACCGCCGCCCGCGCTCCGCCGCGTACTCCCGTTCCCGTTCCCGTTCCCGTTCGCTTCAGCACCTCGCACCACTTCCCTCTTGTGAATCGCCCCGCAGCGCTGAACGCTCCGGGCGCCGGTTCCGCCCCACGACACGATCAGTCTCGGCACATGCCGCACCGCAGCGCACGCCCGGCGCGTCCACCCGGTTGTCCTCGACCCGAATGCCGCCCGGGTGCCGCCCGGGTGTCCTCAGCGCTGCGTCGTGCGCTCCTCGCACAGCGCCCGCTCCGCCGCCCCCGGGTCGTCCGGGATCCGCAGCGTCGTCCGCCCCCACGCCCCCGTCAGGTTCGCCCAGAGGCGCCCGGCCGTCAGCGGCTCGCGCACGGCGGCCAGCAGGTCCACCGGCCCCGGGCAGGCCAGCGCCCGCCGCCCCGCCGCCACCGACTCCCGTACCGAGTCCTGGTAGGTCTCCGCGTACGAGCCGGGCACCGCGTAGTCGGCCATCAGCCACTCCCCCGACAGGGACTTCTCGTGCCCCGGCCGTCCCCGCTCGCCCATCTCCAGGTGCGAGGCGAGCGGCGAGGTCAGCCCGAGGGTGTCCACCGCGTGCCCGTCCAGCGGCACGAGCGCGCCGAGACTGCCCGCGTTCTGGCCGGAGACCACGAGTCCCGTAGCGTGCTTCGGAAGCAGTTCGGTACGCCCGTACAGCCAGGCCGCGTCCCCCCGGAACAGCAGCGCGCGGGCCGGGCCGATGCCCTTCTCCCGCAGGTCCAGGGCCTCCTTGAGCGTCGGCGACGCCTTGGCGAGCGCCGCCGTGAAGGGGGCCCCGTCCAGCGGGCGGTCGGTCTCGGTGGCCGCCGACCACCACAGGCGTTCGTCGGTGACGCCGCCGGGCCCGTACCCGGCGCCGTACGAGGGGCGCATGACGACGGCGCTCAGTACGGCCCACACCCCGACCAGCGCCAGCGTCGCCAGCATCGCGGCGCGCGCCCTGGTCGCCCTGGCGGGCAGCGGCACCACCGTCACCGGCAGCACCAGCAGGAACAGCGCGGGCAGCAGCAGCCGCGCGTGCATGAAGTCGCCGCCGACCACGACCACGTATCCGGCGCTGAGCACCCCCGCCCCGAACGCGGTCCGCCGCAGCGACTGCCGCGCCCGTGCCTGGGGACTCTTCCCCGCCCCTGCCACCACCGTTTCCCGGCCCCCGCCGCCCCGGCCCTCGTGGTGCACCACGCCGACCGCGAAGGCGACCACGAGCAGCACCGCGACGAGGCCGAGCCAGTAGCTCCGCTCCAGGTCGACGACGTACCCGATGCCCCGCAGCACCTCGCTCGCGAGGCCCTCCTTGGCGACGGCACTGTTGGGCACGAGCATCCCGTAGTACGCCATGCGGAAGATCTCGTACGTCAGCGGGAGGGCCAGCGCGCACAGCCCGGGACGCCACGCCCGCCGCCACTCGCACCCGGCCAGCGACCGCAGCACCAGCAGCAGACAGCCGGACACCAGGGCCAGTTCCGGCCGCACCAGCGGCCCGAGCCCCAGCAGCGCGGCCAGCAGGCACAGCCGTGCCTGCGGAGCCCGCTCGGGAAGCCGTACGACCAGACCCGCCAGCACCCACCAACACAGCCCCAGCCATGCCATGACCAGCGGGATCTCCAGACCGGAGGTGGTGAAGTCCCAGAACGGCGGCAGCACCGCCACCACCAGGCACCCGGCGGGCAGCACCCGCACCGCCGCGCCCTGCGCACCCCCCTCGCCCGTCCCGAGCCCCACCAGCCGGGCCGTGCCCAGGCAGCCGAGCAGCAGCCCGAGCGGGGCGAGCAGCAGCCCGGCCAGCAGTGCCGCGTGCTCCGGTGCGAGACCCGTCACCCAGGACCCGGCCGCCAGCAGCCAGGCCCAGGCGGGCGAGGTGACGGACTCGACGCGCTCGCCCGCGTTGAACACGGGGCCGTTCCCGGCCAGGATCTGACGGACCGTCCGCACGACGATGAGCCCGTCGTCGGACATCCAGCGCCGCTGCCAGCCCATGAGCAGCAGCAGGACGGGAGCCGTCAGCAGGGCGGCGGCGCGCAGCACGCGGGCGCCCCGCGGGTCCGGCCCGGCCGGGACGGCCGTGCGGGCGGCGTCCGGCGTCCGGGCCGGGGCCGGAATCCGCGCGGTCCGTGACGCGGTGGCGTCCGGGCCCAGAACGAGGGTGGCGACGGGTTTGGACACTTAGCCGTCCCTGTCCACCAACCGTGCGACGGCCTGGACGATCCGCTCGCTGGCGTGTCCGTCACCGTACGGGGACGGGGTGACCGCGAGCCGCGCGTGCAGGCCGCCGTCGGCGAGCATCGCATCCGCCGCCCTACCCAACTGGCTTCCGGGCTGGACGAGTTGGGCGAAGCCCGCCTGGATCGCCTCGGGCCGCTCGGTGGAGTTGCGCACGACCAGGAGCGGCTTCTTGAGCACCGTGCACTCCTCCTGCACACCCCCGGAGTCGGAGACCAGCAGGCGCGCCCCCCTGGCCAGCGACAGGAACTGCGTGTGGTCGACCGGTTCCACGGTGTGCAGCCGGTCGAGTGCGTCGCCGAGCCCGGCGCGCAGGGCCGCGTTGCGGGTGCGCGGGTGCAGCGGCATCAGCACCGGCAGCGGGAACTTGGCCAGTTCGGTGAGGATCGAGCGCAGCCGGGCGGCGTCGTCGGTGTTCTCGGGGCGGTGGATGGTGGCCAGCGCGTACGAGTCGGCCTGCACCCCCACGTGTTCCAGGAACCGGAGCGAGTCCTCGACGGGCGGCAGCGACAACTGCACCGCCTCGACGATGGTGTTGCCGGTGAGCTCGATCCGGGAGGGGTCGACGCCCTCGCCCAGCAGGTTGTTCATCGCGGTCGCGGTGGGCGCGCAGTGCAGGTCGGTGACGGTGCCCGCGACCCGGCGGTTGATCTCCTCGGGCATGTTCCGGTCGTACGACCGCAGGCCCGCCTCGACGTGCACCACGGGGATGCCGCAGTAGTGGGCGGCCTGGGCGGCGGCGGAGACGGTGTTGGTGTCGCCCTGGACGACGACCGCGCTGGGCCGCTCCTCGGCGAACAGGTTGCCCAGGTCGGTGATCATCCGGGAGATCTGGATGATCTGCGAGCTGCCGCCGACCCCGCGCAGGGTGGCGTGCGGGGCGGGCATCTTGAACCCGGTGAAGAAGGTGTCGGTGAGCGAGGGGTCGTAGTGCTGGCCGGTGAAGACGACCCGTCCGCGACGCCCGAGCAGGCGGCTGACCTGCGAGAGCTTGATGATCTCGGGTCGGGTGCCGAGGACCACGGTGACCGGGGGTCCATCGGGTCTGATCAGCGTCGGGGTCCAGGGCACGGCCGCTGGCTGCGCGTTCAAGGGCACCTCGTGGGGGGAGAAGGGATGGGGGAGGTACGGCAGAGGAGCGGTTCAGGGGGTGCGGGGGGCGTCACGCACGGGGGCGGGGGGCCGGTGGCCGGTGGCGGGGGCCCGGTGGCCGTTCTTCGGGTCGAGCGCCGGGGTGCCCTTGCGCGGGCAGAACTCCCGTACGGCGGCGGCCGGTTCGCGCGGAACGCGCAGGCGGGTGCGGGATGCCGAGCCCACCAGGTTGCGCCAGAAGCGTCCGGCGGTCAGGGGTGCGCCGGTGGACTCGCGGAGTTCGGCGAGCGCGCCGCAGCCGAGCGCCCGCCGGGCGGCGGCGACGCGGTCCGGGGTGGCGCCGACCTCGTCGTGGTGGCGGGTCAGCTCGCCGGGTCCCGGCAGGGCGGCGGCGGGGGCGGCGTACCGGGCGAACAGCCAGGCGTTGCCGAGGTACTTCTCCTGTCCCGGCCACCAGCCGAGCACCGGCACGAGGTGCGCGGCGAGCGGGTCGGCGCTCCCCCACAGGTCGGCGACGACGGTGTCCAGCGGGGCCGCGCCGGACACCGCGCCGAGGAATCCGGCGGCGACGACGGGCCGGTCCACGCCCGGGGCGAGGGGCAGTGCGCGGTAACTGCCGCGCGCCGGGCCCCCGTCGAAGTACCAGAGGGAGGGCTGTGCGGAGCGCACCGCCGTGGTGAGGGCGGGGAACGCGGCACTCCAGGTGCGCTCGCCGGGGTGCCGGTCACCGGTCGTCTGCACCATGTGGGCGCGCTCGTCGAAGAACCTGCCGTCCCCGCCGTCGTACGGCGCCCGCAGGGGCGAGACGCAGACCGCCGCCCACACGACGAGGGCTCCGACGACGGTCACCAGGACACGCCGCACGGGCACCGCCATGACCGGCAGCAGTACGGCGAACAGGGCGGGAAGCGCGCCGCGGGCGTGCAGTTGGTCGCCGCCCACCCGCCACACGTACAGCGCGAGAAGGCATCCGGCGAGCAGCGGCGCCCCGGCGAGGAGGCTGCCCCGGCCCTGCCGCAGGGCGGTCGCCTCCAGCGGCGTGCGGCGCGGCGCGACCAGCTTGTCGGCGAACGCGTAGAGGAGGGCGAGACCGCCGAGGAGGGTCAGCGGCAGCAGCATCCAGTACGAGTCGACGAAGTCTTCGAGGTAGAGGCGGCCGCGCTCGCTGTGGACGCCGGTGGCCTCGTGGGCGATGGCGGGCAGCGGCAGCAGCACGCCGTAGTACCCGGCCCGGAAGATCTCGTACGCGACCGGGAGGGCCAGCGCGGCGGCCAGCATCCCGGTGACGGCACACCGGGCCGGGCGCAGCATCCACAGCAGCGCACCGAGGAACACCAGGGAGACGATGGCGAGTTCGGGCCGCACCAGCGGACCGAGCCCGACGACGAAGGCGCAGAGGTACGGGAGCGAGCCCGTCCGGCTCTCGTACAGCTCGCCGGGGCGGCCCCGGGGGCGGCAGGCGACCATCAGCCGCCAGGCCCCCGCGGTCCACAGGAACACGGCCCCGGTGTCGAGCCCCGCGGCGCTGAACTCCCAGACGGGCGGCAGCGCGAGCAGCACCAGCACCCCGGCGGGCAGCATCGGCAGGCGGCGGCCGAGGAGGTGGCCGTGCAGGACGCGGGCGCCGTCGACGGCGAGGGCGAGCCCGGCGGCGGCCAGCAACAGGCCCAGGACGACGGTCAGCCGGGAGAGCGCGGAGTCGGGGGTGAAGGCCCCGAAGGCGATGACCATGCCCTGCCAGAGCGGGCTGAGGAAGGCTTCCGCGCGGTCGCCCGCGTTGAGGACGAGGCCGTTCCCGGCGAAGAACTGCCGGGCGGTGCGCAGGTGGACGCGGGTGTCGTCGGCGACCCAGCGGCGCTGGACCCCGAGGAGGACCAGGGCGCAGGCCCCGCCGATTGTCAGTGCCGTGTTCCACCATGGGACGAGACGGGAGGAGACGGGGGTGGTGGTGTCGCCGAGGGGCGACGCGTCCGAGGGAGAGCCGTGGGTGGCGGAGGCGGGAACCGCGTCTGCTCGGGCGACCATGCGCACTCCTCGGGGCTGGGCGGGGGAACGGGTGGCGCTCCGGGCGGGGAGCCGGCGGCCGGGCCGCCGACTCCCCGGCCCCGGAGGGCCGGACCTGCGGGCGCGCATCGCTGCGCACGGAGGGATACGGGGCCCGGCGCTCGCGCGCAGGGGCCGCCCGGGGCACCCTCGGGTGCCGGGGCCTCGCCCCGGGGACCGGAACGGTGCCGGGGCGGGTCCGGTGGCGGGCGCACGTCACCGTGTGCCCGCCGCCGGAGGGGTGGGGCGGGGCCGACCGCGTGGTGTGCGTCCGGAGTGGACCGGTACGCCGCCCGTGGCGGTCGGCCCGCCGGCCGGTACCGCCCCCTGGGGCGGGGGTCGGCGGGGAGTCCCGCCCGGTACCGGCGTGCCCTGGCTACGGCATGCCGTGACCCGGCTTGTGGCCACCGCCGCCATCCGGCTTGGGCTTCTTGTCCGGGGTCTTCTTGGTGACCGTGGTGGTCGTGGTGGACGTGTTGTCCTTCGGGTTCGGGTCCGTCACCGTGGGCGGCGGGGTGACCTTCGCCGTGTTGACCACGTTGCCCGCCTTGGACGCGGTGCCCATGATGGTGATCGTCGCCTTGCCGCCGACCGGGATGTCGACCTTGGCATTGATGTTGTTGCCCGAACCGCTGCTGCCCGCACCGCACTTGGCGCCCATGGTGGCCGCGCACTTGTACGTGGTCCCGACGATCGACGACGGGACGGCGTCGACGACGGTGGCGCCCATGGCGTTGGCCGGGCCCTTGTTGGTGACGGTCAGCGTGTACGTGACCTTGCCTCCCGAGACGACCTTCGCCGTGCCGGTCTTCTTGAGGCCGAGGTCCGCCGGGGCGTTGATAACCACGTTGCGGATCTCGTAGTTGCGCGTCGCGCCACCGGTGGAGGCGCCGAAGCCGAGCTTCAGCGTCGCCGGGAGGGCGGTCTGGCCCTTCCCCTTGGTGATGTCGTAGTCCTTGATGACGACCTTGCCGTTCAGCGTCACGCTGAGCTTGCCCTTGCCGTCGTACGAGAGCTTGACCTTCTTGCCCGCGCCTCGGTCGCCCTCGATGCCCACGCCCGGCTTGGTGCCGGTCAGGTACTCGAAGCCGGTGTTCTTGTCGCCGGAGCCGCGCACCGAGACCGTGTCCGGCGAGTAGCCGAGCGCGTTGTCGAAGCCGCCGAAGGGCTCGGAGCCGTGGCCGTTGCCCGCCGCGTCGCCCGCGTAGTTGCCGTACTCGTCGAAGCCGACGCCGATGTAGCCGCCGGTGACGCCCTCGCGCGGGGCCGGGCGGGGGTCGCCCGGCTTGCAGAACGCGCAGGAGTAGCCGAGGCCGGGGCCGGTGGCGCCAGGACCGGAGTCCTTCGCACCGTCGATCAGGAAGGCGCTGAAGCCGTCGCCGTAGTGGTCGAAGCCGGTGTGGCCGTCGGTGAACTTCGTGCCGCCGTAGGCCGCGTAGTCGAACTCGACGGTGAAGCCCTGGGTGGAGGGGAACGCCTTCTGGAGGAGGGCGACGCCCTTCTTGTCCGTCTCGGCCGGGGTGAGCTTCAGCCAGCCGCCGTCGAGCTTCGCGGAGCCGTCCAGCTTCCAGTCCGGGGCGGTGGCGCCGGAGAAGGTCTCCTTGACCGGGAACGGGGAGGCCATGGCGGCCTTGCTCCCGAGCGCCCTGTCCGGTCCCTGCGCCGCGAGCTCGCGGACCGAGTCGACCAGTTCCTGGGCCGTGCGGTTGCGGTTGGCGTTGTCCGCCGGAGCGGGCACCGGAGCCGGGACCGCGCCCTTCTGCGCCTCTGCGGCGAATTCGTCGGCGACCTCCCGGGCGATGTCCGCGGCCATCTTGTTGGCCAGGGCGCCGATGGGGTCGGCGTCGCGCTTGGCGGACGCCGCCGTCCCGGTGGCCACGGACGAGGTGTCCGCGAACGCCGGGGAGGACATGAAGGCCGTGAGGGCCAGGGAGCCGGTGACGACCGCTGCGGGCAGCCGGCGGGTCACCCGCTTCGTGCTGCGGACTGCTGAACTGGCTGACACTTGCTGTCTCCAAGAGGTGGTTTTCCGACAGTGCGTCCGCCGCCCCCTGCGTACCCAGGAGTGAGAGCACGAACACACTTGGTGATCTTTCCGTGCTCTGCATATCAACATTCGGGGATGAATATGCTGATTTCTATAGCATTTCGCCCCCTAATGGACATATCGGTTACTTGCATCGGCCTAACGGAGCCGCGCACGCGAGAGGGCGACACCTGACATTTCGTCAGATGCCGCCCTCGACCCCGGCCGCCGTCAGACCGCGATGCGCGGCCCCGCCCCGTCCTGTCCCTGCCTGCGACGGGCGTAGACGACCGCGGCGAGCGCGACCGCGGCGCCGCCCAGGATCCACGGGTCGACGAGCGGGATCTCGGCCCGCGAGACCACGGTGAAGTCGTCGATGTCGATGTACTTGGTGGACATCGCGTTGGTGCGCGGGTCCCAGAAGTCCACCCCGCTCGAGAAGATCCGCACCGCCCCCGGCTGGGCGTCGGCAGGCACCTCGTACGTCACCTTGATCTCGGCGCGGGAGCCGGGGGGCCACGGCTTCCCGTCGCCGACCGCTTCGTCGGCGAACTTGCAGGCCGCCTTCGGGTTCTTCGGGTCGCCGCTGTCCAGGTCGATCCACCCGGCGGGGCAGGTGTAGCTCGTGTACCAGGAGGGGAAGGAGCTGTCGTTGTAGAGGTAGACGGTGAGCGTTTCCGGCGTCACGTCCGTCGTGTCGTTGATGACCGTGAGGACGCCGTCCACCCGCTGCCCCGGCATCACCTGCTGGCCGCTCGGAGACAGCGAGACGCTGGCTCCGCGCCCGTCCATCCGGGCACCCTGCGGCCCCGCCGGAGGCCGCTCCGGTTCCGCCGCGGCGATCCCGGTTCCGACCGGGCCGACCAGGGTACTCAGCAGCAGGGCAACAGCAGCAACACGCCTACGCATCATGTTCTCTCCAACGGAAGGGCTGGCCGACGATCGGTTTGCCGGGGCGCTCCGACCGTAGGTCGACGCCACCCCCCAGTCGGGCGCAGACACCCGTGCGCCCGCCGCTTGCACCCGGCAAGATCAATAGCCCCGATGAGCTGATGACCCGCCAGTAGCACTGCGGGACGGCTCCGGGGCCGCCACGACACGGCGTGAGGCCCGCACCGGGACGGTGCGGGCCTCACGCTCACCCGTGGAGCTGTTCAGTTGTGATGACGCTCAGTCAGCTGCCTTACGGCAGTGACCGGTTGTGCTCAGTGGTTGCGTCGGCGCGAGGCCGCCAGGGTCAGTCCGCCGCCGAGCAGCAGCAGACCGGAGACGCCGCCGATCGCCAGCAGCGAGTCGGTGTCACCGCCCGTCTCGGCGAGCTGTCCGAGGCTGCCGCCCTGCGGCTGGTGGCCGTTGCGCTTGCACGGGTGCGTGGCACCCGGCTTGTGACTGCACGGCTTGACCGGCTTGACCGGCTTGCACGGGTTCTTCGAGCCCGGCTTCTTGCTGCACGGCTCCGGCTCCGGGTCAGGACCCGGCGGAACGGGCGGGTCGACGACGACCGGCGGGACGATCTCCACCGTGGCCGAGCACACCTTCTCCGGCGGCTCGTTCGGGTTGCCCGGGCCAGCAGTTGTACTCCGTGTTGACCGTGTTCGTCATCATGGCGCCCTTGTTCTTCGGGAGCCCCTTCAGCGCGTCCTTGCGGACGGTGACGCTGAAGGTCACGACGGCCTTCTCACCGACCTTCAGCGGACCGGTCCACTTCAGCTTGCCGTCCGCGAAGGACACCGCACCCGGACCCTCGACGACCTTGATGTCGTCGTTGTAGTCCGCGTACTTCAGCACACCCGGAATCGCGTCCACCACGTAGTCGAAATCGGGGTCACCCGCGACCTCGGCCTTGCCCGAGTTCTTCAGGCTCCAGGTGTACGTCACCGTCTCACCCGGCTTCACCTTCGCCGGAGACGCCGTCTTCACCGTGTTCAGGTAGGCGATACCAGTGTTCGTGTCGCAGCGCGGGTCGCCGTTCTCACAGTGACCGGCGTTCTCCCCGTCCTCCTCGGCACGGCGTACCGCACCGCGGACCGACGACAGGTCGTAGACGCTGGTCAGGGTGTTGTTCAGTTCCATGTTGCCGAGGTTCTGACGCTTCACGGTGACCGAGTACACGATCGTCACGGTCTCGCCGACCCTCAGGTCGCCCTCCCACTTGAGCGAAGCGTTCGCGCCCCCTGTGAAGGTCAGCCGCCCGGCGGGGCCGGACTGCACCTTGGCGTCGTTGTTGTAGTTGGCGTCGTCCAGGACGTCCCGGAGGTCGTCGGTGGCCCTGAGCCTCGCGCCGCCGACCAGGTCGACCTTGCCGGTGTTGCTGAGGACGATCGTGTAGAAGTACTTCTGCCCCACCCGGGGCTGGGCCGGACGGCCGGTCTTCGTCATCGTCACGTCCGCGATCGGCACCGTGGTCCGGCACTGCGGGTCCGCGGCGGGATTCGCGCAGTTGGAGTCCGGCACGGTAACGCCGTTGTCCAGCTGCTTGTCACCGGAGGCCGCGCGCGGGGTCTGCACCCGGTAGGCGATCTCCAGCTTCTCGTTGCGGCCCAGCGGACCCGTCCACGTCAGCTTCTTCGTCGCCGGGTCGTAGACCGGGGACGGGCTGACCGCCCGGCCGTTGATCGTGGCGGTCGGCGCGCCGCGCAGCGTGGCCGCGTCGAGCACCTGGGTCAGGTCGTCGGTGACGTTGACGGGGTTGCGGGCCGCACCCGGGTTCTCCACCACGATCGTGTACTCGACCGTGTTGCGGGCGCCCGCGACCTTCTGGCCGACCGTCTTCTTGACCTTGAGCGGCGTCTCGATCGTGGTGACCTGGGTCGTGCACTCCGGGGCCGTACCGGCCTCGCAGTTGGAGCCCTCCACCTTGACGACGTTGTTGAGCTTCTTGTCGCCCGCGAGCGGGTTCTTGACCTTGACGTTGTACGTGAGCACCAGCTTGGCGCCCGCGTCCATCGGACCCTTCCAGGTCAGCTTCTTGGCCGCGGCGTCGAAGACGGGGGCCGCTGCGGCCGCGCCGTTGACGGTGGCGCTCGGCGTGCCGTCGATGTCGGCGGCGTCCAGGACGGCCGTCATGTCGTCGACGACCTCGACCTCGTCACGCTTGTTGCCGGGGTTCTCGACCTCGACGGTGTACGTGACGACGTCACCCGCCTCGGCGGTGGTCTTGCTGACCGCCTTCTTCACCTTCAGCGGCACTTCGGTGATCTTGGTGTTGGTCTTGCAGTCGTTCGCCGTGCCGTTCGCACAGTTCGAGTCGGGCGCCGTGATCACGTTGTCGAGCTGGTTGTCGGTGCCCGCCAGCTTCTTGGTGCGCACCCGGTAGGTGATCTCCACCTTCTTGCCCACGGCGAGGTCGCCGCTCCAGGTGAGCTTCTTGGTGGCGTCGTCGTAGGTGGGCGGGTCGACGGGCTGCCCGTCCACGGTGGCCGACTGCACGCCGGTGATCTCCGCGGCGTCCATGACCTTGGTCATGTCGTCGGTGATCTTCGCGGGCTTCAGGTCCGCGGTGCCGGTGTTGGTGCCCGTGACCGTGTAGGTCACCACGTCGCCGTACTGCGCGGTGGCCTTGTCGACCGTCTTCTTGACCTCAAGCTGCTGCGGAACGCCCACCAGGCGGGCGAACAGGCACGCCCCCGTGGTGGACCGCTCCAGCGTCTGCCAGGTCTGGATCAGCGGGTTGCTCGGCGAACAGGTCACCTTGCCGGAGCCGTCCCGGGTGCCCTCGCGGAAGCCGCGCAGGTCCAGTTCGTACTTCTTGCCGTTGGCCGAGGTGAACGGCTCGATGGTGCCGCCGCAGTCGATCGTCACCGGGTCCGGGACGTCACCGGGACGGTTGTCCGTCTCGATGACCTTCCAGGTGCAGACCACGTCCTTCTTCTGGAGGAAGAGGTGCAGCTTGCCGGTGACCTGGGGGTTCGAGGAGCTGCCCTGGATCACGTTGTTGTAGCGCGAGACCTCGGCCATCTGGAAGTCGGTCTCGACGTCCTCGACCTGCTTGACCGAAGGCTTGAAGCCGATGGCGCTCTGGTCGCCGACGTTGTTGGCCGGACAGGCGCCGCCGCCCCAGAACCCGGAGCGTCCGGACCAGGTGGCGATCACCTCGTCGGTGCTGGGCCCCTGGTTGATGTAACCGCCGCAGGGGAACGTGCCCCTGTTGAAGTCGGACAGCGACGCCGTGGGGGCCTCACCGAAGTCGACCGTGTCGGCGAACGCGGCGCGCTCGCCGCCCGGCGCGGGACGGCCCGCGGCGAACGCGGGGGCGTTGACGCCCGACATCAGCGTGGCGACACCTACGGTGACCACACCTGCCTTGGTGAACTGACGTCTCAGCCTGGACGGTTTCTGGGAACCGCCCTGTCGAACGGAGCCGACTGACATCAATCCTCCTTCTCTGTCTGATAGTTGATCGGGGAGCACGCGGAACACCCGGTTCTTCTCGGCCCTGGAGCCCTTGCTGTCATGCGCCGGAGCCGGCGTGCGGGCCCTCCTGTGCGGGAGAGGGAAGTTGCGGTCGAGCACCGGACTTCGCGGGTACGGTTCCGGGCTGGCCCGGCACCCCCGCGAGTCCGGACACCGGCCGGGCCGCCTGTTCCAGCGCGACCAGGGCGGCGAGCAGGAGGCCCGGCAGCAGCGCGGTGCCGTACCAGGCGAAGACCATGTGCTTGTCCAGGTCGTTGCTGCCGTCGCTGAACATCACGGCCCAGAACTGGGCGAGGGTGGCCAGGGTCACGCTGGCGAGCACCACGCCGGTGCCGCGCAGCCCCGGGTTGATGCGGCGGCGGGTCGCGATCCACAGACCGAGCCCCAGCGAGCCGCCCCACAGGAGCGGGAAGACGATCCAGCGCACCGGCTTGGCCAGGTGGTAGGCGCCGGAGATCAGGCAGACCCGGCAGTCCTTGGCGTACGGCGCGTTGCCGGTGCCCTCCGGGTAGTTGCCGAGGTAACTGGCCCGGCCGTTGATCATGCCGACCATGCCCCGGTCCGCCATGCCGATCAGCCGCTCCGGGTGGCGGGCGTAGAACCCCATCAGCTGGGGCGTGTCCACCTGGTCGTAGAAGATCCGGTAGTCCTGGCTCCAGGTGAGGCCCGAGCCGTTGAGCCGGGTGCCGGTGTGCTCCACGAAGCGGGGCGGCAGGCCCAGTTCGACCAGGTCCTGCTCGGGAGTGGGGCTGTGCGGCAGCATCTCCACGAAGACCTGGTGGTAGTTGTACATCTCCTGGAACCAGGTCGGCTTGGCCGAGGCGTACGCCCCGGTGCTCGCGGCCAGCACCAGCGCCAGCGCGATGGCGGGCAGCCGTCGCACCGCGCCGCGCACCGCACGGCTGAGCCCGCCGTCGCCCGAGGGCTCGGGGAGCTTCTTCCGCCAGGGCAGCTTGACCCCGCGCAGCAGCATCACCGGCAGCACCGCGATCACCACGGTCGCCATCTGGGTCTTGGCCAGCACGGTGAACAGGGCGCAGAAGGTGAGACCCAGGAGATCGCCCCAGCGCGCCTGCGGCCCGCGCACCACCCGGAACATCATCGCCAGCGTGAAGACCAGTCCCACGACGGCGGCGGACTCGTTCAGCGGCGAGATGAAGTACAGCGCCACCACCGAGTCGAGGGTGGCCGCCGCGAGCAGGACGGTGACCAGGCCGCGCAGCCAGGTGCGCAGTGGCAGCGCCACGTAGAGCAGGGCGGTGGCGGCCCCGAACAGCAGGGCGCAGAGCACTCCGAGGACCCTGAGGTCCAGGGCGCCCGCGTAACCGAACAGCGGGGTGAGGGTCTTCGCGGCGAGCAGGAGGTAGCGGGCGGTGGAGGCGTACACCTCGCCGCCGGAGCCGCAGACCTCGCCGTACCACTTGTGCTCGTCGTAGCGGGTGGAGACGTACTCGAAGGCGGCCCTGGTGTCCGGGTCGTGGACGATGACGTCGAGCTGGCAGGTGAGCCGGTGCCCGTCGTAGTTGTCCGCCATGCCGACGGTGCCGCCGAGGAACAGCCGGGCGAGCATCGCCGCCGCCGCGAGGACGCCGACCAGGATCGCGGTGCGTCTGATCCGGGAGGTGGTGACGGTGGTCGGCCGGTAGACGGCGGCGTGGCGCTCTTCGGCGGCCTGCGGGCCGGTCACGGTGCCCGGGGATGCCTGCGAACCTTCGGGAATCACAGAGGTCATGACGATCCGCCTGTCGTGGTGCGGTCCTTCGCTGCGTTCTTCGCCGCGCTCTTCGCGGCCTTCTTCGCGGCCTTCTTCGCGGCGTTGTCGGCGGCCCGAGCGGCGTCCTCGGTGGCGTACAGAGAACCGGTTCTGAGCTCGGTGCGGTCGGCCTGGCCGACCCAGCAGTGCACCATCTGGTCGGAGTGGGCGACGACCGGGTCGGGCAGGACGGCGTACCGGGCGGGCAGCGCGCGGCGCATGTAGGCCCGGACGGTCTTCGCGCAGCGCTGGGCGGCGGTGGTGCCCGCCGCGGCCAGTGGCGCGTAGCCGACGGACTCCGCCTGGTGCGGCTTGTCGCAGCCGACGTTGCGCAGTTCCTTGCCGACGGTGGTGCGGCAGAGCCGGAAGGGCGTGCCCGCTTCGGACTTCAGGATGTCCTTGAAGGGGCGCTGGAGCATGTAGTTCATGAACGGTTTGCCCTGTTCGTACTCCATCACCGCGTCGCACCGCACCGTGCGCACGCCCTCGCTCCACTCCTTGCGGGTGGGGCCGAAGGCGGTGACGTGCATGCCGTGGAACGGCTGGTCGGCGCGGGCCCCGAGGTGCGCGGCCAGCTCCTCGCGGTTGCACAGTGGGCCCATCGAGGTCGCCATCAGGAACGGGCTGGGCCGTTCCTTGTACTGGGCGAGCGGCCCGGTCAGCTTCTTGACCGAGAGGGTCTCGGTGTTGTGCGGGGTGTTGCAGGCGACCGAGGGGGCGCTCTCCGAGACCACTTCGAGCCCGGCGTCGAAGGCCGAGGTCAGCCGGTGGCAGGTGCCGTTGCGCCAGTCGGTGGCGAGCGGCCCCTGCCCGACGGTGAAACCGGGCGCGCAGCTGCTGGTGGACAGCAGCGCGGCAGCCGCCAGCGCGGCGCGCAGGGCCAGGAGCCCTGCGCGCCGGTGGCGCCGTGGTGACGGCGGCAGGGTCATCGGGACCCCGTTCCGCCGACGTTCCCGTACGACTCCGCGTTGCGGAGGGTCTTGGGCCACTCGTGACGGCCGCCCAGCAGGCGGAACAGGGCCCGCCAGGCGATCACGTAGATCAGGAAGTTGTACGCGATGAGGCCGAAGCCCCAGCCGAGCGCGCGCGGCATGCTGATCGCGCTCTCGGAGTAGCGGCGGTAGAGGTAGCCCCAGATGACGAACTCGCCGAGGCCGACGGCCGCGTAGAAGGCGAACATCAGCGCGCCGCCGAACAGCAGGTACTCGGAGACGAAGCTGTTGTAGAGGCTGTTGTTCTGGATGAAGACCAGGACCGGGATCGGGAAGACGATCGAGCCGATGATCTGCATCCACGGCTGGAAGAGGTAGTAGGTGACCTCGACCAGACCGCCGTTGGAGAAGTTGCGGCTGGCCCAGACGTTGCGCAGGTACGGCAGGCACTGCATGGAGCCCTGCGCCCACCGGGTGCGCTGGGCGAGCAGCAGCGAGAGCTCGTACAGGCCCTCCTGCTCGACCCACGAGTCGACGGTGTACGCGTTGCGCCAGCCCGCCAGCATCAGGCGCAGGCCCAGTTCGTAGTCCTCCAGGAGCGCCTGCCCCCAGGGTTCGCCCTGCTCACCCGCGATGGAGGTGAGGGCGGACATGCGGACCAGCTGGCCGTTGCCGCCGACGTTGATGGTGCCGGTGCGGCCGCGGAGCATCTGCATGGCGGAGATGGGGCCGCGGAACTCGATGTCCTGGAGGCGCACCAGGGTGCGGGCGTACCAGTTGGCGAACCGGCTGCCCTCCTTGAGGGGCTGGTGCACGTCCCGGTTGATCATCCGGACCTCGACCTGGACGGCCGCGATGCCCTCGTCGCCGAAGAGCTTCTCGCCCGCGCAGACCTGAAGGAGGTTCGTGGAGGGCATGCCGTCGGCGTCGACGACGATCATGACGTGGCGGTCCTGCAGGTCGGCCGGAATGCCCGCCGCGATCTGCTTGTACGCGTGGTTGAGCGCGTCGCCCTTGCCGGTACGAGCCAGCGGCAGGACGCGGCTGAGCAGCTTGACGCGCTCGTTGCCGTGGGCCCGCTCGGTGGCGATGGCGGCGGTGGCGTCCTCGGAGGCGTCGTCGACGACCCAGACGTTGGCGGTGGGGAAGGTGCCGGTCAGGTAGTCGAGGGTGTCGCCGAGCACCGCCTGCTCATTGAGCGCGGGGATGACGAAGTGCCAGGTGAAGTCGGACGGGTCGGCCGGCTCGTGGCGCAGGTAGCGCACATAGCGCTCGACCAGCATGGTGACGTAGATGAGGAAGATGACGGCCAGCAGCAGCGAGACCGCGATGGAGATGGGAAGCAGTGTCATGTCACTGCCCCCTGGCTGCGCGACGGCGCATCATCGCCCAGCGGACGAGGAGGATTCCGACGGCGATGGTGACCGCCGCGATCGCGACCTTGACGCCGAAGGAGAGCACTCCGGTCACCGCCAGGCCGCCCGGCTTCTTGGGGATTTGGTACATGTCGTTTCCTTGGACCTCTTCGAGTGCCGAGTGCCGCGTTTACCGGTGTGAGACGGATTCCCAGCGACCTTTTCGCCCGGACTGATCGGCGAAGAGAATGCGCATGTACAGGAAGTACGCGACGACGATGCCGACGAGCACGACGAGCGAGCCCACGACGGTGTGGCCCCAGCCGAACCCGGCGAGGGTTCCCCAGTTGCCGACGAATTGGGCGATGACGAGCAGTCGCACACAGTTCGTAATAAATACGATTGCAATAGCGACACCGGTTGCCAGGAGAACTCTTCCGACGTTTCCGCGGCCACGGAGGCAGAGCGCGGAGGAAAGCAGCACGGGGAAGACGAGAATGCTGGTGCTGCAACCGTAGGAAATGCGCAGACCCATGACCGACTCGCCGAGCTTGAAGTAGAAGTCCGGGCGGTTCGGGTCGATGTGCACGAAGGCACCGAGGAGTTCCTGGACCAGGAAGCCGCCGATGTGGGCCTCGTAGCGTCGGTAGTACGCCTCGCCGAGGACAGCTGCGAAGGCACAGACCACCATGGCTACGGCCAGGGCCGAGCGGACCCGCTGGGCGCCGGGGGGCTCGGGCTTCGTCTGATGCGCGCTGCGCGGTCTCGGGGGTGCTGGTGGGGCTGCGGCTGACACGCCGTGTTCCGTCCTTCCATCGCCGCTCCCGGCCCGGCGCGCGAGGCGCGCAAGGACCCGGAATACGACCGGAGAACGGGATACCGAAGACCCCGCCGGAATTCCCCGGCCACTGACTTTCCGTGCCCGAGATTAATTGACCAGCTAAAAGCAGGTCAGATTTCTTCAGCCCGGCACGCCAGTGGTTTTCTTAGCCACTCGAACAGTGCAGCGGAAATGCAGTAATGGAGGTTTAAATATGCTCAACGCCGCCCACACGTGGACGGCGTTGACGGTGCGGCGTGCCGCGCGGGGGCTCGGTGCTTCGACTGCGACGGGTCTTCGGCCGGTCCGCGCCCTTTTCTCATGCCTTCGTCTTGTAGCCCCTGCCCCACTGGAGACCCCAGCCGTAGAGGCGGTCCAGCTCGGCCTGGAAGCCGTAGACGAACTTCACCTCGCGGCGCACGGTCAGGCCCTCCTTGCCGCTCTCGATGGTGAAGACGGCGCACGAGCGGGCCTGCGGGGCCCGTTCGTCGAGGGCGATCTCGATGCGCGGGCCGTTGCTGGGGTAGAGCGTGACGACGGCGTGGGTGCGGTCGAAGGCGGGGGTCTGGTCGTAGATGTAGACGAAGACCAGGAGCCGCTTGATCTCGTCGCGGTGGTCGAGGTTGATGAAGATCGTCTCGCCGGAGGGCGCACCGAACCGGTCGTCGCCGCTGAGCTTGACGTACGGCGGGCCGTTCATGTCGCCGAAGAAGCCCCCGAGGGGCTGTACGACGCCCTTGCTGCCGTCCTTCAGCTCGTAGAGGCAGCCGAGGTCCAGGTCGACGTTGACGACGCCCTGGGTGTGCGCCTGGACCGTCTCGGGCTGGAAGAACTTGAAGGAGCGGCTGAAGAAGTTCCCGGCGTGCTTCTGCCGTCCGCCGATGTCGGAGGTGCGCATGCGCCAGGAGAGGTTGACGCGCAGGCTGCCCGTGTCCGCGCCCTGTTTGCCGAGCGACACCGTCGGGTGCCGTTTCGTCAGCTCGATGGAGTTCGTCGCGGCGCTGCCGGAGTCGAACTGTGCCGAGCTGCCCCGCCAGCCGCCCAGGCTGTCGCGTATGCCGTCCCAGAAGGCCATCGGCCCCCACCCCCATCTCTCGTCGTTCCCCGCTGCTGTTCCCCGCCCGTACCGCGAACGCCCGACGGGGCGGCCACCGGGCGATGCCGCCTGGTGGCCGCCCCGTGGGGAGCGTTCCGCAATCTTCTCCGGGTCACACCCGCGAGGGGGTCAGACCCCGGAGGAGACTTCGTCCTGCTTCTTAAAATTTGCTCCGCCCGCCTCTTCCTCGGCCGCGAGCCGCTTGTTGCGGCGGACCGAGGACCAGAAGGACCAGGCGATCAGGATGACGCCGACGGAGCCCGTGATGACCTCGTGGATCTCGTACTGGATGGTGACGAGGAGGATCACGGAGAGGGCGCCGATGGCGTAGTGCGCGCCGTGCTCCAGGTAGACGTAGTCGTCCAGCGTTCCCTGGCGGACCAGGTAGACCGTCAGCGAACGCACGTACATCGCGCCGATGCCGAGGCCGAGCGCCATGAGGACGATGTCGTTGGTGACCGCGAAGGCTCCGATGACGCCGTCGAAGGAGAACGACGCGTCCAGGACCTCCAGGTAGAGGAACATGAAGAACGCGGCCTTGCCCGCGAGGGCGACGCCGGTGACCTTCTTGCCCGAGCGCTTGGCCTCTTCCTCGGCCTCGTGCTCGCGCTCCTCCTCCTCTTCGAGCTTGTTCTCGAAGAAGCCGGAGAGACCGCCGACGATCAGATACGTGATCAGACCGGCGATGCCCGCGATCAGTACCGTCTCGGCCTTGTTGACGTGCGTGCCGCCGTGCTGGTGGGCGTTGACGGCGAAGGTCATCGAGCTGATCAGCAGCACGATCAGCGCGATGCAGACCGACAGCATGTCGACCTTGCCGAGCTTGGCGAGCGGACGCTCCAGCCAAGCGAGCCACTTGATGTCCCGGTCCTCGAAGATGAAGTCGAGGAAGATCATCAACAGGAACATGCCACCGAAGGCCGCGATCGACGGGTGCGCGTCGGTCACGTACTGCTGGTAGAGGTTCTTGTTGTTCAGCGCCAGGTCGACCGCCTCGATCGGCCCGATCTTGGCGCTGATGGCCACGATCACGACGGGGAAGACCAGACGCATGCCGAACACGGCGATGAGAATGCCGACGGTGAGGAAGATCTTCTGCCAGAAGGCATTCATCTTCTTCAGGATGCCGGCGTTGACCACCGCGTTGTCGAAGGACAGCGAGATCTCCAGGATGGACAGGATCGCCACGATCCCGAAGCCGGTCCACCCCCCGTAGAGAACCGCCGCGGCCAAGCCGAGCGCGGTCACCGCGAACGACCAGCCGAAGGTTTTCAGGACCACTGCCTACCCCATCGTTGAGTACGACTCTCCCCCGCAGAGAGCGGGGCTTTACGAAACGTTGACCCCGAAGTCTAGAGCGATGCCCCGGAGTCCGGACGCGTACCCCTGTCCAACGGCACGGAACTTCCACTCGCCGCCGTACCGGTAGACCTCACCGAAGATCATCGCGGTCTCGCTGGAGGCGTCCTCGCTGAGGTCGTAGCGTGCCAGCTCCTGTCCGTCGGCCTGGTTCACCACGCGGATGAAGGCGTTGCTGACCTGGCCGAAAGTCTGTCCTCTGTTGTCCGCGTCATGGATCGAGACCGGGAAGACGATCTTGTCGACGGTGGCCGGGACCTGGGACAGGTCGATGATCAGCGACTCGTCGTCGCCCTCGCCCTCACCGGTCAGGTTGTCACCGGTGTGCTCGACGGAGCCGTCGGGGCTGGTGAGGTTGTTGTAGAAGACGAAGTACTCGTCGCCGAGCACCCGGCCGTCCTTGCACAGCAGCGCGCTGGCATCCAGGTCGAAGTCGGCCCCGGTGGTGGAACGCGCGTCCCAGCCGAGTCCGACCAGCACCTTGGTGAGGTTCGGAGCGGCCTTGGAGAGGGAGACATTGCCTCCCTTGGCGAGCGTGACGCCCATGATCTTTCTTCCTCCCCGCGGTAAGGAACTTACGGCTCTGCGCGTCCGGCGCCGCACTGGAGAGTGCGGCGCCGGACGGCGGAAGTGCTGCTGCCTGCTCGGCTCAGACGTTGACGCCGAAGTCCTGCGCGATGCCGCGCAGGCCCGAGGCGTAGCCCTGGCCGATGGCGCGGAACTTCCACTCGGCACCGTTGCGGTAGAGCTCGCCGAAGACCATGGCGGTCTCCGTCGAGGCGTCCTCGCTGAGGTCGTAGCGCGCCAGCTCGGTGTTGTCGGCGGCGTTCACGACGCGGATGTACGCGTTGCGGACCTGGCCGAAGCTCTGCTGGCGGGACTCCGCCTCGTAGATCGAGACCGGGAAGACGATCTTCGCGACGTCGGCCGGGACACCGGCCAGGTTCACGTTGATGACCTCGTCGTCGCCCTCGCCCTCACCGGTGAGGTTGTCACCGGTGTGCTCGACGGAGCCGTCGGGGCTCTTCAGGTTGTTGAAGAAGACGAAGTTCGAGTCGTTGGCGACCTTGCCCGCGTCGTTCGTCAGGATGGCGCTGGCGTCGAGGTCGAAGTCTCCGCCGGTGGTGGTACGCGCGTCCCAGCCCAGACCGACGATGACCGCCGTCAGGTTCGGGGCGGCCTTGGTCAGCGAGACGTTTCCGCCCTTGCTGAGGCTGACTCCCACGAGTCCTCCAAAAGTGTGTCGAGGGGCTCAGGAGAGGCCCTGCCCCCGTAGTGCATGGCATACGGATCAACGTGTTGATCCTAGTGACCGGTTCCCGTCACGGCAGGACTTACGTCCCGAATTCTTCGAGCGCCCGGGATTGCCGGGACCCGGAAATCCCCCGGCCCCCAAGGCTCCCGTGCGGATCAGAGTGTGTCGAGGGCCTTGACGTACTCGTTCAGATCACGGGCGTCGGGAAGGCCGTTGACGACGGTCCAGCGGACCGTGCCCTCCTTGTCGATGACGAACGTGCCGCGCACCGCGCAGCCCTTCTCCTCGTCGAAGACGCCGTACGCCCGCGAGACGTTGCCGTGCGGCCAGAAGTCGGACAGCAGCGGGTACTCCAGGCCCTCCTGCTCGGCGAAGACGCGCAGGCTGTGGATGGAGTCGGTGGAGACCGCCAGGAGCTGTACGTCGTCGTTCTGGAACGTCGGGAGCGCGTCGCGCAGGGCGCAGAGCTCACCGGTGCACACGCCCGTGAAGGCGAAGGGGTAGAAGAGCAGCACGACGTTCTTCTCGCCCTTGAAGTCGGACAGGCGCACGGTGCGGCCGTGGTTGTCCTTGAGCTCGAAGTCCGGAGCTGCGGTGCCCGCCTCGATCGCCATGAGGATGCGCTTCCCTTCGTTGGGCCGGCCCGGTGAACGTGCCGGTGCGGTGACTGTGCCGCCAGCCTACGCAAAGGGCCCCCGCCGACCTGCGTCGACGGGGGCCCTTCGGTACCGCATGAGGTGTTTCCGGCCGTTACCGCTTGCCGGACTTCGCCGCCTTCGGCGAGACGAGACGGCTGCCCGTCCAGTCCTTGCCCGCGTTGATGCTCTTGGTCTGCGAGAGACCGGCGGTCGTTGCGGCTTCGTTGATGTCGCTCGGTTCGACATAGCCGTCACGGCCGGTCTTCGGAGTCATCAGCCAGACGGTGCCACCGTCGTCGACGAGCTGCGTGGCGTCCACCAACGCGTCCGTCAGGTCGCCGTCCTCGTCCCTGAACCACAGGACGACGGCGTCAGCCACGTCGTCGTAGTCCTCGTCGACGAGTTCGCCGCCGATGATCTCCTCGATGGCTTCGCGGAGCTCCTGATCGACATCGTCGTCGAAGCCGATCTCCTGGACCACCTGCTCGGGCTGGAAACCCAGCCTCGCGGCAAGGTTGGTCCGCTCCTCCGCGTGGTCCGCGGTCGCGCTCACGGATTGCCTCCTGATCTTTTTTCGGGAAGTGCTTTTTCAGCGATGTTTTCGATGCCGCGCGCGTGCGCGGCATTGGCCGTAGTCCACACGGACGGGACCGATCGCGCAAGTACCCGGCCGTTCAGACCGCCGAAACGGTGACGGATGGGGCGGCTCCGCCGCAACTCCTGGCGGCCCCACAAGGCCGTGCAGTGATTCATCCCACACCATTAGGAACGCTTTGTCCCATCCTGCGGCTTCGGTGCACCCATCGGGGGCGAACGTGCTTACGGAACGCCTGAACGCGTTGGGCGTAAGGTTGCGATTTGACCGATGCCGCATTCGGGCGTCGGCCGGGCGGTCGGTCCGTACCTGTGGACACCCCCTGTTACCGCCCAGTAGAGATGACGTTTGCGTCCCCTGGGTACACGATGGACGCGGCGCGAGAGCCCCGTCGACAGCACCGTCGGCACAGACGTGAAGCACAGATTTCCAGCACAGACTTCGCAAGTTCTGCGCACCAGGTTTTTCCCTACCAGTGAAGGAACAGCGTGGCTTCCGGAACCGATCGCAACCCGATCATCATTGGTGGCCTGCCGAGCCAGGTCCCGGATTTCGATCCCGAAGAGACCCAGGAATGGCTCGACTCGCTCGATGCGGCCGTCGACGAGCGGGGCCGTGAGCGTGCCCGCTACCTGATGCTCCGGCTGATCGAGCGCGCCCGCGAGAAGCGCGTGGCCGTGCCCGAGATGCGCAGCACGGACTACGTCAACACGATCGCGACCAAGGACGAGCCGTTCTTCCCCGGCGACGAGGAGATCGAGCGCAAGGTCCTCAACGCGACCCGCTGGAACGCGGCCGTGATGGTCTCCCGGGCCCAGCGCCCGGGCATCGGCGTCGGCGGCCACATCGCCACCTTCGCGTCCTCCGCCTCGCTGTACGACGTGGGCTTCAACCACTTCTTCCGGGGCAAGGACGAGGGCGACGGCGGCGACCAGATCTTCTTCCAGGGGCACGCCTCCCCCGGCATCTACGCCCGCGCGTTCCTGCTGGACCGGCTGACCGAGACGCAGCTCGACGCGTTCCGCCAGGAGAAGTCGAAGTTCCCCAACGGGCTTTCCTCGTACCCGCACCCGCGCCTGATGCCGGACTTCTGGGAGTTCCCGACCGTCTCGATGGGTCTGGGTCCCCTCGGCGCGATCTACCAGGCGCGGATGAACCGCTACATGGAGGCGCGCGGCATCGCCGACACCTCCACATCGCACGTCTGGGCCTACCTCGGCGACGGCGAGATGGACGAGCCCGAGTCGCTGGGCCAGCTCTCCATCGCCGCCCGCGAGGGCCTGGACAACCTGACCTTCGTCGTGAACTGCAACCTCCAGCGCCTCGACGGACCCGTCCGAGGCAACGGCAAGGTCATCCAGGAGCTGGAGTCGCAGTTCCGGGGCGCGGGCTGGAACGTCATCAAGCTGGTCTGGGACCGTTCCTGGGACCCGCTGCTCGCGCAGGACCGCACCGGCATCCTGGTCAACAAGCTCAACACGACCCCGGACGGCCAGTTCCAGACGTACGCCACCGAGACGGGCGCGTACATCCGCGAGCACTTCTTCGGCGACGACCAGCGGCTGCGCGACATGGTCAAGGACATGTCCGACGAGCAGATCCTGCACCTGGGACGCGGCGGCCACGACCACAAGAAGGTGTACGCGGCGTACGCGGCGGCCAAGGCGCACAAGGGCCAGCCGACCGTGATCCTCGCGCAGACGGTCAAGGGCTGGACGCTCGGACCGAACTTCGAGGGCCGCAACGCCACGCACCAGATGAAGAAGCTGACCGCCGAGGACCTCAAGCGCTTCCGCGACCGGCTGCACATCCCGATCGCGGACAAGGACCTGGAGGACGGCGCGCCGCCGTACTACCACCCGGGCCGGGACTCCGAAGAGATCCAGTACATGCACGACCGCCGCCAGAGCCTCGGCGGCTACGTGCCCTCGCGCGTGGTGCGGGCGAAGCCCCTCGTGCTGCCCGAGGAGAAGACGTACGCGGCTGCGAAGAAGGGCTCCGGCCAGCAGTCGATCGCCACGACGATGGCGTTCGTGCGGGTGCTGAAGGACCTCATGCGGGACAAGGAGATCGGCAAGCGGTTCGTGCTGATCGCGCCCGACGAGTACCGCACCTTCGGCATGGACGCGTTCTTCCCGAGCGCGAAGATCTACAACCCGCTCGGCCAGCAGTACGAGGCGGTGGACCGCGATCTGCTGCTCGCGTACAAGGAGTCGCCGACCGGTCAGATGCTGCACGACGGCATCTCCGAGGCGGGCTGCACGGCCTCGCTGATCGCCGCGGGTTCGGCGTACGCGACGCACGGCGAGCCGCTGATCCCGGTGTACGTCTTCTACTCGATGTTCGGTTTCCAGCGCACCGGTGACCAGTTCTGGCAGATGGCCGACCAGCTGTCGCGCGGCTTCGTCCTGGGTGCGACCGCCGGTCGTACGACGCTGACCGGTGAGGGCCTCCAGCACGCGGACGGCCACTCGCAGCTGCTCGCGTCGACGAACCCGGGCTGCGTGTCGTACGACCCGGCCTTCGGGTACGAGATCGCGCACATCGTGCAGGACGGTCTGCGGAGGATGTACGGCGGGACCCCCGAGGAGAACGAGGACGTCTTCTACTACCTGACGGTCTACAACGAGCCGATCCAGCACCCGGCCGAGCCGGAGAACGTGGACGCGGACGGCATCCTCAAGGGCATCTACCGCTACAAGACCGGTGAGCACGGCTCCATTCCGGCGCAGATCATGGCGTCCGGCGTCGCGGTGCCGTGGGCGGTCGAGGCGCAGGAGATCCTCGCCGACGAGTGGAACGTCAAGGCCGACGTCTGGTCCGCGACGTCCTGGAACGAGCTGCGGCGCGAGGCCGTGGAGTGCGAGGAGCACAACCTCCTGCACCCCGAGGAAGAGATCCGCGTGCCGTACGTGACGCGGAAGCTCGACAGCGCCGAGGGCCCGTTCGTGGCGGTCTCCGACTGGATGCGTTCGGTTCCGGACCAGATCTCGCGCTGGGTGCCGGGTGCGTACACCTCGCTCGGGGCGGACGGCTTCGGCTTCGCGGACACCCGCGGTGCGGCCCGTCGCTTCTTCCACATCGACGCGCAGTCGATCGTGCTGGCGACGCTCTCCGAACTGGCCAAGGCGGGCAAGATCGACCGCAGCGCGCTGAAGCAGGCGGTGGACCGCTACCGGCTGCTCGACGTGACGGCGGCCGACCCGGGTGCCGCGGGCGGCGACGCCTAGCACCCCGGCTCGTCGAAGGCGGTGGGAACCCGAGGGTTCCCACCGCCTTCACGCGTCTGACGAGCCCCCGAGGTCGTTACGATTCCGGGCATGAAGCAACAGACCGCCCAGGTCCGGTGGGAGCGGCGCACCCAGACTCCCCTGCTGGCCCTGGCCCTCGCGTTCGCCGTCGCGTACGCCGTCCCGATCGTGGCCCCCAACGCCCCGCGCGGGGTGCACCGGGCGTGCGTCTGGGCGGAGTGGGCGGTGTGGGGCGCGTTCGCGCTGGACTACCTGGTGCGGCTGGTGCTGGCTCCGGCGAAGTGGCTGTTCGTCCGGAGTCATCCGCTGGACCTGCTCGCGGTGCTGCTTCCGCTGGCCAGGCCGCTGCGGCTGCTCAGGCTGGTGTCGACGCTGCTGCTGGTGGGGCGGCGGGCGCGGATGGCACAGCAGATCAACCTGACCGCGTACGTGGGCGGGTCGGTGGTGGGCCTTCTGATGTTCGGCTCGCTGGCCGTCCTGGAGGTGGAGCGGGACGCGCCCGGCGGGAACATCAAGACGCTGGGTGACGCCGTGTGGTGGTCGTTCACCACGATGACCACGGTGGGATACGGGGACCACTCCCCCACCACGGGACTCGGGCGGGTCCTGGCGGTGGGCCTGATGCTGTCCGGGATCGCGCTGCTCGGTGTGGTGACGGCGAACATCGCCGCCTGGTTCATCGCCCGCTTCGAGCGGGACGACGCGGAGGAGCGCCGCCAGACGGCGCTCCTCGAAGCGCTGACGATGGAGATCAAGGAGCTGCGGGCGGAAGTCGGGCGGCTGAGCGCCCCGGAGACCGCCCCCGGGGCCGCCCCCGCGTCCGTGCCTCAGGCTGTCGCCCCGGCTGTCCGCGAGGTCCCCGCCCAGCCCGGCGTCAGCTCTCCCAGATCTTGAACGCCCGTACGCGGTACGGGGACTGGGGCACCCAGCTGCCCTTCCCCGGGTACGTGTCGAACTCGCCCGTCTCGGCACACTGGGCCGACTGGTAGGTGGTGACGGGACGGCCGGTGCGGTTGGCGAGGGCCTGCGCGTCGGTGCCCGGCGGCATGGGGACGCAGCTCTCGATGTCGGTGCCGGACAGCTCGTAGGCGTACCGCTTGCCCTGGAAGTCGGGCTTCTGCCAGAGGCAGAGCTCACCGGCGGCGCAGGTGCCGAGCCGGGCCGTGCCGGGCCGGACCGTGGCGTCCGCGGTCTGCGGCAGGAGGGCCGTCGCGGTGAGGGCGGCGGCCAGTGCGGTGGTGCGGAGCAGTTTCATGGGTCCCCCAATGTTGACCGGTGTCGTCCGGTGTCGTCCGTGCGGATCACGTGACAGCACTGTGACCTGCGGAAATTGGGGCACGGAAGAGGGGTCGGGGCGGATCACCCGGATAGGCGACAGCCCCGCCGGAACCGGTCCGGCGGGGCTGGAGGGGCGCGGAATTGACGCTTCCGGCCAGCTGGGGAACGTCACGCCGAGGCGTCAGATGTGGACGCCGCCGCCTGCCGCGTCCGCGTTCGCACCGCGTTTGGTGAGGAAGGCCACGAGCGCCGCGACGACGGCGACGCCGCCCGCGATGGTGAAGGCGAAGCCCATGCCTGACACGAACGTGTCATGGATGACGGACGAGACGACCTTGAATCCCTCCGGCGTCATGCCGGGAGCCTTCGCCGCCTCGGCGGGCACCATGCCGAACTCGGCGGCCTGCTCCAGGCCCGGCGGAGGCGGTCCCGGCAGACCTGCTTCCTTCCAGTTGCCCGCGAACTCGGCGTTGACGCGCGAGGACATCACCGCGCCGAGCACGGCCGTGCCCAGGGCGCCGCCGACCTGCATGCCCGCCTGCTGGAGGCCACCGGCGACGCCGGACAGCTCCAGCGGGGCGTTGCCGACGATGACCTCGGTGGCGCCGACCATGACGGGGGCCAGGCCCAGGCCCAGCAGGCCGAACCACAGGGACATGGTCAAGGTGCCCGTACCGATGTCCAGTTGGGACATGCCGAACATCGCGGTGGCGGTGCAGACCATGCCGCCGACCAGCGGCACGCGCGGCCCGAACTTGGTGATGAGCAGGCCCGCGACCGGCGAGGCGACGATCATCATGCCGGTCAGCGGCAGCAGGTGCAGTCCGCTGTCGACCGGGCTCAGACCGTGCACGCCCTGGAGGTAGAAGGTCACGAAGAAGAGGCCGCCCATGAAGGCGAACGCCATCAGCACCATGAGCACCACACCCGCCGACAGCGGTACGGAGCGGAACATGGCCAGCGGGATCAGCGGTTCCTTCGCCTTGGTCTCCCAGATCGCGAAGATCACGAACAGGGCGACCGAACCGCCCACGCACAGCCAGGTGTTGGTGCCGCCCCAGCCCCAGGACTCACCGGCCTTGATGAGGCCGTAGACGAGTGCGCCCATCGCGCCCGAGAGCAGCAGGATGCCGGGGACGTCGAAGGAGCGCGGCGCGTTCGCGGCGCGGTGGTCGCGCAGGACGACCAGGCCGAAGGCCAGGGCGATGATGCCGACGGGCACGTTGATGAAGAAGACGGACTGCCAGGAGACGTGCTCGACGAGCAGACCGCCGACGATCGGGCCGCCCGCGGTGGAGGCGCCGATGACCATGCCCCAGATGCCGATCGCCATGTTCAGCTTCTCGGCGGGGAAGGTGGCGCGCAGCAGGCCGAGCGCGGCCGGCATGAGCAGCGCACCGAACAGGCCCTGGAGCACACGGAAGGCGATGACCAGGCCGATCTCCTTCGAGAAACCGATCGCGGCGGAGGAGGCGGCGAAGCCCGCGATGCCTATCAGGAAGGTCTGGCGGTGGCCGAAGCGGTCACCGAGCTTGCCCGCGGTGATCAGGGCGACCGCGAGGGCGAGCAGATAGCCGTTGGTGATCCACTGGACGTCGGCGAGCGAGGCGCCGAGGTCCTTCTGGATGGCGGGGTTGGCGATGGCGACGATGGTGCCGTCGAGGGCGACCATCATCACGCCGATCGCCACCGCGAAGAGCGTCAGCCACGGGTGGCCGCGAAGTCCCTTGGTCTGTTGCGGTACGGGGTCGGGGCCCGGCGGCACCTTGTCGAGCGTGGTCTGTGCAGTCATGCTTCCAGATTAGTGACAGCCACTGACAGTTGACGAATCAATTCACAAGCCGGTAACTGTCACGTAGCTCACAGGTAAGCTGAGCAGGCGAAATCTTCCGAATCGGGACGCAGGGACGCATGACGGAGCAGCTCGAATCGGCGCCATCGACCGGACTGCGTGAGCGCAAGAAGCGCCGCACCCGGGACGCGTTGCTGCGCGTCGCGCTGGAGCTGTTCACCGCGCAGGGGTACGAGCACACGACCGTCGACGAGATCGCGGACGCCGTCGAGGTCTCGCAGCGCACCTTCTTCCGCTACTTCGCCTCCAAGGAAGAGGTCGCCTTCACCGTGGTCTCGATGGTGGAGGCCCGCTTTTTGGACGCGATCCGCGAGCGGCCCGCCGACGAGAACCCGCTCACCGCCCTCCGCAACGCCGTGACCCGGGCGTGGGAGTCGGTCGGCGAGGCGATCGAGGCCGTCGTCCCGATCGAGCTGCACATGCGTACGTACCAGATGATCGAGTCGACCCCGGCTCTCCTCGCGGTCCATCTGCGGCGCTCCACGGAGCTGGAGGACGCGATCGCACGCGTCATCGCCGAGCGGGAGGGCGTCGACGTGGACGAGGACCTCAGACCCCGGATCACGGTGGCCGCGTTCAGCGGGGTGATGCGGCTGACGGGGCGGATGTGGGGGCAGCGGGAGGACGCCAGTCTGGACGCGATCCGGGAGATGACGGCGCGCTGCCTGGACCATCTGGGGCCCGCGCTGGGCGGGGACTGGCGCCCCGGCCCCGGCAGGGGGGCTCCCGCCGTACGCACCCTGACGTGAGGGCCCGCGCACACCGTGGCGTGAGGGCCCGCGCACACCGTGGCGTGAGCGCCCGTACGCACCCTGATGCGAGCGCCCGTACGCACGCGTCACCAGCTCCCGCGAGCCCCCGCGCACACCCGGCGTGAGCGCCCGCGCACGCCCCGATGCGAGCGCCTGATACACACCCTGACCTGAGCACCTTTATCGAAACGTGATCCGCATCACGGAATGGACACGGACCCCGGCGATTCTCCTAGGGTGTCCCGCAGTGACTTCCTTCGACTCCTCCCCCACCCTGACCGCGTGGCGGGCTCTGCTCGCGCTCGCCGTCGTGTTCGTGATGCTCGCGATCACCGGCTGGACCGCCATTCACCACCAGCGCGACGACGGCAACGTGTCGCTCAAGGAGGCATTCACCACCTGGCAGCACAGCCGCTTCGACGGCCGCGAGCTGCCCGACGCGACGGGACGGCCCCAGGAGGTCGCCCGGTTCTTCGCGGGGCTGACGCCCGAGCGGCAGAACGCCCTGGCCAAGAAGTACCCGCTGGTCGTCGGCAACCTCAACGGCGCCCCGCTCCCGCTGCGGCTGTCCGCCAACCGGACCGCGCTCGCCACCGCCCGGGACACCGAGGCCAGACGCATGCACGACGAACGGGTCTCCCGTGCCGGGAAGGCCGACGCCGACCGGCGCATGCACCGGTTCGCGGCACTGCTGCGCGACAAGCGGCAGGTCCTGGCGTTCGACCCGGACGGCGGCGGGCGGGTCGCGGAGGTCTTCGGCGACCTGGAGCGGGCCGAGCGGATCTCGGTGGTCGTGCCCGGCGTCGACACCAACGTGGTGAACTTCGAACGGACCTTCCTGCGCTACTCCTCGCCCGTCGGCATGGCCACCTCCCTGTACGACGAGGAGCGCAAGGCCGATCCGGGCACGAAGGTCGCGGTGATCGCCTGGGCCGACTACACGGCCCCGGCCGGGCTCGGCATGGACGCCATGGTCGGCGGCCCCGCCCAGGCGGGCGCACGGCGGCTGGTCGCGCTGACCGGGGTGCTGCCGGGCAGTGCGCCGGTGGCGCTGTTCTGCCACAGCTACGGGTCGGTGGTGTGCGGGCTCGCCGCCCGGAAGCTGCCGGAGCGGGTCACCGACATAGCGGTCTCCGGCAGCCCCGGCATGCGCGCCGACACCGCCGACGACCTGGGGGCGAAGGCCCGGGTGTGGGCGATGCGCGACGCGGACGACTGGATCGGGAACGTCCCCCATCTGGAGGTCGGCGGGCTCGGGCACGGCAGTGACCCGGTGTCGCCGGAGTTCGGCGCGCGGGTGCTGTCGGCGGAGAAGGCCGTCGGGCACACGGGGTACTTCGTTCCGGGGACGGACAGCATCGGCAACTTCGCGCGGATCGGCGTCGGGGCGTACTCCGAGCTGAGCTGCGCGGACGGCGGCGCGACCTGCCGGGACGGGATCGCGAGCGGGTCCCCCCAGGGGTCCGCCGCGCCCGGTGAGGAGGTCTGAGGTGCCCGACGCGCGTAGAGGGCCGGAAATCAGGCGGGCCGCCGAGGGGCGACGAGTGGGCGGACGCCGCATACGATGAGCCGCATGGGTGATGTGCTGGCCGGAATTCATGCCACCTGGGAGTTCGACAGCGACTCCGTGCTCATCCGCTTCGAACGGGGGATACGTACGCCGAAGCTGCTCTCCGCGCTCGGTGAGCGGCGCATCCCGCACGAGGCGTTGGCGGACGTGACGCTGACCCCGGGCAAGCGCGGCACGGTGGTGCTGCACGCGGTGCCCAGACGGGGCGCCGATCCGCTGATGGACGCCGCCGCGGGGCAGCTCAAGGAGGGCTGCGACCCGTACCGGCTGGTGCTGCCCGCGGAGCGGGAAGTGCTCGCGGAGTACTACGCGGACGAGCTGCGGGAGCGGGTGCGGGCGGCGGGGGCCGACGCGGGCTCGGCCCCGGGCGAACCCGCCGACCGGTTCCTGGTGGCGCCGCCCGAGGGGCCGCTCCAGTTCAAGGCGTACGACGGCAAGGCCGGGTTCGACGGGACGCAGGTGACGTTCCGGTGGTTCTGGACGGGGGCCTCGTCGGCGAAGTGGAAGGTGGGCGACCAGAGCTTTCCCGTCGCTTCGCTGGGCGGCGTCGAGTGGCGCTCCCCCGACTTCTTCGACGGGCATCTGCGGCTGCTGCGGCGCGACGGGACGGCCGACGGCGGGACCGACGGGGTCGCGGGACCGGCGGACCAGGACCCGGCGGCGGTGGTGTTCGGGCTCGGGTACGGGCCGGTGCACGAGTCGCTGCCGTTCGCGGCGGCGGTGCTGGCTGCCGTACGGAGCACGGTGGTGGCGACCGCGCTGGACCGGGTGCCGGTGGACGCGGTGGGTGCGGGGCGCAGGGACCCGGCGGACATCGCGGAACGCATCAGGCACCTGGGTGAGCTGCATCAGGCGGGGCTGGTGACGGACGAGGAGTTCCGGGCGAAGAAGGCGGAGCTGCTGGCGGAGCTGTAGGAACGGGGGCGGGCGGGGGCGGATCCGGTACCACGGTATGAGGCCGCGTTCCGGACCACGGTATGACGTGGGAGAACGGGTGCGCTGCCTAGGCTGAGGGAGCCATGAACGAACCGACTCCGCCGCCTCCGCCGCGTCCCTCCGCCCCGCCGAGACCCTCCTCCGCTCCGAGCACCGCCACGGCCACGGCCGGGGCTGGGGCTGGGGCCGCCGCTGCTCACCACGGCCTGTTCAGCGCCGCCGGGCGGCGCCTGCGGGAGATGCTGTACGCCCTCTCCCACCCCTCGCACCCTGCCGTGCCCCTGCTGGCGGACGCGCCGAAGCGCTGGCAGCGGCTGCTGCCGTACGCGGTGGCGCTGATCCTGATGGTCGTGATGCTGCCCGTCACGATCCAGGTGCTGACCCACGACTACCAGCTGTCCGGCGGCGTCGCGGGCGCGATCGGTGCGGGGCAGTCGCTGCCGCTGCTGATGATCGCCCACCGGCCGCTCCAGGCGTGGTGGATCGTCTTCCCCGCCGGGGTGGCCGGGGCCCTGTTCCTGGTGGGACCGCTGGAGCCGGGGCACGGGATCTGGCCGTGGCCGGCGCCCACGATCGTCGGGATGCTGTTCCTGCTGTTCGGTCTGGGCCTGCGGGAACGACGTCCGGCGCTGGTGGGGGTCTGGGTCGTGACCGCCGTCACGGGCCTCACTCTGGGCCAGCTGGAGCCGCAACTCAGCGATGGCACCCAGCTGTTGGCGATCGTGCTCAGTGCCGCCGCGCTGATCATCGGCGGGGCGCTGCGGGAGCGCGGCGAGGCGCAGCGCAGGCTGGTGGAGCAGGAGACCATCAGCGAGGCGGAGCGCGCCCACCGCACGCTCCTGGAGGAACGCACCCGGATCGCCCGGGAGTTGCACGACGTGGTGGCCCACCACATGTCGATGATCACGGTGCAGGCCGACTCCGCGCCGTACCGGATCAGCGGTCTGCCGTCCGAGGCGGCGGAGGAGTTCGCCTCGATCGCGTCCAGCGCGCGGGAGTCGCTGACGGAGATGCGGCGGCTGCTCGTGGTGCTGCGCAGCGAGGGCACGGAGGGCGAGCGGTCGCCGCAGCCGGGTCTGGACAAGATCCAGCAGCTGGTGGAGGCGACGGTACGGGCGGGCGTCCCGGCGGAGTTGTCGATGGCCAGGGAGCTGGGGCCGGGGCCGGGGAGCCTGGCGGTGCCGCAGGCCGTGGACCTGTCCGCGTACCGCATCGTGCAGGAGGCCCTGGCGAACGTGGTGCGGCACGCGCCGGGGGCCGTGACGCGGGTGTCGGTGCGCGCGGAGGGGAAGGACCTGCTGGTGCTGGTCGTCAACGGGCCCGCCCCCGAGCCGACTTCGCGGGTCGAGGCGAAGGGGGCGGGCGGACACGGGCTGGTCGGGATGCGCGAGCGCGTACGGTTGACCGGCGGCACCCTGGACACGGGACCGCTGCCGGACGGCGGCTTCCGGGTCGCGGCGAGGCTGCCGCTGGCGGGGGCGGATGCGACCCCGGCTCCAGGCTCCCCGTCACCGGACGCGGACTCCACGACTCCGGCTCCAGGCTCCCCGTCACCGGACGCGGACTCCACGACTCCGGACGCCGACACGGCGTCCCCGAACGAGAAGGACTCCCCCGGCACATGACCATTCGCGTGATCATCGTCGACGACCAGGCCATGGTGCGCGCCGGATTCGCCGCGCTGCTCTCGGCACAGGCCGACATCGACGTGGTGGGCGAGGCCCCCGACGGACGGCAGGGGGTGGAGGTCAGCCGAGCCACCCACCCGGACGTCGTGCTGATGGACGTGCGGATGCCGGAGATGGACGGGCTGGCCGCGGCCCGGGAGATCCTGAACCCGCCGATCGGGGTGGAGAGGCGGCCCAAGGTGCTGATGCTGACCACCTTCGACGTGGACGACTACGTGTACGAGGCGCTGCGCGCCGGGGCCTCGGGCTTCCTCCTGAAGGACGCCCCGCCCGCCGACCTGATCGCGGCGGTACGGGTGGTGGCGGCCGGTGAGGCACTGCTCGCCCCGTCCGTGACGCGCCGCCTGATCGCCGACTTCGCCGCTCAGCGCCCCGCCCCCCGCCGCGACCCGGCGCTGCGGCTGGGCGGGCTCACCCCGCGCGAGACGGAGGTCCTGGAACTGATCGCGCGGGGTCTCTCCAACCAGGAGATCGCCGACCGGCTGATCCTGGCGGAGCAGACGGTGAAGACCCACATCGGCCGGGTGCTGGCCAAGCTGGACCTGCGGGACCGGGCCCAGGCGGTGATCTTCGCGTACGAGTCGGGGCTGGTGGCTCCCGGGGACACGGGGTGAGGTTCAGGGGCTGACCGGCAGGGGGCGGGGGCCCGGCGCGGGCTCAGCACGGAGAGGGGCGTTCCGGCGAGGGCGCGGACGACGCCGAGTCCGCCCCGGGCCGCCGCCCGGGCGAGCGGGAGGCAGTGGCGCGGGGCACGCTTCGGGCGGGGCTTCGGGGTGGCCCGCGGGTGGGGCCGGGGTGTGAGCTGGGTCATGTTCCGCGGATTCGCAGCCGGGGCGGGCGGGGCGCGTCGTCCGGGTGAGCCCAGTGCCTCCACGGGTCGGGGGAGGGATCCGTACCCTCGGGGGTGGGGCCAGCACCCCCTTCACGGCTGCGGAGAACCTCCAGTACTGCGGTATCACACGGGAGTTGGCTCCCTGGTGTGACGCCGCGCGCCCGGCCTTCTCCTTACCTTCCTCTGCGTCGGGACAGCACGCCGCGGAAGGGCCGCGCAGTGCGGGGAGGGGCGGGGACATGCAGCGGTCGCACCGGTTCAGGAGGACTCTGACGGCGGTCGCGCTCGTCGCGGCGATGGTCGGGGGCACCGCGGGATGGGTCTCCGCCGACTCCCAGACCCCCGTCACCGGCCCGCCGCCGGGCTCCGCCGCATGGCGGAGCGCGGGACTGATCGACCCTGCGCGGAGCACGGCCAGTGAAGTGGCCGCGTTCTTCCGGGGGTTGAGCGAGGAGCGGCGGGACGAGCTGGTGCGCCGGTATCCGCTGGTGGTGGGGAATCTGGACGGCGCTCCGGTCGCACTGCGGTACGCGGCGAACCGGGTGGCGCTCGCCCAGGACGGCCGGTTCGGACGACTGCTGTCCGCCGACCGGCAGATCCTCGCCTTCGATCCTCGGGGGCGGGGCCAAGTGGCCGAGGTCTACGGGGACTTGGGGCGGGCGCGGCACGTGGCCGTGATCGTGCCGGGTTCCGACATGGACGCCGGGACGTACGACCGGGAGAAGGACCCGTACGGGACGCCCGCCGGGATGGCCGGGAGCCTGCGTGCCGCGACCGGCTCCGGTACGGCGGTCGTGGCGTGGGTCGGGTACACCACCCCGGTCGGGGTCGGCGTCGACGCGGCGACCGGGAGCCTCGCGGAAGCGGGCGCGGAGCGGCTGGCGCGGTTCGCGGAGGGGCTCGACGCGGTGGGGGCGCCGGACCCGGCGGTGTTCTGTCACAGCTACGGGTCGGTGGTGTGCGGGCTGGCCGCGCCCCGGCTGGATGCCGCCGACATCGTGGCGTTCGCGTCGCCCGGGATGCGGGTCGGGTCGGCTGCGGAGCTGGGCGCGCGGGGGCGGGTGTGGGCGGCGAAGGACCCCACGGACTGGATCGACAAGGTCCCGCATGTGGAGGTGTTCGGGGTGGGGCACGGGGCGGATCCGGCGGCTGCTCCGTTCGGGGCGCGGCGGGTTCCGGCGGAGGGGGCGCGGGGGCATACCGGGTATTTCGCTCCCGGGACGGATTCGTTGCGTGCTTTTGCGGCGATCGCGGAGGGGAGGGCGGGGTGAGGGCCCGGGTGCGGGTTCGGTGGGTGGGTGCTGTTACTGCCGGGGGCTCTGCCCCCGGGCCCCCGGTTTGTGCCCCTGGCCCGCCCCTTCACCTAAAGCGCTTGCCGCGCGGCTGTCTCGTTGATGTGCAGGTGCGTCGTGGCTGATCGCGCAGTTCCCCGCGCCCCTAACGACAAAAGACTTAAGGAACCCTCATGAGCCTCTCCGCTCTTGCCGCAAAGATCGACTCTCGGACTCCCGACCATCGCGACCGGGCCGTTGACGGGTTGCGGGCGCTCGCGTTGCTCGCCGTGCCGACCGGGCACTGGTTGCTCGGGGGGTTCACCGTCGACGCCGACGCGGGGTCGTTGCACAACGCCAGTCCGCTGTCCACCTTCTCCGGTCTCTCGCCGCTGAGTTGGGTGCTCCAGATGCTGGGGATCTTCTTCCTGGTCGGCGGGTACGCCTCCGTGCTGTCGTACGACAAGCGCACGGGGTCGAGCGCCGAATGGCTCAGGGGGCGGCTCGTCCGGCTCGGGCGGCCCGTGCTCGGGGTGACGGCCGTGTGGGCGCTCATGGTGCCGTTGCTGTACGGGCTCGGAGTGCCCGAGGCCACCCTGCGCACCGGGGCGAAACTCGTCGTGCAGCCGCTGTGGTTCGTGGCCGTGTACGCGGCGATCACCGCGCTGACGCCCGTCTGCATCCGGGTCGCTCGGCGCACGGGGGCCTGGTCGGCGGCCCCGCTGATCGGGTCCGTCGCCGTCGTCGACTTCCTCAGGTACGGGCCGTACGCCGACTCCGTGCCCTCGTGGATCAGCCTGCTGAACCTGCTGCCCGGGTGGCTGTTCGCGTATCAACTCGGCGTCGCCTGGGGCGGGAAGAGGCTCGGCAAGAGGACCGCGTACGTGCTCCTCGTCGGCGGGACCGTCCTCTTCGCCGCGCTGCTGCTGGCCTTCCACTACCCGGCGTCCATGGTCGGCGTGCCCGGTCAGGACCGCACCAACTCGCACCCGCCGTCCCTGCTCGTCCTCGCGCTGGCCGCCGCCCAGAGCGGTGCGGCGATCCTGCTGAGGGACCGGGTCGCGAAGCTGCTGAGGCGGCCCGCGCTGTGGGCGCCGGTCGTCGTCATCAACCTCTCCGCCATGACGATCCTGTGCTGGCACCAGACGGCGATGCTGGCCGCCGCCGTTCCCGCCTCGTACGTCGGGGTCGTGCCGGGGCTCACGGAGGCACCCGTCACGCTGGGGTGGATCGTGGCGCGGCTGGCGTGGCTTCCGCTGTTCGCGGTGCTGCTCGTCGCGATCGGCAAGTACACCCGGGTCTTCGAGAATCCCGGGCGGACCGCGCTGGGCGCGACGAAGGCCCGCCGGGCCGTCACGGGACTGCTCGCGGCGGGCTTCACGGTCTTCGCGCTGGGGCTTGCGTGAGGGGGGACGGGGGGCGGAGGGCGCGGGTGGCTCCCCGTGGGGGCTACTCGCGCCCTGCGGTACCGGGGGGGCTCTACTCGCGCCCGGCCGACGTGAACCTCATGTCCGCGTACCGGCCGCCCGCCACCTGCCCGGCGATCGGCTCCAGGAGAGCCAACTCATCCGCGCCGAGAAGGAGTTGAGCGGCAGCCGCGTTCTCCTCCACCCGGGTCCGCTTGGTGGTGCCCGGGATCGGTACGACCGAGAGGCCGCGCACCTTCGCCTGCTGCTGCACCCAGGCCAGCGCGACCTGCCCGAGCGTGACGCCCCGGGCGCGGGCGATCTCGCGCACCGGGTCGAGGAGTGCGCCGTTGTGCTCCGCGTTCGCGCCGTTGAAGCGGGGCTGCTGGCGGCGGAAGTCGTCCTCGCCGAGCTCCTTCTCGGCGCTGGCGAACGAGCCGGTGAGGAAGCCCCGGCCGAGCGGCGAGTACGCGACGAGGGTCGCGCCGAGTTCGGCGACGGCCGGGACGACGCCCGCCTCGATGTCGCGGCTGAACAGCGACCACTCCGACTGCACGGCCGCGATCGGGTGCACGGCGTGCGCGGCGCGCAGTTCGGGCCCCGTGACCTCGCTCAGGCCGAGCTGCTTGACCTTGCCCGCCGCGACGAGTTCGGCCATGACGCCGACGGTCTCCTCGATGGGGATGTTCAGGTCGCGCCGGTGCATGTAGTAGAGGTCGATGACGTCGACGCCGAGACGGCGCAGGCTGTCGTCGATGCACCGACGGATGTAGGCGGGGTCGTTGCTGATGTGACGCTTGGTGGGGTCCTGCGGGTCGATGGCCAGCGCGAACTTCGTGGCGATGGTGATCTCGTCCCGGTGCGCGGCGACGAACGGCGCGAGGAACTTCTCGTTCTCTCCGTTCCCGTAGGCGTCCGCCGTGTCGTAGAGGGTGATGCCCAGTTCGAGGGCCCGCTCCAGCGTGGCCCGCGACTCGCCCGCGTCCGAGGGACCGTACGCGAAGCTCATGCCCATGCAGCCGAGGCCCTGGACGCCGACCTCGGGGCCGGTGGGCCCGCCGAGGCGGGTGGTGGGGACGGGAGGGGTGGTGCGGGGGGTGTTGTGGGGGGTGTTGCTCATGCCTGCCAGAACCTCTCCGACGTCTTGCGCGCATCCGCGTAGACGTCGATCTTGTAGTCGAGTACGGCGAGCGTGTCCTGCAGTTCCGCGATGCGGGCGCGCACGTCGCGACGGGTGGCCTCCAGCAGTTCCTGCCGCTCCTCGAAGGTGTGCTCGCCCTCGCGCACCAGCTCCGCGTAGCGGACCATGTCCGCGACCGGCATCCCGGTCAGGCGGAGCTTGCCGACGAAGGCGAGCCAGTCGAGGTCCCGGTTGCGGAAACGGCGCTGCCCGGTGTGCGAGCGGTCCACGTGCGGCATCAGGCCGATCCGCTCGTACCAGCGCAGGGTGTGCGCGGTGAGCCCCGTGACCTGGGCGACCTCACTGATCGTGTAGTGGTCACGCCCCTCGGGGAGGGGGTGGCCGCCGCGCAGGTCGCAGGGGACCTGCGGCCCGGCTTGCGCGGCTCGTACGGGAATGCTGTCGATCACCGTCATGGCCTCCACGCTAGGACCTTGGAGTGCACTCGAAGCAAGCGGATACCGCAAGAGATTCCTGCGGTACGGGGCTAGCCTGCCCCGCATGAACGACATGACCCCACCCACCCGGACCGCGCGTGCGCGCCCTTCAGGGGCGCGGGGAACTGCGCGCCCAGCCCCCACGCACCCGCACGTCTCCGGGACAGCCGCGCGGCGAGCGCTTGAGGTGAAGGGGCGGGGAGGGGTAGCCCGCCGCAGGCACACCGGGGTGCGGCGCACCTGATGGCGGAGGTAACAACGGGCGGCTCCGGGGTGGGCCCGGAGCGGAGGGGGGCCGCCCCCTTGCCCGCCCGTTCCGCCCCCGGGGGGCGGCCCCGCCGCCCAAGGAGGCGAGGCGGAAGCGGAGGGCGGAGCCCAAGGGGGCCAGGCGGAAGCGGAGGGGGCGGAGCTGCTGCCCGGGGAGGCGGAGAAGGAGGTGGGCCCGTGCCGGGGGGCGAGGAGGGGTGGGGGTGGTGCTCAAAGGGGGTTGGTGGGGGGTGTCGGAGGTGGGGGCGAGGGTGGGGGGCGGGGGGTGGCACCGGTGGTGTCCTTGGTGCCGGTCTCCCCGGCGAGGGGGGCAGCAGCGGGTGCCGCCCTCGCGTCCGGTGCCCCGGCGTAGCCGGTTAGGCTCGATTCCATGCAGAGCGTGTCGATGATCGAGTCCTGGCCGGTGCCCACCGCCGCCACCGCCGTCGTCCGGGCGGACGGTACCGTCCTGGGAGCCCACGGGAAGACCGCCCACCGCTTCCCCCTCGCCTCCGTGTCCAAGCCGCTCGGCGCGTACGCGGCCCTCGTGGCGTACGAGGAAGGGGCGATCGAGCTCGACGAGCCCGCCGGGCCCCCCGGCTCGACCGTCCGGCACCTCCTCGCCCACACCAGCGGTCTCGCCTACGACGAGCCCCGCGTCACCTCCGAGCCCGGTGCCCGCCGCCTCTACTCCAACGCCGGTTTCGACGCGCTCGGCGACCACATCGCGAAGGCGACCGAGATCCCGTTCGGCGAGTACCTCCGGCAGGCGGTGCTGGAGCCGCTCGGGATGAACGCGACCACCATGGACGGCTCCCCCGCCCGCGACGGCGTCTCCACCGTCGACGACCTCGCCCGGTTCGCCGCCGAGCTCCAGGCTCCCCGCCTCCTCGACCCCCGTACGGTCGCCGACGCCACCCTCACCGTGCACTACCCCGGCACCAAGGGCGTCCTCCCCGGCTTCGGGCACCAGAACCCCAACGACTGGGGGCTGGGATTCGAGATCCGGGACTCCAAGTCGCCGCACTGGACGGGGAGTTCGGCGTCCCCCCGCACTTTCGGCCACTTCGGCCAGTCGGGTACGTTCCTGATGGTCGACCCGGACGCCGGTCTCGCGATCGTCTCCCTCGCCGACCGGGCCTTCGGCCCGTGGGCGGCGGAGGTCTGGCCGCCGTACATCGACGCGGTACTGGCGGAGGCCCGTACCGCCTGAGTCCCGACAGGGGGCGGCGCCGCGTGTACCGCTGGCTCTTCTGGTTGTGCGCGGTGCTGGCAATCGTCCCGCTGACCGCGATTCCGTGGTCGGACCGGCCGTTCGTCCTGGCGCTCCAGTCGTCCGTCTTCGTCGGTCTGGCCCGTCTCTGCTCCCAGAGGCGCAGGGCGCGGGAGACCTGAGAGGGCGCCCCGGCGGCCCTGCCCTTACCCGCCGGGGTTCTCGCGGACCTTCTCCGCCCGTTCCAGGAAGCTCCTCTTCGCCGCGCGGAGGGCCTGGAACTCCTTCGGCTTCGCCGCGATCCACTTCTGCTGGAGTTCGCTGTCGACCCGGAACCAGGTGCGCACGAGCCCCGTCCGCTCCTGGCACGTCACGTCCTGCACCGCGACCGCCTTCTCCTCCCGCGAGGGCGGCTTCGCCATGTCCCAGCGGGCGTCGCCGATCGCCTTGGCGTGCGTCGGGTAGGAGTGGCCCCCGCCGCGCATGCAGGCGCTCCAGTCCCGTACGGCCCGCAGCACGCGCGGGTCCTTCGCGGACTCGGCCAGCGCCTTGGAGCTGAACCTCATCGCCAGGGCGTCGTCGTAGCGGATGCCGCGCCACAGCGTGTCGTTGGCGCGGCGCTGGCAGCCGGACGCCTCGTCCGTGGCCGCCTTCTTCTCCTGGGGGGTGAGGGCGAGTTCACGGCGGTGCTTCTCCTCGTAGACCTCGGTCGGGCTCAGCAGCGCCGGTACGTGGTGGTACCCGAAGGACTTCGCGACGTCCGGCTCGATCACCCCGTACCGGCGGCGGTTGCGCCAGTCGCCGAAGTCGGGGCGGTCGATGAGCCGCCACTCGAAGCCCCGCTCCCTCATGCACTGCCGGGTGAGCAGGTCCGCCGCCTCCTCGCCGTCGTAGATCTCGTCCACCGACAGGAGGTACGCGTCCGTCGGCAGGCGCAGGCCGAGGACCTCCGCCGAGGGGGCCGGAACCTCCGGCGCGCGCTCTCCGCGCGGATCGGGCTGCCGCGCCGCGCACCCCGCCGTCAGCACCAAAGGAGCGACGAGCGCGGCCGAAAGCCACGCGCCCACTCTCCTCTTTCTCCCCTTCCCCTTCTTTCCCTTCTTTCTCTTCCGCACGTCTTCTTTCACGATTCTCCCCGGCCCCCGAAACGAAAAGCCGGGAGCCGATTTCCGGCCCCCGACCCATTCCCTACAGGAACTTCACACAACTCGCCTTGTTGTCGAAATTGTTGTTGCTGAAGTCGGTGTCGACGGAATTAGGCTTGGCCGTGTAGCTCGCGCCCGTACAGACGCCGCCGTTGTCCCACATGCCGACGTAGGAGTTCGTGTAGTTCTTCATGGAACTGGCACCGTTGTTCATGACCTGCGTGGTTCCGGACCAGTACTTGTTGTTCAGCTCCACGTCCGAGCCGCCGAACGAGGCCCAGTTTCCGGCGTAGTTGTCGTGCTGGTACAGGTAGAAGGCCGCATGAGCCTGGGAGGAGAATCCGATCACGAGGGCGGAGGCGCCTATCAGCGTGCCAAGGCGAAGAGCGATCTTGCGCTTCATGCTGATTCCTCTCGGTGTTCGTTTCTGTCGGCGTTCGTTTCTGCCGGAATTCCTTGTCGTCGGTCGGTTCCAGCAGGGAGCTAAGCACCGTCCGAATCCATGTGTCAACGAACGGTCGCTTTACGGCCACCGAAAGTGATCCCCTCACTCGTGTCCGGTTTCCGCTGCACCGTCGGGTGCATTTCCGTGATTCGCGCCGACCGCCTTCCAGCACGCGAACCACACCGTTTCCCCACCCCGTCCCCCGCTCCCGGCTCCGCCCCCAGCCGTCCGCCAGTGCCTCCACCAGCAGCAGCCCGCAGCCCGCCGCCGCCTCCCCCGCCCCCTCGGCACCTCCGCCCGGCAGCACCGGACGGTCGTCGGCCACCTCCCTCCGCACGCCGCCCGCCCCGCAGAGGAGGAGGAACGAGCGACGGCGGCCAGGCAGGTGCCGGACAACCTTCGCGACCGGCCCGGCGGAAGCCCCCAAGCTCCGCAACCGGGACGGCAGTTGTGTGATGCGTGCCACCAGCCCGCGTTCGGCCAACTGTGTCCGGCCCCGCACCGCGCCGATGGTGCGGGGCCGCCCGCCTGACGCCCATGTCGGCCGCCAGCCGTGGCCGGAGCTGCGGAACCGTATACCCTCCCACCCGACGACAGCGGCTCGGTTCGACGGGTGGGAAAGTTGATGCACGAGGGAAGCACGGGCGGGCAGTTCCACCCGTTGGCGGACAACGACCCCCGTACGATCGCGAGTTATCGCATCGCGGCCCGGCTCGGGGCGGGCGGCATGGGGCAGGTGTACCTGACGTACACGCCCGGCGGGCACCCCCTCGCGGTGAAGGTCATCCGGCCGGAACTCGGCGACGACCCCGGGTTCCGGCAGCGGTTCAGGTCCGAGGTGCAGGCGGCGCAGCGGGTGCAGGGGCTGTACACCGCGCCCGTCATCGACTTCGACACCGAGGGCGAGCGGCCGTGGCTGGCGACGGCGTACGTCGCCGGGCCTTCCCTCGCGGTGGCGGTCACCGAGCACGGCAGGTTCCCCGTCCCGACCGTGCTGCGGCTGATCGCCGGGATGGCGGAGGCGCTGAAGGTGATCCACGCGGCCGGGATCGTGCACCGCGACCTGAAGCCCGCGAACGTGCTGCTCGCCTCGGACGGGCCGCGCGTCATCGACTTCGGCATCGCGCGGGCCGCCGACGCGACCGCCCTCACCGGGACCGGCATCACCATCGGCACGCCCGCCTTCATGTCGCCCGAGCAGGCGGCGGGCAAGGAGGTCGGCCCGGCCTCGGACGTGTTCGCCCTCGGTCAGGTCGGCGTGTACGCGGCGCTCGGCAACTCGGCCTACGGGGAGGGCAATTCGCATGCGGTCCTGTACCGGATCGTGCACGAGGAACCCGATCTGACGGGCCTGCCACAGGAGTTGGGCTTCCTCGCCCGCTGCCTCGCTAAGGACCCCGCCGACCGCCCCGGCCCGGCCGAGATCATCGACCTGTGCCGGGCAGCGTCCCCGACTCCGCTGAGCCAGCAGGGCAGTTGGCTGCCGGAGCCGATGGAGGCGGACATCCACCGCCGCACCGAGGCATGGGCGGCGATGCGGACGCGGGTGCCCGCCCCCGGGGACGCCACGCACGACGGCACGCACGACGCCACCCCCAGCCCCGCCCCCAGCCCCGCCCCCGGCCTCCCGCACGCCCCCACCGTCACCGCCGCCCCCAGCGCCTCCACTCCCCCCGCCCAGCCTCCGTACCCCTCCCAGCCCACACATCCCGGGACGCCCGCTCCATACCCCACCACCCCCCAGCACAGCCTGCACGCGGCCCCGTACCCCATGCAGCCCCAGCCGTCCTGGACGCCGCCCCCGCCCAAGAAGAAGATGAGCGGCGGCGTCCTCGCGCTCATCGTCATCGCCGCCGTGCTCCTCCCCGTCGGCGGCTGCATGGCGTTCATCGCCAACGTGGCCGACGACGTGCAGCGGAGCAGCACCGGAGGCAGTGGGTCCGGCGGGTCCAGGGGCAGTGGCACGCCCCGCCCCGACCCCAAGCCGGTCACGTACAAGCGCGTGAACCTCACCAACGACTACTACGTCCGCTTCGCCGACTCCCCGCCCAGGCCCATCCACTCGGGCGACGCCGCCTACGAGGACGACGCCGACTTCTACTACTGGAGCGACGAGCACTACCTGGGCAGCAACGGCAAGAAGGTCTCCGTGCTGAACAACTCCCAGAAGGGTTCGCTGAAGACCTGCCGCGAGGAGACCCGCTTCACCGAGCGCCTCACCCTCAGCCAGGTCTCCCCGGGCTCCCAGCTCTGCGTGCACACCGAGTCCGGCCACATCGCGCTGGTCACCTTCAGGGGCCGCTCGTCCCCCTCCGACCCCAGCGACTACGTCACCCTCGACCTCACCCTCTGGCGCAACGCGGAACAGCCCTCCGGCTCCGGCTACTGAGGTCCGCCGAACCCCCACACCAGCACCTCGGCGCGGCTCGCCGCCACCAGTTCGAGCCCCGGCTCTCCACCGATCCGCGCCGAGTCCCCCGCCGCCAACCGCTCGCCCCCGAGCGCCACTTCACCGCGTACGACATGGACGTACGCGGTGTCCGGCACGCCCGCCCGCCCGCCCTCGCCCAGCCGCCGCACCACCAGCACCGCGCCCGCCGCCGTCACCTCGTACGGGGCGGCGGAGCCGGAGCGCACCAGCCGGTACGCCGGGTCGCCGCCCGGCGCCAGCGGGGCCAGCCACATCTGGACGAAGACCAGCGGATCGGGGCCCGCGTTGCGCTCGACGTGCCGCACCCCGTCCGCCGCGCTGAGGTGCTGCACGTCCCCGGCCCGCACGACGGTGGCGCGGCCGGTGGAGTCGAGGTGGGTGAGCTCGCCCTCGACCACCCAGGTGATGATCTCGGTGTGACTGTGCGGGTGTTCGTCGAAGCCCGCGCCGGGGGCGAGGCGTTCCTCGTTGCAGGCGAGGACGGGGCCGAAGCGCAGGTTGTCGGGGTCGTAGAAGTGCCCGAAGGAGAAGGCGTGCAGGGACTCGATCCCGGCTGCCGGGTCGCCGCCCTGGTAGCGGTCCGCGGAGCGTCGTACGGAAATCACAGGAGCCAGCCTAGGGCCGTGGCGAAGCCCCCGCGCCCTATCACGGAAGCCCGTCCGGGGCCGGTAGACCACGCCCACCGCCGGATAAGGCAGTCTTGTCCCCGTGCCCCGATCCGATCCCGAAGCGCAGCAGGCCAGCGCCGCAGCCGAAGCAGAAGCCGAAGCGGCCGCGGCGAACGACGTCTACGACGCCCACCCGCACTCCGCGACGCTCAAGCGGCTGGAGCAGTCCTCGGGCTCCCTCGCCGCGAGCGCCATCGCGCGCATGGACGAGACGCTGCCCTGGTACCGGGCGATGCCTCCCGAGAACCGGTCGTGGATCGGTCTGGTCGCGCAGGCCGGCATCGCCGCCTTCACGGAGTGGTTCCGGCACCCCGAGACCCCGCAGGCGATCTCGACCGACGTGTTCGGGACGGCTCCGCGCGAGCTGACCCGGGCGATCACGCTGCGCCAGACCGTGGAGATGGTCCGTACGACCATCGAGGTCATGGAGTCGGCGATCGAGGAGGTCGCCGCCCCGGGTGACGAGTCCGTGCTGCGCGAGGCGCTCCTGGTGTACGCCCGGGAGATCGCCTTCGCGACCGCCCAGGTGTACGCGCAGGCCGCCGAGGCGCGCGGCGCGTGGGACGCCAGGCTGGAGTCCCTCGTCGTGAACGCCGTGCTGTCCGGCGAGGCCGACGAGGGGGCCGTGTCCCGGGCCGCCGCGCTGGGGTGGAACTCCCCGGAGCACGTGTGCGTGGTGCTGGGGACCGCCCCCGACGGGGACTCCGAGCTGACCGTGGAGGCCATCCGGCGGGCCGCCCGGCACGCCAAGCTCCAGGTGCTGACCGGGGTGCTCGGGTCGCGGCTCGTCGTCATCGCGGGCGGCAGCGACAATCCGTTGCAGGTCGCGAAGGCTCTGATCGGGCCGTACGCGGCCGGGCCCGTGGTCGCGGGTCCCGTCGTGCCGGACCTCCTGGCGGCCACCCGTTCCGCGCAGGCGGCGGCCGCCGGACTGAAGGCGTGCACGGCGTGGCAGGACGCTCCCCGGCCCGTTCTGGCGGACGATCTCCTGCCGGAACGCGCGATCGCCTCCGACCGTGGCGCGCGAGAGCAGTTGGTGGAGGAGATCTACAGACCGCTCGAAGAGGCCGGGTCGGCTCTGCTGGAGACGCTGAGCGTGTACTTGGAGCAGGCAAGCAGTCTCGAAGGGGCCGCACGGATGCTGTTCGTGCACCCCAACACCGTGCGCTACCGGCTCCGACGTGTGACAGACGTCACCGGCTGGTCCCCGTCCGACGTCCGCTCGGCCTTTACGCTCCGTATCGCCCTGATCCTGGGGCGTCTGGCCGACGGAGACTCGCCGTCCTAGACTTTTGTTGGATATAGACAATTCCCCTGTCGGTTCTTCGTCCCAGTCCCCACGGGCAGAAGACGCCGCCCACAAGAGAGAGTGTGAGGGTGCTCGTACTCGTCGCTCCCGGCCAAGGCGCTCAGACGCCCGGCTTCCTGACTCCCTGGCTCGACCTCCCCGGTGCGGCCGACCGCATCGCGGCCTGGTCCGACGCCATCGGGCTCGACCTCGTCCACTACGGCACGAAGGCCGACGCCGACGCCATCCGTGACACCGCCGTGGCCCAGCCGCTGCTGGTCGCCGCCGGTCTGCTCTCGGCGTCCGCGCTCGGCGACATCTCCTCGGTCGGCGCGGTCGCCGGACACAGCGTCGGTGAGATCACCGCCGCCGTGTTCGCCGGTGTGCTCGCCGACGAGGCCGCGCTGCGTTTCGTACGGACGCGCGGGCTCGGCATGGCGCAGGCCGCAGCCGTCACCGAGACCGGGATGGCGGCCCTGCTGGGCGGCGACCCCGAGGTGACCGTCCCGCACCTGAAGAAGCTCGGGCTGACCCCGGCGAACGTGAACGGCGCGGGCCAGATCGTCGCCGCGGGCACCGTCGAACAGCTCGCGGCGCTGGACGCCGACAAGCCGGAGGGCGTACGCCGGGTCGTCGCCCTGAAGGTGGCGGGCGCCTTCCACACCGAGCACATGGCTCCGGCCGTCGCGGAGCTGGGCAAGGCCGCCCAGGACCTCGACGTGTCCGACCCCTCCCTGACGTACGTCTCGAACGCCGACGGCCAGCAGGTCGCCAGCGGCTCCGAGGTCGTCTCGCGCCTGGTGAGCCAGGTCTCCAACCCGGTCCGCTGGGACCTGTGCATGGAGACCTTCCAGACGCTGGGCGCGACCGCGATGATCGAGGTCTGCCCCGGCGGCACGCTGGTCGGGCTGGCCAAGCGCGCCCTGCCGGGTGTGAAGCCTCTCGCGCTCAAGACCCCCGACGACCTCGACGCTGCCCGCGCGCTCCTCGCCGAGCACGCGAGCGCGTAAGGAGCTGGCACATGGCGAAGATCAAGCCCAGCAAGGGCGCTCCGTACGCGCGCATCCTCGGTGTCGGCGGCTACCGTCCGACCCGAGTGGTGCCCAACGAGGTCATCCTGGAGCGCATCGACTCGTCCGACGAGTGGATCCGTTCGCGGTCCGGCATCGCCACCCGTCACTGGGCCTCCGACAAGGAGACCGTGGCGATGATGTCGGTCGAGGCGTCCGGCAAGGCCATCGCCGACGCCGGGATCAGCCCCGAGCAGATCGGCGGCGTCATCGTCTCGACGGTCTCGCACTTCAAGCAGACCCCGGCCGTCGCGACCGAGATCGCCGACCGGATCGGGGCGGGGAAGCCCGCCGCGTTCGACATCTCGGCCGGTTGCGCGGGCTTCGGCTACGGCCTGACCCTCGCCAAGGGCATGGTGGTGGAGGGTTCGGCGGAGTACGTACTCGTCATCGGCGTGGAGCGGCTCAGCGACCTCACCGACCTGGAGGACCGTGCGACGGCCTTCCTGTTCGGCGACGGCGCGGGCGCGGTCGTGGTGGGCCCCTCCGACGAGCCGCACATCGGCCCGACCGTGTGGGGTTCCGAGGGCGACAAGTCCGAGACGATCAAGCAGACGGTCGCCTGGGACGAGTTCCGGTCGGGCGAGAGTTCGCAGCTGCCCGTGGACAGCCGGGGCGAGGTCAAGTTCCCGGCCATCACGCAGGAGGGCCAGGCGGTGTTCCGCTGGGCCGTCTTCGAGATGGCCAAGGTCGCCCAGCAGGCGCTGGACGCGGCCGGGATCTCCCCGGACGACCTGGACGTCTTCATCCCGCACCAGGCCAACATGCGGATCATCGACTCGATGGTGAAGACTCTCAAGCTGCCGGAGCACGTCACGGTCGCCCGTGACATCGAGACCACCGGCAACACCTCGGCGGCCTCGATCCCGCTCGCGATGGAGCGGCTTCTGGCCACCGGGCAGGCCAAGAGCGGGGACACCGCCCTGGTCATCGGCTTCGGGGCGGGTCTCGTGTACGCCGCGACTGTCGTTACCCTCCCCTAGGGCGATTTCGGGTTTCCACCCGATACCGCCCGCACCCTCCGTACCACCTGAATCACACTTAACCGAAGGAGCGCCGTCATGGCCGCCACGCAGGAAGAAATCGTCAAGGGTCTCGCCGAGATCGTCAACGAGATCGCCGGTATCCCCGTCGAGGACGTCCAGCTGGACAAGTCCTTCACCGACGACCTGGACGTCGACTCGCTGTCCATGGTCGAGGTCGTCGTCGCCGCCGAAGAGCGCTTCGACGTGAAGATCCCCGACGAGGACGTCAAGAACCTCAAGACGGTCGGCGACGCCGCGAAGTACATCCTGGAGCACCAGGAAGCCTGATCAAGCCGGTAGCCAGGACCGGGTCGCCCATTTCACCGGGGCTGCCCGCCTGGAGCGCTGCACTCGCCACCCGGCGGTGGCGCCGTAAAGATTCCCCCTCTACACGTGGAGAAAGAATTCCTGTGAGCCCGACCAATCGCACCGTGGTCGTCACCGGTATCGGCGCAACAACACCGCTGGGTGGCGACGCCGCATCGACCTGGGAAGGTCTGCTGGCCGGACGCTCGGGCGTCAGCCCCCTGGAGGGCGAGCGCTTCGCCGAGCTTCCCGTACGCATCGCCGCGCAGGCGGCGGTGGACCCGTCCGAGGTCCTGCCCCGCCCGCTGGCCCGCAAGCTGGACCGCTCCGCGCAGTTCGCGATCATCGCGGCGCGCGAGGCGTGGGCCGACGCGGGCTTCACCGCCAAGGCCGGTGAGGACGAGCAGATCGCCCCCGAGCGCCTGGGCACCGTGATCTCGTCGGGCATCGGCGGCATCACCACCCTGCTCGACCAGTACGACGTGCTGAAGGAGAAGGGCGTACGCCGCGTCTCCCCGCACACCGTTCCCATGCTCATGCCGAACGGCCCCTCGGCCAACGTCGGCCTAGAGCTGGGCGCCCGGGCGGGCGTGCACTCCGTGGTCAGCGCGTGCGCGTCGGGTGCCGAGGCGGTCGGCTACGCGATCGAGATGATCCGCTCCGGCCGCGCCGACGTCGTCATCGCCGGTGGTACGGAAGCCACGATCCACCCGCTTCCGATCGCCGCCTTCGCCAACATGATGGCGATGTCGAAGAACAACGACGAGCCCGAGAAGGCATCGCGCCCCTACGACACCGCCCGCGACGGCTTCGTCCTCGGCGAGGGCGCGGGCATCGTGATCCTGGAGTCGGCGGAGCACGCCGCCCAGCGCGGCGCGAAGGTCTACTGCGAGGCCGTCGGCCAGGGCCTGTCCTCGGACGCCCACCACATCGCACAGCCCGAGCCGACGGGCCGGGGCATCGCCGCCGCCCTCCAGCAGCTGCTCGACGCGACGGGCCTCGCCCCGTCCGAGATCGTGCACCTCAACGCGCACGCGACGTCCACCCCGCAGGGCGACGTCGCCGAGATCAAGGCACTGCGCAAGGTGCTGGGCGACGACCTGGACCACGTAGCGGTCTCCGCCACGAAGTCCATGACCGGTCACCTCCTGGGCGGCGCGGGCGGCATCGAGACGGTCGCGACCGTCCTCGCCCTGTACCACCGCACGGCCCCGCCGACCATCAACGTCGACGAGCTCGACCCGGAGGCGGCGGAGGCGGACATCGTCCGCGACAAGCCGCGCGCGCTTCCGGCCGAGGGCACGATCGCCGCGCTCAACAACTCGTTCGGCTTCGGCGGCCACAACGTGGTGCTGGCGTTCCGTACGGTCTGACCGGTTCTCGTACGTACGTGAGTGAGGCCCGCCCCCGGGAACGCCCGGGAGGCGGGCCTCAGCCGTACCGTCAGCGGATCGCGAACAGCGGCGAGTCGGGCACGTCGCTGCTGCTGCGGTAGGTGCCGGCCGCGTCGTCCTCGTTGGCGACGACCACGGTGTTGCCCGGCCCCTGGTACAGCGTCATCGCGGACGGGTCCGGGACGTTCGACCCGAGGACCGCGAGGGGCGGTGCGGTCCTGCGCCCGTTGCGCAGGTCGTAGGAGACCAGATGGGTCGTGTACGAGGTGTTCATCAGGACCGTCAGCCGGCCGTCGGCGCCGGTGAGCAGGCCCTTCGCCGTATCGGGGAGCCGCTTGAGCCACTGGCGTTCGCCGTTGCCCAGGGAGAACGCGCCGACCCAGCGCACGCTGGTGTCCCCCGGGGTGATCACCCCGGTGATCAGCCGGTCGCCGACCACCCGGGCCTGTTCGGGCATCCCGATGATGGCGTTGGCGTTGGCGTTGCCGTTGCCGGTGGCCTGGCGGGACACCGGCAGGGTGGCGCGGGCGCGCCCCTGGTCGTCGTACGCGAGGAAGGCGTCGACTCCGCGCTCGTCCATCTCCTTGATGCGCAGCACCAGCGGTGCGACGGAGGTGAAGTAGGCGGTCAGCGCACGGGACTCCACGGGCAGGGCGCTGCGCCAAAGCTGCTTGCCGGTGGCGGCGTCGAGGGTGAGGAGCCGGGAGGTCACCGCCTCGGTGCCGTGGCCCTTGCGGCACTCCTCCACCGCGTGGATCCGGTCCGCCGAGGCGTCCAGCGTGACGGTCCGGCACCCCTTCGCCAGCTTCCGCGTCCAGGCCCGCTTGCCGGTGGCGGCGTCGAAGGCACGCAGCCGCTCCGTCTCGGCGGCGACGGCGGTACGTCCCGCCAGGGCGAAGGTGCCGTACGTGGCGGAGGAGTCGTACGTGTCGTACTGGAGCTTCTGCTGCCAGCGGGTCCTGCCGGTGACGAGGTCGAGTGCGGTGAGTTCGGCGCACGGCGCGTCGAAGCGGGCGTAGCCGACGAGGGCGACGTCCCCGGCGGTACGGGTGTCGGTGCCGCAGATCGTGCGCCGGACCGGTGCGGGGACGCTCCACGTCCGGCGGCCGTCGGCGAGGGAGTGCGAGGTGATGGTGTCCGGGGTGGCCCGGACCAGGTTGCCGCCCGCCGGGAAGGTCCACACGGAGCGGGAGCCGTACCCGCTGCCGCCGTTCTTTGGCCCGGTGTTCTCGTACGGGAGGGACCAGGCGAGGGTGTGCGCCTTGCCGGGCAGCGAGGACGCCCAGGCCCCTGCGGGCAGGAGGCCGGCGCCGATGCCCACCAGGGCCAGCGGGACGGCCCACCAGGCCCTCGTGCGGTGCGGGGAGGGGCCGGTGGGTTTGCCGTCCTTGTCCTTGGGCGGCTGGCCCACCACGTGGCCGATGAAGACCAGCACGGTGATCAGCAGCGCGATGGCCCCCAAGACCGTGAAGGTGTGGGCCCAGCCGTCGACGGCCGAGGACCCGGGAAGACAGTTGTCGTCCCGGCAGACGCCCTCGATGCGCTCCAGCCGGGAGTCCTCGCGGTGAAACATGATCGCGGCGCCTATCAGGCCCCCCGAGAGAACGACGGTGGCCCCTGTGACCACCCAACTCGCTCGCACTTCTTACCCCCCACAGGTAAACGACCGTTCAACTGGTCGACTGTGGGCGGAATCTATACCGATCGTGAACGGGACGGTCTCCGGGGTCCGGCAGTACGGTCAGACGACCTGGTGGAGCCAGCGGACGGGGGCTCCCTCGCCCGCGTAGCGGAAGGGTTCCAGCTCGTCGTCCCAGGGCTTGCCGAGGAGTCTGGTGATCTCGGCCTCCAACTCGCTCTCGCCGCGCACCGAGCGGGCCAGGGCGGCGCGCAGCCGGTCCTCCGGGATGAGGATGTCGCCGTGCATGCCGGTGACGGCGTGGAAGATGCCGAGCGCCGGGGTGGAGCTGTAGCGCTCGCCCTCGGCGGTGGGGCAGGGCTCCGCGGTCACCTCGAAGCGGAGCATGTCCCAGCCGCGCAGGGCGGAGGCCAGCTTGGAGGCCGTGCCCGCCTTGCCCTGCCAGGAGAATTCGGATCTCCAGGTGCCGGGCGCCGCCGGCTGCCTGATCCAGTCGAGTCCGACACGCACACCGAGTACGGAACCCACCGCCCATTCGACGTGGGGGCACATCGCGCGCGGTGCGGAGTGGACGTAGAGAACTCCACGTGTCGTCACCGGGACCTCCTGCTGTGTGCGTCGAGGTTCGCCAACACCTGCGGCCTCGTACTCCCTGCGCCCTGCGGTCGAGGTGACGCGCCTGGCCGGCTCCCGAGGTTGTCAACAGTAAACAGCATCGGGAGGGAATCTCCTGAAAAGGGACAGTATGTGACGTCATGTAATTTACCGGTGCCGATGGGGTGGGGCATCGCGGGTGGGGCATCGCGGGTGGGACTGAGGGGTGGGGCAGGTGGCTCGCGTGCGGTGTCCTGCCGTCGGCCGGTGGGGAAAAGCTACCGTGCGGCGCACGCCGGGGTGTGACGTACTGTCGGTCCGGGGGCGGGGAGAATACCGGGTTTGTCGCTGGATTCCGGGACTTTCCGCTTCGGAGCGCCGAAGGGGCGAGGTGCCGACGCAGTGGGCGGCCAGGACGCGGAGGGAAGTCGGACATGCGGGAGAACGGTCGCAACGGACCTGCCGGACCTGCGCGGCGGCTGCGTGCCGGAGTCGGGGCGGGGGCGCTGGGGCTGGTTCTCGCACTGGCCGTCGGGTGCTCGGGGGGTTCGGAGGGCTCGGGCGGGGCGTCCGGCGGGGCCTCTTCGCGGGCCGGGACGAAGCCGACCCCGAAACCCACTCCCACGTGGGACCGGTCGCCGTCCTCGCTCGTTGCCGTCGGCGATTCGATAACACGGGGGTTCGACGCGTGTTCGGTCCTGGCGGACTGTCCCGAGGCGTCCTGGGCGACCGGTACGCAGACCTCCGTGAACAGCCTGGCGGTGCGGCTGCTGGGGGCGAAGGGGGCTGCGGAGCGGAGCTGGAACCTGGCGGTAACGGGGTCCCGGATCTCTGACCTGCCACGTCAGATGGAACGGGCGGCGGAGCACCGGCCGGAGCTGGTGACCGTGATGACGGGTGCCAATGACGCGTGCCGCAGCTCGGTGGAGCAGATGACGTCGGTCGGGGACTTCCGGGCTTCGTTCGAGCGTGCGCTGCGGGAGCTGCGGAAGGCCCTGCCGAAGACGCAGGTGTACGTGGCGAGCGTGCCCGATCTGAAGCGGCTGTGGTCGCAGGGGCGGGGGAATCCGCTCGGCACGCAGGTGTGGAAGCTGGGGATCTGTCCGTCGATGCTGGGCGATGCGGAGGTGATGGACGCGGCGGCGGTGGCCAGGCGGGATGCGGTGAGGGGGCGGGTGGTGGCGTACAACTCCGTGCTGGGGGAGGTGTGCGGGCGGGATGCGAAGTGCCGGTATGACGGGGGTGCGGTGTTCAACTACGCCTTTGGCGGGGCGCAGTTGAGCCCGTGGGACTGGTTCCATCCGAGTGTGGACGGGCAGGGGCGGTTGGCGGAGATGGCGTACCGGGGGGTCACCGAGGTTCGGTGATCGGTGCGGGGCGGTGGGGGGCTTGGGGTTCGCATGTGCGGGTGGGTGGGGGCTGGGCGCGCAGTTCCCCGCACCCCTGGAGGCATGCTCCGCGGCCTCCCCCAGCCCCCGTCCCGTCAGACCTGGAGTGCGGCGCTCACTCGGCGGTCCGCGAGGGAGCGGCCGACTTCCACCTCGTACGCGCCCTCGATCAGCGTCCACGCGCTCGCCGACTCGTCCCAGATCTCGAAGGTGCGGCGGGGGAGGTCGAGGGTGACCTCGACGGTCTCCCCCGCGGCGGCCGTCACGCTCGCGAAGGCGGCGAGCCAGCGGGCCGGGCGCTCGACCGGGTCCGCGACCGGGGCGACGTACGCCTGGACGACCTCGCGTCCGGCGCGCGTGCCCGTGTTGCGGACGCGGACCGTGGCGGTGGTGCCCAGGACGGTGACCGACTCGTAGGACCAGGTGGTGTAGCCGAGGCCGTGACCGAAGGGGTAGGCGGGGGTGACGCCCTCCTTCTCCCAGGCCCGGTAGCCGATGAAGACGCCTTCGGAGTAGGCGAGTTCGCCGGAGGACGGGGCGACCTGCGTGACGGGGACGTCGGAGAAGGACACCGGCCAGGTGGTGGGGAGGCGGCCGCCCGGCTCCTGGGCGCCGAGGAGCACGTCGGCGAGTGCCGCGCCGCCCTCCTGGCCGGGGAACCAGGTGAGGAGGATCGCCGCGACCTCGTCGCGCCACGGCATCTCGACCGGGGAGCCGGAGTTGACGACGACGACCGTACGGGGGTTGACGGCTGCGACCGCGCGGACCAAGTCGTTCTGGCGGCCCGGGAGTTCGAGGTCGGTGCGGTCGAAGCCCTCGGACTCCACGCGGTCCGTGGTGGCGACCACGACGACCGCCGTGCCGGCCCCCCGGGCGGCCTCGACGGCCTCCGCGATCAGTTCGTCCGCGTCGCGCTGCGGCGAGAGGTGGGTGAGGGAGAACATCACGGCGGTGAGGGGCGAGCCGGTGTTCTTCTGGACGACGTGGGTGAGGGAGACCGTCACCGGCTGTCCCTCGGTGAGGTGTGTGCGGCCGCGCTCCTCCGGTGCGCCGAAGAACGCCTCGAAGGGGTCCGCGCCCTCGCGCGGGCCGTGGAAGCCGTCGTAGCAGGTCTCGCCGCCGAGGACGAGGGTGAAGCGGCCCAGGCCCCGGGTGCCGAAGACGTGCTCGCCGCTCTCGCGGGGGGTGAAGGTGCCGGTGACCTCGATGGAGTGGAGGTTGTCGTGGGTGACCCCGGCCGGGAGGTCGTCGCCGATCCACTGGACCTGGCCGTTGGGGAGGGAGCCCTCGCCGATGACGTCGCCGGACGCGTCGCGGCAGACGGCGCGCAGCTCGAAGCCCTTGTCGGCGACGGCGAGCTCGTCGCTCGGGTCCGCGCCGACGGAGAAGGTGAGGGCCCCGGCGGGGAGGGCCCCGGTCAGGCCGTCGAGCGGGGAGACGACGCGCTCCGGGAAGACGGTCGCGGAACCGCCGCCGAGTACGCGGGCGTCGCGGGCGGCCGCGCCGGAGAGCGCCACCGTGCCGCTGGGGGCCAGGGGCAGGACGTCGGCCTCGTTGCGGACGAGGACGACGGCGCGGTGGGCGACCTCGCGGGCGACGGCCTGGCCGTCGATCTCGGCGGGGAGGTCCGACGAGGAGACCACGGCGGGGGCGCCGTCGAGGATGCCGACGCGGGCGGCGAGGCGCAGGACGTTGCGGACGGACTCGTCGACGACGGATTCCTCGACCTCGCCCGCGCGGACCGCACCGGCGAGCGCCTCGCCGTAGACGGTCTGCGGGCCGGGCATGGCCACGTCCAGGCCGCCTTCGATGTCGCCCTTGGTGGAGCGGGCGGCCATCCAGTCGGAGACGATCGCGCCGTCGAAGCCCCACTCGCCGCGCAGCACCTCGTTCTGGAGGTACTGGTGTTCGGACATGGTGGTGCCGTTGACGGAGTTGTAGGCGCACATGATGCCCCACGGGTGGGCGTTCTCGACGATCGCCTCGAAGGGGGCGAGGTAGAGCTCGCGCAGGGGGCGCGGGGCGATGAGGTTGTTGACGGTGAAGCGGTCGGTCTCGGCGTCGTTGCCGACGAAGTGCTTGACCGTGGTGCCGACGCCGCCGTCCTGGACGCCGTTGACGTAGCCGGAGCCGATGGCCCCGGTGAGGTACGGGTCCTCGGAGTAGCACTCGAAGTGGCGGCCGCCGAGCGGCGAGCGGTGGAGGTTGACCGTCGGGGCGAGGAGGACGTGGACGTTCTTGCGGCGGGCCTCCTGCGCGAGCAGACGACCGGCGCGGCGGGCCAGCTCCGGGTCCCAGGTGGCGGCCAGCGCGGTCGGCGAGGGGAGAGCGATCGAGGGGTCGTCGGCGGTCCAGCGGACGCCCCGGACGCCGATCGGGCCGTCGGAGAAGACGAGGGAACTCAGGCCGATCTCGGGGAGGGCCGGGATGGACCACATGTCCTGGCCCGCCAGGAGGCGGGCCTTGGCGTCGAGGTCGAGCTTGCCGAGTGCGGCGCTGACGACGTCCTCGCGGAGCCGCTCGTCGGCGCCGCTGGGGGTGTTCCGGGTGGTGGGCTCGCCTGCCACGGCCGTACCTCCTCATTGAGATCTGCTGTTGTCCCCATAGATACTCCGATTACCTGTAGACCGGTAGGGTTCGTTATCTTTTCGTGATTCAGGTTCGCCGAGTGGGGCGATTCGGACATGGCGTACCGTCCTGACCAGCAAGATCACAGGGAACGCGCAGGGGAAGGACGTACGGGGATGCCCAGGGCCAGGAGCGAGGAGAGGCGGGCGGAGATCCTCCGCGCCACCTTCGAGGTGATCGCCGAGCGGGGATACCGGGGAGCGTCGCTCGCCTCCGTGGCCGAGCGGGTGGGGCTCACCCAGCAGGGGCTGCTGCACTACTTCCCGACGAAGGAGGCGCTGCTGGTGGCCGTGCTGGAGGAGCGCGACCAGTGGGACACGGGCGGGGTGGGGCTCAGCGCGGAGGCGTGGCGGCTGGATCTGATGGCGTCGCTGGTGGACTACAACGCGATGCGGCCGGGGATCGTGCAGACCTTCTCGGCGCTGCTCGGGGAGTCCGTCACGGACGGGCATCCGGCGAAGGAGTTCTTCACCGCGCGGTACGCGCTCGTGCGCGCGGGCATGGCGGGGGCGCTGCGCGCGGAGTACGGGGAGCGGCTGGCGGGCGGGCTCACGCCGGAGCAGGCTGCTCCGCTTCTGGTGGCGGTGCTGGACGGGTTGCAGTACCAGTGGCTGCTGGACCCCGAGTCGGTGGACATGCCCGGGGCGTTCCGGGACTTCCTGACCCTGCTGCGGCCCACGGGCTGACGGCCGGGACGCCGGAGGACCGGTACCTCGCGCCACCGGCACCGCGCACCACGGGCCCCTCGCGCCACCGGCACCGGCGTACGCCGAGGAGGCCGTCCGGCGGCGCGGCGCCGACCCGTCTTCCCCAAGGTCCCCTTCCGTCACGGTCGTCGCCCTCCGATACTGGGGCCTCGCCGGTTCGGGGCTCTACGGAAGGACGAGGGATGCGACGCAGCACACGTACGGGCGGGGGCGTTCTCACGCTGGCTCTCCTCTCGGCCCTCGCCTGCACGGCGGCGGCCCTGCCCACCAGTACGCAGACCGCCGGTGCGCAGGCGGCTCCGGCCGCCGCTCCCACGGTCGAGGAGGCCCGGCTGGAGCGGGCGGCCCCGCAGGAGATCCTGCGCCGCAGCGGGTTCGACACGGTCGCGCCCCGCTTCGTGAAGGCGCTGGCCGGGGCGTCGACGTACCGCGAGGCGCAGGAGGTCGTGGACCGGCACGGCGCGCAGGTGTGGCGGCGGGCCGTGGACCGGGCGCAGGGGCGGGGCCCGGCGGGCGGCGACCTGAGCCGGGGCGACGACCGGCCGCTGTACTGGGCGCGGTTGGCCATGACGCGTGAACTGCGCGCCTGGGCACCGGGGTTCGGGCTGTCCGACCGTGACAGGGACCGGCTCGTGGAGCGGCTGGAACGGACCTCGCGCGGGCAGGACAGCATTCGCTTCGCCGGGAAGGGGCTGCGGCGCGTGCTGGTGACGGGCTTCGACCCGTTCACGCTGGACCGCGACATCCGGATCGGCAATCCGTCGGGGGCCACCGCCCTCGCCCTGGACGGCACCGTGATCCGTACCGCCGACGGACGGCTCGCCCGCGTCGAGACGGCCGTCTTCCCGGTGCGCTGGGACGACTTCGCGGACGGCGAGGTGGAGCGGGCGCTGCGTCCGCACCTGCGCGGCGTCGACCTGTTCACCACGATCAGCCAGGGCCGCCCCGGCCGCTTCGACGTGGAACGGTTCAACGGGGCCTGGCGGGGCGGCTTCGGCGACAACCTGAACATCGGGCGGACCGGCCCCGTCCCCGTCTCCGATCCCGCCTCGCAGCCCCAGTGGACGCGCACGTCCCTCCCGTACGCGCGGATCGTCGCGGCGCGCACGGGCCCCTTCCCGGTGTACGACAACACGTCGGTGACGGAGGTCCCGGCGGGCGGGGCCGGGCCCGTGGTGCGGCCGGACGGGCCGACGCCCGGTTCGGCGGCGCGGGCCGGGGGCGGCGGCGACTACCTTTCCAACGAGATCGCCTACCGGGCGACCCTGCTGCGCGACCGGCTCGGTCTGACGGTCCCGGGCGGCCATCTGCACACGCCGGTGCTGGAGTTCGACCGGGCGAACACCACGGAGATCACGGATCCGGTGTTCGTGAAGAACCGGTCGGACATCGTGGCGCAGGTGCGGGAGGTACTGCGGGTGGCGGCGGCGAAGTAGCCGCGAATGGGGGCTCGGGGCTTCAGCGGGCCAGCCCCAACGTCACCCCGAGCCCCACCAGCACCGAGCCGATCCCCCGGTTGAGCGCCTTCTGACGGCGGAGCATGGCCGCGCGCAGGCGGCCGTCCGAGAAGAAGAGCGCCACCAGGGCGAACCAGCCGAAGTGCGCGACGGACATGAAGAGTCCGTAGCCCGCCTGCTGCCAGAGCGCCGTTTCGGGCCCGACGACCTGCGTGAAGGTCGACACGACGAAGAGGGTCGTCTTGGGGTTGAGCACGTTCGTCAGGAACCCGGCCCGCATCGCCCCGAGCGGCGACAGTTCGCGCTTGCCCTCCAGGTCGACGGAGAGTTCGGCGCGGGCGAAGAAGGTGCGCAGGCCGATGTAGACGAGGTAGGCCGCGCCGAGGAGCTTGATGGCGGTGAAGAGGGCGGTGGAGGAGGCGATCAGCAGGCCGACGCCCAGCATGGTGTACGTGACGTGGACGAGGACACCTGCCGCGACTCCGGCGGCGCCGAGGAGGCCGGTGGTCCGCCCGTACAGGTAGCTGTTGCGGACGACCATCGCGAAGTCAGCACCCGGGCTGATGACGGCGAGGACGGTGATCAGCGCGACGGCGAGGACTTCTGTCATGTACGTGATGCTGCCGTCGGCTCCGTCCTTGATCAACCCCTTTCCGGATACTGGAACGGGTACGGGAACGGCTACTGGAACACTGGGCTTCCATGCGCATAGCCACCGCCCAGTTCTCCGCCCGCCCCGGTGACATCACCGCCAACGTCGCCACCATGGCGGCTTTCGTGCGGGAGGCCGCCGCGTCGGACGCACGCCTCACCGTCTTCGCCGAACTGACCGTCACGGGTTACGAGTTGGAGCTGCTGACCGCGTCGCCCGGCCTGTGGATGAGCGGCCCGGATGACCCCCGCCTGACCCCCGTCCGGGCCGCCTGCCGCGAGACGGGCACGGCAGCCGTCGTCAACTGCGCCTCCGCCGGACGCCTGATGACCTTCGTGTACGGGCCAGAAGGCTCGCCCCTCACCACGTACGCGAAGCGCCACCTCTTCGAGGGCGAACGGAAGCTCTTCGAGGCGGGCTCGGCCCCCGGCCGCTTCACCCTGGACGGCACCCGCATTGCCCTGGCCACCTGCTACGACAACCACTTTCCCGCGCTCGCCGCCGAGGCGGTGGCGGACGGGTGCGGGCTGTGGCTGGCGAGTTCCCTGTACGGGGTCGGGGGCGGCGAGGAGGAACGGTCGACCCTCTACCCCGCCCTCGCGCGGGACTTCGGCCTGCCGGTCGTGCTGGCCAACCACGCCGGACCGGCGGGGCCGTGGACGGGATGCGGGCGCAGTGCGGTGTGGGGCGCGGGCGGCGGACTGCTGGCGGAGGCCCCGGCGGAGAGGCCGGGGCTGGCGCTCGCGGACGTACCTCTGGTACTCAGCCCACTCAGCCCGCTGCCGTAGCCGCAGAATCGGCGTCGTCGCTCTCCTCGTCGTCGATCGAGGGCTCGTCGAGGAGGTCGCGGGCCATCAGGGTGGCTCCCGCGACGGCCCCCGGCATCAGGAAGACGGCCACGAACGGCACCAGGTACGCGAGCGTGAGCGGCACGCCGAAGCCGAGGATCATCGAGCGGCGGCTCCTCAGCAGGGCCAGCCGCTCCTTGAGTTCGATGCCCCTGCGCTGGAGGGCGACGGCGGTCAGCTCCTCGGTGAGGAAGAAGCCGGACACGCAGAAGCCGAGGACCGGGACGACGGTCTGCCCGATCACCGGGATGAAGCCGCACGCGAAGAGCAGGATCCCGTAGAACAGCACCCGCACCAGCACGCGGAGGCTGTCGCGCGCCGAGATCCACAGCTCGCGGCCGAGCGAGAGCCCGGACTCGGGCGCGGTCCCGTCGGGCGACCGGGACTTGTCGACGCGCTCGGACAGGGCCTCGTAGAAAGGCTGCCCGACCAGCAGGGTCACGGCGGTGAAGGTGACGACGGCGAGGAAGAGGGCGAGCGCGAAGAGCAGGACGCGGAGCAGCCCCCGGAAGATCTTCAGCCAGGTCTCGCCCCAGCCGTCGGCGAAGGGGGTCGCCCAGGCGACGAAGTCGTCGGACCAGGCGACGAGGCCGACGAGGGCGGCGACGTACAGGACGAGCGTGACGAGACCGGGCAGCAGCCCGAGCCCGTAGCTCCGCCCGTGCTGCGACATCCACCGCTGGCCCTTGGCCAAGTACCTGAAACCCACCCCGAGATCTCTCATGCAAACAGAGTAGAGGGGGGTTGGTGCCCTGGTGGGAGGGGTCACGGGCACACGCTCACGAGCGGGGAGGGTGCGTGCCCGCGGCACTCGACTACAGGACCCGCAAGGCGTGATGCGTGTCCCGCTCGCTGCGGGAGAGCGCGTGCAGGACGGCCTGGTCGCCGTGGCGGTCGCGGGCGGCGGCGACGAGGACGTCCACGGCGACGGCGAGTGTCGCGTCGGGGGTCTCGGACGGGGCGTCCACGCTCAGGGCGAGGTCTTCGAGGTGGACGGCGAGTTCGACGCAGCGCGTCCGGAGGTAGCCGTCGAGGAGCATTTCCTCGCCGGGGCGGTGGAGTACGGCCACGCGCCGGTCGGCGGGCTCGCTGTGGAGGCGGGGCTCCAGCCGTTCCCAGGCCGCACGGGCCTGTTCGGCGACGACGGCGGGGCCTGCGGCAGCGGTCTCCTCGCTACGGGCGCGCACTCCCGTGTTGAGTGCGGAGTCGTACTCGGTCGTGCCGACGAGGCGGCCGTAGTAGCGCACGGCGGAGACGGGTTCGGCGTCGGCGACCGGGCCGTCGAGGAACCACTCGACCTGGAGGACGCTGTTCGCGAGGTGCCCGGCGAGGGCTCCGACGGACATGCCGGGGAGCACGGACCCGGCCTCCCAGCGCTGGGCCACTTCCCCGGTCCCGAGCAGCCGCACGGCCTCTTCGGCGGCTTGCGCGTATGCCTTGCGTACGTGATCAGTCATGCGGGGGATCTTGGCAGGGGGGTGGGGCGGGCGACAGGGAGTGTCCATTCCTTGGACCGTACGTCCGCGATGCGGGATTCGGCAGGGGGACTCAGGCTCCGAAGCCGGTCCCGCGCACACCTCACGCTCACCGCCACCACCCTCCGCATCGTGGTCACCGACGCACGCGGGGAACGGCTTCCCGTGGCCCGGGTCGCCGCCCCCGACGAGAAGTTCGGGCGGCGGGCCGGCCCTCGTGTCCAGGCTCGCCGCGCGCTGGGACGTCGTGACGCCGACCGTCGGCAAGGAGGTCTGGTGCGAGCTGGACCTGAAGCCGGACGCCTTCTGGCCCCACCGGCTGGGCCCGCCGAGCGGGAGCGGGTCGTACCCCTGTGTGATTATTTCGTGGGCCGCCCTGGGGGGAAACCGGAGCGGGGACGAGAGGCAGCGAGAGCTGTACGGGGAGTCAGTGTGAGTACGGGTACGGCGGACGACGGGTCTTCGGTCTCCGAGGAGGAGTGGGAGCGGTTTCTTCGGGACTCCGTGAACGGGGTGCCGGACGCCCCGAAGGAGCCCTCCGCGCGGGCCCGGCAGGTGACGCGGCGGTTGCGGGAGGAGCCGGGGCAGGCCGTGCCCTGGCGGGCGCACGCGCCGAGCGGGCCCAGGCGGCGGTTGAAGGCGTGGCATGTCGTGGCGGTGGTGGCCGCGTTGGGGCTGCTGTGGGTGGCGTTGACGCCCGGCAGCCTGGCCGGGTGGTTCGGCGGGGACGGGGGGCGGGGCGTGGTCGCGGGTGAGCCGAGCGCCGGGTTCGAGACCGGTTCCCGTCAGCAGCGCGGCACCGTGGAGGAGCCCTTCCGGGGGTCGCCCGCCGCGCTCTGGGCGGATGGGGCGGCCGGGATCTCCGTGCCCGCCGCCAAGGCGGTCGGGTGGATGAGTGCCGCGCAGGTGGAGCAGGCGATCGAACAGACGCGGAAGTTCTTGTTCGAGGGGAATCTGGACGCGGGTGTGTTGCGGGGGAAGCGGCCCGACAAGGCCATCGCGCTCGTCAATCCGAAGCAGGAGGACATGCCCCGCTTCTTCGAGCGGGCCTTCACCAGGCCGGACGAGAAGCACGATCCGTTGTTGCTGTTCAGCAGGTTCGACAGCGAGAAGACGCGGCTGGTCGGGGACGTGGTGAAGGTGCGGGGGCAGCTGAGCGTGCGGGAGGGCGAGCGGGGTGCGCTGGTGGTGGCCAGCGACGTCACGTACGTGTATCCGGTCGTCAAGGCGGCTGCCGGGAGCGACGACGTCGTGCGGACCGTCGTGCGGCGTGAGGTCGTGGCGAGTTGGGACGACCCGGCGAAGGTGCGGACCGTGCCGGGGACCTTCTCGCTGATCTCGTACAAGGTGAACATGACCAACGGGGGGTGCGACGGTAAGCACACCGGGTACTTCGCGCCCGAGTTCGGACCGCGGGCGCCGGGTGAGGGGCCGGGCCTCGACCCGTACGACCGGAGCAAGGCCGTGACCGGAGACGGCCCCGACGGGGCGTGCGGGAACGCGACCCGGTCGTAGGGCTCATTACCCATACCCCCTTGTGTCACCCGCGTTCAGCCGGTAGACCGCTGCGTACCGATCGACGACCGATCTTCCGCAGTCCCACCCGGAGGTACGCACGTCCATGACCGTACGCATACCGAGACCCGTGCTCGTCGCCACCGCCGCCCTCGCCGGGGCCGCGCTCATCGTCCCCGCCACCGGAGCGCAGGCAGCCCCCGGACCCAAGGGGGACAAGAAGCACGAACGCCCCGACGCGGAAAGGGAGTTGAGGGGGCCTGCCGCGCGGACCGGGGAAGGTGCCGCCGAGCGGGCCCTCGGGGACGCGGGGGTGCGGCACGGGAGCCGGACCGACGGCTTCCCCCGGCACACCCGGCTCAAGGAGCCCGCGCCCAACCCGGCCGACAAGTCGATCAAGTTGGGGCTGACGCCGTACCACGCGATAGCGCCGAAGCTGAATCAGCTGCAGAAGCAGAGCGACCGTGTGAGCGTGGAGCTGGCCGGGAAGTCGGCGGGTGGGCACGACCTGTACCTGGTGACCGTCACCGCGCCGGAGAGCCGGCGGGAGGCCGGGCGGCAGGAGCAGATGCGGGAACTGATCGAGAACTCCCCGGCGAAGGCCGCCAAGGACCGTGAGATAAAGGCGGATTACAAGACGCCGCTGTTCGTCAACAACAACATTCACGGGAATGAGTGGGAGGGGACGGATGCGTCCCTGAAGCTCATAGGCGAGCTGGCGTCCGCGAAGGACGCCAAGACGCGGAAGATGCTCGATGAGAATCGGCTGTACTTCAACGTCACGGCGAATCCGGACGGTCGCATAGCCGGGACGCGGGCGAACTCCAACGGCTTCGACATCAACCGCGACTTCATCACCGCCACCCAGCCCGAGGCCCGCGCCATCAGGCAGATCGCCATCGACAAGCAGCCCGCCGTCATGCTCGACATGCACGGGTACGTCAACGGGACGCTGATCGAGCCGACGACCCCGCCGCACGGGGAGAATTACGAGTACGACCTCTTCCTGAAGAATTCCTACGCGAACGCGCTGGGAATGGAAGCCGCTGTGAACGGGCTCGGGTACACGCCTGCCAAGGACGGCGTCGACCCGGCCGTCATTCCCTTCCGGGACCAGAAGGAAGGGTGGGACGACTGGCCGCCCGTCTTCACCCCGCAGTACATGCCCTTCCAGGGTGCGGTCGCCACGCACACCATCGAAATCCCGTTGCAGGTCAACAACGAGGAGTACGACAGCCAGCCCGTGGCGGAGCTGCGGCGGCGGTCGGCGATCAATACGGACATCGCGGGTGCGGCCATCAAGGCGGCCATCGACTACACCGCCACGCGCCGGACGTCCGTCATCGCCGACCAGATCGAGACCTTCCGGCGGGGCGCGACCGGGGCCAAGCAGGTGCCCGTCTCCGAGGAGACCGTGCCCGGCGTTCCGGGGATCGGCCCGGAGGACGTGTACACGACCGAGTTCCCGAGCGCGTACGTCATTCCGGCGGGCGGCGACGGGCAGCGGTCGGGCGTGGCGGCGGCGCGGCTCGTCGACCACCTCGTGGCCAACGACGTGAAGGTCGAGCGGGCGCTGCGCAGCTTCCGTGCGGGCGGGAAGAGCTACCCCGCCGGGTCGTACGTCGTCGACATGAAGCAGCCCAAGCGCGGGGTCGCGAACGTGATCCTGGCGGACGGGCGGGACATCAGTGCCGACGTCTCCGTGATGTACGACATCTCCGGGTGGAGCCTCGGGCTGCTGTGGGGTGCGAGCGTGGACCGCGTCGCGAAGGGGGCCGTCGAGGTTCCGAGCCGCAGCGTGCACGCCGCTTCCGCGACCGGGTACGTCGCTCCGCGGGGGGACTTGCAGCTGCGGCTGGACGACCCCAAGGAGGTCGCCGCCCTCAACTCCCTGCTGGCCGACGGTGTGAAGGTGCGGCGGGCCGCCGACGGGACCGCCGTGGTTCCCGGGTCGGCGCGGTGGAAGGCCGTCCGGCTCGCGGACCGGTTCGGGGTCGCGTTCCACGCGACGCGCGCCAAGGGCGTCTCGGCGATCGGACGGACCCGGGTGGCGGCTGCCGTCTCGCCCGGTGAGCTGTTCGCACTGCGGGAGATGGGCTTCGACGTCACGCCCGTGTCGACCGACGTGCTGAACGCGGGATTCGACTGGAAGAAGGCCGACACGCTGTACGTGTCGGCGGATCTGGAGTACGGGAAGCTGAAGGCGGCGGCGAAGGCCGGGCTGGACGCCTTCCTGAAGGAGCACGGAGTGGTGGGACTCGGCGACGCGGGCGCGCAGTTGAACGCCGACGCCCAGCTGATCGCCGCCACGGCCGTGCAGGGCAACGGCGACGCCAACGGTGTCGTACGGGTCGACAACGCGGCGGGCAGCGCGGTGACGGGTGGGGCTCCCTCGCACACCTTCGTCTTCTCGCCGATGTGGTTCACCGGGCTCGGGAAGGGCGTTCGCGCCGATCAGTCGTACGGGAAGGCGGGCGGCAACCCGCTCGTCTCCGGGCACTGGCGTGCGGGCGAGGACGGCAAGGGCGGACCGAAGGACGCGGCGGGCCGGGCGGCCGTGGTCAGCGGGACGTCGGCAACGGGGGCGCAGGTCGTGCTGTTCGGCACGCAGCCGCTGTTCCGGGCGCACCCGAAGGGGGAGTTCGCGCAGGTGGCGCGGGCACTGTACGTGACGGCTGGGTGAAGGTGGCTGCGGCCTGGGTGGGTGGGGGCTGGGGTAACTGCCGGGGACTCCGCCCCCGGGCCCCGGCCCGCCTTCGGCGGGGTGTGGCCCCTGCCCCGCCCCTTCACCTCAAGCGCTCGCCGCGCGGCTGTCCCGCAACCGTGCGGGTGTGTCGTGGCTGGGCGCGCGGTTCCCCGCGCCCCTGAAGGGGCACGGAAAGAGGGGCCGCACCTTCCGAGGTGCGGCCCCTCTTTCGTTTACGACGAGAACATCAGGCGACGGAGAGTTCGACCTTGATGTTGCCTCGGGTGGCGTTGGAGTACGGGCAGACCTGGTGGGCCTTCTCGACCAGGGACTTGGCGGTGGCCTCGTCCACGTTCGGGATGGTGGCCGAGATCGCGACCTCCAGGCCGAAGCCGCCCGCCTCGGTCGAGCCGATGCCGACCTTCGCGGTGACGGTCGAGCCGGTGATGTCGACCTTCTCCTTGCGGGCGACAACGCCGAGCGCACCCTGGAAGCAGGCGCTGTAACCGGCGGCGAAGAGCTGCTCCGGGTTGGTGCCCGCGCCGCTGCCGCCCATCTCCTTCGGCGGGTTGACGACCACGTCGAGCTTGCCGTCGTCGGTGGCGACCCGGCCGTCACGGCCGTTCTCGGCGGTGGCGACAGCGGTGTACTTGACGTCGATCTTCTGGATGGACATACGAGTAGATCCTCCTGCTTGGTTCGCCAACGACTCGCGCCCACGCGCCGTGACGGTGTGGGGAGAGCTTACTTGTTGAGGCTGACGATCATCTTGCCGGTGTTCTGGCCGCGCAGCATGCCGAGGAACGCGTCCACGTTGTGCTCGATGCCCTCGACGACCGTCTCGTCGTACTTGAGCTCGCCGGACCGGATCCAGGCGGAGACCTCGCGGACGAATTCCGGCTGGAGCGCGGCGTGGTCGCCGACCAGGATGCCCGTCAGGCGCAGGCGCTTGCCGATGATGGCCATCATGTTGCGCGGGCCGGGGACCGGCTCGGTCTCGTTGTAGCCGGAGATCGCGCCGCAGAGGGTGGCGCGGCCGTGCACGGTGAGGGAGGAGATGGCCGCTTCGAGGTGCTCGCCGCCGACGTTGTCGAAGTAGACGTCGATGCCCTCGGGGGCGGCCTCGCGGAGCTGCTCGGCGACGGGGGCCGCGTCCTTGTAGTTGAAGGCCGCGTCGAAGCCGTACTCCTCGGTGAGGAGCTTGATCTTGTCGGTGGAGCCCGCGGAGCCGATCACGCGCTTGGCGCCGCGCAGCTTGGCCATCTGGCCGACCTGGCTGCCGACCGCACCGGCCGCGCCGGACACGAAGACGGTGTCGCCCTCCTTGAAGGAGGCCACCTCGAAGAGGCCCGCGTACGCGGTGAGGCCCGGCATGCCGAGGACGCCGAGGTACGTGGAGAGGGGGGCGAGCTCGGCGGAGACCTTGGTGGCGTAGTCCGCCTTCAGGTCCGCGTACTCGCGCCAGCCCAGGTCGTGCAGGACGTGGTCGCCGACGGCGAAGCGGTCGTCGCCCGAGGCGATGACCTCGCCGACCGCGCCGCCGGTCATCGGCTCGCCGAGCTGGAAGGGCGGGATGTACGACTTCACGTCGTTCATGCGGCCGCGCATGTAAGGGTCGACGGAGAGGTACAGGTTCCGGACCAGGACGCGGCCGGGGGCCGGGGCGGTGACGGGGGACTCGACCAGGGCGAAGTCCTCCGGCACCGGCCAGCCGTTCGGGCGGCGTACGAGGTGCCAGGCGTGGCCGGTGGCGGGGAGAGTGTTCGTCATGGGGATGCGGCCTCCGGGTCGACGCGTGGGTGACGCGTGAGTAACGCGTGATCAACGCGGGAAAACAACTTTAGGTTCTGGATGAACCTTGCTCCTCAATGTTTGAGATTGTCAAGTAAGTGGGGGTGTGGCGTGGCGGTGAGCCGTGGTGGTGCGCTCGGGCCGAGGGAGTTTCAGCTCGTGCTGTTGCGGAGGATGGCCGATCATCAGCCGGGGCTGGTGGAGGACGCGCGGATCGCGATGGGGGTGAGCCTCACCGACATGCGCGAGGTCAATCGGCGCTGGCAGGCGATGGTGCGGTCACCGAGGGCGCGGGGGGCGGTGGAGCGCTACCGGTCGGTGCTCGGGCCGCCGGAGGCGGTCGTCCGGCGGAAGGCCGGCGATCTTGAGTGCGAGGCGACGCAGTGGCGGGTGCCGCTCTGGCCCGACCTCCGGCTTGAGGTGATCACCGGGCCGGGCGGGGTGGCGTGGAACGAGTGGCTGGTACGGGCGCCGGGCGCGGCCGGGCCCGTCCTCACGTCCGCGGCGGACCTGGTGCCGTGGTCGGCGACCGTGGACGAGGTGGCGGGGGCCTTCGGGAAATTCGGTCCGGTACGGATGCTGGACGGGGCGGCGCCGACGCGGGCGCGGCTCGCGGTGACCCTGCCGGGCGGGGAGGCTCGGGTGGCGGAGTTCACCTGGGGTCTCTTCCAGGAACTGCGGGAAGCACCTCGTTGAGCGCGCGGGGCCGCGGAGGCGGGGGCGGGGTGGAGCCCCTGCGCACCTGACGCGGGGACACTTTCTGGCGCTGCGTCAGTTCCCGTAGCCCGTGCGGCTCACCCCAGCGCGCGCGCCCACGCCAGGACCCGCACGATGCGAGTATGACCGTCAGCCTTGAGCAGTTGCGCCGTTGCCATGTCGCCGTCGATCTGGGGGCCGCCAGGACCCGGGTGTTCGTGAAGGGCCTCGGCCTCGTGGTCGACGAGCCGAGCTGCGCCGCCGTCAACACCCGGACCGGCGCGCTCATCGCCGTCGGCGCGTTCGCGGAGCAGATGACCGGCCGCACCCCCGACTACATCCGGGTCGCCCGCCCCGTCTCCGGCGGCACCGTCGTCGACATCGAGATGGCGCAGCGCATGCTCCGCAGCCTCCTGGGCGACAAGCTCCGCCGCCAGCTGCGCCGCAAGCCCGGCCTGCGGGCCGCCGCCTGCACCCCGCACGACGCCGACCCGCTCGCCCAGCGTGCGGCCGTCGAGACGCTGGTCGGGATCGGGGCCCGCCGGGTGGAGCTGGTGGACACCCTCATCGCGGCGGCCGTCGGCTGCGGCCTCCCCGTGGAGCAGCCGTCCGCCACCATGATCATGGTGTGCGGGGCGGCGACCACCCAGGTGGCGGTGCTCTCGCTGGGGTCCATCGTGGCGGCGGAGCGCATCCCGGTCGGCGGCAACGCCATCGACCACGCCGTCGTGCAGCACCTGCGCCAGGCGCACGAGCTGATGCTGCCGTCGCAGTCGGTACGTCCCCTCCAGCTCGCGCTGCGCTCCAGCGGGCTCGCGGCGGGCGGTCCCGTGTCGACCGAGATCCACGGCCGGGACGTGGCGACGGGCCTGGCCCGCTCCGTGCACGTGGACACCGCCGCCGTGCAGCGGGCCATCCACACCCCGCTGACCGCCGTCCTCGACGGCATCGGGAAGATCCTGCGGACCTGCCCGCCGGACCTGGTCGCCGACCTCGGCGAGGCCGGAATCATGATGGTCGGCGGGAGCGCACTGCTGCCGGGCCTGGACCAGATGCTGCGGGACGCGACGGGCATGCCGGTGCGGATCGCCGAGCGGCCCGACGTGTGCGCGGTGCTGGGGCTCGGGGCCATGCTGGAGGGCCACATCGAACCGCTGGCGCTGGACCCGATGGCGGAGTCGCGGGCGGCCAGGAAGGCGGACTCCCGGGCAAGCCGCCGGGCGGACTCCCGGGCGGGCCGGAAGACGGCCCCCACCACGGACCCCACCACCGACCCCAGCACGGCCCCCGCCACGGACTTCCGGCTGGACACCGACCGGGCCTCCGCCGAGACCGCCGAGGCCCGGTCGGTGTCCTAGCCGCTCCGCAGGGCCCCGCCCCCCTGCGGAAACCCCGCACGCCTGGTTAAGGTCGTACAAAATCGGCACGTACCCGGCGAGAAGGAATCCGAGCCCGATGCACCAAGAGGGACGCGCGGCCCCCGGACTGCCCCGCCTGCTCGACGCGGTGCTCAGCGTCGGCGCGGACCTGGAGCTGCGCGGCACCCTCCAGCACATCGTGGACTCGGCCGTGGAACTCACCCGGGCCAGGTACGGGGCGCTCGGCGTGCTCGACGCCGAGCGGACCGGGGTCAGCGACCTGTACACGGCGGGCCTCGACGACGGGGCCCGGGAGCGGATCGGGCGGCTGCCCGACGGGCACAGCGGGCTGCTCGGCATCCTGGTGCAGGAGCCGCGCCCGCTGCTCGTGCCGAGGATCGGCGCGGACGTCCGCTCGGTGGGCTTCCCCGAGGGACACCCTCCGATGGACTCCTTCGTCGGGGTGCCGGTGCGCGTCGACGCGCTGGTCTTCGGGAACCTCTACCTGACGGACAAGCAGGACGGCACGTCGTTCACGCCCGACGACCTGTCCCTGCTGCGGGTCCTCGCCGCGCAGGCCGGAATCGCCATCGGCAACGCGCGCCTGTACGAGACGGCCCGTCTGCGCGAGGACTGGATCGAGGGCGCCGCCGCCGTCACCACGGCCCTGCTCAACGGCGGGACGTACGACGACGCGCTGATGACGGTGGCCGACAAGGCGCGGACCCTGTCCAAGGCGGCGGCCGGGATCATCCTCCAGCCGACCGCCGACGGCGGCATGGAGATCGTCGCGGCGGCCACCGGGCCCGGCGACGACGCGGCCGACTTCCTCGGTACGGAGATCGCGGCGGGCAGCCCCGTACTCGATCAACTCCTCGGCGGGGAGCCGGTGTTCGTGGACGACTCGGCGACGGACGACCGCATGACGACGGCCGTGCGGACCCGCTTCGGGCCCAGCATGCTGCTGCCCCTCCAGAGCGGCGGCCAGCTCATCGGCACGCTCGCCCTGCCCCGCCGGCCGGGCGCCGCGCCGTACACGGGGGTCGAACGGCTCCTCGCCTCGCAGTTCGCCTCGCAGGCGGCCCTCGCGATGGTGCTGGCCGACGGGCGCGAGGCCCGCGAACGGCTCGCGGTCTTCGAGGACCGTGACCGGATCGCCCGTGACCTGCACGATCTCGTCGTACAGCGGCTCTTCGCGACGGAGATGATGCTGGAGTCGACGCGTCGGCGGGCCGCGAACGGATCGGCGGCCGTCCCGGGGATGGACGAACTGCTCGGCCGGGCCGTCGACGAGCTCGACTCCACCATCCAGGAGGTCCGCACCGCCATCTTCGCCCTCCAGCAGCCCCCGGCCGACGCGCCGACGACCGTACGGGGAAAGGTCCTGCGGGAGACGGCGGGCGCGGCGGCCCTGCTCGGGTTCGCGCCGTCGGTGCACTTCGAGGGCGCGGTCGACGCACTCGTCCCCGACCCGGTGGCGAAGAAGCTGGTGGCGGCCCTGCGCGGGGCCCTCGCCGCCGCGCACCGCAGGGCGGGCGTCACGGCGGTGAAGGTGCGGGTCGACGCGAAGGCGGTGCTGGAGGACGGGCGGGAGGGCGTACGGCTGTCCGTGGCGGACGACGGGGAGGGCGAGGACGGGGGCCGGGGGAACGCCGTCACGTGGCAGGCACCGCTGTGAAACCCGGTCGCGCGCCGGGGCCCTGACCCCCGACAGTGGGCGCCATGAGCGAGCTGATGGCGCCCGCGCTGGCCGGTGCGGCGGCGGGTCTGGGAGTGGCGGTACCCGTCGGGGCGATGGGCGTCCTCCTCGTCCAGGAGGGCATGCGTGACCGCCGTGACGCCGTGGCCGCAGCGTCCGCCGTCGCGGTGGTCGACCTCGCGTACGCGGCCGTCGCCACGGCGCTGGGGCCGCTGGTCGCGGCGGCGCTGAGCGGGGTGGAGGCGTGGGTGCGGCTCGTTTCGGCGGGCGTGCTGATGGTGATCGCGGTACGGGGGCTGTGGGGGGCGCGGCGGTCCGTGGAGGCGGCTCCGCCGCGTCCGGGCGGCGCCGGGGGTGGTGCGGCCAGGACCTTCGCCCGTTTCGCCGCCCTGACTCTCGTCAACCCGACGACCGCCCTGTACTTCGCCGCCCTCACCACCGCGCAGGGGGCGGCGCTGGACGGGCCGGGGGCGGGGGGTCTCTTCGTGGCGGGGGTCTTCGTGGCGTCGCTGTGCTGGCAGCAACTGCTGGTCGCGGCGGCGGGGTTCGCGGGGGCCCGGATCTCGCCGGGGGTGCGGGCGTGGACGTTCCGGGTGGGGTTCGGACTGGTGGCGCTGTACGCGGTGAAGGTCGCGGTGCCGTTGCCGTGAGGGCGTGAGGGGTCAGGTGTGGTGCCGTGGGTCCGGTGCCGGGTCCGTGGCCAGGCGTGCGTGGGTGTGCATGTCGGCGTACTCCCCCGGGGCGGGCAGCGGCATCGCGCCACGGGCCACGCCCCCGGGGCGTAACCCGTGCGCAGGGCCACTTCGACGGGACCCGCACCCGTGGCTGAGCGCGCCCCTAGGTTCCGTATGTTCTCGCGGCGGTTCCGGAGAAGACGGCGGTTCGCTCGGGGGCGGAAAGGGATGCCGTCAACTCCCTTGCTGTGTCCAGGACTTCCGCATAGGTGGCGGCCAGGCGGCAGACCGGCCAGTCGGAGCCGTACATCAGGCGGGTCGGGCCGAAGGCGTCGAGGGCCACGTCCGCGTAGGGGCACAGGTCGGACACCTGCCAGTGGTCCCAGTCGGCCTCGGTGACCATTCCGGAGAGCTTGCCGACCACGTTGGGGAGGGCCGCCAGCTTCCGGACCCACCCCGCCCAGGGCTCCAACTCGCCCCGCACCATGGGTGGTTTGCCCAGGTGGTCGAGGACGAAGGTCAGGCCCGGGTGCGCCGCCGCCGCCTTCCTCGCGGCGGGGAGCTGGGAGGGCGTGACGACCAGGTCGTAGGCCAGGCCCGCTGACGCGACGGCAGCGAGGCCCCGGGCCACGTCGTCCCGCAGCAGCCATTGCGGGTCGGGTTCCGACTGGACCTGGTGGCGGATGCCCACCAGTGCGGATCCGCCCGGGAGGGAGCGCAGGCGGGCCAGTTCGTCGGCGACCCCGTCCGCCGTGAGGTCCGTCCAGCCGACGACCCCCGCGATCAGCTCGTGCGTGTCCGCGAGGGCCAGCAGTTCCGGGGTCTCGTCCGGGACCGTCACCGTCTGGACGACGATCGAAGCGGTCACGCCTGCCGCCGCAGCCTCCGGGAGGAGGTCGGCGAGGAGGAAGTCGCGGCGCAAGGGGGCAAGTTGGGGGCCGGTGATCCAGTCCTGGTCCCGTACCGACAGGTCCCACACGTGGTGGTGCGCGTCCACGATCCGCTCGGTCGAGGAGGTCACGGCGTCAGCAGCCCTTCGTCCTTCAGCTCGTCCCACAGGTCCGACGGTACGTCCCGCGCCAGCATCGCCGCAGCGTCCGCGGCCTCCGCCGCCGACCGCATCCCCACCAGCACGCTCGCCACCGCCGGGTGGCGGAAGGGGAAGTTCAGGGCCGCCGCGCGGAGCGGCACGCCGTGGGCCTCCGTGATGGACTTGATGCGCAGGGCCCGGCCCAGCAGGTCGACGGAGGCCGCCTTGTAGTCGTACGTCGCCCCGGGCTGCGGGTCGGCGAGGAGGCCGGAGTTGAAGACTCCGCCGATCACCACGCTCCGGCCCCGGCGCAGGGCTTCGGGGAGCAGGGAGAGGCCCGCGCGCTGGTCGAGGAGGCTGTAGCGGCCCGCGCACAGCACCACGTCGGCGTCCGTTTCGGTGACGTAGCGCTCCAGGGGCGCCACGTGGTTCATGCCCGCGCCGATCGCGCCGACGACGCCCTCCGCGCGGAGCCGTTCCAGGGCGGGATACGCCTCGCGGAGTGCCTGTTCGCCGCCGTCGCCGCACGCGTCCGCGTCGTGGAGGTAGACCACGTCGATGCGGTCCACGCCCAGCCGGGTCAGGCTGTCCTCGATCGACCTGCGCACCCCGTCCGCGCTGAAGTCCCAGACGCGGTGCTGGTCGGCCGCGACCACGAAGCCGTCGTCGAGGGAGGCCGGACCGCCGGGACCGCCCGGTTCGAGGAGTCTGCCGACCTTCGTGGAGAGGGTGTACGCGTCCCGGGGGCGGCCGCTCAGGGCCAGGCCCAGGCGTCGTTCGGACAGGCCGAGGCCGTAGTGCGGTGCGGTGTCGAAGTAGCGGACGCCCGCCTCCCAGGCCGTGTCGACCGCCGCGTACGCGTCGTCGTCGGTGACCTCCCGGAAGAGGTTGCCGAGCGTGGCGGCCCCGAAGCCGAGCGCGCTCACCGGGACCTTGCTGCCGCGGAGGGTCTTCACCGCGCCTCCGGGCGCAGTCGCAGTCCCTGCATGCCGCCGTCGACGGCGAGCGAGGCACCGGTGACGGAGGAGGCTGCCGGGCTCGCCAAGTAGGCGACGGCTGCGGCGACTTCGTCGGCGGTGACGAGGCGGCCCATGGGTTGGCGGGCGTGGAGCGCGGCGCGTTCGGCGGCCGGGTCGTCGGCCGCGTCCAGGAGGCGGCCGACCCACGGGGTGTCGGCGGTGCCGGGGTTGACGCAGTTGACCCGGATGCCTTCCCGTACGTGGTCGGCGGCCATCGCGAGGGTGAGCGAGAGGACCGCGCCCTTGCTGGCGCTGTACAGGGCGCGCTGGGGAAGGCCCGCCGTGGCGGCGATGGAGCAGGTGTTGACGATGGAGGCGTGCGCCGAATCCCGCAGGGCGGGGAGCACGGCGCGGGTGACCCGGACCATGCCGATCACGTTCACGTCCAGGACCCGGTGCCACTGGTCGTCGTCGTTGTCCTCGACCGTTCCGGCCGCGCCGATGCCCGCGTTGTTGACCAGGATGTCGAGGCCGCCGAGCGCTTCGAGTGCGGCTGCCGCCGCGGACCGTACCGACGCGTCGTCCGAGACGTCGGCCGTGACACCGAGCAGCGGGGCCCGCGCCCCCGACGGGTCCAGATCCAGTACGGCGACCTGCGCGCCCCGCGCGGCGAGCAGCCGTGCGGTGGCCAGGCCGATGCCGGAGGCTCCCCCGGTGACCAGCGCCTTGAGTCCTGCGAGTTCGGCTTCCGGCACGTCCGTCCCGCTCATGCGACGACCTCCTCGGTGATGCGTGCACCGCTCTGTGCGGCGGCGGCCAGGTCGGCGGCCCAGAACTTCCCGCCGGGGTAGGTGAATGCGGCGATCGACTCCGCGCGCATGGTCGCCGAGAAGCCGGGTGCGGTGGGGGCCGTGTAGTGGCCCTCGCGCATCACGACCGGCTCGGTGAAGTGCTCGTGGAGGTGGTCGACGTACTCGATGACGCGGTTCTCGGTGGTTCCGGTGAGGGCCACGTAGTCGAACATCGACAGGTGCTGGACCAGTTCGCACAGGCCGACCCCGCCCGCGTGCGGGCAGACCGGCACCCCGAACTTGGCGGCGAGGAGCAGGATCGCCAGGTTCTCGCCGACGCCGCCGACGCGGGCCGCGTCGATCTGGAGCACGTCGATGGCCCCGGCCTGGAGGAGCTGCTTGAAGACGATGCGGTTCTGGACGTGCTCGCCGGTCGCGACCTTGATGCCGGGGCCGAGGGCCTTGCGGATCGCCGCGTGGCCGAGGACGTCGTCGGGGCTGGTGGGCTCCTCGATCCAGTACGGGTCGAACGCGCCCAGCGCCCGCGTCCACTCGATCGCCTCGCCGACGTTCCAGCGCTGGTTGGCGTCGATGGCTATCCGGATGTCCGGGCCGACGGCGGCGCGGGCGGCCCGCATCCGCCGTACGTCGTCGGCGAGGTCCGCACCGACCTTCAGCTTGATCTGGGTGAACCCGTCGGCGACGGCCTGGTGCGCGAGGCGGGTGAGCTTCTCGTCGGAGTAGCCGAGCCAGCCGGGCGACGTGGTGTAGCCGGGGTAGCCGCGTTCGCGCAGCTCGGCCTCGCGTTCGGCCGCCCCGTGCTTGCCCGTGCGGAGCAGGTGGAGGGCGTCGGCGGGGCTCAGGACGTCGGCGATGTAGCGGAAGTCGATCTGCTGGACGAGCCACTCGGGGTCGGCGTCGGCGAGGAGCTTCCAGAGCGGCTTTCCGGCCCGCTTGGCGGCGAGGTCCCAGGCGGCGTTGACGACCGCGCCGATCGCCATGTGCATCACTCCCTTCTCCGGGCCGAGCCAGCGGAGCTGGCTGTCTCCGATCAGGGCCCGGCCCAACGTGCCGGGGTCGGCGCAGAGCTCGTCGACGGACCTGCCGATCAGGTGGGGCTTCAGGGCTTCGACGGCGGCGACCTGGACGTCGTTGCCGCGTCCGATGGTGAAGGTGAAGCCGTGCCCCTCGATGCCGTCGGGGGCGTCCGTACGCAGGATCAGGTACGCCGCCGAGTAGTCCGGGTCGGGGTTCATCGCGTCGGAACCGTCGAGCTCGCGCGAGGTCGGGAAGCGGATGTCGTACGTATCAACTGCCGTGATACGCGCGGTCGTTCTGGTCATGGTCACGTAGCGGGCCTCTCACGCCTGGGCGAAGGTCTGACGCTGGCTGCCGAGGCCGTCGATGGACAGCTCCACGGTGTCACCGGCACGCAGATAGGGGTTCTGGGGCAGGCCCAGGGCGACTCCGGCCGGGGTGCCGGTGTTGATGACGTCGCCGGGTTCCAGGACCATGTACCGGCTCAGGTACGCGACGACGTCGGCCACGCGGAAGATCATGTCGGCGGTGTGGCCGTCCTGGCGCTTGACGCCGTTGACGTTCAGGTGCAGCCGCAGGTCCTGCGGGTCGGCGATCTCGTCGGCGGTGACGAGCCAGGGGCCGAGCGGGTTGAAGGTCTCGCAGGACTTGCCGAGGTCCCACTGCGAGGAGAAGTCGAGCTGGAACTCGCGCTCGGAGACGTCGTGACTGACCGCGTACCCGGCGATGCAGGCCAGGGCCTCCACCGGCCCTTCGAGGTAGCGGGCGCGGCTGCCGATGACGACGCCGAGCTCCACTTCCCAGTCGGTGCGGGTGGAGTCGCGGGGGATCAGGACCTCGTCGTACGGGCCGACGACGGTGGACGGGTCCTTCATGAAGACGACCGGGCGGGGCGGGATGGCGGCCCCGGTCTCCTCGGCGTGGTCGCGGTAGTTGAGCCCGATGCAGACGACCTTGCCGGGGCGGGCGACCGGGGCTCCGGTACGGAGGGCGGCCGCGCCTTCGAGGAGGGGCAGGCCGCCGTTCTCGTACGCGGTGCGGACGCGGGCGACGCCGCCGCCCGCGAGGAAGGGGCCGTCGATGTCGGGCGTGATCCCGGAGAGGTCGTACACCTGGCCGTCTTCGGCGAGGAGGGCGGGGGTCTCCTGCCCTCGTTCGCCACGTCGCGTCAGTTTCATGGGGGTTGCTCCTCTGTAATCGTGCGCTGCGGGTGCTCGTGCGGTACGCGTCAGTCCTGGGCGCGGCCGGTGGTGACGCGGGCGATCATCAGGGCGATCAGGATGATCCCGCCGTAGATGGCCTGGATCCAGAAGGACGGCACCTGGGCCAGGGTCAGGAGGTTCTGGACGACGCCCAGCAGCAGTACACCTGTCAGCGCACCGAACATGGTGCCCTTGCCGCCGTCCAGGCTGATCCCGCCGATGACGGCCGCGGCCATCACCGTGAAGATCATGTTCTGCCCCTGGTTGGCGTTGATCGCGCCCACGTAGCCGGTCTGGATGAGCCCGCCCAGCGAAGCCAGCACACCGGCCGTGACGAACACCCCGAGCATGACCCGGTCGACCCGGATGCCCGCTGCCCTGGCCGCCGCCGGATTGCCTCCGATCGCGTACAGCGCCCGCCCCACCCGGTGGTACTTCAGGACGAAGCCCGCGATGCCGAAGCACAGGGCCGCGATCCACACGGACAGCGGGATGCCGACGAAGGTGGAGGTGGCCAGGGCGAAGAAGGCGTCCGGCATGCCGAACAGGGTCTTGCCCTCGGTCGCGCCGACGAGCAGTCCGCGCAGCACGATCAGCATGGCCAGCGTCACGATGAACGCGTTCAGCTTGAGCTTCACGACCAGCGAGCCGTTGAACGCGCCGATGAGCGCGCCGACCAGCAGGATCACCAGGATGCCGACGAACGTGGGCAGTTGGGTGCCGAACCCGGAGTTGAGCGCGGGCAGCACCAGCAAAGCGCCCATCGCGGGCGCGATGCCGACGACCGACTCCAGCGACAGGTCGAACTTGCCGGTGATCAGCACCAGCGACTCCGCCAGCACCACCATCGCGAGCGCGGCGGACGCGCCCAGGACGGAGATGATGTTGCCGCTGGTGAAGAAGGTCTCGTTGGTCAGCGCGCCGACCAGTACCAGCACCAACAGGGCGGGAACCAAGGCGAGTTCACGGGCCCGGCTGAGCAGCAGGGACTTCCTCCGGTCCGCGGCCGGCGCAGCTGTCCCGTCGAGCACCGGGCCCGCCGCCTTCGAGGCCGTCGTCGTGTCAGCCACGGTCTACTCCTTCTATGGATGCGATCAGCTCGTGGTCGTTCCAGCCGGCCGCGTGGTCGGCGACGACGCGGCCGTGGAAGAGGACCAGGACGCGGTCGCAGCGCCGCAGGTCGTCGATTTCGTCGGACACGACGAGCACCGCCGTGCCGTCCTCGCGGGCACTGTCCATCCGGGCGAGGAGGGACTCCTTGGACTTCACGTCCACGCCCGCCGTCGGGTTGATGAGGACGAGGAGGCGGGGGTCGGAGGCCAGGGCCCGCGCCATGACCACCTTCTGCGCGTTGCCCCCCGACAGGTCGGACACGGGCTGGTGCGGGCCCTCGGCGTGGATGTCGAGGCGCCGGATCAGCTCCTCGGCGACCGTCCGCTTCCTCTCCGTACGCACGAATCCGTACGATCCCAGCCGCCCCAGGACGGTCATCGTGGCGTTGTCGCCGATGCTCATCCCGGAGACGAGACCCTGGTCGTGCCGGTCGCGCGGCACGCACGCGACACCCGCCTTGAGGGCCGCGGGCACGTCGCCGAACGGCAGGTCCTGCCCGTCGAGTCGGGCACTCCCCCGCTCCGGTGCGTACAGCCCCGCGAAGGTCTCGGCCAGCTCGATCTTGCCGCTGCCACTCGTCCCGGCGAGGCCGACGACCTCGCCCTCGCGGACCGTCAGGTCGATGTCCCGGTACGCGGCCGAGCCGAGCCCGGTGACCTTCAGCCGCACCGGAGCGTCGGCCGTGACGTCCGAGCGGGCGGCGCTCTCCGCAGCAGTCACGGCCTCCCCCGCCATGGCCTCCACGAGGGCGGCGCGCGGGAGTTCGGCGACGGGTGCGGTGGTGATCCAGCGGGCGTCGCGCAGCACGGTGACCGTCTGGCACACCTCGTACACCTCTTGCAGGTGGTGCGAGATGAAGAGGAAGGTGACGCCGGACTCCTGGAGGGTCCGCATGCGGGCGAAGAGACGCTCGATCTCCTTGTTGTCGAGCTGCGCGGTCGGCTCGTCGAGGACGATGAAGCGGGCTCCGAAGGACAGGGCGCGCGCGATCTCGACCATCTGCCGGTCCTCGACCTTGAGGTCGGCCGTCCGGGCGTCGGGGTCGACCCTCACGTCCCAGGTGTCGAGCAACTCGGTTGCCTGCGCACGCAGTTGCTTCCACTTGATGACTCCGCCGAAGCCGGTGGGCTGGCGGTGGATGAAGAGGTTCTCGGCGACGGACAGCTCGGGTACGACGGTCGGCTTCTGGTACACGCAGGCGACCTTGCGCCGCCAGGCGTCCCGGTCGGAGAGTGCGGGTGCCGCTTCTCCGTCGAAACGGACCGTTCCCGCGTCGGGGGCCTGGAGCCCGGTGAGGACGGTCACGAGGGTGGACTTGCCCGCGCCGTTGCGCCCCACCAGGGCGTGCGACTCGCCGGGCATCACGGTCAGCCGGCCGTCCTTCAGGGCGGTCGTGGGACCGTACCGCTTGGTGATCCCGGACGCCTCGACCAGCGGTTTCAGGTCAGAGGCGTCGGCGCGGGTCACGGTGCTCACGTGACGTTGTTGCCCCAGAGGGCCTTGTCGTCGACGTTCTCCTTGGTCACCAGCGGAGCGGGCAGCTGGTCCTCCAGGAGACCGCTCGGGTGCTTGACGATCACCGAGCCGTGGTCGGTCGGGCCCTCCTTGAAGGTCTCGCCCGCCATCGCCTTCTTGATGTAGTACATGCCGTACTTGGCGTAGGTGTCGGCGGGCTGCGAGACGGTCGCGTCGATCTCGCCCTTGCGGATGGCGTCGAACTCCTGCGGGATGCCGTCGTTGGAGACGATCGCGATGTGCTTCGGGTCGCCGACCGGCTTGAGGAGGCTCTTGGACTTCAGGGTCTGGAGGGCGGGGGCGAGGTAGACGCCGCCTGCCTGGAGGTAGATGCCCTTGATGTCGGGGTTCTGGTTGAGGAGGGTGTCCAGCTGGGACGCCGCCGCGTCCGACTCCCACTTGGCGGGGATCTCCAGGACCTTCAGCTGGGGGAACTTCTCCTTGGCGCACGTACGGAACGCCTCCGAGCGCTCGCGTCCGTTGACCGATGCCAGGTCGCCCATGATCTGGACGACCTTGCCGCTCTGGAACTTCGAGCCGAGGAACTCGCACGCCTTCTGCCCGTACGCGACGTTGTTCGCCCGCACGATCATCGCGACCTTGCCCTTTTCGGGGGCCACGTCGACGGCGACGACCGGAACGCCCTTGCGCTCGGCCTGGTCGAGCCCGGCGGCGATGGCGGCGCTGTCGAGGGGGGCGACGACGAGGCCCTTCACACCCTGGTTGAGCTGGTTGTTGATGTCGGTGATCTGCTGTGCCGGGTCGGAGTTGGAGTTGACGGTCTTCAGAGCGTCGACCTTCTCCTCCTTCGCCATCTTCGGCACGTAGTCGTTGTACGACTGCCAGAACGGCGAGGTCAGCAGGGGCAGTACGACGCCGACCTTGCCCTCGCCGCCGGCCGTGCCCGCCTTGCCCGCGTCCTTGGTGCTGCCGCACGCGCTGAGCGCGAGGGCGGCGCACGCCGCGAGGGCCGCCACCCGTAGCGGCCGCGTCCTGATCGTCCCGGTCGTCCTTGTTGCCCTGCTCGCTGCCCTGCCCATGCTGACGGCTCCTCGGCTCCCTGCTCGAACGAACGGATTGCGCGCGCCGAATATTTATCAGACCTATCCGGGCCCACAACACCCCTCTGAGCCGATTTTCCCGAGAAAGAAGGCCAATTGGTCCGATCACTTGGATGATCGGGCAGAGTGAGCGGGGACGGCACCCGCCGCACCAGACACCCCCGCCGGAGGAGCCCCATGGCCACGTCCACCCCCGAAGCCACCCCCGAACCGGAGTCGGACGCCGCCCCCCTGAAGGGCGGTTCGGTCACGCAACGGGCGATCGAAGCCATCAAGTCCATGATCACGGACGGCGAGCTGGCACCCGGCCAACGTCTGCCCACCGAAAGGGACTTGGCGGTACTGCTCGGCATCTCGCGCAGTTCGATGCGCGAGGCGATCCGGGCACTGACCGTGCTCGGCGTGCTGGAGTCGCGGCACGGCTCGGGCATCTACGTCACGAGCCTGGAGGCCGTGGACCTCCTCGACACCTTCGGGATCGTCGCCGAGATCTCGCCGCAGCCCCGCCTGGTGGAGTTCCTGGAGGTGCGCCGCATCCTGGAGTCGGCGGCCACGGCGCTGGCGGCGGCCCGTATCAACCACTCGCAACTCGCGGACGTGGCAGTCCACTTGGCGGCCATGCAGGAGACGGACGACACGGAGGCGTTCCTCGCCGCCGACATGGCGTTCCACCGCACGATCACCCACGCGGCGGGCAACGAGGCGCTGGCCGCGATCGTGGAGGGCCTCTCCTCGCGCACCTTCCGGGCCCGGGTGCGCAGGGGCCACCAGGAGGCGGACGCGTTCGCCCGCACCCGCGAGGACCACGCGCGGATCTACCAGGCACTGGTGAGCCGGGACCCGGAGGCGGCCAGGGTGGCGGCGGCCTCGCACGTGGGGGCGGTGGAGGACTGGCTGCGGGGGCAGTTGGACGAGTAGCGCGGGCCCTCGTGCGCCCGACGCGGTGCGGGCCGCGCCGGATTCGGCGTGGCCCGCTGCGCGTACCCGTGACTCCGCTCATTCCTCGGACTCGGCCTCCCCGCTGCCGGACACCTCGCTGACGAGGGCCGTCGTCGGCTCCCGCATCCCGCGATCAGTTGCTGCGGGCGGCGATGTTGCCGTACGAGGTGGTGGCGTGGATGTTCAGCGCCGCACCGGAACCCGCGGCGTTCTGGAGGGTGTTGGAGATGCGGCCGTACGCGGTGCCCGCGTCGAGGGTGGCGGAGGTGCCGCGAGCGGCGCCGACCGTGATGTCCCCGGCCTCGGTGCGCAGGACGACCTCGCCCGCCACCGCCTCGGCGACCGTCAGGTCACCCTTCGCGGTGGTGATCCGCGCCGCGCCGCCGAGCAGTCCGACCTGGATGTCACCGGCCTGGAGGCCGATCCGCGCCCCGGCGGTCTCGTCGAGCTTCACCGAACCGTGGGCGCTGTCGTAGGTGACGTCCCCGAGGCGGCCGACACCCCGGAACTCGGCGGTCGCGGTCTTGCCCTCGACGTGCGAACCGGCCGGGAGCTGAACGGTGACCTCGACGGCCCCGGTGGAGCCGAAGACCTGGTTCCTGGGGGCGGGGGCGGTGATCCGCAGGACACCGTCCGCGTAGTCGACGGTGGTCTCCTCGGCGGCCTTGACGTCGCGGCTCTTGGAGGGGTTCGCGGGGCGGACCTCGACGGTGGCGTCGGCGCGGTCGGCGGCGATGAGGCGGATGCTGCCGGCGGGGATGTCGAAGTGGGCGGCGACGGCGGCGGAGGTGGCGAACTTCTGCATGATGGCGTCCTTTGTGTTGGCCGGTACTGCGTTTGGTCGGGCAGTGCGTCCGGCTCGTTCTTTCCGATGACCTGAACGCTACGTTGCCTTCACGATCCGAGCAACAACTTCGTTGCACTCGATCCCTGTTAATGCAGGCCAGGGGAACATTTTCGTTGCAACGTCCTACAACCTAACGCAACAAGACCCACTCTCCCCATTGCAATGATTTGGCGGTGAACGCTATGGTGGCCCCGGCAGACAGGACGAACCGCACGAAGGAGACCGCGATGCCGGGAGGCAGACTCACCCAGCAGGAACGCCAGCAGATCGGGCTGGGTCTGGCGGACGGCCTCGCGTACGCGGAGATCGCCCGCCGCCTCGACCGCCCGACCTCGACCGTCACCCGCGAGGTCATGCGCAACGGCGGCCCCGCCTCCTACCGCGCCGACCTGGCCCACCGCGCCACCGAACGCCGCACCCAGCGCCGCAAGCCCTCCACCGCCACGCCCCGCGGGCCCCAGACGGCACCGCAGCCGTTCGGCCGCGATCCCGAAGCGGTGCGTACGTACGAGGAGTTGTTCACCACCGTCCAGATGGCGTCGGGCATGCCGCAGATGATGGCCCGGGTGATGGCCTGCCTCACGCTCACCGACTCCGGCAGCCTCACCGCCGCCGAACTGGCCCAGCGGCTCCAGGTCAGCCCGGCCTCGATCTCCAAGGCGGTCGCGTTCCTCGACGAGCAGGGCATGATCCGCCGGGAGCGGGACGAGCGCCGCCGCGAGCGCTACATCGTCGACGACGACATCTGGTACCAGGCGATGATGGCCAGCGCCCGCTCCACCGCCAAGATGATGGAGACGGCGCGGCAGGGCGTCACGGTCCTGGTCCCGGGCACCCCGGCGGCCACCCGCCTGGAGAACGTGGCCCGCTTCCTGGACTACGTGTCCGAGGCCATCGGGCGGGCCGCCGAACAGGCCCGCGACATCCTCCACACGAAGCCGGACGACACTCCGACTCCCTGACTTCCAGGGGGAGTCAGCGGGACTCGGCGGGAGTCAGCGGGAGTCACGGAGGAGCCGGGCGGGCGTCAGGCCACCCACGCCCCCAGCTTCTCCGGATTGCGTACCGCCCAGATCCGTACGACGCGGCCGTCCTCACCGATCTCGAACGAGGCCACGGTCATGACGGCCCCGTCGTGCGCCGCCACCAGTCCCGGCACGCCGTTCACACTCCGCACGAGCAGTTCGAGCCCGGGCACCTTGTCGGCGATGGCGACCATGTACGAGGCGATGTCCGCACTGCCCTCGACGGGCCGCAGCACCGTACCGACCAGTCCGCCCCCGTCGGCGGTCATGACGGCGGCCGGGTCCAGCAGCCCGACGAGCGCCGCGACGTCCTTCGCCTCCCACGCCTCCTTGACCCGCCGTACGGTCTCCAGCTGTCCCGCGACCAGCACGGACGACCCGGCGTCCCGCACGCGCCTGCGGCCTGAGGCGGCAAGCTGCTTGCAGGCGGCGGGAGTTCGCCCGACGATGGCGCCGATCTCGGCGAAGGGGTACCGGAAGACGTCGTGCAGGACGAACGCCACGCGCTCGGCGGGCGTCATCGCCTCCAGTACGACGAGGAGGGCCATGCTCACGGACTCGTCCAGCACCATCTGATCGGCGAGGTCGCCCCCCGAACCGCCCCCACCGCCGTGCCCCCACTCGGCCCGGTCGGGCAGCGGCTCGGGCAGCCAGGCCCCCACGTAGCGCTCCCGCCGGGCCCGCGCCGACCCGAGCACATCGAGGCAGATGCGGCCGGTCACGGTCGTCAGCCAGGCCGCCGGGACCTGGATCTCGTTCCGCTTCCCCGGCGTCAGCGCGTACCAGCGCGCGAACGCCTCCTGCACGGCATCCTCCGCCTCGCTCAGGGAGCCGAGCAACCGGTAGGCCACATTGATCAGTTGCCGCCGCTCGCCTGCTACGACGTGGATGTCCGCCCCTACAGCCGCCATGCCCCGACCACCCCTCGCCTTACCTTTCGCGGGCCCGTCTCGTCGGGCTGTCGAGACCTTATCGATCTACCGCCCCCGGGCGGGAAAGGGGCCCGCGACATGGCCATCCAGGCACCTCGGCCGACGGCACCCGGAACGACGGCAACCGGAGCGACGACGGCGGCGGAGCACGGCGGCGGATCCACCAGCGGCGGATCCACGTTCCTCCGCGTCTCGATCGCCCTCCAGACCCTGACCATCTTCCTCCAGGCCCTCTCCTCGGGCCTGTTGATGACCACGTCGTACGGGGAGGTGCTGCACGGCGTCGGAGCCCGCGTGATGTACGGGGCGACCATGATCTACGTCCTCGCGGCGGTCCTGGCCTGGAAGCCGGGCGGGGGCTCCCCGCGCCCGATCCTCCACGCGACCGGCTTCCTGGTGCTCGCCTCGGTCCAGGTAGCGGTCGGCATCGCGCACATCCCGGCGGTCCATCTCCCGCTGGGCGTGCTGATGTTCGGCCTGAGCGTGCTGGCGCTGACGCTGACGCGGCGACGCTGAACGCGGGGGCGGGGGCGGGGGCGTCTCACGCCATGCTCTGCGCCCCGTCCAGGGTTTCCCGGAGGATGTCCGCGTGCCCGGCGTGCTGCGCCGTCTCGGTCCCGATGTGCAGCAGCACGCCCCGCAGCGACCATTCCGTACCGGGCTCCGTCCACGGCGCCTCGGGGAGCGGCCAGGTGACGCCCAGGTCGGGGAGGGTGCGCACGAGTTCGTCGGTGGCGTCCGCCGCTTCCTCGTACGCCTTGAGCACACCCGCCAGCGTGTCGCCGGGCAGCATCCGGAAGCCGTCCTCGCGCTCGGCCCTGCCCTCCTCGGTCTCGCCTGCGGCGTCCTTCACCGACGCGGGCCCTTCCACGATGAAGGCCGCCCAGCCGCGTTCGACGGCGGTCACGTGCTTGATGAGGCCGCCGATGCAGAGTGCGCTGGCGGTGGTGCGCAGTCCGGCCTGCTCGTCGGTGAGGTCGCGGGCGGTGTGCCGCAGGAAGTAGCGGCTCTTGGCCAGCATGGCAAGAAGGTCGGCACGCTCGCCGGTGGGGTCCGGGACGGGGGCCTGGGTGGTGGCGGGGCTGGTGGACTTCGACTCGTCGATCGCCTTCATGACGTACGCCTGCCTTCTGCTCTTCCGGAGTTCTTCCTGCTGACAGCAGACTAGAACTCATCTAGGCCAGGCTGTGTCCTACTGGGGCGCCGCCTTTCGGGCCGTCCCTGGGCCCGTCGAAAATGTCTCGACACCTGTACCGGCCGTCCGCCAAGCTTCGCGCGATGACGAGAATCAGCGACACACCGACCGCGTGGGACGACCGCACGCAGCTCACCACGTGCCTCGACTACGCCCGTGACACGACCCGCGCCAAGTGCGAGGGCGTCTCGGCGGAGAACGCCCGCAAGGCGATCCTGCCGACCTCTCCCCTGATGACCCTGAGCGGGATCGTCAACCACCTCCGCTGGGTGGAGTACTACTGGTTCCAGGTGGTCTTCCTCGGCGAGAAGGACGAGGGTCCCTGGACCGAGGAGGACCCCGACCGCGAGATGCGCATCGCCGTCGACTTCCCCCTCCCGCAACTACTCGACGAGTACGCACAACAGAGCGCGCGCTACCGGACGTTGGTGGCGGACAACGACCTCTCCACGCGGGCCGAGGGAGCCGACCGGCACGGTGTCCACGTCGATCTGCGCTGGATCCTCCTGCACCTCACCGAGGAGACGGCCCGCCACAACGGCCACCTGGACATCCTGCGCGAGCTGCTCGACGGCACGACCGGCAGCTAGGGCCTGCCCGCCGGGCCGGACCGACGGGGAACCGCCGGTCCGGCCCGGGCGCCACAGCGCCACGACCGTGAGACCCCGGCGATGCGCCGCCGCTGCCGCAGTGGCCACCCACGGCGGCATCCGCGAGGCCCGTATCGGCGCGACGTACTTCGCGGCGGAGACTCCACTCGACGACGTCTCGGGGAACCCGCCCGAGGGGTGGGGCAATCCCTCCCGGCCCGGGACGATGACCCTGCTGTCCGAGACCGAGGCCGTCTTCACGGACGGCGCGGCACACGAGGTGACGTTTTCGGGTGCGGTTCGGGCACCGTGACCCGCCACCCGAACTCCCCCCAGCGGAAGGCCCACTTCAAGAGCAGAAGGCCCCCTGGGCACCTGCAAGCAGCCCGGCCCCCGCTCGGGCACTCCGGCGTTCCGGCACGCGGACGCAGCGCCGGAGCGGGGACGAAGGGCTCCTACTGCACCGGCCGGTCCGGGGTGATGCGCTGCCCCCGGTGCTGCCGCCGGTACCTCCGGTCCCACTTGTCGCGCTGCTCACGCCGGGCCCGGTACTCGTCGTACCCGCCCCGCTGGGCACCACCACGCCCGGCGGCGCCCCTTCCGTAACGGAGGGCGAGGTAGACCAGGGCCCCCGCGGCCAGCCACCAGACCGGCTGGGAGAACCCCATGACCACCAGTACCACTACACAGATCCCCAATAGAACGACCATCACAGGCCCCCTCTGGAATCCCCGCTCGCACCCAGTCGGCAGGAGTCGGCTCAACTCGTGCCGGGGGCCGGGGCAGGGCCAAGCCTAGACCCGCGCGACACCCTGCGACAGGGTCGTGAAGGCACTTGGGCGCCCACGGCTTACGACGGTCCGGGCCCCTCCCCGGAGCCGGGACCTACCGGGTGACTCGCCTCGCCGCGACCACCCGCCCGCACCGGCTCGCCCCGGACGCACGCCCGGACATGAGTGAGGGCCCCCGTGATCTCTCACGAGGGCCCTCACTGTGACTGCCGTGCAGCTCAGAACGTTTCTGCCCTGTCCTGCTGCGGTGGGGCGGGTGGGACTCGAACCCACGGCCGACGGATTATGAGTCCGCTGCTCTAACCGGCTGAGCTACCGCCCCCACACGGCGTGGCGCGTACACATGTACGCGCCGTCTGCCGCAGCATAGCCGGTCATACGATCTCCCGCCTCGGATGCCCGGCAACACATGACCATGAGGACTTCCGTGCTGCCCGGACGGTTCCCCAACGTGCCGCACACCACACGAAGAGGGTCCGGAAGAGGTTCGTACGCAGGACGCGGGAACGGAAAAGAGGGCCTCCGAAGAGGCCCTCTTTTCTTCCTGCTCCCCCGACTGGACTCGAACCAGTAACCCTCCGGTTAACAGCCGAATGCTCTGCCAATTGAGCTACAGGGGACCGCGCTCCCCCGACTGGACTCGAACCAGTAACCTGCCGGTTAACAGCCGGCTGCTCTGCCAATTGAGCTACAGGGGATTGCTGCGGTTGCACCGAATGCACCTCCCACCGGTCTTCCCGGGGGCGTGCGCTCGCTGCGAGACATACATTAGCGCAAGCAGGGGGGTGCTTAGCCAATCGGTATCCGCCGGGATGATCAGCGGGCGGTACGGGTAGGCGATCGGCACACCGACACCGTTGCAGGAGAAGGGTGGCAGCCATGCGCTACCGGCTCACGTTCGTCGCCGGACTGGCCCTGGGATACGTGCTCGGCACCCGGGCCGGGCGCGAGCGCTACGAGCAGATCAGGAAGTCCGCCCGGCGGATCTCGCAGAACCCGGCCGTGCGGAACACCGCGGAGTCGGCGGCCCAGAGCGGACGCGAGTTCGCGGGCAAGGCCATGCACACCGTCACCGAGAAGGTGGGCGACAAGGTGAGCGGCCGGGTGCCGGAGTCGGTCGCGCAGCGGGTGCGCTCGCTGCGGGAGCGCGGACAGGGCGGCGGCGAGGACGACTGGGGCACGAGCAACACCTGAGTGGGGTCGGGTACGGGCAACACCTGAGCGCGTGTGCGGGCGGGGCGGCCCTTTCGTCCTGCCACAGGTTTCACGGCTGCCGCATTCCGCCTCGGCGGGGTGCGGCAGAATCATGCGCATGGGCATAGTCGCGGGGTTGGACAGTTCCTCCGGTTTCACACACGTCGTGGTCTGCGACACGGACACGGGTGCCGTGCTGCGTGAGGGGTACGCCCCCCATCCGATCGAGGAGCGGTCCACCGAGGCCGATCCGCAGGCGTGGCTGCTGTCGCTGGGCGAGGCCGCCGCAGACGGGCTGCTCGACGACGTACAGGCCATCGGTGTCTCGGCGCAGCAGCACGGTCTCGTGCCGCTGGACGTGAACGGGCAGCCGGTGCGGCCCGCGCTGCTGGGCAACGACAAGCGGGCGCAGGTAGCCGCGGCGGACCTGGTGGAGGGGCTCGGCGGCAGGCAGGCGTGGGCGCAGGCCGTCGGTTCGGTGCCGACGTCGCCGCAGCCCCTCGCCAAGCTGGCGTGGCTGGCACGGCACGAGCCGGAGAACGCGGCCAGGATCGCTTCCGTGATGCAGCCGCACGACTGGCTGGTGTGGCAGTTGCTGGGGCGTCCGGCCCGCCGGACGACCGACCGGGGTGCCGCGTCGGGGACCGGGTACTGGTCGGCCGCCACGGGGGCGTACCGGCCGGATCTGGTGGAGCTGGCGCTCGGGCACCAGGTGATGCTGCCGGAGGTGCTCGGTCCTTCCGATGCGGCGGGTACGACGCCGGAGGGGCTGCTGATCTCGGCGGGCACCGGGGAGACGATGGCCGCGGCCTTCGGTCTCGGGGTGGCCGTCGGCGACGCGGTGGTGTCGCTGGGTGCCTCGGGGTCGGTGATGGCCGTGCACCACGAGGCACTCGCCGACTCGACCGGGATGATCACGTCGTTCGCTGATGCCACGGGCATGCACCTGCCGGTCGTCCACACGTCGAACGCGGTGCGGGCGCTGCGGGGGACGGCGGAGCTGCTGGGTCTGGAGGGCGGCCTTGAGGAGCTGTCCGCGCTGGCGATGAAGTCGACGCCGGGGTCCTCGGGACTGGTGCTGCTCCCCTACCTGGAGGGCGAGCGGACACCGTGGCTGCCGCACGCGGCGGGGACGCTGTTCGGGCTGCGGCGGGAGTCGATGAAGCCGGAACATCTGGCGCGGGCCTCCTTCGAGGGGATGCTGTGCTCGCTGGCGGACGCGATGGACGTGCTGCGGGGGCGGGGTGTGCAGGTGCGGCGGGTGTTCTTGCTGGGGGCCGCAGCTGAGCTGCCCGCGGTGCAGGCGATGGCACCGATGATCTTCGGTACGCAGGTGGTGGTGCCCGCTCCGGCGCAGTACGCGGCGCTGGGGGCGGCACGGCAGGCGGCGTGGGCGCTGGGGGTCGCGCAGGGTTCGCTCTCTGCGGAGGAGCCGCCCGCTTGGCGGGGGGCGGTGACGCAGGTGCTGTCGGCGGGGGAAGAGGTCGCTGTGGGTGGGGCGGTGCGGCAGCAGTTCGGGGCGGCGCGGGAGCAGGTGCATCCGGGGGCCTTCGAGGGCGGCTCACTCCTTTAGGGGCGCGGGGCTGTGTGACTGTGCGGCTCGGCCGCGCGGACGCGCCCCTTAGGGGCGCGGGGAACTGCGCGCCCAGCCCCAACGCGCCCGCACGTCCGACCCCCAAGCCTCGCGAGTTTAGGTGAAGGATGGGGTCTCCCCTGCTCGAACGAAGTTGAGAGCTTGGGGAAGGGTCTGGGGCGGCCCGCCGCAGGCGCACCCTGGTGCGGCGCACCCATAGGCGGAGGTAACAACGGGCGGCACCGGGGTGGGCCCGGAGCGAGGGGGGCCGCCCCCTTGCCCGCCCGTTCCGCCCCCGGGGGGCGGCCCCGCCGCCCAAGGAGGCTAGGCGGAAGCGGAAGGGGCTGGGCCAGCCGCCCAAGGAGGCTCGGCGGAAGCGGAGGGGCGGAGCCCAAGGGGGCTAGGTGGGGCGGCGCCCAAGGAGGCGAAGCAGGGCGGCACCCGAGGGGGCGGGGCCCGAAGGGGGCGAGGCTTGACCGGGGTTTGGGGTAAACCCTTGGGCACGGTGGAGGTGGGTGGCGCAGGATGGAGGGCGATTCCTCTCCCGCCGTCGACGAAAGACCGCGTGTGCTTCTCAAGCTGCTGCGGGCCCACCTCGGCCCGTACAAGAAACCCATAGCACTGCTGGTGCTGCTGCAACTGTTGCAGACCAGCGCCGCCCTCTACCTCCCCACCCTCAACGCCGACATCATCGACAAGGGTGTCGTGAAGGGGAACACGGGCTACATCCTGGAATTCGGCGCCTTCATGGTCGCGGTGAGCGTCGTGCAGGTCGTCTGCAACATCGGGGCCGTCTTCTACGGGGCCCGCACCGCCGCCGCACTCGGCCGGGACATCCGGGCGGCCGTGTTCGGGCGGGTGCAGAGCTTCTCGGCGCGCGAGGTCGGCCACTTCGGCGCACCGTCCCTGATCACCCGCACGACGAACGACGTCCAGCAGGTGCAGATGCTGGTCCTGATGAGCTTCACGCTGGTGGTGGCCGCCCCCATCATGTGCGTCGGCGGCGTGATCATGGCGCTCGGCCAGGACGTGCCCCTGTCGGGCGTGCTGCTCGCGGTGGTGCCGGTGCTGGGCATCGCCGTCTCGCTGATCATCCGCAGGATGCGCCCGCTGTTCCGCTCCATGCAGGAGAAGCTGGACACCGTGAACCGGGTGCTGCGCGAGCAGATCACCGGCAACCGGGTCATCCGGGCCTTCGTGAAGGACGACTTCGAGAAGGAGCGGTTCAAGAGGGCCAACGAGGACCTCACCGAGGTGTCGCTGGCCACCGGCAAGCTGATGGCTCTGATGTTCCCGATCGTGATGACGGTCGTGAACGTGTCGAGCGTCGCCGTGGTGTGGTTCGGCGCCCACCGCATCGACAGCGGTGGGATGGAGATCGGTGCGCTGACCGCCTTCCTGGCCTATCTCATGCAGATCGTGATGTCCGTGATGATGGCCACCTTCATGTTCATGATGGTGCCGCGCGCGGAGGTGTGCGCCGAGCGCATCGAGGAAGTGCTGGGCACGGACAGCAGCGTGGTGCCGCCGCTCGCACCGGTCACCGAGCTGCGCCGCCACGGTCAACTGGAGCTGCGGGGAGTCGAGTTCAGCTACCCCGGCGCCGAGGAATCCGTACTGAAGGACATCGCGCTCAAGGCCCGCCCCGGCGAGACGACCGCGATCATCGGGTCGACGGGCTCGGGGAAGTCGACACTTCTGGGGCTGGTCCCCCGGCTGTTCGACGCGACGGGCGGCGAGGTGCTGGTCGACGGCGTGAACGTGAGAACCCTCGACCCCACGCTGCTCGCGAAGACGGTGTCGCTCGTCCCGCAGAAGCCGTATCTGTTCTCCGGGACGGTCGCGAGCAATTTGCGTTACGGAAATCCCGACGCCACGGACGACGAACTGTGGGCGGCGCTGGAGACGGCGCAGGCGAAGGACTTCGTGGAGCGGCTTGAGGGAGACCTCTACGCCCCGATCTCGCAGGGCGGCACGAACGTGTCCGGCGGCCAGCGCCAGCGCCTCTCCATCGCGCGCACGCTCGTCCAGCGCCCCGAGATCTACCTCTTCGACGACTCGTTCTCGGCACTGGACTACGCGACCGACGCGGCCCTGCGGGCGGCGCTGGCGCGGGAGACGGCGGAGGCGACCGTGATCATCGTGGCGCAGCGGGTGTCGACCATCCGTGACGCCGACCGGATCGTCGTACTGGACGAGGGCCGGGTCGTGGGCAGCGGACGGCACCACGATCTGATGGAGACCAATGAGACCTACCGGGAGATCGTGCTCTCCCAGCTGACGGAGGCCGAGGCGGCATGAGTGGGCCTGCTGGACGCATGATGGGACCCCCGGCCGAGAAGTCGATGAACTTCCGTGGGTCGGGGAAGCGGCTGGTGAAACAGCTGGCACCGGAGAAGGTCACCCTGTGGGTGCTGTTCGTGGCGCTGGTCTTCAGCGTGACGCTCTCCGTGATCGGCCCGAAGATCCTCGGCTCGGCGACGGACCTGCTGTTCGCGGGCATCGTCGGCCGGACGATGGAGCCGGGCATGACGAAGGCGCAGGCCGTCGAGGGGCTGCGCAAGGGCGGTGAGGACGGGTTCGCGGACATGCTGTCCGGGGTCGACTTCACGCCGGGGCAGGGCATCGACTTCGGCGCGATCGGCACCGTACTGCTGATCGTGCTGGCGGTGTACGTGGGGGCCGGGCTGCTGATGCTCGTCTCGACGCGGATGGTGAACCGGGCGGTCAACCGCACCGTGTACCGGATGCGCCAGGACGTCCAGGCGAAGCTGTCCCGCCTGCCGCTCGCCTACTTCGACAAGGCGAAGCGCGGTGAGGTGCTGTCGCGGACGACGAACGACATCGACAACATCGGTCAGACCATGCAGCAGACGATGGGCCAGCTCATCAACTCCGTGCTGACGGTGATCGGCGTCCTGGTCATCATGTTCTGGATCTCGCCGCTGCTGGCGGCCGTGGCGCTGGTGACGGTGCCGCTGTCGGTGGTCGTGGCGGCGAAGGTCGGCAAGCGGTCGCAGCCGCAGTTCGTGCAGCAGTGGAAGACGACGGGCGCGCTGAACGCGCACATCGAGGAGATGTACACCGGTCACTCGCTGGTGAAGGTCTTCGGTCGTCAGCACGAGTCGGCGGAGGGTTTCCGCGAGCAGAACGACCTGCTGTACGAGGCGAGTTTCAAGGCGCAGTTCAACAGCGGGATCATGCAGCCGCTGATGATGTTCGTGTCGAACCTGTCGTACGTGCTGGTGGCGGTGGTGGGCGGTCTGCGCGTCGCTTCGGGGACGCTGTCGATCGGCGACGTCCAGGCGTTCATCCAGTACTCGCGGCAGTTCTCGATGCCGTTGACGCAGGTGGCGTCGATGGCGAACCTCGTGCAGTCGGCGGTGGCGTCGGCCGAGCGGGTCTTCGAACTCCTCGACGCCGAGGAGCAGGCACCGGACGCGAAGGACGCGCCGGGGCTGCCGGTGACGGGTCCGGACGAGCTGCGGGGCGCGGTCGAGCTGGAGAACGTGTCCTTCCGGTACGAGGCCGACAAGCCCCTGATCGACGACCTCTCCCTGCGGGTCTCCCCCGGCCAGACGGTCGCGATCGTCGGGCCGACGGGCGCCGGGAAGACCACGCTGGTCAACCTCCTCATGCGCTTCTACGAGGTCACGGGCGGGCGGATCGCCATCGACGGGGTCGACATCGCGAAGATGTCCCGCGAGGAACTCCGCTCCGGGGTCGGGATGGTGCTCCAGGACACCTGGCTCTTCGGTGGCACCATCGCGGACAACATCGCGTACGGAGCTGCTGGTCCGGTGACGCGGGAGCAGGTCGAGGAGGCGGCGCGGGCGGCGCACGCGGACCGTTTCGTGCGGACGCTGCCCGACGGGTACGACACCGTCATCGACGACGACGGGGCGGGGGTCAGCGCGGGTGAGAAGCAGCTGATCACGATCGCCCGGGCGTTCCTGTCGGACCCGGTGATCCTGGTGCTCGACGAGGCGACGAGCTCGGTGGACACGCGGACGGAGGTCCTGATCCAGAAGGCGATGGCGCGGCTCGCGCACGGCCGCACGTCGTTCGTGATCGCGCACCGGCTCTCCACGATCCGGGACGCGGACGTGATCCTGGTGATGGAGAGCGGGGCGATCGTGGAGCAGGGTTCGCACGAAGAGCTGCTGGCGGCGGAGGGGGCGTACGCACGGCTGTACGCGGCCCAGTTCGCCCAGGCGGTGGTGGAGGTGGAGTAGGGACTCCATGGGGCGGTACGGGGGTGGGGTGGGGCTCCGTGCACGGTGCGGGGCCTCGGGGTGGGGCGGGGCCAGCACCGGGGTGGGCCCGGAGCGAGAGGGGCCGCCCCCTTGCCCGCCCGTTCCGCCCCCGGGGGGGCGGCCCCGCCGCCCAAGGGGCTAGGCGGAGGCATTGAGGGGCGCGGGGAACTGCGCAACCCGGCGGAATCAATCCAGGTAGCCTCGGAGCTGGTCCGCAAAGGCATGGTCGCGGAGCTTGTTGAGGGTCTTGGACTCGATCTGGCGGATGCGTTCACGGGTGACCCCGAAGATCCGCCCGATCTCCTCGAGGGTGCGCGGCCGCCCGTCCGCCAGCCCGTAACGCAGCTGGACCACCTTGCGTTCGCGCTCGCCGAGCGTGGAGAGGACCGCCTCCAGGTGCTCCCTCAGCAGGAGGAAGGCCGCGGACTCGACGGGTGAGGTCGCGTCGCCGTCCTCGATCAGGTCACCGAGGGCCACGTCGTCCTCCTCCCCCACGGGCGCGTGGAGCGAGACGGGCTCCTGGGCGAGGCGCAGCACCTCACCGACCCGCTCGGGCGTCAGGTCGAGCTGGGCGGCCACCTCGTCGGGCGTCGGCTCGTACCCCCGCTCCTGGAGGAGCCTGCGCTGGACCCGTACGACACGGTTGATGAGTTCGACGACGTGGACCGGGACCCGTATCGTCCGGGCCTGGTCGGCGAGCGCCCGGGACATGGCCTGCCGAATCCACCAGGTGGCGTAGGTCGAGAACTTGTACCCCCGCGCGTAGTCGAACTTCTCGACCGCCCGGATGAGCCCCAGATTCCCCTCCTGCACCAGATCGAGCATCGTCAGCCCCCGCCCGACGTACCGTTTCGCCACGGAGACGACGAGCCGGAGGTTCGCCTCGATGAGGCGGCGTTTCGCCATCCGCCCCCGTACGACCAACTTGTCGAGATCGAGGGCCAGTTGGGTGTCCAGATCGGTCGATCCAGCGAGCCTCTCCTCGGCGAAGAGGCCCGCTTCGACACTGCGGGCCAGTTCGACCTCGTCGGCGGCGGTGAGGAGCGGGATGCGGCCGATCTCCCGTAAGTACTGGCGGAAGAGGTCGGAGGAGGGGCCGGAGGTGTCGGCGCGGGCGGGACGTTCGGGCGGGTCGGGCCGCTCCTGCTCCTGGTCCGGCCCCCGTTCCTCCCGGTCCGGCCCCGGTCCCTGTTCGCGTTCTTCCATCGCGTCCTCGACGGACTCCGGGGCCTCGGTGGCCTCGGTGGCCGCCGCGACCTCCGAGGGCGCTTCCTGAGGACGTGCGGCGCGGTTCTGCGCGGGTACGGCCGCGACCAGATCGGTCAGGGTCTGGGTCTGCACGGGGGCGACCTCCAGGGTGAACGCTGCCGGGTCGGAGCCTCAAGCACGGGCCACGCACGGGTTCGGCCCCTCGTGCGGCCCCCGCGTTCGGGCCGCCATCACGGGCCACAAGCACCGCACCCAGTGTGGGGTGCGACACACGGCCGCCGCGAGGGGCGTGCGGGGACTTTCTGAGTCCGGTCCGTGACCGAGCGGTTACCCGGCGGGGTTCCAGGAGCGCTACAGGGGCCCTACAGGGCAGCCGCACCGTGGTTGCGCAGGGACTGCGCGTACTGCTGGAGGACCCACAGCTCGTTCTGTACGGCGGCCAGATGGGCGGGGTCGCCGTGCCCGCCGAGCCGGGCCAGGGAGCCCTGGACTTCGAGGATGCGGCGGTCGACGGCGCGCAGGCGGACCTGCACGAGCTGGACGCCCGCGTAGACCTCGTCGATGGACTTGGCGTGCAGGGCCTCGACGGCGAGTTCGGTGACCATGGCCCTGACCTGGTCGTCGATCGCGCACTCGCGGACCGTGGCGAGGTAGTCGGCGGGTGCCTGCGCGCCCAGCTCGGCACCGCCCGCCTCCTCGATGGTCTGCCGTACGGCCGCGTACGGAGGGGCCGTGAACTCGTCGGCGCCGTACGCGTCGAAGGCCGGGGAGACCAGGTCGGGCCGCTGGAGGGCGAGCTTGAGGAGCTCGCGCTCGGTGCGGTGGACGGGGCTGCGGAGGTTGAGGGCGGGGCCGCTGACGACGGGGGCGGCGGGGCCCGAGGGGTAGTTCTGCTGTCGGCGCGACTCCGGTCCCGAGGAGGGCCCGCGCCCGCCCCGGTCCTTCGCCCAGCGGGCGAGCTGCGCGATGCGCTTGACGACGAACTGGGTGTCGAGGATGCCGAGCATGCCCGCGAGCTGGACGGCGACCTCGTGCTGGGAGGCGCTGTTCTTGATGCGGGCGACGACGGGGCCCGCCTCGTCGAGGGCGGCGGCGCGGCCCCCCGGAGTCTCCAGGTCGTAGCGCGCGATGATCTGGCGCAGCGCGAACTCGAAGAGCGGGGTGCGGGGCTGCGTGAGGTCGGCGACGGCCTCGTCGCCCTTGGCCAGGCGCAGGTCGCAGGGGTCCATGTTGTCGGGGGCGATCGCGATGTACGTCTCGGCGGCGAACTTCTGGTCGTCCTCGAACGCGCGTAGGGCGGCCTTCTGACCTGCGGCGTCACCGTCGAACGTGAAGATCACCCGGGCCGAGCCGTTGTCCATCAGCAACCGGCGGAGGATCTTGATGTGGTCGCCGCCGAATGCCGTGCCGCAGGTCGCGATGGCGGTGGTGACTCCGGCCAGGTGGCAGGCCATGACGTCGGTGTAGCCCTCGACGACGACGGCGCGGCTGGACTTGGCGATGTCCTTCTTGGCCAGGTCGATGCCGTACAGGACCTGGGACTTCTTGTAGATCGGGGTCTCGGGGGTGTTGAGGTACTTCGGCCCGTTGTCGTCGTCGCGGAGCTTGCGCGCGCCGAAGCCGACGACCTCGCCGCCGATGTCGCGGATCGGCCACATCAGACGGCCCCGGAAGCGGTCGATGGGGCTGCGGCGGGACTCCTGGGCGAGCCCGGACAGGAGCAGCTCCTTGTCGGAGAAGCCCTTGCCGCGCAGGTAGCGGGTGAGGTGGTCCCAGCCCGCCGGGCTGTAGCCGACGCCGAAGTGGGCGGCGGCGGTCTGGTCGAAACCGCGCTCGGCGAGGAACTTCCGGCCGATCTCCGCCTCGGGGCTCTCCAGCTGCTGGATGTAGAAGTCGGCGGCGGCCTTGTGGGCCTCGACCAGGCGGGTGCGTTCGCCGCGCTGGGTGGAGGGGTTGTAGCCGCCCTCCTCGTACCGCAGGGTGATGCCCGCCTGCGCGGCGAGGCGCTCGACCGTCTCCGCGAAGGTGAGGTGGTCGATCTTCATCACGAAGGCGATCGTGTCGCCGCCTTCCTGGCAGCCGAAGCAGTGGAAGAGACCCTTGCTCGGGCTGACCTGGAAGGACGGGGACTTCTCGTCGTGGAAGGGGCAGAGGCCCTTGAGGTTGCCGCCGCCCGCGTTGCGGAGCGAAAGGTATTCGGACACGACGGCGTCGATCGGGAGCGCCTCCCGGACCGCCTTCACGTCGTCGTCGTTGATCCTGCCTGCCACGCGTGAAGTGTACGGGGAGGGTCGGACACTCTGCGGCGGCGGCTACGCGATCAAGGAGTCCAGGGGGACCGAGGGGTCGGCGAGGGCGTGCTGGTCGACTTCCGTGCCGCTCCTGATCAGGCGCTGGATCGACTCGGTGACGTCCCACACATTGACGTTCATGCCCGCGAGGACGCGGTGGTCCTTCAGCCAGAAGGCGATGAACGTGCGCTTCCCGGCGTCGCCGCGCACGACGACCTGGTCGTACGTGCCCGGGGGCGCCCAGCCCGAGTATTCGAGACCGAGGTCGTACTGGTCGGAGAAGAAGTACGGGACGCGGTCGTACGGCGTGCCCCGGCCGAGCATCGCGCGGGCGGCGGCGGGGCCGCCGTTGAGGGCGTTGGCCCAGTGCTCGACGCGCAGGCGCTGTCCGTGCAGGGAGGTGCCGGGGAGGTGCAGGGGGACGGCGGCGACGTCGCCGGCGGCGAAGACGTCGGGGTCGTTGGTGCGGTGGTGTCCGTCGACGGCGATGCCGCCGCCGTGGGCGCGGTCGACGAGGGCGAGCCCGGAGGACTCGGCGAGGGCGGTGCGGGGGGCGGCGCCGATGGCTGCGAGGACGTCGTGGGCGGGGTGCTCCTCGCCGTCGTCGGTGCGGGCGGCGAGGACCAGGCCGTCCTGGCCGACGATCTCGGTGAGGCGGGCCCCGAAGTGGAAGCGGACGCCGTGCTCGGCGTGCAGGTCGGTGAAGAGCTGGCCGAGCTCGGGGCCGAGGACGGAGTGCAGCGGGGTGGGCTCGGCCTCGACGACGGTGACCTCGGCTCCGTACCCGCGTGCGGCGGCGGCGATCTCCAGCCCGATCCAGCCTGCTCCGGCGATCACGAGGTGGCCGTTGTCGCGGCCGAGGGTGGCGAGGACTCCGCGCAGGCGCTCGGCGTGGGAGAGACGGCGCAGGTGGTGGACGCCCGTGAGGTCGGTGCCGGGGATGTCGAGGCGGCGGGGTTCGGAGCCGGTGGCGATGAGGAGCTTGTCGTACTGGATGAGGGTGCCGTCGTCGCCGAGGCGGACGGTGCGGGCCTCGCGGTCGAGGTGGACGACGGTCTGGCCGAGGTGGAGCTCGATGTCGTGGGCGGCGTACCAGGCGGCGTCGTGGGTGAAGACGCTGTCGCGGTCGGCCTTGCCGGTGAGGAGGCCCTTGGAGAGGGGCGGGCGTTCGTAGGGGTGGTCGCGTTCGTCGCCGATCAGGATCACCCGGCCGGTGAAGCCCTCGGAGCGGAGGGTCTCGGCGGCTTTCGCGCCGGCGAGTCCGCCGCCGATGATGACGAATGTCTGATCTGCGTCGACCACTTGATGCCTCCATTGTGCGTGTGCGCGTGGGCTTTTGAGCGTCCCGCACGGAGGGGTGCGGGGGAAGAGGGGGGCGGGGTACGGGGCTCCCGGGCGGGGCCGGAGCGAGAGGGGGCTAGCGGTTGGCTGTCAGGCGGGCGTGGAGGGAGCGGGCGGAGGAGTCGGTGAGGGAGGCGATCTGGTCGACGAGGACGCGTTTGCGGGCGCGGTCGTCGGGGGCCGTGTCGTAGAGGGCCCGGAACTGGGGGTCGAGGCCCTCGCCGGGGGCCCTCAGGGTGAGTGCCTCGGCGAGTTCGGCGATGACGATGCGCTGGTCGGCGCGGAGACGCTCCTGCTCGTCGCGCTGCATGACGTACCGGTCGGCGACCGCCTTCAGCACCGCGCACTCGTTGCGGGTGGAGCGGGGGACGACGAGTTCGGCGGAGTAGCGGGTGAGGCGGCCGGTGCCGTAGGCGCCGCGCGTGGCGCTCTCCGCCGCCAGGCAGAAGCGGCCGATGAGCTGGCTCGTGGCGTCCTTCAGGCGGGCCTGGGCGAGGGCCGAGCCGTCGTACCCGTGCGGCCACCAGTCCTGGTCCATGAGGCGGTCCAGCGCTGCGGCCAGTTCGGCGGGGTCGGTGTCCTCGGGGACGTACCGGCCGACGGCCACCGCGTAGATGTCCTGCCGTTCGGGTTCGGCGAAGAGGAGGTTGGGGTCGATGTGGCCCGCGTGCAGGCCGTCCTCGAAGTCGTGGACGGAGTACGCGACGTCGTCGGACCAGTCCATGACCTGGGCCTCGAAGCACTTGCGGAAGTCGGGGGCGCCCTCGCGGGCCCAGCGGAAGACGGGCAGGTCGTCCTCGTAGACGCCGAACTTCACCGAGCCGGGGTCGGTGGGGTGACTGCCGCGCGTCCAGGGGTACTTGGTGGCCGCGTCGAGGGCGGCACGCGTCAGATTGAGCCCGACGCTGACCAGCTCGCCGCTCTCCGCCGAGCGCACGAAGCGCTTGGGTTCGAGGCGGGTGAGCAGGCGCAGCGACTGGGCGTTGCCCTCGAAGCCGCCGCAGTCCTTGGCGAAGTCGTTGAGGGCCTGCTCGCCGTTGTGCCCGAAGGGCGGGTGGCCCATGTCATGGGAGAGGCAGGCCGCTTCGACGAGGTCGGGGTCGCAGCCCAGCGCCGCCCCCAGCTCCCGGCCGACCTGGGCGCACTCCAGGGAGTGGGTGAGCCGGGTGCGGGGGCTGGAGTCCCACACCTGGCTCCGCGAACCGGGGGTGACGACCTGGGTCTTGCCCGCGAGGCGGCGCAGTGCGGCGGAGTGCAGCACGCGCGCGCGGTCGCGCTGGAACGCGGTCCTGCCGGGCCGTTTGTCGGGCTCGGCGTCCCAGCGCTGCGTCGCGGCCGAGTCGTATGCGGTGCTTTCCATACCGATGACCGTAACCGCACCCACTGACAACCCGCCCCACCCACCGGGTGGCAGGTCAGGCGGGCGCGGGCGTTCCGGACCCCGTACGCGCACCGGCACGGGTGCCGTTGCGGGTGCCGTTGCGGGAGACACAGCCGAGTTGGGTGGAGAGCTGGGCGGTGATGCGGGTGAGGAGTTCGGCGGTGCTGTCCAGGGGCAGGGAGTGCGAGGCGGCCAGGGACGGGGACGCGGACGGGGAGCGGGACTCGCCGGGCGTGCGCGCGGGGGTCCCGTGTGCTTCTCGCGGTGGAGCCGACTCGTACGTCATGTCCCTGATCCTCCCGGCCGGAAGTTGCCGGGGCGTTGCGCGAGGGTGACGGCTGACGCCCGCCCCCTCTCCCGCGAACCCGCCCTCCCCTACCGCTCTTTCAGGAGGAAGACGTCGTCCGCACGCACCCGCAGCAGGTGGGTGCGGCCGAGGGTGGTGGGTGCGGCCAACGGAATTCCGTCGCGCTCGCGGCGCGCGCGAAATGCCCGCTCGGGAACCTTCGCCCCTGTTCGGACGTCGGAAGGGGCAGGAAGCAGAACGCGGCACCGGGGGAGAAACCATGCGGTTGAAGAGGGTCGGCGTGAAGTGGCCCCGGCTGCTGCCCCGGCTGCCCGAGGGGCGGCGGGGAAAGCGCCGCCTCGTGCAGGCCGTGATGGCGGGGTGCGTGCTGGCGCTGCTGCCCTCCACGTGGACGTACGCCTCGACGAGCAGCCGCGTCGGCGAGGTCGCGGACGCCCCGGCGCGGGAGGTGGCGATGGTGTTCGGCGCGGGCCTGTGGAAGGGCGAGCCGACTCCGTACCTGGCCCGCCGCCTGGACGCGGCGGCCGAGCTGTACCGGACGGGGAAGGTCAAGGTCGTCCTGGTCACCGGGGACAACAGCCGTGAGGAGTACGACGAACCGGACGCGATGCGCGCCTACCTCGTCAAGCACGGGGTCCCCGACGGGCACGTCGTGAGCGACTACGCCGGTTTCGACACCTGGGACTCGTGCGTACGGGCCAAGAAGATCTTCGGCGTCGACCGGGCGGTGCTGATCAGCCAGGCGTTCCACATACGGCGGGCCGTCACCCTGTGCGAGGCGGCCGGGGTGGACGGCTTCGGGGTCGGTGTCGACGACGAGCACGACGCGACCTGGTACTACGGCGGGGCCCGCGAGGTGTTCGCGGCGGGCAAGGCGCTGCTCGACGCGACGTTCCGGCCGGATCCGCACTTTCTCGGTGAGCGGGAGAAGGGGGTCACCGAGGCGTTGGCAGGGGGCGTGGCGCGCTGACACACGGGCCGCCGTACGCGGTCGGTGCCCGGAGGCGGGCCCTGGGGCCTGCCTCCGGGGCGGGCCCCTGGCGGGTCAGCCGAAGTGGATGCGGGTGATCCGGTTCTGGTCGTCGACGTGGACGTTCAGGCGGTCCGGCAGGTACTCCTGCGTCAGGATCGCGCCGGGCCTGACGATCCGGTACGGCTTGGGGATGTCCCGCTCGTGGACGAGGTGGTCGGCGGGGGCGCCGGTGGGGTCGGTCTCGCCGGTCCGTACGAGGGTCTTGCCGATCCACTGGTCGTAGTCGGGTGCGACGGCCACCGCCGGCTGGTGCTCGGCGGCGTGGGACTCACCGGCGGGGGCGAAGAAGGTCGCCGCGAGGGCCGCTGCCGTGAACAGGGTCTTGAGGTGGGAGCTGTGCATGCAGGGCACCTTGCTATCGGCGGGGGCCAACTTTCAAACGAGGGGCACTCGTTCGGGTGTATCGCGTGTTGGGTACGGGGGGTGGGCGGGGGCCCTGTGGCGGTGCGGCCGGTAGTGGGGTGGGGCGGGGGTGCTCCGGGGTGGGCCCGGAGCGAGAGGGGCCGCCCCCTTGCCCGCCCGTTCCGCCCCCGGGGGGCGGCCCCGCCGCCCAAGGGGGCGAGGCGGAAGCGGAGGGGGCTGGGCCCGCCGCCCAAGGAGGTTAGGTGGAGGCCCTGCCGCCCAAGAGGGCTGGGCGGGGGCGGCGTACGCGTGGTTGTTACAGAATGTCCGGGTTCTCGTGATGCGCGGTACATAAGGTCGTGGGAGTCATGCCCCGTCCCCCGAGCACCTCTCGCAGAGCCGTTCCGGTCCTCTCGGCCGCCACGGCCGGTTGTGCTGCGCTCGTGGCCGGGCTCAGCGGCTGCGGCGCACCGAACGGCCTCGGAGACGCGGAGCCCGCCCCCTCCGCCACTGCCCAGCCCCGCCCCCAGACGCTGTGGCCCGCCTGGTCCCCCGAGTCGTCCTCGCCCTCCGACGCGGTGACCGACCCCGAGCTTCAGGCCGCCCCCGAGCCGCTCCCCGGCTCCCCCGCCGTCCCGGCGGGCGGGCTCGCCGCCATGGAGCAGACGGACGTCCTGCGCGCCGACCCGCGCATGCGGCGGCTGACCCGGCGCGGCCCCGTCGACAAGCCGGGGAGGCCCGGCATCCGCCCGGCCGTGCTGCACGACCTGACCGGCGACGGGAAGCCCGAGCTGATCAGCGCGGTGGACCTGGAGAGCGGCCGGGTGGTGATGGCCGCGTACACGGTGCGGGACGGGAAGATCGTGCCGATCCTGTACACCAGCGGCGTACGGCCGGTCGTCGAGGCCATCGGGGTCGACCTCGTCGTGCGGGGTTCGGCGACCGACGGCGGCGAGCAGTCGATCCGCTACCGCTGGGACGGCAACCGGATGATCACGGTCAGCGAGGTGCGGAGCTTCCGCTCGGACGGCGACAGCGGCGAAGGGCAGGACTCCGACCCCGGGCAGAAGTCCGGCCGGGAACCCGGCGCTCCCCAGGACGGCGTCCCGCGGAGCGTGGCCCCACCGACCGTCAAGACCCCCGCCCCCGAGACTCCCGAGATCGAAACCCCCGAGACCCCCGGACCCACCCCGTGATCCGCCGGGCCGCCCGCCGGGTGCGGGGCTTCGTCGCCGGGCTCAGCCTCCGCTGGAAGATCGCCGCGCTGCCCGCCGCAGGCGCGGCCCTGGTCGCGCTGGCCATCGGGGTGCTGATCCACCAGGCCCGTACCGCCCAGGTCGCGGAGACCGCCCGGGAGTCGGCCGTCGCCGAGCTGTACCGGGTGCGCCAGCTGTACGAGCTGACCGGGCACGTCGATCCGCAGGACACCGGTGCCGCCCTCGACTCCCCCGAGCTGCCCGCCGCGCTGGACGCCAACGCCAGGGCGGGCAGCCGCAACACGTACCTGGACCTGTCGGGCCCGACGCCCAGCGTGTGGGCGGCGCGGCCGATCGGGGACCAGGTGCTGTCGGTCCGGCTGCCGCTGGGTGCGCAGCGCGCCGAGATCGGCGACCTGGACCGCAGCCTGGTGATGTGGGGCGCGGTCGTCGTCGCTCTGGCCGCACTGGCCGGGGCGGCGCTGGCGTCCCGGCTGAGCAGGCGGCTGCGGTCGGCGGCGGCCACCGCCCGCCGGATCAGCAACGGCGACCTCGACGCCCGGATCGCGATCCGCCCCGGCGGCCCCCGGGCGACCAAGGACGAGGTGGCGGAGCTGTCCGCCGCCCTCAACACCATGGCGGCCTCGCTGCAACGGCGGATCGAGACGGAGCAGCGGTTCACCGCCGACGTGGCGCACGAGCTGCGCACACCGCTCACCGGGTTGCAGACCGCCGCCGAACTGCTGCCGCCGTCCCGCCCGACCGAGCTCGTACGGGACCGGGTGAACGCCCTGCGCACCCTCACCGAGGACCTCCTGGAGGTCGCCCGGCTGGACTCGCACGCGGAGGAGCCGGATCTGTCCACGCATCCGCTGGGCCGTCTGGTGCGGAGCATCACGGAGCGGCTGGGCTGCCCGGCACAGGTGTCCGCACCCGAAGCGGCGGAGACGTACGTGCGCACGGACGCCCGCCGCCTGGCGCGGATCGTCACGAACCTGCTGGTCAACGCGCGCAAGCACGGCGGGGACCCGGTGGAGGTCCGGGTCGAGGGGCCCCGGGTCGTGGTCCGCGACCACGGTCCCGGTTTCCCGGAGAAGCTGCTGGCCGACGGCCCGCAGCGGTTCCTGACGGGGGCCGCCGAGCGCGGGCAGGGCAGCGGCCTCGGGCTGACGATCGCGTTCGGTCAGGCACGGGCGATCGGGGCGCGGGTCGAGCTGGCGAACCATCCGGACGACGGGGGCGCGGTGGTCGTGGTGACGCTTCCCACGACGCCGGAGGAGGGATGAGCCGGACCCGTGAGGTCCCGGCCCACCCCTCCTCGTACCGTACGCATTCCTAGGCCGCGGCGGCGAACTGCGACGCGTAGAGCCGGGCGTACGCCCCGTCCGCCGCGAGGAGTTCGTCGTGCGTGCCCTGTTCGACGATGCGGCCCGCCTCCATCACCAGGATCACGTCCGCGTCGCGGATGGTGGAGAGCCGGTGGGCGATGACGAACGAGGTCCGGCCCCGGCGCAGGGAGTTCATGGCCCGCTGGATGAGGACCTCGGTGCGGGTGTCGACGGAGCTGGTGGCCTCGTCGAGGACCAGGATCGAGGGCTCGGTGAGGAAGGCGCGGGCGATGGTGATGAGCTGCTTCTCGCCCGCGCTGAGGTTGCCCGCCTCCTCGTCGACGACCGTGTCGTAGCCGTCGGGGAGGGTGCGGATGAAGCGGTCGGCGTACGTCGCCATGGCCGCCTCGACGACCCGCTCGCGGGAGGTCTCGCCCTCCACCCCGTACGCGATGTTGTCGGCGATGGTCCCGCCGAAGAGCCAGGTGTCCTGGAGGACCATGCCGGTGTGGGCGCGGAGTTCCTCGCGGGGCAGGGTGGCGATGTCGGTGCCGTCGAGGGTGATGCGGCCGCCGGTGACCTCGTAGAACCGCATGAGGAGGTTGACGAGGGTGGTCTTGCCCGCGCCGGTCGGGCCGACGATCGCGACGGTCTGGCCGGGGTCGACGGTGAGGGTGAGGTCCTCGATGAGGGGCTTGTCCGGCTCGTACCGGAAGGCGACCTTCTCGAAGGTGACGCGTCCCCTGGCCCGCTCGGTGCTGCCGCTGTGCGGGGGTTCGGCGGACTCCTCCTCGGCGTCGAGCAGGTCGAAGACGCGCTCGGCGGAGGCCACCCCGGACTGGAGGAGGTTGGCCATGGCGGCGATCTGGGTGACCGGGCCGTTGAATTCGTACGAGTACTGGACGAATGCCTGGATCTCGCCGATGGTCAGGGTGCCGGAGGCGACGCGCAGGCCGCCGACGACGGCGATCAGGACGTAGTTGAGGTTGCCGATGAAGGACATCGCGGGCTGGATGACGCCGGAGATGAACTGGGCCTTGAAGCTCGCCTCGTAGAGCTCGTCGCCGAGGGCGTCGAAGGTGGCGATCGCCTGCTTCCTGCGGCCGAAGACCTTCACCAGGGAGTGCCCGGTGTACATCTCCTCGATGTGCCCGTTGAGCTTGCCGGTGACCGCCCACTGCTTGACGAACTGGGGCTGGGCGCGGCGGCCGATCAGGTACGCCCCGTACACGGACAGCGGGACGGTGGCGAGGGTGACCAACGCCATCAGGGGCGAGATCCAGAACATCATCACGAGGACGCCGACGAGGGTGAGCAGGGCGCGCACCATCTGTCCGGATGCCTGCTGGGTGGTCTGGACGACGTTGTCGATGTCGTTGGTGGTGCGGGAGAGGACCTCGCCGCGCGGCTGGCGGTCGAAGTAGGAGAGGGGCAGGCGGGCGAGCTTGGTCTCGGCGCGTTCGCGGAGCCGGAAGCCGAGGCGCTGGACGACGACCATGGCGATCCGCACCTGGATCCAGGTGAACAGGGCCCCGCCGACGGTGAGTACGAGGGCGAGGAGGAGGACCCGGGCGACGGCGTCGAAGTCGATGCCCGCTTCGCTCTTCGCCCCGCTCACCACGAGGTCGGTGGCCTCGCCGAGGATCTTCGGGGACAGCACGGCGAGGGTGACGGCGAGGACGCCGGAGGTGAGGACGGCCGCCACGAGGTGCTTCTCGGGGCCGAGCATGCGCAGCAGGCGCAGGCCCGAGCGGCGGAAGTCGAGGGAGCGTTCCAGCGGCGGGGGGCCGACGACTCCGGGACCGCGCTGCGGGGGCGGGCCCTTGCGCTCGGGGACCTTTCCGGTGGGGGCCTGCCCCGTGGGGATCTTCCCGGTGGGGGCCTCCTCCTGGGTGGTGCTCATGCGGCTTCCTCCTCGGTGAGCTGGGAGAGGACGATCTCCCGGTAGGTCTGGTTGTCCCGCATGAGCGACGTGTGGGTGCCGGTGCCGACGACGCGGCCCTCGTCGAGGACGACGATGGAGTCGGCGTCGCGGATGGTGGAGACGCGTTGGGCGACGATGACGACGGTGGCCTCGGCGGTCTCGGCGGCCAGGGCGCGGCGCAGGGCCGCGTCGGTGGCGTAGTCGAGGGCGGAGAAGGAGTCGTCGAAGAGGTAGATGCCGGGGCGGGTGACCAACGCCCGTGCGATGGACAGGCGTTGGCGCTGTCCGCCGGAGAGGTTGGTGCCGCCCTGGGCGACGGGGGCGTCGAGTCCCTCGCCAGGTCCTCCGCCGAGGGACTCGACGAAGTCGCGGGCCTGGGCGACGCCGAGGGCGTGCCAGAGGTCGGCGTCGGTGGCGTCGGGGTTTCCGTACCGGAGGTTGGAGGCGACGGTGCCGGAGAAGAGGTACGGCTTCTGGGGGACGAGGCCGACGGTGCGGGACAGGAGGTCGGGGTCGATGTCGCGGACGTTCGCGCCGCCGACCACCACCTCGCCGCCCGTGGCGTCGAAGAGGCGCGGGATCAGGTGGAGGAGGGTGGTCTTGCCGCTGCCGGTGGAGCCGATGATCGCGGTGGTGCGGCCGGGGCGGGCGGTGAGGGACACCCCGCGCAGGACGGGCTCCTCGGCGCCCGGATAGCTGAAGTCGGCGTCGCGCAGAGCGAGTTGGCCGCGTCCGAAGAGTTCACGGACGGGAGTGGTGGGCGGTACGACGCTCGGCTCGGTGTCCAGGACCTCACGGATGCGTTCCGCGCTGACCTCGGCGCGCGGCACCTGCATCATCAGGAACGCGGTCATCATCACCGCCATCAGGATCTGCATCAGATACCCGAGGAAGGCGATCAGCGAGCCGACCTGCAACGACCCGGAGTCGATGCGCTGACCGCCGGCCCAGATGACGGCGATGGTGGCGAGTTCCCACACGATGAGGATGGACGGCATCAGCAGGGCCATCAGTCGGCCACTGCGCAGCGCCATCTGCATGAGCTCGGTGTTGGCCCGGGCGTACCGGTCCTGCTCGTGCTGGTCGCGGACGAAGGCGCGGACGACCCGGATGCCGGTGATCTGTTCGCGCATCATGCGGTTGACGCGGTCGATGCGCTCCTGCATGCGCCGGAAGAGGACGGGCATGCGGTGGACGATCGTGCCGACGACCCCGCCGAGGACGGGCACGAAGACGAGCATCAGCAGGGCGAGCGGCACGTCCTGGCTCAGCGCCATCACGATGCCGCCGAGGCACATCAGCGGGGCGGCGACCAGCATGGTCAGCAGCAGGACGGTCAGCATCTGGACCTGCTGCACGTCATTGGTCGTCCGGGTGATGAGCGACGACGCCCCGAACTGCCCGACTTCCCTTACGGAGAAGTCCTGTACGCGGGAGAAGACCGCGGAGCGCAGGTCGCGCCCGATCCCCATGGCGACCCGTGCCCCGAACCAGACGGCCGCCGCGGCGGCGGCCACCTGGACGACGGTCACGGCGATCATGCGCCCGCCGGAGGACAGGACGTATCCGGTGTCACCGGTGAGAACACCCTTGTTGATGACGTCGGCGTTGAGGGTGGGCAGGTAGAGGGTCGCGGCGATCTGGGCGAGCTGGAGCGCCACGACAAGGGCGAGGGTACGGCGGTAGGGGTGCAGGCGGGGGCGGAGCAGGCCGAGGAGTGCGCGCATGGCGGATACCGGTCCTCAAAGTCGTCGGGCGGTCGTCAGGCAGCCTCAGGCCGAGAAGGGGCGCACGGTCTTGGCGTCGCGCAGGGCGTGGGCCCACCAGCTCAGCTTGTCCAGGAGGGCCTTGGCGGCGGTGTTGGCGCTCTCGGGGTCGAGGTGCTGCCCGTCGGCGTCGAACTGGCCCCACGGCCCGTGGAAGGAAACGGTGTCGCGCAGGGTCACGGCGTGCAGCTCGGCGAAGACCTGCCGCAGGTGCTCGACGGAGCGCAGTCCGCCGGAGAGGCCGCCGTACGAGACGAAGCCGACGGGCTTGGCGTGCCATTCGGGGCCGTGCCAGTCGATGAGGTTCTTCAGCCCGGCCGGGTAGGAGTGGTTGTACTCGGGGGTGAGGACGACGAAGGCGTCGGCGGCGGCCAACCTGCCGCTCACCTTGCCGAGTTCGGCCTTGACCGCGTCGGAGGGGTTGAAGGAGAGAGCGGTCGGCAGCTCGGCCTCGGCGACGTCGACGACGTCCACTTCGAAGCCGCCGAAGTCCTCGGTACGGGAAAGGAACCAGTCGCGGATGACGGGTGCGAAGCGGCCCTCACGGTTGCTGCCGACGATGACGGCGACGCGGAGGGGAGCGGGTGCGGAGGCGTTGTTGATGTCCATGCCGAGAAGGTTCGTACGTCAAGCACACTTGAGGTCAAGCACAGTTCAGACTTCTTGGGGCGCGGGCCCAAACCCGCCGGAGGCGGGCCGGGGGCCCGGGGGCGGAGCCCCTGGGCAGTGACCCCAGCCCCCACCCACCCGCACAGAACCCCCCGCATACCGTGGTCGCATGACCACCCTGCACGCAGAGCTCGACGGCCACATCCCCACCCCCGCGGAACTCAACGACCTCCTCCCCCAACTCATGGGCGGATACGGCCACTTCACCGCCGCCCAGGTCCGCGACACCCGCATCCAGGGCCTCGACCTCCACCTCTCCCGCCTGGACGCCGCCTCCCGCGAGCTCTTCGGCACCCCCCTCGACGGCGACCGCATCCGCACCCTGATCCGCCAGGCCCTCACCCGGTCGGGCCACCGCGACGCCTCCCTCCGCGTGTACGGCTACGGCTGGCAGGGCACCCTCTCCACCGTCGTCACGGTCCGCCCGCCCGCCACGCCCCCCGAGCACCCGGTGAGCCTGCGCCCGGTCCCGTACGTCCGCCCCTTCCCCCAGGTGAAGCACCTCGGCGGCTTCGCCCAGACCCACTACACGCTCCTGGCCGAGCAGGAGGGCTACGACAGCGCCCTCCTGACCGGCCCCGACGGGACGATCTCCGAGGGCGCCGTCACCAACATCGGTTTCTGGGACGGGACTTCGGTCGTCTGGCCGAACGCACCCGCCCTCCAGGGCACCGTCCAGTCCCTCCTGGAACGGCACCTCCCCGACCCCGGCGGCCTGCCCTCGGCCCGTCGGCACCTCACCCTGGACGGCCTCGGCCCGTACCGCGCGGCCTTCGTCACCAACTCGCAGGGCATCGCGGCGGTGCACCGCATCGGCGACACGGACTTCCCCGTCGACGAGGACCTGATGAAGACGCTGGGCGCGGTGTACGCGGCGGCGCCCTGGGACGAGGTCTGAGGGGCACGAGGTCTGAGGGGCACGAGGTCTGAGGGGCACGAGGTCTGAGGGGCACGCCCGGAACACCCCCCGACCCCGCACGGGCCCCGGCATCACCCATTCGGTCCGGCACCCGCCCCGGCCCGCACGCCGGTCCCCGTAACCCCCGTTGACCTGGCAGAACACACTGGCGTACGGGTGACAGGGCACGCGCCCCACCACCCGCCCCGGCCGGTTCTCGGGAGGCGGTCCGGGGGGCGTACCGCTTATCTCGGAGCAGTGGAGCAGTCCGCGCAGCAGCAGGAAGCACGAGAGGTACGCCCCCGAAGGAGCCCCGCCATGCCCCGCAGCACCGCCCGCCCCCGCAGCGCCCGGCCGACGACCGGCGCCGCGCTGGCCGCACTGGCCGTCGCGGGGCTCGCGCTGGGTACGGGAGGGGTGGCGCGGGCGGACGTTCCCGAGCCTGTGGAGGACGTGGTGTCCTCGACGGTGCAGGACGTGCCCTCGGTCCAGGACCCGCTGTCCGATGCCGGGGCACTGCCGGATGCCGACGTGCCCTGGCCCGAGGCAGACGCAGTCGCCGCCGCCGACGCCCCGCTCCCCGGCCACCTCTCGATCACCCCGGAGCACATCGCCCCCGGCACCACCGTCGTCGTCCACACCACCGCCTGCGGCCCGGACGACAAGGGCACAGGCAACGCCTCCTCGCTCGGCGTCGGCGACTTCGCCCTGGGCGGCGGCGACAGCCAGCAGGCCCTGGCGGGCGAGTTCACGGTGCCCGCCGCCACGACCCCGGGGACGTACGGAATCAGCGTCTCCTGCGCCGACGGCAAGAGGTCGGCGAGGGGCGACGTCGTGGTGAGGGCGGCGTCGGACACGGCCACGATCCCGAGCGCGACCCCCAGCCACACACCCAGCCACACGCCCAGCGCCCCTCACCCCACCCCCACCACCCCCACCGGTCATGTCCGTACCGGAGTCGGCGGCAGTGTCTCTGCCCTCGACACCCCCCAGATCGCGGCGGGGTCGGCCATCTTGGCCGCGTCCGCCGTGGGCGGCACCTGGCTGCTGCGCCGCCGGGCGAGCGGCTCGCGCTAGCAGCCGTGCGGCCTGTGCGGGAGCACAAGCCGCGACGGTCGTTGCCACCGTCCCGCGTCCCCGCCCATCACCATGAGTCCCGGGCGGGGGCGGGGGACGCAGCCACCCGTACGCGAGGGGAGGAGGGAGAAGAGCCGTGCCAACGACTCCCGGGATGCCGGACGTCCCCCGGCGGAAGCTCCGCGCCCCGAAACTCCGCGTACCGAGGCTCCACGTACCGAAACTCCGCGCCCCGAAGCTCCGTACGCCGGAGGCCCCTACGCCGAAGACGGCAACGCCGAGGCTCCCCCGCCGCCCCTCCCTCCCGCCCGAAATCGCCCCCGCCGACTCCGCCCGGTTCCGCACCCACTGCGCCGTCCTCGTGCTCGCCGTCCTCACCGGTGCGTGGCTGATCCAGGGCGGCACCTCCGCGTCCACGGCACCGCCGCAGCCGTCCGCAGCCGAGGCGTTCGCCCCGGGGCGGGCCGACCGGGCGGGCGACAGGGCGGGCGCGGTGGCCCCGCTCCCCGCCTCCGAGCCCGTACGGCTGCGCATCCCGCAGATCCGGGTGGACACACCGGTGATGCGCCTGGGCCTGGACGCGGCGGGCGGCCTCGACGTACCGCCGGAGGGGAATCCGAACATCGCGGGCTGGTACCGGGACGGCACCCCGCCCGGCACCCCCGGGACCGCCGTCGTCGCAGGTCACGTGGACAACGCCGAAGGACCGGCGGTCTTCTACCACCTGGGTTCGCTGCGCAAGGGCCACACCGTCGAGGTGCTGCGCAGGGACGGCCGCACCGCCGTCTTCACGATCGACGCGATCGAGGTGTACGACGCCGCCGACTTCCCCGACAGCAAGGTGTACGGGAAGGCCGCGCGGCCCGAGCTGCGGGTGATCACCTGCGGCGGCGGCTTCGTCGAGGGCAAGGGCTACCGGGGCAACGTGGTGGTCTTCGCGCACCTCACGGGCGTACGGGCCATCACCAGGAGCACCCCGCCCACCGACGAAGCCGTCCCGCCCGCCGACGACCTCACGCCACCCACTGGTCGTACGCCAGCTTCGCGACCAGCGTGAAGACCACGACCAGCAGCACGACCCGGACGAACCCGCTGCCCTTCTTCAGCGCGGTGCGCGCCCCGATCAGACCCCCGGTGAGGTTGAACGCGGCCAGCAGCAGGGCGAGTTGCCACAGCACGTACCCCTGGAGCGCGAAGGTGACGAGCGCGCCCGCGTTCGTGCACACGTTGACGATCTTCGCGGTGGCGGAGGCGTTGACCATGTCGAAGTGCAGGATCGCGGTCAGCGCGAGGACCAGGAACGTCCCGGTGCCGGGGCCGAACAGCCCGTCGTAGAAGCCGATGCCGCAGCCCGCGAGGAGGATCGCGGCGAGGATGCGCTGCTTGGTGGCGGGGCCGGTCGCGGGGGCCGTGCCGAAGGCGGGGCGGAAGATGACGAACGCGCCGACGCACACCAGCACCACCATGATCATGGGCCGCAGGACGGCGTCGCTGATCCCGGCGGCGAAGAGCGCTCCGGTCATCGAGCCCGCGAGGGCGGCGATCCCGACCTTCAGCGCGATCTTCACGTCGATCGGGGCCTTGCGGACGTACGTGATGGCCGCGCCCGTCGTGCCGACGATGGCGACCGCCTTGTTGGTGCCGAGCGCGAAGGTGCCCGCCATGCCCGGGGGCAGCCCCATGACCAGGGCGGGGAGCAGGAGCAGCCCGCCGCCGCCCACCACCGCGTCCACCCATCCGGCCATGGCGGCGGCGACGCAGAGGAGCAGGACTGCGGTGATCGAGATGTCGGGCATGAGCACGACAGTACGGAGCGCACACCCCCTGGGCCACTTACTTCCCGGAAACTTGAGCGAATTCTGAGGTCGCCACCCGCATCCGGTCGGGGGCGGGCGGAGCGGCCAGTTCCTGTTACGGGCGCGGCCCTAGAATGGCCCAATGATCTTTATTGTCGTGAAGTTCCCCGTAAAGCCCGAGTACGCCGAGTCCTGGACGGAGCACGTGGCGGCGTTCACGAACGCCACCCGCGCCGAGCCGGGCAACCTCTGGTTCGACTGGTCGCGCAGTGTCGAGGACCCGAACGAGTACGTCCTGGTGGAGGCGTTCCAGGACGACGCCGCCGAGGCACACGTGAACTCGGACCACTTCCGCGCGGGCCTGGAGACCATGCGCCCGCTGCTGCGCCGTACGCCGGAGATCGTCAGCACGAGCATCGCCGGGGCGACGGGGTGGAGCGAGATGGGCGAGCTCCAGCTCTAGGAGCGATCCGGGTGCGGTCCGGCTTCGGGTGCGGTTCAGGCCGGGGGCGCTGCCCCCGGACCCCCGCTCCTCAATCGCCGGAGGGGCTGAGATCGTCAAACGCCGGAGGGGCTGAGATCGTCAAACGCCGGACGGGCTGGAATCGTCCAGGTACCTGAGGACTGCCAGCACCCTTCGGTGGCCCCCCTCCCCCACCGCGAGCCCCAGTTTGGCGAAGATGTTCGCCACGTGCTTCTCCACCGCCCGCTCGGAGACCACGAACCGCTCCGCGATCGACTGGTTCGTCAGCCCCTGCGCCATCAGCCCGAGCACCTCCCGTTCCCTCGGCGTCAGCGCGTCCAGGGCCGAGCCCCGGCGGCTCGCGCCGAAGAGCTGCGCGACCACCTCCGGGTCCAGGGCGGTCCCGCCCGCCGCGACCCTCCCGAGCGCGTCCACGAACTCTCCGATGTCCACGACCCGCTCCTTGAGCAGGTAGCCGACACCCCCGCCCCCGCCCCCCAGCAGCTGCGCCGCGTACTTCGTCTCCACGTACTGCGAGAAGATCAGCACCCCGGTGCCGGGCCAGGTCCGCCGGATCTCCACCGCCGCCCGCAGCCCCTCGTCCGTCTGTGTCGGCGGCATCCGCACGTCGACGACCGCCGCGTCCGGCCCGTGCTCGGCCACCGCAGCCAGCAGCGCGTCCGCGTCGCCCACCGCAGCGACCACCTCCACGCCCCGCATCCCCAGAAGCTGCGCGAGCCCGTCCCGCAGCAGTACGGAATCCTCGGCGATGACGACCCGCAGCGGCGGCGCGGGCGCGGGAACAGGCACGGACATGACGGAGTGGACTCCCTCTGGAGATCTCTAGCGGTACGGCAGCACGACGCGCACCACCGTAGGCCCGCCCGCCGGACTGTCGCACTCCAGCGTCCCGTCGACCGCCCCGACCCGCCCGAGCAGCCCCCTCAGCCCGCTCCCGGCCCCTACGATCGCCCCACCGCGCCCGTCGTCCCGTACGACCACGCTCAACACCCCTCCCCCGCCCACCACTTCGACGTCCACCGCGTCCGCCCCACTGTGCTTGGCCGCGTTGGCGAGCAGCTCGGCCACGCAGAAATAGGCGATGGCCTCGATCGCCGGGGACGGCCGCTCGCCGACCCCCACCCGCACCTCCACCCGCATCGGGCTGTCCGCCGCCAGGGTGGCCAGCGCGACGTCCAGCCCCTGGTCCAGTACTGGCGGATGGATCCCCTTGACCAGGTTCCGCAGATCGGCGACGGCCTGCTTGGCGTTCCCCTGCGCGGTCTCGACCACGGCCAGCACCTGCTCGCTCGAAGCCCCTGCCGCCACCAGTTCCCGGATCATCGTGAGGTGCATGCCGAGCCCGACGAGGCGGGCCTGCGTCCCGTCGTGCAGGTCGCGTTCGATGCGCCGCAGGGTGGCGGCGGCGTCCTCGACGGCCTGGGCACGGGTCTCCTCCAGGGTGCGGATGCGCCGGTCGGCGGCCCCCGGCCCGAGGAGGGCGCGCAGGACCTTCTCGTACGGCAGGAGGGCCAGCCGTACGAGACGGGGTGCGACGGCGATCATCAGCGCACCGGCCGCCACCACGGCGAGCCACCTCGGCCAGGTGTCCATCTGGGTACCGAACCAACTCAGCGAGACGTGCTGTTCGCTGCCGTCGGGGGCCAGGACCGTGGTGTAGTTCACGTGCCGGAGCAGCGGGTGCAGGAGGAACAGCGCCCCGTACACGTACCCGTTGAAGGCGACCACCAGGCCCGGCAGCGCGAGCACCGGGGCCAGGCACACCCAGCCGACCGCCCGCCAGGACCGCTGGTCGGCGAGTACGGCCCGCCGCCAGCCGAACGGCCCGGGAGCAGCGGCCTGAGCGGCCGGAACCTCGACCTTCACCCCCAACAGACTCTGCGCCAGGGCCCGTTGTACGGAAGCCAGACCGCTCGCCCCGCGCAGGGTCGCGGCGATCAGCCAGGGCCCCAGGGCGGTGACGGACAGCGCCGCCCCCGCCAGCAGCCCGACGAGTACGAGGAGCGCGCCCACGAGGGCCAGGGGCGGGGCGAGGAAGGAGTGGAGGAGGGCCTTGAGATGACGTCGCACGGCGTCCACTAAAGCTGATGGATGATCGGTACCGACAACAGTCCGCACACCGCGACGACCCCGAGCGCGAGCCCGAGCACCCTCCCGCGCCCGCGCCGGTCCCGCCCGAGCAGCCCGGCGGCGAGCCTCGTCTGGAGCGCGGCGAACCCCTTGGCGACCCATGGTGTGACCAGCAGGAACCCCACCGCTCCCGCGCCGTGCACCGCCCAGGCCCCGGCCATGGTGGGTCCGCCCCACGCACCCGTGGGGTCGCTGTCAGGACGCAGCGGGTACCCCAGGTTGATGACCACGACGAACCAGAAGAAGTACGTCGCCACGACGGCGACCAGACTCAACGGCACCCCGGCCAGGGCGTACACCACCGCGAGCACCCCGCCCCGCTCCCGCGCCTCGAACTCGGCACCCAACAGCCTGTGCTGCAAGCCGAGTTGGAACCGCCCGACGGGTCCGCCCACGAGTGCGAGCGGCACACACAGCACCGCCACGGGCGGCGCGAGCAGCAGGTACAGCGTCCGCCGCCAGGTCTCCCCCCGGAACGGCTCCCGCAGGATCCCCCGCCACCCCCGCCACCCCCGCCACCCGGGCCCCTCGCGCCCCTCCGGCACGGTCCCGGCGAACTCCCCTTGCCGCTGCGCGGCCACACCGATGTCGTCCATGCCTCAAGGCTGCCGAGACCGAACCCCCCGCACGATCGTGCCAGCACGGAACCCGGGGGTGGGGTAAACCGAACCACCGCTCCCGCGATCTCCGCAACCACCACGCGCACGGACCGCCTGATCCACCAGGGTCATCGTCATCCGCCCACCTGTAGCGCGCACTGGTCCCTGCGCCGCACGTCCGCGTGCACCATGTGCCGCAGCTCGGCCATGCACGTCTCGCAGCCGTACATGTGGCCCGTCGCGTCGGTGACGTGGACGGGGCCGATCCACAGGACCGGAACCCCCTCGCGTCGGCAGTAGAGCCAACAGAGGCCCTCCACCCAGTTGTTGCCGTCGCCGACGTGCGGAGTGCTCATGTCAGCCTCACGTCGTCCGGGGACACCGTCCACTCGACGCCGCCGCCCTCGGGCCGCAGAAACGCCGTAGGGCGCTTACGGCGCCTGCCGGGAGGATCGCCGGGGTCCGCGTAGTCCGGGATCACGTCGCACAGGATGCCGATACGCCCCTGCGCGTCCTCGACGCGCTTCCCGATGTCCGCCGCCGTGATCACGTCCACCCGCCCCCGACCTCCCGAGGGTCGAACATCCGGGCGTTGGCGACCCTGACACCCGCGCTCAGCCGTTCCTCCACCGTGACCGGACGGACGCGGCCGGGTTCCGCCTGCCACGACTGCCCGCCGCCGATGGGTCCGAGAAGGACGTACGCGGCCGTGATCTCCTCGACCTTGCCGACCTCGCCCGTGATCTCGTCTATGGCGTACCCGCCAACCGCCGCAGCGGGAATGCCTGTCCGGTCTGCCATGGCCGTCGCTCCGTACGTATCTTCGAGTCCAACTCCGTTCTGTGGACCCGTGGTTACGAGCATGTACGGCGGGGGAGGCTCGGGAACCTGTGGCTCCGAAACGGCCCACGGGTCCGGACAGTTGCCCCACAAACCCCACAGAGGAGCTTCGATGCCGCTACGACGGCCGGTGTCCGGCCGTAGCCAGTCACCGCGAGCCCGCTATGCGCAAGAGCTGGTGTTCCTTCGCAAGCAGAAGGGCGTTTCCCTGCGCGCCCTGGGCGACGCCGTGCGCAGCGATCACAGCCACTTGGGGCACATGGAGCACGGAACCAGCCTGGGGGGCCCGGAACTTGCCCAGGAACTGGACCGGTACTACGGCACGACACATCTCGCGGTCCTGTGGGAACTGGCCATGCGGGACCCGACGCAGTTCCGTGAGCGATACCGGCGTTACATGATGCTGGAGGCGGAGGCGACGGGGCTTCAGAAGTACGCCCTGAGCGTCGTCCCCGGACTGCTCCAGACTCCGGCGTACGCGCGTGACCTGCTCAGGGCAGCCGGGCGGATGGATGAGGAGGCGTTGGCCCGGAACGTCGCAGCGCGGATGGGGCGGCAGGAACTCCTCAGCCGCGACGATCAACCACAGTTCAGGGCTCTCCTCGACGAGTCGGTCCTGCGCCGCCCGCTGGCGGACCCGGCGGAGTGGCGCGCGCAGTTGGCCCATCTGATCCACATGGGGGACGAGTTCCCCAACGTCACCGTCCAAGTGGTCCTGTCCTCCGTCGGTCTGCACGGGCTGACCAACACGGACACCATGTTCCTGTGGCTGCCGGACGGCCGTACCGTGGCCTACGTAGAGACCGGCTACTCCGGTGATTTGGTGGAGGAGACCAGGGACGTGGACCGGTTGCGCAAGGCATACGATCACCTTCGTGATGTCGCACTGTCCCCGCGCGAGTCACGCGAGTTGATCACTCAGTACATGGAGGAGTCCCCATGCGAGCCCCCCGAGTCGACGTGAGCGCCGCACAGTGGCGCAAGTCCAGCTACAGCAACCAGGACGGGGGCGAGTGCGTCGAGGTCGCCGACAACTTCCCCACCGCCGTCCCGGTCCGCGACTCCAAGGACCCCCAAGCCCCGGCACTCGTCTTCGAGTCGGCCGTATGGACGTCCTTCGTCGCCGCCGTCAAAGGCGGAGATCTCTCCATCTGAGCCCCGCGAGCGAGGAGTCCCCATGCGAGCCCCCCGAGTCGACGTGAGCGCCGCACAGTGGCGCAAGTCCAGCTACAGCAACCAGGACGGGGGCGCCTGTGTCGAGGTCGCCGACAACTTCCCCGCCGCCGTCCCGGTCCGCGACTCCAAGGACCCCCACGGCCCGGCACTCGTCTTCGAGTCGGCCGTATGGACGTCCTTCGTCGCCGCCGTCAAAGGCGGGGAACTCCCCGCCTGAACCTCACCAGCAGCCCCAGGTGACCGGCCCTCGCCAAGCGGCGGGGGCCGTCTCCATGAGCATCTCCGTGAACATCTCCATGAGCGAGCAGCGGGCCCCCCTTTGCCCGATGCGGAGCCGGACTTGAGCGTTCCTATACGTGAAACTTGAGCGTTCCCATACGTGAAAGGGATGGACACCGTCGACACTTGACGCCGATCTTCCCGCCCCCTCCGAAAGGGAACTCCCTTGTCCAGCACCCCGTACGCCCCGCGCATCCTCGTCTCCGGCGCCAGCATCGCCGGTTCCGCCCTCACCTACTGGCTGAAGCGGTACGGCTTCCGGGTCACCGTCGTCGAGCTGACGCCCGGCTTCCGCCCCGGCGGCCAGTCCATCGACGTGCGCGGGTCCGCCCTGAAGGTCCTGGAGCGGATGGGCGCCCTAGAGACGACGCGCGCGAGACGGGTCCGTATGCAGGGCATGTCGGTGGTGAACCCCGACGGCGAGGAGCTGTTCCGCTCCACCGAGCAGACGCTGAGCGGCGGCGAACTGGCCAGCCCGGACATCGAGATACTCCGCGACGACCTGTCCTCGGTCTTCGTCGAGGCGACCGCCGCCGTCGAAGGACCCGAGGTGGAGTACCTCTTCGACGACTCCATCGACACCCTCACCCAGGACGCCACCGGCGTCCACGTCACCTTCAGGAACAGACCGGAGCCCCGCACCTTCGACCTCGTCCTCGCCGCCGACGGCCTGCACTCGTCCACCCGCGCCCTGGCGTTCGGACCGGAGTCGGACTTCGTCACCCACATGGGGACGGTCCTCGCCGTGTGGTCCGCACCCAACTTCCTCGACCTCGACGAGTGGCAGATCGCCTTCCACGCGGACGGCTTCGACTGTGGCGGCCTGGTGACGTCCGTACGCGAGAACAAGGAGTTGCGCGTCTACCTCGGCTTCGAGCACGACCCCGACTTCTCCTACGACTACCGCGACATAAACGCCCAGAAGCAGCTGATGGCCGACCAGTTCAAGGACGGGGGCTGGGTCTTCCCGACCCTGCTGGACCACATGTGGCAGGCCGACGACTTCCACCTGGACTCGATGGCCCAGGTGAAGATGGACTCCTGGTCGAACGGCCGGGTCGCCCTGGTCGGCGACGCGGGCTACTGCGGCTCACCCCTGTCCGGGCAGGGCGCCAGCATGGCGATCGTCGGCGCGTACGTCCTCGCGGGCGAGCTGAAGGCGGCGCAGGGAGACCACGCCTCGGCCTTCGCGGCGTACGAGAGCGAGCTGCGCGGCTTCGTCACCGCGAGCCAGGAGCTGGCGTACATCAACAAGGCGCGGGGCAAGGCACAGCAGACGGGTGAGGCGTTCGAAGGACCCGAGATGTCCGTGGTGGCCAACGCGTACGGGGTGAAGGACTACTGAGCGGAGCGCCGTCCCGCAGGACGACACAGCGCCGCAACACGCTGGCCGTAATCCCCACGCATGGTTGATCGTTGGGCCATCCGCCTGCACGATGGCCCGGTCCGACGGCCAACCACTGGGCGACCACATCACTGGGGGAACACGTCATGTCGATCAGCCGCCGCAATCTCCTCGTCGCCGGTTCCGGCCTCGCCCTCACAGGAGCCCTGACCGGAGCCCTGACCGCCTGTGGCTCCAACACCGGCCGTGGGGAGGGAAGTTCGGGAGGCGGCGGAGATGCGGGAGGCCCCGGCCTCGCCCAGTGGTACCACCAGTACGGCGAGCCCGGCACCGAGCAGGCGGTGCGCCGCTACGCGGCCGCGTACAAGAAGACCAAGGTCACCGTCCAGTGGCGACCCGGCAACTACGACCAGCAGACCGCCGCAGCCCTCCTCACCTCCGACGGCCCCGACGTGTTCGAGGTCAACGGGCCCACCCTGGACCAGATCCAGGGCGGCCAGGTCGTCGACCTCACCGACCTCTTCGACGGCGTGAAGGACGACTTCAACCAGGCCGTCCTCGCCCCGAAGACGTACGAGGGGAAGATCTGGTCCGTCCCCCAGGTCGTCGACATGCAGCTCCTCTTCTACCGCAAGAGCCTCCTCAAGGCGGCGAATGTCGCACCCCCGCAGACCCTCGACGAACTCGTCGACGCGGCAAGGAAGTTGACCGACAAGAAGACCAAGGGGCTCTTCCTCGGCAACGACGGCGGCGCGGGTTCCCTCGGCGGCACCCCGCTCTACGCCGCCGGGCTCTCCCTCGTCACCGACGACGGCAAGGTCGGCTTCGACGACCCGGCCGCCGCCCGCGCGCTCGGCAAGCTGCGCCAGCTGTACGCCGACAAGTCGCTGCTGCTCGGCGCGCCCACGGACTGGTCCGACCCGTCCGCCTTCATCCAGGGCCTGACGGCGATGCAGTGGTCGGGCCTGTGGGCGCTGCCCGCCGTGCAGAAGGCCCTGGGCGACGACTTCGGCGTCCTGCCCTTCCCGAAGGACGGGGCAAGCGGGAAACCCTCGGTGCCGGTCGGGGCGTACGGGGCGGCGGTCAACGCCCGCAGCAAGCAGAAGGCCGCCGCGAAGGACTACATCAAGTGGCTCTGGATCGAACAGGCAGCCTTCCAGAGCGACTTCGCACTCTCCTACGGCTTCCACATCCCGGCCAGGACCTCCCTCGCCAAGAAGGCGGACAAGCTGAAAGAGGGCGCGGCGGCGGACGCGGTGAAGTACGCCACCGAGAACGCCTACGCCCAGCCCCTCCTGTGGACCCCCGCATCGGCGACCGCGTACCAGGACGCGCTGAGCCGCGTCATCAAGGACGGCGCGAACCCGGACACCGAGCTGAAGAAGGTGGTCCGCAGGACGAACGAGGAGCTGGAGCGCGTGAAGAAGAAGTCCCGGTGAGCGAGCGCCTGCCGGGGAAGCCCCCGGGTGGGCCTCCGGGTGGGGCCCCGGCGAAGCGGCCCCTGCGGAGGCCCCGGCTGGGGACCTCACAGGGACCCCGCCGGGGAACCTGGCCGGGGACCTCACAGGAACCCCAGCGGGGAACCTGGCTGGGAACCCTGCGGGAGACCTCGCGGGGAGCCCTGCGGGGGACCTCGCGGGGAGCCTTGCTGGGGACCCAGAACCGCACGCTCTGGTTCTGGGTCTTCGTCGGCCCGTTCGCGATCGGCCTCGGCCTCTTCACGTACGTACCGCTGCTCTGGAGCCTCTACCTCAGCTTCTTCGACGCCCACAACACGGTCTCGCCCACGGACTTCGTCGGCCTCGGCAACTACGGGGCGATGCTGCGCGACGAGGCGTTCACCGACAGCCTCACCACCTTCGTCCTCTTCACCGCCTTCATCGTCCCGGCGACGTACACCCTGTCCCTCGCCCTCGCGCTGATGGTGAACCGCCTCCGCCTCTTCCAGGCGTTCTTCCGCTCGGTCTTCTTCCTCCCGGCGGCCTGCTCGTACGTGGTCGCCGCCCTGATCTGGAAGATGTCGATCTTCAACGGGGTGCGCTTCGGCCTGGCGAACACGGTCCTGGGCTGGTTCGGCGCCGACCAGACCGCCTGGCTCTCGACCACCTCGCCCCCCTGGTACTGGCTGGTCATCGTGACCGTACGGCTCTGGCTCCAGGCGGGCTTCTACATGATCCTCTTCCTGGCCGGGCTGCAACGCATCTCCCCCACCCTCTACGAGGCGGCGGCCGTCGACGGAGCCCGCCCCGGCTGGCAGGTCTTCCGCAACATCACCTTCCCGCTGCTGCGCGCCACCTCCGTGGCCGTCGTCCTCCTCCTCGTCATCAACGCCTTCCAGGCGTTCGACGAGTTCTACAACCTGCTCTCGGACTCCCGCGGCTACCCGCCGTACGCGCGCCCGCCCCTCGTCTACCTCTACTACACGGCCCTCGGCCAGGGGCAGGACCTGGGCCTGGGCAGTGCGGGCGCGATCATCCTGGCGCTGATCATCGCCATCGTGACGATCTTCCAGGCCCGCTTCTTCGGCCTCGGCAAGAAGGAGGACTGAGCCCCCATGCCCAACCCTCACGACACGGGCAACACGAATGGCCCTCACGGCGCAGACGCAACGCAGGACACGGGCAACACGGATGGCGCGCGCAACACGAGCGGCACCTCCGGCACGCACAGCGCGGGAGGCACGGACGATGCTCTCGTGCGCGTGGGACGCGCCCTGCGGGCAGTCCTCCTCGTCGCGCTCGCCCTTCTCTTCCTCGTCCCCTTCTACCTCCTGGTCCGCAACGGCCTCTCCACGGACGCCGAGATCACCTCCCCCGACTGGACGTTCTTCCCCTCCACCCTCCAGTGGGGCAACGTCACCGAACTCTTCTCCGACACCTCCATCCCCTTCGCCCGCACCCTCCTCAACTCGGCCCTCATCGCCGTCGCCACCACCCTGGGCACGCTCCTCCTGGCCGCCCTCGCCGGTTACGGCCTGGCCCGCATCCCGTACCGCCACTCCAACAAGGTGTTCTACGCGATCCTCGGCACGCTCATGGTCCCGGCGGCGGTCACCTTCGTCCCGAGCTTCGTGCTCGTCTCCTCGCTCGGCTGGATCTCCACTCTCCGGGGCCTGATCATCCCGACCCTCTTCTCCGCCTTCGCCTGCTTCGTCTTCCGCCAGTACTTCCTGGGCTTCCCGCGCGAACTGGAGGACGCGGCACGCGTGGACGGGCTCGGATACTGGCGCACCTTCTGGCAGATCGTCGTACCGAACTCGCGCCCGGTGTTCGCGGCAGTCGGCACGATCGTCTTCATCGGCGCCTGGAACGCGTTCCTCTGGCCCCTGGTCATCGGCCAGGACCAAACCTCCTGGACCGTCCAGGTCGCCCTCTCCACCCTGAACACGGCCCAGACGGTCAACCTCCACGAACTCTTCGTCGCGGCCGCGGTCTCGATCCTCCCCCTCCTGCTGGTCTTCCTCTTCTTCCAGCGCTGGATCGTCGCAGGCGTGGAACGCTCCGGAATCGACGACTAGGTCGACGACGAGGAGGGGGCGGGGGCGGGGAGGGGCCAGAACCCGCCAAAGGCGGGCCGGGGGCCCGGGGGCGGAGCCCCCGGCATGAACAGCAACCACCCACCCGACCCGCGCGAAAGGCCCCCGCCCCCTACGGGTACACCGCTCCGCCCCTCAACAACGCCACCCCCAACGGCGTCAACGAATGCAGCACCGCACTCCCATGCCGCAACGTCACCACCAGCCCCGCCTCCCGCAACACCCCCGCATGCTGACTCGCCGACGCCATCGACACCCCCGCCCGCCGCGCCAGCTCACTCGTCGTGCACCCGTGGTCTATCGCCCTGAGCACCGCCGACCGCGTATGCCCCACCAGCCTCCCCAACGAGGGCCCCTCCCCCCGCCGCACACCCGCCGGAGCATGCGCCACCGGATACACCAGCACAGGCGGCAGCCCCGGGTCGTAGAGCATCACCGGCGCCCCCTGGCAGAAGAACGACGGCTGCAACCTCAGCCCCCTCCCTTCCAGCCACACGTCCCGTTCCACCGGATAGTCCGCCTCCAGCACGGGCGACCGCCACCTCAGCACCGGCGGCAAGGAGGCGAGCAGCGCATCGGCCCCACCATCGAGCAACGCCCGCCCCCGAGCGGCCCGGTCCGCCTCGACCCGGGCATGCACATGCGGCCACACGGGAGCGACGGCAGCCCGGTGGTACCCCACCAACGCGTCCACGAGCCCCCCGAGCTCCACCTCCCCACCCAGCGGTGCCGCCTCCCCGCCGGCCGTCGGCTCCTCCCCCTCCAGCACCGCCAGCTCGGCCCGCACCCGCTCCTCGGGCGTCCCGCGGACCGCCTCCAGCCCCTCCTCCCACCCCGCCGCGCCCTCCTCCGGGGTGAGGAAATCCGGAAAGTACCCGCGCGTCGGTACGACGGACCTCAGCAGCCGCCGCTGCCGCCCGCTGGCCGCCCAGCCCGCCCGGGCCCGGTCACGCCATTCGCCGTACACCCGACCGCCCCGCCGGTCCCGCAGCCGGTGCAGGCTCAGAACCGTCTCCCACAGGGCGTCCGGCCGGGCGGCAAGCCGCACGCGAGCAAGATCCTCCCCCGTGAAGTGGATGCGCAGCACCACCGGTCCAACTCCCCACCCTCGACCGCCGGTTGCACACGCAACCGTCTCGTCAACGAGTATGCACGTCCTCACACCCCGTCACCACGGCCTTTCGGCCACACTTGAAACGCCTCGCGAAAACGGAACCCCAAGCACGAAGCTGGGCGGTGTCGGACACCGACCGCCCCGCATGCCGATGGGGTACGACGAAGGCCGTGGGGGGCTTCGCCGCACTTGACGGCGGCATACGGAGCAGGGGAATTCGGAGTCCGTCCGAGGCGTCTGGGCGCGAGTGGCAGGTGGGGATCTGCGGCTCGCGCCCGGCGCCGCCCGGTGGAGATCACCAGAAGACACCGGAAGTCACCAGAAGCCCTCGGAGAACGCCGGTCAAACCCCCGGCGAACCCCGGACTGCGAAGGTCAGCTTTTCAACTGCCACTTCGCGGGCCTGGACCGACCTTCACGCTCTGATCTCAGAGGGCCACAGCGAGTACCCACCCGTACGTCGACTGCCGCGCACGCCCGCGCACCTCGCCCCCGACGGACGCACGCCGAAGCGGCGGCACTCCCGCACAGGGTGCCGCCGCTTCGTATCGGGCCGAAGCCGTCGCCGGGATTGAGGGTGGGGTTACGACGCCCCGGCGACGGATTCGGTGGTCTCACACGACGGGATCAGCGGCTGTCACTGCCCGTCGCCTGGGCCGCCGCGCGCCCCGCCTCCAGCCGCGCCACCGGAATGCGGAACGGCGAGCAGGACACGTAGTCCAGCCCCACCTCGTGGAAGAAGTGCACCGACTCCGGGTCACCGCCGTGCTCGCCGCACACGCCCAGCTTCAGGTCGGGCCGCGTCTTGCGCCCCGCCTCCACCGCGGAGCGCACCAGCGCGCCGACACCGTCACGGTCGATGGTCTCGAACGGCGACACCCCGAAGATCCCCTTCTCCAGGTACGCCGTGAAGAACGAAGCCTCCACGTCGTCCCGCGAGAAGCCCCACACCGTCTGCGTGAGGTCGTTCGTGCCGAACGAGAAGAACTCCGCCGCCTCGGCGATCTGCCCCGCCGTGATCGCGGCGCGCGGCAGCTCGATCATCGTGCCCAGCGCCAGCTTGAGGTCTATCCCCGTCGCCGCCTGCACCTCGGCGATGACCGCCTCGGCCTCCTCGCGGACGATCTCCAGCTCCTGGACCGTGCCCACCAGCGGAATCATGATCTCCGCCCTCGGGTCGCCCTTCGCGTTGCGCCGCTCGGCGGCCGCCTCCGCGATGGCCCGCACCTGCATGGTGAACAGCCCGGGAATCACCAGGCCCAGACGCACACCGCGCAGCCCCAGCATCGGGTTCTGCTCGTGCAGCCGGTGCACGGCCTGGAGCAGCCGCAGGTCGTTCTCGTTGGCGTCCTTGCGGGACTCCGCGAGCGCGACGCGGACCGACAGCTCGGTGATGTCGGGCAGGAACTCGTGCAGCGGCGGGTCGAGCAGCCGCACCGTGACGGGCAGGCCGTCCATCGCCTCGAAGAGCTCTATGAAGTCCTGCTTCTGAAGCGGCAGCAGCCCCTTCAGCGCCTCTTCGCGCTCGTCGTCGGTGTCCGCCAGGATCAGCCGCTCGACCATCTCGCGACGCTCACCGAGGAACATGTGCTCGGTACGGCACAGGCCGATGCCCTGCGCCCCGAAGCGCCGCGCCCGCAGTGCGTCCTCGGCGTTGTCGGCGTTCGCCCGCACCCGCAGCCTGCGCCGCCGGTCCGCGTACGCCATGATCCGGTGCACGGCCTCGACCAGCTCGTCGGCGTCGTCGGCGCCCGCGTGCATCCGGCCCTCGAAGTACTCGACGACCGGGGAGGGGACCACCGGGACCTCGCCGAGGTAGACCTTGCCGGACGAGCCGTCGATGGAGACGACGTCGCCCTCCTCGACCACGGTGTCGCCGACCGTCAGCCGACGCCGCTTGGTGTCGACCTCGATCTCCTCCGCGCCGCAGACACAGGTCTTGCCCATGCCGCGCGCGACGACCGCCGCGTGCGAGGTCTTGCCGCCACGGCTCGTCAGGATGCCTTCGGCGGCGATCATGCCGTCGAGGTCGTCCGGGTTGGTCTCGCGGCGGATCAGGATGACCTTCTCGCCGGAGCGCGACCACTTGACGGCCGTGTACGAGTCGAAGACCGCCTTGCCGACCGCGGCGCCCGGCGAGGCGGCGATGCCCCGGCCCAGCAGCTGCGTCTTCGCGCTCTCGTCGAAACGGGGGAACATCAGCTGCGCGAGCTGCGCGCCGTTCACGCGCTGGAGCGCCTCGGCCTCGTCGATGAGGCCCTGGTCCACGAGCTGCGTGGCGATGCGGAAGGCCGCACCCGCCGTGCGCTTGCCGACGCGGGTCTGGAGCATCCAGAGCTGGCCGCGCTCGATCGTGAACTCGATGTCGCAGAGGTCCTTGTAGTGGGTCTCCAGCGTCTCCATGATCTGCATGAGCTGGTCGTACGACGCCTTGTCGATCGACTCCAGGTCGGCGAGCGGGACCGTGTTGCGGATGCCCGCGACGACGTCCTCGCCCTGCGCGTTCTGGAGGTAGTCGCCGTACACACCGGCGTGACCGCTGGCCGGGTCGCGGGTGAAGGCGACGCCCGTGCCGGAGTCAGGGCCGAGGTTGCCGAAGACCATCGAGCAGACGTTGACCGCGGTGCCCAGGTCGCCGGGGATGCGCTCCTGGCGGCGGTAGAGCTTCGCGCGGTCGGTGTTCCACGAGTCGAAGACCGCGTTGATCGCGAGGTCCATCTGCTCGCGCGGGTCCTGCGGGAAGTCCCGCCCGGCCTCGTCGGAGACGATCTTCTTGAACTTCTTGACGAGCTTCTTGAGGTCGGCGGCCTCCAGGTCGGTGTCGACCTTGACCTTCTTCGCCGTCTTCGCCTCGTCCAGCGCGTCTTCGAACAGCTCGCCGTCCACGCCGAGGACGGTCTTGCCGAACATCTGGATGAGGCGGCGGTAGGAGTCCCACGCGAAGCGCTCGTCCCCGCCGACCTGCTGGGCGAGGCCGGACACCGACGCGTCGGAGAGGCCGATGTTGAGGACGGTGTCCATCATGCCGGGCATCGAGAACTTCGCGCCGGAGCGGACCGAGACGAGGAGCGGGTTGTCGGCCTGGCCGAGCTTCTTGCCCATCTTCGCCTCAAGGGCGTCCAGGTGGGCGCTGACCTCGTCGCGCAGCTCCTTGGGAGCGTCACCGCTGTCGAGGTAGACCTTGCACGCCTCGGTCGTGATCGTGAACCCCGGAGGCACCGGAAGACCCAGGTTGGTCATCTCGGCGAGGTTGGCGCCCTTGCCACCGAGAAGGTCCTTGAGGTCCTTGTTGCCCTCGGTGAAGTCGTAGACGAACTTCTGCTCGGAAGTCGGCTTCGCTACGTGGGGTTCTTTGTTTTCCGACACGGTCTCGGCTCCTCGAAGACGCGTTGGCTGCCCTGACGGCGAGGAACATACCCAGATCGAAGGTGTCTGGGTACGTCCACTTAACCGTCATACGGCTTTAACCACCCGTCCGCCAGCAGATCGAAAGTGATCCGGCGTGCGCAGGCCAAAGCCTCACGCCTTCAAAGCCTGAACGCATCATTACGGAGTGAGAGCACTCGGCACCAAGTAACAACTCTCCGTGACTCATGATCTCGGAGAATGAAAAAAGAAAGGGTGGCACTGGGTGCCACCCTTTGAAAAATGCAGCCCGCCTTCAGTCGCTCATCTGAGCGACTACACCATCAGGCGTGGCGAGAATCACGCTCCCGCACGCTCATCAGAGCACCCCGAATCTCACCCTCCGGACGTGTCCAGCTCCGCTTCGTCGCTGATCCCGGCACAGTCGTACGGGTCCTTCAGCCAGCCATCAGGCAGCACAACCCGCCCATTTCCGGACGTACGCCCCCGAGGCCCATCCGCACCCTCGGGCCACGGCTGGTCCAGATCAAGCTCGCTCAGATGAGCGTCCATTTCGGCGAGAGAAGACGCTACAGCGAGCTTCTTCCGCATCTCGCCGCCCGTGGAGAAGCCCTTGAGGTACCAGGCCACGTGCTTCCGGAAGTCGATGACACCCCGTGCCTCGTCGCCGATCCACTCCCCGAGCAGCTCCGCGTGCCGCCGCATGACGACCGCGACCTCGCGCAGCGTCGGCTTCGCACGCTCCTCACGGCCCTCGAAGGCCGCCACCAGGTCGCCGAACAGCCACGGCCGCCCCAGGCAGCCACGGCCCACGACGACGCCGTCACAGCCGGTCTCGCGGACCATCCGCAGCGCGTCGTCCGCCGACCAGATGTCGCCGTTGCCGAGCACCGGGATCTCCGGCACGTGCTCCTTGAGCCGCGCGATCGCGTCCCAGTCGGCGGTGCCGCCGTAGTGCTGGGCAGCCGTACGGCCGTGCAGCGCGATGGCGGTGACGCCCTCGTCGACGGCGATGCGACCGGCGTCCAGGAAGGTGATGTGGTCGTCGTCGATGCCCTTGCGCATCTTCATCGTCACGGGCCGGTCGCCCGCGTTGCCCACCGCCTCGTGCAGGATCGCGCGCAGCAGCGGCCGCTTGTACGGGAGGGCCGAGCCGCCGCCCTTCCGCGTCACCTTGGGCACCGGGCAGCCGAAGTTCAGGTCGATGTGGTCGGCGAGGTCCTCGTCCACGATCATGCGGACCGCCTTGCCGACGGTGACCGCGTCCACCCCGTACAGCTGGATCGAACGGGGCTGTTCCGTCGCGTCGAAGCGGATGAGCTGCATGGTCTTCTCGTTGCGCTCGACCAGCGCCCGCGTCGTGATCATCTCGCTCACGAACAGGCCCTTCCCGCCGGAGAACTCACGGCAGAGGGTGCGGAAGGGGGCGTTCGTGATGCCTGCCATGGGCGCGAGCACCACGGGCGGCTGCACGACATGGGGGCCGATGTTGAGCGAGGTCATTAGTTCATTGTCGCCCACTCGCCGCACCCGGTCGGCCTGAAGCCCGGCCCCCGCACACGAGCGGGCCCGGACCGCCGAAGCGACCCGGGCCCGTTCACGTACGAGGGATCAGCTCTGCTGGGTGCCTTCGGCACCCTCGGCGGCACCGGCCGCCTTCGCCCGCATCTTCTCCAGCAGCTCCGCCTTCTTGTCGGCGGCGCTCTGCCGGTCGGCGTTGCGGTGCGGGCCGTTGTTCGCCCGTTCGTCGCGGGACTGACGCTTGCGCTGGCCGCCGCCCTGGCCCACGGGGTTGTTGATGTTCTTGCTCGTGGTCATGGGTTCTCCCACAGTGAGGTGAAGTGATCTACGGATTCATCGGTGGGGGACGGGCGCGGCGACGTCGGTGCACGTCAGCAGGGGCCCGTCACGCTCTCACTCGTAAATCGGCGTCTGGAAGAACATGAGAATGAAGGTACCCCCTCCCCGCCCCGGCCCGCACCAGAATTGCTCGCCCACGCCCGCCGCTCCCCTGCCGCGCCCCTGCCGCTCCCCCGCCGCTCCGGGGTCAGCCGTTCCCCTCCAGGAAGCGCAGTACGGCCAGCACCCGCCGGTGGTCCCCGCCCGCCCGGGGCAGGTCCAGCTTGGCCAGGATGGAGTTGATGTGCTTGGCCACCGCGCTCTCGCTCAGCACCAGCTGCCCGGCGATCCCCGCGTTGGAACGGCCCTCCGCCATCGACGCGAGCACCTCGCGCTCGCGGTCGGTCAGCCTCTCCAGCGGATCGCTGCCCCTGCGGACGAGGAGCTGGGCGACGACCTGCGGGTCCAGGGCCGTCCCGCCGTCGGCGACCCGGCGCAGGGCCTCGATGAACTCCTCGACGTCCGCGACCCGCTGCTTGAGGAGGTAGCCGATCCCGCTGGTGTGCCGGGCGAGGAGTTCCGCCGCGTACCGCTCCTCGACGTACTGCGACAGCATCAGCACCGCCGTGTCCGGCCATCTCTCCCGTACGGCGAGCGCCGCCCTGATGCCCTCGTCGGTGAAGTCGGGCGGCATCCGTACGTCGACGACCGCGAGGTCAGGGCGGTGTTCTTCGACGGCGACGAGCAGCCCCTCCCCGTCCCCCGACTCGGCGACGACGTCGAAGCCCGCCATCTGGAGGATCTTCACGACTCCCATGCGGAGGAGGACGGAGTCCTCGGCTATCACTGCGCGGCGGCGCTGCACGGCAACTCCACGGTCATCACGGTCGGTCCCCCGGTGGGGCTGCTGAGGCGGAACGCGCCGTCGACGGAGGACACCCGCTGCGCCAGGCCGCGCAGCCCCGTGCCGCCCGAGGGGTCGGCGCCGCCCGTTCCGTCGTCGGTGACGATCACCCGAAGTATCCCTCCGAGGCGGGTCACGGCCACCTCCGCCCTCGTCGCGCGGGCGTGCTTGGCGATGTTGGTGAGGGCCTCGGACACGACGAAGTAGGCGACGGCCTCGACGGCGGGCGCGGTCCTCTCGGGGGCGTCCACCCGCAGCCGTACGGGGAAGGGCGCGCGGGCGGCGAGCCCCGACAGGGCCGGGTCCAGGCCGAGTTCGTCCAGGACCGAGGGGTGCAGGCCGCGCACCAGGTTGTTCAGTTCCTCGATGGACTCCTTCGCCGCCCGGTGGGCTTCTTCGACGACCTCCATGACGTCGGGCGGCAGATCGGTGCGGTCCTTCCACAGCGCCTTCGCGATGCCCAGGTTGAGGGCCATGGCGACGAGGTGCTGCTGCGCCCCGTCGTGCAGGTCCCTCTCGATGCGCCGCCGTTCGGCGTCGGCCGCGTCCACCGCTCCGGCCCGGCTCTCGGTCAGGTCGGACACCCGCTGCTGGAGGGCCTCGGCCTTGTCGTCCCGCAGCAGGGCGGGCGCGATGCGCTGCTCCAGCCGTACGAGAGCGGCGGCCGACGGCGGAACGGCGAACAGGGCCGCGACGCCTGCGGCCATGCTGAAGGCGGCCCAGGTGGTGTAGCCGTGGTGCGCCAGCCGGAATTCGGCGGGCAGCAGCCACACCCACACGAACACGGTCGTCGCGGCGACCGCGAGCAACGCCAGTACCAGCACGGCCAGTTCGACCAGCGCCAGGCACGGCCCGACCAGCCAGTGGTACGCGAACTGCCGTCGCGCGACCGCGAACCGCAGCCTCGGTATCTCCACCCCGCACAGCTCCCGGAACCGCCACCGCTGCGCCTCGGTCAGCCCGTACCCGGCGACGACGACCAGCGCGATGGTGATCGGCAGGACGAACGGCGCCGAGCCCGAGCTGCCGTCCAGGAGCCCGATGGCCTCGATCGTCCCCCACACGAACAGCGGCGCGGTGAGCAGGTGCAGCGGCACCCCCGCACCGACGAACGCGAGGTCGCGGCGCAGCCGCGTCAGGGCGCGGGCCCGGCGGGAGCGCCGCTCGGGGGCCACCCGGCCGGGGAGGGAGGTGAGCGGCCCGGGACTCACCCGGGTCAGGAGGTTCATGATCCGACGGTAGACGGCGGGTCCGACAACGCGCCATGAAGCCTGTTGCCGGGCAGGGGTGCAACCAGTGCCACCCCAAGTCGGCAAGCAGCGTTCCTGACCCGGGCCTCCGTAGTGCGGAGTGTTGATCACGAGCCCGACAGCCGGGCCCGTGAACGCGATCCGCGACCACGAAAAGCCCCGGAAGGACCGCCCCGCCATGGCACTCCTCGCCCTCAACACCCCGATCCCCACCACCCTTTCGGCCCTCTGGCAGGGCAGGCTCCTCACCCTCGCCGGGCTCGCCCTGCTCCCCTGGATGGGGTACCTGGCCGCGACCCTGCCGCCCGTCGAGGCCGCCGCCTGGATCGCGCTGGACACCCTGGAGGCCGCCTGCCTCCTCGCGGCGGGCACCCGCCTGCGAGAAGGGCGCGCCGCCCGTCTGCCCGCCGCCGGTGCGGCCCTCCTGCTGGCCGCCGACGCCTGCACCGACCTGCTGACCTCCGCGCCGGGCCCGGAGCTCGCCGCCGCCCTCGCCATGGCCGGGTGCGCCGAGCTCCCCCTCGCCGCGCTGTGCGCCGTCCTGGCACGCCGGAGCCCCCGGCCGCAGAAGCGGGCGACCGGGGGCTCGGGAACGTATCAGCGGGTCAGCAGCCGATGAGGCGGACCGCCAGGTACTCCTGGATCATGTCGAGCGACACGCGCTCCTGCTTCATGGTGTCGCGCTCGCGCACGGTCACCGCGTTGTCGTCCAGGGTGTCGAAGTCGACCGTCACGCAGAACGGCGTGCCGATCTCGTCCTGGCGGCGGTAGCGGCGGCCGATGGCGCCCGCGTCGTCGAACTCGATGTTCCAGTTCTTGCGCAGGTCCGCGGCGAGGCCCTTGGCCTTCGGCGAGAGCTGCGGGTTGCGGGACAGCGGCAGGACCGCGACCTTGACCGGCGCCAGGCGCGGGTCGAAGCCCATGACGACGCGCTTCTCCATGACGCCCTTGGCGTTGGGCGCCTCGTCCTCGCGGTAGGCGTCCAGCATGAAGGCGAGCATCGCGCGGTTGACACCGGCCGCGGGCTCGATGACGTACGGCGTCCAGCGCTCGTTGGCCTCCTGGTCGAAGTAGACCAGGTCGTGGCCGGAAGCCTTGGAGTGCGCCTTCAGGTCGAAGTCGGTGCGGTTCGCGACGCCTTCGAGCTCGGAGAACTCCTGGCCGCCGAAGTTGAAGCGGTACTCGATGTCAGCGGTGCGCTTCGAGTAGTGGGAGAGCTTCTCGGCAGGGTGCTCGAACCAGCGGATGTTCTCGGGGTTGATGCCGAGGTCCAGGTACCAGTTCCAGCGCTGCTCCATCCAGTATTCCTGCCACTGCTCGTCCTCGCCCGGCTTGACGAAGAACTCCATCTCCATCTGCTCGAACTCGCGCGTGCGGAAGATGAAGTTGCCCGGAGTGATCTCGTTCCGGAAGGACTTGCCCATCTGCGCGATGCCGAACGGCGGCTTCTTGCGCGAGGTCTGCTGCACCTGGGCGAAGTTGGTGAAGATGCCCTGCGCGGTCTCCGGGCGCAGGTAAGCCTTCGAGCCGGTGTCCTGGGTCGGGCCGAGGTGCGTCTCCAGCATGCCGGAGAACTGCTTGGGCTCGGTGAACTGGCCCTTGGTGCCGCAGTTGGGACAGTTGACGTCCGCCAGGCCGTTCTCGGGGGTGCGGCCGTGGTGCTTGGCCTCGTACGCCTCGATCAGGTGGTCGGCGCGGTGGCGCTTGTGGCAGGAGGTGCACTCGGTGAGCGGGTCGGAGAAGGTCGCGACGTGGCCGGACGCCTCCCACACCTCGGGGGCCAGGATGACCGACGAGTCGATGCCGACCACGTCTTCGCGCGCGATGACCATCGCGCGCCACCACTGACGCTTGATGTTCTCCTTGAGTTCGACACCCAGCGGCCCGTAGTCCCAGGCGGCCTTGGAGCCGCCGTAGATCTCACTGCTCGGGTAAACGAAGCCACGGCGCTTGCTCAGGCTGACGATGGTCTCGATCTTGTCGGCGGCCACGGTGCTCTCTTCATTACGACGACGAAGGTGTGTGTCCCCGCCGGTGCGCGCAGCTCCCGCGCGCGGCCCCCCTGCACGGCCACGACCCGGCACGGCCCGGCGAATGCCTCAGGTTACCGGCGTGCGGGGGCCCCGGATCAAATCGGTATCGGGGACAGAGCGGACAAGCGCACTATTGACAATCGTTTCCACTTTTGTTGAAAATGAGTGTCATGAACGTACGACGCCTCATACCCGTGACCGCCACCGCTGCCGCCGTCTCCCTCGGACTGCTCACCCTGTCCGCCTGCGGAGGCAGCTCCTCCGCCACGGAGGGCAAGAACGGCGGGGACGGCAAGGACGCAGCGGGGAAGCTGGACGTGATCGCGTCGTTCTACCCCATGCAGTACCTGGCCGAGCAGATAGGCGGCGACAAGGTCGCCGTCACCACGCTGACCAAGCCGGGCGTCGAGCCGCACGACCTGGAGCTCAAGCCCAAGCAGACCGCCCAGCTCGGCGAGGCGGACCTGATCCTCTACCTCGGGGGCCTCCAGCCCGCCGTCGACGAGGCCGTGAAGCAGTCCGGGGCCAAGGCCACCGTCGACGCCGCGACCCTCACGAAGATGGAGACCCACTCCGCCGAGGCCGGGCACGGCCACGAGCACGGCGCGGAAGAGGCCGGGCACGAGGGCCACGACCACGGCCACGAGCACGCCGAGGGCGGCACCGACCCCCACGTCTGGCTCGACCCGGTGAAGTACGCCGAGATCGCCAAGGGCGTCGAGAAGGCCCTCGCGAAGGCGGACCCGGTCAACGCCGCGACGTACAAGAAGAACAGCGAGACACTGGTCACGAAGCTGGACGGCCTGAATGTGGCTTTCCAGAACGGCCTGAAGAACACCGCCACCAAGACCTTCATCACCACCCACGCCGCCTTCGGCTACCTCGCCGAGCGGTACGGCCTGGAGCAGGAGGGCATCAGCGGCGTCGCCCCGGAGTCGGAGCCCAGCCCCGCCCGGATCAAGCAGCTCCAGAAGATCGCCAAGGAAGACAAGGTCACCACCGTCTTCTTCGAGACGCTGGTCAGCGACAAGACGGCGAACACCCTCGCCAAGGACACCGGCCTGAAGACGGACGTGCTGGACCCCCTGGAGGGCATCACGGACAAGTCCAAGGGCTCCACCTACATCGAGGTCATGCAGTCCAACCTCGAAGCGCTGAAGAAGGCCCTCGGCGCCAAGTGATCCCATCCCCCGCAGTCCCGGAGGCGCGAACCGTGCAGAACGACGCCGTCATATCCCTGAGCGCGGCCACCGCCGTGCTCGGCTCGCGCCCCGTGCTGCGCGGGATCGACCTCGCCGTGCAGCGCGGCGAGGTCGTCGCCCTGCTCGGTGCGAACGGCTCGGGCAAGTCCACCGCCGTACGCTCCGTGATCGGGCAGGTGCCCCTGACGGGCGGCTCGGTCGAGCTCTTCGGGACGCCGCTGAAGCGCTTCAAGCAGTGGGCCCGGGTCGGGTACGTGCCCCAGCGGACCACCGCCGCCGGAGGCGTGCCCGCCACGATCCGCGAGGTCGTCTCCTCCGGGCGGCTCTCCCGCACCCGCCTCGGACTGATGTCCAGGGCCGACAGGGCCGCCGTCGACCGGGCCATCGACCTCGTCGGGCTCGCCGACCGGGCCAAGGACTCGGTGAGCGCCCTGTCCGGCGGCCAGCACCAGCGGGTGCTGATCGCGCGGGCGCTCGCGAGCGAGCCCGAGCTGCTGATCATGGACGAGCCGATGGCCGGGGTCGACCTGGTCAGCCAGGAGATCCTCGCCGCGACCCTGCGCGCGCAGGTGGCCGCCGGGGCCTCCGTCCTCCTCGTCCTGCACGAGCTGGGCCCGCTGGAGCCCCTCATCGACCGCACGGTCGTCCTGCGCGACGGCCTCGTCACGTACGACGGGCCGCCGACCGACGGCACCGCGCTGCCGGGACACGACCCGCACCACCTGACCAAGGAGGACTGCCACCCGCACGCGGCCCCGGCAGCGGCCTCCCCGGTACCGACGGGACTGCTGACCTGATGCTGACCGACATCCTCTCCACCGCCTTCATGCAGCGGGCCCTGATCGCCGCCGTGCTCGTCGGCATCACCGCGCCCGCCATCGGCATCTACCTCGTGCAGCGCCGTCAGTCCCTGATGGGCGACGGCATCGGGCACGTCGCGATGACCGGTGTCGGCCTCGGCTTCCTGATGCAGACGAGCCCGGTGTGGACGGCCACCGTCGTCGCCATCGCGGGCGCGGTGATCATGGAGCTGATCCGCTGGTACGGCAAGACGCGCGGCGACATCGCGCTGGCCATGCTCTTCTACGGGGGCATGGCGGGCGGCGTCCTGCTGATCAACCTGGCGCCGACCGGCTCGAACGCCAATCTGTCCTCGTACCTCTTCGGATCGCTCTCCACGGTCTCGCAGGAGGACGTGACGGCGATCGTGATCCTCGCGGCCTTCGTGGTCGCGGTGACCGTCGGACTGCGGCGGCAGCTGTTCGCGGTCAGCCAGGACGAGGAGTTCGCGCGGGTCACCGGGCTTCCGGTGCGGGCGCTGAACCTGCTGGTCGCGGTGGTGGCCGCGGTGACCGTGACGGTCGCCATGCGCGTCGTGGGGCTGCTCCTGGTCAGCGCGCTGATGGTGGTGCCGGTGGCCGCCGCGCAGCAGATCTCGCGCAGCTTCACCGTCACCTTCGTGCTCGCCGTCGCCGTCGGCACGGCGGTCACGCTGGCCGGAACGGTCGCCTCGTACCAGTACGACGTGCCGCCGGGCGCCACGATCGTGCTGCTCGCCATCGCGGTCTTCATCGCACTGACGCTTCTGGCCGCACCCCTGGCACGACGCAGGGCCCGCGCGGGACACTCGACGGGGCCGACGGGCCAGGGCGACGCCGTGGCACCCGTGACGGCGAAGGTCTGAGGCGGGGCGCGTCCGCGCTCCTGGCACAATGGCCCGACGTATGTACTCGCGTAATGGGCAACCTGAGGAGGCACCTGTGACGACGGCGCCGAGCGGTGCGAGAGCGACGACGAACACCGCACCGGTGAAGGGCCGCTCCACCCGGCAGCGGACCGCCGTGGCGGCGGCGCTGGACGAGGTGGACGAGTTCCGCAGCGCGCAGGAACTCCACGACATGCTCAAGCACAAGGGCGACTCGGTGGGCCTGACCACGGTCTACCGCACGCTCCAGTCGCTGGCCGACGCCGGTGAGGTGGACGTGCTGCGCACCAGCGAGGGCGAGTCCGTCTACCGGCGGTGCTCGACGGGCGACCACCACCACCACCTGGTGTGCCGGATGTGCGGCAAGGCGGTCGAGGTCGAGGGCCCGGCGGTCGAGTCGTGGGCCGAGTCGATCGCGGCCCAGCACGGATATGTGAACGTGGCCCACACGGTGGAGATCTTCGGTACGTGCGCGGAGTGCGCGGCCGCCTGATCCAGCTCAGCACCCCGAACGCCCCAACTCCCTTGCGGAGTCGGGGCGTTCAGTGTTTTTCGGCCAACCCTCACCGACCACCGCACGCACTCCTGACAGATATTCAGCTTCCGTGGCACGCTCCTCACGCACACCGATTTCCGCACCGCTCCCCTCTTCGCAGAAGGAGTCAGCGTGAGACGTCGTCCCCACAGTGCAATGTTCGGCCTGGCGGCTGCCGTAGGCGGTCTGCTCGCCACCGGGGCGGTTCCCGCTTCCGCGGCCGACACGTCCTCCCCCTCCCCCGCCCTCTCCGCCGAGCAGCAGGTACGGAACTTCTGGACGCCGGAGCGGATGCGCTCGGCCCAGCCGCTGGACCTGCTGAAGGTGCTCCCGTCGACAGTCGCCCCCGCACGGGCGGGCGGCCCCGCCACCTCGGTTCCGGCCACGAAGGCGTTCCCGCAGAAGGGCGGCGCGTGGACCGGCGGCGGGGCGGTCGTGAAGACCTCGGGCCGGGTGTTCTTCACGTACCAGGGCCGTACGGCCTCCTGCTCGGGCAACTCCGTCACCAGCCAGAACAAGTCCACCGTCGTGACGGCGGGACACTGCGTGAAGATGCAGGGCGCCTGGCACACCAACTGGGTGTTCGTGCCCGCCTACAACGACGGCGCGACCCCGTACGGGACGTGGACGGCGGCCAAGACGTCCGCCACCGACCAGTGGGCGGCGAGCGAGGACATCAACTACGACGTGGGCCTCGCGGTCGTGAACCCGCTGAACGGGCAGAAGCTCGCGGACGTGGTCGGGGCGCAGGGCGTGCAGTTCAACGGCGGCTACAACAAGCCGATGTACGCGTTCGGCTTCCCTGCGGCCTCGCCGTACGACGGGAAGAAGCTGATCTACTGCTCCGGGAACACGACGAAGGACTTCCTGTTCTCGAAGGACCACAGCCTGGCGTGCGACATGACGGGCGGGTCCAGCGGCGGCCCCTGGTTCAACTCCTTCAACGAGTCGACGGGGACCGGGCTCCAGGCGTCCGTGAACAGCTTCGGCTACACCTTCCTGCCCGGCAGGATGTTCGGCCCGTACTTCGGCAACGAGGTGAAGGCCGCGTACGACAAGGCCCAGGCGAGCTGACGCCCTGAGCCGTGGGGGGCCGGTGCGGGCCCGCACCGGCCCCCTTCCCGGTCGGCTCAGACGTCCTGGTCGGTTCTGACGTCCCGGTCGGCTCAGACGGTCTTCGGCGGAAGCCTGACCACCGACACGAAGAAGTCGTCGATCTGACGGACCGCCGCGATGAACTGCTCCAGGTCCACCGGCTTGGTGACGTACGCGTTCGCGTGGAGCTTGTAGCTGCGCAGGATGTCCTCCTCCGCCGAGGACGTGGTGAGCACCACCACCGGAATGTGCGAGAGCTCCTCGTCCTTCTTGATCCGCTCCAGGACCTGCTTCCCGTCGTACTTCGGCAGGTTCAGGTCCAGCAGGATCAGATCCGGCCGCACCGCGTCGACGTGCGCGCCCTCCCGGTAGAGGAAGTCGAACGCCTCCTGGCCGTCGCGCACCACGTGCAGCGTGTTGTGGATCTTGTTGTCCGCGAACGCCTCGCGGGTCATCAGTTCGTCGCCCGGGTCGTCCTCGACGAGCAGCACCTCGATGGGTGTGGCGGGACTGGTCATGTACGCGCTCCTGCTCCTCAAGATGTGGGCCCCGGGCCGAACCCGGTGGCGCCGGTACCCTGCTCCCCGGCCACCGGCAGGCTGAAACGCACGAGGGCCCCGGGCTCCCCGCCCCCCGCGTCCTCCAGGCGAATGCTTCCCCCGTAGTACTCGACGATCTTCCGGCACAGGGCGAGCCCGATGCCCGTCCCCGCGTACTCCTCGCGGGAATGCAGCCTCTGGAAGAGGACGAAGACCTTGTCGGCGAATTCCCTCGGCACTCCGATGCCGTTGTCGCGCACGGTGAATTCCCAGTCCCCGCCCACCTTTTCGCATCCCACCTCGATCCGTACGGGCAGCCGCTCGGGATGTCGGAATTTGACCGCGTTGCCGATCAGGTTCTGCCAGAGCATGGCGAAACTGGTGGGGTCCCCGGTCACCACGGGCAGCGGCAGGTCGCGTACGACGATGTCGGCGGCGGACTCCTCGACGGCCGCCGCGAGGTTCGCCAGGGCCCGCTCCAGCGCCGCACCCATGTCGACGGCGACCGGGTCGGCGTCCAGGCGGCCGACCCGGGAGAAGGTGAGGAGGTCGTTGATCAGGGTCTGCATGCGCTTCGCGCCGTCGACGGCGAAGGCGATGTACTGCTTGCCCCGGTCGTCCACGACGTCCCCGTAGCGCTTCTCCAGGAGCTGGCAGAAGGAGGCGACCTTGCGCAGGGGTTCCTGGAGGTCGTGCGAGGCGACGTAGGCGAACTGCTCCAACTCGGCGTTGGACCGCCGCAGTTCGACGGTCTGCCCGTCCAGGTCGGCGGCCTGCGCGGCGAGCTGTGCCTCGCGCTGCCTGACCTCGGCGAGCTCGCCCGCGATCCGGCGGCGCATCAGGTCCACCGACGCGCCGACGGCCCGTACGTCCGAGGGCCCCGGCACCTCGATGCGCCGGTCGAACTCGCCGCCCGCGACCTGCTCGGCGGCGGTGCGCAGGGCGGCCAGCGGGCGGACGACCATGCGGCTCAGCAGCAGCGACAGGAGGACCCCGGTGGCGGCGATCACGCCGAGCATGACGAGGAACGTCACGTCGCGCAGGGTGCGCAGCCCGGCGATGTCGGCGCGGGCGGCGAGCCGCGCCTCGTCCATGTGCCGCTCCTGGACGTCCAGGAGGGCGCGCAGTTCGTCGAAGGACTTCTTGCTCGCCGCGACGCGCGGCTGCACGGCCGCCACGCTCGCGCCGCCCCTGATGGCCGCGATCAGGGGCTCGGCCTGCGTCCTGCGCCACTGGGCGGCCTTGTCGCGTACGGCGTCGAGATCGTCGGCGAAGGGCGGCCGGTCGCCCAGCAGCCGGGCCGTTTCGCGGAGTTGGCGGGGTTCCTCGCGCACGCCCGAGACGTACGGGTCGAGGAAGGCCGGCTGGCCGCTGAGGGCGTAGCCGCGCACCCCGGTCTCCTGGTCGAGGAGGGAGCGGTGGAGGAGGAGGGTCGCGGAGCGGCCGGGCTGGAGGTGGTCGACGAGGTCGGCGTTGCGGTCGTTGGTGCGGCTGAGCAGGCTCGCGCCGAGCCCGGCGCAGACGGCGAGGAGTACGGCCATGGCCAGGAGCACGAAGCGGATCCAGCCGCGCACGGAGAGCCGGGCGAACCGGCCCCGCAGCGCGCACACCACCCGGCCGGGCGCCGGGGCTCCCGCCGCGCCCTCGTCGGAAGCCTCCGGTCGCGCGCCCATGTCAGTCGCTCGCCCAGGCCAGGTGGAGTACCGCTATGTCGTCGGCGAGACCGCCGTGCGGGGCGGCGGCGACGGTGGCCGAGTGGACCAGCGCCTGGACGAACTCCCGCGCGGGCAGCGCCTCGTACTCCCTGGCGAGCCGCAGCAGTCCGTTCTCGCCGAGCCGGGTACGGGGCCCGGTGAGGCCCTCGAAGAGACCGTCGGTGAAGACCACGATGCCGGTGCCGGGGTCGAGCGGGAGGTCCGTCTCCGGCCAGGTGCCGGTGCCGGGGGCGATGCCGAGCGCCATCCCGCCGGGCGGGTCGTACCAGGTGGTGCCGGAGGGGGCGCGGACCAGGAGGCCCGGATGCCCGGCCCGCACGACGCGCACCGAGCGGCGGTCGGCGGGGAAGACGAGGCTGGTCAGGGTGGCGAAGACCTGCCGGGCGGACCGCTCCGCCGACATGATCTCCTCCAGGAGGCGGAGTTGGGCGGGTCCGGTGCAGCCGCTCAGTACGGCGGCCCGCCAGGCGACGCGCAGGCACACCCCGAGGGCGGCCTCGGCCGCGCCGTGCCCGGAGACGTCGCCGATGACGGCGTGCACGGTGCCGTCGACGGTCTGGACGACGTCGTAGAAGTCCCCGCTGAGCAGGCCCTGTTCCCGCCCCGGGTCGTAACGGGCGTCCACCTCGAAGCCCGTCGAACGCATCAACGGCACGGGCAGCAGACCGAGTTCGAGCCGGGCGTTCTCCTCGGCGCGCAGCCGCCCCTCGTGCAGGGCGACCGACGCCCGCTCGACCTGCTTGCGCTGGACGGCGTACCGGACGGCCCGGCTCAGGGTCTCGGCGTCGAGCCGCCCCTTGACCAGGTAGTCCTGGGCGCCCTCCGCGACGGCGGTCTGACCGGCCTCGCCCTCGACGAGGCCGGTCAGGACGACGATGGCGGCGTCCGGGTGCGCGGCGAGGAGCTGGCGCACCGCGTCGAGCCCGCGCACGTCCGGCAGGTGCAGATCGAGCAGCACGCACACCGGGCCGAGGTGTTCGGCGAGGAACTTGCGGGCCTCGCCCAACGTGGTGCACCAGTGGACGTCGGCGCGCAGGTCGCTGTCCCGCAGGACCTCCGTGAACAGCACGGCGTCGCCCGCGTCGTCCTCGACCAGCAGCAGGACCGCGTCGAGGTCCCTCGCGCCGGATTGCGTACCGGTCACCACGAGTCGCTCGGCCACTGCTTACCCCCCACCGGTGGAGGCGGCCGGTCCGCTGCGGACGGCGCACCCCCTTGCGGCCAGATCATACTGCCGGGGGCCGGGGCCTCAGCCCTGTTCGGGAACCTGCGGGAGGGGTGAAATCCCGCTGTCCCGCTGCTCGTTGGGGATCGCGCCGCCGAACCTGCGGTCGCGCTGCGCGTACTCGTAGCAGGCGTCCCAGAGGTTGCGGCGGTCGAAGTCGGGCCACAGCACGTCCTGGTAGACGAATTCGGCGTACGCGCTCTGCCAGAGCAGGTAGTTGGAGGTGCGCTGCTCGCCGCTGGGCCGCAGGAAGAGGTCCACGTCGGGCATGTCCGGGTAGTACAGGTACTTGGCGAAGGTCTTCTCGTTGACCTTCGACGGGTCGAGCTTCCCGGCGGCGACGTCGCGGGCGACGGCCTGGGCGGCGTCCGCGATCTCCGCGCGCCCCCCGTAGTTGACGCAGAAGTACAGGGTCATCGCGTCGTTGTCGACGGTCTGCTCCTGCGCGATCTGGAGCTCCTGGACGACCGACTTCCACATCTTCGGCATCCGGCCGACCCAGCGGATGCGGATGCCGAGTTCGTTCATCTCGTCGCGGCGGCGGCGGATGACGTCCCGGTTGAAGTTCATCAGAAAGCGCACCTCGTCCGGTGTGCGCTTCCAGTTCTCGGTGGAGAAGGCGTACAGCGAGAGGTTCTTGACGCCCATCTCGATGCAGCCCTTGAGGACGTCCAGGACGACGCCCTCGCCGACCTTGTGGCCCTCCGTGCGGGGCAGGCCGCGCTCCTTGGCCCAGCGGCCATTGCCGTCCATGACGATCGCGACGTGCTCGGGGACGAGCTCACCGGGGATCTTCGGGGGGCGCGCACCGGACGGGTGCGGCTCGGGGACCTTGTACTCGCGCTTGTTGCGCCCCAGAATTCCGCGTCGTGCCATGGTCCTTAGCTCTCCCTTGTCGCTTGCCTTGCGTACTGTCCGCCCTGCGTGCTCACGCCTTCTCCACGTACCTGAGCGAACGCAGACCCCGCTCCAGGTGCCAGTGCAGATAGGCCGACACCAGACCGCTGCCCTCCCGCGCGTGCCTGGGCTCGCACGCGTCGGCCGCCGCCCAGTCCCCCGTGAGCAGCGCGCTCAGCAGCCCGACGGCCTCCGCAGAGGGTACGACGCTCCCGGGCACCCGGCAGTCACCGCATATGACGCCGCCCGCCGACACGGAGAACAGCCGGTTGGGTCCGTCGATGCCGCACTTGGCGCAGTCGTCGAAGCTGGGCGCGTACCCGTTGACGGCCAGCGAGCGCAGCAGGAAGGCGTCCAGGATGAGGTTCGGGGCGTGCTCGGCGCGGGAGAGGGTGCGCAGGCCGCCGACCAGGAGGAGGTACTGCTGCACGGCGGGCTCGCCCTCGTGGTCGGTGAACCGTTCCGCCGTCTCCAGCATGGCCGTGCCCGCGGTGTAGCGGGCGTAGTCCGTGACGATGCCGCTGCCGTACGGGGCGATGATCTCGCCCTGCGTGCAGAGCGGCAGTCCGCGCCCGATCAGCTCGCTGCCTCGGGCGAAGAACTGCACGTCCACGTGGGAGAAGGGCTCCAGGCGGGCCCCGAACTTCGACTTGGTGCGCCGCACGCCCCTGGCGACCGCCCGGACACGGCCGTGGTGGCGGGTGAGGAGCGTGATGATGCGGTCGGCCTCGCCCAGCTTCTGGGTGCGCAGGACGATGCCGTCATCACGGAACAGACTCATGACATCCATTGTCCCGTACGTGGGGAGTCCCGCGGGCGGGGCTAGGGGAGCTCCCCCCGGCTGCGGGCGTTGACGTACGCCGTGGCGGCGCTGAGCCGCTCGGACGCCGTGGCGGGGCGCACGTCCCCCTGGTCGACGTTCCACTCGCGGCCGGCGCCCGCCGGGGTCAGCCGCAGCAGGCGGCCCACCTTGGCGACGACTCTGCCGACCCGTCCGTTGGTGAGGTCCACCACGTACGAGCCGAGAGAGGGCGGCTTCACCGCTCGTCCGGCGGCACGTGGCCGGCTCTCTCCCGCATCGCGTGCAATTCCTCCACGGTTGCCTCCGCTTCTCTGACGCATTCCGCACCCGGGATACACCCGTGGTACACCCGTGGTACGGATTTCCATCATTGTCATGACTTCCCGCCCTGCATGGATTTCACGTTTTGCATTACGGATACGGGGCCGTCTGACTACTCTCGGGTGAGGTCTGCTCTGCGGAAAGCGCAGGAATTCGAAGCTCCGCACACTCTCCCGAAAAGTTTCCGGGACCCGGACGCAACCTCCCGGGACTCCGCACGTCTGGTCGGTTGAAGGCGCCCTTCAGCCCATGTTCCAGACCGCGCACGCCACTTCCTCGGGAGAGAACCCCATGTCCTTGAACCGCCCCCGCCTGCTGGGCGCCGTCGCCGGTGTCGCCCTCCTCATCGGCGGTGCCTTCACGGCCCAGGCCGTCGCCGACTCCGGCCCGAAGCCCGCCCCCAAGGTGACCAGCACGGGCGACGCCGCACCGGCGCCCGCTTCCGCTCCCGCTTCCACTCCCGCGAAGGGCGGGGTCACGGGTCCGAAGGTCGTCACCCCGGGGACGCCGAAGGGTGTGTCTGACCCCGGCCCGGCCCCGGCCGGGAAGTCCGGTGACGCTCCCCGCGTGATCAAGCCGGGCAGGGGCGTCGCCCACGCACCGGCCCCCGCACCGCAGAAGTAGCGGCCGCACCGGAGCGGGCGGGCCCGCGCGCAGGCCCGCCCGCTCCCCCCTTTCCCGCCCCGCCGCCCCCGCTGGACCCGCACCACCGGATCGAGGCCCATGCAGTACGTCGTGCACGCCGCCCCTGTCGCACCCCCGTGGTGGTTCCGCCTGCTCGCCCGCCTGTCCGGGACGCGGGTGTCCGGGCCCCGGCAGGCGCGCCCGCTGCGGGCGGTGGCGGACACTCCGTACGACGGCGACGACGGCGAGCCGCCCACCCTCACCGACCTCTACCGCGCCCGCCGCCTCGACATGGTCCGGCTCGCCCTGTTCCTCGTCGACGACCTGCACACCGCCGAGGACGTCGTCCAGGACGCGTTCGCCGCCGTGTGCCGCACCCACGGGACCTCCCTGGCCGGGCTCCAGGACCCCGGGGCCTATCTGCACACCGCCGTCCTCAACGCGGCCCGCTCGGTGCTGCGCAGGCGCCGCACGGCGCGGGCGTACGTCCCGCCCCACCAGGCGGCAGGTCCGCCGGTCGACGAGGGCCTCCTCCTCGCCGAGGAACACCGCCATGTGCTGGACGCGCTCGGGGAGTTGACCGGACGCCAGCGCGAGGTACTGGTACTGCGCTACTGGTCGGAGCTGACCGAGGCGCAGATCGCCCAGACCCTCGGACTGTCGCGCGGAACCGTCAAGTCCACGGCGAGCCGGGCACTGGACATCCTCGAAAAGAAGCTGGGAAGCACACCATGACGCAGACGGAAGACCGACTGCGGGCCGCGTTCGCCGCGCGGGCGGCCCAGGTCACCCACGCGGACCTGCGCCGCGCGGCGCCTCCGCACGGGCCGCGCTGGGGGGTGCGCCGGATGCGGCACGTCGCGTACGCGCTCGTCGGCGCGGCGGCGGCGGTGGTGGCCGTATGCCTGCTCGTCCTGCTGCCCGGAAGCCCGCTGGACCCGGTACCGGTGCCGGTGCCGCCCGCGCAGTCGCCGCGCACCGGCGAACCCGCACGGCCGACGACGGGAGTGATCCCCGGGCCCGCCCCTGCGGTGACCCGTACTCCCTAGTGGTCCAGTGGTCCAGTGGTCTGGTGGTCTGGTGGTCTAGTGGTCTGGTGGTCTAGTGGTCTAGTGGTCTAGTGGTCGACGATCTCCTCGCGGGACTCGACCTCCCCGTCCCGCAGGATCAGGAACTCCCGCTCCCGCTCCGTCAGGACCTTCAGGAACCCGGGCTCGGCCTCCAGGACGTACCCGTGCAGCGCCTTCGGCAGCCCCTTCACCTCGATGCGCTCCAAGGGCATCCACGGCGTACGTACGAGAGCGGCGCTCAGCAGCATCGCCACGATCGCCACGCCCAGTACCAGGCCCATGAGGTGCCGTCCCGCCCAGCGCGAAGCCTCGCCGACCTGTCCGTGCGCTCTCCTGGCCAGCGCACCGAGGCCGACCATCAGTGCGGTCACGCCCAGGGACACCAGCAGCAGCCACCAGCGGTGGAAGCTCAGGACGTACGCGGTCATGCCCGCGACGGCGATGGCGAGCAGTCCGATCCCGGCGAGGTCCCACCGCCCGGTGCGGGGATCCGTGCGCCCCTCCTCGCGCAGCCGCGCGGACAGCAGGAACCCGCCGACCACCCGGAAGAGGAACGCCGGGAGCAGCACCGCGAGCAGGACGGCGGCGACGGCGGCGTCCGCGAGCACCGTGCCGAGCACGATGCCGATGCTGTCGTCGAGGTCGAGGGTGTGCAGGACGGCGAAGGCGGTGTGCCACTGGTAGCCGGAGACGGCGAAGAGGCGCAGGAGGAGGAAGAGGAACGCGGCGGTGGTGAGGGTGAGGCCGCTGCTCCAGCCGCGCTCGCCCTTCCCCTCGTCCCGTGCCTCCGCCGCCCGGGCCCGCTCCGTGTACTCCATGCGGACAAAACTGCCACACCCTGACAGAAAGGGCCCTCCGGCGCGTGCCGTGCGGCAGAAGTGCAGGGCAGGGGACCACAGGGCCGCCGGAGTGTCAGGACGGCGTCCGCGCGGCCGCCGCCAGCAACCGCGCCGCGTCCTCCCCGCCCAGCTGGAGAGCGGCCCCCACGGTGCCCAGCACGTCCCGCTCCGCCGCGTTGTACGGCCCGTCCGCGAGGGCGATCCGCGCCCCCTGGAGCAGCAGGGACTCCCGCCCCGCCGGAGCCAGGTGCGGAGCGAGCGGTTCCAGCGCCTCGTGGAGCTCGATGGCCAGCGTGGCGCTGTACGGGCAGTCGGTCCCCGCCTCCGTCTCCTGGGCCAGGTACCGCCCCGAGTCCGCCGACAGCGCCTCCACGAGATGCGTGAGCTGGTCCTCCGTACAGTCCTCGAAGCCCGCCGAGCGCACCGTCGCCGCCGCGGCGGCCGTCACCGTACGGGACGACGTACCGCCCGCCGCGAGGACCGCCAGCGCGACCGTGTGCACGGCGTCCCGGAGCATCGCCGAGAACCGCACCGTCGTCGGCCGGTCCAGCGCTTCCACCCCGAACTCCTCGGAACAGGAGGCGCATTGGACGACAGGACCGACCGCCCCCCGCCCGGCCACCGGAATGCCGAGGACCGTCAGCCGCTGCCGCCCCGCCCGCCGCGCGTAGTTGCGGTCGCCGCCGCAGCCGGGGCAGAAGAACTCTCCGTCGCCGACGGTGGTCCACGTGGTGCGAACGCCCCACAGTCGATGCGTTCGGCCTCGTCCTGACAGCACGGCGTACCTCCATAACGCTTCGGCACCTTTGCCGGGGTTGGACGTGATGTTAGCCACATCCGCGACGCCCCGTCAGCACCCCGGGAAAAGACCGAGGTCCCGCCCCCGGCAGCGCGCGGGCGGGACCTCGGGAAACGCGGGGGAAACAGTCAGGTCAGCGCGCCGCGCGGTTCACCGCGGACACAACTGCCTTCAGGGAGGCCCGAGTCGTGTTCGGGTCGATGCCGATGCCCCACAGGACCTGGCCGTCGATGGCGCACTCGATGTACGAGGCGGCCTGCGCGGAGGCGCCCTCGCTCATGGTGTGCTCCTGGTAGTCCAGCAGGCGGGCGTCGACGCCGACGGTGGTCAGTGCGTCGAAGAAGGCCGAGATCGGACCGTTGCCGACACCCGTCAGCACCGTCTCCGCGCCGTCCACGACCGCCTCCACCGTCAGGGTGTCGCGGCCGTCGGTGTCCGTCGTGGTCTGCCCGGAGCGGACCTGGATGCGGCCCCACGGGTTGTCGGCGTTCGGCAGGTACTCGTCCTGGAAGACCGACCAGATGGCCTTCGGGGTGACCTCGCCGCCCTCGGAGTCCGTCTTCTGCTGGATGATCTTCGAGAACTCGATCTGCATGCGGCGCGGCAGGTCCAGCTTGTGGTCGTTCTTCAGGACGTACGCGATGCCGCCCTTGCCGGACTGCGAGTTGACCCGGATGACGGCCTCGTAGGAGCGGCCGACGTCCTTGGGGTCGATCGGCAGGTACGGGACCGCCCACTCGATGTCGTCGACGGTCTTGCCCTGCTTCGCCGCGTCCGCCTCCATGGCGTCGAAGCCCTTCTTGATGGCGTCCTGGTGGGAGCCGGAGAAGGCGGTGTAGACCAGGTCGCCCGCGTAGGGGTGGCGCGGGTGGACCTCCATCTGGTTGCAGTACTCACTCGTGCGGCGGATCTCGTCGATCTGCGAGAAGTCGATCTGCGGGTCGACGCCCTGCGAGAAGAGGTTCATGCCCAGGGTGACCAGGTCGACGTTGCCGGTGCGCTCGCCCTGACCGAACAGGCAGCCCTCGATGCGGTCCGCACCGGCCATCAGCGCCAGTTCGGCCGCGGCGACCGCCGTGCCCCGGTCGTTGTGCGGGTGCACGGACAGGCACACGTGCTGGCGGCGGGTCAGGTTGCGGGACATCCACTCGAAGCGGTCCGCGTGCGTGGACGGCGTCGAACGCTCCACGGTGGCGGGCAGGTTGAGGATGATCTCGCGCCCCTCCTCGGGACCCCACACGTCGCACACGGCCTCGCAGACCTCCAGGGCGAAGTCCAGCTCGGTGTCGGTGAAGATCTCCGGCGAGTACTGGTACCCGAAGATCGTCTCCGGGCCGAGGATCTTGTCCGCGTACTCCATGACCAGCCGCGTGCCGTCCACGGCGATCTGCTTGACCTGCTCCTTCGTGCCTCGGAAGACCACGCGGCGGAAGGTGGGGGCGGTCGCGTTGTACAGGTGCACGGTGGCGCGGTGCGCGCCGCGCAGGGACTCCACCGTGCGCTCGATCAGCTCTTCGCGGGCCTGGGTCAGGACGGAGATCGTCACGTCCTCGGGGATCGCGCCGTCTTCGATGATGGAGCGTACGAAGTTGAAGTCGGTCTCGCCGGACGACGGGAAGCCGACCTCGATCTCCTTGTAGCCCATGCGGACCAGCAGGTCGAACATCTCGCGCTTGCGGGCGGGCGACATGGGGTCGATCAGTGCCTGGTTGCCGTCGCGCAGGTCGGTGGAGAGCCAGCGGGGGGCCTTGGTGACGCGGGCCTCGGGCCACGTCCGGTCGGGGATGTCGACGGCGTCGTACCGGCCGTACTTGTGGACCGGCATCCCGGACGGCCGCTGGAAGTGCACGGCGTTCGTGACGGGGGTGGGGTTGCCGACGGACCGCTCGGATGCGGACTGCTGGGGGGTCATTGCGTAGGGCTCCTCGGGTCTCCTGCAAGGGGACGGCCGACTGGTTGAGCGCAGCACCAGATCCCGCGGGGAGGGAGTCGGCCTACGACTACAGGCCCTCGCCGCGGCAGCTAAGGAGAAGCAGCCCGTAACGCATGATGTGCCGCAGCCTAACCGAGGGGCGGCGGGGGCGCCGGTCCGTATCAGTATGCAAGACCCGGCATGAGTGCCGTGGAAACTGTGATCCTTCACTCCAAGCAATGAAATATGGACCGAATCTTGGTCGCAGGTAGTGACACGGGGATGACCCAGTGCCACATTGCTCGCCATGGAAGCCATCCATCCCGTTTTCTGCACCATCGTGCCGCCCCACGTCCTCGACAAGCTCGCACGGGCCGAGGACCCCTCGCTCGCCGGACCCGCCCGCCGCACCCTGGAGGCTGACGCCCAGCAGCGCACGCACCGCCGGCTGACCACGGTCCTCGGCGCGCCGTCCCTCGCGCCCTCCCCGGGGGCCGCGGACAACAAGGTCCACCGCACCGTTCACGACGCCCAGCACAAGACGAACCTGCCGGGCAAGGTCGTCCGGAAGGAGGGTGCCGGGCCCGTCAAGGACGCCACCGTCAACCGTGCGTACGCCGGTCTCGGAGCCACTTTCGAGCTGTTGCTCAAGGCGTTCGGCCGCAACTCCATCGACGGCGACGGCATGCCGCTCAGCGCGAGCGTGCACTTCGACCGGGAGTACGGGAACGCCTTCTGGGACGGCGAGCAGATGGTCTTCGGCGACGGTGACGGCGAGATCTTCCTCGACTTCACGCTCCCCGTCGACGTCATCGGCCACGAGCTGGCGCACGGCGTCACCCAGCACACGGCGAACTTCAGCTACTTCGGCCAGCCGGGTGCGCTGAACGAGTCGGTGTCCGACGTCATCGGCTCCCTCGTCAAGCAGTACGTCAACGACCAGACGGCGTCCGAGGCGGACTGGCTGATCGGCCAGGGCCTGCTCGCCGAGCGCGTCCAGGGCGTCGCCCTGCGCTCGATGAAGGCCCCGGGCACGGCGTACGACGACGACGTCCTGGGCAAGGACCCGCAGCCCGCGACGATGGACGACTTCGTCACCACCGGCCGCGACAACGGCGGTGTGCACATCAACTCCGGCATCCCCAACCACGCGTTCTACCTGCTGGCCGACGCGCTCGGCGGCAAGGCGTGGGAGCGGGCCGGGCAGATCTGGTACGACACCCTCACCGCGGGGACGCTCACCGTCATCCCGACCTTCGCGGAGTTCGCGCAGGCCACGGTGGTGGCGTCGCGCAAGCGGTACAAGGACGGCGAGGAGACCGAGGCGCTGCTGAAGGCGTGGGAGCAGGTCGGAGTGCCGGCGCAGCCGAAGGCGAAGCTGTAGCGCTCCCGCTGCGGCAGCCGAAGGCAAGGCCGTAGCGCTCCCGCTGCGGACCGGTTCGAGCAAGGGGGCGTCCCGGAGGCCGGGGCGCCCCCTACCGGTCGCGCCGTCCCCGTACTAGAACGGACCCCATGGTTATTCAGGTAGTCCGCACCGGAGGTTTCGCCGGGATCGAGCGCCGCGCCGAAATCGACACCTCGGGCAGGCCCGACGCCCACGAGTGGCACGCCCTGGCCGGGCGGGCGGCGGCCACGGGAGGGGGCCTGCGCATGCCGGGCGCGGCGGTCCCGGACGGCTTCTCGTACGAGATCACGGTGGACGGGCAGACCTTCCGCTGTGCCGAGCCGCAACTGTCGGACGCCCAACGGGAGTTGATCTCCAGGGTGCTGAAGGAGGGCGCGTAACGACGCGTGGCGTCCGGACCGTTGACAGCGTTACCCGTCGGTACGGAGCATCTCCCCCATGACGACGCTGCCACCCGGCTCCCGGTACCCGCTGCCCCGCTTTCCCGCCAACTTCCTGTGGGGCGTGTCCACTTCCGCGCACCAGATCGAGGGGGCGGCGGCCGAGGACGGGCGCGGTCCCTCCTCCTGGGACGCCTTCGCCGCCGAGCCGGGCCGCGTCAAGGACGGCTCGAACGCGTCCGTGGCCACCGACCACTACCACCGCTACCCCGAGGACGTCGCCCTCCTCAAGGAGCTGGGCGTGGACGCGTACCGCTTCTCGGTCTCCTGGTCACGGGTGCTCCCGGACGGGGCGGGCGCGGTCAACAAGGCCGGGCTCGACTTCTACGACCGGCTCGTCGACGCCCTGTGCGAGGCCGGGGTCCGCCCGGTGCCGACCCTCTTCCACTGGGACACGCCGCTGGCCCTGGAGCAGGCGGGCGGGTGGCTGGAGCGGGACACCGCGTACCGGTTCGCGGAGTACGTGGACGTGGTGGCGGCCCGCCTCGGGGACCGGGTCGGCCGCTGGATCACGCTCAACGAGCCCGCCGAACTCACCCTGCTCGGACATGCGCTGGGCGCCCACGCACCCGGCAAGCGGCTCCTCTTCGACGCCCTGCCCGTCGCCCACCACCAGCTCCTCGCGCACGGTCTCGCGGTGGAGGTGCTGCGCGGGCGCGGCTCGGGCTCCATCGGCATCGCCAACTCGCACGGCCCGACCTACGCGGCCTCGGACTCAAAGGAGGACCGGGGTGCGGCCGACTTCTACGACCTGCTGCTGAACCGCCTCTTCGCCGACCCGCTGCTCCTCGGGACGTACCCGGACGGCATCGCGGAGATGCTCCCCGGCCCGGTCGAGGAGGATCTGCGGCTGATCTCCCAGCCGTTGGACTGGTACGGGATCAACTACTACCAGCCGACGAAGGTGGGCGCCCACGACCCGTCCCTCCCGGCGGACTTCGCGGGCATCGAGATTCCGCCGGAGATGCCCTTCTCCGTCCACCGCCTCGAAGGCCACCAGCGCACCGCCTTCGACTGGCCGGTGGTACCGGCCGCGCTCTACGAGCTGCTGGTGGGCTTCAAGGAGGAGTACGGCGACCGGCTGCCGCCCGTCGTCATCACCGAGAACGGGTGCAGTTACGAGGGCATCGACGACCAGGACCGGATCAGGTACCTGGACGGGCACCTGCGCGCGCTGAACGACGCGATGGACTCGGGCGTCGACGTGCGCGGGTACTTCGTGTGGTCCCTGATGGACAACTGGGAGTGGGCGGAGGGGTACGCGCAGCGGTTCGGCCTGGTCCACGTCGACTTCGACACCCTGGCGCGGACGCCGAAGGCTTCGTTCAGGTGGCTGCGGGACGAGCTGCGGGCGCAGAGGTGACACGGGGCCGGACGACGTCCCGTTGACAGGCGCGGCGGCCCCGGCCCTCCTCGGGGCTCCGCACTCCGCCCCCGCCTCGTCCCCTTGGGCGGCGGGGCCGCCCCCCGGGGGCGGAACGGGCGGGCAAGGGGGCGGCCCCGCACTGCGGGCCCACCCCGCTCCCGCCCCGCCCGCTACCGCCCGCGCATCCCGGGGGAGCCCAGCTCCACCCCGTACCGCCCGCGCCTAGAACCCGAGCTTGCGCAACTGCTTCGGATCCCGCTGCCAGTCCTTGGCGACCTTCACGTGAAGGTCGAGAAACACCGGCGTCCCCAGCAGCGCCTCGATCTGCTTCCGGGACTTCGTCCCGACGTCCTTCAGCCGCTGCCCCTTCGGCCCGATGATGATCCCCTTCTGGCTCGGCCGCTCGATGTAGACATTCGCGTGAATGTCGAGCAGCGGCCGGTCCGCCGGACGGTCCTCCCGAGGGATCATCTCCTCGACCACGACGGCGATCGAGTGCGGCAGCTCGTCCCGCACGCCCTCCAGCGCCGCCTCCCGGATCAGCTCCGCGACCATGACCATCTCCGGCTCGTCGGTCAGGTCCCCCTCCGGGTACAGCGGCGGGCTCTCCGGCAGCATCGGCGCGATGAGATCGGCCAGCAGCGACACCTGCTGGTCCCCCACCGCCGAGACGGGCACGATCTCCGCCCACGTGATCCCCAGCTCGCGCCCGAGCTCGTCGATCGCCAGGAGCTGCTCGCGCAGCTGCTTCGGCTCGACCAGGTCGGTCTTCGTCACGATGGCGATCTTCGGGGTCTTCTTGATCCCGGCGAGCTCCTTGGCGATGAACTTGTCACCGGGCCCGAGCTTCTGATCGGCGGGAACGCAGAAACCGATGACGTCCACCTCGGCCCACGTCGTCCGCACGACGTCGTTCAGCCGCTCGCCGAGCAGCGTCCGAGGCTTGTGGAGCCCGGGGGTGTCCACCAGGATCAGCTGCGCGTCCGGCCGGTGCACGATGCCGCGCACCGTGTGCCGGGTGGTCTGCGGGCGGCTGGAGGTGATGGCCACCTTCTTGCCGACCAGAGCGTTCGTGAGGGTGGACTTGCCCGCGTTGGGGCGGCCCACGAAGCAGGCGAAGCCCGCCCGGTGGGGGGCGAGGCCGGCTGCGGGGGTTTCAGGGGTACGAGCGCTCATGGCCCCCATTCTCCCCGATGCACGCCGAAGGGCCGACCAGTGGTCGGCCCTTCGGCGAAAGCTCCGGTGGGTGGCGGCGTCCTTACGCCAGCCCGCCCTTCGCACCGCAGGAGCCCCAGGCACCCGCGCCCTGGCCCGCGAGGACCTTCTCGGCGACGGCGATCTGCTGCGCCGGGGTCGCCTGGTGGGCGCTCGGGGCGTGCGCGGTGCCGCCGAAGGCCGCCCAGGTCTGCTGGGTGAACTGGAGACCGCCGTAGTACCCGTTGCCGGTGTTGGTGGCCCAGTTGCCGCCCGACTCGCACGCCGCGACGGCCGACCAGTTCGCACCGGAGGCGGCGGACGCGCTGCCCGAGCCGGTGAGGATCATCGCCGCTGCGGCACCGGCAGCGACGAAGGAACCGGTGATGCGGCGGGCGGCGGTGGTGCGGATCAGGGAGGAGAACACGTAGTGACCTAACGCTGGGGGACGTGGACCGCCGCATCCGAGGCACTTGCGGAGCCTCGTGCGCTTCCGAGGCACTTGCGGAGCCTCTTCACAGGAGGCCCTTGCGTGGCCCCTTGCGGCGTGCCTCCACACTCCCAGCGCCGGTGCCCCGATTCCACGGTCCTTCGTGAGGTGTACGGGGGCCGGACGGCCCGCCCCACCCGCCTTGCGGGGGCGTACCGAAAGCCCCGGGCCGAAGGTCCCGCCGCCCGCGTCCCACCGGCGAACGGGACCTTCGGCACGACGACGGGCGGGGGACTCCCGACCCACCGCCCGTCACTCACGTGTCCTGTGTCACAGCCCTGCGTCACCAGGGCTGCCCCGCCGGGGCCGGTTCACGCCTCGACGCGCGCCCGCACCGTCGCGTCCGGGCCCGCCACGAACACCGGGGTCCCGGCCCCGCCCAGGTCCCGTACCGCCGAGAGGTCCGCGGCGGCGGCCGTGTCGGCACCCGTCACCACGGCGGCGGCCTCCAGCGAGGACGCACCGCTCGCGACGGCCATGGCGACGGCGGTCCGCAGCGCGCTGAGGTTCAGGGAGTCCAGGGCGACGGTCCCGGCGACATAGGTGCGCCCGGTCTCGTCGCGTACGGCCGCGCCCTCCGGCACGCCGTTGCGGGCGCGGGTGGAGCGGGCGAGGGTGATGAGCTTCTGGTCCTCGGGGCCGAGGGGCGCTTCCTGCGCGGGCTGGGGCGTGGTCATGCCCCTGAGCATAGGGAAGCGCCCCGGCCCGCCCGTGCGACGGGTGGGCCGGGGCGCACGCCCGAGCGGTCGGGGCAGGTCAGACCTTCTTGCCCTCGGGGCCTTCCTTGGCGACCCTCTCCGCCTTGGCGACAGCCTTGGCGAACCCGTCCTCGAATGCCTGGATGTCGGCCTTCAGGAAGCTCATCTCGGCGACGGTGACGATGGCCCCGCCGACCCGTGCCTGCGCCAGGTCGTACTGCATGGAAGGCATCTCCGGGTCCGCCGAGGTGACCCGCAGCCGGATACCGGTCGAGCTGGCGCCGCGCTGAGGGACCGAAAGGTCCTCGTGCACCAGGGTCGACTTCCCTTCCTCGCCCTCCAGCTTGGCGGTGAACTTGCGACAGGCGGCAGGGACCGGCGGCATCTCCATCAGCTTCTTGGCCTCGGCCTCGGTGAACGCGGTCACCCCGGCCATCAGGATCGGGCCCTCCTGCGACTTGGTGAAGCCGAGGGCACCCGAGTTCTGCGGCTTGGGGCCGCCCTCCGCGCCGACCGCCGAGTCCAGCAGGAACTGGCACTCCGCCTTGTCCGACTTGCCCATCCGGAAGCCGGACCCGGCCGCGTCGCCCTCCGACAGCTCCGCGTCCTTGCTCCACCCCGTCGGCAGGTCCTTGACCTCCAGGAGGGCGGACTGCACCTGGCGCTGAGTGAACGGCTTGACGTCCGGCTTCGGAGTCGGCGTCGCCGACTTAGCGGCCGGGGTCTTCTTCGCCTCGCCCTTCGACTCGGCGTCCGCGCTGCCCTCGCAGGCGGTGAGCAGGACCAGGGACGAGGCGACCAGGGCCGTGGCGGCGGCTCGGAGCGGACGGATGCGCACAGGGACTCCAGGAAGGATGTTCGATTACTGTCGCGAACTTAAGCGCCAAGTAAAGGGAACTCCAAATCCAGGCACGCGCAGATATGGGGACACGAATACGGGGATACGCGGATACGGGGACACCGTGAAGGCACTCCGGACCGCGCGCCCGCGCAGGCGCTACCCCGCCACCGGGTACATCGCCCCCCGCCGCCCCTCAGGCGACGCCAGCCACTCCAGCTTCTCGGCGGTACCCGTGCTCGGACGCGGCGTGTGCAGCACGATCGTCAGGTCGGGGCGGGCCGGTACGCGCAACTGCGTGCTCTCCATGTTCAGCTCCCCCACCAGGGGATGGAGCAGGTCCTTGAACGTCTGGCCGCCCGGCGCGATGTCCCTGCGCGCCCACAACTCCGCGAATTCCGAACTGAGTTCCTTCGCTTCCGCAACGATCTCCCGGAACCCCTCGTCGTCGGGGCACTCCGAGCACGCCGACCGGAACTGCGCGACCACCCGGCTCGCGGTCGCCTCCCAGTCCTTGGCCCTGGAACGGTAGACGGGGTCGGAGAAGAAGGAGAGCAGGCAGTTCTGCACGACGTCGGGGCGCATGCCGAGCACCGCCGCCGCGGCGTCGTTGTACTGCACGGCGTTCCAGTACACGTCCATGATGTGCGCCGGGTACGGCATCCACGCGTCGATCAGACGGCGCAGCCCGCCGCACATGTCCGCGTCGCCCGGATCCACCTCGGGGGCGGGCGGGTTGAGCCCCGCGAGCACGTACAGATGACGGCGCTCGGAGCTGTTCAGCCGGAGCACCCGTCCCACCGAGTCCAGCACCTGCGGCGAGACCGTTATGTCCCGGCCCTGCTCCAGCCACTGGTACCAGCTGACGCCCACTCCGGCCAGCACGGCGACCTCCTCGCGGCGCAGCCCGGGGGTGCGGCGGCGCGCCCCGCCGTCCGGGAGGCCCGCCTGCGCGGGGCTGATCCGGGCCCGTCGGCTGCGCAGGAACTCCCTCAGCTCGCCGAGCCGGTGCTCCTTCATGCTCACGTGCCCACTGCCGCTCGCACTCGTCCCGCTCGCACTGTGGTGTGCTGCCGTCGCCATCCTGCGTGTCCCCCGATTCCGGCTGCCTGGTGGTGGCGCCAACAGGATAAGTTCCCGCTCCCCACGGACATTCCGGGAAAGGGAGGGTGTGGGACATGGCACTCGACACACCCCCCGAAACCACCGTACCGACCCCGGTCGCGGCCCCCGCGCCCGTCTCCGCCCCCGCCCCCGAGCGGCTGACCGGCCGCGCCGCGCTCGTCCTGTTCGTGCTGTGCGCCGCGCAGTTCATGGTGGCGCTGGACTTCTCCGTACTGAACGTGGCCCTGCCCGCGCTCGGCGCCGACCTCGGCATGAGCCAGTCCGCTCTCCAGTGGGCGGTCACCGCCTTCGCGCTCCCCTCCGGCGGCTTCCTGCTGCTCTTCGGCCGCACCGGGGACCTGTTCGGCCGCCGCAAGCTGTTCCTCGCCGGGCTCGCACTCTTCGGTACGGCGTCCCTGCTGGCGACGTTCGCCTGGGACCCGGCGTCCTTCCTGGCCGGACGCTCACTCCAGGGTGTCGGCGCCGCCGCGATCGTCCCCACCGGCATGTCGCTCCTCACCACCACCTTCCCCGAGGGCCCGCGGCGCGACCGTGCTCTCGGCATCAGCGGCACGCTGCTCTCCCTGGGCTTCACCGTCGGCATGGTCCTGGGCGGCGTCCTCACCGACACCCTCGGCTGGCGCTCCACGATGGGCCTGCTCGCGCTCTTCACGCTGATCGTGCTCCCGCTGGCCCCCGGCATCCTGACCGAGTCCCGCAACCCGGAGCGCCCGCGCCTGGACGTCCCCGGCGCGATCACCGTCACCGGTGGCCTGCTCGCACTGATCTACGCGCTCTCCACGGCCGCCGAGCGCGGCTTCGGCGACACGGACGTCATCGTCACCCTCGTCGTGGGCCTCGCGCTCCTCACCGCCTTCGTCGTCATCGAGTCGCGGGCGAAGGCCCCTCTGGTGTCCCTCCCCATGCTGCGCCGCCCGACGGTCGCCTGGGGCAACGTGGGCGGCCTGGTCACCTTCGCGACGATGACCACGGCCGTGTTCGTCCTGACCCTCTACCTCCAGGAGGTCCTGCACCTCTCGGCCTCGCAGACGGGCCTGGTCTTCGGCGTGCAGGGAGTCCTCTCGGTGGTCGCCGGCGCCCTCACCCCGAAGGTCGTCGGCCGCTTCGGCGCCCGCCGCACCCTGGTCCTGTCGCTCCTCGCGCAGGGCGTCCTCATGGCGGGTCTGCTCACCATCGGCAAGGACTCGGGTGCCGTTCTCGTGACGGTCTTCATCTCCCTGGCGAGCATGGTGCACCTGGGCGCGATCGTGTCGTACGGCCTGACGGTGACCTCGGGCGTCCCCGACTCCGAACAGGGCCTGGCCACCGGCCTGGTGACCACCACCCAGCAGGTCTCCATGACGATCGGCATCCCGCTCCTGGGCGTCCTCGCCACGACCCAGGGCGACCTCTTCTCGGGCGTACGCCTGGTCCTGGGCCTGGCAGCCGCCATCACCTTCGTCACAGCCCTGCTCGTCGCCATGGGCCTGCGCCGCAGGGCCTGAGTGCCGCAGGGGGGGTGCGCTACGCCCGGTCCAGGCGCAGCCGGGTCGCCTTCGGCATTCCGGCGACCACGAGGTCGTACGAGTCCTCGACCATCTCGCGCACGAGACGGTCGGGGACGGTGCCGTCGAGGGTGACGGTGTTCCAGTGCCGTTTGTTCATGTGCCACCCGGGCGCGATCGCCGGATGCTCGCTCCGCAACCGAATCGCCGTCTCCGGCTCACACTTCAGATTCACACCGAGCGGCACGGCGTCCAGAGCGCTCAGCGCGAAGACTTTCCCCAACACCTTGAAAACGGAAATCTCCGGAGTGAAGGGAAACTCCTCAACCGCTTCATTGAACTCAAGACAGAACGATCGAAGCTGAGCGGGCGTCATACCCCCAGTATGCCGCGCCCCACCAGAGCCCCATCAGGGGCGCGGGGAACTGCGCGAGCAACCACAACACACCCGCACCTACCCGAAACAGCCGCGCGGCGAGCGCTTTAGGTGAAGGGGCGGGACAGGGGAATCATCCCGCCGAAGGCGGACCGGGGCCCGGGCGCGGAGCCCCCGGTATGAACAGCACCCCCCGGGCCCGCACGGAAAACCCCGCCCCCCTAGGCGTCCTCGGACGCCACCGGCTCCGCCAACACCGTCACAATCTTGTTCCGCCGCCCCGCAGGCGACTCCGCCGTCAGCCTCACCCGCCGCCCGTCCGGCAGGTCAACCATCGCCGACGCCCCGGCGATCGGCACACGCCCCAGCGCCTTCGCCAACAACCCGCCCACCGTCTCGACATCCTCGTCGTCGAACTCGTCGAGCCCGTAAAGCTCCCCGAGATCGTCGATATCAAGCCGCGCGGTCACCCGGAACCGCCCGTCCCCGAGCTCTTCCACCTGGGCGACCTCACGGTCGTACTCATCGGTGATCTCACCGACGATCTCTTCCAGAATGTCCTCGATGGTGACGATCCCCGCCGTCCCGCCGTATTCGTCGATCACCACGGCCACGTGATTCCGCTCCTGCTGCATCTCCCGCAGCAGATCCCCGGCGTTCTTCGTGTCGGGCACGAAGACAGCGGGCCGCATCGCCGTCGACACCACATCGGATTCCGCATCCCGGTTGATGTGCGTCTTGCGGACCAGATCCTTCAGATAAACAACCCCGACAACGTCGTCCTCGTTCTCCCCGGTCACGGGAATCCGCGAGAACCCCGACCTGAGCGCCAACGTCAACGCCTGCCGCACCGTCTTGAACCGCTCGATCGACACCAGGTCGGTCCGCGGCACCATCACTTCGCGCACCAGGGTGTCCCCCAGCTCGAAGACCGAATGGACCATGCGCCGCTCGTCGTCCTCGATCAACGACTCCTGCTCCGCGAGGTCGACCATCGCGCGCAGTTCCGCCTCACTCGCGAAGGGCCCCTTCCGGAACCCCTTTCCGGGAGTGAGCGCGTTGCCGATCAGAATCAGCAACTGCGGAATCGGCCCCATGATCCGCGCCAGCGGCAGCAGCACGTACGCCGAAGCCGTCGCCGTGTTCAACGGATGCTGCCGCCCGATCGTGCGCGGCGAAACCCCCACCGCGACGTACGAGACAAGCACCATCACTGCGATGGCGACCAGCAACGCCTGCCACGTCTTGTCAAAAACCTCAAGGAAGCCATAAGTAACAAGAACGCCCGCAGCCATCTCACAAGCAACCCGCACCAACAACGCGACGTTCAGATACCGCGTCGGATCGGCCGCCACCTGTGCCAGCTTCGCGCTGCCGCGCTTTCCCGCCCGTACCGCCTCGTCCGCCCGGAAACTCGTCACCCGCGCGAGACCGGCCTCGGCGCACGCCGCCAGCCAGGCCACGACGACCAGGGCGACAGCTCCGACAATCAGTTGCGGGCTCATGAGACGGTCGGCGCCGGGGAGGGGCCGGTGTGGCCCTTCTCCGCCCGCCAGCCGTCGACGATGGCCGCCTGGAGGCCGAACATCTCGGCCTTCTCGTCCGGCTCCTCGTGGTCGTACCCCAGCAGGTGCAGCACACCGTGCACCGTCAGCAGCTGGAGCTCCTCGTCCATCGAGTGCTCCGTCTCCGCGTCCTTGCCCTGCTGCTCGGCGACCTCCGGGCACAGCACGATGTCACCGAGGAGCCCCTGCGGGGGCTCCTCGTCGTCCTTCGTCGGCGGACGCAGTTCGTCCATCGGGAAGGACATGACATCGGTCGGACCCGGAAGGTCCATCCACTGGATGTGCAGCTGCTCCATGGCGTCGGCGTCCACGACGATCACCGAGAGCTCGGAGAGCGGGTGGATGCGCATCCGCGTGAGGGCGTAGCGGGCGATGTCGAGGATCGCCTGCTCGTCGACCTCGGTTCCGGACTCGTTGTTGACGTCGATCGACATGGTGCTTGGCTGCTACTTCCCGGTCTGGCCGCCGCGTCCCTTGTCGGCCTCGGCGGCGCTGTCGTACTTCTCGTACGCGTCGACGATACGGCCGACGAGCTTGTGCCGTACGACATCCTCGGACGTGAGCCGCGAGAAGTGGATGTCCGGAACGTCCCCGAGGATGTCCTGGACCTGGCGCAGACCGCTCTTCGTGCCGTTCGGCAGGTCGACCTGGGTGACGTCACCGGTGATGACGATCTTCGAGTCGAAGCCGAGGCGGGTGAGGAACATCTTCATCTGCTCGGTGCTGGTGTTCTGCGCCTCGTCGAGGACGACGAACGCCGAATTGAGCGTCCGGCCGCGCATGTACGCCAGCGGGGCCACCTCGATCGTCCCCGCGGCCATCAGGCGCGGGATCGTCTCGGGGTCCATCATGTCGTGCAGCGCGTCGTAGAGCGGGCGCAGATACGGGTCGATCTTGTCGAAGAGGGTGCCGGGCAGGAAGCCCAGGCGCTCACCGGCCTCGACGGCGGGGCGGGTCAGGATGATCCGGTCGACCTGCTTGGACTGGAGCGCCTGGACCGCCTTCGCCATGGCGAGGTAGGTCTTGCCCGTACCTGCGGGGCCGATGCCGAAGACGACGGTGTTCTTGTCGATGGCGTCGACGTACCGCTTCTGGTTGAGCGTCTTGGGGCGGATGGTGCGGCCGCGGCTGGAGAGGATGTTCTGCGTGAGCACCTCGGCGGGGGTCTCGGTGACGGCCTCGCCGTTCTTGCCGCCCGCGCCGTTCCCATTTCCGTTGCCGTTCGCCCTGAGCATGGCGATCGAGCGTTCCACTGCGTCCTCCGTCATCGGCTGTCCGGTGCGGAGCACCAGCATCATCTGGTCGAACAGCCGCTGGATCAGGGCGACTTCCGCCGTCTCCCCCGTAGCGCTGATCTCATTGCCCCGGACGTGGATGTCGGCCGCCGGGAATGCCGCTTCGATCACGCGCAGCAGGGAGTCGCCTGATCCGAGCACCATCACCATGGGGTGCGTGGCGGGGATCTTGAACTCGGCACGGGCCTGCGGCTTACGTGTGGGTGTCTGAGTCATGGGCCGGCACTGTGGCCTGCACATACCTCCCGTTGCAGGGTTCTCGCTGCTCGACAACCTCTGGATTCCCAAGCGTACGACTCACCGCTGACAACACCCAGGGGGTTTTGGAAACGGGGTCGTACGGGTGTGCCAACAGGGCACTTCGGCCCGGCCACGAACTCCACTCGGTCCCCCGGACTTGCGGCCCCGGACCCCCGGGGCCCTCAGGCCCTGAACCCGATCGTCGGCACCGCTCTGCGCAGCGGCCAGGGCCTGGCCTGCGCCGGAAGGAGGTCCTCCAGGAACGCGTACCGGCGCAGCGCCTCCTGGTCCTGGGCCTCGTACCCGCGCACCTGCCGCCACCACGCGCCGATCTCCGACCACCCCGGCGCGGACAGCGATCCGCCGAACTCCTGTACGGACAGGGCTGCGGTCAGCCCGGCGAAGGCGAGCCGGTCGGCGAGTGGCCAGTCCGCGAGGGTGCCGGTGACGAAACCGGCGACGAAGACGTCCCCCGCTCCCGTCGGGTCCAGCGCCTCGACGGCGATCGCGGGCACCTCGGCACTCTCGCCGGTCGCCCCGTCCACCGCGTACGCGCCCTCGGGCCCCAGCGTGACGACTGCCAGGGGCACCTTCTCGGCGAGCTTGTGGGCGGCCCGGCGCGGACAGCGGGTGCGGGTGTAGCGCATGGCCTCCTCGGCGTTCGGGAGGAAGGCTTCGCAGTGCTCCAGGTCGGCGAGCGCGGACAGGTCCCAGCGGCCGGTGTCGTCCCAGCCGACGTCGGCGAACACCTTCGCACCACGCCTGGCGGCGGAAGCGGTCCACTCCTCGCTCCGCCCCGGTGCCAGGGAGGCGATGGCGGCACGCGCGCGGGGCGGGCAGGACGGGAAGGGCGCGGAGCCGCCCGGCGGGGGCGCCTCGTGCCCGTGCGACACCATGGTGCGCTCGCCCTCGTACGCCATGGAGACGGTGACCGGGGAGTGCCAGCCGGGGACGGTGCGGGACATGTCGAGGTCGATGCCCTCACCGTCGGAGAGTGCGTCCCAGCAGTACTCGCCGTAGTGGTCGTCGCCGAAGGCCGCAGCGAGGGAGGTGCGCAGGCCCAGGCGGGCGAGGGCGGTGGCCATGTTCGCCACCCCACCGGGGCTGGAGCCCATGCCGCGCGCCCAGGACTCGGTGCCGCGCACGGGGGCGCTGTCGAGACCGGTGAAGATGATGTCCAGGAACACCGTGCCGGTGAGGAACACGTCGCACAGGGGGCCGCCGGGGTCCCGCAGGCCGTCGAGCGGGTCGACCCGCCGGGCGGGGTCCTGGTCGCCTTGGTGGATGTGCGTGCTCACTGTGCGCTCCCCGTCGTGCGTTGCGTGCGTGTGGGTCCTGCGGTTTTGCGGCCAGTGTGCACGATCGGCGGGGCCGTACGGGGCTCTGTGAACAGGGCGTCACGTGCACGTCGCAAAGCCGCCGAGAAGCAAAGGGATCGCCCCGTCTACCCCACCCGCCCAACGGCAAACAACATGTGTCGTAGGTCACAGCACTGGTTCCCTTTTCTTGTGGTCTGCGCGCTTGATAAGAATTGGGCCGCGTTCCTGTCCGTCGACGGTCGCCCAACCCCCTCTGCCCTTCGGCCGTCATGACGTCCTGTCATCACGCACGTCTCCTCAGGAATGCCCGTGTTCTCGCGCTCCCGCGCCGCTTCGCCGCGCCCCGGTGCCTCCGTTCCCCTCCCGCCTCCGGTGCTCCCGAACGCCGCTCTGTGGCCGCTCGTCGCCGTTTTCACCGCGGGCTACCTCGCCGCGTACCTGCTGCCGACCGTCGTCGGGCGGCTGGCCTCCGGACTCGGGCTCACCCCGGCCGGGGCAGGTCTCGTCGGCAGCACGCTGCTGCTGTGCTCGGCCTCCGCGGGCTTCTCCCTCGCCTCCCGGGTGGAGCGGATCGGGCCGCGTCGTGCGGCCCGTGCGGGGCTGCTGCTGATGCTGCTGGGGTACGGCTGCGCGACCCTGGCCTCCGGTCTCGTGCCGGTGGTGGCGGGTGCGGCGGTCGGCTGCTTCGGCTCGGGAACGGCGACGGCGGTGGCCGCAGCGGGCATCGCCGCCCGGCGCGACCCCCACCGGGCATCCGTACTGGGCCTGTTGAGCGTCTCCGCGACGGCGGGCGCGCTGTACCTGACGGTGCCGCATCTGGACGGCGGACACCGGCCGCCCTTCGCGGCGCTCGCATTGATCGCCGTACTGGTGTGGCCCGCGGCGGGGCGACTCGCCGGGCGTCCGCGGGAGGACGCATCCGTCACGGCGTCGCCTCTTGAGGCGGCGGCGGCTGCGACCCGGCTGCCGCACCGCGGGGCGGGCCTGGTGCTCGCCGGGGCGATGCTCTGCTGGTCGATGTGCCAGAACGCCCTGTGGGGCGTCAGCAACCGCATCGCCACCGTGCAGGCGGGTCTCACCGAGGTGAGCGCCGGAGCGGTGTTCGCGGCGGCTCTGGGCGCCGGGCTGATCGGTGTCACCGCTGCCGGTGCTCTCGGGGCGCGGCTCGGGCGGGCGGTGCCGGTGGGTGTCGGCACGGCGTTCATCGCGCTCTGTGTGGCGCTGAGCTCGTCCGCGACGGGCGCTGGCTCCTTCGCGACGGGCGAGATCCTGTGGAACGCGGCCTACCCGGTGGTGCTGTCGTACCTGATCGGTCTGGCCGCGTCGATGGACCCGCGCGGCCGGTGGGCGGTGTTCGCAGGTTCCGCCTCCTCGCTGGGGGTGGCATGCGGCCCGGTGGCGGGCAGTGTCCTGTCCGAGCGGGCGGGCTTCCCGGCGATGGGGCTCGTACTGGGCTGCGTACTGCTGCTGACGGCGGTGCCGATGACGCTGGTGGCGCTGCACACGGGAGGCCGTCCGCTGGTCGCAGGGGCGGTACGGCGCAGGGGCGGGGCCCCTGCCGCCGTCCTGGCGGGCACATCGGGCGCGCTCGCCGGGCAGGTGCCTCAGGTGGGCGCACCGGAGCAGGAGGTCACGGAGATCTCCCTGCGGCCGCTCACCCGGCGGGTGCGGTCCCCGTTCGCGCGCAGCGCTGTGCCGCGGGTGCCGCGGGTGCGGGAGCGGCGGAGGGCCGGGGTGCGGTCGTGACGCGGGGTGCGGGGCCGGGGCCCGGCCCCGCACCCCGCCTCCGTCAGTGGATCCGGTACTTCTCCCAGAAGGGCGTGAGGTCCTTCGTGGTCGCCGCCTGCGCCGCGCGTTTGAAGTCGGCGGTGGTGGAGACGCCGAGCCAGTGGTCGCGGGCGTACTTCTTCAGCATGGCGGCCGTCTGCTGGCTGCCGAGGGTGCTTTCGAGGTCCTGCAGGGCGCAGGATGCACCGCTGTAGGCAACCCCCACGTACTCGGAGCGCCTGCCATCCGCGTAGAAGCCCATGGAGCGGGTCATCGCAGACGTGTCGTCCCACCACCAGGGGCCCTCCGCGCAGAATTCGGAAGTGTCCCCGCCCTCGTAGGTGTGCGCCGCGTACGAAGCGAAGCCCTCGTCGAGCCAGGGGTCGGCGAACTGGTCATTGCCGACGATCCCGTACCACCACTGGTGGGCGACCTCGTGCACGACGGCGGACATGTCCGGAGCCGTCGCCAGCATGACGAGACCGGGGAACTCCATGCCTCCGAAAGTGATGCCGTCGCTCATGACGAGGTCGATCTCGCCGTACGGGTAGCGGCCGAAGCGCTTGCCGAACTCGTCGATGGAGCCGACGCCGTCCTTCATCGCGAGGGCGACTCCCTCGGCCGAGGTGGTGGCGGTCCAGTACCCGTGCACCTTGATCCCGCCCGGCGAGGTGACCGTCCTGGTGCGGAAGGGCCCCGCCGCCCACACGAAGTCCCGTACGCCTCGTGCGACGTTGGTGCTGACCGTACGTCCCGGAGCTCCCGCGCGCCGGGTCGTGGTGCCCGTCGCGGGCACCTTCAGGGAGTCGGGGTGGTCGAGGGCGACCCGGAAGTCCCCGGCGAGGGTGAAGTAGCTCTCGCCGAAACCGACATCGGGGTCGAGGTGACGGCCCTTGGCGTCCTGCACGGACAGCAGCGGCAGCACGTTCCCCACGTAGCGGTGGGCGCCGTCGCGGCCGAAGCGGTGGACGCGGTCCGGGACGGTGATCGCCACGTCGAAGGAGACGTTCGCCCGCGCCCCGTACGGCAGCGGCTTCTTCAGGTCGATGCGCAGGGCCGAGCAGCGCACGGTGAGCGGATGCGGGGTGCCTCCCGCGACCTTGCTCACCCGCACCGGCGACGGCTTCCCCGGGGTGCCGCAGCCGTCGTCGGGGTGTCCGTTGCCCCACAGCCGTACGTCGACGAACCGCAGCGGAGTACGGGCGGAGTTGCGGAAGGAGACCGTCTGACGGCCCGTCCACGTGGTGCCGTCCGCGTCACTGCGCAGGCGTACGTCGTAGGAGGGCCGGTCCGGTGTCGCGGCCTGCGCCTGCGCCGGTGCGTCGGGCGCGGGACCCTGCGCGGCGGCCGACTGCGGGACGAGTAACGCGGCGGCTGCGAGCGCCCCCAGCAGAGGGCGCCATAATGTGATCGAGGTCATGACAAGCACGCTAGGGCGGCGGCACGCCCGGACGAGGGAGTTCCGGAGCACTGTCGCCGCGGGACTCCCTCCCGCCCCTCAGACCCGCTTCGGCACCGACACCCTCATCAGGTCGTCGGCGACCGTCAGTTCCCCTTCGAAACCCACTGCCCGCGCCTGACGCTCGAACTCCTCCGGGTCGCTGTAGCGCTGCGAGAAGTGCGTCAGGACCAAGTGCCGTACGCCCGCATCCCGTGCCGCCTTCGCGGCCTGCCCTGCGGTCAGGTGGCCGTGGTCGGTGGCCAGGCGGACGTCCTCGTCGAGAAACGTCGACTCGATGACGAGCATGTCGCAGCCTTCGGCGAGCACGTGCACGCCCTCGCACAGCCGGGTGTCCATGACGAACGCGAAGCGCTGCCCCCGGCGTTCCTCGCTCACCTCCGCGAGGGTGACGCCGTTCAGCACGCCCTCCCGCTGGAGGCGGCCCACGTCCGGGCCCTTGATGCCGTACGCGGCCAGCTTCTCGGGCAGCATGCGACGGCTGTCGGGCTCGACCAGGCGGTAGCCGTAACTCTCCACCGGGTGCGACAGCTTGTGGGCGGACAACGTGTATCCGGGAGTGGTGGCCAGGACGCCGTCCGCCGACACCGGTGCCTCGGCGATGTCGACGCTCTCGCGGTAGGCGGTGGAGTACCGCAGCCGCTCGAAGAAGTGCTGTCCGCTCGCCGGGTAGTGCGCGGTGACCGGGTGCGGGACCTGGTCGAGGTTGATGCGCTGGATCACTCCTGCCAGGCCCAGGGAGTGGTCGCCGTGGAAGTGCGTGACGCAGATCCGGTCGATGTCGTGGGCGGCGACCCCGGCCCGCAGCATCTGGCGCTGGGTGCCCTCGCCGGGGTCGAAGAGGAGGCCCTCGGCGTCCCAGCGCAGGAGGTAGCCGTTGTGGTTGCGGCGACGGGTGGGCACCTGGCTGGCGGTGCCGAGGACGACCAGTTCGCGAGCGGACACCGTTCGCCTACCCGGGGGGCCAGGTGAGACCGCGCCCGCCCAGGACGTGCGCGTGCGCGTGGAAGACCGTCTGGCCCGCGCCGGAACCCGTGTTGAGGATGATCCGGTAGCCGCTCTCCGCGACCTTCTCGTCGAGGGCGACCTGTCCCGCCTCGCGCAGCACGTCGGCGGCGATCTGCGGCTCGGCCGCGGCCAGCGAGGCGGCGTCCGGGTGGTGCACCTTGGGGATGACCAGGACGTGCGTGGGCGCCTGCGGGTTGATGTCCCGGAAGGCGAGGGTGGTCTCGGTCTCGCGGACGACCGTGGCGGGGACCTCCCCCGCGACGATCTTGCAGAACAGGCAGTCCGCCTGCGGTTCACCGGCCATGGACGGCCTCCTCGAAGATGCGGTGATCGGACACGGCGCATGCTATCCGCCCGCGTGCGCACCCGACCGGCCCGATGCGCACGGCCGGCCGGGGCCCGTGCTCCTGCGGCACCCGCCGTTACGGGCTGCGCCGCCTCAGTGCGCTGCGGCTGATCCAGTACGTCAGGAACACCGCCCAGATCGTCGGTGCCACCGTCGCCCCGAGGAACCAGGCGGGCAGCCCAGGTACCGCCGCCAGGACGACGCCCAGCGCACCCAGCAGTCCCACGGCGCCCGCCATCCACATCACCGGCGGACAGCCCCGGGCAAGCCGCAGCAGCGGGCCGCGCAGCCGCTCCGGCATCCTGCGGCGCACCCACCACCCCCACAGGAGCCAGATACCCACGAGCGCGGGCAGCCCCACGACGAGCGCCCCCGGCCCGCTGTCCTCCTGGACGGCCTTCGTGATCATGCCGACGGCGAGCCCCAGCAGGGCGACCCAGCGGGCGAGGGCGACGGTGTTCCACGCCATCACCTCCAGGTTGTACCGGCCGTCCCGGTCCCCCGGATCGAGGACGGATGCTTCCGCGAAGCCCTCCGCGGCCCGCTTCCAGCCGCCGCGACGACGGTGGTGCAGGTCGAGCAGGGCGAGGTTGTGCCGGGCCGCGGCGTGCCCGGGATCCAGGCGCAGGGTGGTGCGGTACGCCTCCACCGCCACGTCCGTCCTCTTGAGGCGGTGCGCGGTGAGCCCCACCAGGAAGTGCGCGTACGGCTCCTCGGGGGCGAGCGACACCGTGTGCCTGGCCACCTCGTACGCCTCCGTGACCTGCCACGGGCCGCCCTTCGACAGGACCTCCGCGACGGTGGCGTGCGTGCCCCAGCGCTGCGGGGCCAGCCTGACCGCCTCCCGGGCCGACCACTCGGCGGCCGGGAGGTTGCCCAGCGCGGCCAGTTCCTCCGACCGCACGATCAGCGCGGTGATGCTGCCCGGGTCCAGCCGCAGCGCCTGGTCCGCCGCGTGCAGAGCGCCCTGCGGGTTCTTGGCCCCGCGCAGGCTGCGGGCGAGCAGGGTCCACCCGTGGGCGTCGTCCGGATGGGACGCCAGGTGCGTTCCCAGTGCGGCGGCGGCCTGTTCGTACCGCCCGAGGTCGTACAGCCCCTCGGCCCGTTCCAGACTCATGAACGCCTCACGCCCGCACGCCTCACGCCCGCACGCCTCGCCACCGCACGCCTCACGACCGCCCCGCCCGTGCACCGGACGAGCGCATCGCCGCCCGCTCGAACCAGATGGTCAGCAGGGTGGGCACGAGCGCCAGCCAGAACAGGATCTGCGGCACCAGCCGTTCCGTCCACGGCACGGCGACCACCACGACCGCGCACAGCGTGCACCACGCGGCCTGCCCGACGGCGACCTTGCCCCAGAAGTTCGTCCGGACGAACTCCCCGAAGCTCAGCCGCACTCCGGTACGCATCCTCCGGTAGCGCCGCCACGCCCCGAAACCCCACACCGCGCCCATGACGGCGAGCGCGTACAGCCGGGTGCCCAGCGGCACGGGCAGGTCGGCGGGGCCTCCGCCGGGGAAGAGCCGCCCCGTCACCCCGGCGATCGCCACGCACAACAGCGCCAGCCAGCGGGTGCCGCGCAGCATCCGGTACACGGCGGCCCGGAGCGCCTGGTGCATCTCCCGGTCCTGCGGGAGCACGCCCAGCGCCGTCGCGTACGAGTCGGCCACCTCGGAGAGCTTCGCCGTCGGGTCGGCGGCCCTCGCCTCAGCGAGCACCTTGTGCGCCCAGGTGCACTCCGGATCGACGGCGAGCGCGCTGCGGGCCGAACTCTCCACGAGGTCCTGCCTCTTGAGGAGCTCGGCGTAGAAGTACACCGCGTGGTGCGCGTCCGGCTCCCCGGGAGCCAGCCGCACCGCCTCGAACGCCACCTCCAGGGCCGCGGGCCACTGGTCGAAGGGATGCGTCATCGACCGGGCGAGGGCGACGTGCGCGCTCCACTCGTCCGGTGCGCAGCGGACCGCCTCCCGTCCGGCGGCCAGCGCCTTGTGCCAGTTGGGGGCGCCGTGGAAGAAGTAGGAGCGCAGGATGTGGGCGTACGCGTAGTCCGGGTCGTACGCCGACGCCTGATCGAGGGCCCGCTCGGCCTCCTCGTACTCCCCGGCCGCCGTGTGGCACCGGAACATCCGCGCCCAGGCCCGGACGTCGGACGGCTCCTCCGCCAGCCGCCGGGCGAGGAGTTCGCGGGCCTCGGCGTGCCTGCCCACCTCTATGAGGAGGTCGGCCCGGTCCGCCGCCTGGTCCAGGGAGGACCCCGCCGCCCCGCTCACAGCTTGCGCTTCTTCTTGAGGTGCGCGAGCAGGTCGTCGTACATGCCGCCGTCGTTGGCGAACAGTGCGACGTTGCGCGCGGAGGAGAACCACGCCTCCGTGGAAGGCCGCAGCTGCCTGGCCGCCGACAGCAGGTCCTTCGTGTTGATCATGCGTACGGTGCCGGTGCGCGCGGAGTCCATCAGGGCGCTCTCCGACGCGCTGTCGCAGAGGTGCGCGAGGTCGGCCCCGGAGAACCCCTCGGTGACCTTGACGAGCTTGCCGAGGTCGACGGACTCGATGGGCCGGTCCTTGAGGTGGTAGCGCAGGATCGATTCCCGGGCGGGCTCGTCCGGCGGGAGCACCAGCAGGGTGCGGTCCAGGCGGCCGGGGCGGCGCAGGGCGATGTCGACGTCCCAGGGGACGTTGGTGGCGGCGAGGACGAAGACGCCCTCGTTGTCGCCCTCGACGCCGTCGAGTTCGACGAGGAGCTGGTTGACGGCGTTGCGCAGCCCGCTGTGGTGGGAACGGCTGCGCTTGGCGCCCAGGGCGTCCAGCTCGTCCAGGAAGACCACGCAGGGTGCCTTCTGGCGGGCCGTGCGGAACACCTCGTGGACGTTCTTCTCGGACTGCCCGATGTACATGTCGAGGACGTCGCTGAGCGACACCGACATGAACGAGGCACCCAGTTCGCCCGCGACGGCCCGGGCGATGAAGGTCTTGCCGCATCCCGGCGGCCCGTACAGCAGCAGTCCGCCGCGCAGGCTCTTGCCGAACAGCTTGCGCAGTTCCGGGTTGCGCATGGGTGCCAGGAACGCGGCCTCCAGGCGTTCCTTGACCTCCTGCATGCCGCCGACGTCGGAGAGGCGCAGGCCGCCGGGGGCCTCGATGTCGAACGCGGGGGCGCCGTCGGCGTCGCCGCCGCCGTCGGAGGTGAGCGGCCGCTCGAATCCCTCGGGGCCGCCCTGGTGACCGGATGCGGTGAAGCGCGGCGGCAGCACGTCGCCGACCTCCTGCTCGGCGGCCCGCCAGTCGAACCCGCCCTGTGACTGGGGCTGTTCCGGGGGTGCGGCGGGGGTGGCGGGCACGGCGGGGGTGGCAGGGGCGACAGGAACAGCGGGGCCGCCCATGGCGCGCATCATCAGTTCCCGCGCCTGCGGATCGCCGGGCGCGTGCGTCAGGGCGACGGCGGCCTCCGTGACGGCGGCTTCACCGTGCCCCGCCTCCAGCAGCAGGTGGGCGAGGTGCAGCCGTAGGGGGACGTCGCCGGGGGCGGCCGCGACGGCCGCGCGCAGGCTGGATATCAGAGGTGACTCGTCGGACATGCGGCCACCCTATGAAGGAGGTGCACCCCGGTGCCCGCTCGGGTCGCTGTCCGCGGCGCGGGAACCTCCCTCCCTACGGCTTCCCCAGCCCCGCCAGCAGCAGTTGCCCGTACTCCCGGTGCGCCAGCGGCAGCCGGTACGCGCCGTCCTCCTCCGGCAGCACCACCGACGCCTCGATCAGCGCCGTCAGTTCACCGCCGTCCGCGAACACCGTCTCGACCTGCTGCGCGGTGAACTCCCCCGTGAACGCCGACAGCCGTGCCCACAGCAGCCGTTCGGCCCGCCCGCACAGGTCGTGGCTCCAGGCGATCGCCCTCAGGAGGGTGCGGTGCCGGGCAGGCTGCTTGGGGCCGTGTATGAGCACCCCGAACCGTGCCCCCGGCTCGCACAGGCTGCCGTACAGCTGTTGCGGGGTGATGTTGCGGCCGAGCGTGCGGGCGGCCAGCAGGACGCTCAGCGGATCGCCGTCGAGGCGCTCGGCGAGCAGCCGTGTCCAGAACACCGGCAGATCCACCCCTTGCACCGCCGCCTTCTCCCGCAGGAGTTCGACGGTGTGCTCCCGCGACAGCGGCCGCAGCGCCACCCGGTGTTCGCCGGGCACCCCGACCGGGCTGCGGCTGGTGACCAGGATCTGGAGGCCGGGGCACGAGTCGTGCAGCCTGCCCACCAGATAGGCGCAGCCCGTCCGTACGTGCTCACAGGTGTCCAGTACGAGCAGGCCGCGACGCCCCGCGAGGAGCCGCAGCACCGCCTCCATGGGGTCGGTGCCGCTGCCGGGTGCGGTGCCCGCGTGGAGGGCGGCCGCGATGGTCTGCGGGACGAGGGCGTTGTCCGCGCAGTCGGAGAGGTCGGCACGGTGCACGGGGAGATCGGTGACGGCTTCTGCGAGGCGGGCGGCGAGGTGTGACTTGCCGACCCCGGCGGGGCCGGTGAGGGTCACCAGCCGGGTGTCCGCGAGCACCTCAAGAAGGTCGCCGAGGGCCGGGTCGTGGGGAATGCGGGGGACGGGAAGGCCGTATGCGGGGGGCATGGGCCCACTCTGGCCGGGCCCGGCTCCCCCGCGCGCCTCTGCGGACCGTAGATCCGTACACCTAATTCCCCTGGTGGGCGTTACGTAGGTATGCGGCAGCAGCCCCCCCCCTCCTGCCGCTCCCTCCCCCAGCGCACACCGGCTGAGCGTAACCAGGAAGTTGCCGAGCCCGACCCCAGCGCTCCACCCGACCGTGCGACGGCCTTGCGGTCACTTGCCCGTGGGGCAGCCGCACGTGGGTCCCGGGTCCGGCGCGGGATCGGGTCCGACGGTGACGGTCACCGTGACGGTGGGGCGCGGCGCGGGCGGCTCCGGGGCGGGCGTGGGGGCGGTGGTGGGCCGGGTGGCCGTAGCGGTGACCGTCCGGGTGGGCCGCCAGGTGGGCCGCTGGGTGGGCTCCGGCGGCGGGCGCCAGGTGGGCGGGCGGGACGTGGGGCGCGCGGAGCAGTCGCCGAGCACGTTCGCCCGGAACACCGTGCGTCCGCCGACCTCGGCCGTCAGGTCTCCGCGGACACAGCGGCCGTCGCGCTCCTCGGTGACCTTCCCGTCGACTCTGATCTCCTTGCCGTCCTTGGTCTGTCCCTCGCACGCCACTGTCGCGATGTTCCGCGCCGACGGCGCGGACGTCACCAGGGAGGGCCGCGCCGACGGATCGGCGCTCACCCTCGCGCGGTCGCCGACAGTGGCCGTACAGGTCATCCAGTTGACGTCGATCCCGGCGCGCTCCAGTGCCCGGGTGCCGGTCTGGTCGGTGGTCAGGGCCACCGCGAAGGAGTTCAGGCCCCCGCCGCCGCCCGGCTCGCAGGCGGCCACCCCTGCCACCGTCGCCCCGGCGAGGACTGCCGCCGCGAGGGTGCGCCTGTGCCGTAATCGCCTCCATGCCCCCATGGGAGGCAGCGTCCCACCGCCCCCGAGCGAGGGACAGACGCGTTTCAGCCGCCGAGCAGCAGCCACTCCTGGAGCTCCACCAGGTTCCCCTCGGGGTCCTTGAGGTGGGCCGCCCGCATCCGTGGGGTCATCGGCGCGGGCCCGTGCACCAGGACGGCACCCCGTCCGGTGATGTCCTCGCAGTACCGGTCCAGGTCGTCCACCCGCAGCACCACGAACGACCGGTGCCCCTCGGGTTCGTCGGCCACCTCCCCCAGCAGCTCGGCCATCACGGCCCTGTCCTGGAGTGCGATCCCCGCCGACCCCGTCGACAGGGAGAACTTCTCGTACGGCCCGTCCGCGAACCCGGACTGGGGCTTCAGCCCCAGCACCTCGCCGTAGAAGCGGTAACAGGCGGCGAAGTCGGAGACCAGCAGCCTCACTTGTGCGAGTTCCATGACGCTCTCCCTGTGTGCGAGTGACACCTGTGGTGGTCTGCGCAGTTCAGGTGCGGCCGGTCACCTGTGCCGGACGCGGTTCAGGACCACCGTCCGGTGCGTCCCAGCAGCAGAGCGGTGGCCGCCGTGCCCGCCGTGCTCGTACGGAGCACGCTGCGGCCCAACCGGTACGGTGCGGCCCCCGCCTGCGCGAAGAGCTCCAGCTCCTGCGGGGAGACGCCGCCCTCCGGTCCGACGACCAGCACGATGGAGCCTTCCTGAGGCAGCTCGGCGAGCGCCAGGGCACCACTGTCGGCGTCCCGGTCCTCGTGCAGTACGGCGGCGAAGTCCGCCGTGGCCAGAAGCGCACCCACCTGCTTGGTGCTCATGACGTCCGCGACCTCGGGGAAGCGCAGCCTGCGCGACTGCTTGCCCGCCTCCCGTGCGGTGGCCCGCCACTTGGCGAGGGACTTGGCACCCCGCTCGCCCTTCCACTGCGTGATGCAGCGCGCCGCCTGCCACGGCACGACGGCGTCGACACCGGTCTCGGTCATCGTCTCCACGGCCAGCTCGCCCCGGTCGCCCTTGGGGAGCGCCTGCACCACGGTGATGCGCGGCCTGGGCTCCTCCTCGACGACGGCCTTGGTGACCTGGACGACGAGCCGGTCCTTGCCCTCCGCCGCGACGACGACGGCTTCGGCGCCGTTGCCGCGCCCGTCGGCGAGGACGACGTCCTCCCCCGCTGTGAGCCGTCGCACCGACACCGCGTGCCGGCCTTCGGGGCCCTCCAGGACGTACTGGCCGCCCTCGGGCACTCTCTCCACGACGAACACCGGCGCCGTCATGACGTCGACCTCCTCAAAGCCATCTCCGTCCACGCCGAGTCCGCCTCGGCCGACAACACCTGTACGAGCCGCCCGGCGGGCAGGTCCCGGGCCAGCCGGTGCCCCTGCCCCGCCCACAGGGCCATGCCCTGGGCGTCCCCGACGCGTGCGGCGGCCTGCCGCAGCCCGGCAGTCATGTAGTGCACCTCCGGGTACGCGGAGGGCGCGTACGGGCCGTGCTCGCGCATGAAGCGATTGACCAGACCGCGCGCGGGGCGCCCGGAGAACGCCCGGGTGAGTTCGGTGCGGACGAACAAAGGGTTCTTCAGCGCGTTCTTGTGCATGGCGTGCGCACCGGACTCCGGGCACGCCAGGAACGCCGTACCGAGCTGCGCGGCGTCCGCCCCCGCGGCCCGCACGGCGGCGATCTGCGCCCCGCGCATCAGCCCTCCGGCGGCGATCACCGGAAGCTGCACGGTCTCGCGGACCTGCGTCACCAGCGACAGCAGCCCGAGCCCTCCGCTGCCGTCGGTCTGCGGGTCGTCCCGGTGGGTGCTCTGGTGGCCGCCCGCCTCGATGCCCTGCACGCACACGGCGTCCGCGCCCGCCCACTCGGCGGCCTGCGCCTCCTCCGGAGTGGTGACGGTGACGATCGTGAAGGTCCGTGCGTTCGCCAGGGCGTCGAGCTCGTCCCTGGAGGGACATCCGAAGGCGAAGGACACCACCGGCACCGGATCGTCGACGAGGAGCGCCAGCTTGGCCTCGTACCCGTCGTCGGTGCCGTGGTCGTCGCGCTCGGCGATCGGCGTCTCGTACCAGGCGCTCTCGCTCGCGAGCTGCTGCCTGTACAGGTCGAGGGCCGCGGGGTCGGCGGCGGGCTGCGGCATGAACAGGTTGACCCCGAACGGCTTGGAGGTCAGTGCGCGCAGCTGCTTGATCTCCTCGTACATCCCGTCGGCGGTCTTGTACCCGGCGGCGAGGAAACCGAGCCCGCCCGCCTCCGACACGGCGGCGGCCAGCTCGGGGCGGGACACCCCGCCGGCCATGGGCGCGGCCACGATTCCGCGCCGGCACAGCTCTCCCAGCGCGGGCACCACCCGGGTCTCAACAGACATGCCCGCATCGTTTCACGACACGGCCGACCCGCCGAATCGAACCAAAACGGGACCGGACCTGGTGGTCCGGCCCCGCTCCGACGCGAACAGGCTCAGCGCCCGCCGAAGAACGTCACAAGAACGCTCTAGCGCCCGTTGAAGGCGTCCTTCAACCGCGAGAACAGTCCCTGCTGCCCCGGCTGACTGTGTCCCCCGGGGGACGACCCCCGGACCCCCAGCACGGGTGCCAACGGCTCAGCGCCCGTTGAAGGCGTCCTTCAACCGCGAGAACAGTCCCTGCTGCCCCGGCTGGAACTGCCCCGTGGGCCGCTCCTCGCCGCGCAGCTTCGCGAGCTGGCGCAGCAGGTCCTCCTGCTGCGGGTCCAGCTTCGACGGCGTCAGCACCTCGACGTGCACGATGAGGTCGCCTCGGCCACCGCCCCGCAGGTGCGTCACTCCGCGCCCGTGCAGCGGCACCGACTGGCCCGACTGCGTACCGGGCCGGATGTCGATGTCCTCGACCCCGTCGAGCGTTTCCAGCGGCACCTTCGTGCCGAGCGCGCCCGCCGTCATCGGGATGGTCACCGTGCAGTGCAGGTCGTCGCCGCGCCGCTGGAAGGTGGGGTGCGGCTGCTCGTGGATCTCCACGTACAGGTCGCCCGCGGGGCCGCCGCCGGGGCCGACCTCGCCCTCGCCCGCGAGCTGGATGCGGGTGCCGTTGTCGACACCGGCCGGGATCTTCACCGTCAGGGTGCGACGGGAGCGGACCCGGCCGTCTCCGGCGCACTCCGGGCACGGCGTCGGCACGACCGTGCCGAAGCCCTGGCACTGCGGGCAGGGCCGCGAGGTCATGACCTGGCCGAGGAACGACCGGGTGACCTGCGAGACCTCTCCGCGCCCGCGACACATGTCACAGGTCTGCGCGGAGGTCCCGGGAGCCGCACCCTCGCCGCTGCACGTGGTGCAGACGACGGCGGTGTCGACCTGGATCTCCTTGGTGGTGCCGAAGGTCGCCTCGTTGAGGTCGATCTCCAGGCGGATCATGGCGTCCTGGCCGCGGCGGGTGCGCGAGCGCGGGCCGCGCTGGGACGCCGTACCGAAGAAGGCGTCCATGATGTCGGAGAAGTTTCCGAAACCGCCCTGGCCGAAGCCGCCCGCACCGCCTCCGCCGGAGGCGGACAGCGGGTCGCCGCCGAGGTCGTAGACCTGCTTCTTCTGCGGGTCCGACAACACCTCGTAGGCGGCGTTGATCTCCTTGAAGCGCTCCTGGGTCTTCGGGTCCGGATTGACGTCCGGGTGAAGCTCACGAGCGAGGCGCCTGAACGCCTTCTTGATCTCGTCCTGGGAAGAGTCGCGGCGCACGCCGAGAACGGCGTAGTAGTCCGTGGCCACTTACGACTCCGCCAGGATCTGTCCGACGTAACGTGCCACTGCGCGTACCGCTCCCATCGTTCCGGGGTAGTCCATGCGGGTCGGTCCGACCACGCCTAGTTTGGCGACTGCCTCGTCGCCCGAACCGTAGCCGACTGCGACCACGGACGTTGAACTGAGTCCTTCATGGGCGTTCTCGTGCCCGATGCGCACCGTCATGCCGGATTCGGTGGCCTCGCCGAGCAGCTTCAGCAGGACGACCTGCTCCTCCAGCGCCTCCAGTACGGGGCGGATGGTGAGCGGGAAGTCATGGCCGAAGCGGGTGAGATTGGCGGTGCCGCCGATCATCAGCCGTTCCTCGGTCTCCTCGACGAGCGTCTCAAGGAGAGTCGCGAGAACCGTCGAAACGGTTCCCCTGTCCTCCGGCTCGAACGACTCGGAAAGGTCCTGCACCAGTTGCGGCACGTCGGCGAACCTACGGCCCACGACCCGGCTGTTGAGCCGCGCCCGCAGATCCGCGAGAGACGTCTCGCCGAACGGCGCCGGGCAGTCGATCATCCGCTGCTCGACGCGGCCGGTGTCGGTGATCAGCACCAGCATCAGCCGGGCGGGTGCCAGTGAGAGAAGTTCCACATGCCGCACCGTGGAACGCGTCAGCGACGGGTACTGCACGACGGCCACCTGCCGGGTGAGCTGCGCGAGCAGCCGCACGGTGCGGGCGACGACGTCGTCCAGGTCGACGGAGGCGTCCAGGAAGTTCTGGATGGCACGCCGTTCCGGCGTCGACAGGGGCTTCACCCCGGCGAGCCGGTCGACGAACAGCCGGTATCCCTTGTCGGTGGGGATGCGCCCTGCGCTGGTGTGCGGCTGGGCGATGAATCCCTCGTCCTCCAGGGCCGCCATGTCGTTGCGCACGGTGGCCGGGGAGACGCCGAGCTGGTGCCGCTCGGTGAGGGCCTTGGAGCCGACGGGCTCCTCCGTGCCGACGTAGTCCTGGACGATGGCGCGCAGCACTTCAAGTCTGCGTTCACTGAGCATCGCGCACACCTCCAAGCCGTGATGTTCCCTGGTGCAGATCGGACATGTGGAGCTTGTGCCCCGGTGTCCCGCTTGGCACTCCCTGTGGGCGAGTGCCAGCGATTCCCCGGGCCAGTGTACGGCGGCGGGGCACATCCCGGGCAAGGGCGGCTGCTCACGCTAGCGTCACGGTATGGACATGCGATGGGAAGAGGCCGGCTGGGAACGTCTCGCTCCGGGCGTCGGCAGGCGTCGCCTGCCGGGCTGGGACGCCACGGTCGGCCTGGTGACAGGCGGGCAGGGGGCGCTGCTGTACGACACGGGATCGACGCTGCGCGAGGGTGCGGAGGTACGGATGCAGGCCGAGGCGCTCCTCGGCCGCAGAGTGACGCACGTCGCTCTCAGCCACCCGCACTTCGACCACGTCCTGGGAACGGGGGTGTTCGCCGGCGTCGAGGTCTTCGCCGCGGCCGGCATGGACACCCTGCTGACCTCGCAGCGCGAGTCGATGGCCACGGACGCGGCCCGGCAGGGTGTGCCGCAGGACGCGGCCGCCGAGGCGTCGGAGCTGCTGCGCGCCCCGCAGCACCTGGTGTCCGACGAACGCACCCTGGATCTGGGCGGCGGGCGCAGCGTGCTGTTCGCCAACCTGGGTCCCGCGCACAGCAGCCACGACCTGGTGGCCCTCGTACCGGGCGTGGAGGGCGGCCCCGAGGTCGTCTTCTGCGGAGACCTGGTGGAGGAGTCGGGAGAGCCGCAGGCGGGCCCTGACGCGGTCGGCAGGAGGTGGCCCGAGGCCCTGGACCGCCTCCTCGCGCTGGGCGGTGAGGACGCCGTGTACGTGCCGGGGCACGGGGCGGCGGTGGACGCGGCGTTCGTACGGGCCCAACGGGACGCGCTGGCGCGCCGTTTCGGGGACGCCTGGCTGGCTCCGCGGTGCGTGTCGTAGCGTCTGACGAATGCGCAGCTACAGCCCGGACTTCACGCCGCCGTGGAAGAAGCCGAAGCCCGTCCCCGAACTGCCCGCCGAGTACGACCTGGTGGTGGAGGAGGAGTCGACGGGCTTCTGCGGTGCGGTGGTCCGTACCGAGAAGACGGCGGAGGGTCCCACGGTCACCCTGGAGGACCGCTTCGGCAAGCACCGGGTGTTCCCGATGGCACCGGCGGGCTTCCTCTACGAAGGTGCGCCCGTGACGCTGGTGCGGCCGTCCTCGGGAGCCGGTCCCGCGCGTCCCGCCCGTACCGCTTCGGGATCCGTCGCCGTCGCCCACGCCCGCGCGCGCGTGGCGCGAGCGGGCCGCATCTATGTGGAGGGGCGGCACGACGCGGAGCTGGTGGAGCGGGTGTGGGGCGACGACCTGCGCATCGAGGGCGTCGTCGTGGAGTACCTGGAGGGCATCGACGACCTGCCGTCGATCGTCGCCGGGTTCGCACCGGGCCCGGACGCCAGGCTGGGCGTCCTCGTCGACCACCTGGTGCCCGGTTCCAAGGAGTCCCGGATCGCCGCACAGGTGACGGACGCGAACGTCCTGGTCGTCGGGCACCCCTACATCGACGTCTGGGAGGCCGTGAAGCCGTCCTCCGTCGGCATCCCCGCCTGGCCGCGGGTCCCGCGCGGCCAGGACTGGAAGACGGGCGTGTGCCGGGCCCTGGGCTGGCCCGAGAACACCGGGGCTGCCTGGCAGCACATCCTGGGGCGGGTGCGCTCGTACAAGGACCTTGAGCCGTCCCTGCTCGGTGCGGTGGAACACCTCATCGATCACGTGACGGTCGGCGACATCCCTCCGGGGTGAGTGGCGCCGGGCCCGGCCGTCGGTCTCCGCGAGGGCCGGCCTCCACCCGGCGGTCAGTCCACCAGGTCCCGCACCACCGCGTCCGCGAGCAGCCTGCCGCGCAGGGTGAGGACCGCCCGTCCCTCGGTGTAAGGACCGTCCTCTAGGAGGCCGCCCCTTACCGCCTTCTCCGCGGCGGCGAGCCCCGCGGGCTTCAGCAGTGAGAGCTCGCAGCCCTCCACGAGGCGCAGTTCGAGGAGGATGCGCTCGACCCTGCGGTCCTCGTCGGACAGCACCTCGCGTCCGGCGCCCGGGGACTTCCCGTCGCCCAGCGCCTGTGCGTAGGCGCCGGGATGCTTCACGTTCCACCACCGGACGCCACCGACGTGGCTGTGTGCTCCGGGACCCGCTCCCCACCAGTCGGCGCCGCGCCAGTACAGCTCGTTGTGCAGGCAGCGACCCGCTTCGGAGGTGGCCCAGTTGGAGACCTCGTACCAGGAGAACCCGGCTGCCGAGAGCGCCTGCTCCGTCATCAGGTAGCGGTCCGCGTGCACGTCGTCGTCGGTCATCGGGACCTCGCCGCGACGGATGCGCCGGGCCAGCTGGGTCCCCTCCTCGACGATCAGGGCGTACGCGCTCACGTGGTCGGGGCCCGCGCCGATCGCCGCGTCGAGGGACGCCTGCCAGTCGGCGTCGGACTCCCCCGGGGTGCCGTAGATCAGGTCGAGGTTCACATGGTCGAACCCGGCCGCCCGCGCCTCCGCGACACACGCTTCGGGCCGCCCGGGGGTGTGCGTGCGGTCCAGGATCTTCAGTACGTGCTGCTTGGCGCTCTGCATGCCGAAGGAGACCCGGTTGAAGCCGCCCTCGCGCAGCTCCGCCAGATAGGCCGGGTTCACCGACTCCGGGTTCGCCTCGGTGGTGACCTCGCAGTCGTCGGCGAGGCCGAACTCCTCGCGGATGGCCCCCAGCATCCGTACGAGATCGGCGGCGGGCAGCAGGGTGGGAGTGCCGCCGCCCACGAACACCGTGCGCACCGGCCTGGGGTCGTCTCCGAGCACCTTGCGCGCGAGGCGCACTTCCTCGATCAGCGTCGCCGCGTAGTTGTCGCGCGAGGCGAGGGCGCCGCCCGAACCGCGCAGCTCGGTCGCCGTGTAGGTGTTGAAGTCGCAGTAGCCGCAGCGCGTCGCGCAGTACGGCACGTGCAGATAGAACCCGAGGGGCCGCTCCCCCGCTTCCCGCAGCGCGTCGAGAGGCAGCGCCCCGTCCTCGGGCATGGGCTCACCATCAGGCAGTACGGAAGGCATGCCCCCATTGTCCGCCCTCCGCGCCCCTTCCCCGTCCCACCCCGGTCCGGGCCTCTGCGCACCGGCCTACTCGGCCTGGAGCACCAACAGCGCCAGGTCGTCGTCGGGCGGCTCGGACGCGAAGGAGTGCACCGCCCGGGTGATCCGCTCCGCCACCCCTTGCGCCGAGAGCCCCACGCACTGGGCCAGTTCCACCGCGAGCCCTTCCTCGTCGTCGAACATCACCCGGCCGCTGCGGCGCTCGGTCACCCCGTCGGTGACGCCCAGCAGCGTCTCCCCCGGTGCCAGGACGAACGTCTCGCTCCCGTACGCCGCGTCGTCGAGCACCCCGAGCAGCACTCCCGGGCGGCCCACAGCCCGTACCTGCCCGTCGGGCCGCAGCACCAGCGGCAGCGGATGCCCGGCGCTGGAGACCGTGCACCGCACCCCGCCGCCGTCCGCCTCCGTCAGCGGCTCCAGCTCCCCGTACAGCATCGACAGGAACCGTGCCTGCGGCCCGTCGGGGAGCTCCTGTCCACCGGCCGCCGCAACGAGCCGGGCGGCTGCGTCGGCGGACTCCGTCGCGTCGTCGAGGAGCAGCCTGTTGAGCCGGTCCAGCACCTCCGACACCTGATAGCCCTCGCGCGCGAGCAACCGCAGCCACGGGCGCACCAGCCCGGTGACCACAGCCGCCTCGGGGCCGTTCCCCTGAACGTCGCCCAACGCGAAGCACCAGCGTCCTTCGGCGGCGTGGAAGACGTCGTAGAAGTCGCCCCCGGCAAGCCCCTCACCGCGCGGCTGGTAGACGAGTTTGCTGGTCAAGCCGGGGATCTCGGCGACCTGGCTGGGCAGCAGGGCACGCTGGAGAACGTGCGAGATGGTGGCCTGCTGGGTGTAGCGGCGGGCGGCGCCCACCGCGAGTGCGACCCTGCGGACGAAGTCCTCGATCAGTCCGGTGACCTCGTCCGGGATGCGCGCTATCCCGGCTCTGCCGAGCATCAGGACGCCGACCCTGCGCCCACCCACCACCATGCGGCAGGCGAGCACCGCACCGGCCCCTCCGAAGCTCTCGCCCGCGCCCGGCCAGGGCAGTGGCACGGGGCCGCCGCGGGCGGAGTCCGGCACCTGGGGCGGTTCCTTCTCCAGCAGGATGCGCAGCTCCTCCACGCACGCCTCGCGCGCGTGCCAGACCCGGGCGAGCCGCGGCTCCGCCGACGGGCCGCCGCCCTCCGGGTCGAGCCACACGGCGCACCAGTCGGCGAGGCGGGGCACCAGGAGCTGTGCGGCGAGCGCCACCACCATGTCCTGGTCGAACTGTCCGGCGAGCAGGTCGGACGCCTCGGCGAGGAACGACAGGGCGCCGCGGTTGATCCAGTCGGGGTCCTCGTCGCGCATCGGCCGCCGGGGCAGCGGGGCGAGGATCTCGGCGGCCCTCAGTCCGCGCTGGAGGGCCCGCTGCGAGGCGAGGGTGGCGGGCGTGAGGGTGGGTTCGTCGACGGGTGACGGCTGCCAGCCCTCCAGCGGGAGGGCGGCCCAGACGGTCTTGAGGCCGGTCCGGTAGGTGACACCCCAGCTCTCGGCGAGCCCGGCGACGAGGTGCAGTCCCCGGCCGTACTCGGGGGCGCCGGAGCGATCACGGCGCTGCGGTTCGTTGCGCACGACCCGGGAGGGGTGGTGGTCGGAGACCTCGATGACGAGTGTGGCGGCCTCGCTGGTGGCGCCCGCGGGCTCGATGCGGCAGAGCAGTTCGACGGTCGTGCCGGCGTGCACCACCGCGTTGGTGACGAGTTCGTTGACGATGAGGCAAGCGTCGTCGGCGAGGCGGCCGACGAATTTCTCGTCGGTGGGCAGCAGGGGGGTGCCCGTCCAGTCCACGATGGCGGCCCGCAGGAACTTGCGGGCAGCGGACGGGGCGAGCGGATTGCCGGGCAGGTTGGTGCGGACGTAGGGCTGGATCTCGTGCCTCCCTGCCCGCGGGGCGGTAGCACGGGCCACGGCGTCCCGCTGCATCGGAATGGGTGTCACGGTGCGGCTCCTGATCGGTTGTCGCAGCGCGCCGCCTACGACTGATCGGTTGTCGCAATGCGCCGCTCGCGACAACCACAGGGTGACAGACTGAGCCCGCCCATAAGCACCGAGTCACCGAAGTGGGCCTCAATGAACGAAGATCGTGCCGTTTCGCGCCCAGGTGTCCGCTCCGGCGACCGCCCAGGATCACGTACTGCCACCAGCCCAGGAATCGCGTCGGCCGACGGCTCCCGCTCGGCGGACCACCCCGGCCAGGACTGGGTGCACGCCTCCGAGTTGCGCCCTCTGCTCGCCGCGATGACCGCTCTGCGGGACGGCGACTTCCGGGTGCGGCTGCCAAAGACGCAAGAAAAGACACCGGCCGAACTGTCCGCCGTCTTCCATCAGATCGCCACCCGCGAAGAGCACTACGGTGCGGAACCGGTCCGGGTGCGCAGGGAAGTCGTCCGGCACGGCACGCCCTGGTGGTGCCCGAGGTGAACGCCACACGGGTGCTGGACGCCGTGGCGGGCGGCGACCCCACCCAGTGCGTCGATCTGCACGACGGGAACCGGCAGTGGCACGACGACCTGCGTCGAATCGGGTGCACGGTCAACAAGAGTGGTCGACCAGCTTTTCCTGTTCACGGGCGAGGTCACCCGGGTGGCCCGGAAGGTCGACCCCAGGGACGGCTCGGCGGCCGCACCAAGGTGCCGGGACTTTCGGGCAGTTGGCTGGACGTGACGGAGGCCGTGAACACGAGGGCGTCCCGGCTGACGGCGCAGGTGCGTGACATCGCGGCGGTGACGACGGCGGTGGCCCGTGGTGACCTCACCCGTACGGCCACCGTCGAGGCCACCGGCGAGCTGCTCGAACTGAAGCTGACCGTGATCACGATGGTCGACCAGCTCTCGGCCTTCGCCGACGAAGTCACCCGCGTCGCCCGCGAAGTCGGCACGGTGGGCCAGCTGGGCGGCCGCGCCCAGGTGCACGGCGCCTCCGGCGTCTGGAAAGACCTCACCGACAACGTCAACTACATGGCGGACAACCTGACCACCCAGGTGCGCCCCATCGCCGAGGTGGCGTCCGCCGTCGCCCAGGGCGACATGTCCCGCTCGATCACCGTGGAGACCCGCGGCGAGGTCTCCGAACTCAAGACAACATCAACCTGGTGGTGTCCAACCGCCGCGAAACGACCCGCGCCAAGGACCGGCTGGATTCCAAGCTCGCCCTCCTGGGTGCTGCGCCAAAGTCAACGTGTTCCTGGAACTGCGCCGCAAGAACCGTCAGCCGGAACGGATGCTCGCCCAGGAGCGGCGCCAGTTCGGGCTGCTCGCCGAACAGTTGGCGCAGATCGGGGAACAGGTGGAGGCGGAGTGCCCGAACGCCTCCTCACCCCTGCGGGAACAGGTGGCCCGCATGCAGGAGACCCTGACGGAGATGCGCCGCGGCCGCAACGGCCAGGGGCGCGGCGCAACTCCGTATCGTCAGGGAACCCACTCACGTACTGCGGAGACCTCAGGCTTCCCTGGAACCCGCGTACATCTCGTCGATCAGGTGCTTGTACTCGCGCTCGACGACGGGCCTCTTCAACTTCAGGCTGGGTGTCAGCTCACCGTTCTCGACGTCCAGGTCGCGGGGCAGCAGCCGGAACTTCTTGATGGTCTGCCAGCGCTGGAGGCCCTCGTTGAGCTCCTTGACGTAACCCTCCACGAGGGACTGCGTCTCGGGGGCCGCGACGATGTCCGCGTACGACGTCGCCTTCAGGCCCTGTTCCTTCGCCCAGCCGAGGATCGTCGGCTCGTCGAGGGAGATGAGGGCCGTGCAGAAGTTCCGGTCCGCGCCGTGCACGAGGATGTTGGAGACGTAGGGACAGACCGCCTTGAACTGTCCCTCGACCTCGGCGGGCGAGATGTATTTGCCTCCGGACGTCTTGATGAGGTCCTTTTTACGGTCGGTGATCCTCAGATAGCCGTCCGCGGACAGCTCGCCGATGTCACCGGTGTGGAACCAGCCGTCGGACTCCAGGACTTCGGCCGTCTTCTCCGGCAGCCCGTGGTAGCCCTGCATCACGCCGGGGCCGCGGAGCAGGATCTCGCCGTCCTCGGCGATGCGGACCTCGGTGCCGGGGAGCGGCTTGCCGACGGTGCCGGTTCGGTACGCCTCACCCGGGTTCACAAAGCTGGCGGCACTGGACTCGGTGAGCCCGTACCCCTCCAGGATGTGGATTCCGGCGCCGGAGAAGAAGTACCCGATGTCGGGAGCGAGCGCCGCCGAGCCGGACACACAAGCACGCAGCCGCCCGCCGAACGCTTCGCGAATCTTGGAGAAGACGAGGGCGTCGGCGACCTTGTGCTTGGCGTTCAGGCCGAACGGCGCGGTGGCCTGTCCGGTGCGCCGGAAGTTGTCCTGCGTGACCTTCGCGTACTCACGGGCGACGCCAGCCGCCCACTGGAAGATCTTGTACTTGGCTCCGCCACCGGCCCGCGCCTTGGAGGCGACGCCGTTGTAGACCTTCTCGAAGATGCGCGGCACGGCGGCCATGTACGTCGGCTGCACGACCGGCAGATTCTCGATGATCTTGTCGATGCGGCCGTCGACGGCGGTGACGTGCCCGACCTCGATCTGCCCCGAGGTGAGCACCTTGCCGAAGACGTGCGCCAGCGGCAGCCACAGGTACTGGACGTCGTCCTTGTTGATCAGTCCGGTCGCGACGGTCGCCTTCGCCATGTACGACCAGCAGTCGTGCGGCAGCCGTACGCCCTTGGGGCGGCCGGTGGTGCCGGAGGTGTAGATGAGGGTGGCGAGCTGCTCGGCGGTGATCGCGGCGACGCGCTCCTTGACCGCCCCCGGGTTCTTCTCCAGGTACGCCGCTCCGCGGGCCTCCAGGTCGGCGAGCGAGAGCACCCAGCCCTCCGGGTCGCCTTCGACGGCCTGGGCGTCCTCGGCGTTCACGACGACGACGTGTGCCAGGTTCGGGAGCTCCGCGCGCTTCTCGCGGGCCTTGGCCAGCTGGGCGGCGTCCTCGGCGATCAGGACGCGGCTCTCGGAGTCGGAGAGGATGTACGCCGACTCCTCGGCATTGGTGGAGGGGTAGATGGTGGTGGTGGCCGCTCCGGCACACATGACGCCGAGGTCGCTGAGGATCCACTCCACCCGCGTGTTGGAGGCGAGGGCGACGCGCTCCTCGGGCCGTACGCCCAACTCGATGAGGCCCGCACCGATCGCGTACACCCGCTGGGCGGCCTGCGCCCAGCTCAGCGAGCGCCACTCGTCGGGTCCCCGGCCGCTGGACGGCGGCACCGGATACCGGTAGGCGTCTCCGTCGGGCGTGGCGGCCACGCGCTCGATGAAGAGGGCCGCAACGGACGGCGGCCGGTTCTCGATCATGGTCTGTGTGTCGCTCACGACGTCCTCCGGGCCCACGGCATTGCTGCGCGACTGGCTGGTATTTAACTGGCGAGTAACAAACGATCAGTGATCAGACTAGAGCGCATGGGCCTGGTGCGTAAGGGTCCCCGGGCCCTCCTTTTCATAACGGGTCGGGCAGGGCCCCCGGCAGACCCGAACGGCGGGCAGGGCCCGCCGCGCCATGGCGCGGCGGGCCCTGCCTCAGCTGTGTTCGTACGCGAGCACTCAGCTCACGGGGGAAGCCGCGACGGCCGGAACGGCCGCCGGGGGGGGCCGAAACGCAGGAAGCGCCCGTCCGTGGATCGGACGGGCGCTTTCATGGGAATCGCTCGGCAAAGCCTCCGGGGTTCATTCGGATTCAGCGCTTTGCCGTTGTTCTCAGGCGGACGGCTACTCCTCGCTCCACCTGTATGCCGCGCGGTCGGGCCGCCTACTTCTTGGCCTTGCCCCCGGATTCGTCGCTGGAGAGCACCGCGATGAACGCGTCCTGCGGAACCTCGACGCTGCCGACCATCTTCATGCGCTTCTTGCCCTCCTTCTGCTTCTCCAGGAGCTTCCGCTTGCGGGAGATGTCGCCGCCGTAGCACTTGGCGAGAACGTCCTTGCGGATGGCGCGGATCGTCTCGCGGGCGATGACCCGGGAGCCGATGGCCGCCTGGATGGGCACCTCGAATGCCTGGCGCGGGATGAGCTCGCGCAGCTTGGCGACGAGGCGCACCCCGTACGCGTACGCCGCGTCCTTGTGCGTGACGGCGGAAAAAGCGTCGACCTTGTCGCCGTGCAGCAGGATGTCGACCTTGACGAGCGCGGCGGACTGCTCGCCGGTGGGCTCGTAGTCGAGGGAGGCGTAACCGCGGGTCTTGGACTTCAGCTGGTCGAAGAAGTCGAAGACGATTTCCGCCAGCGGCAGCGTGTAGCGGATCTCGACACGGTCCTCGGAGAGGTAGTCCATGCCGATGAGCGTGCCGCGGCGGGTCTGGCAGAGCTCCATGATGGCGCCGATGAACTCGCTGGGGGCGAGGATCGTGGCCCGTACGACCGGCTCGAAGACGTCCGAGATCTTGCCCTCGGGGAATTCGCTCGGGTTGGTGACGATGTGCTCGCTGCGGTCCTCCATGACCACGCGGTACACCACGTTGGGCGCGGTCGCGATGAGGTCGAGGCCGAACTCGCGCTCCAGGCGCTCGCGGATCACGTCGAGGTGCAGCAGGCCGAGGAAGCCGACGCGGAAGCCGAAGCCGAGCGCCGCGGAGGTCTCCGGCTCGTACACCAGGGCGGCGTCGTTGAGCTGGAGCTTGTCGAGGGCCTCGCGCAGGTCCGGGTACTCGGAGCCGTCGAGCGGGTACAGGCCGGAGAAGACCATCGGCTTCGGGTCCTTGTAGCCGCCGAGCGCCTCCGTCGCCCCCTTGTTCAGCGAGGTGATGGTGTCACCGACCTTGGACTGCCGGACGTCCTTCACACCGGTGATGATGTAGCCGACCTCGCCGACGCCGAGACCGTCGGACGGCGTCATCTCGGGCGAGGAGACACCGATCTCCAGCAGCTCGTGGGTGGCGCCGGTCGACATCATCTTGATGCGCTCGCGCTTGTTGAGCTGGCCGTCGACCACACGGACGTACGTCACGACGCCGCGGTACGAGTCGTAGACCGAGTCGAAGATCATCGCGCGGGCGGGCGCGTCCTTGACGCCGACCGGGGCCGGTACGTCGCGCACGACGCGGTCGAGCAGCGCGTCGACGCCGACGCCGGTCTTCGCGGAGACCTTCAGCACGTCCTCGGGCTGGCAGCCGATGAGGTTGGCGAGCTCCTCGGAGAACTTCTCCGGCTGGGCGGCCGGGAGGTCGATCTTGTTCAGTACGGGGACGATCGCGAGGTCGTTCTCCATCGCCAGGTACAGGTTGGCGAGGGTCTGCGCCTCGATGCCCTGCGCCGCGTCGACCAGCAGGACCGTGCCCTCACAGGCGGCCAGCGAGCGGGAGACCTCGTAGGTGAAGTCCACGTGGCCCGGAGTGTCGATCATGTTGAGGATGTGGGTCTTGCCCTTGCCCTCGCCCTCGGTGGGCGCCCAGGGCAGACGTACTGCCTGGGACTTGATGGTGATGCCGCGCTCGCGCTCGATGTCCATGCGGTCGAGGTACTGGGCACGCATCTGCCGCTGGTCGACCACACCGGTCAGCTGGAGCATCCGGTCGGCAAGCGTCGACTTGCCGTGGTCGATGTGCGCGATGATGCAGAAGTTGCGGAGCAGTGCCGGGTCGGTACGGCTCGGCTCGGGCACGTGGAGAGGAGTCGCGGGCACGCAGGGTCCTGATTCTTGAGAAGACGGCACTGCGGATGCGTCGCGGCGGTGTGCGTCGGGCGCGCGCGTGCGTCGTTCTCGTCTCGGTCCGGAAGTTGTGAAGTCTTCCCATGGTCCCATGGCCGGGGGCCTGCGGCCGGTTTGGGCCGGTCGGGGGACGGCTGGTAACCTGGGCAGCTGTGTCTCGTGACCCTTGCGGGTGGCGGGGCGCACACATCGAGATTCAACCGAACCTGTAAAGGCTCTTTCGTGGCGAACATCAAGTCCCAGATCAAGCGGAACAAGACCAACGAGAAGGCGCGCCTGCGCAACAAGGCCGTCAAGTCGTCGGTCAAGACCGCCGTGCGCAAGGCCCGCGAGGCCGTCGTCGCCGGTGACGTCGAGAAGGCCACGCTGGCCGTTCGCGACGCTTCCCGCGCGCTCGACAAGGCCGCCAGCAAGGGTGTCATCCACAAGAACGCCGCCGCCAACAAGAAGTCGGCGCTGGCTGCCAAGGTCGCCACCCTGCAGGCCTGAGCATTCAGCTCTGAGGTACCTGTAGTGAATCGTCGGCGCCAGGATTCAGCGGACCCTCTCTACCGCTCCTGACCCGACACCCCCGCCGCGCACCGAAACGCGTTCGCCACGCGGGTGCGGTGGAAAACAGCTTGAACCCAGAACCCCGGTCTCCGTCCTTCCCCAGGACGGAAGACCGGGGTTCTGGCGTTCTAGCGTCCGCTCCGTGCCCGAGCCGCCTGCGCCACCGCGACCACGGCCTTCTCCAGGGCGTACTCGGGGTCGTCCCCGCCGCCCTTCACCCCCGCGTCCGCGTCGGCGACCGCGCGCAGTGCCGCCGCGACACCGTCGGCGGACCAGCCGCGCATCTGCTGGCGCACCCGGTCGATCTTCCAGGGGGGCATGCCGAGGTCCCGGGCGAGGTCTCCGGGGCGCGCGCCGCGCGGTGCGGAGGCGAGCTTGCCGATGGCCCGTACGGCCTGTGCGAGGGCGCTCGTGATCAGCACGGGCGCGACACCCGTCGACAGCGACCAGCGCAGGGCTTCGAGGGCCTCGGCGGCCCTGCCCTCCACCGCACGGTCGGCGACGGTGAAGCTGGATGCCTCGGCGCGGCCCGTGTAGTACCGGCCGACGATCGCCTCGTCGATGGTGCCCTCGACGTCCGCGACCAGCTGGGACACGGCGCTGGCGAGCTCGCGCAGGTCGCTGCCGATGGAGTCGACCAGCGCCTGACACGCCTCGGGAGTGGCGGAGCGGCCGAGTGCCTTGAATTCCGACCGTACGAACGAAAGGCGCTCGGCGGGCTTGGTGGTCTTGGGGCAGGCGACCTCACGGGCTCCCGCTTTGCGGGCCGCGTCCAGTAGGCCCTTGCCCTTGGCGCCGCCCGCGTGCAGCAGGACGAGGGTGATCTCCTCGGCGGGGGCGCCGAGGTACGCCTTGACGTCCTTGATCGTGTCGGCGGTGAGGTCCTGGGCGTTGCGCACGACGACGACCTTGCGCTCGGAGAAGAGCGAGGGGCTGGTCAGCTCGGCGAGGGTGCCGGGCTCCAGCTTGTCGGGCGTGAGGTCGCGCACGTCGGTGTCGGAGTCGGCGGCGCGGGCCGCCGCCACGACCTGCTGCACGGCGCGGTCGAGCAGCAGGTCCTCCTGCCCCACGGCGAGGGTGACGGGGGCGAGCGGATCGTCGGTCGAATTCTTCCTGGTGGCCATCGCGGTCAAGCATCCCACGGGGCACTGACAGTGCCCGCAGGGTGCCGCTCCAGGGGGCTTCTAGGGGGCGTCCGTCAGCGGGGCCTCCAGCCACCCCTCGTACTCCGCGGCCAGTGCGTCCAGCGCGGTGGCGTCGAGGCGCCCCTCGGGGTCCTCGACCACCACCAGCCACTGGGCGTCCTCGGCGTCGTCCTCGCCCGCCAGCGCGTCCCGTACGAGCTGGGGCTCCTCCGCCGTTCCGAAACGGTCGGAAAGCTCCTGAGCCACCTCCTCGGCGGCGTCCCGGTCCGGCAGCACCAACACATGTCGTACATCGCTCACACGGACATTGTCCGGCACACGTCCGCCGCCCCGCCGACGGGACCGGTTTAGGTGCCCGAGGCTACCGATGGACCCGATCAGGATGCCGGGGCGCCCGCCCCCTTGGGGATGATCTGGATGTCCAGTTCGACGGCGATGGAGGACCCGACGGCCGCGATGCCGTGGCCGAGCATCGTCTGCCAGGTGAGGGTGAAGTCCTCGCGGTGCAGTTCGGCGGTGGAGTGGACGGCGGCGCGGGTCTCGCCCTGGATGCCGTTGCCCATACCGAGGTACTGACTGTCGAGGGTGACGGTACGGCTGACTCCGTGCAGGGTGAGGGCACCGGAGACGGCCCAGCGACTGCCGCCGCGGTGCACGAAGCGGTCGCTGTAGAACTCCATCGTCGGATAGTTCGCAACGTCGAAGAAGTCCTTGCCCCGCAGGTGGTCGTCGCGCATCTTGACGTTGGTGTCGATGGACGCGGCGTCGATGACGACGTGCATGGCCGAGTGCTCCATGCGCTCACCGATGCGCACCGCACCCGCGAAACTGTTGAAGCGGCCGCGGATGCGGGCCAGGCCGATGTGCCGGGCGGAGAAGCTGATCTGGGAGTGCATCAGGTCGATCTCCCACTCGCCCGGCTCGGGGAGCTGCGGCGGGGCGGCGACCTGGAGGGAGATGTCACCGAGGCCGGAGTGGCCGCTCTCCGCCACGGTGGCGCTGCCACGGTACGGAGTGAAACCCTCGGCGGTGACGGCGAGCCGGTACTCGCCTGCGGGGACGGCCGCCACGAGGGTGCCGTACGGATCGGTCTCGCCTCCGACGATCCGGCGTCCGGCAGCGTCGGTGACGACGAACTCGGCCTGGCGGACGGGCTCGTTGACGGGGTCAAGGACGCGGCAGGTGAGGACTCCGGCGGAGGAGGGGACGGAGAGTCCGGAGAGCGGATTGGCGTGGCCTGCGGTGGTCGAACGTCGGCCGAGCCAGCGGGAGATCATGATGTGCGCACCCCCGTGCGATTCGTTGCTACAGGGACGCGGCGAAGCACGACGAACCGTCGGGATGGCGACCCTTTGACGAGAAAGCATTCGATCACCCTTGGGGCGTTCGAGGCAAACGGGAGGCTCGGTGCGGAGATGGGCAGGCGTGTCCCTGACGTCTGAATTGAGCATTCCGCTTAGGCGTACGCACTGCTCACCGGCTAATTACCCGGAGTAAGAGAAGGGTCAGAGCGGAGTCGCGGAGACCTCATGCAGCCGCCCATATTCTGGTACGGCCGCTCCAGCCCGGGTTCCGCAAGAGGCTCGGGGCCTCTCCGCGTAACGGCTGGAATCAGCCCCCCAGCGGCACCGCCGCCAACTCCTCCCCCGCGCCGACGACCGCGATCGCCCCGTCCCGGTCCGTACGCAGCACCACCGCGCCCTGCGCCCCGAGCGCGGCCAGGGCGGTGGGTGCGGGGTGTCCGTACGGGTTGTCGCGGCCCACCGGAACGAGCGCCAGCCGGGGTGCCACCCGGTGGAGCAGTCCCGGGTCCTGGTGCGCGGACCCGTGGTGGGGGACCTTGAGGACATCCACCGGCGGCAGGGCGGGATGGGCCCGCAGCAGACCCTGCTGTGCGGGCGGCTCCAAGTCTCCTGGCAGCAACAGCGTCAGCACCCCCTGTGGACCTTCGTGCCGTACGAACAGAGTGACGCTCGCGTCGTTCGGCTCACCCGGTACGGGGGCCGGGGGCGGAGGCGGCCACAGCACCCACCCGTCGAGCGGCCCCACGCGGTACCGCTCCCCCGGCCGGACGGCGGTCACCGGCACCCTCGCACGAGCTGCCGCCCGCCGGACGAACTCGGCCCGCTCCCTCGGTGCCGCCAGCGGAGTCGTCCGGATCTCACCGACGTCCCGGCCGCGCAGCACCCCGGGAAGCCCGCTCACGTGGTCGGCATGGAAGTGGCTGAGCAGCACCAGGGGGACCCGGGTGACGCCGAGGTCACGCAGGCACCGGTCCACCCGCACCGGGTCGGGCCCCGCGTCGACGACCACGGCTGAACCCTTCTCCCCGGCGGCGAGCACGGTGGCGTCCCCCTGGCCCACGTCGCACAGCACGAACCGCCACCCCTCGGGCGGCCATCGGTGGAGGAAGCCGGTGAGCGGCACCGGCCGCAGCACCGCGAGCAGCAGGAGCAGTACGCACACGAGGCTCAGCCACGGGTGGCGCGGGGCCCTGCGCAGGGCGAACACGACGGCGATGGTCACCGCCGCGAGCAGCGCCCCGCCCTGCCAGCCTCCCGGCCAGCCGATCTCCGCTCCGGGCAGCGCGGCTCCGGCCCTGGCGACCCCGGCGATCCACCCGGCGGGCCACCCCGCGACGCGGGCGAGCAGTTCGGCGACGGGCATCGCCGCGGGAGCCACCGCCAGGGCGGCGAACCCGAGCACCGTGGCGGGCGCGACCGCCAGCTCCGCGAGGAGGTTGCACGGGATCGCCACCAGGCCGACCCGGGCGGCCAGCACCGCGATCACCGGAGCGCACACCGCCTGCGCGGCGCAGGCCGCCGCCAGCACTTCGGCGAGCCGGGGCGGCACTCCGCGCCGTTGCAGCCCGGCGCTCCAGCGGGGGCCGAAGGTGAGGAGCGCCCCGGTGGCCAGCACGGACAGCAGGAACCCGTAACTGCGGCCAAGCCAGGGGTCGTACAGGATCAGCAGGAGAACGGCGGCGGCCAGCGCGGGGATCAGCGATCTGCGCCGTCCGGTGCCGATCGCGAGGAGGGTGATCAGGCCGCAGGCGGCGGCCCGCAGGACGCTCGGCTCCGGACGGCACACGATCACGAAGGCGAGAGTGAGGACACCTCCGCCCAGCGCCGTGGTCCGCAGCGAGAGCCCGAGCAGGGCTGCGAGCCCCCGACGTTCGGCGCGCGGGGCGAGCGAGGGCGGGCCGATCAGCAGCACCAGCACGATGGTGAGGTTGCTGCCGGACACCGCCGTCAGGTGCACCAGGTCGGTCGATTCGAAGGCATCGTGCAGGTCGGGCTCCATCCGGGAGGTGTCGCCGACGACCAGCCCGGGCAGCAGGGCCCGTGCGTCCGGCGGCAGGTCTTCGGTGGCCTCCTGCAGTCCGGCCCTGAGCGTTCCGGCCGTACGCTGCACCGTGTTCGGCGGCGTGATGGTCAACGGCCCCGCGTCGCCCGGCACGCGCAGCACTGCGGCGATACGGTCGCCGTCCCGCACGGGCGGCGCCAGCCGCGCCCCTGTCACCTTCAGCCGGGTGGAAGGCAGCAGCCGCAGCCACTGTGCGGTGGGCCCCCGGACCGGTGCGACGACGAGCACCGGTGTCCGTACGGCGGTCACCGCACCGTCCGTGGTGGTGACCCGGGTGAGTTCGGCGTCCAGGACGACGGCTCCGGGTGTCGCCCGGTCGCCCTGCACCCGGGGGCGGGTCCGCCGCGGATCGCCGGTGACGGTCGCCTCGACCTCCACCACGGCGTGCCTGCGAGCCAGTTCGGGCACCGGGCCGCGATGGAGGTCGGCCGAGTGCAGTGCGGCCGAGGCGGCTGCCGCCGCGGCGCAGAGGAGCGCGGTGACGACGGCGGTGACGCGCCGGGGCAACCGGCTTCCGGCCACTGTCGCGCCCAACGCCCCGCCCGCGGACGCGCCGCCCTCTGGCGCACGTCCCGCTCCGCTCCCCGGACTGACCGGCGCGCTGCGCGCCGGCCCGCGTGCCGTGAGCAGCACCGCCGCAACGGCCCCGGCCAGGACGACGGCGAGCAGCAGGACCGCTGTGGCAGCCGGGGCGCCCACCGTCACCGCGGCGGCTGCCCAGGCTGCCAGCGCGGGCGGCACCAGCCTCAGGTCGGCCGGTCCCTCCTGGTGCGGGTCCGAGGCTCCCAGCCGGTGCCCTGAGGCGGCGTGCACGGCCTGCCGGTGCCGGGCCGGACCTGCGGGGCGTCGGGGTGCCCGGGGTTGCGCTAGGGCGTCGGCGTCGGGTCCGTGGGAGCCGGAGCGGTTCATGGCCGTACGAGCTTCTGAAGGTCGCTGAATCTGCGGGCGCCGATCCCGTTGACCTCCCGGAGTTCCTCCACGGAGCGGAACCCTCCGTGCTGGGTGCGGTAGTCGACGATGTGGCGGGCCAGGACCGGGCCGACCCCCGGCAGGGTGTCGAGCTGCTCCACGGTCGCGGTGTTGAGGCTGACCGGTCCGGCGGGCGGTCCGGCTCCGGGGCCCACGCCCACTCCGCCGCCCGTCGCGAGTGCGGGCTGGGGCGGCCCTCCCACCACCACGTGTTCCCCGTCGGTCAGTACGCGGGCTCTGTTGAGCCCCTCGGTACTGGTACCGGCCTTGACTCCGCCCGCTGCCTCCAGTGCGTCGGTGACCCGCGATCCGGCGGGCAGCCGGTGCACGCCCGGCCTCCTTACCTTGCCGCTCACGTCGACGACGACGACGACCGCGCCGCCCGGGGCCGAAGGGACCTGCCCCGGCCCAGAAGCCGGCACAGGACCCGACGACGACTGGGGCAGCGGCGCTGCGGGCCGGGGCGCGGCGACGGCCCCTGCCGTTCCGGTCTTCTCCGGGATCCGTACGGCCTCCGGGCGACCGGAAAGGAAGTGGTGGAAGGCGAATCCGGCGGACACCACCAGCACGGCCGCCAACGCGCCCAGGGTCCGCGGCTCCATGCCGCACCGGACCTGCACCCACACGGGCACACGCTCCCGCGCGGCGGCCCAGGCCCGCTTCAGCCCGCCCGCGCCCCGTTGCCGCACTGCGGACGGGATCGCCGCGCCGGAGGGTCCGGAGGGTCCGGAGGGGCGAGGAGACGGGCGCGGGCTCGAAACCGGAGATGCGGGAAGCCGGGGCGTCGAGACCGAAGGTGACGAAGAGGCCGGATAAGCAGAAGAGGCCGACAGCACGGAAGCCAGGGAGGAGACGACAGCAGCGGCGACAGCCGAAGCGGAGACGGCCGGGGCAGAAACGGCCGGGGGTGGGGCTGTCGGCGAGGCATCCGTCGGGAGCCCGCCGGACGGACGTACCGCGGTGGGTGACGCGGAGGCCCGCGCTCCCAACGCCCGTGCCACGGCTGCGGGTCGCGCGAGGAGAGCATCCGCCCTCCGCCGGGACACCGCGGCGGCGGCTGCGGCCCCGCGCCGGCCGGACCGTACGACCGACGGGGTCCGGAGCCTCGTACGGGAGGAGAAGTGAGTGCGGCGACCGGGAACACGGCCCGGTCCTGTCGTTTCGTTGCGTGATCGAAGTGCCATGGACCCGACGGTAGGCAGATCCGCCCAACGCCGCTGATCTTGGTCAATTCCTGTGGATAAGCCACGAGTTGTGGAAAACTCGCCCACTCTTTCGAGGGATCTTCCCTGCCTCAGGGAACCTCCGCGCGGCGAGGCGGCATCCTCAACGCGTCGAGACCACTGCCCCGAGCAGCCCCGGCCCCGTGTGCGCCCCGATCACCGCACCCACCTCGCTGACGTGCAGGTCGACGAGTCCGGGCACCCGTTCACGAAGCCTCTGAGCCAGGGTGTCGGCGCGTTCCTGAGCCGCCAGATGGTGCACCGCGATGTCCACGGCCCGCCCACCGGCCTGCTCCACGGCAAGCTCCTCCAGCCGCGCGATCGCCTTGGAGGCCGTACGGACCTTCTCCAGCATCTCGATCCGCCCGTCGTCGAGCGCGAGGAGCGGTTTGACCGCGAGCGCCGAGCCGAGAAGTGCCTGCGCGGCACCGATCCGTCCGCCGCGCCGCAGGTAGTCGAGAGTGTCGACGTAGAAGTACGCCGAAGTACCCGAGGCCCGTTTCTCGGCGGCTGCCACCGCCTCGTCGATCGTCCCGCCCGCTTCAGCGACCTCGGCCGCCGAGAGGGCACAGAACCCGAGCGCCATGGCGATCATCCCGGTGTCCACCACCCGCACCGGCACGGGAGCCTCGCGCGCCGCGAGCACGGCCGCGTCGTACGTCCCGGAGAGCTCGGCAGGCAAGTGCAACGAAACGATGCCGGTCGCCCCTGCCTCGGCCGCCGCCCGGTAGGTCGCGGCGAACACCTCGGGGCTCGGCCGGGACGTGGTCACCGAACGACGCTTCTGCAGGGCCTGGGCAAGCGAACGCGCGGAGATCTCGGTGCCCTCTTCGAGCGCCTGATCGCCGAGGACGACGGTCAGCGGCACCGCGGTGATGCCGTGCCGCTCCATCGTCGGGTGCGGCAGGTAGGCCGTGGAATCGGTGACGATCGCGACATGGGCGGACATGAGCGGGAGGTTACCCGCAGGCGAAGCCCGGCGGCAGCCCGGCCCCTCGGCACCGGCTGCCGCCCGGCCGAACTCAGGTGGTGCTCTCGGGGCGGGGGGCCTTCTGCCACGGGTACGTGGGCTGGCGGTTCGGGTCACGGCCGGTGATCGCCTGGGGCGCGGAAGCCGCGGCGCTCCCGGAGTTCTCCTCGGGGGCCCCCGGCCCCGTGCCCGCGGTCCGCGGCCAGGTCTGCGAGGGTGTGGCGGTCGCTCCCGGCTGCCGGGCGGTGTCCCGCTGCTCCGGTTCCGGCTCGACCGCGGCCCAGTGCCGCAGCGCCCCGGACTCCATGCGGATCTGCTCGCTCAGCGAGGCGAGGTCGTCGTCCGCGAACTTCTGCGCCCGGTCCCGGACCGCCCACCGCAGCGAGTCCGCCGAGGAAACGACCTGTTCCGTACGCTCGCGGAGCTCGGGAATCCGATCGGCGGCCCGCTCCTTGTCGGGGTCCCGCTCCAGGCGGCGCAGCTCGTCGTCCAGCTGGTGACCGTACTCACTGAGCCGCTCGAACAGCGCGACGGATTCCGTCAGCGAGGCGTCGGAGGTCACGCCTGTGGTCAGCGCTTCCTGGGTGGCCCGCATGGACGTGCGCAGCGAGAGCCGCAACCGGGCCAGTTCGCTGCCCATGCCGGGCTGGCCGTAGCTCTTCGCCTTCAACGTGGTGTCCTCGACGGTGCGCCTGGCCTGGGCGATGGTGCGGTCCACTCCGCGACGGGCGGCTCCGACCGCCTTCACAGTGACGTACACCCCCAGTCCCACGAAGGCGAAGAAGAGCAGCGCCATGATCAGGATGACGACAGCTTCCATGACGCCCCTCCGCGATAGTCCGACAGACCCGGCCGAACGACCGGTCACCGGCTCACGAGTGAACCGGCTTCTCCACGGTAAACGGAGAGGGCAGGCGAGAGGTTCCATCGGAACCCCCAACCTGCCCGTAGGGGAAAGCCCTCAGCCAGTGTTCCCGGCTGCTCCTTTCATACGATTCCGGGCGTAGTGCCGGAACTGTCTCTCGGTGTTACGCCGGGACGATGTTCACCAGCTTCGGAGCCCGCACGATCACCTTGCGGATGCCCGCACCACCCAGGGCCGCAACGACCGCAGGGTCGGCCAGGGCCAGCTTCTCCAGCTCGTCGTCGCCGATGGAGGGGGAGATCTCCAGGCGCGCCTTGACCTTGCCCTTGATCTGGACGACGCAGGTCACGGTCTCGTCGACGACGTACGCCGGGTCCGCGACGGGGAAGTCCTGGTGAACGACCGACTCGCTGTGACCCAGCTTCCGCCACAGTTCCTCGGCGATGTGCGGGGCCAGCGGGGCGACCAACAGCACCAGACGCTCGGCGACAGAGCGCGACACCGGGCCGCCCGACTTCGTCAGGTGGTTGTTCAGCTCGGTGACCTTGGCGATGGCGGTGTTGAAGCGCATTCCGGACATGTCCTGACCGACACCGTCGATCGCCTTGTGCAGGGCACGCAGGGTGTCCTCGTCCGGCTCGGTGTCCGTGACAGTGGCCTCGCCGGTCGTCTCGTCGACGACGTTGCGCCACAGGCGCTGCAGCAGCCGGTACTGACCGACGACCGCACGGGTGTCCCACGGGCGCGACACGTCCAGCGGGCCCATCGCCATCTCGTACAGGCGCAGGGTGTCCGCACCGTACTCGGCGGAGATCTCGTCCGGGGTGACGGCGTTCTTCAGGGACTTGCCCATCTTGCCCAGGACTCGGCTGACCTTCTCGCCCTGGTAGTAGAAGCCGCCGTCGCGCTCCTCGACCTCGACCGCCGGGACGGCAATGCCGCGTGCGTCCCGGTAGACGAATGCCTGGATCATGCCCTGGTTGTACAGCTTGTGGAACGGCTCGGACGAGGAGACGTGCCCCAGGTCGAACAGCACCTTCGACCAGAATCGGGCGTACAGCAGGTGCAGCACCGCATGCTCCTGGCCGCCGACGTACAGATCGACGCCGCCGTGCGGCATGCCCTCGCGCGGCCCCATCCAGTACTGCTCGACGGCCGGGTCGACCAGCTTGTCGCTGTTGTGCGGGTCCAGGTAGCGCAGCTCGTACCAGCAGGAACCGGCCCAGTTGGGCATGGTGTTGGTCTCGCGGCGGTACTTCTTCGGGCCGTCCCCCAGGTCCAGAGTGACGTTGACCCAGTCCTGGTTGCGCGACAGCGGCGTCTCGGGCTGCGCGTCGGCGTCCTCCGGGTCGAAGGTGCGCGGCGAGTAGTCCTCGACCTCGGGCAGTTCCAGCGGCAGCATCGACTCGGGCAGGGAGTGCGCGATGCCGTCCTCGTCGTAGACGATCGGGAAGGGCTCGCCCCAGTAGCGCTGACGGCTGAACAGCCAGTCGCGCAGCCGGTAGTTGATGGTGCCCTCGCCGAAGCCGTTGTCGGCCAGCCACTCGGTCATGCGGATCTTCGCGTCGACGACGCCCAGCCCGTCTAGCGAGACGGTGTCTGCGGCTGCGGAGTTGACGATCTTCCCGTCGTACGAGGCGAACGCGTCGTCCCACTCGGCCGGGTCCTCGCCGCGCCCGTCCGTCGGCTCGACGACGCAGCGCATCGGCAGCTCGAAGGCTCGCGCGAACGCGAAGTCACGGGTGTCGTGCGCGGGCACGGCCATGATCGCGCCCGTGCCGTAGCCCATCAGCACGTAGTCGGCGATGAAAACGGGGACTTTTCCACCACTTACCGGGTTGGTCGCGTACGCACCGGTGAAGACGCCGGTCTTCTCCTTCGCGTCGGTCTGCCGCTCGACATCGGACTTCGCGGCGGCCTGCTTGCGGTACGCGGCGACTGCCTCGTCCGGAGTGGCGTGCCCGCCGGTCCACACGTCGTGGGTGCCCTCGGGCCAGGCATCCGGGACGATGCCCGCGACCAGGTCGTGCTCGGGCGCCAGCACCATGTAGGTGGCACCGAACAGGGTGTCCTGGCGCGTGGTGAAGACGGTGACCTTCTTGTCGGCGTTGCCGTCCACGGCGAAGTCGACGCGGGCGCCCTCGCTGCGACCGATCCAGTTGCGCTGCTGCAGCTTGATCGCCTCGGGCCAGTCCAGGCCGTCCAGGTCGTCGATCAGGCGGTCGGAGTAGGCGGTGATGCGCATGTTCCACTGGCGCAGCTTCGCCTTGAAGACGGGGAAGTTGCCGCGCTCGGAACGGCCGTCGGCGGTGACCTCCTCGTTGGCCAGCACGGTGCCCAGGCCCGGCGCCCAGTTCACGGGTGCGTCGGAGGCGTACGCCAGCCGGTACTCGCTCAGCAGGTCGGCACGTTCAGCGGCGTTCATACCGGCCCAGGTGCGGCCGCCGGGAACGGCACGCTCACCGCTCTCGAACTGGGCGACCAGCTCGGCGATCGGGCGGGCCTTCTTGGCGTCGGCGTCGTACCAGGAGTTGAAGATCTGGACGAAGATCCACTGCGTCCACTTGTAGTACTCGGGATCGATCGTCGCGAACGAACGGCGCTTGTCGTGGCCGAGGCCCAGGCGGCGCAGCTGGTCCTTCATGTTGGCCATGTTGGCCTCGGTGGAGGTCCGCGGGTGCGTGCCGGTCTGCACGGCGTACTGCTCGGCGGGCAGGCCGAAGGCGTCGAAGCCCAGCGTGTGCAGCACGTTGTGGCCGGTCATGCGCAGGTGGCGGGCGTGGACGTCGGTGGCGATGTAGCCCAGCGGGTGGCCGACGTGCAGACCCGCACCGGACGGGTACGGGAACATGTCCATGATGAACTTCTTGGGCTTCGCGGCCAGCTCCGCGTCGCCCGACAGGTCTCCGTCACCGGGGTTGGGCGCCTCGTAGGTGCCTTCCTGGTCCCAGAAGTCCTGCCAGCGTGCCTCGATGTCGGCGGCCATGGCAGCCGTGTAGCGGTGCGCGGCTGCCGTCTCGGCAGCGGCAGCGGCATTCATCTCGCTCATGATTTTCGAAGCTCCATCGATTTCGTCTCTGCCTACGGATCTCTGCCTGCGGAAATGAAAAATCCCCTCGCACAGGAGGGGACGCCGCGCCGAGTCCGACCAGGTGTTTTCACCGGTCGGTACTGATCAGCGCGGCTCACTAAGCAGAAGGCGTACGGCACGCATGGCGTCAGGGTACCGCAGGGGTCGCGGGCGCCGCATCGAGCTTGCCGGGGCGCGGATGGGGTGCGAGGTTCCGGCGGATGCGCTGCAGGGTTCTCCGGCCTCGTACGGCCTTCCTCCGTCAGGTGCTGCGCGGACCGTACCCGTCCGCACTCCCCGGGCACTGGGGAACCACCAAACCCCCCTGTGCCCCGCACCACGCCGCCTAGCCTCCCGCCACGGGACCACATTCCCGAGCTTCCGGAGTCCTCGCCCATGAATCTTCGTCCGCGTGCGCACCACAAAGCGGCCGCACCGGCCGTACCACCGGCCCCGGGCCGACGGCCCTCCCGACGCGCGTTCCCCCGCCTGCTGTCCGTCCTCGCGCTGCCCGTGCCGCCTCTGGTCGCCGTCCTCGGCGACGACGGTCTCCGAGCGGCGCTCGACTTCACCACGGGTGTTCTGACCCTCGTGTCGTTGACCGCGTCCGTCGCCTGGGGCCTACTCGCCACCGACCGGCTGCTGCTGCGACCCCGGCACCGGCTGATCGCGCAGGGGGTACACCGTGTCACCGCGATCTCCTCCCTGTGCCTGCTCCTGCTGCACCTCACGGTCAAGGTCGCGCTCGGCCACGTCTCGCTGCTGGCGACCCTCGTGCCGTTCGCGGGCCGCCCCTCCGGCACGGCGGTTCTCGTCGGATTCGGCTCGCTGGCTGGAGTCCTGATGGTCGCGGCCGCCACGACGGGGGCCTTGCGCAGCGCGTTCGCGGCCCCCGGCCGTGTGCTGCCGGGGCGGTGGCGTGCGCTGCACATGCTGGCGTACCCCGCGTGGTGCTCGGCCCTGCTGCACGGCCTGTTCACCGGTCGGCCCGCCGCCGGGTGGGTCGTCGTGACGTACGCCCTGTGCCTGGCGTCGGTGACGGCGGTGCTGTGTCTTCGGCTGCTCCCCGAGCGCCTCAAGAAGAGCATCGTTGCCGGCGCGCTGGCCCCGCCGCGGCACGGGCCCGCTCCGCGCCGGCTTCCCCACGGCAAAGAGCCGCGCGCCGCTCTGCCCCAGCCCCGGCACGCGCGTACCCCTACAGGAGACCGCAGGTGAACGCCCGCAACGCTCCCCTTCCCGACGTCCCGCACGTCATCACCGTCGGACTTCCCCACCTCACCAGCGGCTTCGACACGGCCGCCCGCCTCGATCTCGCCACCCACCTGAAGGTGCACGGCCCCCTCGCCCCTGTTCCGGGCGATCGGCTGGCCGCTCTCGCCGAGGACATTTCGCTCCTCGGCCGGGGCGGCGCGGGTTTCCCGTTCGCCGGGAAGTTACGGGCCGTGGCCAAGGCGGCGGCCCGTCGCGGACTGCGCCCCGTCGTGGTCGTCAACGCCAGCGAGGGCGAACCGGCCTGCCGCAAGGACTCCGTGCTGGTCAACCGTGCCCCACACCTCGTACTGGACGGTGCGCTGCTCGCCGCGGAGGCGCTCGGTGCGCACACCCTCGTCGTCGCCGTGACCCGGGACTCCACAGAGGCGTCGATGCGGGACGCTTTCGACGAACGTGGCCTCACCGACCGCCGTATCCGCAACCGCGGTATCCGTGCCCGGATCGTGCGCACTCCCGAGCGCATGGTGTCCGGCGAGGCGTCCGCCGTGATACGCGCCGTGAACGGCGGTCCCGCGCTGCCTCCCGGCCGCCGCGAACGCGCCGCCGAGTCCGGTGTGGCGGGCGCTCCCACCCTGTTGTCCAACGCCGAGACGTTCGCGCAGCTCGCGGTGGCCGCCAGATTGGGCCCGCGTCGCTATACCCGTACCGGTGTTCCCGACGAGCCCGGCACCGTCCTCCTCACCCTCTCGGGTGCCGTTGCCCGCCCTCTGGTGGTGGAGGCCCCCTCCGGTGTTCCGCTGGGCTACGTCCTGCGGTTGGCCGGTGCCCCACCGCTCCCCCAGGGTGTTCTGACCGGCGGCTACCACGGCAGCTGGATCGACGCGTACGCCGCACACGACGCCGCCGTGTCCCGAGCCTCCCTGGCGTCGTTCGGCGGGGCCCTGGGTGCGGGTGCGCTGCTGCCGATCGGCCCGGAGACCTGCCCCCTGGGCGAGACGCTGCGCGTCGCGAACTGGCTGGCCGCCGAGAGCGCGGGCCAGTGCGGGCCTTGCAGGCTCGGACTGCCCGCTGCGGCCGGTGGGCTCTCCGACGTGCTGGAGGGGGGTGGCCAGGCCGCGTTGGAGGCATTGCGAGAGGTCACCCAGGCGGCGAAGGGCAGGGGTGCCTGCAAGCACCCGGACGGCTCGGTACGGTTCCTGCTGTCCGCCCTGAACGCCTTCACCGACGATCTGGCGGCGCACGTACTGGGTCCCGGCTGCGGGCGTCCTACGAGCGCCGTGCTGCCCCTGCCCGCCCCTGCACGGCGCGGAACCCACCCCACCGAGGGAGCGCCCAGCGGCGAGAAGCTGGAGGTCGACTGGACCCTGTGCCAGGGACACGGCCTGTGCGCGGACGTGGTCCCCGAGCTGATCCGTATGGGGCATGACGGCTACCCCGCCTTCGCGGACGCCTCGGTGCCCCTGCATCTGCACGACCGCGCCCGCCGTGCGGTACGCCGGTGCCCCGCCCTCGCCCTGCGCCTGGAGGAGTCCCCTGCCGGGCGTGCTCCCGCCGCTTCCCCCCAAGCCCCTGGAGCAGGGCAGTAATTGACAGCCACCAACAGGGCCTGCGTACGACAAAGAGGCGGGCCGTCCGATCGGACGGCCCGCCTCTTCTTTCACTGTGGAGCTAAGGAGAATTGAACTCCTGACCTCCTGCATGCCATGCAGGCGCTCTACCAACTGAGCTATAGCCCCGTGCTGTGCACTTCGTGTCGTTTTCCGTGGTTTCCCCCGGCGACATCGCCAACTTTAGACGGTGCATCGCCGCATCACCAAATCCCTTTCCACGCCCTCTCGCAGCAGGCACACCATCCACCCAGCCACACCCCTAAGTGACGGTACGGTCACCTTCCGTGAGTACATCTCGGTTCGTAACCCCTGCTCTCGCACACAACGATCGCGCACGACCTCCGGCTGTCGTCGCCGGAGCGGTCTGCCTTCTTTCCTTCGCCACCTTCTGGGCCGCTCAACGCTTTGCCCGGGTATCGATGATCGACCTGACCGTCTATCGCGCGGAGGGAGCGACGGTGCTGTCCGGCGGGGACCTCTACGCGATGCGCGTCACTGCCGCGAACCTTCCGACGACGTACCCACCCTTCGCGGCACTGCTGTTCACCCCGCTGTCGCTGTCGGACCTCAACTTGCTGCGTGTCCTGGCGACGGCCGGCAACCTCGCCCTGCTGGTGGCTCTGGTGCACCTCTCCCTCCGGCTGGCCGGAGGGAGCCGCCCGAAGGCCGCACTGTGGTCGGCCGCGGCGGCCGTCTGGTGCGAGCCCGTGTGGACGACGTTGCGGTACGGGCAGATCAACCTCGCCGTCGCAGTCGCCGTCCTGTGGGACCTGACACGCAAGGAGGAGCACCGGTGGGCAGGGGTGGGCATCGGGCTCGCCACGGCAGTGAAAATCACCCCCGGGCTCTTCGTCGTCTTCCTGCTGCTGGCCGGACTGTCCCGGGGGCGACGGGCAGGTGCGTATCGCGACGATCCTTGGCTGCGACAGGCCGCGGTCGCTGTCGTCGCGTTCCTCGCCGCGACGGTCGGCTCGGCCGTACTACTTCCCCGCGACTCCCACACCTTCTGGACCCGGGCCCTCTTCGATTCATCCCGAGTCGGCAACATGGAGGACACCGCCAACCAGTCTCTGGGCGGCGTCCTGGCCCGTCTCCTGCACACAGGCGCACCCGGGGCGTGGTGGGGCGCCGTCGCCGCGCTCGTCGCCGTAATGGGGCTGTACACGGCCGTGGACGCCGCCCTACGCGGTGACCGTGCCCGCGCCGCCCTGACGTGTGCGGTGACGGCCCTGCTGATCAGTCCGATCTCGTGGTCACATCACTGGGTGTGGTGCGTGCCGCTGATCGCCTTCCTCGCCGTGCGAGCGGCGGGGGAAGGACGTGGCCGCAAGGCAGGAGCGTGGACGGCGGGCGCCGTCTTCTTCTCGTACGCACTGTGGGCGGTTCCGCACGGCCGCCATGGGCGTTCCGAACTCGATCAGGATCTCGGCCAGTTCGTCCTGTCCGCGAGCTATCCCGTGGTCGGACTGGCCTTCGTCCTCGCGGGCTTCGGTCTCACGAACTTCGCCAGGACGTACATGCCGGGAGGACGCGACTCCTGGGACGCGCACGCTACGCACGCACATGCAACGGGCGAAAAACGTCAGGCCCGCGCGAAGGAGTAGAAGCGCTTGAGGGTGCAGTGCTCGTCGAGCAGACGGCCGTAGATGGGCTCGCCCTCCAACTCTCGGTACGTCTCGATCGGATCGCCTTTTATGATCAGCGCCCGCGCGCACTCCTCACACCAGTACTGGTACTCGGAATTGACCGGTTCCATGTCGCGAACGATCGGTGTGCCGCTGCCGCACCAGTCACACTTCCGCCTGTGTGCGCCCATCGTCCCCTCCCCTTCGGCGGCCGCCCCCTCCGGCCGTCGATTCTGTCACGGCTCCGCAAGAGGGACAGCAAAAAGATCCCGCCCCCAGACGGGGACGGGATCTTGATTGTGGAGCTAAGGAGAATTGAACTCCTGACCTCCTGCATGCCATGCAGGCGCTCTACCAACTGAGCTATAGCCCCGCGTGTTCCCGGTGCTGCGGGGGTGTTTCCCGCTCTGCGCTGCGAACAAGAAGAACTCTAGCCTGTGACCTGCCGGAAAGTGAAATCCAGGTCGGTCACCTCTCCCGGAGGTGCCGGGAGGCCCCAGGGACGGCTCAGTCGTCGTCCCCGAGCACGGGCTCCGGGAGGGTCCCGGCGTTGTGCTCCAGGAGCCGCCAGCCGCGGGCGCCCTCGCCGAGGACGGACCAGCAGCAGTTAGTGAGTCCGCCCAGCCCCTCCCAGTGGTGCGACTCCAGCCCGAGAAGGCGGCCGATGGTGGTGCGGATGGTGCCGCCGTGGCTGACGACGACGAGGGTGCCGCCGTCGGCGAGCTTGTCGGCGTGCGCCAGGACTACCGGAGCTGCCCGGTCGGCGACCTCGGTCTCCAGTTCACCGCCGCCGCGCCGGACCGGCTCGCCACGCTTCCAGGCGGCGTACTGCTCGCCGTACTGCGTGACGATCTCCTCGTGCGTGAGGCCCTGCCAGGCGCCCGCGTACGTCTCGCGCAGACCGGCGTCGTGCGTCACGTCGAGCCCCGTGAGGGCGGCCAGCTCGGCGGCGGTGGCCGCGGCCCGCTTGAGGTCGGAGGCCACCATGGCGTCCGGCTTCAGCGAGGCCAGCAGACGTGCCGCACGGCGGGCCTGCGCCACTCCCGTTTCGGTCAGCTCGATGTCCGTACTGCCCTGGAAGCGGCGCTCCAGGTTCCAGGAGGTCTGGCCGTGCCGCCACAGGACGATGCGACGGCCACGGTTGCTCCCAGCTGCGCGCTGCCGTGCCCCTGTGCCGTTCAGAACGCGTCTCCGTCCAGGTCTCCGTCCCGCTCGCCGGCAGGGTTCAGCTTGGCGTGCTCCTCGGCCTTGCCGCGGGTCTTCACCGCGTCGTCGGGCAGAGCGATCTCGGGGCAGTCCTTCCACAGGCGCTCCAGCGCGTAGTAGACGCGCTCCTCGCTGTGCTGGACGTGCACCACGATGTCGACGTAGTCGAGGAGGATCCAGCGGGCCTCGCGGTCGCCCTCGCGGCGGACCGGCTTGGCGCCGAGCTCCTTGCTGAGCTTCTCCTCGATCTCGTCGACGATCGACTTGACCTGGCGGTCGTTGGGCGCGGAGGCCAGCAGGAAGGCGTCCGTGATGGACAGCACATCGCTGACGTCGTACGCGATGATGTCGTGCGCGAGCCGGTCGGCTGCCGCCTGGGCGGCAGCGTTGATGAGCTCGATGGAACGGTCAGTGGCGGTCACTAGCAGGCTTTCGTCGGCGGTCGGTGATTACCACAAGGGTCTCACGTACTGCTGACATGCCCCGCCGGAGTTTTCCGGCGGGGCATGCGCCGCCGTCCGGCTACCTGCGTCGTTCGGGAACCTTGTAGTCCTGGCCCAGGACGACGGCGACCTCCGCGTTCGGCGCGGCCACGCCCTTGGAGACGGCGGTCTGCGGCAGTCCCAGGGTCTTGGCGACCTCTTCGGCCGTCGACTTCTGCGCGACGTCGGCGTACGTGACCTTCGAGGTGGTCGCCTTGGTCGTCTTGCCGCCGTCGGCGAAGGTGTACCCGCCGTTGACCAGTGCGACCCGTGCGGCTTCGGCTGCCGTCGGCTTGCCGGTGGCGTTGCGCACCCCCACACGCACGGCGGCACCCTGCTCCGGGGCGGTGGCGGTGCCTCCGAGGACGGTCTTGACCACGGTGTCGGACTCGCTGACGCGCCCGTCCGAGCCGACCGGCAGAAGCACCGTCTTGTAGGCGCCCTTCTTCGCATGGGCGGCGAGCTTGGCCAAGGACGTGGCGAGCGACTGCTCCGGCAGCGACGGGTCAAGAATCATGCCGAGCGTCCGGACGGTGACGAGTGCGGTGTCCGGCCGGTCGGAGAGCTTCTTCAGGATGCCCTGCATGACGGCGCCGAAGCGGGCGAGCTGTTTGGCCTCGGGCTCGCCCGGTGCACGGTAGGTGGCGTAGGCCACAGCCATGTTGCCGCTGAGGTTCTGCCCCTTGCCCTGCTTCACGAGGGGTGTCCCGCCCTTCTTCGTGTCGGGCACGGCGGTGTCGGTGTCGATCTCGATGTTGCTGACCTGCTCGACGAGGTTCTCCAGGTACGGGGTGTCGAGCCGCCAGGTGCCCTCGATGCGGGTGCCGAGTGCTGTGCCGAGGGACTCGCGGGTGCCGGAGGCCCCGTCGTCGTTGACGGACTTCGCGAGGGTGGTGGCGACCCCGTTGTCGTCGGAGACATTGAGGGTGTTGGGCAGCAGCACGGTAGTGCCCTGCCCGGTGCTGGTGTTGTCGACGAGCAGCACTGTCGACGTCGCGCTGCGGTCCTTGACGTCGTGCAGGTGCAGGGCGATCACATCGCGCTTCTGGGCGCCTGTCGCGACGGGGCCGCCGCTCTTCTCGGAGGACATGCCGGGCAGCTTGTCCGTGTACCAGAGGTAGCCGACGCCGCCCACGACGACGAGCGCGAGGGCGACGCCGAGGGCGACGACACGGGAACGTCCACGCCGTTTGGCCTCTTCGCGTCGCTCCGTGCGGCTCTCGGTGAACTTCAGCCAGTCGATGACGTCTTCGGAGTTCTCGTCCGGCTCTTCGACGAAGGAGAACTGCTCGGTGGCGTACTCGGGTGTGCCGGGGCGTCGCGTGGGCGGCAGCGTCTCTTCGACGGCCTCGGTGTCGGGCGACGGGGGCTGACGGGCCTGCGGGGGCTCCGGGGCGGGAGCCTGCTGCGGGATCCACTGCTGCGGCGGCACTTGTTGCTGTCCGGTGTCGTATCCGTACTGCTCCGGGATCTGCTGCTGCGGAGCCTGGGGTGCGTACGGGTCGAACTGGGCGGTCTGCTGGGACGGTTGCGCGTAGGCGTCGTATCCGTACGCCTGCTGCTGGGACTGCTGCTGCGCCGCGTAGGGGTCGTAGCTCTGCTGTGGCTGTGGCGTCTGCGCCTGCGCGGTCTGCTGGTACACCGGCTGCCCGTACGCGTCGTAACCGATGATCTCCGGCTGCGGCTGGGCGTAGGGGTCCTGCGCGTAAGGGTCGTACGGGTTCTGGCGGTCGTTCACCGGTGCCCCATTTCCGTGCTGCTGCTCAGTGCCGTGTGCCGTCAGTCGCGGTACAGCTCGCGCTTGTCGATGTAGCGCACCACGCCGTCGGGCACCAGGTACCAGACCGGGTCGCCGCCACGCACGCGCGCACGGCAGTCCGTCGAGGAGATCGCCAGGGCGGGCACCTCCACCAGGGACACACCGCCTTCGGGCAGCCCGTCGGACGTGAGGTCGTGTCCGGGGCGGGTGACGCCGATGAAGTGGGCGAGGGCGAAGAGTTCCTCCGCGTCGCGCCAGGTGAGGATCTGCGAGAGGGCGTCCGCGCCGGTGATGAAGAACAGGTCGGCATCCACGTTGAGGGAGCGCAGGTCCCGCAGGGTGTCGATGGTGTACGTCGGGCCCCCGCGGTCGATGTCGATGCGGCTGACGGAGAACTGCGGGTTGGAGGCGGTCGCGATGACCGTCATCAGGTAGCGGTCCTCGGCGGGAGTGACCAGCTTGTGGCTCTTCTGCCACGGCTGTCCGGTCGGTACGAACACCACCTCGTCGAGATGGAACAGCGCGGCCACCTCACTGGCGGCCACCAGGTGGCCGTGGTGGATCGGGTCGAACGTGCCGCCCATGACGCCGATGCGGCGCTTGCCCGTGCCGTCCGCGCTGATGCCACCGGCCGGACCGGTAGGCGTTACCTGCTCTCCCATGCGTGCAGACCCTACTGGCCCGTCTGTCCGGCCCGGTCCCCCGGTCCGGTTCAGCGGTCCCGGTTGAAGCGGGTGGTGATCCACAGCAACAGCATGAGCGCGATGAAGGCGCCGCCGCCGGTGACGAGGGGGCTGAGGGAAGCGTGCTCGTCAACGTGCCCGCCGGCTTCACCGGAGGCGAGGGTCACGAGCTGGGACGCGGTCTGGTGGAGGCTCATCTTCGGCGGACCTATCGGGAGACGGAGGGGAGACTTCTGCAACATCGTATGCGCCGGGGGCGGGCACACTCACGCCGACTCAGTCGTTGAGCGGATATCGGCCCCTGGGCAACCGGTCCGGGCGGGGCCGCGTCAGCAAGGAGAGGGCCTCCGACGCTCCCCTCTACGCTGGGGCCGTCCGGGGGACGGGACACGTCTCGTACGAGAGCAGGGGTCATTCATGACAGACGGCAATCACGAGCAGGGACGGGACAACGGGGAGGACGGCGGGCACGAGAACCTGCCCGGTCGGCAGCGCCGGCGGTTCCCCGGAATTTCCTCGCGGGCGTACGAGCACCCGGCGGACCGGTCCGCCCTGGTGGCACTGCGCAAGCTGAGCGGTTTCGACACGGTGTTCAAGGCGCTGAGCGGACTGCTGCCGGAGCGAAGCCTTCGGCTGCTGTTCCTGTCCGACTCGGTACGGGTGAGCGACGAACAGTTCGCCCACCTCAACTCGATGCTGCGGGACGCCTGTTACATCCTGGACCTGGAGAAGGTTCCGGCGATGTACGTCACGCAGGATCCGAAGCCCAACGCGATGTGCATCGGTCTCGACGAGCCGATCATCGTGGTGACGACAGGTCTGGTGGAGCTCCTCGACGAGGAGGAGATGCGGGCGGTCGTCGGCCACGAGGTGGGTCACGCACTGTCCGGGCACTCGGTGTACCGGACGATCCTGCTGTTCCTGACGAGTCTGGCGCTGAAGGTGGCGTGGATTCCGCTGGGCAACATCGCGATCATGGCGATCATCACGGCGCTGCGCGAGTGGTTCCGCAAGTCGGAGCTGTCGGCCGACCGGGCGGGGCTGCTGGTGGGACAGGACCTCCAGGCATCCATGCGCGGACTGATGAAGATAGCGGGCGGCAACCACCTGCACGAGATGAACGTGGACGCGTTCCTCAAGCAGGCGGAGGAGTACGAGGCGGGCGGCGATCTGCGCGACTCCGTCCTGAAGATCCTGAACGTTCTGCCGCGTTCGCACCCGTTCACCACGGTGCGGGCGGCGGAGCTGAAGAAGTGGTCCGAGAGCCGCGAGTACCAGCGGATCATGGACGGCCACTACCCGCGGCGGGACGAGGACAAGGACACCTCAGTGACGGATTCCTTCAGGGAGTCCGCAGCGCACTACGCGGACACCGTGAAGACCAGCAAGGACCCGCTGATGAAGCTGGTCGGAGACATCGCGGGCGGCGCGGGCGACCTCGGAGGCAAACTCCGGGACAAGTTCACCGGCAGTTCGGGGTCGGGTTCCGGCAAGGGCGGTTCCGAGGGGAACGGCTCCGGGGCCTGAGCGACGTACCGGTCCGGCGCGGCCCGAGGGCCCGTCCGGACCGGTGTGTGGCGGATCAGGCAGGGGGCCCGGACGGTTGCGCCGCGGCGGCGAGGGTGCCGCAGAGCATTCCGGTCGCCGCCCCCGTGGCGTACGGATCGATGGCTGACGCGGTGGGGGTGGCGGGGGCCGAGGGCGTGCCCGTGGAGGCCGCAGGGGCCTGAGGCGCAGCCTCGGGAGCCTTCTCGCGCCTCTGGGGAGCCTTTCCCGGGTCCGGGGCCCGCAGGCCCGCCAGCAGGGGCTGCCAGGCGCGTTCCGCTCCCGGTGCTCCGCATGCCTGCGGGCCGGCGAGGGTGGACGAGGCGAGGAGTTCCGTACGGTGCCTGCGCAGGTCCTCCGCGTCGTACCGGAAATGCAGTTCGCGGCGGACGGTGAACAGCGAGGCCGCTTCGGGTCGTTCGGCGCCCTTCTGGGCGGCGGCCCTGAGCGGGTAGACGAAGGTGTGGTCGGTGGTGACGTCGAGGAGGTCCGGGCCGAGTTCGACGGCGCGCAGGGCTCCGCTGGCGCGTGCCGCGCCCGCCAGTGCCACCTTCCCCGGGTCGAAGCGGACCAGCCATCCTGATGCCTGTGCACCGGGTGCCGTAGGGGTGTCGAAGGCGGCGTCGAACTGGTCCTGCTGATCGGGGTCGAGCAGGAGACGCACCGGGCGGACCGCCCCGCCGGTGAGGACCTCGGGGTCGAGGGAGGACTGCACCAGGTAGTCCTTGGCGATGGTAAGTGCGGCCTGCACCTGGCTTTCGGAGAAGTGCTGGGTGCCTCGGGCCACGGGAAGCTGGATGCCTTCGGCGCCGGTGCGGAACTGGGCGGCAGGGCTGTGCAGGAAGAGTTCGGCGGGTTCCCCGCCGGGCACCCGGCCGACGGGGGCCAGGGGGACGACGGTCACGCGCAGGGCTTCGGGGTGGTGTTCGGAAGCGGGCTGGACGGGGGTGCGCACGCCCATGTAGACGGCGGTGGCGAAGGCGAGGACGACGAGCAGCACGAGGAGCAGTACCTGAGGGCGCCCGTTGCGCGCGGCCGGGGGAGGCGGCGCGGGTGGGAGCGTCCGGACGGCGGGCGCGTGGTCCGCCGCCCGTTCCGTTGCGGAGTACTCCTGGAGCCGGGCGGCGCGGACGAACGATTCGTCGAATACGACGGACCGGTAGTCGTCGTCACCACTGTTGGGGGTGCCCTCGGGCGGGGTGCCCTCGGGCGGGTCCGATCGACCTGCCATCGCTTCTCCCTGAGCCCTACGGTGGGGAGAGAGTCTCCCTTTCAGAGTAGGTCGCGAGAAGCGAAGGTAAACGCCCCGGTACGACAGAATTTCAGCGGAAGTTCCGTCATTCTGAGCGGCGTTGAAGGTTTGGCGAGGGATTCTTCGGATCCGGCGGATTCACGGTGTGCGGGGTTGCGCGGAAACGGCCGGAGCCGTGTATTCCGCCGATGCCGACGGGCCGTTGCCGGGGGTGCGGGGAAGAGTGGCGTCGACGCCACTTGTGCTGGCGGGTGCGGGCACCTGTCCGTCACGGCTGCCGGAGGCGCCCCGGTACACGGCGGCGAAGGCGAAGGCCACCATGCCGATGCCCATCAGCAGGGCGAGCATCCAGGCGACGGGCCGGTGCCAGCGGGAAGAATTGCGGTACGGACGCAAGGCGCCTCCGTACGGCCCGTAGGGGCCGGGGAAGGCGGGGTTGCCGTAGCTGTCGTAGCCGCCGCCCCTGTCGCCGTAGGGGACCGTTCCGTCGCGCGTCTCGTACGGAGCGTCGCCGTCAGGCGGCATCCCGCCCGCCCAGGCACGGGCGGCGTCCGCCTCCGCACGCGCTTCGGCGGCCGCCAACAGGCGTTCCACCGCGCTCGGTTCATGAAATTCGGCGGCTTTGACGAAGTCCTCGTCGAATACCACGGAGGCGAAGTCCTCGTCCGCGCCCCCGCGGTCGTCGTCAGGTTCCCAGCCATCCGAGAACGGCTTGCCCTCCACGTCGTCCGGCACTCATTCAGCGTAGACCCGAGCGGTCGTTTTGGGCAGAGAACGGACAGAGGACACGAGGGCGTCCGACGACGCGCGAACGGCACGACAGCGCGAGGGAGCGCGTGTGACAGTGCGCGCGAACGTGCACGAGGGCGCGAGGGAGTGCGTGCGACAGTGTCAGCGAATATGGCCGTCGCCGGTGACGATGTACTTGGTGGACGTGAGTTCCGGCAGTCCCATCGGTCCGCGCGCGTGCAACTTCTGCGTGGAGATGCCGATTTCGGCACCGAAGCCGAACTGCCCGCCGTCGGTGAAGCGGGTCGAGGCGTTCACCGTGACCGTCGTCGAGTCGACGAGCTGGGTGAAGCGCCGGGCTGCCCCCTGCGAGGTGGTGACGATCGCCTCGGTGTGACCGGAGGACCAGCGCCGGATGTGCGCGACGGCGCCGTCCAGGGAGTCCACCACGGCTGCCGCGATGTCGTACGACAGGTACTCGGTCTCCCAGTCGGCTTCGACGGCCGGTACGACGGTGGCCTTCGAACCTTCGGCATGCGCGAGGACACCTGCGTCGGCGTGCACGGTGACACCGGCCTCCGCGAGGGCGTCCAGGGCGCGCGGCAGGAAGGCGTCGGCGATGTCCTTGTGCACGAGGAGCGTCTCGGCTGCGTTGCAGACGCTGACACGGTGTGCCTTGGAGTTGATGAGGATGTCGACCGCGGTGTCGAGGTCGGCCTGTGCGTCGACGTACACGTGGCAGTTGCCGGTGCCGGTCTCGATGACCGGGACGGTGGACTCCTCGACGACGGTACGGATGAGGGAGGCGCCCCCGCGCGGGATGAGCACGTCGACCAGACCGCGGGCGCGCATCAGCTCCCGTACGGAGTCGCGGGACTCCCCCGGGACGAGTTGCACCGCGTCGGCGGGCAGCCCGGCTTCTTCGAGGGCGTGCCGCACGACACCCACCAGGGCGGTGTTGGAGGAGTAGGCGGAAGAAGAGCCACGCAGCAGTACGGCGTTTCCGGACTTCAGGCACAGGGCGGCAGCATCGACGGTGACGTTGGGGCGTGCCTCGTAGATGATGCCGACGACGCCGAGGGGGACGCGCACCTGCCGCAGGTCGATGCCGTTGGGGAGGGTGGAGCCGCGCACCACTTCACCGACCGGATCGGGCAGGGCCGCCACGTCGCGCACGTCGGCGGCGATGGCACGCACGCGCTCGGGAGTGAGGGTGAGCCGGTCGACGACCGATTCGGCGGTACCCGCCGTACGGGCGCGGTCCACGTCCTCCGCGTTGGCCGCGACGATCTCCTGAGTGCGGGCGAGGAGGGCGTCCGCGACGGCCAGGAGGGCGGCGTCCTTCGCCGCGCGCGGGAGCGGTGCGAGCACGGCTGCGGCCTCACGGGCGCGGGAGGCGGCGGCGAGGACCGGGGAGCGGTCGGCGGGGGCGGTGTGCTGGGTCATGGGGGCAGCGTAATCCGGTGCCTGTGGGGAGCCGGGCGGTGTTTCGGAGGCCGAGACGGCCCCCTGCCCCCGGACGGCAGTGGCGGGTGGGCATCAAGGTGCCCCATGTCGCGTGGGTACCCCCTTTGCCCACGTCACGGAACCGCTTCTGGATTCCGTTCCCGCCCCCCTGGGGCCACTGCCGGTGGGCTGCGTCGTAGATCAGTACGGGTGCACGCCCACCGGGGCAGCCGGGGGTGGTCCGTATCCTTCCGCGACGCGCTGGTGGTAGGTGTGGCGGTCGATGACTTCGAGGCCGACGATCTCCCAGGGCGGCAGTTTCGCGGTGGACCGGTGCTCGCCCCACAGACGCAGGGCGACGGCCGCCGCGTCGTGCAGGTCCCGAGCCTCTTCCCAGTAGCGGATTTCCGCGTGGTCACCGGCGTAACGGCTGGTGAGCAAGAAGGGATGGTCGTGCGCGAGCTGTTCGAGGCCGCGTCTGACCTCGGCGAGCGGGGCCTCGGCGCCGGAGACGCTGAGGGTGATGTACCAGAGGCGTGACACCTCGGGGTCCTGTCGCCGGGTTGGCCGGGGCTGCCGGTCGGGCTCGGTCTCCCGGCCGTCGCGGTTGTCGCCGCCGTCGTCGAAGTCAGCGCCCGCCCCGACGCTCGTCAGGGCTCGCTCGGCTGTCCCTCGGGGCGTAGCCCCTGGGCGCGCTCGTCTCACCGGCGGCCTCCTGATGCGTTTGTGTGCTGTACCCCCGCAACAAAGTTGACCAGTCCCGGGCCGGTTGCGGGCGGTTTTCCCGAAGGTCTCCACCGAGAGGCTGGACTTTCGGCCGTTTCGTGGACGCCTGGTGCGCATCTCGAATTGCTTGAGCGACCGCTCAACTAACTGTCAGTGGTGGAGCAGTACCAGGTCGTCGCGGTGCACGACCTCACGTTCGTACGCGGGTCCGAGTTCCTTGGCGAGGTCGCGGGTGGAGCGGCCGAGGAGTTGCGGGAGTTCCTTGGCGTCGAAGTTGACCAGTCCGCGGGCGACGGCGCGGCCAGTGCTGTCGCGCAGTTCCACAGGGTCGCCCGCGCCGAACTCTCCTTCGACGGCGGCGATGCCCGCGGGCAGCAGCGAGGTGCGCCGCTCGACGACGGCCCGTACCGCCCCGTCGTCGAGGGTGAGTGCACCCTGCGGGGTGGAGGCGTGCGCGAGCCACAGGAGGCGGTCGGCGCTGCGTCTGCCGGTGCGGTGGAAGTAGGTACCGGTGTCGCGCCCCGCGAGAGCGTCAGCGGCGTGAGTGGCGGAGGTGAGGACGACGGGAATGCCGGCGGCGGCGGCAATGCGGGCGGCCTCGACCTTGGTGACCATGCCGCCGGTGCCGACGCCCGCTTTGCCGGCGCTGCCGATCTCGACGTGAGCGATGTCGTCGGGTCCGGTGACCTCCGCGATGCGGGAGGTGTGGGGCTTGGCCGGATCTCCGTCGTACAGACCGTCGACGTCCGAGAGAAGGACCAGGAGATCGGCGCGCACGAGGTGGGCGACGAGGGCGGCGAGCCGGTCGTTGTCGCCGAAGCGGATCTCGTCCGTGGCGACGGTGTCGTTCTCGTTGACGATCGGCAGGGCACCCATGGCCAGCAACTGGTCGAGAGTGCGGTAGGCGTTGCGGTAGTGGGCGCGGCGGCTGGTGTCGGTACTGGTGAGCAGGACCTGGCCGACACGGACGCCGTAGCGGGCGAAGGAGGCGGTGTAACGGGCGACGAGGAGCCCCTGGCCGACGCTGGCTGCGGCCTGCTGGCGGGCGAGGTCCTTGGGGCGCTTCTGGAGGCCGAGGGGAGCGAGCCCTGCGGCGATGGCACCGGAGGAGACGAGGACGATCTCGCGGGCACCGCCGCCGCGCGCCTTCGCGAGGACGTCGACGAGGGCGTCGACCCGGTCGGCGTCGAGTCCGCCCGCGGCGGTGGTCAGCGACGAGGAGCCGATCTTGACGACTACTCTGCGTGCCTCGCCGACACCCTGCCTGGCGTCCTGACCCGGTCGTGCGCTTGCCCCTGCCACGTTCGTGCATCCCCTTGGTTCGCCTGCGCCGTGCCGCGCGCCGCTTCTCGCGTGCGGTCACCGTGTCCCGTGTCCGCGGCTCCCGTGTGCCGGGTCCGCGGGGGTTTCCCGCAATGTACGTGAGGGCCGTGGTGCGGTGCTCGGGAGTTCCGGCCCCCGGACGCGACGACGGCGGGTCCCGGACTTCTCCGGGACCCGCCGTCAACGTACGGGAGGTACGGGTGGTCAGCCCTGCGGGTGGCGGTGCCGCCAGCCCGCCCACGCCGACTCGACCATGTCGCGTACGTCGTAACGGGCTTCCCAGTCGAGTTCGGTGCGGATGCGGTCGGCTGCGGCGACGACGCGGGCGGGGTCTCCCGCGCGGCGCGGGGCCACCTCGGCCTTGACGTCCTGGTGGCCGCTGACCTCGCGGATGACGTCGATCATCTCGGCGACGGAGACGCCTGCGCCCTTGCCGATGTTGAGCACCAGGCGGGCCTCGGGGTCGGCGACCAGCTTGTGGGCTGCGGCGACGTGTGCGGAGGCGATGTCGGCGACGTGGATGTAGTCGCGGACGCAGGTGCCGTCGGGGGTCGGGTAGTCGTCACCGAAGATCAGTGGGGACTTACCTGCGTCGATGCGCTCGAACACCATGGGGACGAGGTTGAAGACGCCGGGGTCGCCGAGTTCGGGCGAGGCGGCACCCGCGACGTTGAAGTAGCGCATGCAGGCGGTGGCCATACCGTGCGCCTTGCCGACGGCCTGGACCATCCACTCGCCCGCGAGCTTGGTCTCGCCGTAGGGGCTCATGGGAAGGCAGGGGGTGTCCTCGGTGACGAGGTCGACGTCGGGCATTCCGTAGACGGCGGCGGAGGAGGAGAAGACGAAGTGCTTGATTTCGGCGGCGACGGACGCTTCCAGAACGGTCTGGAGACCGACCACGTTCTCTCGGTAGTAGAACAGGGGCTGTTCCACGGATTCGCCCACCTGCTTCTTGGCGGCGATATGCACCACACCGGTGACACCGTGCTTCTTCAGTACGTCGTCCAGGAGCGCACGGTCGAGCACCGAGCCGCGTTCCAGGGGAACACCGGAGGGAATCCGCGCCTCCGACCCCGTACTCAGATCGTCAAGGACCACAACGCTTTCCCCGCCATCGGCGAGAGCCTTTACCACGTGTGAACCGATGTATCCCGCACCGCCAGTTACCAGCCAAGTCATAGAGGCACTATACAGAGGCGCTTTGATCACTGATCGGGGCATCTCTGGGCAGGGGATCAGGGGCTTCACCCATGGGCTAGCCTGGCGAGGACTGTCGAAATCCTTCAAGATCCTTCAAGGCTCATCAGTTGGCCGTCCCTCGCATACCCGCAGTTGTGAGGGGTCAGTAATCAAAACGTACCGAGGACGTGAACACAGAGGTGGCCTTGTCAAGCCCGTCTCCCTCGCCGGACAGCCTCCCGACGACCGTGCCGGACATCAGTGTTGTGGTCATCGTCTACAACGATGCCAAGCGGTTGCCGACGGCCGTGCAGTCGGTCCTGGACCAGACGTTGCACAACGTCGAAGTGATCATCGCGGACGACTGCTCCACGGACGATTCGTACACCGTGGCCAGGAATCTCGCGTCCGAGCACCCACAGCGGGTCCGGGCGATCCAGCTGGAGGAGAACAGCGGCGGCTGCGGTGAACCGCGCAACCAGGGCATCGCGGTGGCGCGCGGCCGCTACGTGATGTTCCTCGACAGCGACGACACACTCGAACTCAACGCCTGCCGCAACATGCTGGAGGCCGCCGAGACCACCGGTGCAGATCTGGTGTCCGGCCTGTGCCTGCGCGTGCACGTCGACAGCAGACACGGCAAGACGACCGAGTGGTACCGCTGGCTGTACAACTCCACGCGCACGATCGACTCCGTCGCGGAACTGCCAGACCTGCTGGTGTTCGACACCCTGTCGACCAACAAGTGCTACCGGCGCGAATTCCTGATCGAAAGCAATCTCGCTTTCCCCAAGGGGATTCATTACGAGGACCTGCTTTTCTCTGCCCAGGCATATCTGGCAGCCTCCCGCATTACCTTGATTCCGAATACTGTTTACTTCTGGAACGTGGTCGAGAAGACCGAGAAGAAGTCGATCAGTAATCGCCGCAACGAAATCAATAATTTCGCCGACCGAGTGGAGATCCACCGGCGGATCGACGAAATTCTCAAGTCCCGCTCGATGGGCGACCTGAAGCTGCACAAGGACATCAAGTTCTTGAAGCACGACCTGGTCCTCTACCTGCGCGAACTGCCGTTCCTCGACGACGACTACCGGCACGCCTTCGCCGAGATGGCCCGGGAGTACGTCCAGTCCTTCGCCCCCGAGGCGTACAACGAGTTGCACCCCGCCCACGCCATCTGCGCGTACCTCCTCCTCCAGGAGGACTGGGACAACCTGATGCCGGCCATCGACATGCTCCTGAACCGGAGCAAGCTCGCGGTGCCGCTGGTGGAGAAGGACGGAAGGATCTACTGGTGCGAGGAGCACTTGGAGGATCCTCACGCCCGCGCCCTGCTCGACGTCACCGACCTCGGCTACCACACCAGGCCGGTGGACAAGCTGGACCTGCGCAACAGTCTCACCGGATACACCGAGCGCCCCACCGTCGTGGAGCTCGCCGGGGCGATCGTCAACCCGCTGCAGAAGATCGGTCCGGATGCGAAGCTGTCCGCCGAGATCGTGCTCAAGGCACGCCGCGCAAGCCTCCAGACGTTCCACTTCCCCGTCCGCAGCGTGCGCGTCGACGGCGACAGGGTGCGCTGGGAGGCCGCCCTGCCGCTGGCAAAGGAACTGCGTCCTCTGGGCATCGTCGACGACGTGTGGAATGTTCGGCTGCACCTGAAGGTCGACGGGAAGTTGACGGTGAACGCAATCACCGTCGGCAACACCGACATCGAACGCACCGGCATCATCACCGTCAAGCCGCGGCTGACGCGGCTGGCGGGCGACCGCATAGAGGCGGAAGTCTCCGGACGCGGTCACCTGGCGTTCCACCTCGTGCAACACAGCACGGCGTCCCAGAAGACGCGTGCGCTGATCCAGAACAACATGGACAGTCTGCCCGCGCGGATCGCCAAGACCACGTACCGCAAGGCCCGCGACGTGCGCAAGGAGCTCAACTCCGGCGCCCGCAAGATCGACGGCTATCACCGCATGATCAAGGCCCTGCCCGTCCGCAAGGGCACCGTGGTCTTCGAGAGCCACCTGGGCAAGCAGTACAGCGATAGTCCGCGCGCCCTCTATGAAGAGCTCAAGCGCCGTAACGCCCCCATCCACGCGATCTGGTCGTACGCGGGCGCGAAACCCAACGGCTTCCCGGACGACGTGGAACTGGTCAAGCGCTGGTCCTGGAAGTATCTGAGGGCGCTCGCGCAGGCCGAGTTCTGGATCGACAACCAGGGCTTCCCCCTGAAGCTGGCCAAACGCCCCGAGACGACGTACATCCAGACCTGGCACGGGTCCGCGCTCAAGCGCATGGGCTTCGACGAGCCGAGCTACCGGCTGATGTCGGAGACGGAACAGGCTTCTTACCAGAAGTCGCTGGACCGCTTCGACCACTTCGTGGTCCGTACCGAGCACGACGTGCGCACCCTTGCGCGCGCCTACCGCATGCCGGAGAGCAAGCTGCTGCGCACCGGGTACCCGCGCAACGACGCCCTGGTGAAGGGGCGCGACGCGACGGGTGAGAGCGCGCAGGTGAAGGACCTGAAGAAGCGGTTGGGAATTCGTCCCGGGCTGCCTGTCGTGCTGTACGCGCCGACGTTCCGGGCCAATGCCCAGGGCAAGGTGCAGAAGTTCGAGTTTCCCTTCTCCGTCGAGGAGTTCGCGGAGCGGTTCGGCGACACGTTCACGCTGCTGGTGCGCACGCACTACCTCAACCAGGTGGCGCTGCCTCCGGCGATGGCGGGGCGGGTCGTCAACGTCTCGGACGAACCCGACATCACCCCGCTGCTGCTCGCGTCGGACGCGCTGATCACGGACTACTCGTCGGTGATGTTCGACTTCGCTCTGCTTCAGCGGCCCATGGTGTTCTTCGCGTACGACTGGGAGGAGTACTCCCAGGACATCCGCGGCACGTACTTCAATCTCGTGGAAACGGCACCGGGTCCGGTCCCGCGCACCGAAGAGGCGCTGTTCACGGTGCTGGACGACCTTGACGGCGTACGCGCGCAGTACGGCCCGCAGGTGAAGGAGTTCGTGGACCGGTACGGCGAGTACGACCACGGTGACGCTGCCGCGCAGATCGTGGACAAGTTCTTCGGAGGAGAGGGCCGGAGCCGATGACTGGACGCGACATCTTCTTCGTGGCCAACGAGGTCGACGAACTCGGCGGTGTGGCCCGCTGGCAGACGCAGATGGCTTCGCTGCTGGCGGAGCGGGGACACCGAGTCACTGTCGTCGGCATCGCACCCGCCGAGGTCGCCATGGACCTCGGGGAGGACCCGCCGTACGAGACGGTGACGCTGTACGACCGGCGTCCGGTCGGCCGCAAGGCGGTACAGGGGCTGCGCGGCACGGTCGACGTGGCCGCACGGCTCCACAACTCCCGCCGGGAGGCCGGGATACTGGAGAAGTCCGCGAAGTTGTCGCACATGTTCCGCACCGCCGCACCGGGCGCGATGATCGTCGTGACGCAGGTATGGGCGATGGAGTGGGTCGAGCTGGCCGACACGGCGGGACACCCGGTCATCGGGATGAGCCACGAGAGCTACGAGTACTCCCGGCAGTCCTCACGCTTCGGCCGGGTCGCTCAGCACTACAAGGACATCGACCGGCTTCTGCTGCTCACGCAGGAGGACGCCGACCTGTGGGCGGTGAAGGGCCTCAACAACGTGGGGTTCATGCCCAACCCGCTGCCGATGATGCCCGAGACGGTCTCTCCGCGTACGGAGAAGACAGTCGTCAGCATCGGGCGGCTCAGCCACCAGAAGGGTCTCGACATACTGCTCGACGCCTGGGCGGAGGCCGCTCGGCAGATGCCGGGTTGGACGCTGAAGCTGTACGGCGCGGGCGAGCTTGAGCAGTCGCTCAAGAAGCAGGCCACGGAGCTGGGCCTGGACGATTCGGTCGAGTGGGCCGGGCAGACCCGGGACGTGGTCGGGGCGCTGCACGGGGCCTCGGTGTTCGTGCAGTCCTCGCGTGGCGAGGGCTTCCCGCTGGCGCTGCTGGAGGCCATGGCGTGCGGGGTGCCGTGTGTGGCCTTCGACTGTGCGCCGGGCGTGCACGAGATCGTCCAGGACGGTGTGGACGGGCTGCTGGCGCGTCCCGGCAACACTCCTGAGCTTGCCCGGCAGCTGGTGCGGCTGATGCAGAACCAGGAGTTGCGGGACCGGATGGGCGACCTCGCCCGGGAGAACGTACAGCGGTACTCGCCCGAGTCGATCACTCAGCGGTGGGAGGAGCTCTTCGAGTTCCTGGAGCGCTGAGGTTCCTGGAAAGCTGAGCGCGAAGACACGAGGGGGGCTCCCGGACCTAGGGTCGGGAGCCCCCCTCTTCTTTGGTGTTCAGCGGGCCAGCAGCCGCTGGAGGCGGCGGCGGACCACGTCCAGCATTCCGTGCACCCCACCGGCGATCCGCACCATCAGGGCCCCCCGTGGCGTCACGTGCACCTGGACGAGCAGGGGGCGTCCCAGACGCGGTACGACCCTGCGGCGGGCCACTCCGGGGTGGGCGGCACGGACTTCGGCGGGGATGCGCTCGCCCCCCGCACACACCACGTCGGCCTGCACCCGCCAGGACACCAGGCGGGCGGCGTCGGTCAGGTCCTTGGCGGTCACCTCGAAGGCGGCCTGCCAGCTGTCCGCGGTGCGGCGCAAGGGCTGTTCGCGGATCTTCGCGGGGAGGGCTTCGCGTTGGTCGGTCAAGCGCAGTACGACCCGTTTCGGGTCCAGCGGGCCGAGCAGGCCGTGGAGTTCCGGGATCGTCAGGGTGAACCCGAGCGTGCGCCCCACGAACGCGGTTCCGTTGACGGTCACCGGGAGCTTGTGCGGGGGCAGTGCCGTGAGTCCGTCGAGCAGCACCTCGGGCTGCCGACCGGACAGCACGGGCTCACCTGCCGCGTTGGTGTACGGGGGCGGCAGGAGGCAGGGAGGCTGCGCCGCCAGGCCCATGACCCTGTCCAGCTCGACCGGCTGCTCCCAGGCCGTCAGGGAACGGGCCAGCCAGCGGGACGGGGCTTCGGCTGCCTCGTACGCGGCGTCATCGAAGCCCGCGAGGTAGGTACGGGCATGCGCCCACCAGCCGGCCCGGTAGTCGGGTGCGCGCTGGGCGAGTTCCCGTACGTACATGGGCAGGTCGTAGTCGAGAAACTTGGTCTGGGCGGCGACGGCGAGAGCGTCCTGTCCTGCCGTGCGGAACACCTCGACGACGCGGCGGTGGGCCTCCACCCGGTGTTCCCAGTTGGCGAGGGTGGCACGGCGCAGGGAGATCGACAGGGCGGCGTCGGCGCGGCGGACATGCCAGACGTAGACAGGGGTGTCGATGACCGCCATACGAGGGGCTGCCGCGTACACCTTCGCGGTGAAGACGAAGTCCTCGTAGTGGAAGGCGCCGTCGGGGAAGACGGCTGCGTGTTCAGCGAGGAAGTCGCGTCGGTAGAGCTTGTTGACAGAGAGGGTATCGATAAGGAACTCGGGGTGGGCGGTGATGCCTTTGAGGACAGTGCCCGGCAGGGTTGCACCGGCGGTGGTGTCGTAGAGGGCGGGCGCCCATACGGTGTCGTGTTCCTCGGGGAGTTCGCGGCGCACGCACTGTCCGGCAACGACGTCGATGCCGGGGGCGGCTTCGGCGAGGAGCGCGTCGGCGGCACCCTCCGGATAGACGTCGTCGCTGTCCAGGAACATCACATAGGGGAAGGCAGCTGCGGAGATGCCGTCGTTGCGGGGGCTGCCGCAGCCCCCGCTGTTCTCTGTCCGGTGCAGGGGGCGCACCCGGGGATGCCGTGTGGCGAGGGCGTCAACCGCTTCGCGGGTGCCGTCGGTGGAGGCGTCGTCGACGACGATCACTTCACCGACAGCGTCTCCCTGAGCAAGGGCCGACTCGACAGCCGTGGCGATGCGGTCCGCGTCGTTGTAGACGATGACGACCACGGTGATCTGTGCGGGTTGCACCCTGATGCTCCTCAATGATGTCGCACCGGCCGTGCCGACCGGACTCTCCGCGCGCCGCTGCCCCGGGAGACCCGCCTCAAACTCCGGTGCAACCAACGTCACAGGCCGGTGGCCACCCCTGGGTCCTCCAGGGTAGACGCCTCACACCCCGACTTCCGCTTCACCGTATTTGACCGGACTGTCAGCACCGCCCTGGAACCCCTCACCCAGGCGGCCGCAAAGCGAACGTCTGCTCCCGCTTGTCTTCACTCAGCACTGACAACACCCGTCGAACTGCCGAACACGCCAGCCTCACAGCACGACCGGCACCCCGGCATGCCGTGCACGCTGCTTACGAACAGATGTAGAACGCCTCGATTGAACCTTGTTGTCCCCACGTACAACATTTAGGGATACATACACAAATACCTCGGCTCTGTCCTGCACCAGGACTTCACCGACTTCGAGATCCTGGCGGTCGACGACTGCTCGCCCGACGCGTCCGGTGCGATCCTGGACGAGTACGCCGCGCTCGACCCGCGCGTGCGGGTCCTCCATCTCGCCGAGAAGGCCATCCGCAACCGGCTGCACCCCCACCTGAAGAAGTCCGAGCCCTCCGGCGCCTTACGCTGACCCTTCACCCCAAGCTCCTCGACCTGCTTCAGGTCGTATGGAACAAGGCGTACCACCGCGAGTTCATTCAGGCCCAGGACTTCACGTTCCCACCCGGCTACCACGAGGACGCCCCCTGGACGTTCTGTTCGCTGATGGCGGCGGAATCGATCGCCACCCTGTGCCACGCCCGTGTGCACTACCGGCAGCGCCGCGAGGGCGGCAACATCCCGCGCACGACGAACCGCAAGCACTTGGACGTCGGTGTCGCTGCGGGTCTCCAACCACAAGAGCGGCAAACAGTACGTATACACGGTGGTGCTGGAACCAACTGTCGGTGGCCGACGGTTATCTGCAGTTCTCCGGCCGTCCGCTGGGGGCCAAGCTGACGCGGGCAGACTGGCGCGAAGGGCGTTAGTTGCTTCCTCTCCGGCACCTCGCCCGCGGACCTGACCGATCCTGAGCTGGTACTGAGGGCACTGACCTGGAGCACCTTTGGCTGGTCCGGGACAGTCAACTGGGGCTGCCGGACACCTTGAAGAGGGTGCCGTTCTGGTGCACCGAGTGGTTCGAGGCTCTGGCGCTCTGCAAGTACATCGTCACCAGCGCGCACCTGCCGCACTGGGTGGAACACCGTCCGGGCCAGGTGATCGTGCAGACCTGGCACGGCACGATGCTCCAGCGCATCGGTTTTGGACATCGACGGGCCGGTGGTCGAGACCTGATACCCGCGCAACGACTATCTGTACACGCCCGACCGTGACGTACGCGTCAAGGAGATCCGGGAGAAGCTGGACCTTCCGGAGGACAAGAAGGTCGTCTTGTACGCACCGCCGTGGCGCGACGGCCTGTCGCACGACAGGGGCCAGTTTCGTCTCGATCTTTCGTCTTCGACGTGTTGAAGTACCCGGACATCGCGGATCTGTATCTGGTGTCGGACGTACTGATCACCGACTATTCCTCCGTGATGTTCGACTTCGCGCCCACGCGGCGCCCGATGCTGTTCTTCACGGCTGATCGCGACGTCCGAGGAATTTGATGAGGGCGGTGCGCGAGGTGGACGACGGCAGGGCTGCGGCTCGGGTCGCGGACCACACGTTCGAGGCCGATACGGACCCGCGTCACGAGGACGTACGGAGAGAGCGCATGGAAAGGGGGCGTTGCTCCAAGAGTTTCGCTCTTGGAGCAACGCCCCCTTTTCAACGCGTCAGACGCCGGGCGAAAACATAACTGACGAGGTGTCAGAAAGGCTTGAACTCGTCGTATTCCTTCTGCGAATTGTCGCGCTCCGCCTCGCGGTCCTTGCGGCGGGTCGCGGCGGGGCGCGGCTCGTCCAAGCGGTGGTCCTCGCCTCGGCGGCCGAGCATCTCGGCGCCGGCCATGACGGTGGGCTCCCAGTCGAAGACGACGGAGTTCTCGTCGGAGCCGATGGCGACGGCGTCGCCCGCGCGGGCACCGGCCTTCATCAGCGCGGTCTCGACACCCAGGCGGCTGAGGCGGTCGGCGAGGTAGCCGACGGCCTCGTCGTTGCTGAAGTCGGTCTGCTGCACCCAGCGCTCCGGCTTCTCGCCGCGCACCCGGTAGACGTTCTCTTCCTCGTCGTGGACGACCTTGAAGCCGTTGTCGTCGACGGCCTTCGGACGGATGACGATGCGGGTCGCTTCCTCCTGCGGCTTGCGGGCGCGCATCTTGGCGATGCCCTTGGCCAGGGCGAAGGACAGTTCCTTCAGCCCCGTGCGGGAGACGGCCGACACGTCGAAGACCTTGTAGCCGCGGGCTTCGAGCTCCGGGCGGATCATGTCCGCGAGTTCCTGGCCGTCCGGGATGTCGACCTTGTTGAGGACGACAAGGCGCGGCCGGTCGTCCAGACCGCCGTACAGCTTGAGCTCCTCCTCGATGACGTCGAGGTCGGAGATCGGGTCGCGGTCGGACTCCAGGGTCGCCGTGTCCAGTACGTGGACGAGGACCGAGCAGCGCTCGACGTGCCGCAGGAACTCCAGGCCGAGGCCCCGCCCCTCGCTGGCACCGGGGATCAGGCCGGGGACGTCGGCGATGGTGTAGACGGTCGAGCCGGCCGTGACGACGCCGAGGTTGGGGACGAGCGTCGTGAACGGGTAGTCCGCGATCTTCGGCTTGGCTGCGGAGAGCACCGAGATCAGCGAGGACTTGCCCGCGCTCGGGTAGCCCACCAGGGCTACGTCGGCGACGGTCTTGAGCTCCAGGACGATGTCCGCGGACTTGCCGGGCTCGCCCAGGAGAGCGAAGCCGGGGGCCTTGCGTCGGGCCGAGGACAGCGCCAGGTTGCCGAGGCCACCGCGGCCTCCCTCACCGGCGACGTAGGTGGTGCCGTGGCCGACGAGGTCGGCGAGGACGTTTCCGTCCTTGTCGAGGACGACGGTGCCGTCGGGCACGGGCAGGATCAGGTCCTGGCCGTCCTTGCCGGAACGGTTGTCACCTGCGCCGGGCTGGCCGTTGGTGGCCTTGCGGTGCGGGCTGTGGTGGTAGTCGAGCAGAGTGGTCACAGCCTGGTCGACAACGAGGGTGATGTCGCCGCCGCGCCCGCCGTTGCCGCCGTCCGGGCCGCCGAGCGGCTTGAACTTCTCACGGTGTACGGAGGCGCAGCCGTGGCCTCCGTTACCCGCGGCGACATGCAGTTCGACGCGGTCCACGAAGGTGGTCATGGGTGTCCTCCAGTACAGGTAATGCGGAATGTCTACATACGTAACACGCCGAGGGCGGACACGCTTCCCCGGTTAGCCGGGAAAGAGCGTCCGCCCTCGGAACGTGCGGTGATTCGCTCCGAGCACCTCTATGAGGTGCCCTTACGAAAGCTGGCTTGTTCAGCCGGCGATCGGAACGATGTTCACGACCTTGCGACCACGGTGCGTACCGAACTCGACCGCACCGGCGGCGAGGGCGAACAGCGTGTCGTCGCCACCACGGCCGACGCCCGTGCCCGGGTGGAAGTGGGTACCGCGCTGGCGGACCAGGATCTCACCGGCGTTGACAGCCTGACCGCCGAAGCGCTTCACGCCGAGCCGCTGGGCATTGGAGTCGCGACCGTTCCGAGTGGACGATGCGCCCTTCTTGTGTGCCATGTCTCAGTCCCTTTACTTCGCAGCCGTGGGGATACCGGTGACCTTGATCGCCGTGTACTGCTGGCGGTGACCCTGGCGACGGCGGTAGCCGGTCTTGTTCTTGTAGCGGAGAATGTCGATCTTCTCGCCCTTGTGGTGGTCCACGACCTCGGCCGTGACCTTGATCCCGGCCAGGACCCACGGGTCGCTGGTCACGGAGTCGCCGTCGACAACGAGCAGAGTCGAAAGCTCGACCGTGTCGCCAACCTTGGCAGTGGAAATCTTGTCAACCTCAACGATGTCGTCGACAGCAACCTTGTGCTGGCGACCACCGCTGCGCACGATGGCGTACACGCGGATCTCACTCTCACTCGAAGACGGGACCCCTGATGCCAGCCGCTACCGGCATGAAAACAGGACGAGCGGCCTCTCCCGTACGCACCGAAGTGGCCCAGGAGGGGGTTGCTCAGGGGTTTGGCGCACAAAAAGACGCCGACGGTCAAGGTTACGGGGCCCCGACCGGTGGGTCAAACCGGGCTAACGCCCGCCGTCCTGCTGTCCACCCGACGCGCCCACGGCCTTCACCAGGGAGCTGTACGCGTCCCTGATGCCGTCCTCGGACAGGTCGAGGTGTTCCAGGATGGTGAAGCGCCCAGGACGCGTCTGCGGCGCGTACCGCACGGCCGTGACGAACTCCTCGACGGTGAAGCCGATGTCGCCCGGCAGCACCGGCATGGCGTGCCTGCGCAGTACGTCGGCGAACAGTCCGGCCTCCTCGTGGGCACCGCGCAGGTGCATCGCGAAGACGGCACCGATGCCGACCTGCTCGCCGTGCAGCGCCGAGCGCTTCGGGTACAGCAGGTCGAAGGCGTGGCTGATCTCGTGACAGGCGCCCGAGGAGGGACGGGTGTCACCGCTGATCGACATCGAGATGCCGGACAGGACGAGGGCCTCCGCGAGCACCGTCAGGAAGGCGTCCTGGGTGACAGTGCCAGGGTGGCGCAGCACCGCCTCACCGGCCTGCCGGGCCATGGCGGCGGCAAGTCCGTCGACCTTCTCGCCGTTGACCCGGTGGGACAGTTCCCAGTCGGCGACGGCGGAGATGTTGGAGAGGGCGTCGCCGATTCCGGAGCGTACGAAGCGGGGCGGGGCGTCCCGGATGACATCGAGGTCGATGAGCATCGCGATGGGCGTGGGCACGCCGTAGGAGCCGCGTCCGTTGTCGTTGTCAAGGATGGACACCGGGGAGCACAGGCCGTCGTGCGAGAGGTTCGTCGCGACGGCGACCATGGGCAGGCCGATGCGGGCGGCCGCGTACTTGGCCACATCGATGATCTTGCCGCCTCCGAGGCCGACGACCGCGTCGTACCGCTTGCGGCCCTTCATCTCCTCGGCGAGCTGCACGGCCGCGTCGATGGTGCCGTCGGTGACGGGGTACCAGTCGGCGCCCGGCAGAACGGGTGCCAGTTTCTCCTTCAGCATCCGGCCCGAGCCGCCGCTGATGGCGATGGCGAGCGCGCCCGAGCCGGAGATCCGCTGATCGGCGAGGAGGCCCGCGAGGTCGTCGAGGGCCCCGCGGGAGATGTCGACGGCGACCGGTGAGGGGATCAGCCGGGTCAGTACTGGCACGCGATCTCCCGGCCCTTGGCGAGGTCGTCGTGATTGTCGATCTCGACCCACTTCAGGTCGCCGATCGGGGCGACGTCGATGCGGAAGCCCCGGTTGACGAGCTCCTGGTAGCCGTCCTCGTAGTAGAGGTCGGGGTCCCGCTCGAAGGTGGTCTTCAGGGCGTCGGCCAGCTCTTCGGCGGCCTCGCCCTCGATCAGCGTGACACCGATGTACTCACCGGTGGCGGACGCCGGGTCCATCAGCTTGGTGATCCGCTGCACGGCGTCGCTGTCGTCCGTGATGACCTTCATCTCCTCGTCGGCGAGGTTCTTCACCGTGTCGAGGGCGAGGATGATCTTCTGGCCCTTGCCGCGGGCGGCGAGCAGCGTCTCCTCGACGGAGACCGGGTGCACCGTGTCGCCGTTGGCGAGGATGACACCCTCCTTGAGGACGTCGCGGGCGCACCAGAGGGAGTAGGCGTTGTTCCACTCCTCGGCCTTGTCGTTGTCGATCAGCGTGATCGTGACGCCGTACGTCTTCTCCAGCTCCTCCTTGCGCGCGTAGACGGCTTCCTTGCGGTAGCCGACGACGATCGCGACCTCAGTGAGGCCGACCTTCGCGAAGTTCCCCAGCGTGAGGTCGAGGACGGTGGTGTCGCCGTCGACGGGCACGAGTGCCTTGGGCAGCGTGTCGGTGTAGGGACGCAGACGCCGTCCGGCGCCCGCCGCCAGTACCAGGCCGATCATGGGGTTCTCCTTCGTGCGGGTCGTGCAGGGATGGTGCGTGGAGTGGTGCAAGGGGTGGCGCAGGAGGATGACGCAAGGGGTGCTGCGGGGCAAAGGGTACGGGGCGGCCTCCCCCGGTGGTGCGAGGGTGGCCGCCCCGAAGGTGGTGCGGGGCGGCCCTCGACGGGGCCCGCGTGAAGGGCCGTAGCCCTGGTGAGAGCCTGTAACCCCGGTGAGGAGTCCCGTCGAAGCCTGCCGGAGGAACCGGGGGAGACTTAGATCTCCTCCGCGACGTAGCCGCGCAGCCACGTCTTGAAGTCCGGACCGAGGTCCTCGCGCTCGGCGGCGAGGCGGACGATGGCCTTCAGGTAGTCGCCGCGGTCGCCGGTGTCGTAGCGGCGGCCCTTGAAGACGACACCGTGCACCGGTCCGCCGACGCTCTCGTCCGCGGCAAGGGTCTGCAGGGCGTCGGTGAGCTGGATCTCGCCGCCTCGGCCGGGCTCGGTCTTGTGCAGGACCTCGAAGACGGCCGGGTCGAGGACGTACCGGCCGATGATGGCGAGGTTGCTCGGAGCGTCCTCGGTGGCGGGCTTCTCGACCAGGCCGTTGATCTTGACGACGTCGCCCTCGGCGGTGGCGTCGACGGCCGCGCAGCCGTACAGGTGGATCTGCTCCGGGTCGACCTCCATCAGCGCGACGACGCTGCCGCCGTACGCCTGCTGGACCTCGACCATACGGGCGAGCAGCGGGTCGCGGGGGTCGATCAGGTCGTCGCCGAGGAGGACGGCGAAAGCCTCGTTGCCGACGTGCGGCGCGGCGCACAGCACGGCGTGACCAAGGCCCCGCGGGTCGCCCTGGCGGACGTAGTGCATGGTCGCGAGGTCGCTGGACTCCTGGACGCGCGCGAGGCGGTCGGCGTCGCCCTTCTTCGTGAGCGCCGACTCCAGCTCGTAGTTGCGGTCGAAGTGGTCCTCAAGGGCGCGCTTGTTGCGGCCCGTGATCATGAGTACGTCGGAGAGCCCCGCCCCGGCGGCTTCCTCGACCACGTACTGGATCGCGGGCTTGTCGACGACCGGCAGCATCTCCTTCGGAGTGGCCTTGGTCGCGGGCAGGAAGCGGGTGCCGAGCCCTGCGGCCGGGATGACGGCCTTGCGTATGGGGCGAGGGGTGGCGCTGTTGCTCATGAGGTTTCGAACTCTCCGTTTTTCAGGGGCATTTCACAGCCTTCGGGCCCTGGGAGGTCCCGGACAGGTCCCGACCGCGCCCCGGACAGATCTCGGGCAGGTCTCGGACAGGTACCGGATACCAGGGTGGCCAGCGCCCGGTCGGCGCTGGCCACCCTGGTTCCGGCCCGGGGGCCGGTTCCGCTGGGTACTGCGGGTGTTACGCGTACTTCTGGTGCTTGCCTGAGTGTCGCTGGTGCTGCCTGTTGCGGAGACAGCGGGTGATGCAGCGGACCCCTGCATCAGGTGAAGCACTGCCCCTGTCGGAGCAGTGCTTCACCTGGTGATGCGTCAGTCCTGCGCGGGGGCGGACACGGAGGGGAGCGTCTGCTCCGCCGCGGCCGTCTTCTTCGCAGTCTTCTTGGCCGCCGTCTTCGTAGCCGCCTTGGTCGCCGTCTTGGCGGTCTTGGCAGCCGTCTTCTTCGCGACGGTCTTCTTGGCGGCGGTCTTCTTGGCCGCTGCCTTCTTCGCCGGTGCGGCCTTCTTGGCGGCGGTCTTGCGCGCCGTCTTCTTGGCCGGGGCCGGAGCCTCGTCACCCTCGGGTGCCGGAGCCTCGGTCACCACTGCCTCAGTCACCGCGATCTCAGCCACCGCGGCCTCGGCGGCCACCGACGGTGCGGCGTCGACGACGAGCACGGCCGCTTCGACCGACCCCGCGGGCGAACCTGCGGGAGCCGTGGCCTTGCGCGTCGCCCTGCGGCGGGCCCGCGGCGGCGCGGCGTCGGCGACGGGCGCGGCGGTCTCGGGCTCGGCGGCCCGAGCAGCCGGAGCCTCCTCGACGACCGGCGCGGGTGCGACCGGCGCAGGTGCGACCGGAGCCGTCTCCACCACGGTCACCTCGGCGGCCTGGGCCTCCTTCGGCGCACCGGCCGGGGCCGACGCCTTCCGGGTGGCCCGACGGCGCCCACGGGGCGCCGCAGCGGCCTCCTCCACGACGGTCTCGACGACCGCGGGAGCGGCCTCGGCCACCGGGACCTCAGCCACGGAGGCAACAGGAGCCTCGGGGGCCACTGCGACCTCGGCGACCACTGCGGCCTCAGGGGTCTTCTCCACCGCAGCCTTCGCCTTCATCGGCGACGCGTGCTCGATGTAGTCCGCAGGCGAGGTCTTGCCGCGCGGCGCACCGGCCGGGGACGACGCCTTGCGGGACGCCCGGCGGCGCCCGCGGCCACGCGTGGCTGCGGCTTCGGCCTCCGCGGCGCTGTTGTACAGCTCCTCGTCCGGTACGAAGTCCGGGGAGGGCAGCGCGATCGGCGCGGCCACCTCGGCGGCGACCTCCGCCTCCGTCTCCACCTCAAGGGGCTCGTACGCCTCGTGGTGGTCGTGACCGGAGCCGTTGTCCTGACCGGAGTGCTCCGGGTGGGCGGAGTCCGAAGCGTGCTCGACGTGCTCGGCGTGGTCCGTGTGCTCGGAACCGCTGCCGCCCTTGCCGCGCTTCTTCGAGCGCTTGGAGCCGCCGCCACCGCCGATCGCGGTGGGCTGCTCCATGTGCACGATGACGCCGCGCCCGTTGCAGTGGACGCAGGTCTCGGAGAAGGACTCCAGGAGGCCCTGGCCGACCCGCTTGCGGGTCATCTGGACGAGGCCCAGCGAGGTGACCTCCGCCACCTGGTGCTTCGTACGGTCGCGTCCCAGGCACTCCAGGAGGCGCCGCAGCACCAGGTCGCGGTTCGACTCCAGGACCATGTCGATGAAGTCGATGACGACGATGCCGCCGAGGTCGCGCAGCCGCAGCTGGCGCACGATCTCCTCGGCCGCCTCCAGGTTGTTCTTGGTGACGGTCTCTTCGAGGTTGCCGCCCTGTCCGGTGAACTTCCCGGTGTTGACGTCGACGACGATCATCGCCTCGGTCTTGTCGATGACCAGGGAGCCGCCGGAGGGGAGGTAGACCTTGCGGTCCAGCGCCTTCATGAGCTGCTCGTCGATCCGGTACGTCGCGAAGACGTCGACCTCCGACGTCCAGCGCGACAGCCGGTCGGTGAGGTCCGGCGCGACGTGGGCGACGTACCCGTAGATCGTCTGCCATGCCTCGTCACCGCTGACGATGACCTTGGAGAAGTCCTCGTTGAAGATGTCGCGGACGACGCGGACGGTCATGTCCGGCTCGCCGTAGAGCAGCGTCGGCGCGTTGGTGGCCGTGTTGCTCTTCGCCTTCTTCTGGATGTCTTCCCACTGTGCCTGCAGACGCTCGACGTCGCGGCGCAGCTCGTCCTCGCTCGCACCCTCGGCGGCGGTGCGCACGATGACGCCCGCGTCCTCGGGGACGATCTTCTTGAGGATGGTCTTCAGACGCGCCCGCTCGGTGTCCGGGAGCTTGCGGCTGATGCCGGTCATGGAGCCCTCGGGCACGTACACGAGGTAGCGGCCCGGCAGGGACACCTGGCTCGTCAGACGTGCGCCCTTGTGACCGATCGGGTCCTTCGTCACCTGGACGAGTACCGACTGGCCGGACTTGAGAGCGGTCTCGATGCGGCGCGGCCCGTGGGCCATGCCGAGCGCCTCGAAGTTGACCTCACCGGCGTACAGGACGGCGTTGCGGCCCTTGCCGATGTCGATGAACGCGGCCTCCATGGAGGGGAGGACGTTCTGCACCTTGCCCAGGTAGACGTTGCCGACGTAGGACGTCGACTGCTCCTTGTTGACGTAGTGCTCGACGAGGATGTTGTCCTCAAGAACGCCGATCTGGGTGCGCTCGCCGTTCTGGCGTACGACCATGACGCGCTCGACGGCCTCGCGCCGGGCCAGGAACTCGGCCTCGGTGATGATCGGGACGCGACGACGGCCCTGCTCGCGGCCTTCGCGGCGGCGCTGCTTCTTGGCCTCCATGCGGGTCGAGCCCTTGATGGACTGGACCTCGTCGAAGCCGGTGCCCAGCTCGCGCTCGACGGCGGCCTCCTTCTTGCGGGGCTCGCGGACCTTGACGACGGTGCGCTCCGGGTCGTCGGACCCGCCCTGCGCCTCGTCGTGGCCGGAGTCACCGCTGCGACGGCGACGGCGACGACGGCGACGGCTGCTGGACGAACCGGCACCCCCCTGGTGCTCGTCGTCGTGCTCCTCGGAGTCGTCCTCCTCGGAGACACTGTCCGCGTCCTGCTGCGGCTCTCCCGCGTCCTCGTACCTCTTGTGGCCGTTGTCGGAGTCGGTGTCCTCGGCGTCCAGGGCATCACCCCGGCGGCGACGGCGGCCACCACGACGGCGACGGCGGGCGCGGCGGTCGTCGGAGTCGTCCGACTCGTCGTGGCCCTCGCCCTCGTGCGCCTGCTCGGCGTCCTCCTCAGCCTCGTCCTGCGGGGCTTCCTGGACCTCGGCACGGGCCTGCTCTGCGGGGGCGCTCTCGCCGCGACGGCGACGGCGGCGACGGCCACCGGACTGCGCGGGCTCGGCCTCCTGCACAGGTGCCTCGACGACGGCCTCGACCTCGACCGTCTCCTCCTCGTCCTCCTCCGGCTCCTCGACCGGCGCGGCGGCCGCGGCCATGGCGGCGGTCTCCGGGGTCTGGAACATGGGCTCGGCGAAGACCGGCGCCTGGAAGACGGCGACTGCGGGCCGCTGTTCACGGCGGCGCGAACGCGGGCCGCTCTCCTCGGCCTTCGCCTCGGCGGCAGGGGCGGCCGGCTCGGCGGTGAACTTCGGGGTGGCGACCGGACGGCTCGCCCGACGACGGGCACGCCCACGCGGCGCCTCGTCCTCGACGGGCTCCGGCGCGGCTTCCTTCACGGTCTCCGTTACGGCGACGGGCTCGGCCGCAGCCTGCATCCCGGCCGCAGCGGGAGCGCCCGCCGGAGCGGTGGCCTTGCGCACAGCGCGACGACGCGCACGGGGCGCGGGCGCCTCCTCGATGACCGGGGCCTCTTCGGCGGCGGCCTGCTCGTGCTCCTGCTCCTGCTCCTGCTCCTGCTCCTGCGGTACGGCGACGGGCTCGGCCGGGGTCTCGGCGGTGGCCGACGCGGGCGAGCCGGCGGGGGCGGTGGCCTTGCGCACGGCACGGCGACGCGTACGGGGTGCGGGCGCCTCCTCCGCGACGGGCTCGGCGGCGACGGGGGCCTCCATCACGGGGACCTCCACCGCAGGGGTCTCCGCCACGACCGGCGCGGTCTCCTCGACGACCGGCGCGGTCGCCTTGCGGGTGGCACGGCGACGGGTACGCGGCGCGGGGGCCTCCTCGGCTGCCGGAGCCTCCTCGACAGGGGCGGCCACAGCTGCCTCGGTCCCGGCCGGGGCACCCGCCGGGGCGGTCGCCTTACGGGTGGCACGACGGCGTGCCGGAGCGGCCGTCTCGGCGGCAGGAGCCTCCTCGACGGGGGCCTCGACGGGGGCCGAAGCGGTCTCGGCCGGGGCGCCCACCGGCGCGGTGGCCTTGCGCACGGCACGACGGCGCGTGCGCGGCACGGGGGCCTCCTCGGCGGACGGCTCGACGGGAGCGGCACTCTCGGCCGCGGGGGCCGGGGTCTCGTCGACGACCGGTGCGGGCGAGCCCGCCGGGGCGGTCGCCTTGCGCACGGCACGACGGCGCGGGCGCGCGGGGGCGGCGCTGTCGCCGACGCTGGTGTTCGCGGTGTTGTCAGTGGTGTCAGTGGTGTCAGTGGTGTCGGTCACGGCACCCTCTCCGGCCGGTATGGCCGGAGCCGCGGCCTCTACGGTCTTGGCGGCATCCGACGGTTCCGGCTGGTCCTGCTGGGTCGCGACGGCCCCGGGGGGACCGGCGGGACGCGAGGCCGCGCGGCGCCTGCGGCGCGGCGGCAAGGTGTCGCTGGGCGAAGTCTTCTCGGCCTCAGCGGGATCGATCGGCTCAAGCATGCGGGGTTCTCCCGTCGCGCTCCCGGGCGCCGCGCCTGAATCCGGTCCGGCCGCGGCCCACGCTGTGCGCGGGGCCACCGTCCGGGGCGCGGGCGCCGCACGGGAGCTGATCTCTAGCTCGCCGGTTCCGTACGTACGAAGACGTACGGCCTGGCGAAAGTCCGGTTAGTTACGCGGCCCGACCCAGGTGGCTCCCGAGTACCAGGGCTGCGCTGCAACGACTGCCCTCAGGCGGAACCGGAACCTTCAGGCGCCTTCGCGGCGGCGGGTGCGGGGGCTGTGGTAGAGCCTGCCTGCATCGCCTCGCGGTCGGGCGCGAGCGGGTCGGTCACCGTTCCGGACTCCTCGTCGAGAAGCCCCTGCGCCAGCCTGGTCACCGCTGCGGGGACCGGCGGCGCCAGGTCGGCCACAGCGCGGAGACCGGAAAGGACGTCGTCGGGTCGTACGGCGGGTGTCATGTGCCGCACTACCAGCCGCAGTATCGCACAGGGCTCCGCCGTGGGCCTATCTCCTGCCTCACCCTGTGGGCGGGCGACGCTCTCGGAGAGCGGTACGGATGCCATCTCCACGACGGCCTCGCGGGCGTCGAAGCTGCGCATGCCGTTCTTGGTGCGGCGCTGGACCTCGACGGTCTCGGCGGCGAGGAAGGTCTCGACGGCCTTGGCGGCCTCCTCCCCGCTCACGCCGTTCAGCCGCAGCTCCCAGACGGAGGCGGTGAGGCGGTCGGCGAGGCCGGAGGTGTGGGCCTCCACGGCGTCGATGATGTCGAGGCCGTCGGGCATCGACTCGTCGAGCAGTCCGCGCAGCGTCTGCGGGTCGCGGGTCGCGGTGAGGGCGATCTCCAGGTACTCGGCCTCGGAGCCGGTGCCGGTGGGGGCCGCGTTGGCGTAGCTCACCTTGGGGTGCGGGGTGAAACCGGCCGAGTACGCCATGGGCACCTCGGCTCGGCGCAGGGCCCGCTCGAAGGCGCGCTGGAAGTCTCGGTGGCTGGTGAACCGGAGGCGGCCTCGCTTGGTGTAGCGCAGTCGGATGCGCTGCACCGCCGGTGCGGGCGGCGGGCCTTCGGGCTGTCGCTTGCCCAGTGGTTCTTCTCCTCGGTGCGGGGCGGCGCGTCTTCCGCGCGCCCACAGTCCTGTGGGGTGTCCCCGCGCGGCGGTTCGCGTCCGGCCCGGCCCTGCTGAGCAGGGGGTCTCGGAGGTGGCTGCTGCGCCGGGGGCGGTCTTTGTACTACCCAGAGTACGCGCCGGTGGGCCGTGTGGTTCCCGGGGCCGGGATGATCCACTCCTGAGGTGGGCGGAGGTCTAGGAGGTTCGCTTCTCCAGCACGGGGGGCTCGCTGTCCACGGACGCGCTGACCGGGGCTGGGGTGGGGGCGGGGGCGGTGCCGCCCACCAGGCCCCGCCAGAGGTCACGGCGTGCCTCCCGCACGGCGGACAGCGCCGAGCGCACCGCCTCCCGTGCCGTACGGCCCGCCGCCGCGGCGGCCCGTTTGGCAGGCCGCCAGACGCCGTCACGGACCCAGTGGCCGACGGGGGTCATCACCTCGCGGTACGTCCAGGCCACGGGGCGGCCCAGGGTGTTCCACGCCAGCCACTTCAGCGCGCGGCCGAGCGCCCGGGACACGTACCCGGCGACCTGCCAGCAGATAGAGAGGGCCGATCCGATCTCCCTGCAGAGCCACACCAGCGGTGCGACGAGCAGGATCCTCACGCACCAGGCGACCGCGTGGCCGAGGGGGGTGAGTACCGCTGTGTACAGCCAGACGGCGGGGGTCACCAGGAGCGTGCGGCCCAACCACCCCAGGCCCTGCCCGAGCGGCTTCAGGACCCAGGTCCAGAGCGCCACCAGTGGTGCGATCAGCAGCCAGGTGCCGAGGAACTTCAGGGCCGCCCCCAGGGCGCGCCCCACCGCCGCGCCCGCCGCACCGAGGAGCTGTCCCAGCCACCGCAGCCCGTGTCCGAGGGGTGTCAGCACAGCGCCGTAGAGCCATCGCGACAGGGGCACGATGGCGTGTCGCCACAGGGCGGCCCACGGTGTGACGAACACCGCTCGGGCGAGCCACCCCAGCGCGCGGGCGACAGGGGTGAGCACCGCTTCGTACAGCCAGACGGCGGGGATCACCAGGAGCGTGCGGCCGAGCCACGCCAGGGCGCCGCCGAGGGGGTTCAGGACGCCCCTGCGCAGGAGTTCGCCGCCCGCGCGGAGCAGGTCCCAGACCACTCGTACGGGTACGACGAGGACGAGGACGACGATCCGGACCGGAATGCGGACGAAGGCGGTCAGGCAGCCTTCCTGCTGAACGGGCACCTGCACTGGTGGCTGTGCGCCGCGCACCGGTGCTGGTGGCTGTGCGGGCACCTGTGCTGGTGACTGCGTTGGTGCTTGCGCGGGCACCTGTGCCGGTGCTTGCGCCGGCTGCTGTGGTCGCTTGTCGAGATCCATGGACGGTCCTCCCCCGTTTCCCGTTCAGGACGCTGCGACGCCCCGTTCGGATGCTCCCCCGGCGCACGAAGAAGGGTCCGGCCGGAGGTGCGCTCCTCCGGCCGGACCCTTTCTGCGCCTGCGTCTGCGTCTGTTACTTCGGAACTACTTCACGACCGACAGGGGCAGCAGCTTCTTGCCCGTCGGGCCGATCTGGATCGACGTGTCCATCTGCGGGCAGACGCCGCAGTCGAAGCACGGGGTCCAGCGGCAGTCCTCGACCTCGGTCTCGTCCAGGGCGTCCTGCCAGTCCTCCCAGAGCCAGTCCTTGTCGAGACCGGAGTCCAGGTGGTCCCAGGGGAGCACCTCTTCGTAGGTGCGCTCGCGGGTGGTGTACCAGTCGACGTCGACGCCGTACTCGGGCAGCGTCTTGGCCGCGGCCTGCATCCACCTGTCGTACGAGAAGTACTCGCGCCAGCCGTCGAAGCGGCCGCCGCCCTCGTAGACGGCGCGGATGACCGAACCGATGCGGCGGTCGCCGCGCGAGAGCAGGCCCTCGACGATGCCGGGCTTGCCGTCGTGGTAGCGGAAGCCGATGGAACGGCCGTACTTCTTGTCGCCGCGGATCTTGTCGCGGAGCTTGGTGAGGCGTTCGTCGGTCTCCTCGGCGCTCAGCTGCGGCGCCCACTGGAAGGGCGTGTGCGGCTTGGGCACGAAACCACCGATGGAGACGGTGCAGCGGATGTCGTTCTGCCCGGAGACCTTGCGGCCCTCGGCGATGACGTTGACCGCCATGTCGCCGATCTGCAGGACGTCCTCGTCCGTCTCGGTGGGCAGGCCGCACATGAAGTACAGCTTCACCTGACGCCAGCCGTTGCCGTACGCCGTGGAGACCGTGCGGATGAGGTCTTCCTCGGACACCATCTTGTTGATGACCTTGCGCATGCGCTCGCTACCGCCCTCGGGGGCGAAGGTGAGGCCCGAGCGGCGACCGTTGCGGGTCAGCTCGTTGGCGAGGTCCACGTTGAACGCGTCGACGCGGGTCGAGGGGAGGGAGAGGCCGATCTTGTCTTCCTCGTACCTGTCCGCGAGTCCCTTGGCGATGTCGGCGATCTCGGTGTGGTCCGCGGAGGAGAGCGAGAGGAGACCGACTTCTTCGAAGCCGGTGGCCTTCAGGCCCTTCTCGACCATTTCGCCGATGCCGGTGATGCTTCGCTCCCGCACGGGGCGCGTGATCATGCCGGCCTGGCAGAAACGGCAGCCGCGGGTGCAGCCGCGGAAGATTTCTACGGACATGCGCTCGTGGACGGTTTCCGCGAGCGGGACGAGGGGCTGCTTGGGGTAGGGCCACTCGTCGAGGTCCATGACGGTGTGCTTGGAGATGCGCCACGGCACGCCGGACTTGTTCGGCACGACGCGGGCGATGCGCCCGTCGGGAAGGTACTCGACGTCGTAGAACGCCGGGACGTAGACGTTGCCGGTCTTGGCGAGGCGGAAGAGGACTTCCTCGCGGCCGCCGGGGCGGCCCTCCGCCTTCCAGGTCCGGATGATGGCCGTCATGTCGAGGACGGCCTGCTCGCCGTCGCCGATGACCGCGCAGTCGATGAACTCCGCGATGGGCTCCGGATTGAAGGCCGCGTGGCCGCCCGCCAGGACGATGGGGTCGTCGAGGGTGCGGTCGGCGGCGTTCAGCGGGATGCCCGCGAGGTCGAGGGCGGTCAGCATGTTCGTGTAGCCCAGCTCGGTGGAGAAGCTGAGGCCGAACACGTCGAACGCCTTCACCGGGCGGTGGGCGTCCACGGTGAACTGCGGCACGTCGTGCTTGCGCATCAGTTCTTCGAGGTCGGGCCACACGCTGTAGGTGCGCTCGGCGAGGACGCCGTCCTGCTCGTTGAGCACTTCGTAGAGGATCATGACGCCCTGGTTGGGGAGCCCGACCTCGTACGCGTCCGGGTACATGAGCGCCCAGCGGACGTCCGCGCTCTCCCACGGCTTGACGGTGGAGTTCAGTTCACCGCCGACGTACTGGATGGGCTTCTGCACGTGCGGCAGGAGGGCTTCCAGGCGGGGGAAGACCGACTCAACAGGCATCGCGGTGTCTCTCATGAGCGGGCAGGGGGACCCTCAAGCCTAACGCGGCCGGGAGGGTGGGTAGGAACGCGCGGGCGGTCGGGGTGCCGGTTGCCCTCGCTGCCGGTGCCCCACCCGCCCTCGCGCCTTCCCGGGCCGCGCCCGCCGCCGGGGCGGGCTAGATGCCCGGCACCCTCCCCCACACGCCCGGCAGCTCCCGTTCGCGGTCCGCCGCCCTCGCCTCCTCCTGGCCGTACAGCAGGCCCCAGACGAAGGCGGACTCCCCCGCCGCGTGTGCCTGGATCGCCAGGTTCCTCAGTTCGGTGCGGGCGACCACGCTGTCCTGGTGGTCGCCGAGCACGCTCTGGACCTCCTTGACCCTCTTGCGGAGCTTGTTCGCGGGTTTGCCGAGGGCGGGGCGGGCGGACTCCGCCGCGTAGCGCAGGCGTTTGGCGGCCTTGCGGGCGTCGTGGAGGGCGAGGTCGCGTTCGGCGCCCGGCGGGAGCGCCAAGGCGTGCTCGGTGCGGTCGGCGAGGCGGGCGTGGTCCTTGACGAGGGCCTGGTGGAGGACGGTCGTGGCGTTCCTTCTCGCCGCCGCCCGCAGGGGCGGGTCGGCGAGGAAGGCGTCCAGGGAGCGCAGGAGTTCCAGGTAGCGCTTCCCGTCGAGGACGGCGACGGTGCGGCGCCGGGAGCCACTGCGCCGGGCGACGGACCAGATGCGCAGACGTCCGCGCACAGGGCCCAGCAGGAGGGTGCGCGGGAGGGCGGAGAGACGGCTCAGGAGGCGGTCGGTGAGGACTTCCTGGTCGCGGTCGACGCCCAGTTCGCCTGCCAGCCACTTGAGTTCCTCGCCGAGCGGGTCGGTGACGGTGCGGTCGAGGACCTTCCGGTACGTCTTGAAGGCGCTGCGCATCCGGCGGGTGGCGACGCGGAGCTGGTGGACGGAGTCGGGAAGGTCACGGCGTACGGCGGGGTCGTAGATTGCCATCGCCTCGGCCTGTTCACGGACGTAGGCGAGGACGTGCGCACCAGCGGTGGTGCCTTCTTCGAGCGCCTGTGCTGGTGCCTGCGCCGGACCGCCGCCGGTCTCCGCGAGGGCGCGGGCCAGTTTGGACGGCGACTGGGAGGGTCGTACGCCCGCTTTGCGCAGCCTCTTGTCGACGGCGTCCAGGAAGGCGGGGTCGCCGTCGTCGGCGAGTTCGACCTCGATCTCCGTGAAGGAGGTGTCCGCGCCCGCTCCCCCCAGCCGCTGCGCGGTCACTCTGTCCACGCTGGCCTCGGCGAGCAGTTCCCCCGCGTTGTCCCGCAAGTGCCACACCTGGCGCGAGGACTTCAGCCGTACGGTCGCCAGCAGTGGCTCTCCCAGGGTGCGCGCACGCACCAGGGCGGACAGGGGGCGCGGCACGGTGTCCGCTGTTGCCGTCGGCGCTGTCAGGGGGAGGCGGATCTCGTCCCGTACGTTCGGGGCGACGGGGAGTTTGAGGTGCCAGCCCGCGTCGTCTCCGCCGGTGCGGCGGCGCAGGGTGATGCCGTGGGCGGCCAGCGCCAGGTCGTCGGTGTCGTAGTAGACGGCGTCGAGGTCGACGACGCCCCGGTCCTGGACGGACGAAACCCCGGCCACCTTGTGGAAGTCAGGCAGCCGGGGTTCGCCCTCGGTGTCGGTCGTGGTGGCTTCGTACTTTCGCTCGATCTCGCGCTTGGTGTCCGCCATGACATGAATCTAGACGGATCGCCGCGCCCCAGACAGGGGCACGCCATCACGCAGTTATCGGCCTCTGCACCCGGATCGACTGGAGGAGTCCGATCGCGACCCACACGGCGAACATCGAGGATCCTCCGTAGGAGACGAAGGGCAGCGGCAGGCCCGCGACCGGCATGATGCCGAGGGTCATGCCGATGTTCTCGAAGGACTGGAAGGCGAACCAGGCGATGATTCCGGCGGCGACGATCGTGCCGTACAGCTCGGTGGTCTCGCGGGCGATGCGGCAGGCCCGCCACAGGACGACGCCGAGGAGGACGAGGATCGCGCCTGCGCCGAGGAAACCGAGTTCCTCGCCCGCGACGGTGAACACGAAGTCCGTCTGCTGTTCGGGGACGAACTGTCCGGTGGTCTGCGAGCCCTTGAAGAGACCGGTGCCGGTGAGGCCGCCGGAGCCGATGGCGATGCGTGCCTGGTTGGTGTTGTAGCCGACGCCCGCCGGGTCGAGGTTGGGGTTGGCGAAGGCGGCGAAGCGGTTGATCTGGTACTCGTCGAGGAGGCCGAGGACGGCCACCAGGACGGCGCCGAGGACGCCCGCGCCGACCAGGCCGAAGATCCAGCGGTTGGAGGCTCCGGAGGCCAGCAGCACCCCCAGGATGATCATGGCGATGACCATGACCGAGCCGAGGTCGGGCATCAGCATGATGATCAGGATCGGTACGACGGCCAGGCCCAGCGACTTGAGCACCGTGCGGTGGTCGGGGTTGGCCTGATCGCCGGCGTCGACCCGGGAGGCGAGCATCATCGCCATGCCCAGGATGATGGTGATCTTCGTGAACTCGGAGGGCTGGAGGGAGAATCCGCCGCCGATGACGATCCACGCGTGCGCGCCGTTGACGGTCGCGCCGAGCGGGGTGAGGACCGCGATCACCAGGACGACGGAGAGCCCGTAGAGGATCGGCACCGCGCCGCGCAGGGTGCGGTGGCCGAGCCAGATCGTGCCGACCATCAGCGCGAAGCCGATGCCGGTGTTCATGAGGTGCCGGAAGAGGAAGTAGTACGGGTCGCCGTGGTTGAGGGTGTCGCGGCCCCTGGTCGCGGACCACACCAGGAGGGCGCCGAGGCCCGACAGTGCGAGCGCGGACAGGAGCAGGGGCCAGTCGAGCCTGCGCAGGACCGAGTCGCGTGCGGTGAGTTTGGCGAACGCGCCGCGCTCGGGCGCGTACCGCTGGACGGAGAAGCCGTGGGTGCTGCCTGCCATGGTCAGTCACCCACCCTCTGGATGCCGGTGCCTCGGGCGCCCGGGTTGCCGCCGCCCCTGCCGCCGGTGTTGGCGGGCGGCGGGCCCGCGACGCCGACCGGTTCGACGGGCTCGTCGGGCACGGGGACGTACGGCTTGATGTCGGGTGCGTCGATGGAGCCGTCCGCCTCGATCTTCGGGAGGTTCTTCTGGGGCTCGGGCAGGAGTGCCTTCTTCGGGTCGAACTTGCCGTCCTTGTCGAGCCCGTAGAGCGCGTTGTAGATCTTCCGGACGGCAGGTCCCGAGGCGCCGGAGCCGGTGCCGCCCTGCGCGATCGTCATGACGATCGAGTAGTCCTTGGTGTACGTGGCGAACCATGAGGTCGTCTGCTTGCCGTAGACCTCGGCGGTACCCGTCTTGGCGTGCATCGGGATCTTGTCCTGGGGCCAGCCCTGGAACCTCCAGGCGGCGGTGCCCCGGGTGGCGACTCCCGCGAGGGCTTCGTCTATCAACTTGTGCGTGCTCGCGTTCATCGGAAGCCGGCCCTGCGTCTTCGGCTTGATCTCCGTGACCTTCTTGCCGTCGGCGCTGACGACGGCCTTGCCGACGGAGGGGGTGTGGATGGTGCCGCCGTTGGCGATGCTCGCGTAGATCGACGCCATCTGTATGGGGGTGACGAGGGTGTCGCCCTGTCCGATGGAGTAGTTGACGGAGTCACCCGCGCGCATCTGGTTGCCGTCGATGCAGTTCTCGAAGGCGATCTTCTCGACGAAGCTGCCGTCCTTCTTGCCCTGCTTGCACCAGGCGTCCTTGTTGGCCGACCAGAACCGCTGCTTCCACTGGCGGTCGGGGACGCGTCCGCTGACCTCGTTGGGGAGGTCGATTCCGGTCTCCTTGCCGAGGCCGAACTGGTGGGCCGTCTTGTAGAACCAGTCCTTGGCGTTCTTCTTCGGCTTGGTGCCGCCGTCGCGCTGCCACTGCTGGTGCGCGAGGGCGTAGTAGACGGTGTCGCAGGAGACTTCGAGTGCGCCGCCGAGGCTGATGTTGCCGTGGCCCTTGGACTCGTAGTTGGTGAAGGTCTGACCGCCGATGGAGTACGAGCTGGGGCAGGGGTAGCTGCCGTTGAAGTCGTATCCGGCGTTGACGGCGGCGGTCGTCGGGATGACCTTGAAGATGGAGCCGGGGGCGGCCTGCGCCTGGATGGCCCGGTTGAGGAGGGGGAAGTTGGAGTCCTTGCCGGTGAGGGCGGCGTAGTCCTTGCCGGAGATGCCGCCGACCCAGGCGTTGGGGTCGTAGGTGGGGTTGGACGCCATCGCCACGACGCGGCCGGTCTTGGCCTCCATGACGACGACGGCGCCCGCGTCGGCCTTGTAGTTGGTGTTGGTGTTCTTGTCGAAGCCCTTGCGGGCTTCCTTCATCGCGTCGAGGAGCTCGTACTCGGCGACGGCCTGGACGCGGGCGTCGATGCTGGTGACGACGTTCGCACCGGGCTCCGCCTTGTCGGCCTTGGCGCGGCCGATGACGCGGCCCAGGTTGTCGACCTCGTAGCGGGTGACGCCCGCCTTGCCGCGCAGTTCCTTGTCGTACGTGCGCTCCAGGCCGGAGCGCCCGACCTGGTCGGAGCGGAGGTACGGGGAGTCGCTGTCCTTGGCCTTCTCGATCTCGGCGTCGGTGACGGGCGACAGGTAGCCGAGCACCTGCGCGGTGTTCGCCTTGCCGGGGGCGGCGTAGCGGCGCACGGCGGTGGGTTCGGCGGTGATGCCGGGGAAGTCCTCGGCGCGTTCACGGATCTGGAGGGCCTGCTGGGTGGTGGCCTTGTTGGTGACCGGGATCGGCTGGTAGGGCGAGCCGTTCCAGCAGGGTTGGGGGGTCTTGGAGTCGCAGAGGCGCACCTTGTCGGTGACGTCCTTGGCCTTCATGTCGAGGACGTCGGCGAGCCGGGTGAGGACGGCTTTGCCGTCGTCCTTCATCTTCATCAGCTCGGTGCGGGACGCGGAGACGACGAGCTTGGTCTCGTTGTCGGCGAGCGGGACGCCGCGGGCGTCGAGGATGGAGCCTCGCACGGCGGGCTGGACGACTTGCTGGACGTGGTTGTTCTTCGCCTCGTCGGTGTACTCCTGGCCGTTGCGGATCTGGAGGTACCAGAGGCGTCCGCCGAGGGTCAGCAGGAGGGAGAAGACGAGGATCTGGAGGACGATCAGCCGGATGGTGACGCGGGGGGTCCTGCCGGTCTCGGGGATGTTGCTCACAGGCGCTTCACTCCCTTGATGCGTCCGGCGCGCTGGGCTCGGTTGCGGGCGGCGCGCAGCCGCAGGCCGCCCTTCTGCTCGCCGATGCGCAGTCCGGTGCCTCCCGCGAGCCAGCCGGAGGAGACGTCGGAGGAGGAGGATTCGGAGAGGGGGTCGTTCTCGGCGCGGCGGGCGAGCGCCATGATGCCGGGGACGACGAAGGGTGCGAGGAGCAGGTCGTACAGGGCCGCGGTGAACAGCAGTCCGCCGAGGCCCACGTGGCGGGCGGCGGTGTCGCCGACGAGGGCGCCCACTCCCGCGTACAGGAGGGTGGAGCCGAGGGCCGCGGCGACGACGACCAGCATGGGGGCCGTCGCGGAGCGGAGCTTGCCGTTCTCGGGCTTGACGAGGCCCGCGAGGTAGCCGATGACGCACAGGACGAGGGCGTAGCGGCCTGCGGCGTGGTCAGCGGGTGGGGCGAGGTCGGCGAGGAGGCCCGCGAAGAAGCCGATGAGGGCCCCGCTGACGTGTCCGTAGACGAAGGCGAGTCCGAGGACGACGAGGAGGGTGAGGTCGGGCACGGCGCCGGGGAGCTGGAGTCTGGCGAGGACGGTGACCTGGACGACCAGGGCGACGACCACCAGGGTGGCGGAGAGCAGAATCCGGTTGAAGCGCATCAGGTTCTTCAGCTCCTGGTCACTGGTCGGCGGCGTTGCCGTCGGCAGCACCGTCGCCGTTGTTGTTTCCGTTGCCGTTGTTATTGCCGTTGTTATTGCCGTTGCCGTTGCCGTTGTTGGCAGCGCCACCGTTGTTCTCACCGACAGGGGGCTTCGGTGTCACGGTGACGGTGACCGTGGGGGCGGGCTTGGGCTTGTTCGGCAGGACGGTGTCGCGGGGGTCGGTGCGGGGGGCCGCGACGACGACGCCGACGATGTCGAGCTTGGTGAAGCCGACGTACGGACGGACGTAGACGGTACGGGTGAGGTCGCCGCCGGAGGGGTCGACGCGGACCACCTCGCCGACGGGGACGCCCGGCACGAAGGGCTTCGCGGCGCGCGAGCCGAAGGTCACCAGGCGGTCGCCGGGCTTGACCTTGGCCTTGCCGTTGAGGAACTGGACGCTGAGCGGGCGGTCGCCCTGTCCGGTCGCGAAGCCGAGCTCGTCGGTCTTCTCCATGCGGGTGCCGACGGTGAACTTGGTGTCGTTGGCGAGCAGCACGGTGGAGGTGTTGGGGCCGACGGTGGTGACCCGGCCGACGAGTCCGTCCGCGTTGACGACGGTCATGTCGCGCTTGATGCCGTCGTTGCTGCCGACGTCGATGGTGACGGTCCAGGAGAAGCCCTGGGCCGCTCCTATGGCGATGACTTCGGCGCCCTTGATGCCGTACTGTCCGGCGCCCGCCTTCTTCAGCATGCCGTCGAGCTGGCGCACGCGGCTCTGGTTGCGGTCGTCGCTGCCCAGGCGCAGCTTCAGTTCCTGGTTGTCCCGTTCCAGCGCTTTGAGCTGGTCGTGGTCGTCACCTGACTTGCGTACGGCGCCGATCGCGTTGCCGATCGGGTCGACGGCGGTGGCGACGCCCTTCTCCACCGGTCCGAAGACGGCGGCGGCGGCCTGCCTGGCTCCGTCGACGGGTGACTGTTCGCCGCCGCGGATGTCGACCGTGATCAGCGCGAACGCTACGGCGATCAGCAGCACCAGGAGCAGCCGGCTCTCTCGTGTGTCCCTCACGTGCGGCGGCCGTGCCTTCCTCGTCGGAAAAATGCGTATGCGTGTATATCAACGATCCGCCGCACGGGACGACAGGCCCCGTACGGCGGATTCTTCGGCAGCGCCCGGGGCCGGCAGGTGGCTCCCGGACGCTGTTTCCTCGTCCTTGCTATCTGCGGGGCTGGGCGTCCAGCACTTGCTGGAGCGCCTCGAACTCCTCGACGCACTTGCCGGATCCGAGCGCGACGGAGTCGAGCGGGTCCTCGGCGATGTGGATCGGCATGCCGGTCTCGCGGCGCAGGCGCTCGTCGAGGCCGCGGAGCAGGGCGCCGCCGCCGGTGAGGACGATGCCTCGGTCCATGACGTCGCCGGAGAGCTCCGGAGGGCACTTGTCGAGCGTCGTCTTGACGGCGTCGACGATCGCGTTGACCGGCTCCTCGATGGCCTTGCGGACCTCGGCGGCGGAGATCACGACGGTCTTCGGCAGACCGGACACGAGGTCACGGCCGCGGATCTCGGTGTGCTCGTCCTTGTCGAGGTCGTACGCCGAACCGATGGTGATCTTGATCTGTTCGGCGGTCCGCTCCCCGAGGAGGAGGGAGTACTCCTTCTTGATGTGCTGGATGATCGCGTTGTCCAGCTCGTCGCCCGCGACGCGGATCGACTGTGCCGTGACGATTCCTCCGAGCGAGATCACGGCGACCTCGGTGGTGCCGCCGCCGATGTCCACGACCATGTTGCCGGTGGCCTCGTGGACGGGCAGGCCGGAGCCGATGGCGGCGGCCATGGGTTCCTCGATGATGTGCACCTGGCGGGCGCCCGCCTGGGTGGACGCCTCGATGACGGCGCGGCGCTCCACTCCGGTGATGCCGGAGGGCACGCAGACCACGACGCGGGGGCGGGCCAGGTAGCGGCGCTTGTGGATCTTCAGGATGAAGTAGCGGAGCATCCGCTCGGTGATCTCGAAGTCGGCGATCACGCCGTCCTTCAGGGGCCGTACGGCAACGATGTTGCCCGGCGTACGGCCGATCATCTTCTTCGCCTCGGAGCCGACGGCGAGGATGCCGCCGGTGTTGGTGTTGATGGCGACGACGGAGGGCTCGTTGAGCACGATGCCCTTACCCCTGACGTACACCAGCGTGTTGGCGGTCCCGAGGTCGACAGCCATATCACGGCCGATGAACGACATTGGTTCCCTCTTCTTCCCCATGAGGATGCGTCGGGCCTTCCCGATTGGAGCGTTCGATGGCTTGTATCGGTAGGCGAAGTGGGTGGTGCGCTGAATGGTGTGGGCGCGGTGACTTCCATCGTAGTGCCGCATGTGCGGTCACCGCGCGAGGGTCCTTCGCCATTGTGAGCGGAACACATACCCGTCTCACCCATGGTGACGCTGTGTCGGAGGGATGCGTTCCCTCCGACGGGGCGCATATACCGAAGGGCGACCGAATTACTTCGGTCGCCCCAGGCAGGAGGCGCTGTTTGGCTGACATTCAGTCAGAAAGCGCCTGAGTCTCTACGGAGTCCGTACGGTTTCTCTACGGTCAGACGAGACCCGGGAAGAACAGCTTCAGCTCGCGCTCGGCGGACTCCTCGGAGTCCGAGGCGTGGATGAGGTTCTCGCGGACGATGGTGCCGAAGTCGCCCCGAATGGACCCCGGAGCCGCGGCAATCGGGTCGGTCGGACCGGCCAGCTGGCGTACGCCCTCGATGACGCGCTCGCCCTCGACGACGAGGGCGACGATCGGGCCCGAGGACATGAAGGCGACGAGCGGCTCGTAGAAGGGCTTGCCCTTGTGCTCACCGTAGTGCGCCTCCAGGGTGTCCTGGTCCAGGCTGCGCAGCTCCAGCGCGCCGATCGTCCAGTTGGCCTTGCGCTCGATGCGGCCGATGACCTCGCCGATCAGTCCGCGGCGGACGGCGTCGGGCTTGAGCAGGACGAGGGTGCGCTGGGTCACGGTGCGGGCTCCTTGAGTGCGGCGGTACGGATGCGGTGGTCCGCAGATTACAGGGCCGAACGGGGGACCTGTCACGCAGCGTCAGGTCCGCCCGGTCGCCCTGTCGGCTTCGCCGCGCGTCCTCACGCGCCGGACGGGCTGGAGGTGTCCTGGGCCGCCCACCGGGCCTTCGCCTCGTCGATCTTGCGCCCGTAGTGGATCGACGCCCACCACAGACCGCCGAAGACCAGACCGAGGAAGAACATCACCGGGACCCAGAAACCGCTCACCACGAGCCCGACCTGGAGCGCCCAGCCGAGCTGGAGCCCGCCGGGGCGCGTGATCATTCCGCAGAGGAGGACGGAGAGCAGCATCGCGATGCCGCACACCGTCCAGACCGTGGCCATCGACAGGTCCTCGGACTTCATCGCGACGAGTCCCGCGAAGCCGATCACGAAGAACTCGCCGATGAGAGTGGAAGCACAGAGCGTACGCATGGACGGATCTCAGCTCCTTCCCAGCAGCAGCCGGGCCTCTCCGACGGTGATGACCGATCCGGTGACGAGGACTCCGCCGCCGGAGAACTCGCCGTCTTCCTCGGCGAGGGTGATGGCTTCCTCGATGGCGTCGTCGAGACGGGCCTCGACCTGGACGCGATCGTCGCCGAAGACCTCGACGGCGATGGCGGCCAGTTCGTCGACGTCCATGGAGCGCGGGGTGGAGTTACGGGTGACGACGATCTCGGCGAAGATCGGCTCGAAGGCTTCGAGGAGCCCCCGTACGTCCTTGTCGCCGCTCGCGGCGACCACACCGATCAGCCGGCTGAAGCTGAACGCCTCGCTGACCGCCTCCGCGGCGGCCCGCGCCCCCGCCGGGTTGTGCGCGGCGTCCAGGACGACGGTGGGGCTGCGTCGGACGACCTCCATGCGGCCGGGCGAGGTGACCGAGGCGAAAGCCTTGCGGATGGTGTCGAGGTCGAGGGTGCGGGCGTGGTCGGCACCGATGCCGAAGAAGGCTTCGACGGCGGCGAGCGCGACGGCCGCGTTGTGCGCCTGGTGCGCCCCGTGCAGGGGGAGGAAGATCTGCTCGTACTCTCCGCCGAGTCCGCGCAGGGTGACCAGCTGGCCGCCGACGGCGATCTCGCGGGCGACGACGCCGAACTCCATGCCCTCGCGGGCCACCGTGGCGTCCACGCCGACGGCCTTCTTCAGCATGACCTGCGCCGCGTCGACGGGCTGCTGGGCGAGGACGACGGTGGCGTCCTGCTTGATGATCCCGGACTTCTCGGTCGCGATCTCGGCGGTTGTGGTGCCGAGGCGGTCCGTGTGGTCGAGGGAGATCGGGGTGACGACGGCGACGGCCGCGTCGATGACGTTGGTGGCATCCCAGGTGCCGCCCATGCCGACCTCGACGACGGCCACGTCGACGGGTGCGTCGGCGAAGGCCGCGTACGCCATGCCGGTCATGACCTCGAAGAAGGAGAGCCGGTAGTCCTGCGACGTGTCGACCATGTCGACGTACGGCTTGATGTCCTGGTACGTCTCCACGAAGCGCTCGGCGCTGATCGGGACGCCGTCCAGGCTGATGCGCTCGGTGATCGACTGCACGTGCGGGCTGGTGTAGCGGCCCGTGCGCAGCTCGAAGGCGCCGAAGAGGGCCTCGATCATGCGGGCGGTGCTGGTCTTGCCGTTGGTGCCGGTGATGTGGATCGAGGGGTACGCCTTCTGGGGCTCGCCCAGTACGTCCATGAGTGCCGCGATGCGGGTCACCGAGGGTTCGAGTTTGGTCTCGCCCCAGCGGCCCGCGAGTTCGGTCTCGACCTCGCGCAGCGCCCTGTCCACCTCCGGGTCGGCGGGCCGGGAGGGCACCGCGTCACCGGCGGGTGCGCCGCCGTGGGTGCGCAGGGTGCGGCTGCCCGCCTCGATGACGGCGAGGTCGGGATCGCGATCGGTCTCGGCCGCCACGATTTCTTCGAAGGCGTGGTCGTCGGGCTGGTCGTCGTGCTGGGGGAGGTCACTCACACCGCCAGTCTACGGAGGGGGTACGACAACGGCCGACAGGACCTTCGGCCCCTCCCCCTCGGGACCTTTTATCCCTTCCATACCGAACGGGTGTGTGACCCTGGTAGATCACGATTCGGGAGGTTATCGAGTGAGCGACGAGACCACGCAGGCCCCTGCGCGCATCCGCGGCGGCCGCACCAGCCGCGACATAGGCATCGACCTGGGTACGGCGAACACACTGGTGTACATGCGGGGGCACGGCATCGTCCTCAACGAGCCCTCCGTGGTGGCGGTGAAGGCGGGTTCGACGACAGCACTGGCCGTCGGCGCCGAGGCCAAGGAGACCATCGGCCGCACCCCCGGTTCGATCACCGCGATCCGCCCCCTGCGCGACGGTGTGATCAGCGACTACGAGGCGGCCGAGGAGATGATCCGGCACTTCGTCCGCAAGGCGGTGCCGGGGCGCTGGACCCGCACCCGCATGGTGGTGTGCGTACCCAGCGGTGTGACGCCCGTGGAGCGCCGGGCCATCGTGCACGCGGCGAACCGGGCGGGTGCGCGTGCCGTGCACCTCATCGAGGAGCCCATGGCGGCGGCGATCGGGGCCGGGCTGCCGGTGTCGTCCGCGCGCGGCTCCATGGTGGTGGACATCGGCGGCGGTACGACCGAGGTCGCCGTGATCTCGCTGGGCGGCATCGTGACCGCCCAGTCGCTGCGGGTGGGCGGCGACCGGATGGACGCCGCGATCACCGACTACGTGCGCAAGGAGCACCAGTTGCTCATCGGCGAGCGCACCGCCGAGGACATCAAGGTGGCGATCGGCTCGGCGTGGCCGGTGCCCGACGACCCGGCGCTGGAGATGCGGGCGTTCACGATACGCGGGCGGCAGAAGGTGGGCGGTCTGCCGATGACCCTCGACCTGTCGGTGTCCGAGGTGCGTACGGCTCTGAACGAACCCGTCGAGGCGATCATCGCGGCGGTGCGCACCACCTTGGAGGAGTGCCCGCCGGAGCTGTCCGGCGACATCATGGAGCACGGCATCGTGCTGACCGGCGGCGGCGCCCTGCTGCCCGGCCTGGATCTTCGGATCGCGGCGGCGACCGGCATCCCGGTGCACGTCGCGGACAATCCGCTGGACTGTGTGGCGATCGGCTCCGGCAAGTGCGTGGAGGACTTCGACAACCTCCAGAAACTTCTGAAGGCGAGCTGAGCAAGCGCTCAAAGAGTTGAGCGGTTGCTTAAAACATTGAGCGGTTGCTCGAAGAGTCGGGCAACCGCTCAACAGGAGCTAGACCCCGGCGGGGAGCACCGCGAGGACGCGGTACTTCCCGTCGTGGAGACCCGCCTCCAGGGTGCCGCCCATGGACTCCACCCGCTCCCCCATGGAGAACGTGCCGGTGCCCGCGGACACGGGTTGCTTGGCGGGGGCGGTGTTGGGCAGGTCGTTGCACACCTCGATGCGCAGGTGGACACCGTCGAGGGTGATCCGCACCCGGACCTCCTGGCCCGGTGCGTGCTTGACGGCGTTCGTCAGACACTCCTGCACGACCCGGTAGACGGCCGCCTGCCGCAGCGGCGACAGGGCACCCGCCCGTCCGTCGATGTCGAGGACCACTCGACTGCCCGCCTGTTCCCCCTCGCTCGCGAGGACGGCGAGCCCGTCGATGCCGGGTGTGGCGTCCTTCTCGCGGGCGCGCTGCACGATGATCTCGTTGAGGATGCGGTGCGCCTTGCGGGCCGTGTCGGAGAGCTCGTCGAAGTCCTTCTGATGGGCCTCGCCCCGCGCCCGTACGGCCAGCACCTCGGCCCGTACGGCGAGCAGCGTCAGCTCGCGCCCCACGAAGTCGTGCACGTCCCGCGCGACCGACAGCCGCTCCTGCTGCACGGCCTGGAGGGCCGCCGTGCGCCCCCGCTGGACCTCCAGCTCCCGTACGAGGTCCTGCCGGTACCCGGCGACGCCGACACCGGCCGCGAGCACGCCGATGGGCACGACGAGGCTCAGGAACTCCATCAGGGTGTCCGCCTGCTGCTCGGGCCAGCCCGGCATCAGGAACATGACGTACGCGAAGAGCCCGTACCCCAGTGTCGCGACGATCGCGGCGGCCCTGCCCCGGTAGCGGCCCACCGAGTACAGGGCGAACTGGATCAGGGTGAGTTCGTGCAGCCAGCCGAGGAAGCCGAGCGCTATGACGTACGGAATCCAGGGTGCGCGCCGGCGCAGCAGCAGCGAGCTCGCGCCCACAGCGAGGACGGCGGCGGCGGAGATCCCGTTGAGGGCGTTGTCCGCCTCGGCGAGCCCGGGGACGTCCAGCAGCATCAGGGCGAAGCAGATCAGCGGGATGAGCAGGTCCAGGGCGCGCCTGTCGACCGTGCGGCCTTCCAGCCAGTGACGGCCCGCCGCCCAGGCCCGGTGGGCCGCAGAGGCGGTGGGCTTGTCGTGCATACGCTCCATAATGCAGGGCCTTTCGCCCTGGTTGGTCGGACTTCTGTCCCGTTGTGCGTGATATGCGGCACTCGTCAGGGTGCATCAGACAGGGTGCACGACGCAGGGGCCCCGCACCACTCGGTGCGGGGCCCCTGCGTCGCGTATCGCTTGTGCCTACTGGGCGGGCAGGGCCTCGATCTGCGCGGTGATGCGCGCGATGTCGGCCTCGGCCTTGCTCAGGCGGCCGCGGATCTTGTCCACGACGTTGTCGGGGGCCTTCGCGAGGAATGCCTCGTTGCCGAGCTTGGCGTTCGCCTGGACGACCTCCTTCTTGGCGGCCTCCAGGTCTTTGGTGAGGCGCTTGCGCTCGGCGGCGACGTCGATGGTGCCGGAGAGGTCCAGGGCGACCGTGGCACCGGCGACGGGCAGCGAGGCGGTGGCGTGGAAGCCCTCGCCGGGAGCCGTCAGGCGCAGGAGCTGGCGGATGGCGGCCTCGTGCGGGGCGAGAGCCGTACCGTCCAGGGAGAGCTCGGCCGGGACCTTCTGGCCGGGCTGGAGGCCCTGGTCGGAGCGGAACCGGCGGACCTCGGTGACGACCTGCTGGACGAGCTCGATCTCCTGCTCGGCGCCCGCGTCGCGGAAACCGGAGTCCTTCGGCCAGTCGGCGATCACGAGGGACTCGCCGCCCGTGAGGGTCGTCCAGAGCGTCTCGGTGACGAACGGGACGACCGGGTGCAGCAGACGCAGGGTGACGTCCAGGACCTCGCCGAGGACCCGGGCGGAGACCTTCGCCTGCTCGCCCTCCGCGAAGAACGTCGTCTTGGACAGCTCGACGTACCAGTCGAAGACCTCGTCCCACGCGAAGTGGAAGAGGGCGTCGGACAGCTTGGCGAACTGGTAGTCGTCGTAGAGCGCGTCGATCTGCGCGACGACGGTGTTGAGGCGGGACAGGATCCAGCGGTCGGTCGCCGTCATCTGCTCGGGGGCCGGAAGCTCGCCCTCGACGGTCGCGCCGTTCATCAGGGCGAAGCGGGTCGCGTTCCAGATCTTGTTGGCGAAGTTCCGCGAGCCCTGGACCCAGTCCTCGCCGATCGGGACGTCGACGCCCGGGTTGGCGCCGCGGGCCAGGGTGAAGCGGACGGCGTCGGAGCCGTACTTGTCCATCCAGTCCAGCGGGTTGACGACGTTGCCCTTGGACTTCGACATCTTCTTGCCGGTCTCGTCGCGGACCATGCCGTGGAAGGCGATGGTGCGGAACGGGACGTCACCCATGGCGTACAGGCCGAACATCATCATCCGGGCGACCCAGAAGAACATCAGGTCGTAGCCGGTGACCAGGACGGAGTTCGGATAGAACTTCTCCAGCGACTCGGTCTGCTCCGGCCAGCCCATGGTCGAGAAAGGCCACAGGCCGGAGGAGAACCACGTGTCGAGGACGTCGGTGTCCTGGTGCCAGCCCTCGCCCGTGGGCGCTTGGTCGTTCGGGCCGACGCAGACCATCTCGCCGTTCGGACCGTGCCAGACGGGGATGCGGTGGCCCCACCACAGCTGGCGCGAGATGCACCAGTCGTTGAGGTTGTCGACCCAGTCGAAGTAGCGCGGGGTCAGCTCGGCGGGGTGGATGTTGACGCGGCCGTCGCGGACGGCGTCACCGGCGGCCTTGGCGAGCGTCTCGACCTTGACCCACCACTGCATCGACAGGCGCGGCTCCAGCGTGGTCTTGCAGCGGGAGCAGTGGCCGACGGAGTGGACGTACGGGCGCTTCTCGGCGACGATCCGGCCCTCGGCGCGCAGGGCGGCGACGATCGCGGAACGGGCCTCGAAGCGGTCCAGTCCCTGGAAGGGGCCGGGCGTGAGGATGATGCCGCGCTCGTCGAGGACCTGGATGGTCTCCAGGTCGTGACGCTGGCCGATGGCGAAGTCGTTCGGGTCGTGCGCCGGGGTCACCTTGACGGCGCCCGTGCCGAACTCCGGGTCGACGTGCGTGTCGGCGACGACGGGGATGCTGCGGTCGGTGAGCGGCAGCTTGATCTTCTTGCCGATGAGGCGGGCGTAGCGCTCGTCGTCGGGGTGGACGGCGACGGCGGTGTCGCCGAGCATCGTCTCGGCGCGGGTCGTGGCGACGACGATGGTGTCCTCGCCGTCGCCGTACTTCATGGAGACGAGCTCGCCGTCGTCGTCCTGGTAGTCGACCTCGATGTCGGAGATGGCCGTCAGGCAGCGCGGGCACCAGTTGATGATGCGCTCGGCGCGGTAGATCAGGCCGTCGTCGTACATCTTCTTGAAGATGGTCTGGACGGAGATCGACAGGCCCTCGTCCATGGTGAAGCGCTCGCGGTCCCAGGCGACGCCGTCGCCGAGGCGGCGCATCTGGCCGGAGATCTGGCCGCCGGACTCTTCCTTCCACTGCCAGACGCGCTCGACGAACGCCTCCCGGCCGAGGTCGTGGCGGGACTTGCCGTCCTTGGCGAGTTCACGCTCGACGACGTTCTGGGTGGCGATGCCCGCGTGGTCCATGCCCGGCTGCCACAGCGTCTCGAAGCCCTGCATGCGCTTGCGGCGGGTGAGGGCGTCGATCAGCGTGTGCTCGAAGGCGTGGCCCAGGTGCAGGCTGCCGGTGACGTTCGGCGGGGGGATGACGACGGTGTACGCGGGCTTGTCGCTCTTCGCGTCGGCGGTGAAGTAACCGCGTTCCACCCAGCGCTCGTACAGCGGCCCCTCTACGGCGGCCGGCGTGTAGGTCGTCGGCAATTCAGAGGTGGCTGCGGGCTGCGGAGTCTGAGAGTTCTCGGTCACGCCGCCAGTTTACGGGCCCGGGGCCACCGCTTCGAAACGCGTTTCTTTGGTAACAGTGCGGCCCCCGGGAGCCGTCCCGTCCCACCCGTCCGACAGGATGTTCGGGACGCATAAGCATCTGGAGGGGGAACCCGGCACATGAGTTACAACCAGCCCGGCCCGTACGGCGGCCAGCAGCCGCAGCAGCCGAACCCGTACGGCGGCCAGCCCGGCCCCTACGGCCAGCAGCCGCCGCAGGGCCAGCCTGGTTACGGCTACCCGCAGCAGGCACCGCCGCCGCAGGGCTACGGCTACCCGCAGCAGCCCCAGCAGCCGAACCCGTACGGGGCTCAGCCCCAGCAGCCCCCGTACGGCCAGCAGCCTCCCTACGGCCAGCCGCCGCAGGACCCGTACGGCCAGCAGCCGTACCCCGGTGGCCCGGAGCCGAAGAAAAAGAAGACCGGCCTGATCGTGGGCCTCGCGGTGGTCGTCCTGGCGGCGGCGGGTGCGGGCGCGTACTTCGCGTTCTTCCGGGGCATCTCGGACGACGGCCCGCACAAGCTGGTCGCTCAGGAGAAGGTGTTCGGCGGCACGTACACACAGGCGAAGAAGTCCGACGGGACGTCGAAGGACGACAAGTCCTTGCAGGAGTTCACCGCGGCGGGCGTCGCCAACCCGCAGCTGGTGGGCATGACCTACACGGACATCGACCTGTCCAAGGTGAGCCCGACGGACCCCAGCTCGCTCGAAAAGCTGAAGAAGGTCAAGTCCGTGAGCTTCAACGGTGCCTACGGCAAGATCAGTGACCCCGAGAAGGCGCTCGACAACTTCTTCGCCAAGCTGAAGGCCGACGCCGACAAGGCCACCGCCGAGAAGAAGGACGACGCCAAGCTTCTGGGCAGCCCGCAGGACTTCAGCCCGAGCTCGCTCGACAACGCCCTCATGCGGTGCCAGGCAATCCAGGGCAAGGACGTGCGGACCAAGGCCCTGGTCACGACCAACATCTGCGTCTGGGCCGACTACAGCACCCTCGCGGGAGGCTCCGCCAGCGCGGCCCAGCAGCCGCTGAGCATGGAGGAGACCGCGGAGCAGATCGCCAAGCTCCGCAACGACGTCCGCGTCAAGCAGTAGCGCCCGGCAACACGCAGGAGGGCCCGCCCAGTGGATTCCACCGGGCGGGCCCTCCTGCGTACGTACAGAAAGGGAACCTACGCCGACTTCTCGTGACGCCCGTCGGTCTTGCCGATGATCCGCGGCTCGCGCGGCACCAGTGTCGGGTTCACGTTGGAGTGGACGACCTCCTCGGTGATGACCACGCGGGCGACGTCCTTGCGGGACGGCACCTCGTACATCACCGACTGGAGGACCTCCTCCATGATGGCGCGCAGACCGCGCGCGCCCGTGCCGCGCAGGATCGCCTGGTCGGCGATGGCCTCCAGGGCGGGGAGGTCGAAGTCCAGCTCGACGCCGTCGAGTTCGAAGAGGCGCTGGTACTGCTTCACCAGGGCGTTGCGCGGCTCGACCAGGATCTTGAGGAGTGCTTCGCGGTCCAGGTTGTGGACGGAGGTGATGACGGGGAGACGGCCGATGAATTCGGGGATCATCCCGAACTTCACCAGGTCCTCCGGCATGATCTCCGAGAACTGGTCGCTCGCCTGGATCTCCCGCTTGGAGCGGATCGTCGCGCCGAAGCCGATGCCCTTGGCACCCGCCCGCGACTCGATGATCTTCTCCAGGCCCGAGAAGGCGCCGCCCACGATGAACAGCACGTTCGTCGTGTCGATCTGGATGAACTCCTGGTGCGGGTGCTTGCGCCCGCCCTGCGGCGGCACCGAGGCGGTGGTGCCTTCGAGGATCTTCAGGAGGGCTTGCTGGACGCCTTCGCCGGATACGTCGCGCGTGATCGACGGGTTCTCGCTCTTGCGGGCGACCTTGTCGATCTCGTCGATGTAGATGATCCCGGTCTCGGCCTTCTTGACGTCGTAGTCGGCCGCCTGGATCAGCTTCAGGAGGATGTTCTCGACGTCCTCGCCGACGTAACCGGCCTCGGTGAGGGCGGTGGCGTCCGCGATGGCGAACGGGACGTTCAGCATGCGCGCCAGGGTCTGCGCGAGCAGCGTCTTGCCGGAGCCGGTCGGGCCGAGCAGCAGGATGTTGGACTTCGCGAGCTCGATCGCGTCCTCGCGGCTGGCGCCGCCGCCGTTCTCACCGGCCTGGACGCGCTTGTAGTGGTTGTAGACCGCTACGGAGAGGGCCTTCTTCGCGGGCTCCTGCCCGACGACGTACCCCTCCAGGAACTCGTAGATCTCGCGAGGCTTGGGGAGTTCCTCCCAGCGGACCTCGCTGGTCTCGGCGAGCTCCTCCTCGATGATCTCGTTGCAGAGATCGATGCACTCGTCGCAGATGTACACACCGGGACCTGCGATGAGCTTCTTCACCTGCTTCTGGCTCTTTCCGCAGAACGAGCACTTGAGCAGGTCTCCGCCGTCACCGATGCGTGCCACGAGGTGAATCCCCTTCGCCTGGGAGTTGCCGGGTGCAGCGACTCCTGGTGCCTCAATCTTCGACGGTACCTTGCCTGACCCCCCGTTCGGGCCCCCCTTGGCACGGTTCACGAGGACGTGCACGGTGCCAAGGGGTGGGCAGGACCCGTTACTTCACGGTAGAGGCCGTCAGGCCGCAGCCGACGCCGTGCTCTTGCGCGTGGAGACGATCTGGTCGACGAGGCCGTACGCGAGGGCGTCGTCCGCCGTGAGGATCTTGTCGCGCTCGATGTCGTCGCGGATCTTCTCGATCGGCGTCGTGGAGTGCTTCGCGAGCAGGTCCTCCAGCTGGGTCCGCATGCGCAGGATCTCCCGGGCGGCGATCTCCAGGTCGGAGAGCTGCTCGCGGCCGGTCTGCGAGGACGGCTGGTGGATCAGCACGCGGGCGTTGGGGAGCGCCATGCGCTTGCCCGGCGTACCGGCGGCCAGCAGGACGGCGGCGGCGGAGGCCGCCTGGCCCATGCAGACCGTCTGGATGTCGGGCTTCACGAACTGCATCGTGTCGTAGATCGCGGTGAGCGCCGTGAAGGAGCCGCCGGGCGAGTTGATGTAGATCGAGATGTCGCGGTCGGGGTCCATCGACTCCAGGCACAGGAGCTGCGCCATGACGTCGTTGGCGGACGCGTCGTCGATCTGCACGCCGAGGAAGATCACGCGCTCCTCGAAGAGCTTCGCGTACGGGTCGTACTCGCGCACGCCCTGCGAGGTGCGCTCGACGAAGCGCGGGACGATGTAGCGGTTGTCCACCTGCGGGCCCGTGTACAGGCCGTTGTCAGGGGCGGAGAAGTTGCTCATATGGGTGTTCACCATCCTGGTGGCGTCTCTGGGGCAGGGTTACGGAGCAGTGACAGACGGGGTTCAGGCCCCGGTGCCGCCGCCGCCCGGAACACCCGAAGCAGCGGAGATGATCTCGTCGATGAGGCCGTATTCCTTGGCCTCCTCGGCGGTGTACCAGCGGTCGCGGTCGCCGTCGCGGATGATCGTCTCGACGGTCTGGCCGGAGTGCTGGGCGGTGATCTCCGCCATGCGGTTCTTGGTACGGAGGAGGTACTCGGCCTGGATCTTGATGTCCGAGGCCGTACCACCGATGCCGGCCGAGCCCTGGTGCATCAGGATGTCGGTGTTCGGCAGTGCGAAGCGCTTGCCCGCGGCGCCGCCGGTCAGCAGGAACTGGCCCATGGAGGCCGCCATTCCCATGCCGATCGTCACGACGTCGTTCGGGATGTACTGCATGGTGTCGTAGACGGCCATGCCAGCCGTGACGGAACCGCCGGGGCTGTTGATGTAGAGGTAGATGTCCTTCTCCGGCTCGGCGGCCAGGAGGAGCAGCTGCGCCGTGATCTTGTTGGCGATGTCGTCGTCGACCTGCTGGCCGAGGAAGATGATGCGCTCGCCCAGAAGTCGGCTGTAGACCTGGTCGCCGAGGCCTCCACCGAGGGACGGCTCGCCGGCGGCGTAGGGCATCAGATTCGTCACGTATTCCACCTGCTCGTCTCTGACGGCTCCGGCCGTCTCAGCGTCTTTGTACGGGGGGTCGGGCATCCCACCCAACCCGCCTACTCATGGACCCTAACGCGCAGGTAGGACAACGCCATCCCGCTTCCTGAACTGTTCGCTGGGAGCGCAAGGTGGTGGGTTCAGGTGTACGGGCCCGTGCGAGCGGGGCGCGGGCGGCTGTGCGCGTGCCGCGGGAGTACGGCGACGGGCCCGGCCGCAGCGAGTGCGTCCGGGCCCGTCGTCGTAACTCGGGAACTACTGAGGCTTACTTGGCCTCGGCGACGTCCTTGACCTCGGCGTCGTCGGCCTCGGCGGCGGCGTCGGCGTCGACCGTCTCGGCGGCCTCGTCCTCGTCGTCGTCGAGCTCGACGAGCTCACCGTTGGTGTCCTTGACCGTGGCGGCCTCGACGACGACCGCGAGGGCCTTGCCGCGGGCGACCTCGCCGACGAGCATCGGGACCTGGCCGCCCTCGACGACGGCCTGGGCGAACTGGTCGGGGGACATGCCGGAGGACTGCGCGCGACGCATGAGGTGCTCGGTGAGCTCCTCCTGGTTCACGTTCAGCTTCTCCTTGTTGACCAGCTCGTCGAGGATGAACTGGGTCTTGATGCCCTTGATCGCCTGCTCGGCGGTCTCGGCGTCGAACTCTTCCTCGGTCTTGCCCTGGATCTCCAGGTACTTCGCGAGGTCGAGGCCCATCTGACCGAGCTGGTGGTGCTCCAGGTTGTGCTTGCGGGTCTTGACCTCGTCCGCGAGGAGGTTCTCGGGGATCGGGACCTCGACGAGCTCGATGAGCTTGTCGAGCACGCGCTCCTGGGCCTGGGTGGCCTGGTCGTACTGCTTCATGTTCTCAAGGCGCTTGCGGCTGTCGGCGCGCAGCTCCTCCAGGGTGTCGAACTCCGACGCCATCTGGGCGAACTCGTCGTCCAGCTCGGGAAGTTCGCGGGCGGCGACGGCGGACACCTTCACGGTGACCTCCGCGTCCTTGCCCTCGGCGGAGCCGCCCTTGAGCTGGGAGGTGAAGGTGGCTTCGCCACCGGCCTCCAGGCCCTTGACGGCGTCGTCGATGCCTTCGAGCAGCTCGCCGGAACCGATGGTGTACGAGACACCCTCGGCCACGCCGTCCTCCAGGACCTCGCCGTCGACCTTGGCCTCCAGGTCGATCGTGACGACGTCGCCGTCTTCGGCGGCGCGCTCCACCGGTTTGGTGGTGGCGAAGCGACCACGCAGGTCCTCGACAGCCTTGTCGACGTCCTCGTCGGAGACGGTGACGGCGTCAACCTCGACCTCGATGCCGGAGTAGTCCGGGATCTCGATCGTCGGGCGGATGTCGACCTCGGCGGTGAAGGCCAGCAATTCGCCGTCCTTCAGCTCCGTGATGTCGACCTCGGGCTGACCCAGCGGGTTCAGCTCACCCTCGTTGACGGCCTCGGTGTAGAACTTCGGGAGGGCGTCGTTGACGGCCTCCTCCAGAACAGCGCCACGGCCGAACCGCTGGTCGATGACTCGGTTCGGGATCTTCCCCTTGCGGAAGCCCTTCACCGTGACCTGCTGGTTGATCTTCTTGTACGCCGCGTCGAGGCTGTCCTTGAGCTCCTCGAAGGGCACCTCGATGCTGAGCCGAACCCGGGTCGGGTTCAGGGTCTCCACGGCGCTCTTCACGGTTCGGTCTCCTTGGTGGCTGACTTCTGGGGGTTCTGCCGAACCGCTTCAGTGGGGCGGTCCTGCTGATCGAGCCCGGTACATCAGACACACGGGCACGCAGCTTGCATAGTAACGGCAAGCGGACGTGCTCCCACAATGCGATCTTGTGGGTGGACCTGGGACGGCCGCCGGACGGCCTGAAGCAGGATTGTGCTGGTCGGGGTGGCCGGATTCGAACCGACGACCTTCCGCTCCCAAAGCGGACGCGCTACCAAGCTGCGCCACACCCCGTCGGTGCGACACGTAGGGTACATGCCCCGGGGCACTGCGTCGGCCGCTTTACCGGCTCGTGGATACGGGGTGTGCGTCGATGCGCCCCGACCCGCTACAGTGCTGTCCGTACCCCGGTCGCTTCGGCGGCCGAACGGTGCGTGTGCGGGCGTAGCTCAATGGTAGAGCCCTAGTCTTCCAAACTAGCTACGCGGGTTCGATTCCCGTCGCCCGCTCCAGACAGCCTTCGGCCCGGTGAGTTCGCTCGCCGGGCCGGAGGTTTTTTCGCGTGCGGTCGTCTTCTTCAACGGGTTCTCATGGTTCTCAGCTGTTGGTGCTCACCTGTTGGTTCTCAGCTGTCGGTTCTCAACCGTTGGTTCTCAGCTGTGCGCCGGGCTTCAGAAGCTGATGGAGTTGAGGGTGCTGGCTATCGAGTTCAGGAAGCGCTGGATGTCGTCCGCCATGCCGGTGGAGGCGAGGAAGAAGCCGAAAAGCATCGCTACGACAGCGGGTCCCAGCTTGAGCGAGCCGCCTCGTATCAACACCACGAGGACGACTGCCAACAACAGCACCACTGACAGTGAAATGGCCACAACTGATCACACCCTTGGTCGGTCCGCCTTGCCGGCCCGGGGACTCACAGCCCAGTGCTTCCCCCGCTAGGCCATCGTGCCACCAACACCCCATCGCTGACTGCGGGGTGACACACAGTGGGACGGCCACGATGGCCGGATCAAGGCGTGATCTTGCCGCCGCAGTGGTGTAGGTGACACAAGAGGGTGACGTGCGACGGGTGACGTGTGTGCGGCGCGGGACTAGGGTGCCTCAAATGTCTCCGACTCCTCAGACACAACAGAGGGTCCCTCTTCCGCAGGTGCGGGAGCCGGTCCCCCCACTCGCCCCCGTAGGGGGTCCAGGGCGGAGACCGGTGGCGAAAGCCGCGCGGGGACAGGGGGGTGAGGGGCGCGACGCCTATTTCGACAACGCGAAGTACCTCGCGATCGTGCTGGTCGCTGTGGGGCACTCGTGGCCGCTCGTGCTCTCCGGGAGCAGGACCACCGAGACCCTGTACATGTGGGTGTACGTGTTCCACATGCCGGCGTTCATTCTGATCTCCGGCTACTTCTCGCGCTCCTTCGACATGAAGCCGCGGAAACTGATGCGGCTTGTTTCGAGCGTTGTCGTTCCGTATGTGGTCTTCCAGACGGCGTACGCGGTGTTCTTCGGCGTCATGGGGGACGAACGGGTCCCGGTGCGGATGCTGTCGCCGTGGTTCCTGATGTGGTTCCTGATGGCGCTGTTCTTCTGGCGGCTGCTGACGCCCTTGTTCATGGCGGTGCGGTGGCCGGTGACGCTCGCGCTGCTGCTGGCGGCGGGCGCTTCCGCCGTGCCGGGGATCAGCGAGCAGCTGTCGGCGCAGCGGATCCTTCAGTTCCTGCCGTTCTTCGTGCTGGGGCTGCGGCTGCGTCCCGAGCACTTCCGGCTGGTGCAGCGGTGGTCGGTGCGGTGGGCTTCGATTCCGGTGTGTGCGGTGTCGATGGCGTTCCTGTACTGGGTGGTGCCGCACGTCCAACTGGACTGGGTGTACCGCAACCACGCGTCGCAGGACATGGGCCAGCCGTGGTGGGTGGGGATGCTGATGACGTTCGCGATGTTCGCGGCGGCGCTGGTGCTGACCGCGTGCTTCCTGGCGTGGGTACCGAGGCGGCGCATGTGGTTCACCACGCTGGGCGCGGGGACGATCGGCGGATACCTGCTGCACGGTTTCGTGGTCCGGTACGCCGAATACGCGGGCTGGGCGGAGAAGTTCGGCCTGAACACCCCCCTGGGGAGGGTCGTGGTGACGGTGGGTGCCGTCGCCCTGGTGACGGTGCTGTGTACTCCTGTCGTACGCAAGGTGCTGAAGCCGGTGACGGAGCCCGATCTGGGGTGGGCGTTCCGGAAGGAGCCGAAGGACGTCAGCCGGTGAAGAGCGGCCGGCCGACGAGGTGGTACGGGGTGAGGGCGGTCAGGAGGATGCCCGGCGTGGCGTACAGGGTGGTCGCGGCGGGGTGTGTCAGTCGCGGCACAGGAGCAGCAGGGCGCGGTCGTCGTTGACGTCCTTGGCGACCGCTTCGATGAGGTGCCAGGCGGCACCCTCGAAGCCCGCCGCGACATAGCGGTCGGCCTCGCCGGTGAGGCGGTCGACGCCCTCGCTGATGTCCCGGCCGGGGGCCTCCACCAGGCCGTCCGTGAAGAGCATCAGGACGTCACCGGGGGCCAGTACGCCCTTGCCGGGGTCGAACTCCGCGCCGTCGTACACCCCCAGGAGGGGGCCCTCGCCGGACTTCTCCTCCCAGCGTCCGCTGCCCGCGTGCAGCTGGAGGGCGGGGAGGTGGCCCGCGGAGAGGAGTTCGTACTCCCCCGTCTCCAGGTCGAGGACCAGATGGATGGAGGTCGCGAAGCCCTCGTCCCAGTTCTGGCGCAGGAGGTAGCCGTTGGCGGCGGGCAGGAAGTCGTGCGGCGGGAGGGAGCCGAGGAGGCCGCCGAAGGCACCGGAGAGCAGCAGGGCGCGGGAGCCCGCGTCCATGCCCTTGCCGGAGACGTCGGTGAGGACGACTTCGAGGGTGCGCCCTCCGTTGGTGCGGGCGGCGACGACGAAGTCCCCGGAGAAGGACTGACCACCCGCAGGGCGCAGTGCCATCTCCCGGTGCCAGCCCTTGGGGAGCTGTGGCAGGGCGCTCTGCACGCGGATGCGTTCGCGCAGGTCGAAGAGCATCGTGCCGCCGCGTCTCCACGGCACGCCGACCCGGGCCCTGAACTGGGCGATGACCAGGCCGAAGAAGCCGCAGGCTGCGACGGTCAGGACGGTGCCGGGGGTGACGCGCGCAGGGCCCTGTGTGTACGGGCCGAGCACGACGGACTCGACGATCAGGGCGGTCGCCGCAGCCGCGTACAGGCCCAGCAGACTGGCCGGGCGGAGCAGCAGTCCGCCCGCGACGATCGGCAGGACGAGCATGGACGGCGCGCACCAGACCGGCAGCACGATCGTGCCGAAGGCGATGGCCGGGACGGTGAGCAGGAGGGCGGCCAGCGCGATCCAGTCGGAGCCGTCGCCGCGGAAGTAGTCGACGCCGGAGCGGCGCAGCCCGTTGCGGACCCGGTGTGCGGACTTCCGCCACCGGGCCGTGTACGAATCGACTCTCCGTGCCGCGCCCATTGTCGTGGACCCTATCCACCCTCACGGCTGCTTCGCAGGGGGACCCCCATGACATCGCGTTCGAAATGAGTGGCTTGTCATGACCGGCCACTGGTAGGGATGGGCATATGACGACGGAACTGCGAACGCTGACCCCGGCCGAGTGGGACACCTTCTACGCGACGCTCGAACGGGCCTTCGGGGTCACGGAGTCGAAGGAGGAGCGGGAGCTCTACCGCGACCTGACGGAGTTCGACCGCACGATCGGCGTGTGGGAGGGAGACCGGTGCATCGGCACCGCGGGCGCCTTCAGCTTCCGGCTGACGGTGCCCGGCGGGGCGTCGCTGCCGGTCGCCGGGGTGACCATGGTGAGCGTGGCCGCCACGCACCGGCGGCGCGGGGTGCTCACGTCGATGATGCGGCAGCAGCTGGACGACGTACGGGCGCGTGGCGAGGCCGTCGCGGTGCTCGTGGCGTCGGAGCCGGTGATCTACGGCCGGTTCGGGTACGGCGTGGGCACGTTCGAGATGCGGGCCGAGATCGACACCGCGCGGGTACGGATCGCCGTGCCCGAGGGAACGGACGACGTACGACTGCGGTACGCGTCGGTGAGCGACGCGGAGGTCCACCGCAGGTGCGAGGAGATCTACGCGCGGGCAGTAGCCGGGCGTCCCGGGATGCTGGCGCGTCAGCCGGGCTGGGAGCGGATGCCGGTGCTGGACCCGGAGAAGGACCGGGGCGGCGCGACGGCGCTCCAGTGTGTTCTGGCCGAGAACGCCGAGAACGCCGAGGACACGGACGGTACGGTGCTGGGCTTCGCCCGGTTCCGGGTGAAGCCGCAGTGGAGTGCGGCGGGGGCCGACGGGGTGGTGGTCCTGGAGGACCTGGAAGCGGTGGGGCCGAAGGCTCCGCAGGCCGCGGCGGCACTGTGGCGGTTCCTGTTCGACCTGGATCTCACGTCGAAGCTGACTGCCCGGAACCGCCCGTCGGACGACGCGTGGCTGCACCTGGTTTCGGACACGCGGCGCAGTTCCCTGGTGCTGCGGGACTCGATGCACGTACGGCTGGTGGACGTGGGGGCCGCGCTGGAGGGGCGGACCTACCGGACGCCGGTGGACGTGGTGTTCGAGGTGCAGGACGCCTTCTGCCCGTGGAACGAGGGGCGTTGGCGGCTGACCGGCGACGCGAAGGGCGCGGTGTGCGTACGGACGGCGGATCCGGCGGATCTGGCGCTGTCCGTGCGGGAGTTGGGGGCTGCCTACCTCGGTGGGGTCTCGCTGGCCTCGCTTGCGGCGGCGGGGCGGGTGCGGGAGCTGCGCGAGGGGGCGGTGGCGGAGGCTGCGGCGGCGTTCGGGTCGGATGTGGCGCCGTGGTTGCCGCATGGGTTCTGAGCGGGTGCTCCATGCGTTCTGGGCGGGTGCTCGATGCGCAGTGAGCGGGTGCTCAATTCGTTGGGGGCGGGTGCTCGATCTGTTCTGACCGGTCAGGGTTTCTGGCAGGTCGGGCACCAGAAGAGGTTGCGGGCGGCGAGGTCGGCGGTGCGGATCTCGCTGCCGCAGAGGTGGCAGGGCATGGCGGCGCGGCGGTAGACGTACACCTCACCGCCGTGGTCGTCCTTGCGGGGCGGGCGGCCCATGGCCTCGGGGGTGTGTTCGGGGCGGACGGTGTCGATGCGGTTGAGGCGGACGCCCTCGTGCATGAGGTCGACGAGGTCCTGCCAGATCGCGTCCCACTGGGCGTCGGTGATCGCTTTTCCGGGCGTGTACGGGTCGATGCCGTGCCGGAAGAGGACTTCGGCGCGGTAGACGTTGCCGACGCCCGCGACGACCTTCTGGTCCATGAGGAGCGCCGCGATCGTGGTGCGCGAGGCGCGGATGCGGCGGCGGGCACGGTCGGGGTCGGCGTCCGTGCGGAGGGGGTCCGGGCCGAGGCGGTCGTGAATGGCCTGCTTCTCGGCGTCGGTGATGAGGGTGCAGGTGGTGGGGCCGCGGAGGTCGGCTCGCGCCTCGCCGGTGGGGGTGGAGATGTGGAGGCGGACGGTCTCCGCCTTGGCACCGCGCCCCTGGGTGTCCTCGAAGGTGACCTTGCCGAAGAGGCCGAGGTGGATGTGCACCCAGCCGAGGGGGGCGAAGCCGAGGAAGAGGTGTTTGCCGTGGGCCTCGGTGGTGGTGAGGCGGTGGCCGTCGAGGAGGGCGGCGGAGTCGGCGAACTTGGCTTGGGGGCTGGTGATGCGGAGGGGGGTGGGGTGGGGGGTGTGGGTGAAGCGGGTGGCGTACTCGTGCGCGAGGCGGTGGATGGTGTGGCCTTCGGGCACGGGGCCTCCTCCGGAGGGGCGGGGGGGGTACGGGGGGGTGGCCGGGGCCCCTGTGAACGGTGTGGGCGGTGTCGGGGTGGGGCGGGGGTGCTCCGGGGTGGGCCCGGAGCGAGGGGGGCCGCCCCCTTGCCCGCCCGTTCCGCCCCCGGGGGGGGCGGCCCCGCCGCCCAAGGGGACGAGGCAAGGCGGAGCCCGAGGGGGCGAGGCGGGGGTGGAGCCCAAGGGGGCTAGGCGGGGGCGGAGCCCGAGGGGGCGAGGCGAAGGCCCCGCCGCCCAAGGGGGCTCGGCGGAAGGAGCCCAAGAGGGAGGCGGGGTGGGGGCGGGCCGGGGGTGGGGGCCTGCGGGAGGGGGGTCAGCTCTGGGGGTGGTGGGGCGGGATTTCGGGGAGGACGCCCGTGGTCTCGTACGCCGAGAGCATCTCGATGCGGCGGGTGTGGCGGGCCTCGTCCGAGTACGGGGTCGAGAGGAAGATCTCGACGAACTTCGTGGCCTCGGCCTCGGTGTGCATGCGCCCACCGATGGAGACGACGTTCGCGTTGTTGTGCTCGCGGCCGAGTGCGGCCGTCTGCTCGCTCCAGGCGAGAGCCGCCCGTACGCCCTTGACCTTGTTCGCGGCGATCTGCTCCCCGTTGCCGGAGCCGCCGATCACGATGCCGAGCGAGTCCGGGTCCGCGGCCGTCTTCTCGGCGGCGCGGAGGCAGAACGGCGGGTAGTCGTCCTGGGCGTCGTAGATGTGGGGACCACAGTCGACGGGGTCGTGGCCGTGGGCCTTGAGCCACTCGACGAGGTGGTTCTTGAGTTCGTATCCGGCATGGTCGGAACCGAGGTACACGCGCATGGGACGAGTGTGGCATGCGCCGCGCGGGGTAGGGCGCATCGGGGTAAGGACCTTGGTCGCTCGTCATTCGGGACGTACGGACGTACATCCGGGGCCTTCGTCCGTACAACGATCCGGAATCAGACCTTCCGGATCGCTTCGGGCTCGGCTTGAATGCGGAGGCTCGGCAGACCGAACGGTCTGTGAGGCAGACCGATCGTCTGCACCGGGTGTCATGACCTGCGGCCCGAAGACGTGCCCGAAGTAACGAATGAGGTTTGTGCATGAGTGCGCACCCGACTCAGTTGGAGAAGCCGGACAGAGGCTCCGACGGCGGCCCCTCGGACAACGGCGGCCTCCAGGCCGGTCTCAAGAACCGCCACCTGTCCATGATCGCGATCGGCGGCGTCATCGGCGCCGGGCTCTTCGTGGGCTCCGGTGCGGGCATCGCCGCGGCAGGGCCCGCGATCCTGCTGTCGTACGCCCTGGTCGGCGCGATGGTGGTGTTCGTGATGCGGATGCTCGGCGAGATGGCCGCCGCGCGGCCGTCGTCCGGGTCCTTCTCCGCGTACGCCGACCAGGCGCTCGGCCGCTGGGCGGGCTTCTCGATCGGCTGGCTGTACTGGTTCTTCTGGGTCGTCGTGCTCGCGGTCGAGGCGACCGCCGGCGCGAAGATCCTGGAGGGCTGGATTCCGGCGGTACCGCAGTGGGGCTGGGCCCTGATCGTCATGCTCGTGCTGACGGCCACCAACCTCGCCTCGGTGTCGTCGTACGGCGAATTCGAATTCTGGTTCGCGGGGATCAAGGTCGTCGCGATCGGCGCGTTCGTCGTCATCGGCATGCTGGCCGTCTTCGGCATCCTGCCCGGCTCGGACAACCCGGGGGCGGGACTCGCGCATCTGACGGACACCGGAGGATTCTTCCCCAAGGGGTACGGGGCGATCCTGACCGGTGTGCTGATGGTGGTCTTCTCCTTCATGGGCTCGGAGATCGTCACGCTCGCCGCCGGTGAGTCGGAGGACCCGCAGCGCGCCGTCACCAAGGCCACCAACAGCGTCATCTGGCGCATCGGCATCTTCTACCTCGGCTCGATCTTCGTCGTCCTGACGCTGGTGCCGTGGAACGACAAGTCGCTGGTCGCCGAGGGCGGCTCGTACGTCGCCGCGCTGAACTCCATCGGCATCCCGCACGCCGGTCAGATCATGAACGTGATCGTCCTGACCGCCGTACTGTCCTGCCTGAACTCGGGTCTGTACACGGCCTCCCGGATGGCCTTCTCGCTCGGCCAGCGCGGGGACGCGCCGCGCTCCTTCACCAAGGTCAGCAAGCAGGGCGTGCCGCAGATCGCGATCCTGTCGTCGGTCGTCTTCGGCTTCGTCGCCGTCTTCTTCAACTACATGTGGCCGGACACGGTCTTCCAGTTCCTGCTGAACTCGTCGGGTGCCGTCGCGCTCTTCGTCTGGCTGGTCATCTGCTTCACGCAGCTGCGCATGCGCGGGATCATCCTGCGCGAGGACCCGTCGAAGCTGGTCGTGAAGATGTGGCTGTTCCCGTACCTGACGTGGGCGACGATCGCGATGATCTCGTTCGTGCTGGTGTACATGCTGACCGACGACGCCGGGCGCACGCAGGTGCTGCTGTCGCTGCTGGTCGCCGTACTGGTGGTCGGTTTCGCACTGATCCGCGAGGTCGTGCAGAAGCGCAACGGCACCCTTCCCCCGGCCGCTTCCCGTGACTGACGGTCAGAGTGACTGACGGCCTGAGTGACTGACGGCCTGAGTGACTGACGGTCAGAGCGGTTCGAAGGACTCGGTGACCCGCTCGTAGTTCTGGAACGCTTCGGTGCGGGCGGGTGTCTTGAACCAGACGTTGAGCTGGTACGACTTCCCGCCCGCGTTGAAGCCGACCTGACGGCCCTGACGGGGCGCGCCCCCCTCGGCGTAGGTGTACTCCCAGATGACGGCGGGCCGCCCCTGGAAGGTCGTCCGCTCCAGCCGGATCTTCTGGTAGTCCTGCACGTCGCGCGACTCCCGCTCGAACGCCTCCCACTGCGTCAGCAGGTCCTCCCCCTGCGCGAGCGTGTACGCGGCGGCGATCTCCTGGCTGCCGTCCGGCGAGTGGTAGTGCACGTTGGCCGGGTTCTTGGCGCTGCGCCTCCAGCCGGAGGGCGGCACCCAGGAGAATCCGGTCTCGTTACGCGCTCCGGGCCGGGCGGCACCGGTGGGCGGGCGGGCCGTTCCGGCGACGGTCGGGGGCGGGCTCGCGCTCGGACTCGAACCGGGGTTGGCGGCCTTCTGGCTGGGGCTCTCCTGGCTCAGTACGAGGGCCAGACCGATGCCCGTGGCCACGACGACTCCGGCGGCTGCCGCGAGGAGGGGGCGGCGGGTTCTGGGGCGCGGGGAGGGTGGGGGTGGGACGGGGTCGCGGGTGAGGACGAGTGGGGTGTCCGGGGTTTCGGGCTCCGGGGCCGTTGCGACCGCTGGGCTCTCGGTGCTCTCGGTGCTCTCGGTGCTCTCCGCGCCCTCTGTGTTCTCGGTGATTTCTGGGCTCTTTGTGGCTCCGGTGGCAGTTGTTGCCTCCGGAGCCTCTTCTGTTTCCGGAGCCGTGGGGGTGTTCGGGGGCGTCGTGGTGTCCGGGGACTGCGGGGCGGCCTGAGTGGGCTCCCGGTCCGGGGGCGGAGGTGTGGCCGGGGCAGGGGCTGAGGCGTCGGGTGAGGGGGCGGGGGTTTCCTCGGCGGGCGTGGTGGCGGGTGGGGTGAAGTGGGTGGGGCTGTAGGTGCGGGGCGGCTGGTCTTCTGGGGTGGGCGAGGGGCGGACGGTGTCGGGGGCTTCGACCTCCGCCTCTGCGTTGACCTCGGTCTCGGCTTTGGCTTTGGCTTCGGGCTCGGCTTCGGCTTCTGGCGCGGCTTCGGCTTCGACGCGGTCGGTGGGGGTGATGCTGAGGGAGGTCGCCGTAGGGCCTCGGAGTCCCGGGCGGCGGCGGAAACGTACGCCTCGGCCCTGGTGCTGTGGCGTGGGGGCTGGGGCTCCCGTGGACGCGCCGGGTGTGTGCTCCGCCCCTGGCTCCTCTGCTGGTGTCTCCCCTGCTGGTGCTTCCTCTGCTAGCGCTTCCTCTGCTGGTGTCTGCCCTGCCGGAGCCGCGGGTGCTTCCTCCGTCTGTTGCTCCCCCGTGGCCCTGCCGGGCTCGCCTCCTGTGGGCCGACGCGTCACGGACTCGGGCGCGCTGCGCGTCCCGGTCGGCGGGACCCGGAGTTCGGTGGTGTCGGTGCGCCGATCGCCCCCGGCGACGGGCTCCGGTGCGGACGGGCGTTCCGGCTCGGGTTCGGGCTCGGGTTCGGGTTCCGGCTCCGGCGCGGGTTCCGGCGGGGTCGCCGGGCTCGGGTCCACCCGGGTCGGCTCGTGGCGGGGTTCCGGTGGTTCCTGAGGCTCCTCCGACGGAGGCACCGGAGGCACAGGAGGCATCGACGGCAGAGGAGGCACCGGCGTCGGCCGGATCGGGCCCGGTTCCACCAGGGTCGGCGTACGGGACGGGAGCAGGACCGCCGTCAGGGCGGCGTGAAGCTCCTCCACGGTGGGGCGGGCTTCCGGCTCCTTGGCCAGGAGGGCGGCCAGGACAGGGGCCAGCTCCCTCGCCTCGGGCGGTAGGTCCGGCTCCTCGTACAGGACGGCGTGGAGGGTGGCCATGGTGGTGGGGCGGGTGAAGGGGGACGTACCGGCGACGGCCGCACAGAGGGTGGCGCCGAGGGACCACAGGTCGGAGGGGGCGCCCTGCGGACGGCCGCCGACGCGCTCGGGTGCCATGTAGTCCGGGGAGCCGACCAGCATGCCGACGATCGTGAGGGCGGTGGTGTTCTGGATGGCGGCGATGCCGAAGTCGGTGAGGACGACGCGGTCGTTGCCACGGCCCAGCAGGACGTTGCCCGGCTTGATGTCGCGGTGCAGGACTCCGCGCGCGTGCACCTCGCGCAGGGCCGCCGTCACCCCCAGCCCGATCCGGGCCGCCTCCCGTGGTGACACCGGTCCGTCCTCGACCAGGAGTTGCTCCAGGGAGCGGGAATCGACCAGTTCCATCACGATCCACAGGCGTTCGCCCTCGTCGGCGACGTCGTACACCCGAACGACATTCGGGTGGTCTATACGTGCTGTGGCCCGCGCTTCCCGCAAAGTCCTTTCCCGGCGAATTCGGGTGTCCTCTGCATCCAGTCCGTCCATGCGCATTTCTTTTACGGCGACGGCGCGGTCCAGGATCTCGTCATAAGCACGCCACACGCGCCCCATGCCACCCTGGCCTATCGTCTGCCCCAACCGGTAACGACCGGCGATCAATAACCCCTGCATCCCGCCACTCGTATAGCCCGGCATTCCCGTCCCCCTCCCCAGCGCCTGCTGCGACCAGGACAGAAGCATTAACTTCCCACCATTGCATCACAGTTGGACGCAATCTTGTGGTACTCCTGCATGTACAGCCGACGCTTCAGCCGACGCTGCCAGAATAAGGGGGCTGGGAAATGCTCGAAAAGATCGGGAAAGAGATCATTGGCAAGCGCGCCGGATCTTGTCTCGCGGTCGCAGCCGCGTCCGTTCTCCTTTTGCCGACCGCGGCGTTCGCCGCCGATCCGACGCCCGGCAGCAGCGAGGGCGGGACCCCCGGCCCCAGCGCTCCTGCGGATCTGAAGATCTCAACCGAACTTCCCGAAAAGATTTCGGTCGACAACAAAACCGGAAAGACAAAAATCACCGCGACAGTGGCGAACAAGGGCAGCAAGGCGACCGGCCAGATCACCATGGCCGTCGTCGGCTTCGACGGTCTGAAGGTCGACGCCGCCCAGGGCTGCGTGCCGATCCCGGCCGACAAGCTGCCGAAGGGTTCGAACAGCGGGTTCGCCTGCATCGTCGCCGACCTCGCCGCGGGCGCGTCGAAGTCGTACGCCGTCGACGCGACCTTCGACCTCAAGAAGAAGGGCAAGATCTGCCTGCCGGTGACCGAGGGCACCAGCGAGAAGCTGCTGTGGCAGCAGGGTCCGGTCGACTTCGGCACCTCGAAGCCGACGCCGAACGCCCCGGACACCCCGCTGCTGCTGGGGACGGCGAACGTGCCGTTCGGTCCGGACGAACCGGCTCCGGCGTCCCCCTCGCCGGGCACGAGCAAGCCCGGTAAGCCCGGCAAGCCCGGCGGGCTGCCGCGCACCGGTGTCGGCTCCGACGCACTGCCGCTCGGCATCGCCGGCGGGCTGCTGCTCGCCGCCGGGGGCGTCGGGTTCTGGTGGTCGCGGCGGGACCGGGTGTCCTCCCACTGAGCTCAGTGAACACTGAGTGCGCGCTCGGTGAGCCGCGTACGAAGGAAGGGCCCCGGTCTTCACCGGGGCCCTTCCTCCACTCCGTACGGGCGAAGCCGTACGGCGTCAGCCCTTGCGGCCCACGAGCTTCCAGGCGGTCGGGAGCGCGCCCATCGCCAGGGCCGCCTTCAGGGCGTCGCCGATCAGGAAGGGGACCACGCCTGCGGCGAGCGCGGCGGAAAGGTTCATGCCGGTCGCGGCCATCAGGTACGGGACGCCGACCGCGTAGATGATCGCGGAGCCGACGACCATCGTGCCCGCCGTGCGCAGCATCGAGCGGTCGCCGCCGCGCCGGGCCAGCGCGCCGACCGCGGTGGCGGCGAGCAGCATGCCGATGACGTAACCGAAGGACGCGCCGCCGGGGCCCGACGTGCCGTTCTGGAACCACGGCACGCCCGCCATGCCCACCACGGCGTACAGCGCGAGGGCGAGGAAGCCCCGGCGGGCGCCGAAGGCCGTGCCGACGAGGAGCGCGGCGAAGGTCTGACCGGTGACCGGGACCGGGGTGCCCGGGACCGGGATCGCTATCTGGGCGGCGATGCCGGTGAGCGCCGCGCCGCCGACGACGAGTGCGATGTCTCGTACGCGAGTGGCCGGAAGCAGGTCGGCAAGGACCGCGCCGGGGCGGGTGGTTACGGCAGCAGTGCTCATCGGGACTCCGCGGTGAAGAAGGGGGGCAGTCAGGGACATGGCGACGTTAACCCGGGGGCCGTCGCCGGATCACCCTAGAGCGCCGACAAAGCCGGGAACAGGGGCTTGGTGGACTTCGTACAAAGCCCTGAAGGCCAGCTGACGCAGGCGTGACGCGCGTCACTGGCGACGAAGAGAGATAGGTCCCTTTTGCGCGGTGAGGTTCGGTGAGGAGACACTGTGGGGTCCCGCCAAAATCCCGCGACCGTCGAGCCCTGCTCCACGGTCCTTCGAGAGCACGAGCGTCATGCACGACCAGGCCGTACGAGATCCGCTTGACCAGAAGGAGCCCCTGTCCGCCGGGCTCAAGCAGCGCCATCTGACGATGCTCGGCCTCGGCGGGGTGATCGGCGCGGGGCTCTTCGTGGGCTCGGGCGCGGGCATCGCGGTCGCGGGGCCGGGGATCGTGCTCTCGTATCTCATCGCGGGCGCCATCGCGATGCTGGTGATGCGGATGCTCGGGGAACTGTCGGCGGCGATGCCCGCTTCGGGCTCGTTCTCGGTGCACGCGGAACGGGCGCTCGGCCGGTGGGCCGGGTTCAGTGTGGGCTGGCTGTACTGGTTCCTGCTGGTCGTGGTGCTGGCGGTGGAGGCCACGGGAGCGGCGAAGATCGCGAACGGGTGGGCGCCCGGGGTGCCTCAGTGGGCCTGGGTGCTGATCTTCATGGTGGTCTTCACGCTCGCCAACCTGGCGGCTGTGAAGAACTTCGGCGAGTTCGAGTTCTGGTTCGCGGCGCTGAAGGTTGGCGCGATCGTGTTGTTCCTGGCGCTGGGCGTGCTCGCGATCTTCGGGCTCCTCCCCGACACGGAACCGATCGGTCTGGCGAACCTGACCGGTGACGGCGGCTTCTTCCCGAACGGGGCGTCCGGCGTGATCTCCGGCGTCCTCGCGGTCGTCTTCGCGTTCGGCGGCCTGGAGGTCGTCACGATCGCCGCCGCCGAGACGGACGACCCGGCCCGCGCGGTCGGGCGTGCCGTGCGCAGTGCGGTCTTCCGCATCCTGTTCTTCTACGTCGGCTCGATGCTGGTCATCGTGACGTTGCTGCCGTGGGACTCGATGACGCCGGGGCTGAGCCCGTACGTCGCCGTGCTCGACCGGATCGGCATTCCGGCGGCGGGGACCATCATGAACATCGTGGTGTTCGTGGCGCTGCTCTCGGCGCTGAACGCCAATCTGTACGGCTCGTCCCGCATGGTCTTCTCGCTGGCCGAGCGCGGCGAGGCGCCGAAGGGGCTGCTGAAGGTCAGCGGGGGCGGGGTGCCGCGCCGGGCCGTGCTCGCCTCGGTCGCCTTCGGGTTCCTCTCGGTCGTCCTCAATCTGCTGTGGCCCGACACGGTCTTCCTGTACATGCTCAACGCGGTCGGCGCGGTGCTGCTGTTCGTGTGGGGGCTGATCGCGGTCTCGCAGCTGAAGCTGCGGCGGCGCATCGAGCGTGAGATGCCGGAGCGGCTGACGCTGAAGATGTGGGCGTTCCCGTATCTGACCTGGGCGGCGCTGGCCGCGATGGGTGTCGTCCTGGTCCTGATGCTGCTCGACGACACGGCCCGGCCGCAGCTTCTGTGGTCGGCGGGGGCGACGGCGCTGGTGCTGCTGGTGGCGCTGGTACGGGAGTTCCGGGCCAAGCGCGCCTGAGGCGGGGTGGGGCGCGGGGGTGTGGGGGTGTGGGGGTGTGGGGGTGTGGGGGTGTGGGGCGGGAGCCGCGAGGGGTGCGGGGCGGGCGTCGCGGGAGGGGGTGCGGGAGTTGCGCGCGAGGCGTGCGCGGATTTTCACGGTGTGTGAGCGTGGTGTCCGTATAGCGGTCGACGGTTCCCTCTGAGCGGTGACGTACCGAGACTGTGAGCCACTCGCAGCTCGCTCCCCCACCGTCTCAGCTAGTGAACAGGGCACGCCCATGTCTCGGACCTCCGCGCCCCCGCCGACGCCACAGACCACCGACGCCCCACCGACCTCCGACGGCACTCCCGCCTCCGACGGCACACTCGGACACGGCCTCAAGCAGCGGCACCTCTCCATGATCGCCCTCGGCGGGGTGATCGGCGCCGGGCTCTTCGTGGGTTCGGGCGCGGGCATCGCCGCCGCGGGCCCCTCCATCGTCATCGCGTACGCGATATCCGGCCTGCTCGTCATGCTGGTGATGCGGATGCTGGGCGAGATGTCGGCGGCGAACCCGAGCTCGGGTTCGTTCTCCGCGCACGCCGAGCGGGCGATCGGCCCGTGGGCGGGCTTCACGGCGGGCTGGGCGTTCTGGTTCCTGCTCTGTGTGGCGGTGGGCCTGGAGGGCATCGGCGCGGCGAAGATCATGCAGGGCTGGTTCCCGGGGTCCCCGCAGTGGGCGTGGGTGGCGCTGTTCATGGTGATCTTCCTGGCCACGAACCTGGCGGCGGTGAAGAACTTCGGCGAGTTCGAGTTCTGGTTCGCGGCGCTGAAGGTCGGCGCGATCTCGCTCTTCCTGATCATCGGCCTGCTGGCCATCTTCGGCGTCCTGCCCGGCAGCGACACCGCGGCCCCCGGCCTCACCAACCTCACCGGTGACGGCGGCTTCTTCCCCAACGGCAGCGAGGGCCTGATCATCGGCCTGCTGGCCTCGGTCTTCGCGTACGGCGGCCTGGAGACGGTCACCATCGCGGCGGCGGAGTCCGAGCACCCGGTGCAGGGCGTCGCCAGGGCGGTCCGTACCGCGATGTGGCGCATCGCGATCTTCTACATCGGCTCCATGGCGGTCGTCGTCACCCTGGTCCCGTGGGACGACCCGAAGGTCGCCTCGATCGGCCCGTACGTCGCCACCCTCGACCACCTGGGCATCCCGGCGGCCGGTCAGATCATGAACGTGATCGTCCTGGCCGCTCTCCTCTCCGCCATGAACGCCAACATCTACGGCTCCTCCCGCATGGCGTACTCGCTGGTCTCGCGCGGTCAGGGCCCGGCCTTCCTCGGGAAGCTGTCCGGCGGGGTGCCGCGCGTCGCGGTCCTGTGTTCGTCGGTCTTCGGCTTCGTGTGCGTGGCCCTCAGCTGGATCAGCCCGGACAAGGTCTTCCCCTGGCTGCTGAACATGATCGGCGCGCTGATCCTGGTCGTCTGGATCTTCATCGCGGTCTCCCAGCTGATCCTGCGCCGCCGCACGGAGCGTGAGACTCCGGAGAAGCTGGTCGTACGGATGTGGCTGTTCCCGTACCTGACCTGGGTGGCGCTGGCGGGCATGGCGGTCATCTTCGTCCTGATGCTGCGCCAGCCCGACACACGTCTCCAGCTCGCCGGGACGGGCGGCCTGACGGTGTTCCTGATCGTCCTCGGTCTCGTACGGCAGAAGCTGGCGAAGGCCCGCAACTAGCCCTCTCCGCCCCTCTCTTAGGTCCTGGGTCCGCACGCTCTCGGCGTGCGGACCCAGGACTTTTTACTGAGGCATACCTAAGCTGCTGAGTCGAATAACTGCTGGTAGCGTGCAGATGCATAAGACTTGCAATAAGCAATCGGAGGGGTCGGACGACATGGCCATCTACACGCTTCCTGAACTTCCGTACGACTACGCGGCTCTTGAGCCCGTGATCAACCCGCAGATCATCGAGCTGCACCACGACAAGCACCACGCTGCGTACGTCAAGGGCGCGAACGACACCCTTGAGCAGCTCGCGGAGGCCCGTGACAAGGACGCCTGGGGCTCGATCAACGGGCTGGAGAAGAGCCTGGCGTTCCACCTGTCCGGCCACATCCTGCACAGCATCTACTGGCACAACATGGCCTCCCCCAAGGACAGCGGCGGCGGTGAGCCGACGGCCGCCGACGGCGTCGGCGACCTCGCGGACGCGATCACCGAGTCCTTCGGCTCCTTCGCCAAGTTCAAGACGCAGCTGACGAAGGCCGCCGCGACGACGCAGGGCTCCGGCTGGGGCGTCCTCGCGTACGAGCCGGTCTCGGGCCGTCTGATCGTCGAGCAGGTCTACGACCACCAGGGCAACGTCGGCCAGGGTTCCGTCCCGGTCCTGGTCTTCGACGCGTGGGAGCACGCCTTCTACCTCCAGTACAAGAACCAGAAGGTCGACTTCATCGACGCCATGTGGGCCGTCGTCAACTGGCAGGACGTGGCGAAGCGCTACGCCGACGCGAAGAACCGCACGCCGCTCATCACGCCGTGAACGCCGTGTGAATTCCCCGCCGTGAGGCGGGACCCCTCATCGCCCTGCTCGTGATCGTCTTCTCAACTTTCACCGGGCGGGTGGAATGACGAAGAGCCCCTGCGAGGACATGACTCGCGGGGGCTCTTCTGTGCTCCTGTGCTGGCGCTCGGTCCGTGCTCCTGTGCTGGTGCCCGGCCCGCACCTGTCGCCTCTTCCTTCTCGCAGAGGCGGGCCAGGGGCGCGGGGCTCACCTGGGGAGGTAGCCGGTGCGGCCGACGGCGACGAACTCCTTCGCGAGCCCCGTCTCGTGGAGGCGGGCGAAGGGGGTGAACGGGACCCCGAACTCGGACTCGCCCCGGTCGAAGTTCCACGTCTTGTGGAACTCCACCCTGTAGTAGTGCGGATTCGGCCGCTCCACGCGGAACTGCACGCCTCGGACAGCGAGCCACCAGTCGGGGCTGGTGGAAGCGGCGATGGTGACGCCGTGCCAGGTGTCGAGGTGCGACCACTCCCCCGCCTCGGCCTCCATGAGGCGGGCGTTGACGGCGGCGCGGACGGACGGGAGCGCCACGAGGGTGCTGGCGTCGAGGCGGTAGGTGTCGCCGGTGCCGTCGAGGTAGTGGCGCAGGGCGGCGGCGGCGCGGCGCAGCCCGATCAGCCACCAGAGGCCCGCGAGAGCGGAACACCCTGCCCGCACCGCTCGGTCGGTCGGGCGGACGGGCAGGGTGGCATGGGGGGCGTTGTCGTTCGGCAGGGGCGGGTCGGTGCGGCCCCGGGCGGGGGCCGTGGCTATGTGGCTGTCGCTGCGTATCTCGCCGGTCTCCATAGGGGGACGCTAAGCGGGAAGGGCTCGGAGCGCCTGTTGAGCGAGGCGCACGAGGGTCACTCGAAGATCGGGTCCTGCGTGCGCGTCCGCTTGAGCTCGAAGAAACCGGGCGTCGAGGCGACCAGGAGGGTGCCGTCCCAGAGACGGGCCGCTGCCTCCCCCTTCGGCGAGGGGGTGACCACAGGGCCGAAGAAGGCGACCTGCTCCCCGTCCGCCCCCGGCACCGCGATGACCGGCGTCCCGACGTCCTGGCCGACCAGTGAGATGCCGGACTGGTGCGAGGCGCGCAGCTCCTTGTCGTAGGTGTCGGACGTGGCGTACGAGAGGAGGTCGGCGGGCAGGCCGACCTCGGCGAGGGCCTCCGCGATGACCTCGTCGGTGATGCCGCGCCCCTCGTTGTGGATGCGGGTGCCGAGTGCCGTGTAGAGCGACCCGGTCACGTCCTCCCCGTGCAGCTGCTGGGCCGCGATGACGACCCGTACCGGCCCCCACCCCTTCTTGAGGCCCTCGCGGTACTGCTCGGGCACGTCGCGCCCCTCGTTGAGGACGGAGAGGCTCATGACGTGCCAGTGGACCTCCACCGGACGCACCTTCTCGACCTCCAGCATCCAGCGCGAGGTCATCCAGGCCCACGGGCACAGCGGGTCGAACCAGAAGTCGACGGGGGTCTTCACGGTCTCGGACATGTCTCTCCTCATTGATATTTCAAGAGTCGCGCGCTGTGCGCCTGTCAACCACCTTGGCCCCCGTCCCATTCCCCTGCACGCCACGTCAGGAGCACATGGGAGGATCGGTCCTGTTTCGAGGAGTTGTCGAACAGTGTTCGCCGAAGAGCATTCGCCGAGCAGCCTGTGTCGAGCAACGTCTGACGCGCCACGAAGGAGTGCCCGTGCCCGGTGAGAACCTGTCCCGCGACGAAGCCCAGAAGCGGGCCGAGCTGCTGTCCGTCGACGGCTACGAGGTCGCGCTCGACCTGCGGTCGGCGGTCGGCGACCACGAGGGGGACGGCCCGCGCACGTTCCGCTCGGTGACCACGATCCGTTTCCGCAGCACCACGCCCGGCGTCTCCACGTTCGCGGACCTGGTCGCGCCCTCCGTCAACGCGGTGACCCTCAACGGCACGGAACTGGACCCCGCGAAGGTCTTCGACGGCGTCCGCGTCACCCTGGACGGCGTCGCAGCGGAGAACGTCCTCGTGGTGGACGCCAACTGCGCGTACAGCCGTACCGGAGAGGGCATGCACCGCTTCGTCGACCCGGAGGACGGCGAGGTGTACCTGTACACCCAGTACGAGCCCGCCGACGCCCGCCGGGTGTACGCCAACTTCGAGCAGCCCGACCTGAAGGCCCCGTACCGCTTCTCTGTGCGCGCACCCGAGGGCTGGACGGCGTGGAGCAACGGCGTCGGCACCCTCGAAGAGGGCGTGTGGACGTTCGCGGAGACGCAGCCGATCTCGACGTACATCACCGCCGTCCTGGCCGGTCCCTACCACTACGTCAGCGACTCCTACAGCCGCACCCTCGCCGACGGCACGACGCTCGACATCCCGCTCGGCGCGATGTGCCGTAAGGGGCTCGCGAAGCACTTTGACGCGGACGACGTCTTCCTGATCACCAAGCAGGGCCTGGACTTCTTCCACGACAACTTCGACTACCCGTACCCCTTCGGGAAGTACGACCAGGCGTTCGTCCCGGAGTACAACCTGGGTGCGATGGAGAACCCCGGCCTGGTGACCTTCCGCGAGGAGTACATCTTCCGCGGCAAGACCACGGATGCGGCGTACGAGGGACGCGCGAACGTCATCCTGCACGAGATGGCGCACATGTGGTTCGGCGACCTGGTCACCATGCAGTGGTGGGACGACCTGTGGCTGAAGGAGTCCTTCGCGGACTTCATGGGTTCCTTCTCGATGGTGGAGGCCACGCGTTTCACCGACGGCTGGATCACCTTCACCAACCGCCGCAAGGCGTGGGCGTACCGCGCCGACCAGCTGCCGTCCACGCACCCGATCACGGCCGACATCCGTGACCTGGAGGACGCGAAGCTGAACTTCGACGGCATCACGTACGCCAAGGGTGCTTCCGTGCTGAAGCAGCTGGTGGCGTACGTCGGGCGGGACGCCTTCCTGGAGGGCGCGCGCCGTTACTTCAAGGCGCACGCGTACGGCAACACCCAGCTGGGCGACCTGCTCGCCGCGCTGGAGGAGACCAGCGGCCGCGACCTGGGCGAGTGGTCGCGCTCCTGGCTCCAGACGGCGGGCGTCAACTCCCTCACCCCCCAGGTCACGTATGACGCCGCAGGCCGCATCACCGAGCTGGCGGTCGTGCAGGAGGCGGCCGCTTCGCACCCGGAGCTGCGCCCGCACCGCGTCGCGGTCGGCCTCTACCGCCTCGAAGGCGGCGAGCTGGTCCGTTACGCCCGTACGGAGACGGACGTGGCAGGGCCGCGCACCGTCGTCACCGAGCTGGCGGGCGCTGAGAAGCCCGCGCTGATCCTCGTCAACGACGACGACCTGACGTACTGCAAGATCCGCTTCGACGAGGGCTCGCTGGAGACGCTGCGCGCACACCTCGGCGACATCACGGACCCCCTCGCCCGCGCCCTGTGCTGGTCGGCGCTGTGGAACCTCACCCGGGACGCCCTGATGCCCGCCCGGGACTTCATCGACCTGGTACTGCGGTTCGCGGGCCGTGAGTCCGACATCGGCGTGCTCCAGATGCTCCACGCGTGGACGCAGACGGCGCTCGGCCACTACGCGGCGCCCGATTGGCGCGAGGAGGGGGCGCGGCTGCTCGCCGAGGGGGCGCTGCGCGAGCTGCGGGGCGCCGAGCCGGAGAGCCAGCACCAGCTGACGTGGGCGCGCTTCTTCGCCGCGGTGGCGTCCTCGGACGCCGACCACCAGCTCCTGGAGGGGCTGCTGGCGGGCACGGCGCGGATCGACGGCCTGGACGTCGACCAGGAGCTGCGCTGGGCGTTCCTGACGCCGCTGGCGGCGCACGGGCGCGCCGACGAGAAGGTGATCGACGCGGAACTCGCCCGTGACGACACGGCGTCCGGCAAGCGCCACCAGGTGCGCTGCCTGGCCGCGCGTCCTTCCGAGGCGGTCAAGGCGCAGGCGTGGGCGACGGTCGTGGAGTCCGACGCGCTGTCCAACGCACTCGTGGAGGCCACCAACGCAGGATTCGTGCGCGGCAGCCAGCGCGAGCTGCTCGCCCCGTACGCGGAGAAGTACTTCGCGGCGATCGAGCGGGTGTGGGCCGAGCGGTCCATCCAGATCGGCGTGCTGATCGTCCGCGACCTGTACCCGTCGCTCCAGGACCCGGCCGCCACGCTGGCGGCCACGGACGCGTGGCTGACCGCGCACGAGGGTGCTGCTCCCGCGCTGCGCCGTCTGGTGCTCGAAGCGCGCGACGACCTGGCGCGGGCACAGCGGGCGCAGGAGTGCGACGGAGCCTGACGGCCTCGGGAAACGGAGTTTTCCCGCACCCCGCCCGGGGTACTGCTCGGCAGTCGAACAGCCGTACTTTAGGGCGGGGTTGTCCCGGAATGTCGACGGGACTGTAACAGCGGTTAGAGACGGGGGTACGGGCGGGAAAGTCGTCGGCATGAACAACGACACGCACCCCCAGGCGCAGTCCACCCCGCAGTCGTCGCCCGTGGCCCCCAAGCCCAGGACCGGGTCCCCCGCGGTGTCCTCGGCGGCCGCGGCGGCCGCCGCCCGCGCCCTGCCCCTCAGCCACCTCTCCGACGTCCAGCGGCGGGTCCTTTCGACCGCGCAGCTGCGCGAGCACGGGATCTCGGCGGCGAAGGCGGCGGCGCAGTGCCGGGCGGGCGGTCCGTGGCAGCAGCTGCTGCCGGGGGTGTTCCTGCTGCACCAGGGCGTGCCGACGAGCGAGGAGCGGCTGCACGCGGCGCTGCTGTACACCGGGCGGGGCGAGGAGGGTGCGGTGATCACCGGCCTGGCGGCCCTGGCACTGCACAGGTTCTCGTCCGCACCGCCTCTGCTGGGGCTCGAACACCTCGACGTCATGGTGCCCCGTACGCGGCGGCTGCGCTCCGTCGGTTTCGTACGGATCGTCAGGGCGCACGCGCTGCCCGGTACGCAGGTGATCACCGGGCTGCCGGTGGCCCCGGTGGCGCGTGCCGTCGCGGACGCGGTGGCGCACCTGACGGACGCTGACCTGGTGCGGCGCATCCTGGCGGAGGCCGTGCGCGGCGGGCACTGCGAACCGGCGGCGATCGTACGAGAACTGAACCTTGCCCGGTTGCTGACCCGGCCGCACGTGAGTGACGCGGTGGACGCCCTGCTGGCGGAGGGCCGGTCGATCGCGGAGGACCGCCTCTACGCGATGGTGAGCGATTTCGGGCTGCCGGACCCGCTGTGGAACGTGGACCTGCGGCTGCCGGGCGGGCCGCACCTGGGCGGCGTGGACGCGTTCTGGCCGGACCAGTCGGTGGCGGTCGAGCTGGACACGCGGGCTCCCCGCCAGGACGAGGACGCGCTCTGGTCGGAGTACGCGCGCAAGCGCGAGCACCTGGAGCGCCTGGGCATCACCGTCGTCCACCTCACCCCCCAGAAGCTGCGGGAGGCGACGGACCAGCAGGCGGCCGTGGTGCGGACGGCGCTCATGGCGTCCGTCGACCGCGACCCGGCCGCCTACGTCGTCGTACTCCCCCGATGAGCCGGTGGGCGGCGGCGACCTGGGCCGCCGTCGGCACTCGGCAGGTCCTGCGGGTCAGGATGTGGACTTCACCCGGCCGGTGGCCGGTCGGGTGCGCCACAGTTCGAGGCCGGTGTCGACCAGTTCGACCCGGTCGAGGGCGCTGACGGCGTCGAGGGGGTGCCACGCGGCGAGGTCGGTGGAGCCGCCCGTCTCGTGGCGCAGTTCACCGCCGGTGACCCTCGCCTCGTACACGATGCGCAGGCCCTGGAAGTCCGCGAAGGACCCGAGCCTGCGCGGGTAGCGGCGGCGGATGGAGTCCAGCCCGAGGAGCTGGACCGGCTCGACGGCGTAACCGGTCTCCTCGTCGACCTCGCGCACGACCGTCTCCAGCGGGTCCTCGCCGTGCTCCAGGCCGCCGCCGGGCAGCGTCCAGCGTTTCGCACCGTCCCGGGCCACCCAGCGGGCCAGCAGCACCTTCTCGTCCCGTACGCACACGGCGTAGGCGGCCACTCTCAACTCTGCGTTCATTAGTTGAGGCTAGGCGGTACGCGGCCCACCGCACCTGGATCGGGCACAAACCGGTGCGGCGGGACCGGATCCGGAGCGGGCTCCGGTCCTGTCGGCGGCCCCACCTTTAGCGGGCATCGCCGCGTCGCGTCCGGCGGCTGTGGGGCGGGGGGACGCGGAGCGGCCGTCCCTTCCTCCCTGACGGGTCCGCGCGGTTCCCGTCAGGCGGCAGCACGCCAGTGGCGGGTTCCTGCCACGGCGTATTACACCTCAGTCAACTCTCCCCAAACAACTGTCACTTACGACATGCTGACCGGTCATTGGGCACCGAAATTCGGACTCTTTCTGTCCGGAGTTCTTCCAGATCCTTCACATTCAGGGATGCACATGACCGCCACCCCCCAGCCTTCCGCGCCGCGCGCGGGCGGCGTCAGACGTACCGCGCGAATAGCCTTCGCGGCCTCGCTGGTTGCCGCGCTGTGTGCGACCGCGCCGCTGCCCGCCTTCGCCGCGGGCACGCCCGACCCCACTCCCCCGGCTCCCAAGTCCGCCGAGGCCAAGCTCGGCAGTGTCGACGAGGCGCTGCTCACCGAGGCGCAGACGTCCGGCGCGAAGGACGTCACCGTGATGGTGGCGACCGCGCCGGGTGCGACGGAGCAGGTCAAGGCCCAGTTCGACGGCGTACCGGGGGCGAGCGTCGGGCGTACGGACGACGCGCTCGGCTACGTGCGGGCCACGCTGCCCATCGCGAAGGCCGAAGCCGCGCTGAAGTCGGCCGCGAAGCTCTCCAGCGTCCACGCGATCGACCTCAAGCAGGAGATCAAGCTCGACGACCCGACACCGTCCGGCGACCGCGCCCAGGGCGCCGCCAAGGCGGCTGTGGGCTCGTACCCGGCACCGGGGAAGGACACCCCCGCCGAGAACCCGTACAACCCGTCCTTCGAGACCGGCGCCGTCGACTTCGTGAAGAAGAACCCGACGGCGGACGGGCGCGGCGTCACCATCGGCATCCTGGACTCGGGCGTCGACCTCGGTCACCCGGCGCTCCAGAAGACCACCACCGGCGAGCGCAAGATCGTCGACTGGGTGACGGCGACGGACCCGGTGGCCGACGGCGACCTGACCTGGCGTCCGATGATCACCGAGGTCAAGGGCCCGACCTTCACGGCCGGCGGCCGGACCTGGACGGCGCCCGAGGGCACGTACAAGTTCAACCTCTTCCGTGAGAACTCCACCGCCGGCGGCGACGCCAAGGGCGACCTGAACCGCGACGGCGACACCACCGACGTCTGGGGCGTGCTGTACGACCAGGCTGCCGGGACCGTCCGGGTGGACCTCGACAACGACGGCGACTTCGCCGACGAGACCGCGATGACGCCGTACAAGGACAAGTTCCAGGTCGGCTACTTCGGCAAGGACAACCCGGCGACGGACGTCGTCGAGCAGGTCCCCTTCGTGGTCGAGTTCCGCAAGGACGTCGTCTACAACCAGGCCGGTGCCAAGGCCGACTTCGTCAACATCGGGCTCATCGAGAGTGAGCACGGCACCCACGTCGCAGGCATCACCGCCGCCAACAAGCTCTTCGGCGGCAAGATGAACGGCGCGGCCCCGGGTGCGAAGCTCGTGTCCTCCCGTGCCTGCACCTGGGACGGCGGCTGCACCAACATCGCGCTGACCGAAGGCATGACCGACCTGGTCAAGAACCGCGGCGTGGACATCGTCAACATGTCGATCGGCGGTCTGCCCGCGCTCAACGACGGCAACAACGCCCGCGCCGAGCTCTACACCCGCCTGATCGACACCTATGGCGTGCAGCTGGTCATCTCGGCCGGCAACAGCGGCCCGGGCACCAACACCATCGGCGACCCCGGTCTGGCCGACAAGGTGATCTCGGTCGGCGCGTCCATCTCCAAGGAGACCTGGGCGGCCAACTACGGCTCCGCGGTGAAGTCCGCGTACGCGATGATGCCGTTCTCCTCCCGGGGCCCGCGTGAGGACGGCGGCTTCGCGCCGACGATCACTGCGCCCGGTTCGGCGATCAACACCACCCAGACCTGGCTGCCCGGCGGCCCGGTCGCCGAGGCGGGCTACCCGCTCCCGGCCGGTTACCAGATGCTCCAGGGCACCTCGATGGCCTCCCCGCAGGCGGCGGGCGCCTCGGCGCTGCTGATCTCGGCCGCCAAGCAGGCCAAGCTGGACCTGACCCCGGCGAAGCTGCGCACCGCGCTGATCAGTCAGGCCGACCGCATCAAGGGCGCGCAGGCGCACGAGCAGGGTGCCGGTCTCATCAACGTCGTCGACGCGTGGAAGTCCCTGAAGAAGGGCGCCACCGCGCACGAGTACACGGTGAAGGCCCCGGTCGACACCGCGATGGAACAGGCGCTCAAGACGCCCGGCTTCGGCACCGGTCTGTACGACCGTGAGGGCGGCCTGAAGGCCGGTCAGAAGAAGACGTACGACATCACGATCACCCGTACCTCGGGTCCGGCCGGTGACGTCCGGCACGAGCTGCACTTCGAGAACAACAACGGCACCTTCAAGGTCGTCGGCAACGACGTCGTGAAGCTTCCGCTGAACACGCCGGTCACCGTGAAGGTCTCCGCGCAGCCCCGCACCGGCGGCATCCACAGCGCCGTCCTGGAGGTGTCCGACAAGGCCACCGAGGGCATCGACAAGCAGATCCTCACCACCGTCGTCGCCGCCGACGAGGTGGCGAAGCCCGGATACACGCTGAAGAAGTCGGGTACGGCAACGCGCAACGCCTCCACCTCGTACTTCGTGAACGTCCCGGCGGGCGCGAAGAACCTGGAGGTCGCACTCGGCGGACTCGCGGCGGGCAGCCAGACCCGGTTCATCTCGATCCACCCGTACGGTGTGCCGTCCGACCCGACGTCGACGACGAACTGCTACCCGAACTACAACAACCCGGCCAACACCTGCCGCCCCGACGTCCGCTCCTACAAGGAGCCGGCTGCGGGCGTCTGGGAGATCGAGGTCGAGTCGCGCCGTACGTCGCCGCTGCTGGACAACCCGTACACGCTGGACGTGACGCTGCTGGGCGCGGGCTTCGACCCGGCCGTCAAGGTCGTCCCCGAGGCGAAGGTCGGCACTCCGGCCCCCGTCGAGTGGAAGGTCACCAACAACTTCGGCGCGCTCACCGGCAAGCTGAAGGGCGGCTCGCTGGGCTCCGCGAAGGTCGCCAAGCCGACCATCAAGCAGGGTGAGACGCAGGAGACCACGGTCGTCCTGGGCGAGGGCGCCGAGCGCCTCGACGTCGCCATCGGCAAGGTCTCCGACGCCAAGGCCGACCTGGACCTGGTGGTCCTCAAGGACGGCAAGGAGGTCGGCAAGGCCGCCGACGGCGACTCCGAGGAGGCCGTCAGCCTGCTCAAGCCCGCCGCCGGTACGTACACGATCGTCGTGGACGGCTACTCGATCCCGGCCGGCACCACCACGTACGACTACCGCGACGTGTTCTTCGCGGCGTCGCTCGGTAGTGTCACCGCCGACGAGACGAAGCAGGTGGAGCTCGCCAACGGCGCGTCCGCCCAGGTCACGGCGTCGGTGAACGTCGGGGGCGCGGCGCCGGAAGGGCGCCAGTTCTTCGGCGAGGTGCAGCTGCTGAACGCACGCGGCACGGTCGCGGGCACCGGCAGCGTGCAGATCGAGAAGGTCGTCCAGTAACGGACTGATCTTCTTGTACGCGTGAGGGGCGGGCCGGGAAGTCTCCGGCCCGCCCCTTGCTCTTACCCCCTGCTAGATCTCGACCATGACCTGGTCGAGGGACTTGCGGACCAGGTCGGGGACCTGGCAGTCGTCCGCCGGGTAGCCGACCGGGATCACCGCGAACGCCTTCTCGTTGACCGGGCGGCCCAGCACCTCGGCCAGGAAGCGCATGGGACTCGGGGTGTGGATGAGGGCGGCGAGGCCGGAGAGGTGGAGGGCGGACAGGAGCATGCCCACCGCGATGCCGACCGACTCGTCGACGTAGTAGTGCTTGCGCTTGGTGCCGTCCTCGGCGAGCCAGTAGCGCTGCTGGAAGACGACGATCAGGGCGGGGGCGTCGGTGAGGTGGGGTTTCACCTCGTCGGTGCCGAGCGGGCGCAGGGCGTCGAGCCACTCCTCGCCGAGCCTGCCCTCGTAGGAGATCTGCTCCTCCTCCTCGGCGGCCTCGCGTATCCGGCGGCGTACGTCCGGGTCCTTGACCAGGACGAAGGTCCAGGGCTGCTGGTGGGCGCCGGAGGGGGCGGTGGCACCGCAGGCGATGGCGTCGCGGACGACCTGGTCGGGGACGGGGTCCGTGGAGAACTGGCGGACCGTGCGGCGCTCGTCCATGCGGGTGCGCAGCTCGGCGGCGCGGGCCAGGGATTCGGCCGCGTCCATCCGGGCGGGGGTGTAGGGCACCGGCCGGTAGGGGTCGCCGTGGGTCGGTTCCCACTTGTTCTTTGTCACAGTCATGGCCAGAGCATGAAGGGGGCAGGGGTCCTGTGTCCGGTGGTTCGGGAAATCCGGTGCCCGCTGTCCGCTCTGCGGACACTTCACGGTGCCTCGGTCCGTCCCTCGGACAATCGATTGGACAAGCCGGACGGCACCTCCCGCATCATGGGTGCCATCGCCGCAGGTCGTCATGCCTGCACACGCAAAGGACTGAGGAGTCACCGTGAGGGTCGGAATCGTCGGAGCCACCGGTCAGGTCGGCGGAGTTGTGCTGCGGATCCTCGCGGAGCGGAAGTTCCCGGTCACGGAGCTGCGGCTGTTCGCCTCGGCGCGGTCCGCCGGTTCGACGCTGGAGTGGGACGGCAAGCCGGTCACCATCGAGGACGCCTCGGCGGCCGACTACACGGGCCTCGACATCGTGATCTTCTCCGCCGGTGGTTCCACCTCCAAGGCGCTGGCCGAGAAGGTCGCCGCGCAGGGTGCCGTCGTCATCGACAACTCGTCCGCCTGGCGGCGCGACCCCGAGGTGCCCCTCGTGGTGTCCGAGGTGAACCCGCACGCGGTCGCGGACCGCCCCAAGGGCATCATCGCCAACCCGAACTGCACGACGATGGCCGCGATGCCCGTGCTGAAGCCGCTGCACGGCGAGGCGGGCCTCCTCACGATGATCGCCACCACCTACCAGGCCGTGTCCGGCTCCGGTCTGGCCGGTGTCGCCGAGCTCGACGGCCAGGTCAAGAAGGTCGTCGACCAGGCGGCGGAGCTCACCCACGGCGGCGACAAGGTCGAGCTGCCCGAGCCGAACGTCTACAAGAAGCCGATCGCGTTCAACGTGCTGCCGCTGGCGGGCAACATCGTCGACGACGGCTCCTTCGAGACGGACGAGGAGCAGAAGCTCCGCAACGAGTCCCGCAAGATCCTGGAGATCCCGGAGCTGAAGGTCTCCGGCACGTGTGTCCGGGTGCCGGTCTTCTCGGGCCACTCGCTCCAGGTCAACCTGCGTTTTGAGCGACCGCTCACTGTGGAGCGCGCGTACGAGCTGCTCGGCGGCGCACCGGGGGTGGCGCTCTCCGAGATCCCGACGCCTCTGGAGGCGGCGGGACAGGACGTCTCCTTCGTCGGTCGCATCCGCGTCGACGAGACCGTCGACAACGGCCTCGCACTGTTCCTCTCCGGCGACAACCTCCGCAAGGGTGCGGCGCTGAACGCCGTACAGATCGCGGAGCTGGTGGCGGCGGAGCTCAAGGGCTGACCCATCCCGCAACTCACGGGGCGGTGACACCGGGGGGACCGTGTGTCACCGCCCCTTCTCGTCTGTGCTGGGTCCGACCGTAAATCTCACTGCCGACAGGGCCCCGCGCCGTGGAAGGATGGCCCAGAACGTCACGATCCGAGGAGATGACAGGGTGCCCGGTACCAATCTGACCCGCGAAGAAGCGCAGGAGCGCGCGCGGCTGCTCACGGTTGATGCGTACGAGGTCGAGCTCGACCTCAGTGGTGCGCAGGAGGGCGGTACGTACCGCTCGGTGACCACGGTGCGCTTCGAGTCCGCCGAGGACGGGGCCGCCAGCTTCATCGACCTGGTCGCGCCGACCGTGCACGAGGTCGTGCTGAACGGTGAGGCACTGGATGCGAAGGCGGTCTTCGCCGCATCGCGCATCGCGCTTCCGTCGCTGCGCGGCGGGGCCAACGAACTGAAGGTCGTCGCGGACTGCGCGTACACCAACACCGGTGAGGGTCTGCACCGCTTCGTGGACCCGGTCGACGAGCAGGCTTATCTGTACACGCAGTTCGAGGTGCCGGACGCGCGGCGGGTGTTCGCGTCGTTCGAGCAGCCCGACCTGAAGGCGACCTTCCAGTTCACCGTGAAGGCCCCGACGGGCTGGACCGTGATCTCGAACTCGCCGACGCCGGAGCCGAAGGACGACGTCTGGACCTTCGAGCCGACGCCGCGCATTTCCACGTACATCACCGCTCTGATCGTCGGCCCGTACCACGCGGTGCACTCGGTGTACGAGGGCAAGGACGGGCAGCGCGTGCCGCTGGGCATCTACTGCCGTCCGTCGCTGGCCGAGCACCTGGACGCGGACGACATCTTCGCCGTCACGCGGCAGGGCTTCGACTGGTTCCAGGAGAAGTTCGACTACGACTACCCGTTCGCGAAGTACGACCAGCTCTTCGTGCCGGAGTTCAACGCGGGCGCGATGGAGAACGCGGGCGCGGTCACCATCCGCGACCAGTACGTGTTCCGCTCGAAGGTCACGGACGCCGCGTACGAGACGCGCGCCGAGACGATCCTGCACGAGCTCGCCCACATGTGGTTCGGCGACCTCGTCACGATGGAGTGGTGGAACGACCTGTGGCTGAACGAGTCGTTCGCCACGTACACCTCGATCGCCTGCCAGGCGTACGCCGAGGGCTCGAAGTGGCCGCACTCCTGGACGACGTTCGCGAACTCCATGAAGACGTGGGCGTACCGCCAGGACCAGCTTCCCTCGACGCACCCGATCATGGCCGACATCCGTGACCTGGACGACGTGCTGGTCAACTTCGACGGCATCACGTACGCCAAGGGCGCGTCGGTCCTGAAGCAGCTTGTGGCGTACGTGGGCATGGACGAGTTCTTCGCGGGCGTGCAGGCGTACTTCAAGGCGCACGCCTTCGGCAACACGCAGCTGAGCGACCTGCTGGGCGCCTTGGAGCAGACCAGTGGCCGCGACCTCAAGACGTGGTCGCAGAAGTGGCTCCAGACGGCCGGGATCAACATCCTGCGCCCGGAGATCGAGACGGACGCCGACGGCGTCGTCACCGCCTTCGCGGTGAAGCAGGAGGCTCCCGCGCTGCCGACCGGTGCAAAGGGCGTCCCGACGCTGCGTCCGCACCGCATCGCGATCGGCCTGTACGACCTGGACGGCGCGGGCAAGCTCGTGCGCACCGACCGCGTCGAGCTGGACGTCGACGGCGAACTGACCGCCGTGGACGCCCTGGTGGGCCGCGCGCGTCCCGCCGTCGTGCTGCTCAACGACGACGACCTGTCGTACGCGAAGGTGCGCCTGGACGAGGCGTCGCTGGCCTTCGTCACCGAGCACCTGGGCGACTTCACCGAGTCGCTGCCGCGCGCCCTGTGCTGGGCGTCCGCGTGGGACATGACGCGCGACGGCGAACTCGCCACCCGTGACTACCTGTCCCTGGTGCTGTCCGGCATCTCCAAGGAGTCGGACATCGGCGTCGTGCAGTCGCTGCACCGTCAGGTGAAGCTGGCGCTGGACCTGTACTCGGCGCCGTCCTGGCGCGAGGCCGGTCTGACGCAGTGGACCGAGGCGACCCGGGCGCACCTGGCGTCCGCCGAGCCGGGCAGCGACCACCAGCTCGCTTGGGCGCGCGCGTTCGCCGCGACCGCGCGCACGCCGCAGCAGCTGGACCTGCTGCGCGGGCTCCTGGAGGGCTCGGAGTCGGTCGAGGGCCTGGCCGTCGACACCGACCTGCGCTGGGCGTTCGTGAACCGTCTGGCGGCCGTGGGCGTCGTCGACGAGGACGAGATCGCGGCGGAGCTGGAGCGCGACAACACCTCGGCCGGCCAGCAGCACGCGGCCTCGGCCCGTGCGGCGCGTCCGACGGCTCAGGCGAAGGCGGAGGCGTGGGCGTCGGTCGTGGAGTCCGACGAGCTGACCAACTCCCTCCAGGAGGCGGTCATCGGCGGCTTCGTGCAGACGGATCAGCGCGAGCTGCTCGCCCCGTACACGGAGAAGTACTTCGCGGCGGTCAAGGGCGTGTGGGACTCGCGTTCGCACGAGATCGCGCAGCAGATCGCGGTGGGCCTGTACCCCGCGCTCCAGGTGTCGCAGGAGACGCTGGACGCGACGGACACCTGGCTGGCGTCGGCGGAGCCGAGTGCGGCGCTGCGGCGGCTGGTGTCGGAGTCGCGGTCGGGTGTTGAGCGTGCGCTCAAGGCGCAGGCAGCGGACGAGGCTGCCGGTGCGTAACACCATGTCGCCATGACATGGCGGAGGGCCCCGGCGCGGGTGGGTGTGCGCCGGGGCCCTCTGTTGTTCCCGTGCGTGCGGGACCGCTGTCCACCGCACGCACGGAGTCTGGTGCGCTAGTTGCTCAGGTCCTCGTAGCGGGCCTTGAGCTCGGTCTGGCCCTGCTCGGTGACGGTGCCGTGCAGGCGCATGCGGGCGACGCCGCCGTCGGGGAAGGCGTCGAGGCGCACGTGGGTGGCGACGGCCTGCGCGGCGAGCTTGAACCGGTGCAGGGTGTCGGGCTGGAGCTTCGTCCGGGGGAGGATCTCGAACCAGTCGCCGGTGTCGCCGTTGCGGCCGCTGAGCGCGATCCACCCGGCGGAGTTGCCCTTGAGGTAGGCGGTGTCGATCTCGACGGCGCGGACGGCGCCCTGGGCGACGAGCTTGAAGCGCACCCAGTCGTTGGTGTCGCGCACCCGGCGGCGGCGGTTCTCCCAGCCGTCGTCCATCTTGCGGGAGGTGCCGGGCAGGATGATCTGCGTCGGCGACGAGTAGAACTTGTCCGACGCGTCCTCGTAGGTGCCGCCGTTCTGTACGGCGACGAGGTCGACGGTGCCCAGGAGCTGGAGCCACTCGGGGTCCGGGACGACCTCGCCGTGCACGCGCAGGCGGGCGACGCCGCCGTCGGGGTGCTGGCACAGGCGCACGTGCGTGAAGCGGCGCTCGACGTCGATCTCGAACGCGTTGGCCGCGTGGCCCCTGACGGGTGTGACGGGAACGATCTCCTCCCACTTCACGTCGTCGGCGAGGAGCCGCTCGGGGCTCGGGGAGCCCTCGACGGCGGTCGCCTGGATGCTGACGCGCTGCGGGTAGTTGCCGCGGAAGTGGGCGGTGTCGACGATGATGCCCCGGATGACTCCGGCGGCACCGAGGCGGATGATCGCCCAGTCGTGGTCCTCGGCCTCGGGGAAGGGGTGCTGGGCGTCGACGCCGCGGCGGCGGCGGGTCTCCCAGCCGTCCATGATCTTTCCCTTGTGCCCGAAGTGCTCCGGGTCGAAGACGGCGCGTTCGCGGATGAGGAGGTTCTCGCGCTCGGCAAAGAACTCGTCGTTGGCGGCGATGACACCGGCGCCGAGGCGACGGTCGGCGAGGTCGACGAGCTCGGTGAACGGGAGGTCGCCCGCACCGCGGTAGTCGGCGTAGGGGTCGCCTCCGCCGTAGGGGGCTGCGTCGTTGGCGTGCGGGTCGCTCTCGTTGGTCGTCATGGGTACGACTGTGGCTCCCGCCCACCTCTCAGGTCCATCGAAAGTTTCCGCACAGGCTGTGAAGCGGAACTGAAAGGTGGGGGCGGGTTCCGCTCCTCACCTCTCAGCCCCGTGGGGGCGGGTTCCGCTCCCCACCTCTCAGCCCCGTTCGGCCGCGACCGTCCGCAGCGCCGCCAGCGTCCGGCCCACCGCGGGGCCGTCCTCCGCGCCCCGTCGCACCGCGGCCACCACGTGCCGTCGGGGCCGGTCGGCCTCCAGTACGCGCATGACGACACCGGTGCGGCGCTCGGCGGCGGCCATCCGGGGTACCAGGGCGACGCCCATGCCCGCCTCGACCATCGCCAGGATGGCGGTCCACCCGGCGGCGCTGTGCGCCTGTACGGGCACGAATCCGGCCGCCTCACAGGCGGCGGTGGTGATCTCCGACCAGGGACCGCTGCCGCCGAAGATCCATGCTTCGCCGGACAGGTCCGCGAGCCGCAGGCCGGGGGCGGCGGCGAGGGGGTGGTGCGTGGGGAGCGCCACGTCGAGGGGGTCGGCGAGCAGCGGGATGCGGGCGAACCGAGGGTCTCGGGCGGTGGGCGCGTGCGCGGCGAGCGAGAGGGCGAGGTCGACGGTGCCGTCGGAGAGGAGGTCATACGCCTCTGCCGCCTCGGCCTCCCGCACCCGTACCTCCAGGCCCGGATGCGTCACACGCAGGCGACGTACGGCGGGTACGACGAGGGCGGGCACGGCCGTCGAGAAGGCGCCGATCCGCACCTCTCCCGTGTCGCCCTTCGCGTAGCCCTCCAACTCGGCGTCCGCTCGTTCCAGTTGCGCGAAGACCGCCTCCGCGTGCCGGAGCACGAGGTGGGCCGCGTCGGTGAGGCGGACCCGGCGGCCGTGCGCCTCCAGGAGGGTGACGTCGAGCTGTTTGGCGAGGTTGGAGAGTTGCTGGGAGACGGCTGAGGGCGTCATCAGCAGCGCCTCGGCGGTGGCCGTCACGGTGCCCCTCTCGCGCAGGGTCCGCAGGATGCGCAGCTTCTTGATGTCCCACTCGGTCATGACCCGCAACTTATCGGGCTCCCTTGAACCGGGCGGTCCGGGTTGTCCGGGCGGTACGGGGGGTACGGGCGGTCCGGGTGCCTCCGGTGGCGCCGGTCGTGGCCCCGAGCACCACGCCGCCCAGGATGAGCCCCGTGCACAGCACCTGGAGCGGCCCGGTCTCCTCGCCGAGCACCGCGTACGACAGCAGCGCCACGCACACCGGCTGGAGGTAGTAGACGATGCCCGCACGGGCGGCGCCGATGAGGGAGATCGCCTTGTTCCAGGCGAAGAAGGCGACGGCGGAGGAGAAGACGCCGACGTAGAGGAGCGGGCCCACGGTGCCGGGGCGCACCTCGAAGCCGCCCTGGACGGCGAGGCTGATGCCGTACGCAGGCGCCAGCATCAGCGCCCCGAGGACGAACGTGCTGAAGAGGAAGGCCAGTCCGCCGATCTCCGCGGGCTTGCGGCGCAGCAGGGCGCTGTACGAGCCGAAGCACAGGGCGGCGGCGATCATCCAGAACGCACCGGCCGACAGACCGAGGGTGAGTGAGCCCTTACTCACCAGGAGCAGCACTCCGGTGCAGGCGATCAGCATGCCGACGACACGGCGGGCGCCGAGACGCTGTCCGCCCAGGCGCTCGTACACCGCCATGACGACGGGCGAGGCGGCCATGATCATGCCCATGGTTCCGGCGGGGGTGTCGAGTCCGGCCTGGTTGACCAGGGTGTTGTAGACGGTGACGCCGAGCAGGGCGGCGAGGGCGACGAAGCCGAGGTGCTCGCGGAGCACGGCGCGCTGCCGCCAGGTCGCGCGCACGGCGAAGGGAGCGACGGCGAGCAAGGCGACGATCCAGCGCCAGAAGGCGGCCTGAATCGGCGGTACGGAGTCGTGCAGACCGCGCGAGGTGACGAAGCTGCCGGACCAGACGACGGTGGCGACGGCGGCGAGCAGGAGGCCGAGACCCACACTCCTGCGTACCGTCGCCGTGGTCGTGCCTGTGGTGGTGCCTGTGATCGTGCCTGTGGTGGTGGTGCCGCTCGGTGTGCGGATGCGGTCGAGTACTGCCATCGCTGCCCCCGGGGTGGTGCGGTGATCGGTGAGATCACCACGGTCACACCGGAAAGACATTCAGGTCCATCGAAACTTTTCGATGAAACTGTTCAGGAGAAGCGAACAATGGCGACGTGAGTGAACGCACCGAGGGCGTCGGCGGCCCGTACGTTCAGTACGGGCCGCCGACGCCCTCGGAGGAGCGAAGTCCGGGTGTCAGACCTGCTTGCGCGACTTGTCGAGCACCATCACCAGGCCGGCGATGACCACGAAGAGGCCGATCGGGGCCGCGACGAAGAGACCGAGCGTCTCGGCGACGCTCAGGCCGGGGCCCGGGTCGTCACCGTCGTCCCGTACGGCCGCGAGCGCGGGAGACGACAGGAGCAGCATCATCAGCGTCGTACCGGTCGCGACAGCGCCGGCGCGCAGAGCGTTCTTCTTGTCCACGGTGCAAAAGTAGCGAACGCCTAAGCGGGGCGCTCGCCCGGGGGTGCCGTAAGGGGTTCCGCCCCTGCATCCGCACCCGCGTGCGCACCACTGTCAGAGGCTTCGCGGATCGCCTCCACGAGGGCGTGCAGGCGGGGTGAGGCGGCCAGTTCCTCCAGGGTGAGGGGGCGGCCGGTGGCGTCGGCGAGGGGCAGCCGCCAGTTGGGGTACTGGTCCCAGGTGCCCGGCAGGTTCTGCGGGCGGCGGTCGCCGACGGCGTCGGGCAGCCAGATGCCGACCATCCGGGCGGGGGTGCGCAGCAGGAAGCGGTGCACGGCCCGTACGGCCGCCTCCTCGTCCTCCCCTCCTTCGGGCAGCAGGCCCAGTCGGGTGAGGTACGAGAGCCAGTCGGTGACCTCTGTGGCCTCCTCGGCGCGCTCCCGCGCCAGCGGGCGGGTGAGCAGGCCCAGGCGGTGCCTCAGGGCGACGTGGTCGCCGGTGAGGCGGGCGGCGGTGGACGGCAGGTCGTGGGTGGTGGCGGTGGCGACGCAGCCCTCTCGCCAGGCTTCTGGGGGCAGCGGGCGGCCGGTGCCCGCCCAGTCCCGTTCGAACCACAGGACGGAGGTGCCGAGCACGCCGCGTGCCGCCAGCGCGTCGCGGACGCCGGGTTCGACGGTGCCGAGGTCCTCGCCGACGACGACGGCACCGGCGCGGTCCGCCTCCAGGACGAGGACGGCGAGCATCGCCTCGGCGTCGTAGCGCACGTACGCGCCTTCTGTGGGCGGCAGGCCCGCAGGCACCCACCAGAGGCGGAACAGACCCATCACGTGGTCGATGCGGACGGCCCCGGCATGCCTCAGGAGGTTGCGGAGCAGGCTGCGGTACGGGGCGTAGCCGGTCGCGGCGAGCACGTCGGGCCGCCAGGGCGGCAGGCCCCAGTCCTGGCCGCGGGCGTTGAAGGCGTCCGGCGGGGCTCCCACGGACATGCCCGGTGCGTACGCGTGGGCCTGGGCCCAGGTGTCGGAGCCGTCGGGGTGCACGCCGACCGCCAGGTCGTGCACCAGGCCGACGGCCATGCCCGCCTCGCGGGCGGCGCGCTGGGCGGCGGCGAGCTGGCAGTCGGTGAGCCACACGGCCCGGCAGTGGAAGTCGATGAGGCCGCCCAGCTTGGCGCGTTCGCGGGCGGTGTCGGCGGAGTCCCGGTCGGCGAGTGCGCCGGGCCACCGGGTGCGGTCCGGGCCGTACAGGTCGACGAGGGCCAGCCAGGTGGCGTGGTCCTCCAGTGCGGTGCCCTGTTCGGCGAGGAAGTCGCAGTAGGCGGCGCGGCGGCCGGGGCTCAGCGGCACCCCGGCCACGATCGTCAGCGCCTCCCGCTTGAGTGCCCATACGGCGTCCCGGTCGAGCAGCGCGTCCCTGAGGAGCACCCCTTCGCGCAGGGCGGCGGCCTCGGCGAGGAGTTCGCCCAGGCGGGTGCGGTCGGCCGGGTCCGTCACGTAACCGAACTCGGGTACGTCCTCGATCCGCAGGTGCACGGGGTCGGGGAAGCGCCGGGTGGAGGGGCGGTACGGGGAGGGGTCGGTCGGCGTGCCGGGGACGGCGGCGTGCAGCGGGTTGACCTGGAGGAAGCCCGCACCGAGGAAGCGCCCGGCCCAGGCGGCGAGGTCGGCGAGGTCGCCGAGGTCGCCCATGCCCCAGGAGCGGGTGGAGAGCAGCGAGTAGAGCTGGACGAGGAAGCCGTGCCGGGGGCCTTCGGGTGCCTTCGCGCGCGCGGGGGCGACGACGAGGTGGCAGGAGGCTTCGCGGCCGTCGGGCAGGCGGACGGACAACCGGTGGACGCCGTGCGGGAGTTGTGCCCAGTGGCCGCTCGCGCCCGTGGCCGCGGGGCCGTCGCGGTGCGCGGGCGGCGGGGCGGGCCAGGTGCGGGCCTCGCCCTGTTCGGTGGCAACCCGCAGTTCGGTGCCCTCCGGGAGCGCGGCGAGGGCCTCCGGAAGCGTCTGGGCGCCCCGCCACAGGACGAGCGTGGGCGGAAGCACCTCGGTGCGGGCGCGGGCGTCGTGGGCGGCGAGAGCGGCGTCCACGGCCTCGGGGGTGCTCGCGTCGACGTCCAGGGCGGCGAGCACGGCGACGGCGGTGGCCGCGGGAACGTGGACGGTGCGGTCGGCCGACGGGGAGTAGGACACGGCGACGCCGTACAGGGCGGCGAGCCGGGCCAGGGGGGCGGGAACGGGGGGCGGTTCCGGTGGTGAGGGCTCCGCGGGCGACGCGGGCTCCGCGACCGGCTCCACCGGTTCCTCCGGTGTCGTACGCCCTGCTGCCATCAGACCCCCGGGTACTGGTACTCCGTGCCGGACGCGGTGCCGTACGACGTCGGCTCGCTGGTGAGGGGCGTCGCGTCGGTGAGCGGGGGCTCACTGGTGAGCGGCGCGGCGTCCGCGAGGGGCGGCTCGCTGGTCAGGGGCGGCTCGGCGCCGCACCCGCAGGCACAGGTCCCGTCGAGGACGGAGTCGGGGCCCGAGACCTGTGGGGACAGGGCGGAGAGGAGGAGCTGGGCGGAAGCGGCCACGAGGGCCTCCCTTGATGGGGGACGCGGACTTCAGCGTCTCTACCCAGAGGGCGGAGTCGCAGACATTTACGGCCGTTGAACGTGAGCCGTGTCACATTCGTTCCCCCGGCGGGGAGTTGGCGCAAGAAGTTGAAGGAATCGGACACACGGCCGCAGACTGTCCGGCACATCCGGTGCGGACGGGCGAAACGCGGTCGGCGCTCGCATTGACACTGTCGGCGGACGGGTGATGGGCTCGGCGCGCGCAGGTCACGGAACGATCAATACCGCACGCGGCAGCAGTCGGCCGCGGACGGACACCGAAGCCGTACACCGCAGAGGTGCGCGGCACGTGAGCCAGAGGAGTACGGCGTGCAGTTGGGGCGCAGAAGGGGCGCGACCGCCGTCGCGTTCGCCGTGATGGGCGGCCTGCTCGGCGGTGCGCCGGGTGCGGTGGCCGCTCCGCCCGCCCCGGACGTTCCCGCTCCCGCGACGAGGGACAGCGACAGTGACTCCGCGCTGCCGCCCGTGTGGCCGCGCCCGCAGTCGATGCGTGCGGCCGGTGCCGGTGTACCGGTGGGTGACGAGGCGGTGCTGGTGGTCGCGCCCGGCACCGATCCGTACGCGGTGGACGCACTGCGCAGTGTGCTGCGGGGTGCGGGTGTGCACACCCTCTACGAGGTGGCACCGGGCGAGGCGCTGCCGCCGCGCGGTCCCGTGGTGCGGGCGGGGGCCGCCGACGAGGTGCTGACGGCTTTGCGCGCACCGGCGCGCGGGGACCTCCCCCAGGGGGGTTACCGGATCGCGGTGGGGAAGGTCGCGGGTCGCGACACGGTGGCGCTGGACGGTGTCGGCGCGGACGGTGTGTTCCACGCGGTGCAGACGCTGCGGCAGTTGATCCGTACCGGAGGGGGACGCCCCACGGTCGCGGGCGTCTGGGTGCGGGACTGGCCGGGGACGGCCGTGCGGGGCATGGCGGAGGGCTTCTACGGGCGCCCCTGGACCACCGAACAGCGGCTCGCCCAGATCGACTTCATGGGACGCACCAAGCAGAACCGCTATCTGTACGCGCCCGGCGACGATCCGTACCGCCAGGCCCTGTGGCGCGATCCCTACCCGGCCGCCGAGCGCACCTCCTTCCGGGTGCTCGCGGAGCACGCGCGGCGCAATCACGTGACGCTGGGCTGGGCGGTGGCGCCGGGGCAGGCGATGTGCATGTCGGACGACCGGGACGTGCGCGCGCTCACCCGCAAGGTGGACGCCATGTGGGCGCTCGGGGTGCGGGTCTTCCAGCTCCAGTTCCAGGACGTCAGTTACAGCGAGTGGCACTGCGGGCAGGACGCGGACGTGTTCGGGTCGGGACCCGCCGCCGCTGCGAAGGCGCACGCGCGGGTAGCGAGCGCGGTGGCCCGCCACCTCGCGGAGCGTCACCCGGGTGCGGAGCCCCTGTCGCTGATGCCGACGGAGTTCTACCAGGACGGGGCGACCGACTACCGGCGCGCGCTGGCCGCCGCGCTGGACGAGCGGGTGCAGGTCGCGTGGACCGGGGTGGGTGTGGTGCCGCGCACCATCAGCGGGCGCGAACTGGTCACCACCCGGAGCGCGTTCGGGCATCCACTGGTGACGATGGACAACTATCCGGTGAACGACTACGCGCAGGACCGTATCTTCCTCGGCCCCTACACGGGCCGTGAACCGGCCGTGGCGGGCCGCAGCGCCGCCCTGCTGTCGAATGCCATGGAGCAGCCCTCCGCGTCCCGCATTCCGCTGTTCACGGCCGCCGACTTCGCCTGGAATCCGCGCGGTTACCGGCCCGACGAGTCCTGGCGGGCGGCGATCGACGACCTGGCGGGCGAGGACGCGAAGGCCCGGGAGGCGATGCGCGCGTTCGCGGGCAACCACGCCTCCTCGATCCTGGACCCGCACCACGAGTCGGCGTACCTGCGGCCGTTGATGGACGCGTTCTGGACGTCCCGCTCCTCCACCGACGCCTCGGTGCGCGACGCGGCGGCACAGCGGCTGCGGACCGCGTTCACGGTGATGAAGGAGACCCCGAAGCGGCTCGGTGCGGCCGCCGGGGGCACGTTCGACGACGAAGTGCGGCCCTGGATCGACCGGTTCGCCCAGTACGGCGCGGCGGGTGAGCAGGCCGTCGACATGCTCCAGGCGCAGGCGGCGGGCGACGGCGCGGGCGCCTGGCGGCACTCGCGGGCGCTGGACGCCTCCCGTACGGCGCTGAAGGCGCCCCGGGTGACCGTCGGCAAGGGAGTGCTGGACCCGTTCCTGTCGAAGGCGGTGCGACAGGGCGCCGCGTGGACCGGGGCGGACCGGGAGCCGGGGCAGGTGACGCAGGGGCCCGGCACGTACACCGTGCGGCTCCGGCACGCGCGTCCGGTGTCGACGGTCACGACGATGGCCGACCCCGGAGCGACGGACGCCGCCGTGGAGGTGCACGTCCCGGGTGAGGGCTGGCGACGGGTCGGGACGCTCACCGTCGACGGGTGGACGCAGACAGCGGTGGGCGGCACCCTCGTGGACGCGGTGCGGCTCTCCTGGAGCTCGCTGGCTCCCCGGGCGCAGCGTGTGGTGCCGTGGTTCGCGGACGAGCCGGAGGTCAGGCTCGCGCTGTCGCGGGCGGAGGTCGACGCGGAGATCGGCGGGCCGCCGGTACGGGTGCGGGCGGCGCTCACCGGGCAGCGGCCGGGCGAGGTGCGCGGGGGGCTCGTCGCGAAGGCGCCCCGGGGCATCGAGGTCGTCGCGCCGAAGACGACCGTGGTGCCGCGCGGTGCGGACGCCTCCGTTCCGCTGGACGTCACGGTCGCGAAGGACACCCCGGCGGGCGAATACAGCATTCCGGTGTCGTTCGGCGACGGGGCCGAGCAGACGCTCACCGTACGGGCGGCTCCCCGCACCGGCGGGCCCGATCTGGCGCGTACGGCGCGGATCTCGTCGTCGGGCGACGAGACGGCGGACTTCCCGGCGTCGGACGCGGCCGACGGGAGGGCGGACACCCGCTGGTCCTCGCCCATCGGGGCGTCCGCGTGGTGGCAGGCGGAGCTGGCGGGGCCCACCCGGGTGGGCAGGGTGTCCCTGCACTGGCAGGACGCGCACGCGAAGGCGTACCGCATCCAGGTGTCGGCGGACGGCCGCACCTGGCGCACGGCGGCCACCGTCAGGGACGGCCGGGGCGGCCGGGAGACGGTGCGCTTCGACGCGAAGGACGCACGGTTCGTGCGGGTGCAGGGCGACGAGCGGGCGACCCGCTTCGGGTACTCGCTGTGGTCGGTCGAGGTGTACGCCGTCGCGGAATAGGCGGGGGGGCGGGCGCGAGTGAACGCTCACTCGCCGAACGCCCGCAGAGGGTGAGCGTTCACTCACCGCGGACCTGTGGGAGGTGAGCGCTCACTCACCTCCCACAGGTCCGCGGAGACAAAAAATCCCGGTCTCAGGCGGAGATGCCGTCGATCCGGGCCAGGGCGTCATCGGCGCCGAAGGGTTGCAGGTACGGCAGCCACCGCGGATCGCGGTGTCCCGTCCCGATGATGCGCCAGGCCAGCCCGGACGGCGGGGCGGGCTGGTGACGCAGTCGCCAGCCGAGCTCCAGGAGGTGCCGGTCCGCCTTGACGTGGTTGCAGCGGCGGCAGGCCGCCACCACGTTCTCCCAGGCGTGCTGGCCGCCGCGACTGCGGGGAATGACGTGGTCGACGCTGGTTGCGACGCCACCGCAGTACATACAGCGCCCGCCGTCCCTGGCGAAGAGCGCACGGCGGGTGAGGGGAACGGGACCCCGGTAGGGGACCCGCACGAAGCGTTTCAGCCGGACCACGCTGGGAGCGGGGACGACCCGGGTCGCACTGTGCAGAAAGGCGCCGGACTCCTCAAGGCACAGGGCCTTGTTTTCGAGTACGAGGACGAGCGCGCGGCGGAGCGGTACGACGCCGAGGGGCTCGTACGACGCGTTGAGGACCAGGACATGCGGCACGGATGCCTCCTTGTACGCCGGCGGCGCGTGGCTCGCGCCGGGACGATCTGGGACCAGTCTCCCCTCATGCCTGGTCGTGGCGCCACCACGTCCGGGTAACGGGCCACAAGTGTTTTGCACCACACGGGGGAACCGCCCGGCCGGGTGTCCGGAACCACAGGCTCGGCGCCCCACTGTCAACAGGGTGGGGCACCTTGCCCCGTTAGTGTGGTGGGTCTGCCACATCGCATGGAGGTGCCCGAGGTGTCCTGGTCCGCCCTACTGGTCGCAGATCCGCCCGCCGATCCCGTCACGTTCGACGAGGCTGCCGAGAAGGCGAGCAATGCCGCGAGCTGGGTGGAGCAGAACTGGTCCACCTGGCTGAGCGTGGGCCTGCGCATCCTGCTGATCGTCGTGATCGCCACGGTGCTGCGTTCGGTGATCCGGCGCACGATCACCAAGCTGATAGCCCACATGAACAACAGCGCGCAGGCGGTGGAGGGCACCGCGCTGGGTGGTCTGCTGGTGAACGCGGAGCGCCGTCGCCAGCGCTCCGAGGCGATCGGTTCGGTGCTCCGTTCGGTGGCGTCGTTCCTGATCCTGGGCACCGCCGCACTGATGGTGCTGGGTGCTCTGAACATCAACCTGGCGCCTCTGCTGGCGTCCGCGGGTGTCGCCGGTGTGGCGCTCGGTTTCGGCGCCCGCAACCTGGTCACCGACTTCCTGTCCGGTGTCTTCATGATCCTGGAGGACCAGTACGGCGTCGGCGACACCATCGACGCCGGGGTGGCGACCGGTGAGGTTATCGAGGTGGGCCTGCGCGTCACCAAGCTGCGCGGCGACAACGGCGAGATCTGGTACGTGCGCAACGGCGAGGTCAAGCGGATCGGCAACCTGAGCCAGGGCTGGGCGACCGCGGGCGTCGACGTCCAGGTCCGCCCTTCGGAGGACCTGGAGCACGTCCGTGAGGTGCTCTCCGAGGTCGCCGAGGACATGGCGAAGGCCGAACCGTGGAACGAGCGGCTGTGGGGACCCATCGAGGTGCTCGGCCTGGACTCGGTGCTGCTGGACTCGATGATCGTGCGCCTCTCGGCGAAGACGATGCCGGGCAAGGCGCTGGGGGTGGAGCGCGAGCTGCGCTGGCGGGTCAAGGCCGCCTTCGACAAGGCGGGCATCCGGATCGTCGGCGGTCCCGCGCCGGTGATCGAGGCGGACCCGGCCGACTCGTCGGCGGGCGTCGCCGCCCCGTCAGCGATGGCCAACCCGCTCTCCCCGCAGGCGATGGCGTCCAACCCGATTCCGCCCGCCGGGGCGACACCGGGGTCGGGCCCCGCCGCTCCCGCCCCGAATCCGAACCTGAACAAGTGACCACGCGGGGCCCGGACAAGCCCCGCACACGTAAGGGCCGGTACGCCCGGCTTCGTACCGCAAGAGGCACAACAGCCCCAAGAACGCACTTCTGCGCCCCCGCAGGTAACGCTTTGGTTGCCTCGGGGGCGCTTCCCATTGACGGGCCTTTCACCTGCGCCTTACGTTCCTCGCACCGAATAGGAAACTTTCCTAACAACGTAGTTGGGAGAGCAGGCAGCCGAGAGGCGGGTGACTTCGTCATGGCCACAACACCGGGCACACCGAGTGTTCTGCGAGCGATGAACGACCGGGCGGCACTCGATCTGCTGCTGGCGCACGGCCCTCTCTCCCGCACCCGGATCGGCAAGCTGACCGGCCTCTCCAAGCCGACCGCGTCCCAGCTGCTGGCCCGCCTGGAGGCCGCCGGGCTGGTCGTCGCGACCGGCACCACCGAGGGCCGCCCCGGCCCCAGCGCGCAGCTGTACGCGGTCAACGCCGGTGCCGCGCACGTCGCCGCGCTGGACGTCACCCCCGAGCGCATCCGGGCCGCCGTCGCGGACCTCACGGGCGAGACCGTCGGCAGCTTCGAACTGGCCACTCCCGGCCGCGCGTCGACGGGTGTCGTCCGCCAGGTGGTGCAGGCGATCGACGGGGCGGCGAAGGACGCCGGAATGGTCCCGGCCGACCTGCACCGGGTCGTGATCGGCACACCGGGCGCGTTCGACCCGAGCACCGGGCGGCTGCGGTACGCCTCGCACCTGCCGGGCTGGCACTCCCCCACGCTGCTCGACGAGTTGGCCGCGGTGCTGCCGATGCCGGTCGAGTACGAGAACGACGTGAACCTGGTGGCGGTCGCCGAGCACCGGCTGGGGGCGGCGCAGGGCCACGAGGACTTCGTGCTGCTGTGGGCCGAGGCGGGCCTCGGCGCGGCCCTCGTCCTCGGCGGGCGGCTGCACCGCGGCTGGACCGGCGGCGCCGGCGAGGTGGGCTTCCTGCCGGTGCCCGGCGCCCCGCTGATCCGCCGGGTGGCGCAGGCGAACGGCGGCGGCTTCCAGGAACTCGTCGGCCCCGTCGCCGTACCGAGGATCGCGAAGCGGCTCGGCATGGAGACACCCGAGCAGCCCGCTGTCGAGGTGGCCGTCGACCTGCTGGAGCGTGCGTCACGCGGGGAGACGGGGACGGCCGGACTGCTGCCCGAGTACGCGCACCGCCTCGCCGTCGGACTGGCGTCCGTGGTCGCGGTCCTCGACCCCGAACTGATCGTCCTGTCCGGAGCGTTGACCGCCGCGGGCGGGGAGCCGCTGCGGGCCCTCGTACAGACGGAGCTGGCCGATCTGGCCGCGCCCCGGCCCCGGCTCGTGATCGGTGAGATCCACCAGAACCCCGTGCTGAGAGGCGCGCTCCAGAGCGCCTTGGAAGCCACCCGCGACGAAGTGTTCGACACCTCGTCCCGCTAGCCCCCGTCCGCCCCCGTCACACACCCCCGTGCCCCGTCCTGTCCCTGGGAGCTTTGTCATGCGCAGAAACCGCCGTCTGACCGCCGCCGCTGTCGCCGTCGCCGCGATATCCGTGGTCGCCACCGCCTGTACCGGCTCCGCCGAGAACGTGTCGAAGGACGACCCGAAGGCCAACACCACGATCAACTTCTGGCACGGCTGGGCCCAGCCGAACGAGGTCAAGGCGATCAAGGAGAACGTCGACCGCTTCGAGAAGGCGCACCCGAACATCAAGGTCAACGTCGTCGGCAACATCAATGACGACAAGCTCAACCAGTCGCTGCGCAGCGGCGGTTCCAACGGCCCGGACGTCGTGTCGTCGTTCACCACGTCCAACATCGGCAAGTTCTGCTCCTCGGGCGCCTTCGCGGACCTGAAGCCGTTCATCGAGAAGTCGAAGCTGGACCTGGAGAAGACCTTCCCGAAGGTCATGCTCGACTACACCCAGTTCGAGGGGAAGCGCTGCGCACTGCCGCTGCTGGCGGACGCGTACGGCCTCTACTACAACAAGGACGCCTTCGAGAAGGCCGGGATCAAGGAGGCCCCGAAGACGTACTCGGAGCTCCTGACGGCCGCGAAGGCGCTGACGAAGACCAAGGGCGACGGCTACGAGCAGCTGGGCTTCATGCCCGCCTTCCACGGCTACGAGACGACCTCCGAGCACTACCTGGGCTCCTGGGGCCCGGAGTACTTCGACAAGGACGGGAAGTCGCAGGTCGCCAAGGACCCGGCGTTCGCGGACATGTTCACCACGCAGAAGAAGATGGTCGACGAGCTCGGCGGGCTGAAGAAGCTGGAGAAGTACCGCAACACCTTCGGTGACGAATTCGGCGCGAAGCACCCCTTCCACACCGGCCAGGTCGCCATGCAGATGGACGGCGAGTGGCGGCTGGGGATGGCGAAGGACGCCAAGACACCGTTCAAGATCGGTGTCGCGCCGATGCCGGTGCCCGACAGTCAGGTCGCCGACTACGGCAAGGGCTACCTGTCCGGCACGGTGATGGGCATCGCCCCGCAGAGCAAGAAGCAGAACGCCGCGTGGGAGCTCGTGAAGTTCATGACGACCGACACCAAGGCGGTCGTGGAGTTCTCCAACGGGATCCACAACGTGCCCTCGACCTTCGAGGCGCTGAAGTCGCCCGACCTGAAGATCGAGCCGGAGTTCAAGACCTTCATCGACATCGCCCGGCACCCGAAGTCCAACACCGCTGCGGGTGCGGTCAACGGCGCCACGTACCTGAACACCATCCAGGACTTCGGCTACCAGTACGAGAAGGGGACCGAGACGGACCTGAAGGCGGGTCTGGACAAGCTCGCGAAGCAGATCGACACCGACATCGCGAAGGCGAAGTAGTTCTCCCATGACCACGAACACGGTCCGTGCGGAGCGCGGGAAGTCCAGTCTTGCCGCGAAGCACAGAAAATCAGCGCTGCGTACGGCGGCCTTCATGTCGCCGTGGCTGATCGGCTTCGCGGTGTTCTTCGCGTATCCGCTGATCTCCACCGTGTACTTCTCGTTCACGAAGTACGACGGCTTCGGCGCTCCGGTCCTCAACGGCCTCGACAACTGGAAATACGTCTTCCAGAACTATCCGCTGTTCTGGCCCGCGATGCGCAACACGCTGTGGCTGGTCGTCGTGATGGTGATCTGCCGGGTCGTCTTCGGCCTCGGCATCGGTCTGCTGATCACCAAGATCAAGACGGGTACGGGAATCTTCCGCACCCTCTTCTACCTGCCCTACCTCGCCCCGCCGGTCGCCGCCACCCTCGGCTTCGTCTTCCTGCTGAATCCGGGCACCGGGCCGGTCAACGCGATCCTCGGCGACCTGGGCCTGCCCACTCCCGACTGGTTCACCGACCCGGCCTTCTCGAAGCCGGCACTCACCATCCTCGCGGTGTGGGGCATCGGCGACCTCATGGTCATCTTCATGGCCGCGCTGCTCGACGTGCCGAAGGAGCAGTACGAGGCGGCGGAGCTGGACGGCGCGTCCTCCTGGCAGCGGTTCCGCTTCGTGACGCTGCCGAACATCTCGCCGATCGTGATGTTCGCCGTCGTCACGGGTGTCATCCAGGCGATGCAGTACTACACCCAGCCGCTCGTGGCGGGGAAGGTCGCCTCCGGCATCATCGGCAACTCGGGCCAGCAGGTGGAGCCCGGCTTCCCGGACAAGTCGACCCTGACCCTGCCGCAGCTCGTTTACAACCTCGGCTTCCAGCGCTTCGACTACGGCGCCGCCGCGGTCACCGCGCTCGTCCTGTTCGTCCTGGCGATGGCCTTCACGGCCCTGCTGATGCGACGTCGCGGCGGCCTCCTCCAGGCAGGTGAGTGACTCCCATGTCCACCACGACACTTGAGCGACCGGTCAACACGGATGCGCCCACTCCGGCGCACCGCACCGCACGCCGCAAGGCGGCGCTGCACTGGATCGGCGTGCACTCCCTCGGGATCGCGGCGGCGCTGTTCTTCGTGCTGCCGTTCGTCTTCCTCTTCCTCACCTCCCTGATGAGCGACTCGCAGGCGCTCACCAGCGACCTGGTGCCGCACACCTGGGAGTGGGGCAACTACGTCAAGGTCTTCGAAACACCGGGCTTCCTCACCTGGTGGAAGAACAGCCTGCTGTACGCCGGTCTTGGCACTGTCCTCACGGTGATCTCGTCGGTCCCCGTGGCGTACGCACTCGCCAAGTTCCGCTTCCGCGGCCGCAATCTGTCGCTGCTGCTGGTGATCTCGATGATGATGCTGCCGCAGCAGGTCGTCATCATCCCGATGTACCTGTTCTGGTCGAAGCAGCTGGACCTCACCGGCACCCTGTGGCCGCTGATCATCCCGCTCGCCTTCGGGGACGCGTTCTCCATCTTCCTGCTGCGGCAGTTCCTGCTGACCATTCCCAACGAGTACCTGGACGCGGCGAAGGTGGACGGCTGCGGCGAATTCCGCACGCTGATCCGCATCGTGCTGCCGATGGCCAAGCCCGGCATCGCGGCGATCGCCCTGTTCCAGTTCTTCGCCCTGTGGAACGACTACTTCGGCCCGCAGATCTACGCCTCGGAGAACCCGGCGGCGTGGACGCTGAGTTACGGCCTGGAGTCCTTCAAGGGCGCGCACCAGACAAACTGGAATCTGACCATGGCCGCGACCGTACTGGTCATGGCCCCTGTGATCCTCGTCTTCTTCTTCGCCCAGAAGGCGTTCGTCGAGGGTGTCACGCTGACCGGAGTGAAGGGCTAGGTCATCACACTCATGAAGCTCGCAGTAGTCGGTGGAGGCTCCACCTACACACCCGAGTTGATCGACGGCTTCGCCCGGCTGCGGGACACGCTCCCGATCAGCGAGCTGGTCCTGATCGACCCCGCGGCCGACCGGCTGGACCTGGTGGGCGGACTCGCCCGCCGGATCTTCGCCAAGCAGGGCCACCCGGGCACCATCACCACCACCTCCGACCTGGACGCGGGCGTCGCGGACGCCGACGCGGTGCTGCTCCAGCTCCGCGTGGGCGGCCAGGCGGCCCGCAACCAGGACGAGACGTGGCCGCTGGAGTGCGGCTGCGTCGGCCAGGAGACGACGGGCGCGGGCGGCCTCGCGAAGGCGCTGCGCACCGTCCCCGTCGTCCTCGACATCGCCGAGCGCGTGCGTCGGGCCAACCCCGACGCGTGGATCATCGACTTCACGAACCCGGTCGGCATCGTCACCCGCGCACTGCTCCAGGCCGGTCACAAGGCGGTCGGTCTGTGCAACGTGGCGATCGGCTTCCAGCGGAAGTTCGCGAAGCTGCTCGACGTCGCTCCGGCCGAGGTCCATCTCGACCACGTGGGCCTCAACCACCTCACGTGGGAGCTGGGAGTACGTCTCGGCGGCCCGACCGGCGAGAACCTCCTCCCGAAGCTGATCGCCGAACACGGCGAGACCATCGCCGCCGACCTGCACATGCCGCGCGCCGTCGTGGACCGCCTCGGCGTCGTTCCCTCGTACTACCTGCGGTACTTCTACCAGCACGACGAGGTCGTACGGGAGCTGGGCACGAAGCCCTCCCGGGCAGCCGAAGTGGCGGCCATGGAGAAGGAGTTGCTGGCCCTGTACGGCGACCCCACCCTCGACGAGAAGCCGGAGCTGCTCGCCAAGCGCGGCGGCGCCTTCTACTCGGAGGCGGCCGTCGACCTGGCGTCCGGGCTGCTGGGCGGCGGCGGATCACCTGTGCAGGTGGTCAACACGTACAACAACGGCACCCTCCCGTTCCTCCCGGCCGACGCGGTCATCGAGACGCAGGCGCGCATCGACGCGAGCGGGCCGACGCCTCTGAAGGTGGCACCGCTGGACCCGATGTACGCGGGTCTCGTCGCAGGCGTCACGGCGTACGAGAACCTCGCGCTGGAGGCCGCCCTGCACGGCGGCAGGGAGCGCGTCTTCAAGGCGCTGCTCGCGCATCCCCTGGTGGGCCAGTTCGAGTACGCGGAGGCGCTCACCGACAAGCTGATCGCGCACAACAGGGAGCACCTGGCGTGGGCGTGAGCACCACCCGTGGCGTCGAGGACGGCAGCGTCCTCGCGATCGACGCGGGCAACAGCAAGACGGACGTCGCCGTGATCGGTGCGGACGGCCGGGTCCTGGGCACCGGCAGGGGCGGCGGTTTCCAGCCACCCCTGGTAGGGGTGCAGGTGGCGGTCGACGTGCTCGCGGGCGCGGTCGCGACGGCCATGTCAGCGGCGGGCGTCGCAGGCGTCGAGCACGTGTCGGCCTGCCTGGCCAACGCGGATCTCCCGGTCGAGGAGAGGGAGCTGGCGGCGGCGGTGCAGGCGCGCGGCTGGGGCCGTACGACCGAGGTCCGCAACGACACCTTCGCGATCCTGCGGGCCGGGGTGGACGAGCCGCGCGGGGTCGCGGTGGTGTGCGGGGCGGGCATCAACTGCGTCGGCATGCTCCCGGACGGGCGCACGGCCCGGTTCCCGGCGATCGGGAAGATCTCCGGGGACTGGGGCGGGGGCGGGGGGCTCGCGGACGAGGCGATGTGGTTCGGGTCGCGGGCGGAGGACGGGCGGGGGGCTCCGACGGCGCTGGCTCGGATACTGCCCGCGCACTACGGGGTGGAGTCGATGTACGCCCTCGTGGAGGCGCTCCACCTGGGGCGCATTCCGGCGGTGCGGCTGCACGAGGCGGCTCCGCTGGTGTTTTCGGCGAGTGCGGGGGGTGATGCGATCGCCCGGTCCCTGGTGCACCGGCTGGCGGACGAGGTGGTCGCGTTGTCCTCCGTGGCGTTGGGGCGGCTGGGGCTGCTGGAGGAGGAGGCGCCGGTGCTGCTCGGGGGGAGTGTGCTGGCGGCCCGGCATCCGGAGCTGGACGAGCGGATCGGCTCGCTGCTGGCGGAGCGGGCGCCGAAGGCGGTGGTGAGGGTGGTGGAGGTGGCTCCCGTGCTGGGGGCCGCGCTGATGGGGCTGGACCGGGTGGGGGCTCCGGTGGACGCGCACCGGGTGGTGCGCGGGCACTACGCGTAAGGGGTACGGGGGTGGGGCGGGGCCTTCTGACGGGTGCGGGCCCTGGGGGTGGGGCGGGGGCGCTCCGGGGTGGGCCCGGAGCGAGAGGGGCCGCCCCCTTGCCCGCCCGTTCCGCCCCCCCCCCCCCCCCCCCCCCCCCCCCCGGGGGGCGGCCCCACCGCCCAAGGAGGCTAGGCGAAGGCCCCGCCGCCCACGGAGGCGAGGCGGAGACGGGCAGGCCCCGCCGCCCAAGGGGGTTGGGCGGGCGGGGTGAGGTGGGGGAAATGCGGAGGACACGGGCCCGGTGAGGGCACCCATGGCCCCGGGGGGCGGCGACACATAGGATCGGCCATTAAGTGGCATGTCCCTGGCGCGAATTGGGCACCGCGGGACCCGGGCGAAATGATCGCCAGGGGTCCCGTACGGGAACCAAACGGATCTCTCCGACGTATTCATGTGGAGGGGTGCCCGCCGGAGGGCGGGCCAGCCGTCCACGACCGAGGGGGAGGTCTCGTGGCACACCCGCCGATGGGCGGCCCAGGGGGGACCGCCGTGGCTCCGACGCCCGCCGCGCCCGCCGCACCCGGGCCGCTTCAACCGCACCACCCACCGCCCGCCGCCCGCCGCAGCGCCTGGGCCGAGGGCAGGGACAAGCTGCGTGCCGCCGCGACGACCGAGCCCGGCCGCCTGCGGATCATCGGGGCCGTGCTGGCGGTGCTGGTGATCGCGTTCGGGGCGGTGACCGCCTGGCAGGTCGCCGACCGCAAGTCCGCCGCCGACGACGTGGTGACGCGCAGCCAGCCGCTGTCCGCGGACGCGGCGAGCATCTACCGCTCCCTCGCCGACGCCGACACGGCCGCCGCCAGCGGATTCCTCGCGGGCGCGCAGGAGCCGCCCGCAGTGATCAAGCAGTACAACGACGACATCGCCGAGGCATCCCGCCTGCTGGTCAAGGCCGCGGCGAACACCTCGGGCACGAGCGCCTCGGGGCAGCACATCGCCAAGCTCAACCAGGCGCTCCCCCGCTACACCGGCCTCATCGAGCGGGCCCGCGCCAACAACCGCCAGGGACTGCCGCTGGGCGGCGCCTACCTGCGGTACGCGAACGACCAGATGACGACCCAGCTGCTGCCCGCCGCGAAGAAGCTGTACGACGAGGAGACGGACCGCCTCTACCGCGACTACGACGACGCGACGGCCTGGCCGTACGTGGCGCTCGCGCTCGGCGTGCTGGCGCTCGGCGGCCTCGGCTGGGCGCAGCGGCGCAACTACCGCCGTACGAACCGGGTGCTCAACCACGGTCTGCTCGGTGCGACGGTCGCCTCCACCGCCGTCCTGCTGTGGCTGGCGGTCGGGCACACGGTGGCGGCGGCGGGCCTCGACGACTCGCGGACGTACGGACAGGAATCGCTGAAGGTCCTCAACGACGCCCGCATCAGCTCCCTGCAGGCGCGGGCGAACGAGAACCTCACCCTGGTCTCGCGCGGCGCGGTCACCACCGCGAAGGGCGACGACAAGTACGAGGCGGAGTACACGACCGGCATGGCCGACCTGGAGAAGCAGCTGGCCGGTGCGGGGCGGCTGGCCGACGACGGCGGGGGCAAGGGCCCGGTGCAGAAGGCCGCGGACAGCGTGAAGGTCTGGAAGAACCAGCACAAGGACGCCCGCGAGACCGACAACCAGGGCGACTACGACGCGGCGCTGGAGAAGGTCATCGGCACGAGCGACTCGACGGGCCAGTCCTTCAGCAAGGTCGACCAGGCGCTGGCGGCGGCCCTGGACTGGGAGCAGCGCGAGTTCACCGAGGCGGCCGAGGACGGCCGGGGCGCCCTGTCGGGCCTGGCGATCGGCGCGGCGGTACTGGCCGTGCTCGCGGCGGGCGCGGCACTGCTGGGCATCGGGCGCAGGCTTTCGGAGTTCAGGTGATGAGGGGGATGGGCGGACGCGACGCACGGAGCGCGGACGACGCACGGAGCGCAGAGGGCGCGCGGAGCGCACAGGGCGCGCGAGGTGCGGATGGCGCGCGGGGTGCACAGAAAGCGCACGACGACGCGGTGGCCGAAGGGAGCGCGATGAGGAAGACCGGTGCACGGTCCGGTGCCGAGAACACCGGGGCGGGACAGGGCGGTTCGCGTACGGCCGCCCGTACCCTGCGCGGCGGCTGGCGGCTGGGCCTGGTCGCGCTGGGTGCCGCGGTCGCCCTGACGGCGGGTGTCGCGGTGCTGCCGCTGCCCACCGACGGAGGCAGCGAGAAGGTGTCCGCCACGGGCGGCACGGCCGCGCAGGCCGCCGCGAAGGCACCCGACTGCGAGGCGCCCGAGAAGAGCCTGCGCGCGGCCTCGGTGGACGGCCCCACGATCGAGAAGATCAAGGCGCGCGGCAAGCTGGTCGCGGGCGTCGACCAGAACAGCTTCCGCTGGGGCTACCGCAATCCGGCCTCCGGCAATCTCGAAGGCTTCGACATCGACATCGTCAAGGCCATCGCGAAGGAGCTGCTGGGCAGCGAGGACAAGGTCATCTACCGGGCGATACCGACCAGTCAGCGCATCCCGATGCTGGAGTCCGGCAAGGTCGACATCGTGGTCCGCACGATGACGGTCAACTGCGACCGCATCAAGAAGGTGGCGTTCTCCCACGCCTACTTCCAGGCGGGACAGCAGGTGCTGGCCCCGAAGGAGTCCAAGATCACGGGGTACGACGACTCGCTCCAGGGCAAGAAGGTCTGCATGGCGAGGGGCTCCACGGCGCTCGACGCGATGACGGAGAAGTCGCACGGCGCGATCTTCAACACCCCCGAACTCCTCGTCCCCAACCAACTGGACTGCCTGGTGCGGCTCCAGCTCGGCCAAGTGGACGCGATCGTCACGGACAACGCGCTGGCCGCGAGCCAGGCGGCGCAGGACCCGGCGATCGAGCTGAAGGGCACGGAGCCCTTCACCACCGAGTACTACGCCGTCGCGACGAACAAGAGCGCCTCCGACCTGGTGCGCCGGATCAACAAGGTGCTGGCGGCGTACGGCAAGGGGCCGTGGCAGAAGTCGTACGACGAGTGGCTGTCGAAGGACCTCAAGGGGCTCACAGGACCACCGGCTCCGAAGTTCCTCGACTAGACGCTCCCGCACACAAAGAGACGGCCCACACACAAAGAGACGGCCCGCTCACGAGGCACCCGCACACGGGACATCCGCATACGAGACATCCGTACGAGAAGTCCGGACAAGAAGCAGGAGAGGTGATCGATGGGCGTCGCGGGATCGTCCCCCGGCTCGGCGGGCAGTGCCCAGGGCCCGGTGCTCGACCGGGACCAGGCGGACCGCGCGCTGGCGCGGCTCGGCGCCGAGCACGAGGCGATCGAGACGTCGCTGCTCGCCCTCCAGGACCATGCGGGCCGCCGCCTGCTGGAGGGTGCGGAGCTGACCGGGGTCACCAAGGACCGGTGGGCGTCCGCCGAGCAGTCGATCACCCTGCTGTGGACGTACTTCGACACGTACACGGCCGCCTTGGAGGGTGCGCGCGAGGTGCGGGCCCGGCGGCGCTGGCCGAGCCGGGAGGATCTCGCCGAGCTGACCGACGTCCTGACGGGCAAGGGCGTCACCGTGTCCGGCGGTGCGCACGCGCACGGCGCTCCGGCGTCGATCACGGGCCCGGCGAAGCTGTCCGAGCAGTTCTCGCTCGCCGCCCTGGTGAGCCGGATGAACGAGCTGTACGCGTCGTCCCTCGACATGGTCGTGGCGGCCGACGCGGTGTGGTCGGCGCTGCCCGCCCGGATAGACCTCCTGGCGGCGGAGCTGCACCGCACGCGTTCTCTGGCGCACTCGGTGGGCGTACGGCCCGGCGAGCACCCGGCGGGCGACGACCTGGAGTCGATCACGCAGGAGCTCGCGACGCTGCGCGCCCAGGTGGTGTCCGACCCGCTGGCCTTCTGGCGGCCCGCGCCCGGGAGTTCGGCTCCCGGCGGAGGCCGCCCGGACACCGACCGCTACGACCGTGCGGCGCGCGCCCTGGAGGAGGTGCGGCGGGAGGTCGACGCGGTGCTGACCGTGCGGCAGGACGCCGAGCAGCGGCTCGTACGGCTGCGGGACGTGCTCTCGCGCGCGGACCGCACCCTGAGCGAGGCCCGTTCCGCGCGGGGCGAGGTGCTCGCGAAGATCGCCGCGTCCGAGGTGCCCGCGGTGAGCGGCCCGCCGACCGCCCTCCAGGAGCTTCTCGCGGCGGCCGCCGAGTACCGCAGGCGCGCCCAGTGGCACCGCCTCTCGCCGTTGCTGGACTCGCTGGAGCGGGACGCGGAGAGCGAACTGATGCGCGCCCGGGAGTCATTGACGGCGGTCACCGCCCCGCTGGCCGTCCGCGCCGAGCTGCGCGGCAGGCTGGACGCGTACCGGGCGAAGGTGGCCCGGCACGGCATGGCGGAGGACCGGCAGCTCATCGAGCGCTACGACGCGGCCCGCCGGATGCTGTGGAGCGCCCCGTGCGACCTCCGCGTCGCCGAGCAGGCGGTGCTGCGCTACCAGGAAACGGCCAGGGAAGTCCTCGCGCCACGCCCTTCGGAAGCCCCACGGCCGCCCGCCGGGTACCCCCCGGCACCCACCTACGAGCCCAACGACCGCACCAACGGGGGTAATTGATGAGTACGACCTGCCAGCGCCCCGGTTGCGGGGGCAACTACGAGGACATGGGCGGCGGCGAGCTCTACTGCGACACCTGCGGGCTCGCCCCCGTGGTGTCGCCGAACGGGATGATCGCCGCGACCGCCACGGGCATCACCGGCGGCGGCAAGAACTCCTCGCGGGGCTCCGCGCGGGGCTCCAACAGCAGTTCCGTGCGCAGCAGTTCCCGGGCCTCCTCGCAGGCGTCCCGCTCCTCCCGCTCGGCGACGTCGCGGCGCTCCGTATCCGGCCGCCTGTCGCGCGCCCTGTCCGGGTCGACGACGTCCCGCTCGGTGTCGGTGCGCTCCTCCGGCAAGTCGACGGCCGCCTCCGGCCGCAACCGGCTGGGCGCGGGTCTGGTCACCGTGCCCGAGGTGCCGCGCCCCGACCCCCGTACGGCGATCATGGAGAACCCGGAGGTGCCCGAGCGCAAACGGTTCTGCTCGCGTTCCGAGTGCGGGGCGCCGGTGGGCCGTTCGCGCGGCACCAAGACCGGGCGCACCGAGGGTTTCTGCACCAAGTGCGGCAATCCGTACTCCTTCGTCCCGAAGCTGAGCACGGGCGACGTGGTGCACGGCCAGTACGAGGTCGTGGGCTGTCTGGCGCACGGCGGTCTCGGCTGGGTCTACCTCGCCGTCGACAAGGCGGTCTCCGACCGCTGGGTGGTCCTCAAGGGCCTCCTGGACACGGGTGACCAGGACGCGATGGCCGCCGCGATCTCCGAGCGCCGCTTCCTCGCCGAGATCGAGCACTCCAACATTGTGCGGATCTACAACTTCGTCGAGCACCTGGACACCCGCACCGGCTCCCTCGACGGCTACATCGTCATGGAGTACGTGGGCGGCAAGTCGCTCAAGGAGATCGCCAACGAGCGCCGCGACACCGGTGGCAAGCGCGACCCGCTGCCGGTCGAGCAGGCGTGCGCGTACGGCATCGAGGCGCTCGAAGCCCTCGGCCACCTGCACAGCCGCAATCTGCTCTACTGCGACTTCAAGGTCGACAACGCGATCCAGCAGCAGGACCAGCTGAAGCTGATCGACATGGGTGCGGTGCGCCGCATGGACGACGACGAGTCGGCGATCTACGGCACGGTCGGCTACCAGGCTCCGGAGGTCGCCGAGCTCGGCCCCTCGGTCGCCTCCGACCTGTACACGGTGGCCCGCACGCTCGCCGTCCTCACCTTCGACTTCCAGGGCTACACGAACGTCTTCGTGGACTCCCTCCCGGAGCCGGACAACATTCCGGTCTTCCATCAGTACGAGTCCTTCTACCGGCTTCTCGTACGGGCGACGGACCCCGACCCGGCCCGCCGGTTCGCCTCCGCCTCGGAGATGGCGGACCAGCTGACGGGGGTCCTGCGGGAGGTCGTGGCGCTCCAGACGGGGAAGCCCAGGCCCTCGCTGTCGACGCTGTTCGGCCCGGAGCTGCGGGTCACGGACACCGGCCTGTTCGCGGAACTGACGGGTTCCGTTTCGCAGTTGGGCGTACGGTCGCTGCCCGCGCCGCGCCGGACGAAGCAGAGCACGAAGGCACAGGCGCAGGCACAGGCGCAGGCGCAGGCCCGGATCCCGGCCCAGTCCCAGGGGCCGGGTCAGCCGCAGATCCTGGCCCAGGGGCCGGGCCGGCTCACCCCCGGCCAGCAGCACTCCGCCGCCGTCGCCCACGCCCCCACACAGGGCTCCCTCCCGATGCCTCCTGCGGCACCCGGCGCCCCGCCCACCCCTCCCGGCGCACCCCCGGCCGCCCCCGGAACGGCCCCCTCCGTCGCGCCGGAGAACGCGACCGCGTACCTGCTGCCGCTCCACGCACCCACCACCGCGCTCGCCCTGCCGGTTCCCCGCGTCGACCCGAACGACCCGAACGCCGGGTTCCTGGCGGGCCTGATGGCCTCGGCCCCGGCCGAGCTGATCACGGCACTCCAGCAGGCGCCGGGCGACTCGGTGGAGCGGCGGCTGCGCGAGCTGCGGGCCCGGCTGGAGATGGGTGAACTGCCCACCGCCTCGGAGACCTTGCAGGGCCTGGAGAGCTCCTACCCGGACGACTGGCGGGTGGTCTGGTACCGGGGCGTCGCCTCCCTGACGGCGGGCGACCATGAGACGGCGGCGCTGTCCTTCGACGCGATCTACGACGCGTTCCCCGGCGAGGCCGCGCCGAAGCTGGCGCTGGCGGTGTGCGCGGAGGTGCTCGGCCAGCTGGACAACGCCGCGGAGTACTACCGCCTGGTGTGGACGACGGACCCCAGCTACGTGAGCGCCGCGTTCGGCCTCGCGCGCGTGCAGCTCGCCGCGGGCGACAGGGCCGGTGCCGTACGGACGCTGGAGTCGGTGCCCGAGGCGTCGATCCACTACACGGCGGCACGCGTGGCGGCCGTACGGGCGAGGCTGCGGCGGCGCGCCGCGCAGGAGCCGTTGATCGACGATCTCCTGGCGTCCGCGGCGCAGGTGGAGTCCCTCCAGGGCTTCGGTCTGGACGCCGTACGCCGTGAGCAGTTGGCCACAGAGGTGCTGGGCACGGCTCTGGACTGGGTACTCTCCGGTGGGCACGGGGCCCGCCCCGTGCAGACCGCGCTGCTCGGCAGCCCGTTGGACGAGCGGGGCCTGCGCTTCGGCCTGGAACGTTCGTACCGGGTGCTCGCACGGCTCGCGCAGCGCGGCGACGAGAGGATCGACCTGGTGGAGCGGGCCAACCGCCTCCGCCCCCGGACTTGGGTGTGATGATGTCGCAGACGCACCAGCTGTCGGCCTGCCCCGGCTGCGAGGAGCCGCTGGAAACGGGCGACTCGTTCTGTGAGGTGTGCGGGTACGACCTGACGGTGGTGCCGGAGCCTCCGGCCGACCGCCCGACCGTGGCCATCGGGACGCACGAGGCGGAACACGGCACGGGGCCCGGACCCCGGGCTCAGGCCCCGGGCCGCCCGCTCAACGGATCGGGTACGGACCGGGAGGCGGGGCCGCACGCGCCCGCCTCCGAGCGGTCCGCGCATCCGCCGACCCAGGACGTCTCCGCACCCGACTTCGGCGGTGGGCGCCACGCGGCCGCCCGCGACCTGGACGACACCGGCGAGGACACCGCCGACATGCCCGTCGTCGAGCTGCCGCTGCCCCCGCTGCCCTCCGTGGACGACTACGCCCTCGCCGCTCCCGGCGCGGGAGCCCCGTCCGGCGCGGCGGCCGCCGAGCAGAAGGTGTGCGTGGCCTGCCGGGCCGGGCGCATCGACACCGACGGCTACTGCGAGAACTGCGGCCACGCCCAGCCCCGCGAGCGCGACCACCAGGAGTTCGAGCTGGGCACGGTCTCGGCCGTCAGCGACCGGGGTCTGCGCCACCACCGCAACGAGGACTCGTTCGCGATCTCGGAGGCGGTGCTGCCCGACGGTTCGACGGCCACGATCGCGGTGGTCTGCGACGGGGTGTCGTCCGCGACCCGCCCCGACGAGGCGTCCGCCGCCGCCGCGAGCGCCGCGAACGCCCTGCTCCAGGAGTCGCTGCCGCGCGGCACCCACCCGCAGCAGGCCCTGCACGAGGCGATCCTGGCGGCCGCCGAGGCGGTCAACGTGCTCGCCACCCAGCAGGCGCAGCCGATGGAGCACGACCCGCACCGCCACCAGAACGCACCGGCCTGCACGCTGGTCTCCTCGATCGTCGCGGGCGGCCTGCTGGTCGTCGGCTGGATCGGCGACAGCCGGGTGTACTGGGTGCCGGACGACCGCAGCGCACCGCCCGCCCGGCTCACCGAGGACGACTCGTGGGCCGCGCAGATGGTCGCCGCGGGCCTGATGGGCGAGGCGGAGGCGTACGCCGACGACCGGGCGCACGCGATCACGGGGTGGCTCGGCGCGGACGCGTACGAGATCGATCCGCACACCGCGTCGTTCAAGCCGGACCGGCCGGGAGTGGTCGTCGTCTGCACGGACGGTCTGTGGAACTACGCGGAGTCCGCGTACGAGATGGCGCAGGCCGTTCCCGTCGACGCGGCACAGCGTCCGCTGCACAGCGCGCAGGTGCTGGTGGGGCACGCGCTCGACGGCGGGGGCCACGACAACGTAACAGTGGCGGTCGTGCCGTTCCCGATGCTGCCGCAAGGGGCAGGCTCCGCCTACGCGTAGTCCGTCCCTTCGCATCCCTTCGCGATCCCTTCGCGATCCCTTCGCACCAGGGCGCTCCCCCACGGGCGTCCGTTCCCCCCACCCCACAGGACTCAGCAGGACTCACCAGGAGCCGATTCGATGGCCAATTTCTCCAAGTCCCACGCGCCGCAGTTCTCCGTCGACGTGTACCAGAACGAGTACCTGCCGGAGGGCGGCCGGGAGGTCAACGCGATCGTCACCGTGACGTCGACCGGCGGCGGCACGAGTGGCGGCGCACCGCTGGCGGGCGTCTCCGCCTCGCCCTCGTACATACCCGGAGCCGCCCCCACGGCGGCCGTGGTGATCATGGTGGACTGCTCGGGGTCGATGGACTATCCGCCGACGAAGATGCGCGGTGCCCGTGACGCCACCGAGGCGGCGATCGGTGCGCTGCGCGACGGGACCGCCTTCGCGGTGGTGGCCGGTACGCATCTGGCCAAGGAGATCTACCCGGGCCAGGGCAAGCTGGCCGTCGCCGACGCGACCACCCGGGGGCAGGCCACGGCGGCGCTGCGTTCGCTCACGGCGGGCGGCGGCACGGCGATCGGCACCTGGCTGCGGATGGCCGACCGGCTCCTGGCCACCTCCGAGGCGCCGATCCGGCACGGCATCCTGCTGACCGACGGCCGCAACGAGCACGAGGCGCCGAAGGACCTGGCCGCCACCCTGGAGGCCGTCGCGGGCCGTTTCACCTGCGACGCCCGCGGGGTGGGCACGGACTGGGAGGTGAAGGAGGTCACGGGCATCGCCTCCGCGCTCCTCGGTACGGCGGACATCGTCGCGGACCCGGCGGGGCTCGCCGCGGACTTCACGCAGATGATGGAGAACGCGATGGGCAAGGAGGTCGCGGATGTGAATCTGCGGCTGTGGACGCCGGTCGGTGTGGAGATCAAATTCGTCAAGCAGGTGGCTCCGACGGTCGAGGAGCTGACCTCCCGGCGGACCGAGGCGGGGCCCCGCGCGGGCGATTACCCGACGGGTTCCTGGGGCGACGAGTCGCGTGACTACCACGTGTGCGTGACGGTGCCGGAGGCCGGTGTGGGCCAGGAAATGCTGGCCGCGCGGGTCTCGCTGATCCTCCCGGACGCGGCGGGCGGCACCCCGCAGACGCTGTCGCAGGGGCTGGTGCGGGCGGTGTGGACGGACGACATGGTGGCCTCCACGTCCATCAATCCGCAGGTCGCCCACTACACGGGCCAGGCGGAACTTGCACAAGCAATCCAACAGGGTCTGGATCTGCGGAAGTCGGGCGATTTCGACGGCGCGACGTCCAAACTGGGACGGGCCGTACAGCTCGCGGCCGCGTCGGGGAACGCGGATACTGCGAAACTGCTTGCGAAGGTGGTGGACGTCGTCGACGAGGCGACGGGTACTGTGCGGCTGAAGGCGAAGGTCGCGGAAGCGGACGAGATGACTCTCGAAACGCGTTCCACGAAGACCGTCCGAGTGAAGAAGTAAGAACCAGTACAACCGTTTTCGATCACGGACTGTCTCTTGACCGAGGGACACCGAAAAGCTGTGTACGGCCTGCGGGCCGGACGAGGAGAGGGGGAAGCGCCGACATGCCGACCTGCCCGAACGGACACCAGTCGGGTTCCGACGACTGGTGCGAGGTCTGCGGCCATCGCATGGCCGGCGTCGCACCGCCGCCTCCGCCGCCCGCCTACGGATACCCGCAGCCCGATCAGGGGTACGGGCCCGACGCCACCGCCCAGGCGGAACTCTGCCCGCAGTGCCGCACGCCGCGCGAGCCGATGGCGCCGTACTGCGAGGAGTGCCGGTGGAACTTCCTCACCCAGCAGGCCACGTACGCCCAGCAGCCGCAACAGCCTCAGCAGCCGCACATGCAGCAGGGGTACGGGCAGCAGGGGCGTGACCCGTACGAGTACCAGGGGTCGCGGCCCTCGCAGATGAACCGGCCCGCGGAGCCGTATCCGCAGCAGGGGGGCTACCCCCAGCAGGGCGGCTACCCGCAGCAGGGGCAGGGCCAGCAGCAGCACGCCGGTGGCGGTGACGACGACTGGATGCTGACGCCGCCGTCGCAGCAGCAGGGCGGGTATCCCCAGCAGGGACAGCAGGGCGGCTACCCGCAGCAGGGTCAGGGTGGCGGGCACTGGTCCGCGACCGTGGCGCCGGACCGCGACTACTTCATGGCGATGATGCAGCGCAGCGGGCCGGAGGCGGGCGGTCTGAACCTGCCCGCGTACTCGCCCGAGCAGCAGATCCAGCTCAGCGGGCGCAACCAGATCACGATCGGGCGCCGTCGGCACTCCACCGGGGAGTCCCCGGACGTCGACCTCGCGGTGCCGCCGGAGGACCCGGGGGTCTCGCATCAGCACGCGGTGCTGGTGGAGCAGCCGGACGGGGGGTGGGCGGTCGTCGACCAGAACTCGACGAACGGCACCACGATCAACGGGGGCGAGGATCCGATCCAGCCGTATGTGCCGGTGCCGCTCCAGGACGGGGACCGGGTGCATGTCGGGGCGTGGACGACGATCACGATCCGGCGCGGCTGAGTTTTCCGGCGGGGCCGGGGTGAATGCCGGGGGCTCTGCCCCCGGACCCCGGCCCGCCTTCGGCGGGATGGGCGCGCGGTTCCTCGCGCCCCTGGTGCGGCGCTAGAGGGGCCAGGCGTAAGGGCCGTCGGGGTCGTCGAGCCAGGCCCATTGGCCTGATGACGTGACCGTGACGCCGAAGCGTTCGCGGCGGGGGCGGCCCTCCAGGTGCCAGAGCGCGAGGGCCTCGTGCGGGTCGAGGCTGCTCGTGCTCAGGGAGAGCAGGAAGCGGAAGAGGTCGTTCTCCAGTGCTGTGCGGGGGAGGCCGCCCGTGTAGCGGGGGGTGGGGGTCGCGAGGCCCCCGCGCAGCGGGACGAAGTAGGCGGGAGTGGGGAGGAAGCGGCCCTCCGCGTAGCCCTCGTCGCGGACGCGCAGGGCGATCAGCCCCGTCGAGAGGGGGGCGAGGATCCGTGCGCCGGGCACGCACTGGCGCAGCCACTCCGCGGGTACTGACGGCACCGTGCACGTGGCCATGATCCGGTCGAACGGGGCGCGTGCGGGGCAGCCCCCGGCCCCGTCGCCCGCCTCCACCACCGGCGCGTACCCGGCCTTCGCCAGGTGTGCCCGCGCCGACTCGACGATCTCGGCGTCGAGGTCGAGGGTGGTCACCCTGTCCTCGCCGAGGCGGTGCGAGAGCAGGGCCGCGTTGTAGCCGGTGCCCGCGCCGATCTCCAGGACCCGGTGGCCGTCCCGTACCTCCAGCTCGTCCAGCATCCGGGCCATCAGTGAGGGCTGGCTGCTGGAGGAGAGCAGGATGCCGTCGCGCACCCGGGTGGCGAGTGCGGTGTCCGCGTAGGTGCCGCGCAGCCAGCGGGCACGGCGGCGGGGGTCGGGATCCTCCGCCCAGAGGCGTTCGTAGCCGCCCGGCCCCGGCCGGAACCAGTACGGCACGAACAGATGGCGGGGCACGTCCGTGAAGGCCGCCCGCCAGGCCGGGTCCTTCAGTGCTCCGGCCGCGGCGATCTCCCGTACGAGAGAGTCCCGCTCCTCGGCGTACGAGTACAGGTCCCCGGACTCCGCTGTTGCGCCCATACGCCCACTGTGGCGCGGGCACGGGCCCCTTGGCGAGAGGGCAACGGGTCAGGGACGTCGGGGACGAGGACCCGAGACCTCCGCCGGGGTGTCTGAGACGATGGAACGGTGAACGAGATTCCGCGGGGAACGCTTCAGGAGCAGACCTTCTACGAGCAGGTCGGCGGGGAGGAGACCTTCCGACGCCTGGTGCACCGCTTCTACCAGGGAGTCGCCGAGGACCCGCTGCTGCGGCCGATGTACCCGGAGGAGGACCTCGGTCCGGCCGAGGAGCGGTTCACGCTGTTCCTGATGCAGTACTGGGGCGGGCCCCGTACGTACAGCGACGAGCGCGGGCATCCTCGGCTGCGGATGCGGCACGCGCCGTTCAAGGTCGACCGGGCGGCGCACGACGCGTGGCTGAAGCACATGCGGGACGCGGTCGACGAGCTGGGCCTGGAGGCCGAGCACGAGCGGCAGTTGTGGAACTACATGACGTACGCCGCCGCCTCCATGGTCAACAGTGAGGGCTGAACCGCCTTTTTGGGTAATGAAGTTGGGCGAAAAGGGCCCTTCCTTCAGCGGAACTCGGTGATCCGCTACCGGAATTCGGTCACGATCACATCAAGCCGGAACGGCGAAAGGTTTTCGTCCCTCTGATCGTCTGACAGCATCCGAACCGGCCAACGGGCTTCGGAAGCGCTTTCCAGGCAGGGCGTCAGGGGGACGGGTGTCAGGGTTTGTCTTTCTGCGGGTGCGCGCGCACCGGCTGCTGCTCACGGCGGCGCTGCTCGCGGTCCTGCTGACGACGTCCGTACTGGCGGCGCTCACCGCGTTCTCCGGCTCCATCGGGGACGCGGGACTGCGCCGCTCGCTCGGCTCCCGCGACGCCCCGGCCGCCGCGCTCACCATCTCCAGCGGCAGCATCGACAAGAACAACCGGCCCGCCGCCGACAAGGTCGTCGCCGAGGCCGCCCGGCGCACCTTCGACGGGCTGCCCACCCGCACCACCACGCTCGACCAGTCCGGCCCCTACGCGCTCCCCCGCACCCTCCAGCCCCCGGCCGCCCGCAAGGGCGACCCGGACCTGACCCGCTTCGCGGGCGTGGACCCCGGCAAGGTACGGCTGGTCTCCGGAGCCTGGCCGAAAGCCCTCCCGGCGGGCTTCGGCAACGGCACCGTCATCGAGGTCGCGCTCCCCGACAACGCAGCCAAGGCGCTGAAGGTGACCGCGGGACCCACCGTCCTCACGCTCACCGACCGCCTCACCGGCCCGCCGCGCACCATCCGGGTGACCGGCCTGTACGCGCCGAAGCAGGCCGCCGATCCGTACTGGAAGCTGGACGAGCTGGGCGGCCGAGGCATCCGGACCGGGTCCTTCACCACGTACGGCCCGCTGCTCGCGGACCCGGCGCTGCTGCGTTCCGGGCAGGTCTCCCAGGGCACGTCCGCCTGGCTCGCCACCGCCGACTTCCGCACCGTGGACTCCTCCCGGATCGACGCCCTGCGCACCGCCTCCCAAGGAGGCGTGCGGTACGTGAAGGCCACCGCACCGTTCACGACGGGAGCCGTCGACGTCGCGCAGGGGCTGCCCACACTGCTCGACCAGGCGCAGCGGGCACTCCTGGTGGCCCGCTCCACGCTGATGATCGTCTCGCTCCAGCTGATCCTGCTCGCCGCGTACGCCCTGCTGCTCGTGGCCCGGCTGCTGAGCGCGGAACGCTCCGGCGAGACGGAGCTCCTGATCGCGCGCGGCGGGTCCCGGCAGCGGATCGTCGGCCTGGCCGCGATCGAGGCCGTGCTCCTCGCGCTGCCCGCCGCCCTCGTGGCGCCGCTGCTCGCGGGGCCGCTGACCCGGCTGCTGTCCGGGCAGGGGGCGCTCGGGCGGATCGGGCTGACGCTGGAGACCGGCGGCCCGTTCGGGTCGGCGGGAATCTGGCTGGTCGGTGTGGGGGTGGGGCTCGGGTGCGCGGCGGCCGTCGTCGCCCCGGCCATCGCGGCGGGCCGCACCCGCAAGGGGCGCTCCGTGCCCGCGCCGATGAAGGCGGGCGCGGACCTGGCACTGCTGCTGATCGCGGTCGTCGCGTACTGGCAGCTGGACCGGCAGACCTCCGGCACCGGGCCGCTCACCGGCGACCGCACCGGCGAGCTGGGGGTGGACCCGCTGCTGGTGGCCGCGCCCGCGCTGGCGCTGCTCGCGGGCACCGTACTGACGCTGCGGCTGCTGCCGCCGCTGGCGAAGCTCGCCGAGAAACGGGCGGCACGGGGCCGTTCGCTGCCCGCCGCGCTGGCGGGCTGGCAGCTGGGACGGCGTCCGCTGCGCGGGGCGGGCCCGGTGCTGCTGCTGGTGCTGGCCGTCGCGATGGGCATGCTCGCGATCGGGCAGGGCGCGTCCTGGGACCGCTCGCAGGAGGACCAGGCGGACTTCCGCAGCGGGGCCTCGGTGCGGGTGCTCACCGGCTCCCGGGCGGACTCCGGGCAGGCGGACGCGTACGGGAGGATTCCCGGCGTACGGTCCGTCGCGCCCGCCGCGCGGCTGCCGATGCCCCTGTCGGACGGGCCGGTCGCGAGCGTGCTGGCCCTGGACACCGCCGGGGCGGGCGAGGCGCTGATGCTGCGCGAGGACCTCGTGGACGGCGACAGCCTCACCACCCGGGCCGAGGGCTTGCGCGTCCCCGAGGGCGAGCGGCGCACCGGCGTGGAACTGCCGGGCGGCGGCGCGTCCTTCACCCTCGACCTCGGGCTGCGCCGCTCCGACGGCAAGCCGTCCACGGTGTCCGGTACGGTCATCGCCACCGTGGAGGACCGGTTCGGTGCCGTCCACCGGCTGCGCGCAGGACGGCTCGCCGCCGACGGCCGCCGGACCGCGTTGCGCGTGGACACCGTCAAGGAGGCGGGCCCCCTGGCCGGACCGCTGTACCTGACGGGCCTGGAGATGACGCTCCCGCAGCCGTTCGACACCGACCAGTCCCTGGTCCTGACGCTGCACCGGGCGCTGGGCTCCGACGGGAAGCCGGTGCCCGCACCGGCCGCCCTCTCCTGGAGCGGGACGGCCGTCGACCCCCTGATGGTCCGCGACGGCGCGACGGACGCGGTCAAGACCCTCACCGTGCAGCCCGTCGAGGGGACCTTGATGGAGGCCGCCTTCCTGTCGGGCGTCGACCCCGCTCCGCCCGAGGAGCGCTGGGAGGAACGCACCACCACCGTGCGCGTGGACGCCGTCGGCACGAACGAGCGTCCGCTGCGGGCGCTCGCCACGGACGCCTTCCTGGCGGCCTCCGGGGCCAAGCCCGGCGCGGAGATCGACTTCGACGTGCACGGCGAGAGGCTGACCCTCGTCGTCGCCGGGACGCTGAAGCAGTTGCCCACCACCGGTCCCGCCACCGCCGACGCCGACGCGGCGAAGGCCGACGGCGGGGCGCTCCTGGTCGACCTGCGGGCCCTCAACCTGGAACTGACCCGCCGTCTGGCGATGTCCGTGCCGCCCTCCGAATGGTGGCTGGGTGCGGCTCCCGGCAAGGGCGCCGACATCGCCGCGTCGCTCCGTGCGCGCCCGGACATCGACCCGCAGCAGGTCCTCGTACGGGACGAGACGCTGCGGGAGCTGAACGACGACCCGCTCGGCGCGGGCCCGCAGGCGGCGCTCCTCGCGGTGTCCGTGGTGGCGGCGCTCCTCGCGGCGGTCGGGTTCGCGGTCGGCGCGGCGGGCTCGCTGCGGGAGCGCACCGCCGAGTTCGCGGTGCTCAGGGCGCTGGGCACGCCGTCCAGGCAACTGGCCCGGCTGATCGCGGCCGAGCAGTCGCTCCTGATCGGCATCGCGCTGGTCGTGGGGCTCGCCCTGGGCGCGGTGCTGACCCGGGCGATCGTGCCGCTGATCGTGCTGACCGGGCAGGCGACGCAGCCGCTGCCGAACGTGCTCGTCCAACTCCCGGCGGGGCAGATCGCGCTGCTGCTGGCCGGTGTCGTCGCCGTACCCCTGCTGGTCGTCCTGGTGCTCGCGGTGCGGCGCGGCGATCCGGCCACCACTCTGCGCGTCCAAGGAGGCGGCAACTGATGAGCCCCCGTGCTGGTGGCCGTTCCGGCCTCCCTACAGATGACGGTTCTGGTATCCCTACAGAGGGCCGTTCCGGTCTCCCTACAGAGGGGCGTTCCGATCACCCTGCTGTCGCCCCCTGGGTGCGCACCCGGCTGCGCACCGCGCCCGGTGCCGCCGTCGCGCTGGGAGTGCTGGTGCTGCTCACGGCGTTCCTCGCCGCTGCGTTTCCGCGTGCGGTGACGACGTACGAGGACGAAGGGCTGCGGCACGCGATCGACTCGGCCCCCGCCGGGCAGCGGGTGATCCAGGCCACGTCGAACGCCTCGTTCCGCTCCCTGGGCGACGCACCGGAGGAGTCCGAGCCGGCGCTGACCCCGGAGGACATGCGTCAGGGCCTCGCCGAGGTGCTCAAGGCGCCCGCGAAGCCGCTCCAGGTGCTGCCGGGGCAGGCGGTGCACGCGGTGCTCACGCCCACGGAGCTGGCCGCGACGGACACGTGGCTGCCCAAGCTGGCCCCGGCGGCGATGCCCTCCTTCGCCGTGACGGCGCGTTCCGGCCTCGCCGGGCAGGCCCGGTTCGTCGCGGGGCGCGCCCCCGTCCACCAGGGCGACAAACCCGCCGGTGCGGTCCTCGGCCTGGAGGCGGCGGTCAGTGAGGCCACCGCGCGCACCCTGGGCCTCACGGTCGGCTCGGTGGTGCACCTCGACGCGGAGTCCCGAGGCGCGACCTCGGGCAACTCCGCCCGGGTGAAGATCTCCGGGATCTTCGCGCCGCGCGCCCCGCAGTCCCTGTACTGGGCCGTCGATCCGAACCTGCTGAAGCCCGGCATCAAGGAGGAGGGCAACCCGGACCTGGAGCACTGGTGGTCGACGCTGCTGGTCGCGCCGGAAGCGGCACCGTCCCTCTTCCATCTCGCGCCCGAACTCGAACGGGTCTGGGAGGTCGCCCCGCGCACCGACCACCTCACCGCCGCCGAGACGTCCGCGCTGGTCCAGTCGATCGCTTCGCTGGAGAACGGGCCCGGGGCCAGCGCCCTGCGCGCCCGCATGAAGCAGCCGGTCACCGTCGGCACCGGCATCGAAGGCATCGTCGCCTCCTACGAGTCCAACCGGACGGCCGTCGCACCGGTCATCTCCGTCGCCGGTTACGGCGTGGGGACGGTCGCCGCGGTCGTCCTGCTCATGGCGGGCGCGCTCGCCGGGGCCCGCCGGTACGCCGAGCTGTCCCTCCTGCGGGCGCGCGGCGGCTCCGTGCGGGGCATCGCGGGGCGGCTGGGCGCTGAGCTGGGAGTGGTGGCGGTGCCCGCCGCCGTGCTGGGCTGGGCGGCGGCGTACGCGCTGCTGCCGCACGCCCCGCTCGCTCCCTCGCTGCTCGCCGCAGCCGCCGTCGCGCTGCTCGCCAGTGCGGCACTGCCGGTGCGGGCCGCCGTCTCCCATCTGCGACCGCGCGTCCACGGCGGCCGGGGCGACATCGCCCACGCCAAGCCGTCCCGTCGTCGTACGGTCGTCGAACTCACCCTGGCCGTACTGACCGTGGGCGCGGTCGCCGCCCTGCGCAGGCGCGGCACCGACGACGGGGCGGACGCGTTGATCAGCGCCGCTCCGGTACTGATCGGGATCGTCGCGGCGCTCGTCCTCGTGCGGCTGTACCCGCTGCCCCTGCGGTGGGCGGCGCGCCCGATGGCGCTGCGCCGGGGCGCGATCGGCTTCCTGTCGGCGGCGCGTGCGGGGCGTGCCCCGGTGACGGCGATGCTGCCGCTGCTGGCGCTGCTGATCGCCCTGACGACGGCGGCGTTCGGCGGTTCCGTACTGGCCGGGGTGAACGAGTCCCGGGACCGGGCGGCGACTGTCCGGGTCGGCGCGGACGCCCGGCTGGACGCGCGCGGCAAGGACGTCAGGGGGTACGACGAGCGGGCCGTGGCGGCGGTGCGCAAGGCGCCGGGGGTCCGCGAGGTCGTTGCGGTCGGGCTGGATTTCTTCCTGTCGCTGCCGGACAAGAAGAGCGAGATCACGCTGGTGGCCGTCGACCCGGTCGCGTACGCGCAACTGTCCGGCGGACCGGACGCCGGGGGCTTCGCGCCCGCCGCGCTGAAGGGCGGCAAGCGGGGCGGGACGTTCCCGGTGCTGGTGTCGCCCGACGCCGCGAAGCGGCTGCGCGGCACGGGCGACCTCGCCCTGCGCAGCGCGAGCCACGGGGACTTCACGGCCCGCGTCGCCGGGACCGTGCCGCGTACGCCGGTGCTGCCCGAGGGCGACTTCATGATCGTCAGCAAGGACGCCTTCGCCTCGGTCACCGCCAGGTCCCTGCTGGTCAGCGGCGACGGCCTGACGTCGGATGGGCTGACGAGGGCGGCGGGCGTACCGGGCCTCGTACATCTGTGGAGCGAGGAACGCGCGAGGTTCGTGGACCAGCCGCTCCAGGCGGGGGCGATGCGGATCTACACCGTGTCCGTCGCCGCCGGGGCGGGCTTCGCCGTCCTCGCGGTACTGCTGTCCCTGCTCCAGTCCGCCCCGGAGCGCGGCGCGCTGCTCGCCAGGCTGCGCACGATGGGCCTCAGCCGGGGGCAGGGCCGGAAGCTGCTGGTCCTGGAGGCGCTGCCGCAGGCGCTGCTGGCGGCGTTCGGCGGGGCGCTGGTCGGGTGGGCGGCGATCCGGCTGCTGGCCCCCGACATCGACCTGACCGCGCTGGCGCTGGCCACGAGCGGCCGGACCTCCCCCACCCTGTCCGCCGCGCTCGGCGCGGACACCGTCTCGCTGCTGGTCCCCGCTGTCGCGGTGGTGTGCCTGGCGGCCGGTGTCGCGGCGGTGCAGGCGTGGTGGACGACGCGACGCACCACCACGACCGAACTGAGGGCAGGAGACGCACGATGACCGAAACGGCGACGGGTACGGGGGCTCCCGCACGTACGGGGGCCTCGGGTACGGGTGTGACGCTCGCGGAGCTGGAACAGCGGGCGGCGTCCCGGCGCGACCGGCCCGAGTTCGGGCACGACGCGCTGATCAGCTGCGACCGGCTGGTACGGGTCTTCACCACGGACGGGGTGGAGGTGCAGGCCCTCCAGGGGCTGGACCTGCTGGTCAAGGAGGGCGAGTTGATGGCCCTGGTGGGCGCGTCCGGCAGTGGGAAGTCGACGCTGATGAACATCCTCGCGGGCCTCGACGAGCCCACGGCGGGCGCGGCGAAGGTGGCGGGCTGCGACCTGCTGGCGATGGGCGCGAAGGAGCGCCTGAACTACCGCCGCAACGTCGTCGGCTTCATCTGGCAGCAGACCGCCCGCAACCTGCTGCCGTATCTGACCTCGGCCCAGAACGTGGCTCTTCCCATGCAGCTCAAGGGCCGGGGAAAGGCGGCGGAGCGTACGGCCCGCGTGGACCACCTCCTGTCCATGATGGAGGTCGCCGACTGCCGCGACCGGAGGCCCTCGCAGATGTCGGGCGGCCAGCAGCAGCGGGTGGCCATCGCGGTGGCGCTCGCCAACGAGCCGTCCGTGCTCCTCGCCGACGAGCCGACGGGCGAACTCGACTCCACGACCGCCGACCAGATCTTCTCCGCGTTCCGCCGCGCCAACGAGGAACTGGGCACCACCATCGTCATCGTCACCCACGACCAGACGGTGGCCACCGAGGTCCGCCGCACCGTGGCCATCCGCGACGGCCGCACCTCCACGGAGGTCCTGCGCCGCACGGAGGTGGACGCGGCGACGGGCCAGGAGTCGGTGGTCGCCCGCGAGTACGCGATGCTGGACCGGGCGGGCCGCCTCCAACTCCCGGCGGAATACACGGAGTCCCTGGACATGCGGCACCGGGTGATGCTGGAACTGGAACCCGACCACATCGGCATCTGGCCCGACGACCAGTCCTGAAGTGCCCCGCGCAGCGGCGTGAACCCGAGCCCCCACGCAGGGCGAGCCGCATCAGGCCGGAGTCACCTGAAGCGCACCCAGCCCGCCGGAGGCCCTGCGCACCGACACCGATCCGTACGGCGTCCGCAACCTCAGCCAGCCCCCCGCAGCGAACACCGCCACCGGCGCCCCGGCCCGCAAGAACCCCAGCGACTGCGCCGCATGCACCGCCCGCAGCGGAAGCTCCGTCGCGCCCAGCGTCCGCGACCAGATGTCGTGCCCGATCCGGTCCCGCGCCTGACGGGTCCGCCCCGCCTCGCCCAACTCCTCGTCGCGCGCACGGAATTCGGCGACCGCAGCCGCCACCGCGCCCCGCATGGCTGCGGCGTCCGGCACGGGAGTGACCTCCCGCCAGCCGCCGCGCGGCGGAAGCAGACCGGCCCACGGCGGCCCGGTGACCGCGTCCGGGACCCGTACCGCACCGGTCGACTCCTCGACGCCGTCGAGGAGTTCACCCGCGGAGACGGTGACATCGAGTTCCACCGCCCGCGCCAGCCTCGCCGTACGCACGGCCAGGACGTCGAAGGACGGCGGACGCCCGAAGACGGCGAGTGCACCGCCGTGTGCCTGGAGGCGGACGGCGGCGGCCCGGTCGTAGCGGAGCAGACGTCCCAGGAAGGCGGCGAGGTCCGCCGCCTCCCCGGGTCCTTCGAACTCCAGCGTCCGGACCCCCGCCTGCACGCTCATGCCCGTCCCCTTGCCCGCTCCGTCATGCCCGCTCCGTCATGCCTGCTCCGTCATGCCGCGACGGCCTTCGAGCGGTCGGGCCCCGTGACGTCGGACGCCTTCGCGTCGTCGTCCAGGTACTCCAGCAGGAAGGACTTCTCCTCGGCGGTGATCCGCCGGGGCCGTCCCTCCGCCAGGTTGAACGGGACGACGACCGTGGCCGCCCGCACGTACACCTGGTCGGGGTCCTTGATCTCGTACGCGATCGTCAGGGACGCCGCGCCTATCTTCGTCACCCACGACTCGATCCTCACCGGCTCGTGCCGGTGAACGAGGGGCCGCACGTAGTCGATCTCGTGCCGGGCCACGACGGACCCGCCCGTGAAGGACGTGCTGCCCTCCCCCGGCGCCAGCCGGAACATGAAGTCGATCCGCGCCTCTTCCAGGTACCGCAGGAAGACGACGTTGTTGACGTGCCCGAAGGCGTCCATGTCCGACCAGCGCAGGGGGCAGGAGTAGATGTGCCGAGCCACCAGCTATCAGCCTCGCGTGAGCTTCTTGTAGGTGGCGCGGTGCGGACGGGCCGCATCGGCGCCGAGACGCTCGATCTTGTTCTTCTCGTACGACTCGAAGTTGCCCTCGAACCAGTACCACTTGGACTCGCCCTCGTAGGCGAGGATGTGCGTCGCCACCCGGTCCAGGAACCAGCGGTCGTGGGAGATCACGACAGCGGCACCCGGGAACTCCAGGAGCGCGTTCTCCAGCGACGACAGGGTCTCGACGTCGAGGTCGTTGGTCGGTTCGTCGAGGAGGAGCAGGTTGCCGCCCTCCTTGAGGGTCAGCGCCAGGTTGAGGCGGTTGCGCTCACCACCGGACAGCACGCCCGCGGGCTTCTGCTGGTCCGGGCCCTTGAAGCCGAAGGCGCTGACGTACGCGCGCGACGGCATCTCGACCTGGCCGACGTTGATGTAGTCCAGCTCGTCGGAGACGACGGCCCACAGCGTCTTCTTGGGGTCGATGTTGGCGCGGCTCTGGTCCACGTAACTGATCTTGACAGTGTCGCCGACCTTGATGGAGCCGCTGTCCGGCGTCTCCAGGCCCTGGATCATCTTGAACAGCGTGGTCTTGCCCGCACCGTTCGGGCCGATGACGCCGACGATGCCGTTGCGCGGCAGCGTGAAGCTGAGGTCGTCGATGAGGACCTTGTCGCCGAACGCCTTACTGAGGTTCTCGACCTCGACGACGATCGAGCCCAGACGCGGGCCCGGCGGGATCTGGATCTCCTCGAAGTCCAGCTTCCGCATCTTGTCGGCCTCGGCCGCCATCTCCTCGTACCGGGCGAGACGGGCCTTGGACTTGGTCTGACGCCCCTTGGCGTTGGACCGCACCCACTCCAGCTCTTCCTTGAGGCGCTTGGCGCGCTTCTCGTCCTTCTTGCCCTCGACCTTGAGGCGGGTGGCCTTCTTGTCGAGGTACGTGGAGTAGTTGCCCTCGTAGGGGATCGCGCGACCCCGGTCGAGCTCCAGGATCCACTCGGCGACGTTGTTCAGGAAGTAACGGTCGTGGGTGACGGCCACGACGGCACCCGGGTACTTCGCGAGGTGCTGCTCCAGCCAGTTCACCGACTCGGCGTCGAGGTGGTTGGTGGGCTCGTCGAGGAGGAGCAGGTCCGGGGCCTCGATGAGCAGCTTGCAGAGCGCCACGCGGCGCTTCTCGCCACCGGAGAGGTTGGTGACCGCCCAGTCGCCGGGCGGGCAGCCCAGGGCGTCCATGGCCTGCTCCAGCTGGGCGTCGAGGTCCCAGGCGTTGGAGTGGTCCAGGTCTTCCTGGAGCTTGCCCATCTCCTCCATGAGCTCGTCGCTGTAGTCGGTCGCCATGAGCTCGGCGACCTCGTTGAAGCGCTTGAGCTTGCCCATTTGCTCGGCGGCGCCGTCCTGCACGTTCTCCAGGACGGTCTTCGACTCGTCGAGCTTCGGCTCCTGCATGAGGATGCCGACGCTGTAGCCCGGCGACAGGAACGCGTCACCGTTGGACGGCTGCTCCAGACCGGCCATGATCTTGAGAACGGTGGACTTACCGGCACCGTTGGGGCCCACCACACCGATCTTCGCGCCGGGCAGGAAGTTCAGGAAGACGTCGTCGAGAATCACCTTGTCGCCGTGCGCTTTACGCGCCTTGCGCATGGTGTAGATGAACTCAGCCAAGAGAAACCGTCCGGCAGATCGTGGGGTGGGCAGATACACCCCATCTTGCCTGACGTCACTCCCCCGGCGGAAACCGGATACCCGGCGGGCGGCGGGGCCGGACGCCGGGGGTGGGGGGCCGCGTCCCTTGTCCTGCCTGGCCAAGGGGGGTGCCGGTTGGCCGCCGGAGGGATTCCGGCGGCTTTTGGCGGCTGTGGCGGCTTTGGCAGCTTTGGCGGCGGGTCAGTCGTTGGCGGGGGCTTCGGGACCCGGGGCGGCGGCCGGTGTGGTGCCCGGGGCGGGCTTCTTCTTGCGGAGCAGGACGATCGCTCCGGTGCCGAGCACGAGCAGGCCCAGCGCGATGTAGAGGATCGGCGTGGTCGCGCCCGAGGCGCCGGTCTCGGCCAGGTTCTCGCCGGTCCCGGGGGTGAGCGGGGCGGGGTTGCCGCCGGTGGCGGGGGTGGGGCGGTTGGCGGGGGCGTCGGCGGTGCCGATGGCGACGGAGCCCGCGGTCTCGCAGTCCAGGACGCCCTTGAAGTTCCCGCCCGGTCCTTCGGGGCCGGAGACCGTGAGGTCGTATGCCTGGTCCTCCTGGAGCGGGATGGTCACCGTGCGCGAGGCGTGCGCCGGGATGGTGTGCCGGGTGCCGAGCAGCTCGAAGGTGAAGGGGGCGTCGCCCGCGTTCGCGCCGGTGATGTCGATGCCGTTCTTGGCGCAGTTCTTCTTCGCGGAGAGCGCCGGGACGGCGCCCGGGGCCCCTTCCCCGGCCCAGGTGACGGTGGCCTCGGCGACGACGGCGGAGGCGCTGGAACCGGCCAGGATCTGGGTCTGGCTGTGCGTGTCGCTGACCAGGGCCCGCCCGATCGGGACCCTGGCGTCCGCCTGGACGGTGAGCGCGCTCGTGCCGGGGCGGGTGTCCGGCGGCAGGTAGAAGTAGACCTCGGCCCCGCGCGCGGCCTCCTGGACGGTCTTGCCGTCCTTGTCGACGACCCGCATCCCGTGGGGTGCGTCGCCCGCCGGTGCCACGGTGACCCGCTCCGCCCTGGTGCGGACGGTCACCGGGCCCACCCGCTCACCGGCCCGGCCCGCCACGGCCGACGGGTCGAGGGCGAGGGACGCCTGGGGCTCCGGGGTGTTCTCGGCGGCCCGCTCCAGGTAGGCGGCCAGCTTGCGGGCGCTGCGGTTGGCCGGTATGGCCTCGACGTCGTCCGAGAAACGCCAGATCGCGGCCTGGGTGCCCGCCGCGGCGGCCTTGTCGTCGAGCGACTTCACTCCCGCGTTCTTGGCGAGCTCGGAGAGGTCGTTGATCTGCGGGTAGGAGTTCTCCAGGATCCAGCGGATCTTCCCGGCGTTCTTGTTCTTGTACAGCGAGGACTGGTCCCAGCCGACCTCCCGGTACGTGGTCCCCTGGCGGGCCGCGGTGCGCAGGTCGACGCCGTAGCTCTGGAGCGTCCCGCCGCCGGTCACGGTCATCTCGTAGAGACCGGCCTCGGTCTTCCACTCCTCGCCGGCGTCGCGGATGGTGACCGCGCCGTGGACGGTGAGGGCGCCGAGGGTGGCGGCGACGCCGCCCGCGTTCCGGGGCTGCTCGTCGGCCGCTGCGGTTCCGGTGCCGAGCGCCGTGCCCGCGAGGAGCAGGCCGGGGGCCAGCGCGGCGACGGCCAGACGGCGGACGGTGCGGATCGTGCGGGCGGTGACCGTCGTTCGGGCGGTGACGGTCTTACGGGTCGGGCGGGTGGTGCGGCGCCTTCGCTCCGAAGCTGGCGCTTCGTCAAACATGCAAGTCCCCTCCGGGCGAGGTTCATTCGCATGGTGCGTCTGTGGGGAGTGCCTCGCCTGCAACCTCAAGAGCCCCATGGGTATCCGGGAATCCTAAGGAGGCTAGGCCGAACAGCCCCCCGCCATGCGTCCGGACGTCCGATTCCGAATCGGAATCGTTATCGCCCGTAACCCTCCTCTCCCGTATTTGTCGATAAGTACCCTCCATATGACGGGCATTCAGGACACGGCGGTGACGCTGTGTGGTGAATCCGTGCGCTCACTCCGTGTGGTGGGGTCCTGGGCCGCCGCCCAGCTCACCGGGCTCTCCCCGCCCCATCCGACCGTCGCGGGCGATCCGGACTTCGGTGCTCCGCCCGTGCCGCCCCCGGCCTTGGCGGCGCGGACCGACGCCGGTTCCACCAGGCTGGGGTCCGCCCTGGCCACCCGGCGGAAGGCGGAAGTTCCCCGGGTCAGGTCGTGGCCCACCGCCACGGCGTCGACGTCCGCCGAGAGCCAGCGCCGGTCGTCCTTGACCTCGTCCTTGACGCGCAGTCGGCCGTAGACGACCAGCGGGTCCCCCACGTCGACCGAACCGCTCAGGTTCTCCGCGAGCGCGCGCCTGGCCCACACCGTGTAGAAACTGGTCGGGCCGTCGACCCAGGTGTTCTGCTCCCGGTCGAAGCGCCGGGCCCGCACTGCCAGCCGCAGCCGGGTCACCCCGTCGCCCAGCGGCGATTCCGTGAAGATCGGCGCGGTGGCGGCGTTGCCGACCAGGGTCACCATCGTCTCGTTCATTGCTGCTCCCCCGTACTTCGCTCGACCGGCCGTCGTCCGGCCGGTCCGTCCATGCTGGCCGGTTTCCGGGAATCCCGCCGGGCCTGTGGACGGCGGCCCGGATGGGGAAAACCCCGCCACCCGAAGGGGTGACGGGGTCCTTGCCTGAGGGGGTCCGCGCCTGACGGGGTCCGCGCCGGACAGGGGCCTTGCCGGACGGCCTGGGCCAATGCCGGGCCAGTGCCGGACCGGCCAGTGCCAGTGCCGGACCGGCCGGGCTAGCCCGGACCCGCCCCCGTCCCCGTCACCGCCGCATACCGCTCCCGCACTTCCCGGTAGCGCAGCAACTCCGCCGAGACGGGGTCGAGGACCTTCGCCCGGCCGCAGCCCGCCGCCGCCTCGCGCAGCCGCCGTTCGGCGTCCTGCCCGTACCGTCGGGCGGGGCCCCTGGCCGCCGCCCAGCAGCCCCATTCCACGACCGGTCCGCCCGCCACCCCGGCCAGCATCAGCAGGAACGGCGGGAACAGGTCCGGCTCCAGCACCCCCAGGACCTGGCCCAACAGCCATAGTCCGCCGTAGATCTGAAGCAGCGTCATCGACGCCTGGGCGAGCACTGCGGCGGGCCACCACGCGGGCCGAGGAGGGCATCCCCTGCCCGGGCGGAGCCGCGCGTTCGGGGGCGGGGTGCCCTGCGGCGCGACGGCCGCCGCCGCGAGGGCGTCCAGTTCCTCCGGCAGCCCCTCGGCGCCGCGCACCGCGGATTCCCGTACGGCCTGCGCCCAGGGCGCGGGCAGCCCGTCGGTCGCGGCGTCAGCGACCGTCCGTACCGCCTGCTCGACCCGCTGGCGCGCGGTCACCTCCACCTCCCTCGGCCGGTCGAACGCCCGCCCCGGCAGGGCCGGTCCGCTGCCGCCGCCCGCAACCCGTCGCGCGTCGTACCAGCGCCACAGCCGCAGCCACGGCGACCCGCAGGCCCGGCCCGCGTTGCGCCGCCACTCCCGCTCGGCCGCCTCCCCGGCCGCCGCCGCGCCGACCGCCGCGGCGAGCCGGTCCGCGAACTCCTCCCGTGCCCGCTCCCCCAGCCCGGCCCTGCCCTCCGCCACGTACACCGGGCGCAGCCGGAGGGCCGTCGCGTCCACGTCGGCGGCGAGCCGCCGCCCGGCAGCGCCCCTTTCCTGTACGAACGTCCGCAGCAGTTCCCGGAGTTCCTCCACGCCGTCACCCGTCAGGGCGGAAAGCGCGAGGACGGTGGCTCCGGGCTCGCCGTGCTCGCCGAGCGCCATGCCGTCCTCGTCGAGGAGGCGGCGCAGGTCGTCCAGGACGAGGTCGGCACAGTCGCCGGGCAGCCGGTCGATCTGGTTGAGCACGACGAAGGTGACCTCCGCGTGCCCGGCGAGCGGGCGCAGATAGCGCTCGTGCAGGGCGGCGTCCGCGTATTTCTCCGGGTCGACGACCCAGATCACCGCGTCGACGAGGGCGAGCACCCGGTCGACCTGTTCCCGGTGCGCGACCACCGCCGAGTCGTGGTCCGGCAGATCCACCAGCACCAGCCCGCGCAGCCCCTCGTCGCCGCTGGTCCCCGCGCCCGTACCGGCCTGGAACGGCCGTCTGCGCAGCCGTCCCGGGATGCCGAGGCGGTCCAGCAGCCCCGCCGCCCCGTCGGTCCAGCTGCACGCGATCGGCGCGGACGTGGTGGGCCGCTTGAGGCCGGTCTCCGAGATCCTCACTCCGGCGAGGGAATTGAAGAGAGTGGACTTGCCGCTTCCGGTCGCGCCCGCGACGGCGACGACGGTGTGCTGCGCGGAGAGCCGCCGCCGCGCCACCGCCTCGTCCAGCACCCGCCCGGCCTCGTGCAGGGTGTCGTCCGCGAGCCGGGCGCGCGAGAGGCCCACCAGCTCCCGCAGAGCGTCCAGCCGTACGGACAGATCCGCCGCGTACTCCCCGCCCCCCGGCGGCAGGTCGCCGAACTCCTCCGGAGGGAAGTCCTCCGGCCCTCCGGCGCACATCTGAGGCTCGTGCGCGCCCGGCCCGCCCGCTGCGTGCCGGACCGCCGCCCGCCGCGCGATCAGCCCGTCGTCCCAGCCGCCCCGCTCCTTCGCCCCTCCCGCGTCCGTCACCGGGTCCACGTCCGGGTCCAGCACGACCGCATCCACATCCACGTCCACATCCGTCTCCGCACCCACCGCCGTCACCTCTCCTTCTTCGTCACGGACAGCGCGGCGATCAGCTCGGCCTGCGGCTCCGGCGTCACGTCCAGCGCGTCCAGGGGTGCCAGCCGTCGGTCCCGCTCGGCGTGCAGCACCCGTTCGATGTACGTCGTCACCAGCTCGCCGCCCCGGTCGCGCAGCCTGAGCGCGCCCTGGGCCCCGATCCGTTCGGCCAGCCGCTCCCCCGCCGAACGGGCCCGCCGTCCGCCCAGGAGCGTCGCCGCGAGGAGGGCCGCCACGGTTTCCGGGTCGGGGGCCGCCGGCCGTTCCATCTCCCGTACCTCTTCCTCCGCCAGCTCCTCCAGGACCCGCCGCCAGCGCCGTACGACCAGGCCGATGCGCTCGCCTGACTCGGGGTCGGGTCCTGCCGGAACCACTGCTTGCGCTGCGGGCTCGGCGCCCCAGGCGGCCCGTACGCGCTCGTCGGCGGCGGCGACGGCGCACTGGAGGAGGGCGATGAGGCTGTCCACCAGGGAGTCGAGCAGTTCCCCGTCGGTGGCGTCCGTCGGGTGGGCGCGCCAGCGGGTGAGGGCGTCGCCCGAGAGCACCGCGCCGCGCTCCAGCCGACTGCGCACCCGCTCGCCCTCCGACTCGTAGGCGTCCTCGACGGCCGACGTCAGCCGTACGGCGGCGGCGTACTGGGCGGAGACCGCACCCGCCAGCTCCGGCATCCGGGCGTTCAGCGAGTCCATGACGCCCCGTGCGGTACGGGCGACGGCCTGCTGCCGGGCGGCGGGATCACGCACCCGGTGGGTGAGCCACTCCAGCAGGGGGGCGACGGCCGTGGAGGGCAGCAGTCCGCTGCCGCCGCCCGCCGACTCGGGGAGTTCGGGGATGGTGAAGCGGGGCACCTCGCCGAGGCCCGCCCGGGTGAGCAGCGCCGCGTACTGCCGCGACACCTCGCCGACCACCTGGTGGGGCACCCGGTCGAGAACGGTCACCAGCATGGCGTCGTACTCCTTGGCGGTACGCAGCAGATGCCAGGGCACCGCGTCCGCGTAGCGCGAGGCCGTGGTCACCATCACCCAGACGTCGGCGGCGCAGATCAGTTCGGCCGCGAGCACCCTGTTGGCGGCGACGAGCGAATCGATGTCGGGGGCGTCCAGCAGGGCGAGCCCCACGGGCAGCGACTCGGAGGTCTCCACCCGCAGCACCCCGCTCTCCTCCTCGCCTCCCTCCTCCGTCTCCTCCTCGCACCGTTCCGGCAGCCATACGCGCGTCAGTTGGGGCAGTACGCGCTGTCCCGCGAACCAGTGGTGGTCGTCGGGATGGCACACCAGCACAGGTGTGCGCGTGGTCGGCCTCAGCACACCTGCCTCGGTGACCCGTCGTCCCACCAGAGAATTGACGAGCGTCGACTTCCCCGCCCCGGTGGACCCGCCGATGACGGCGAGCAGGGGGGCTTCGGGATCGCGCAGCCGGGGCACCAGATAGTCGTCGAGCTGTGCGAGGAGTTCCACCCGCGTCTGCCGCGCCCTGGGCGCCCCGGGCAGCGGAAAGGGAAGGCGCACGGCGGCGACACGGTCGCGCAGGGCGGAAAGTGCGTCAAGCAGCTGAGGCCGTACGTCCAAGGTCACCACATACGAAGAATGCCCAATTATGACCGCTTTTTGAAGCTTATAGACCGTCTCTGCGCGCCGATATCCGCGCAATCGGTGACAATGCGCACCCTGGGACACTTGGGGCGAGTGGGGCACAGGCATAACGAGTGCACAACACCCGGGGCGCGAGGCGCCAAAAGCGGTGCGAGATTCGTACCTGCCTGCGATTATCGGGGTCGCTTCACTGAACCTCCACATCGTGCCACGCAGGTGAAGCAACCGGGCCAAGGTGATCGGAGCCCTATCCTTGTCCCCGGCAACGGCCACAAACGGCCCCACAGGCCGACCCGGGCCCCAGGCCCACCACCCGGCCCCCGTAGCTCAGTGGATAGAGCAGGCGCCTTCTAAGCGCTTGGCCGCAGGTTCGAGTCCTGCCGGGGGCGCACACCAAAGCTGACCAGCGATGACGCTGGTCGGCTTTCTTTTTTGCCGACTCTTGCGGCTGCCGTGCCGCGCTCGGGCCAAGCGCCTTGTCCTCCCGGATGGTCGGCGACCTCTTGTGTACATTCGCCCGAAATGCACCAGTCGCTCACCAGCTCGGGAACTGCTCTTGGACATCTTTCTCGTCTCCGGCAACGTCGACGCTCCCGGCGGCAGCGCCCGGCGGGCGCGGGAGTTGGCCGGGATGTTCGCCGCGCGGGGGCATCGGGTGCGGCTGATCGGGATCGCACCCGTTCCCCAGGGGGAGCGGCGGGTGGCGCGCGGGGCGGATGTTCCGTACGAGGTCGGGATTCTGTACGGCGGGCTGCCGCCCGTCGCCCCCGCCGCGCCCCGGAATCCGCTGGCCCTGGTCGCGCGGGGGCGGCGGTGGGCGCACGAGCGGGGGATGCGGGCGAAGGCCGGGGAGTTGTCGGCGGCGTTCCGGGGGGTGCGGGAGGGGGTCGTCGTGGTGCTGGAGGGGTGGGCGCTGGAGTGGGTGGCGCTGGCGGACACCGCCGGGATGCCGGTGGTGCTGGTGAGCCATGAGGCGTTCGCCGTCACCAGGAGTGCGGCCCGGTTCGGGCGGTTGCGGTGGCTGTGCCGGACGGGGGTCGACCGGGTGCTCGCGCCGACCCGGCAGGACGCTGACTGGTGGGCGCTCAACTGGCTCACCAATGTGGGGGTGATGCCTGCGCCCGTACGGAGTGGGGAGGTGGCTGCCGCGGACCGTCGCGGCAAGTGCGTGGTGAGTCTCGGGCGGCTCGATCACGACAAGGGGACCGACATCCTGCTGGACGCCTGGGCGCTGGTCGCCCCGCGGTGTCCCGGCTGGCGGCTGCGGGTGTTCGGGGAGGCCGGTGGCGGTGCGCTCGGCAGGGCGCGCGAGGAGGCTCTGCGGAAGCAGTGTGCGGAGCTGGGGATCGCGGACTCCGTGGAGTGGGCGGGGTACGTCCAGGAGAGTGCGCGGGCGCTGCGCGAGGGAGCCTTCTTCGTACTGCCGTCGCGGCAGGAGGGGTTTCCGCTGGCGCCTCTTGAGGCGATGGGCGCCGGGTTGCCCTGTGTGGCGTTCGACGTGTCGCCGGGGGTGCGGGAGATCGTCACGGACGGGGTGGACGGGCTCCTGGTCCGGCAGGGGAATCTCGATGAACTGGCGCGGAAGATGGAGACGTTGATGGTGGACGAGGAGCTGCGGGAGCGGCTCGGGGAGGCGGCGCGGGGGGTCGTGCAACGGTACGCGCCGGAGGTGGTCGGGGAGCGGTGGGAGGCACTGTTCGCACTGTTGCGGCGCTAGCACCTCCCCCGGCGAGAGGTTGTTCGCGCTGGCTGGTGCGGCGCTGACGCCTCCCCCGGCGCGAGGTGGTTCGCACAGGTGCGGCGCCGGTGCCTCCCGTCGTGGCGGTCACCTGTCCGCGTCGTGGCGGTCACCTGTCCGCGACGTGGCGGCTACCTGTCCACGACCGCGCTCGCCACCAGCAGGGCGAAGCCCGCCACCACGAACAGGGTGCGCGCCCCGTGCAGGCGGTTCCAGCGGGTCTCGAAGGCGGCGCGGGCTTCGGTGTCCGTCGTCGGGGCGTTCTCCGACGTCGCGAGGGCGTTGTTGAGGGGGATGTTGCCGCCCGCCGTGACGGCGTGGTTGAGGACGGTGAGGGCCAGGCCGCCGATCAGCAGCCAGAGCTGGAGCGAGGTGCGGCCGCCCTCCGGGGGGACGATGAGGGCGGCGACGGGGAAGAGCACCGACGCGAACATCGTCGTCACGAAGATGCCGCGCGGCACGTCCTCGTTGATGCGCCGCATCGCCGCCGCGAACTGTTCGTCGGAGACCCGCGCGAGTGCGGGCATGATGCCCGTCCGGAAGATGAGCATCATGCCCGCGTAGAGGCCGACGGAGACAACTGCCAGTGCGAGCAGAAGAGTTGACATGCCGCACATGATGTACGGAGTCACCCCCGCACGGCATCCCCCTTACGTCACGAGACGATGTCCTTGCGGGAGAAGCCCCGGAAGGCCAGGGCGAAGAGGATCAGCGCGTACGTCACCGAGATCGCCGCCCCCTTGAGCATGCCGCCCCACTCCAGCTGTGGTTGCAGGGCGTCCACCCAGGCGAACTGCCAGTGCGCCGGGAGGAAGTCGCGCCAGTCGCCGAGGGCGGTCACCGCGTCCAGGACGTTCCCGACGATGGTCAGGCCGACCGCCCCGCCGACCGCGCCCAGCGGGGCGTCCGTCTTCGTGGAGAGCCAGAAGGCGAGGGCCGCGGTGACCAGTTGGGAGACGAAGAGATAGCCGACGATGATCGCGATGCGGGGGACGGCCGTGCCCGCCGACAGGGCCCCTCCGGTGGGGAGTTCCAGGGGACCCCAGCCGTAGGCGGCCGTTCCCGCGATCAGGGCGACCACCGGCAGCAGGATCATCGCCGCCAGGCTGAAGGCGAGGGCCACCGCCAGCTTGCTCCAGAGCAGGCGCGTGCGGGGCACCGGTGCGGCGAGCAGGTAGCGCAGCGACGACCAGTTGGCCTCCGAGGCGACGGTGTCGCCGCAGAAGAGGGCCACGGGGATGATCAGGAGGAAGCCCGCGGAGACGAAGAGGCAGGTGGCGGCGAAGTTCGCACCGGATGCGGTCGCCGTGTCCATCAGGTTGATGCGGCCGCTCGCGCTGCCCCCGCGTTCGGAGGGGGTGCCTCCGATGGCGAAGGCGGCGATCAGGACGAAGGGCAGGGCGCCCAGGATGATCGCCATGACCATCGTACGGCGGCGTCGCCACTGGCGTTTGGCCTCGACCCGGAGGGGAAGCGTGCGTCCGGGCCGGTAGCCGGGTGCCATGTCGGTCACGACAGTGCTCATGCGGAGCCTCCGATCAGGGTGAGGAACGCGTCCTCCAGGCGGCGGTGCGGTCCGACGCCCGTCAGCGGCACGTCCATGCGCACCAGTTCCGCGATGAGCTGCTGCGCGCTCGCGCCGTCGAGGCGGACCAGGAGCCCGCCCTCGGCCCGTACGGCCGTCTCGATGCCCGGCAGCGCGGTCACCTTCTCGATCACCGCTTCGGTGACCTCGCCGTCGACGGTGACCAGGAGGGTGTCGCCGGAGCCGATGATCTCGGCGACGGGGCCCGCCTGGACGAGCTTGCCGTGGTCCATCACGACGAGGTCGGTGCAGGACTGCTCGACCTCGGACAGGAGATGGCTGGAGACGATGACGGTGCGGCCGCCCGCCGCGTACCGGATCATCACGTCGCGCATCTCGCGGATCTGCGGCGGGTCCAGGCCGTTGGTCGGTTCGTCCAGGATGAGCAGGTCCGGCATGCCGAGCATGGCCTGCGCGATGGCCAGGCGCTGGCGCATGCCCTGGGAGTACGTCCGTACGGCGCGCTGGAGGGCGTCGCCGAGCCCGGCGATCTCCAGGGCCTCCTCGATGTGCGCGTCCGCCGTGGGGCGTCCTGTGGCCTGCCAGTACAGGTCCAGGTTCGCGCGTCCCGACAGGTGCGGGAGGAAGCCCGCGCCCTCGACGAACGCGCCGACCCGGGAGAGGACGGGTGCGCCGGGGCGGATGGCGTGCCCGAAGACGCGGATCTCGCCGCCGTCGGGAGTGATCAGGCCCATCAGCATGCGCAGGGTGGTGGTCTTGCCCGCACCGTTGGGGCCGAGGAGCCCGAGGACCTGGCCCTTCTCGACGCGGAAGGACAGGTCACGGACGGCGTACCGGTCGCCGGACGTGCCGTACCGCTTGCTGAGGGCGGTGATCTGGAGGGGGACGTCGGCGAGCGCCGGGTCCGGTGCCGGGGCGGTGGTGCGGCGGCGCGCGCTCAGCAGCAGGAGGGCCGCCACCAGGGCGCTCGCGAGCGGGAGCCCCCACACCCACCAGGCGATCCCGGCGGAGGCGGTGGCCAGCTTCGGGTCGGTGGGGACGCTGAGGCCGCCGCCGTCGAGCGACACGGTGTACGTCGCCGGCTCGGCCGGGGAGGCGTAGCCGAGGTCCGTCGCGGTGAGCAGGAGCCGCATCCGGTGCCCGGCCTGGAACGTGTGGTCGATGGCCGGGAGCGTGAGCTCGACGGTTCTGCCCGCCTTCGCGCCGGTGACGCGGACCGGGGTGACGAGCTGGTGCGGGAGGACCTGTTGGCCGTTGGCGCTCGCGTCGTAGACCTTCGCGAAGAGCACCATGTCGTCACTGGTGGACTTCACGCGCACCTTCACGGTGGGTGTTCCGGTGACCTGGACGCCCGTGTCGAGGGGCGCGGAGTCGTAACGGGCGTACTGGCCGGGGAAGTCGAGGGAGAGGCCCACACCGAGCCCGGAGAGCTGCGAGAGGGCGCCCGCGCCGGGCACGGAGGAGATGGCGGGCGGATTGGCGCCCGCCGGGTTGGCGAAGGTCTGCTCGGGCGCCCGGCCGGTCAGCGGAATGTTCCGGACGTCGCCGCGCAGGCCCGGGTAGCGGTCGGCGGTGGCGCCGCGCAGGTTGGCGGAGCCGTTGGTGGAGTCGACGCCTCCGGTGCGGCTGACGCGGAAGGCGGGACCGGTGTCGGCGGAGGTGTCCTTCTTGAGGTGCCGGTCGAACCAGGCGGAGACGCGCTCATCGGCGCGGTCGGTCTCCGGGTCGCCGCCGTCGTGCCCGCCGGACAGCCAGTCGACGGCGACGGGAGCACCGTTGCGCTCGATGGCACGGGCCATCTGGTCGGCCTGGCCGAGGGGGAACAGGGAGTCGCTCTGCCCCTGGAGGATCAGCGTCGGCACCTTGATGCGGTCGGCGACGGCGGACGGGCTGAGCGCCTCCAGGACGGTGCGCGCGGCGTCGTCCGGCTTGCCGCTGACGGCGACCCTTTCGTACAGCTCGCACAGCTTCGGTTCGAAGCGCTGGCAGCCGCCGCCGGTGGTGATGAAGATCCCGGCCCAGAGCTTCTTGAACACCCCGTCGGGGAAGAGGGACTGGGCGAGGTTCCAGTACGTGATCCGGGGGGCGATGGCGTCGACGCGGGGGTCGTACCCGGCGGCCAGCAGGGAGATCGCGCCGCCGTAGGAGCCGCCGGTGACGCCCACACGGGGGTCGCCGTCCTTGTCGAGCAGTACGTCCTTCTGCCGCGCGAGCCAGTCGACGAGGCGGGTGACGTCCTTGACCTCGGCGTCGGGGTCGTTGAGGCCGATCCTGCCGCCGGACTTGCCGAAGCCCCGGGCGGACCAGGTCAGGACGGCGTACCCGTCGCGGGCGAGCTCCTCGGCCTGGGCGCGGACGTCGTCCTTGGACCCGCCGAAGCCGTGCCCGATCAGGACGGCGGGGCGGCGGCCCGTACCGTCTCCCCCTCCCGCTCCCGCGACGAAGTACGAGGTGTCGATGCGTGCGCCGGGCATCTCCATCATGCGGTCGGACCTGTGCACCGGAACCGGGTCGTCCGCGGCGGCCACGGACGCCCAGACACCACCGCCCAGCAGCACCGCGAGCACCGCCACGACGGCGGCGGGCCGACGTCCGCGCAGGCGCCCACGCGGAAGTCGGCGAAGGGGATTCTCCATGCTTCCGACCCTACGGGTGCACCCCGGGCCTTTAGGCTGCCGCCAGGCGGAACTCGCTCCACTCCGAGGGGAGTAGGCCGCCCGGCCGCACTACCGCAGCCGGTGTACGTCCAGACCGGCACGCACACACCAGCGCAGGATGCCGGAAGCGCACACCAGCGCTGGATGCACGCAGCGCACACCAGCGCTGGATGCACACCCGACCCCCGAGGGAGCGCCCGCATGGAGATCCGCCGCGCCACCAGCACAGGCGAACTGATCGACGCCCAGCACCTGTACGACGGGCCCGCGCTCAAGGAGTGGGCGGCGCGCTTCCTCGCCGCCCCCGGCCATCTGATGCTGATCGCGTACGTCGACGGCTTCCCGGCCGGGATGGTCTCGGGCATCGAGATGACGCACCCCGACAAGGGCACCGAGATGTGCCTGTACGAGCTGTCCGTCGACGAGGCCCACCGCAGGCGCGGCATCGGGCGCGCACTCACCGAGGCGCTGGCGGCGCAGGCCCGGGAGCGCGGCTGTTACGGCATGTGGGTCGGCGTGGACACGGACAACGCGGCGGCCCTGGCCACCTACACGGCGTCGGGCGCCCGGTCCGACGGCGTGTTCGCGATGCTGACCTGGGACTTCGACGCCTGAGCCGCGAGCAGGACGCCCTCACGTGGCTGGAACCAACCCCGCCCCAGGTACGTTCGAATGGTCGATGCAGACTTTGTACTCACTTGTCCACCAGCAAAGGGATCGCACATGATCACGCTCAGCAAGGAAGACGGACCGGCGGACCTGGCCGGTGTGACCCACATGTCCATCGGGGTGTCCTGGGACCCCACCTCCGGCAGCAGCGGCGGCGTCCTGGGCAAGCTCATGCGCACGGTCGGCACGGACCTCGACCTGATCGCCATCGCCATGGCGGGCGGTGACCCGGTGCGGCTGGCCGGTCTGGACTCCCTGGACCCGCTGGGCAACGGCGGCCTGGTGCACAGCGGCGACAACCAGACCGGCAAGGGCGCCGGTGACGACGAGACGGTGACCGTCGAGTTCAGCAAGGTGCCGCCGAACGTCACGTCGATCGTGTTCGTCGCCGCCGCCTACAAGAAGGGCGCGGCCTTCTCCAAGGCTCGCAACATCAGCTTCAAGGTGTACGACGCCACGGGCGGCAGCGTCCAGCAGGTCGCGGACATCTGGCCGTCGCTGCTCACCAGCGACAACGGCTGCGCGGTCGCCAAGGCGGTGCGCAACGGCCAGAGCTGGCAGCTGGAGGTCATCAACACGACCGGCAAGATCAAGCAGGGCGACGAGCAGGCCCTGATGCGTTTCGCCGTCAACAAGTAGGCGTGCCGGGCGAAGCCGTGATCGTCGCAGGGCAGGCCGCACCCCAGCACCGCCGCAGCTCCCGAGGTCCGGCCGCCGCGCGTGGCTGACGCGGGCACGTGAGCAGAGGGGCGGGCACCTTCGCGGAGGTGCCCGCCCCCGCGTTTTCCACAGGTCTGTACAGGGGCTGACCTGCTCGGGTACGGTTCAGACCGCGTTGCCCGCCGTACGAGCGGGCCCAGGCCGAAGGAGGTGGGACCCATTACCGCTGTCGCAGGTTGGGTGCTCTCGCCTCTCGGTCGCCGTACGACTCCGTCATCGTCACTGTCGTAACGGACGTGGCCAAAGAGCGCCCTCGGTAATCATTCCGAAAGGCTCTCCCATGTCGCTCACCACGCTCTCCCCCGCGCGCTCTGCCGCTCCCTCCACCGCTCTGGTCTCCGCTGTCGTCGCACAACTGCGTGCGGCCGGCTGCGTGTTCGCCGAGGACGAGGCGGCACTGTTGCTGTCCACCGGCCGCAGGGGCGAGGCGCTCGCCGAACTGGTCGAACTGCGGGTGGACGGGCTGCCGTTGGAACACGTCCTCGGCTGGGCGGAGTTCTGCGGGCTGCGTATCGCCGTCGACCCGGGTGTCTTCGTCCCCCGCCCCCGTACGGAATTCCTCGTCGGGCACGCCGTCGCGCTGGCCGCCGCACGGCAGCCGGGGGCCGTCGTGCTGGACCTGTGCTGCGGGTCGGGCGCTGCCGCGGCGGTGCTCGGGGCCCGGCTGCCGGGCATCGAGCTGTACGCCGCCGACGTGGAGGGTGCGGCGGTGCGGTGCGCGCGGCGGAACGTGGAGCCGGTGGGCGGGCGGGTGTACGAGGGGGACCTGTACGCGCCGCTGCCCGCCGGGATACGGGGCCGGGTGGACGTCCTGGTCGCCAACGCCCCGTACGTCCCGACCCAGGACATCCCCCTCCTCCCCTCCGAGGCGCGCGACCACGAACCCCTCGTGGCGCTGGACGGCGGCGTGGACGGCCTGGACGTGCAGCGCCGGGTGACGGCGGAAGCGGCACGGTGGCTGGCACCGGGCGGCAGCCTGCTGATCGAGACGAGCGAGCGGCAGGCGGAGCGGACGGTGGCGGCGATGGTGCGGGGCGGGCTGGTGGCCCGTGTCGAGGAGGACGAGGAGACGGGGGCGACGGTCGCCATCGGGACTCTTCTGTCCTCCCTGTCTCCCCTGTCTCTCGTGTCCTCCGTGTCCTCCGTGTCCTCCCTGTGCCCTCCGGGCGGTCCCCCGCGCGCTTCCCTCGGTACGGCCCGTTGAGAGCCGGTGACGCGCTGACCGGGTGACCTGGGGTGGGCGGGGCGTTTGTGCGGGGGGCCGCCGCTGGTACCGGTGTGCGGTGACGAAACTACGCCGCTCCCTGATCTCCGCCGCCGCGCTGGTGGTCGCCGCCCTGCTGACCGGATTCGCGGACGGTCCGACCGCGGAGCCCGTGGACTGCCGGGTGGCCAAGTGCGTGGCGCTGACCTTCGACGGCGGGCCGGGCCGGTACACGGCCGAATTGCTCGACCTGCTGGCGGAAGAGCGTGTTCCGGCGACGTTCTTCCTGATCGGGAAGGGGCCGGTCTTCACGTACCCGGAGCTGGTGCGGCGGATGGCCGACGAGGGGCACGAAGTGGGCAACCACTCGTGGACGCACCCTCGGCTCACCGAGGTGCCGGTGGCGGAGGCGCGGCGGCAGCTGGTGCTCACGCAGGACGCCATCGAGCAGGTGACGGGGCGGCGGCCGACGCTGATGCGGCCGCCGCAGGGGCGGACGAACGCGGAGGTGGCGGCCCTGTGCAAGGAGTTGGGGTTGGCGCAGATCCTGTGGAACTCGCGGGCGCTGGACTGGCGGGAGCACGATCCGAAGGTGATCGAGGAGCGGATTCTGAAGTCGGCGAAGAGGGGTGGGGTTGTGCTGCTGCACGACATCTACGAGGGGACGGTGCCTGCGGTGCCGGGGATCGTGAAGGGATTGCGGGAGCGGGGCTTCACCCTGGTGTCGGTGGAGCGGCTCTTCGCGCCGGGGGTGGTGGAGGCGGGGGAGGTGTATCGCCACGCGTAACGCTTGGCGCTTGGCGGGGTGGGGCGAGGCGAGCGGTAGGGCGGGGCTCCCTCGGAGAGGGCGGGCGGCGGTGGGGTGGGGCGGGGCCAGCACCGGGGTGGGCCCGGAGCGAGGGGGGCCGCCCCCTTGCCCGCCCGTTCCGCCCCCCGGGGGGCGGCCCCGCCGCCCAAGGGGGCTAGGCAAGGCGGAGCCCAAGGGGGCGAGGCGGAGGCGGAGCCCAAGGGGTGGGTCGCAGCGGGTGTGCCCCGACTGTTGCTCGGTCGAGAAGAGGGAGCGGCCCCCGCCGGAGGTGAGGTTCCGGTGGGGGCCGCCAGGGAGCGGGGTCGGCCCGGGGGAAGGCCGACACCCGCAGGTGAGGGTGGGTCAGTTGTTGCGGGGGAAGCCGAGGTCGACGCCCGAGGGAGCGTCGGCCGGGTCCGGCCAGCGGGTCGTGGTGACCTTGCCGCGCGTGTAGAAGTGGATGCCGTCGTTGCCGTAGATGTGGTGGTCGCCGAAGAGCGAGTCCTTCCAGCCACCGAAGGAGTGGTAGCCGACGGGGACCGGGATCGGCACGTTGACGCCGACCATGCCCGCCTCGATCTCCAGCTGGAAGCGGCGCGCCGCACCGCCGTCACGGGTGAAGATGGCGGTGCCGTTGCCGAAGGGGGACGCGTTCATGAGGGCGACGCCCTCCTCGTACGTGTCCACGCGCAGCACGCACAGCACCGGGCCGAAGATCTCGTCGCGGTACGCGTCGGAGTCGGTCGGCACGTGATCCAGGAGGGACAGGCCGATCCAGTGGCCGTTCTCGAAGCCCTCGACCGTGTAGCCGGTGCCGTCGAGGACGACGGTGGAGCCCTGGGCGGCGGCGCCCGTGACGTACGAGGCGACCTTGTCGCGGTGGGCGGCGGTGATCAGCGGGCCCATCTCGGACGTCGGGTCGTTGCCGGGGCCGATCTTGATCTTCTCGGCGCGCTCGACGATCTTCGCGACGAGCTCGTCGCCGATCGCACCGACGGCCACGACGGCGGAGATCGCCATGCAGCGCTCACCGGCCGAGCCGTACGCGGCGGAGACGGCCGCGTCGGCGGCGGCGTCCAGGTCGGCGTCCGGGAGGACCAGCATGTGGTTCTTGGCGCCGCCGAGGGCCTGGACGCGCTTGCCGTTGACGGAGGCGGTGGCGTGGATGTGACGGGCGATCGGGGTCGAGCCGACGAAGGAGATCGCCGCGACGTCCGGGTGCTCCAGGAGGCGGTCCACGGCGACCTTGTCACCGTGCAGGACGTTCAGGACGCCGTCCGGCAGACCGGCCTCGGTGGCGAGCTGCGCGAGGCGCAGGGACGCCGAGGGGTCCTTCTCGGAGGGCTTCAGCACGAAGGTGTTGCCGCACGCGATGGCGATCGGGAACATCCACATCGGCACCATGGCCGGGAAGTTGAACGGCGTGATGCCCGCGACGACACCGAGCGACTGGCGGATCGAGGAGACGTCCACGCGGTTGGAGACCTGGGTGGACAGCTCGCCCTTGAGCTGCGTGGTGATGCCGCACGCCAGCTCGACGATCTCCAGGCCGCGGGCCACCTCGCCGAGCGCGTCCGAGTGCACCTTGCCGTGCTCGGCGGTGATCAGCGCGGCGATCTCGTCGCGGTGCGCGTCCAGCAGGGCGCGGTAGCGGAAGAGGATCGCGGTGCGGGTGGACAGGGACGAGGTCCCCCACGTCGCGTACGCGGCCTTGGCGGACGCGACGGCGGCGTCCACCTCCTCGACGGAGGCGAGGGCGACACGGGTGTCGGGGGCGCCGGTGGCCGGGTCGGTGACGGGGCCCCAGTTGCCCGACGCACCCTCGACGGTCTTGCCACCGATCCAGTGGTTGACGGTCTTCATGAACTGCACTCCTTCAGAGGTGGTGGCGTCGGGCTGCGACGTGCCGGTCGTACTGTTCGCGGGCCAGGACCGCCGACGGGCGGGTCGCGGTCTCGGCCACGGGAACATCCCACCATGCGGCGCCCGTCGCGGGGCCCGACACTGTGTCGCCCGTTTCGGTCCGGACGTAGACACATGTGGGAACCGTGCTCGCACGCGCCTCTTGGAGGGCTTCCCGCAGGTCAGCGATGGTTTCGGCGCGCAGGGTACGCATGCCCAGTGATGCGGCGTTGGCGGCGAGGTCGAGGGGCAGGGGGTCTCCCGTGTACGTGCCGTCGGGGGCGCGGAAGCGGAAGTCGGTGCCGAAGCGCTCCGCGCCGACGGTCTCGGAGAGGCCACCGATGGAGGCGTACCCACGGTTGTCGAGGATCACCACCTTGATGGGCAGACGCTCCTGTACGGCGGTGACGATTTCCGTCGGATTCATCAGGTACGTGCCGTCGCCGACCAGCGCCCAGACGGGGCGGTCGGGTGCGGCGAGCTGGACGCCGATGGCGGCGGGGATCTCGTAACCCATGCAGGAGTACCCGTATTCGACGTGGTACTGGTCGTGCGAACGGGTGCGCCACAGCTTGTGGAGGTCGCCCGGGAGCGAGCCGGCCGCGTTGATCAGGATGTCATCGGGGGTGACCAACGTGTCGAGTACGCCGAGGACTTGGGCCTGGGTGGGGGCGGCCTTGTCGTCGTGGACGGCGTACGCGGCGTCGACGTGCCTCTCCCAGCCCCCCTTCGCCGTACGGCATTCCGTCCGGTACGCCTCGTCGGTGCGGTAGTGCGGGACGTACTCGGTGCCGCCGTCGACGGGTTCGACGCGCGTCTTGCCACGCAGTTCTTCGCCCAGCCTGCGCAGGCCCGCGCCCGCGTCGCCGACCAGGGCGAGGCCGCTCAGCTTGTGGGCGTCGAAGTCGGTGATGTTGAGGTTGACGAAGCGGACTTCGGGGTTCTGGAAGAGGGTGCGGGAGGCGGTGGTGAAGTCCGTCCAGCGGGTGCCGACGCCGATCACCAGGTCGGCGGTGCGGGCGAGGTGGTTGGCGGCGGCGGTGCCGGTGTGGCCGATGCCGCCGACGTCGGCGGGGTGGTCGTACGGGAGGGAGCCCTTGCCCGCCTGGGTGGAGGCTACGGGGATGCCGGTCCGCGTGGCGAAGCGGGCGAGGTCGTGCTGGGCGCGGCTGTGGCGGACGCCGCCGCCCGCGACGAGGAGGGGGCGGCGGGCGGCCCGTACCGCCTTCGCGGCGTGGAAGGTGTCGTGCGGGTCCGGTGCCTGGGCCCGGACCCGCCAGACGCGGTCCCGGAAGAACTCCTGGGGCCAGTCGTACGCCTCGGTCTGGACGTCCTGCGGCAGGCAGAGGGTGACGGACCCGGTCGCGGCGGGGTCGGCGAGGACGCGCATCGCGGCGAGGGCGGCGGGGATCAGGGCTTCGGGGCGGGTGACGCGGTCGAAGTACGCGGAGACGGGGCGGAGGCAGTCGTTGACCGTGACGTCCCCGGAGTGCGGGACTTCGAGCTGCTGGAGGACGGGGTCGGCGGGGCGGGTGGCGAAGGTGTCGCCGGGGAGGAGGAGGACCGGGAGGCGGTTGACGGTGGCGAGGGCGGCGCCGGTGACGAGGTTGGTGGCGCCGGGGCCGATGGAGGTGGTGACCGCGTGGGCGGAGAGGCGGTTGCTGTGGCGGGCGTAGGCGGTGGCGGCGTGGACCATGGCCTGCTCGTTGCGGCCCTGGTGGAAGGGCATGCGGTCGGGGCCGAGCTCGGTGAGGGCCTGGCCGAGGCCCGCGACGTTGCCGTGGCCGAAGATGCCCCAGGTGGCGGTGAGGAGGCGGCGGCGGGGGCCGTGGTGTTCGGTGAACTGGTGGGTGAGGAAGGTGAGGAGGGCTTGGGCGGTGGTGAGGCGGCGGGTGTTCGGCGGGGGCATGAGGGGCTTCCTCCTCCGGAGGGGGTGGCGTTACGGGGGTGGGGCGGGCTTCCTGGCCGGGTGCGGCGGGAGTGGGGGCGGGCGGGGCCAGCATCCGGGTGGGGCGGGAGCGAGGGGGCTGGGCGGGGCGGAGCCGGGGTGGGGCCGCGGTGAGGGGGCCGCCCCCTTGCCCGCCCGTTCCGCCCCCCGGGGGGCGGCCCCGCCGCCCAAGGAGGCGAGGCGGAAGCGAAGTACAAGGGGGCTGGGCTCGTTCCGCTGTTAGCGGTAGGGGGTTCCGTGGTCGTCCTGGAAGGTGATGTGCCAGGTGCGGGTGGGGCCCGCCATGACGTTCAGGTAGTAGAGGGCGCGGTCGGGCGGTGCGATGGACGGCCCGTGCCAGCCGTTGGGGACCAGGACCGTGTCGCCGGAGCGGACCTCGGTGAGGAGGTCCGCTCCGCCGGGGCGGGAGGGCGACACCCGCTGATAGCCGATGCCGCAGCCGCCCTCGATCTCGTAGTGGTAGACCTCCTCCAGCACCGACTCCCGCCCCTGGACCGCCTCGTCGTGCTTGTGCGGCGGGTACGAGGACCAGTTCCCCGGCGGGGTGACGACCTCCACGGCGATCAGCCGGTCGCAGGCGAAGGCGTCCGCCGCCGCGAAGTTCCGTACCGTGCGCGCGGTGCGGCCGCCGCCCCGGGACTCCACGGGGACCTCCGGCGCGGGGCCGTGACGGGCGGGGAGTCGTCGCTCGCACTTCGCTCCTGCCAGGGCGAAGCGGCCTCCCGCACCGGAGGCGATCTGGGCGTGGGCGTCGCGCGGGAGGTACGCGAAGTCGGTGACCCCGTCGAACACCCCTGCTCTGCCCCGGAGTTCGATGATCACTCCGTCGACCAGGACGCTACAGGCCCCGGCCAGCGGCAGCACGATCCATTCGCAGTCCCCGGTGGGGAGGTGGTGGGAGCCGCCGGGCCGCAGTTCGAGCACGCGCAGCGACGCGTACTCCCAGCCCGCCCGTTTCGGTCCGATGTCGAGGACGTACGGCCCGTGCGCCTCGGCCCCGGCCGCCACATGGAGATGCTGGGGATGTTCACTCAACTTCCGTACCGCCCGTCGTCGTCAGCAGTGCGTCGATCTCGTGCCCGTACGGCATCGCGGACGAACACTCCAGGCGGGTGGCCACCAGCGCCCCCGCCGCGTTCGCCCTCCGTACGGTGTCCTCCAGGGGGCGCCCCGCGAGGAGCCCCTCGCACAGCGCCCCGCCGAACGCGTCCCCCGCGCCGAGCCCGTTGAGCACCTTCACCTCAAGAGGTGGCACCCGTACCTCCGTGCCGTCCCGGTGCACGGCGAGCACCCCCTCGGGCCCCTGCTTGACGACGGCGAGCGTCACCCCCGCGTCCAGCAGCGCGCGGGCCGCCTCCCGTGGTGCGCGCGCGCCCGTGGCGATCTCGCACTCGTCCACGTTGCCGACGGCGACCGTCGCGTGCCGCAGCGCCTGCTCGTAGTACGGGCGCGGGTCCTGCCCGGTCCAGAACACGGGCCGCCAGTCGAGGTCGAGCACGGTGTGCGGGGCGCGCGAACGGGCCGCGAGGGCCTCCAGGGTGGCGTCCCTGCTGGGCTGCGCGCACAGCCCCGTACCGGTGGCCCAGAAGGCGCGGGCGGCGCGCACGGCGTCGAGGTCGCTCTCGCCGGGGTGGATCTCCAGGTCGGGTGCGCGGGGCCGCCGGTAGAAGTACAGCGGGAAGTCGTCCGGCGGGAAGACCTCGCAGAAGGTGATGGGGGTGGGGTGGTCGGCGACCTCCGTGACCCACCGCGCGTCGACCCCGAAGGCCGCCAACTCCCTTCGCAGGTAAGCCCCGAAGGGATCGGCTCCGGTACGGGAGACCAGCGCGACGCGGCACCCCAGCCGGGCCGCGGCGACCGCCACGTTCGCGGCCGAGCCGCCGAGGAACCGGCCGAAGGTCTCGACCCGGTCCAGCGGCACGCCGGGCTGGAGCGGATAGAGGTCCACGCCGAGGCGGCCCATCACGATCAGGTCGTACACGAGCCCCTCCTCCGTGCGGATCGGCGTGGTGGCGGCGGGTGGACGGCGGCGGTTTCAGGTCTATCCGCGGGCTCGGAACACTGTCAATGGTTTGTCAGGACATACGGACGACCGCTTGCTCCCCTTCACCCCGACGCCCCTGCCAGGACGTCCCCTTGACACCCCTCCCGACCGGCCCGGACCCTTCCCCCATGGCCGCCGACGGACGTCACACGCGCATCAGGATCGGTTCCGCCCCGGACTCCTGGGGCGTCTGGTTCCCCTCCGACGACCGGCAGGTGCCCTGGCGGCGCTTCCTGGACGAGGTGGCGGCTGCGGGCTACGAGTGGATCGAGCTGGGTCCGTACGGCTATCTGCCCACGGAACCGTCCGTGCTGCTGCCGGAGTTGGAGGCACGCGGCCTGCGGACCTCCGCCGGTACGGTCTTCACCGCGCTGCACCGCGAGGGCGTGCGGCACTGGGAGTCGACCTGGGCACACGTCTCGGCGGTGGCCAGGCAGGCGCGGGGCGTCGGCGCGGACCACCTGGTGATGATCCCGGCGTTCTGGCGGGACGACAGGACCGGCGAGGTGCTGGAGGACTCCGTCCTGACGCCCGCGCAGTGGCGCACGCTCGCCGCGCAGACGGAGCGTCTTTCGCGGCAGGTGCGGGAGGAGTTCGGGCTGAAGGTGGTCGTGCATCCGCACGCGGACACCCACGTCGACGGCGAGGAGGCCGTCGTACGGCTCTTGGACGGCACGGACGCGGGGCTGGTGTCGCTGTGTCTGGACACCGGGCACTACGCGTACTGCGGGGGCGACAGCGTCAAGCTGATCGAGACGTACGGGGAGCGGATCGGCTATCTGCACCTGAAGCAGGTCGATCCGGTGGTGCTGGCGCGGGTCCGGGACGAGGAGCTGCCGTTCGGGCCCGCGGTGGGGCTGGGGGTGATGTGCGAGCCACCACGAGGGGTGCCCGAACTGGCACCAGTGCTGGTGGCAGCGCAGCGGCTCGCCCAGGCGCGCGACAGTGAGCTGTTCGCGATCGTCGAGCAGGACATGTATCCGTGCGCGGCGGACGTGCCGTTGCCGATCGCACGGCGGACGCGGGAGTTCCTGCGGGGGTGCGGGGCTTCCTGAAGGGGGCGGGGCTTCCTGGGCGGGGGCCATGTGCCGGTCTCTGATCAGCAGTCGCGGACTCCGGCGATCTTCTTGCCGCCGCGCAGGTAGACGTTGCTCACCCAGGCGAAGTCGCTTCCGCTGGGCAGCGTGACCTTGCTCCACCAGCGGTTCACGGTCCCGTCGGGGGCCTTCACCGGGGTCGTGTTCTTGTTTGTCTGGCAGTAGTCGAGGAGCCAGATGCGGGACTTGGTGGCCAGGACGTACGCGCTGGTGCGCGGTGCCACGCGGAGGTTGACGTTGTTGGCGTACAGGTACACCTCCTTGGCGTTCCGCGCCTGAGCCCCGGCCTCGGTCCGCTGCTGCTCGGCACTGAGGACGGGAGGCGAGGGCGTGTCGTCGGCCCGGACGGCGGGAACGGCCAGCAGTCCGGCGGCGAACACGGTGACTGCGGTGGCGGTAGCGAGTCGCGTGGGTGTCATGGAACGGGATTCCCCCTGGTGGGACCGGGTGTCTTCGACGACGAGCCTGCCCGCCGAACCCTCTTGTCCCGCTGCCCCGCCGCCCCACTTCACCCGATCGGCCCCGCACTACACCCCCGGGCGGGCCGGGCCGGGCACATCGGCCCGGCCCGGCCGGCGTGTCCTGGTCCTCCTCCGCACCACTTCCGTCACGGAGGTGTCCCGCGCGTCACGCTTGTCGCCATTACGCGGGCCTTCCGTCACAGGCACACCACAGGCCCACTCTCATCGTCACGGAGTGTCGTTCACGGGGCAGAGGCTGAGTGATCGCCAGCGACAGCCGCAGCTCCCCCGACGGCCCCCCGGCCGTGGCTGCGGACGTCGCAGGGAGGTGCACCGATGATGACGGACCACAAACTCTGGTCGTACAAGGAGATCGCCGCGCACATCCAGGTCCAGACGGACACCGTGCGCTCGTACCGCAAGCACGGTCTGCTGCCGCCGCCCGACCATGTGGAGGGCGGCAAGCCCTACTGGTACGCGGACACCATCCGGGGTTGGGTGGCGCGTCGGCCCGGCAACAGAGGGCGGCGCGACTGACCCGCCCGTCCTGCCTGGCAGGGCTGGCCGCCCGAGGCCGAGGGTGTGGGCCGCTCCGCGCCGCCCACCCCCCCTCGAAAGGCGAGACCACCCTCCCCCCTTGGGCTCCGCTTCCGCCTCGTCCCCTTGGACGGCGTCTCGCCCAGCCCCCTTGGGCGACGCCTCCGCCGAGCCCCCTTGGGCGGCGGGGCCGCCCCCCGGGGGCGGAACGGGCGGGCAAGGGGGCGGCCCCTCTCGCTCCGGGCCCACCCCGGAGCCGCCCGTTGTTACCTCCGCCTATGGGTGCGCCGCACCCCGGTGCGCCTGCGGCGGGCCGCCCCAGACCCTTCCCCAAGCTCTCAACTTCGTTCGAGCAGGGGAGACCCCACCCTTCACCTAAACTCGCGAGGCTTGGGGGTTCGGATGTGCGGGTGCGTCGTGGCTGGGCGCGCAGCTCCCCGCGCCCCTGAAGGGGCACGTCCACGCAAGCCCCAGCGGAGCCGGGAGCGCACGCGCGGCGGAGCCGCACAGGGGCACAGGCCCGCGCCCCTGACGGGGCACGTCTACCGCAGCCATCACCACGACTCCGACTCCACCCGCCCCAGCCTCGGCATCTCCCCCACCCCCGCCCGGCACTTCAGCGCCAGCAGCGGGAAGAGCAGCACGGACAGCATTCCCGCCCCGACCAGCGCCGCCGCCTCACTCTCGGCGAGCACCTTGTCGTCGACGCCGATGGTGGTGATCGCCACGACGAGCGGAAGCGCGGTGGAGCTGAAGAGCATCAGCGCCGTACGGTCCCGCCCCTGGAGGTCGGGCGGCGCGAGGAACCGTACCGGCAGCCCCCGTACGACCACGAAGAGGGCGAGGAACACCGGCAGCAGGAGCAGCGCCCGGCCCCCGTCCAGCAGCGAGCGCAGGTCGAACTCGATGCCGGTGACGACGTAGAAGACCGGCACCAGGAAGCCGAAGCCCATCGCCTCCACCTTGGAGAGGATCTCCTCGCTGCTGCCGGGAGCGGCCCCGTTCAGGACGAGGCGGGTGACCAGCCCCGCCGCGAACGCGCCCAGCAGCACGTCCAGGCCCAGCACCTGCGACAGCCCCAGCATCACGGCAAGGAGCAGCACGACGAACCGCACCGCGAACTGGCCGCTGCTGTGCAGCGTCTTGGCGATGACCGTGGAGAACCACGGCGGCTTGGGCCGCATCGCCCAGTACACCGCCGCCGCGGTGAGTACGGCGAAGGCGGCGAGCAGCGCCGTCGACTGCCAGGCGCTGCGCCCGCTGAGCAGCAGCGCCATCGCGATGATCGGCCCGAACTCGCCGACCGACCCGAACGCCATCATCACCGTGCCGAACCGTCCCCCGAGGTCGCCGGAGTCCCGCAGCAGGGGCAGCACCGTGCCGAGCGCCGTGCTGGTCAGGGCGGTGCCGATGAACAGGCCCTTGGAGAAGCCCCCGTCGTCGCCGAGGCTCGCGAGCAGGGTGCCGAGACCGAGGCCCAGCGCCAGGGCGGTCAGCCAGGCGGCGGCGGAGCGCTTCAGCGTGCCGAGGGGGACCTTGCCGAACTGGATCTCGTAGCCGGCGAGAAAGATCAGCATCGCGAGCCCGAGCTGCGAGAGCGCGTCGATCACCGCGCCGCGCTGCGCCCAGCCGAGGACGTCGGGCCCGATCAGGATGCCGAACAGAATCTCGAAGATGACGAGCGGAACGGGCAGCCAGCGTCCGATCCCGTACGCCAGCACGGGTGCGAGCACCGCGACGGCCATGATGAGAATGAGGGTCCCCGAATCTGACATAAAGGTCGTTTACCCCAGCTTTGTGGTCTGCGCGACACGAGTGAGGGGGCGTGGAGGCGGGGAGCGCTGGATTTGATACCCCCTAGGGGTATAGTGTGTGCAGCATCAGGAGGGCACGGCAGCCCCGTGGCCTCCCCGGGCACCACCGTCGCGCGTCACCCGCCCCGCGCACTTCTTCCCACGCACTTCTTCCCACGAGGAGCACCGACATGACTGCCGAGACCCAGACCGCCGCCACCACCGAGACCCCCCAGGCCGCGGGCTCCTGCTGCTCGCCGTCCGGCTCCTGCGGCACCTCCGGCACGGCGGACGTCACCGTGGGCGCCGTCACCACGGTGTACGAGGTCAAGGGCATGACCTGCGGTCACTGCGAGGGCGCCGTCTCCGGCGAGATCTCGGAGATCGAGGGCGTCAGCTCGGTCAAGGCCGTCGCCTCGACCGGTCAGGTCACCGTCGTCTCGGCCGCCCCGCTGGACGAGGAGGCCGTACGGGCCGCCGTCGACGAGGCCGGGTACGAGCTGGTCGGCGCCCTCTGACCGCCGCCCCACCGCTTTCGGGCCGTGCCCGGACCAGTTCCCCATACTGGTCCGGGTACGGCCTCGCCCGTTTCCTGGAGCCCCGATGAACAGCGCCACCCCACCAGCCCCCTCCGCCCCTCTCGACACGCATGTCGAGCTGGCCATCGGCGGCATGACCTGCGCCTCCTGTGCGGCCCGCATCGAGAAGAAGCTCAACCGGATGGAGGGCGTCGCCGCCACCGTCAACTACGCGACGGAGAAGGCGCGCATCGCGTACGACGGGGCGGCGGTCGGTGTCCCCGACCTGATCGCGACCGTGGTGAAGACGGGGTACACCGCCGAGGAGCCCGCCGCCGCGGCACCGGAGGCGGGGACGGAGGAGCAGCCGGCCGACCGGGAACTGGGTGTCCTGCGGCAGCGGCTGATCGTGTGTGCGCTGCTCGCCGCGCCCGTCGTCGTGCTGTCGATGGTCCCTGGCCTCCAGTTCGACAACTGGCAGTGGCTGTCGCTGACGCTGGCCGCGCCGGTCGTCGTCTGGGGCGCGCTGCCCTTCCACCGCGCCGCCTGGACCAATCTGCGGCACGGCGCGGCCACCATGGACACCCTCGTCTCGACCGGCACCCTGGCCGCCTTCGGCTGGTCGCTGTGGGCCCTGTTCTTCGGCGACGCGGGCATGCCGGGGATGCGGCACGGCTTCGACCTGACGGTGGGGCGTTCCGACGGCGCGTCCACCGTCTATCTGGAAGTGGCCGCCGGGGTCACCGTGTTCCTCCTGCTCGGCCGCTGGCTGGAGGCCCGCTCCAAGCGGCAGGCGGGGGCCGCCCTGCGCGCGCTGATGGAGCTGGGCGCGACGGACGCGACCGTACTGCGCGGAGTTCAGGAGGTACGGATTCCGGTCCGGCTCCTGTCCGTCGGCGACCGTTTCGTCGTACGGCCCGGGGAGAAGGTCGCCACCGACGGCACGGTCGTCGAGGGCAGCTCCGCCGTGGACGCGGCGATGCTGACCGGGGAGTCGGTGCCCGTGGACGTGGTCGTCGGCGACCGGGTCACCGGGGCGACGGTGAACGCGGGCGGCCGGATCGTCGTCGAGGCGTCGGCGGTGGGCTCCGGCACCCAGCTCGCCCGGATGGCGAAGGCCGTGGAGGACGCCCAGAACGGGAAGGCGCAGGTACAGCGGCTCGCCGACCGGATCTCGGCCGTCTTCGTGCCCGTCGTGCTGCTGATCGCGCTGGGCACCCTGGTGGGGTGGCTGCTGCTCACGCGCGACGTGACGGCCGCGTTCACCGCCGCCGTCGCGGTGCTGATCATCGCCTGCCCGTGCGCGCTGGGGCTCGCGACGCCGACCGCGCTGATGGTGGGCACGGGGCGGGGCGCGCAGCTCGGCATCCTGATCAAGGGCCCGGAGGTGCTGGAGTCGACGCGGCGGGTGGACACCGTCGTCCTCGACAAGACCGGCACGGTGACGACCGGCCGGATGGAGCTGAAGGACGTCCTGGTGGCCGACGGCGTCGACCGGGCCGAACTGCTGCGGCTGGCGGGCGCGCTGGAGCACGCGTCGGAGCACCCGATCGCGCGGGCGGTCGCGCGCGGGGCGGCTTCCGGGGCGGCTTCCGGGGCGGATGTTGGGGTGACTTCCGGGGCGGATGCCGGGGACGGCGGGCCGCCGCCCATCACCGGCCTTCCGCCCGTCACCGGCTTCGTGAACGTCCCCGGCCTGGGGGTGCGGGGCACGGTCGAGGGACACGCCGTCCTCGTGGGCCGGGAGAAGCTCCTGACCGACGCCGCGATCGAGCTGCCGGGCCCTCTGGCCGACGCGAAGGCCGCCGCCGAGGCCCGGGGACGTACCGCCGTCGTGGTCGCCTGGGACGGCGAGGCGCGCGGGGTGCTGACCGTCGCGGACACCGTGAAGGACAGCAGTGCCGAGGCGGTACGGGAACTGCGCGCGCTCGGCCTCGTACCGGTGCTGCTGACCGGGGACAACCGACGGGTGGCGGACGCGGTGGCCGCCGAGGTCGGCATCGATCCCGCGCAGGTGTACGCGGAGGTCCTGCCGGAGGAGAAGGCGGCCGTGGTCGCCCGCCTCCAGGGCGAGGGGCGGACCGTGGCGATGGTCGGTGACGGCGTGAACGACGCGGCGGCGCTCGCCACCGCCGATCTGGGCCTGGCCATGGGCACCGGCACGGACGCGGCGATCGAGGCGGGCGACCTGACCCTCGTACGCGGTGATCTGCGGGTGGCCGCCGACGCGATCCGGCTCTCCCGCCGGACCCTGGCGACCATCAAGGGCAACCTCTTCTGGGCCTTCGGCTACAACGTCGCGGCGCTGCCGCTGGCCGCCGCCGGGCTGCTCAACCCGATGATCGCGGGATTCGCGATGGCGTTCTCTTCCGTCTTCGTAGTGACAAACAGCCTTCGGCTACGTACCTTCACATGACGTACACCAATACACACGAACGCGTCGCATCCGTGGAGCACTGTGCAGCATCACGAAGTGACGTAGATCACTGTGTTTGGGGGGTAACCATTGGCCGGGGTCGCGAGTCTAAGAAGCGATGCCAAGAACGTCTTGGGGGATGTTCTACGCGGGATGTCTTGGGGGACGTCCCCGGCAAGCGTTGGCCGGGACACGTACACCGGGGAGCTTTGAGCGGCCCTCCCGTTCGCTACGTGTCCTGGCGGACCGCAGCAGGGCGTACGGCCGCAGGAAGTACGCCGTACGAATGCAGGACGCACGAGTGCAGGACGCAGGACGCACGACGCAGCACCCAGAGACTTCTGGCGGCGCAAGCCACCAGAGCCCGGTGGGGATCCCGTGGGGGGAATCCGATCCGGGAAAACAGGAAAGCGCCCCGCATCGTCGACCCGTGGGGGGATCGACGGCGGGGCGCTTTTCGCTGTACCGGGCCCGTGTGGGCGCCAGTACGGGGCCCGTACTCGGCCGGTTGTCCGGCCGTGCCGCGCCCGGAGCGGCGGAGGGTCAGCGACCCTCGACCGGGACGAAGTCGCGCAGGACCTCGCCGGTGTAGATCTGGCGCGGGCGGCCGATGCGCGAACCCGGCTCCTTGATCATCTCGTGCCACTGCGCGATCCAGCCCGGCAGGCGGCCGATCGCGAAGAGCACGGTGAACATGTCGGTGGGGAAGCCCATCGCCCGGTAGATCAGACCCGTGTAGAAGTCGACGTTCGGGTAGAGGTTGCGCGAGACGAAGTACTCGTCGTTGAGCGCGTGCTCCTCCAGCTTCAGCGCGATGTCCAGCAGCTCGTCGGACTTGCCGAGGGCCGAGAGGACGTCGTGCGCCGCCGCCTTGATGATCTTGGCGCGCGGGTCGAAGGACTTGTACACCCGGTGGCCGAAGCCCATCAGGCGGACGCCGTCCTCCTTGTTCTTCACCTTCTGGATGAAGGCGTCGACGTCGCCGCCGTCGGCCTGGATGGCCTCCAGCATCTCCAGCACGGACGCGTTGGCGCCGCCGTGCAGGGGGCCCCACAGGGCCGAGATACCGGCGGAGATCGAGGCGAACATGTTCGCCTGCGAGGAGCCGACCAGGCGCACGGTGGAGGTCGAGCAGTTCTGCTCGTGGTCCGCGTGCAGGATGAGCAGCTTCTCCAGCGCGGAGACGACGACCGGGTCCGGCACGTACTCCTGGGCGGGGACCGAGAAGGTCATCCGCAGGAAGTTCTCGACGTAGCCGAGGTCGTTGCGCGGGTAGACGAACGGGTGACCGATCGACTTCTTGTACGCGTAGGCCGCGATCGTCGGCAGCTTGGCCAGCAGCCGGATCGTCGACAGGTGGCGCTGCTCCTCGTCGAACGGGTTGTGGCTGTCCTGGTAGAACGTGGACAGCGCGGACACGACCGAGGACAGCATGGCCATCGGGTGCGCGTCACGCGGGAAGCCGTCGAAGAACCGCTTGACGTCTTCGTGCAGCAGCGTGTGCTGGGTGATCTCGTTCTTGAAGGTCGACAGCTCGTCGTCCTTCGGAAGCTCGCCGTTGATCAGCAGGTAGGCGGTCTCCAGGAAACTGCTCTGCTCGGCCACCTGCTCGATCGGGTACCCGCGGTAGCGCAGGATGCCCTGCTCGCCGTCGAGGTAGGTGATGGCGGATTTATAGGCGGCGGTGTTGCCGTATCCGCTGTCGAGGGTCACCAGACCGGTCTGGGACCGAAGCTTCCCGATGTCGAAGCCCGTGTCGCCGACGGTGCTGGCGATCACCGGGTAGGTGTACTCGCCATCGCCGTACCGCAGTACTACAGAGTTGTCGCTCTCGCTCACGTCATCCCTCACCGACGTAGTGCCTCTTCTTCGAGGTGCCCTGACTGTCTCTACCATCCCCCACTTGGCTCAGCAGAGTGCACTCGGGGTCGGCCAATAGGCCATTTCGCGGCACTGAGTGCCGCCAACCTGCTCATACTGCCCCCTTCGCCCCGGTTCCGGAACCCCCGGGTGATGTTTCCCACCGATGGCCCCCTGTGGTTTGCCGACCGGCCTGCCGAGGGGACGGTACGTACGTTCCGCCCGCGAGCCGGTGAGCGAGCGCGGTGCACCGGCGCCCGGCGGAAACGGTGCGCACGGCCTGCCCGATGGCCTTCCTCGAACCCACCAGGACCACCAGCTTCTTGGCCCGCGTCACGGCCGTGTAGAGCAGATTCCGCTGGAGCATCATCCAGGCCCCGGTGGTGACCGGAATCACCACCGCCGGATACTCGCTCCCCTGCGAGCGGTGGATGGTGACCGCGTACGCGTGCGCGAGCTCGTCGAGCTCGTCGAAGTCGTACGGGACCTCCTCGTCCTCGTCCGTACGGACGGTCAGCGTCTGCTCGACGGGGTCCAGCGCGGTGACGACGCCGACGGTCCCGTTGAAGACCCCGTTCTCCCCCTTGTCGTAGTTGTTCCTGATCTGGGTGACCTTGTCCCCCACCCGGAAGGTCCGCCCGCCGAACCTCTTCTCGGGGAGGTCGGGCCGGGCGGGCGTGATGGCCTGCTGGAGGAGCCCGTTCAGATTCCCGGCCCCCGCCGGGCCCCGGTGCATGGGTGCCAGGACCTGCACGTCCGTCCTCGGATCGAGCCCGAACTTCTGCGGAATGCGGCGCGCCGCCACGTCCACGGTGAGCCTGCCCACCTCCTCGTTGTCGTCCTCGACGAAGAGGAAGAAGTCCTTCATCCCCTGGGTGACCGGATGCTGCCCCTCGTTGATCCGGTGCGCGTTGGTCACCACCCCCGACTGCTGCGCCTGCCGGAAGATCTGCGTGAGCCGTACGTACGGAACCGGCCCGCCCTCCGCGAGCAGGTCCCGCAGCACCTCCCCCGCGCCCACCGACGGCAGCTGGTCCACGTCACCCACAAGGAGGAGGTGGGCACCGGGTGCCACTGCCTTGACGAGCTTGTTGGCGAGCAGCAGATCCAGCATGGACGCCTCGTCCACGACCACCAGATCGGCGTCCAGCGGCCGTTCCCGGTCGTACGCGGCATCCCCGCCCGGCTTCAGCTCAAGGAGCCGGTGCACGGTGGACGCGTCCGCCCCCGTCAGCTCGGACAGCCGCTTCGCCGCCCGCCCGGTCGGCGCGGCCAGCACCACCTTCGCCTTCTTCGCCCGTGCCAGCTCGACGACGGACCGCACGGTGAACGACTTCCCGCACCCGGGCCCGCCCGTCAGCACGGCCACCTTCTCCGTCAGCGCCAGCTTGACGGCGGCCTCCTGCTCGGGCGCGAGCGAGGCCCCGGTCTTCGTCGCGAGCCACCCGAGCGCCTTCCCCCAGTCCACGTCCCGGAAGCCCGGCATCCGGTCCTCGCCCGTCCGCAACAGCCGCACCACCTGGGCGGAGAGGGAGAGTTCGGCCCGGTGGAAGGGCACCAGATAGACCGCCGTGACGGGCTCGCCACCCGGCCCCTCCGGCCCCGGGACCTTCTCCCGTACGACCCCTTCCGGGTCCTCCGCCAGCTCTGCCAGACAGTCGATGACCAGCCCCGCGTCCACCTGGAGCAGCTTCACCGCGTCGCTGATGAGCTGCTCCTCGGGGAGGAAGCAGTGCCCCTGGTCGGTGGACTGCGAGAGCGCGTACTGCAAGCCCGCCTTCACCCGGTCCGGGCTGTCGTGCGGGATGCCGACCGCCTGGGCGATGCGGTCGGCGGTGAGGAAGCCGATGCCCCAGACGTCGGAGGCGAGGCGGTAGGGCTGGTTCTTGACGACGGAGATCGAGGCGTCCCCGTACTTCTTGTAGATCCGCACCGCGATGGACGTGGACACCCCGACGCTCTGGAGGAAGACCATCACCTCCTTGATCGCCTTCTGCTCCTCCCACGCGACGGCGATCATCTTGGTCCGCTTGGGCCCGAGCCCCGGAACCTCGACGAGCCGCTTCGGCTGCTGCTCGATGATGTCGAGGGTGTCGACGCCGAAGTGCGTGGTGATGCGGTCGGCCATCACCGGGCCGATGCCCTTGATGAGCCCGGACCCCAGATACCGTCTGATCCCCTGGATGGTGGCGGGCAGGACGGTCGTGTAGTTCTCGACGGTGAACTGCTTGCCGTACTGCGGGTGGGACCCCCAGCGCCCCTCCATCCGCAGGGACTCCCCCGGCTGCGCGCCGAGCAGCGCCCCGACGACGGTCAGCAGGTCCCCCATGCCGGACCCGCGTCCGGTGTCGACCCGGCCGACGGTGTACCCGGTGTCCTCGTTGGCGTACGTGATCCGCTCCAGCACCCCTTCGAGCACGGCCGCTCCCGGCCCTGCGCCCTTGCCCGCCCCTGTCCCGGCCCCTGAGCTGCTCATGGTCACGACGGTACCGCCGGGGTACGACAGTGCGGACGGGCTGTGGACAACTCCCGGAGCGGTGGCGATCAGGGCGAGTGCCTGGAAGTGGCGCGTGGGTACGGCGACGTGCCGGTGCGGGCCAGCATGGGCGTGACCGGACCGGCCGTGCGCTTCACCGCCGAGGGGTGGTCGTCCTTCGTGGGGGCCGTGAAGGGCGGATTCGCCGCCGCCCGACGTGCGGGGCCCTCAAGCGGCGAGGGCCCTGCCCTCCTCGGCACCCTTGTCAGCCTTGGAGCAGGTCCTTGGCGGTGGCCTGGTGCCGGGGCCGCGGACTCATCGTCATGACGAACTGGCCTTCGCTGATCTCGGGATGGGTGAATCCGGCGGGCCGGAGCGAGAAGCCTCCTGTGCACAAGCCGAGGGGCCCGGTCCGTCGACCGGGCCCCTCGGAGTCCCCCCTTGTCAGGTCTCCCCCGAATCCCCCCGGATTCCCCCGGAAGTCCTGATGCCACGTATGACCCGCGAAGGGGGCGGAGGGTTGTACGGGAGCGGGGTTTTCTTTGGGTGGTCATAAGGTGCCGACATTTGGGTGCAGACGTAGCGTTTCCGGTATGAACGACGACTCCTTTCAGCAGGAAGTGCTCAGCGAGCTGGGCGACGAACGGCTCACTGAGATCGCCGGGCTGCTCGGCACGGATGCGGCGGGCGCCCAGAGCGTGGTCGCGTCCACGGCGGACGCCTTTGCGGGCGGGCTCGCGGAGAAGGCCGAGAACGCGACTCCGGAGGAGGCCGAAGAGGTGCGGACGGCCCTTGCGGAGGCCGCTGATCCGCCCCTTCAGGGGGTGGCGACGCTCGGCGGGGGGCTGGGTGGGCTGGTCGGCGGCGGGATGATGGCCGGGATGCTCGGGAAGATGGCCAAGCCGGTGGCCAATGCCGTGGCGAAGAAGACCGGGCTGCCTGCGGCGAGCGTCACCCGAGCCATCGAGATCGCACTGCCGGTGGTGCTGGCGGTCCTGACGAAGCGGGCCACGGAGAAGAGGAATCCGGGGGCGGCGGGGGCTGCTCCGGCCGGGAGTGCGGGCGGCGGACTCGGGGACCTGCTGGGGCAGGTGCTGGGCGGCGGGAAGAAGTAGTGCCGCAGGGCGGGACACAGAAGGAGTAGTGCGACCGTTCGTTCGGTGGCCCGCTCGGTGCGTCTCTTTCTGTGATCATGCGCTTTGTGCGCAAATGTCCCCTGTGACGCATCCAGCCATTCCAGTCAGACGGCACCGGGCACGACGTGCGGCGGTGGGTGCGGCCACGGTGGCCGCGACCTTCACCCTGGTCGCTGTGAACCCGTTCGCCGGGAGCGGGCCGGGCGCTGCGGCTCTGGGCGCTGCGCGTGCCCTGTCGATCGCGGCGCCCCACCAGGACCAGGGCGCCGACGCGACGCTGGTCCGCCTGAATTTCCCGACCGTCGCGCCGCTCGGGCTGACCGCCTTCTCCGGCCGCTACGGCACCTCGCAGTCCGAGGGCGTTCCCGCCGAGGACGCGGGCGACTTCTCCGACCCGGACGGCGTGCTGCGGCACGTCACGATCCGGGGCACCGAGGTGAGCCGGACCTCCAGCCAGTCCGGAAAGGCTTACGCACAGGCCCAGTTGACGGCGCTCGACCTCACGCTCGGCACCCAGCGGAGCTTCCTGACCATCGCCCGCTCCCCCTCCGCGCCCGGTGGTTCGGTGAGCAGCCTGGACACGTACGCGGAGTGCGTGCCACCTCCGGTGGGCCCCTTCGCGCTCGCGTACGCGAGGACCGCGGCGGGCGTGATCGAGGCGTTCGGCCGACAGATTCCGGTGGGCACGACGACCCTGGACGTCTCCGGTGCGGACCTGGGCCGCCCGGCCGAGCTCGGGCCGAGCACGGTGACCATCACCTACCAGCCGTACCAGGATCCGCCGGGCGCCGCGGCGTCCCGGGTCGGCACGGCGCGGGCGGGCGTGGACATCACCGCCGACGCCGTGCTGAAGAACAAGGCGGGCGCGACCGTGTACACCGGGCAGGTATTGGATCTGCGCCTCGGCGACGTACTCGCACACTGCGTCCCCGAGCCGACGCCGACACCCACGCCGACTCCTACCCCAACGCCGACCCCCACGCCCACCCCGACTCCTACCCCAACGCCGACCCCCACGCCCACCCCGACGCCGACCCCGACCCCCACCCCCACGCCGACCCCCACCCCGACGCCGACCCCGACCCATTCCGGCAAGCCCACTGACGGCGGCAAGCCCCACGGGGGCGGCGGGCACGGCGGCGGAGGCGGGGGCCTCGCGCACACCGGCGCGGACACCGCAGGCCCCCTGCTGCCGGTCGCGGGCGTTCTCGTCGCCATGGGCGCCTTGTTGCTCTGGACGATCCGCCGGACGACGACGCCCCGCCACTGATTCCCGCACCGCCACTGAGCGGACCGCACGAGGCCCTGACGTCCGCAAGACGGCGCACGTCAGGGCCTCTGGGCGTTCGATTCGGCGTTCGCTACTCCAGCACGTGCTGCCGGTACCGCTCCACGATCTCCGTCAGGACCTCCGGGCCGGGGCGGGCCCACAGGGACTCGTTGAAGATCTCGACCTCGATCGGGCCGGTGAAGCCCGTCGCGTCGACCATGGACCGGAAGGCCCGCAGGTCGATGCTGCCGTCGCCCAGTTTGCCCCTGCCCAGGAGGACTCCTGCTGGGAGTGGGGTGATCCAGTCCGCGACCTGGAAGGAGTGGATGCGGCCGGTCGCGCCCGCCCGCGCGATCTGCGCGGGGGCCTGGTCGTCCCACCAGACGTGGTAGGTGTCGACCACCACTCCGACGTGGGAGGCGGGGAAGCGTTCCGCCAGATCCAGGGCCTGACCCAGGGTCGACACCACGCAGCGGTCCGAGGCGAACATCGGGTGGAGGGGTTCGATGGCGAGGCGGACACCGCACGCGAAGGCGTACGGGGCCAGGATCGCGAGCGCGTCGGCTATGCGTTCGCGGGCGGCAGCCAAGTCCCGCGCGCCGGGCGGGAGTCCGCCGGAGACCAGGACCAGGGTGTCCGTGCCCAGGGTGGCCGCCTCGTCGATGGCGAGGCGGTTGTCGTCGAGGGCTGCGGTGCGCAGTTCCGGGTCGGTGGCCGTGAGGAAACCGCCCCGGCACAGGCTCGTCACCGAGAGCCCGGCGTCCCGCATCAGCTTGGCCGCGCGCTCGACTCCGTACTCCTGGACGGGGGACCGCCAGAGGCCGACCCGGGAGATTCCGGCCGAGGTGCAGCCCTCGGCCAGCTCCTCCAACGACCATTGCTTGATGGTTTCTTGATTGATGCTCAGGCGGGACGGGGATGCGGCGGTCACTGGGGGACTCCGTGGACGGTGAGCAGGGCGCGCATGCGGGACGCGGCCAGGGCGGGGTCCGGGAACAGGCCCACCCCGTCGGCCAGTTCGTAGGCGCGGGCCAGGTGCGGGAGGGAGCGGGCCGACTGGAGGCCGCCGACCATCGTGAAGTGGGACTGGTGGCCCGCCAGCCAGGCGAGCAGGACGACGCCCGTCTTGTAGAAGCGGGTGGGGGGCTGGAAGAGGTGGCGGGAGAGGGCGACGGTGGGGTCGAGGAGCTTGCGGAAGGCCGCCGCGTCGCCCGTGTCGAGGACGCGGACCGCTTCGGCGGCCAGTGGGCCGAGCGGGTCGAAGATGCCCAACAGGGCGTGGGAGAAGCCCTGTTCGTCGCCCGCGATCAGTTCGGGGTAGTGGAAGTCGTCGCCCGTGTAACAGCGCACGCCCTCCGGCAGGCGGCGGCGCAGATCGATCTCGCGCTGGGCGTCGAGGAGCGACACCTTGATGCCGTCGACCTTGTCGGGGTGGGCGGCGATGACCTGAAGGAAGGTCTCGGTCGCCGCGTCCAGGTCGCGGGAGCCCCAGTAGCCGTCCAGGGCCGGGTCGAACATCGGGCCCAGCCAGTGCAGGACGACCGGTTCCGTGGCCTGGCGGACGAGGTGGCCGTAGGTGGCGAGGTAGTCCTCGGGGCCGCGAGCCGCCGCCGCGAGGGCGCGGGAGGCCATCAGGACGGCCTGGGAGCCGGTCGACTCGACGAGGGCGAGCTGTTCCTCGTAGGCGGCCGTCACCGTCGCCAGGTCATGTGCGCCTGGGGGGAGTTGGTCGGTACCGACGCCGCACGCTATCGCGCCGCCCACCGACTTCGCCTCGGCGGCCGAGCGGCGGATCAGCTCCGCCGCCCCCGCCCAGTCCAGGCCCATGCCGCGCTGCGCGGTGTCCATGGCCTCGGCGACTCCGAGGCCGTGCGACCACAGGTGACGGCGGAACGCGAGGGTGGCGTCCCAGTCGACGGCCGCCGGAGCGTCGGGGGACGTGTCCGCGTAGGGGTCGGCGACCACGTGGGCTGCGGAGAAGACCGTACGGGAGACGAGGGGGGCGCGCCCGGCGACGTGTGAGGACGGCTCGGTGCGGGGGGTGTGGGTGTACGTTCCGCCGCCCGCGACGGGGAGGGTGAGAGTGAGGGTGCTCACGGGATCAGCTCCGAGGTGTCGTAACGGCGGTCGCCGGGCGCGGACTTGGGCGAGAATCGGGGGGCCGAGGCGGGGAACGGCGCGTCGCCCGGCACCGACCGGGTCAGGTTCCGCGCGCTCACGGGGTCAGCTCCGGAGCATCGCGACGGCGGGACCCGGCCGAGGCCCCGGCGCGCGGGGAACATGCGTCCCCGGTCTCGCCCCCGCCCGCCACCGGCAGGATCAGCGCGCTCACAGGGTCAGCTCCGGGACGTCGTAACGGCGGCCCTCCGCCGAGGACTTGAGGCCCAGCTCGGCGAGCTGGACGCCGCGTGCGCCCGCGAGGAGGTCCCAGGTGTACGGCTCGTCGAGGACGACGTGGCGCAGGAACAGCTCCCACTGCGCCTTGAAGCCGTTGTCGAAGGCCGCGTTGTCGGGGACTTCCTGCCACTGGTCGCGGAAGGACTCGGTGACCGGGAGGTCGGGGTTCCAGACCGGCTTGGGGGTCGAAGAGCGGTGCTGGACACGGCAGTTGCGCAGCCCGGCCACGGCGGAGCCATGGGTGCCGTCGACCTGGAACTCGACCAGTTCGTCGCGGTTGACACGGACCGACCAGGAGGAGTTGATCTGGGCGATCGCGCCGCCCTGAAGCTGGAAGATGCCGTACGCGGAGTCGTCGGCGGTCGCGTCGTACGGCTTGCCGTGCTCGTCCCAGCGCTGCGGGACGTGCGTGGCGACCTGGGCGGTGACGGAGGTGACGCGGCCGAAGAGTTCGTGCAGGACGTACTCCCAGTGCGGGAACATGTCGACGACGATGCCGCCGCCGTCCTCCGAGCGGTAGTTCCAGGAAGGGCGCTGCGCTTCCTGCCAGTCGCCCTCGAAGACCCAGTAGCCGAACTCGCCCCGTACGGACAGGATTTCGCCGAAGAAGCCGCCGTCGATGAGGCGCTTCAGCTTCAGCAGGCCGGGGAGGAAGATCTTGTCCTGGACGACGCCGTGCTTGATCCCGGCGGCGCGGGCGAGCCGGACCAGTTCCAGCGCGCCTTCGACGCCCGTGGCGGTCGGCTTCTCGGTGTAGAGGTGCTTGCCCGCGGCTATCGCCTGCTTGAGGGCGTCCTCGCGGGCCGAGGTGACCTGGGCGTCGAAGTAGATGTCGATGGACTCGTCGGCGAGTACGGCTTCGAGGTCCGTGGACCACTCCTCGATGCCGTGCCGCTCGGCTATCGCCTTCAGGGCGTGTTCGCGGCGGCCGACGAGGACGGGCTCGGGCCACAGGACGGTGCCGTCGCCGAGGTCGAGTCCGCCCTGCTCGCGGATCGCGAGGACGGACCGTACGAGGTGCTGGCGGTAGCCCATGCGTCCGGTCACGCCGTTCATGGCGATCCGCACTGTCTTGCGTGTCACGTCAGTCCCCAGATCCTCTTCGTACGGCCGCCACGCGCTCGCGGCCATTGCCGTTTGTGCCGCTCATGGCGCTGAGAGAGCGCGCAGGAAGCACGTAGAAAGCACGCCGAAAACAGGTAGAAAGCGCTTTCTATGCGCTACGAGCCAAGAAGCTAACCTGTGCACGGCAGTGCGACAAGCCCCGGAGGCCGACCAGATGACCCCGGCGACCAGACGCACGGAGACCGGCCGGAAACCCGACGAAGACCGGGTGAACACCGGACGCAGACGAACGAAGGCGGATGAGGGCGGCGCGATGACAGTGACGTTGGCGGACGTGGCGGAGCACGCCCAGGTGTCCCCGGCCACCGTGTCCCGGGTGCTGAACGGCAATTACCCGGTGGCGGCGGCCACGCGCGAGCGCGTGCTGCGGGCGGTGGCCGAGCTGGACTACGTGGTGAACGGGCCCGCCAGCGCGCTGGCCGCCGCGACGTCCGACCTGGTCGGCATCCTGGTCAACGACATCGCGGACCCGTTCTTCGGGATCATGGCGGGCGCGGCCCAGGCGCACATCAACACGCCGCCCGCCGGAGCCGACGGCTCCGGCGCCGCCACCGCTCCCGTCCGTACGAACGCGGAGCGCCTCGCCGTCGTCTGCAACACCGGCGGCTCCCCCGCCCGCGAGCTCACCTACCTCACCCTCCTCCAGCGCCAGCGCGCGGCGGCCGTCATCCTGACCGGCGGCGCGATCGAGGACCCGGAGCACTCGGCGGCGGTCGCGGCGAAGCTCGCCAGGCTGGCGGCGGGGGGCACGCGCATCGTCCTGTGCGGGCGGCCCGCGCTCCCCCCGGCCGAGGGGGCGGCGGTCTCCGCCACGCTCTCCTTCGACAACCGCTCCGGAGCGCGCCGCCTCACCGAGCACCTGCTCTCCCTCGGCCACCGCCGGATCGGTTACGTCGCCGGGCCCGCCGAGCGCACCACGACGCGGCACCGCCTGGAGGGGCACCGGGAGGCCCTCTCCGCGGCGGGCGTCGAGGACGATCCGGCGCTCACGCTGCACGGGTCCTACGACCGGGCCACCGGCCGGGAGCGCGCCGAGCAACTCCTCACCCTGGCACCGGACTTGACTGCCGTCGTGGCCGCAAACGACACCATCGCGCTCGGGGTCTGCGCGGCGGCGCGGGAGCGGGGGCTGCGCATCCCCGACGACCTCTCGGTGGCCGGTTTCGACGACCTGCCGTCGGCGACGGACACCGTCCCGGCACTGACGACCGTACGACTGCCGTTGTATGAGGCGGGGGCGCGGGCGGGGGTGCTGGCGAGCGGGGCGGGCGGGGCCGGTGGGACCGGTGGGGTGGAGGAGGTTGCGGCGGAGCTGGTGGTGAGGGGGTCGACGGGGGCGGTGCGCGAGCACGGTCGCACAAAGGGGATAAAGCGGCATTCCGCTTGAGAGGACCCTTCCACCACTCCATTCTTTTCCTCATGACCTTCACCCCTTCCTCTCGGCCTTCCTCTCGGCCTTCCGCCCGCACGCGCCGCAGGTCATGCCGAGGGGCGGGGTGATGGACCTGCCCGCGCTGCGGGCGGGGACTCCGCTCGCGGTGACCGCCACGTGGGGCTCGCGCACGGTGTGCGGGATCGATGTCGTCGCCTTCGTGCTGGACGAGGACGAACAGGTCGCGTTCGACGAGGACTTCGTCTATCTCGGGGCGCCGGAGAACCCTGCGGGAACCGTGCGGCTGCTCACCGACGGGCCCACCGAGCAGACCGTCGCCGCCGATCTCGCCGCCCTCCCGCCGTCCGCCGCCCGGGTGGTCGTGGCGGCCGCCGTCGACGGCGACGCGACCTTCGGCGACGTGGGCCCGCTCCAGATCGCGGCGTCACTGGGCGGCGGCGAGGCGACGCTCGCCCGGGCCACTCTGGACGCCGCGACCACCGAACGGACCCTGCTGCTCGGCGAGTTCTACCGGCGGGCGGGGGCCTGGCGGTTCCGGGCGGTGGGGCAGGGGTACGACCACGGGCTCGACACGCTGGCCCGGGGGTACGGGGTGGACGTCGCCGCGTAGGCGAACGCCCCGAGAGCCCCGGACCTCAACCCCTGGACCTCAAGTCCCCCGGCCCCAAGTCCCCGGAACTCAGCGGCCGCCCGCGATGCGCAGGACCGTGCCCGTTGTGTACGAGGCGTCGGCGGACAGGAGCCAGGCGATGCCCGCCGCGATCTCGGAGGGGGCGGCGGCGCGGCGCAGCGGGATGGCGGGGGCCATGCGGGCGGGGCGGTCCGGGTCGCCCATGGTGACGTGCATGTCGGTGTCGGTCAGGCCGGGGGCGACTCCGTTGACGCGGATGCCGTCGGGGCCGAGCTCCTTGGAGAGGCCGAGGGTGATGGTGTCGACGGCGGCCTTCGAAGCGGCGTAGTGGACGTACTCGCCGGGGCTGCCGATGGTGGCGGCGCCGGAGGACACGTTGACGATGGCGCCCCGGGTGTGGTGGGCGGTCATGTCGCGGACGGCGCGGCGGCAGCAGAGCAGGGTGCCGAGGACGTTGACGTCGAGGACGCGGCGGAGGTCGTCGGTGGGGGCGTCGGCGAGGGAGGTGAGCTTGCCGGTGACGCCCGCGTTGTTGACGAGGTTGGTGAGGGGGCCGAGTTCGGCGGCGACCGTGTCGAAGAGGCGGTCGACGTCGGGTTCGTGGGAGGTGTCCGCCTGGACGACGAGGCAGCGGGCTCCGGTGGCGCGGACGGCTTCGGCGGTTTCCTCGGCGGCGGGCTCGTCCTGGACGTAGGTGAGCGCGATGTCGTGGCCGTCGGCGGCGAGGCGGTGGCAGGCTGCGGCTCCGATGCCTCGGCTGCCGCCGGTGATGAGGGTGATGGGGCGGGGCATGGCAGGGTCTCCTGGGGGTTGGGCGTCGCGCTCCCTGCATGATCCATGAGGTGGGGGTGTGAGATTCGTGCGGGTCCGGTGGGTGGTCGGCGTCACTACCGGGGGCTCCGCCCCCGGACCCCGGCCCGCCTTCGGCGGGGTTTGTGCCCCTGGCCCGCCCCTTCACCTAAAGCGCTCGCCGCGCGGCTGTCCCGTTCGCGTGCGGGTGCGTTGTGGCTGGTCGCGCAGTTCCCCGCGCCCCTAGAGGGGGCCCCGTGGCTGGTCGCGCCCGCGCGGCGGAGCCGCACATAGACACAGCCCCGCGCCCCTAAAGGGGCGCTTCTGCGACGGTGGTGAAGAAGGCTGTGTGGGCTGTTGCGCTTGCCGGGAGTTCTGGGTTCCAAGGGAGGATCTGGACGTCCGGGCCGAGGCGGGACGGGGGGAAGGGGGCCGCGTTGATGCGTGTGTCCGCGAGGACCACGTGGAGGGTGAGGGCGGCCGCGCTTTCCCAGGGCACCGTCGCCCAGTTCACGCCGCCCTCCGGGGGCGGGGACAGGAAGGGAACGCCCAGGGCGGACAGGGCGCGCAGGTCCGGCCAGGCGTGCGGGCGGGCCAGGTGGACGTCCGTGTCGTCGGCCGGGGAGAGCGCGAGGAGCGGCCGGGTGGAGGGGCTGATCAGGGATTTGAGCTTGGCCTGGGCGTCGGCGAGTTCGTGGGCCGCCTCCGGCGGCTCGGTGCTGCCGAGGGTCTCCGCGAGGGCGTGGAAGGATTCCCGTACTTCCGTCAGGGAGCGGCCCTGGCCGATGTCCAGGACGACCGTCGGGATGTGCTCTTCGAGGTGCTTGGCGGTGTCCGGTTCCATGCCGTAGACCGCGCTGCCGCCGTAGCTGACGGCGACGAGCAGGTCGATTCCGGCGGCGAGGACCGCGTCGGGGTCCAGGGCCGGGCCCGCTCCGAAGTACGTGACGTCGGCAAGGGGCAGGCCGCCCGACTTGGCCGGGTCGGGGGTGGGGCCGTCGTGGTAGGAGCCGAAGATTCCGGCGGGGCGCAGACCGTGGTCGTACAGGCTCGCGCCCGCCTGGATGTAGGCGGCGATACGGCGGGGGCGGGTGGGCGCGGTCACCAACTGGCCCCGGGAGTCGGTGAATTGCCACGGCGTGGATGCGGTAGTGGTCATGGCCGTGTCCTGCCCCGTGCGCAGCGGAGCTACGCGGTGCCGGGCGGGGCGGTTCCGGCCGGGCCGAGGGGGTACCGGGAACGGGGGTCGCGCCCGATGATGTGCAGGTCGCGACCCGCGCATCCGTACGCCGCACACGTACGCAGGAACGTACGCGGGACAGGTACAGAAGGAGTTGTCGCACGGTGAAGGTCGCCTTTTCCACCCTCGGGGTGCCGGGAATGCCCATGTCGGAAGTCGTCGCGCTGGCGGGGGCGTGCGGGTTCCAGGGGGTGGAGCTGCGGGCGCACCCGGAGGAGCCGGTGCATCCGGGGATCGGGAAGAAGGAGCGGGCGGAGGTCGTGGAGACGTTCGCGGCGGGCGGGATCGAGATCCTGACCGTCGCCGGGTACGCGCAGGTGGCCGCCCCCGGTGAGGACGGGCCCGTACTGGAGGAGATCCGGGGGCTGTTGGAGCTGGCGCGGGACGTCGGGGCGTCGTACGTACGGGTGTTTCCGGGGGCCGGGGACGACGTCGAGGGCGGGGACGGGCGGGCCGCCAGGCGGCTCGGTGCGGCGGCGGAGATCGCCGACGAGTACGGCGTACGCGTCCTGCTGGAGACGCACGACTCGCACCGCAGGGGCGTGGACGCGGCCCGGGTGGTCGCCGCCGTCGGGCACAAGGACGTCGGCGTGCTGTGGGACGTCATGCACACGTGGCTCGGCGGCGAGGACCCCGTCACCTCGTTCGGGGTGCTCGCCCCGCACCTCGGCTACGTACAGGTGAAGGACATCGCGTCGGCGGACGACACCACTCCGCTCGCGCTGGGGAGTGGAGTGCTGCCGCTGGACGCGTGCCTGGCGCAGCTCAGTGGGGCTGATGTGTGGGTGTGCTGGGAGTACGAGAAGCGGTGGTATCCGCAGGCGGCGGAGCTGCCGGGCCTGCTGGTGGCGGGACGGGAGTACCTGGCGTCGCGGGCTTCCTCGTGAACCGGAACTGGGCGAGGGCCACCCCGCCCACCAGCAGCGCAGCCGCGACCCAGCGCAACCCGCTGGCCTGCTCGTCGAGCAGCAGAGCCGCCGACGTCATGCCGAAGACGGGCACGAGGAGCGTGAAGGGGGCGACGGAGGAGGCGGGGTGGCGGCTCAGCAGGAAGCCCCACGCCCCGAAGCCGAAGACGGTGACGACCCAGGCGACGTAGAGGATGATCCCGACGCCCGTCCAGTCGAGGGCGGCGAGCGCCGCCACGTCGCGGTCCCAGCCCTCGAAGAGGAGGGAGAGGGCGAGGAGGGGGAGGACGGGGACGGTGGAGACCCAGACCATGAAGTTCAGGGGGTCGGGGGCGGCGGCCCTGCGGGTGAGGACGTTGGAGACGCCCCAGCAGGCGGCGGCAGCGATGACGAGGACGAAGGCGAGGACGGGTCCGCTCGCACCCTCGTCGTAGGCGGCGACGCCGATGCCCGCGAGGGCCACCAGCATTCCCGCCTGCCGGGTACGGGTGAGGCGCTCCCCCAGCGTCGCCATGGCGATGACGGCGGTGAAGACGGCCTGCACCTGGAGGACGAGGGAGGAGAGCCCGGCGGGCATCCCCTGGTCCATCCCGACGAAGAGCAGCCCGAACTTGCCGACGCCCAGGGCGAGTCCGACCCCGATGATCCACTTCCACGCCACCTTCGGGCGGCCGATGAAGAAGACGGCGGGGAGGGCGGCGGCGAGGAAACGGAGGGCGGAGAAGAGAAGCGGCGGGAAGTGGGAGAGGCCGACCTCGATGACGACGAAGTTGACTCCCCAGACGGCGGCGACGACGACCGCCAAGGCGATGTGCGCGGGGCGCATGGGCACGTGCGAGGGCATGGAGAGAGCGTCGCTTCCGGGGACCCTTTAGCACCAGCACGAGCTTCTTCATGGTGGGATGAAGCACTGCTGACGAAATGAGGCCCTCGTGCTCGATCTCGCCCGGCTGCGCGCACTGCACGCGGTGTCCGTCCACGGGTCGGTGGCGGGCGCCGCGACCGCGCTCGGCTACACCCCCTCCGCCGTCTCGCAGCAGCTCGCGAAGCTGGAGCGCGAGACGCGGACGAAGCTGGTGGAGCGGCGGGGGCGGGGGATCGTCCTGACGGACGAGGCCGTTCAACTGGCTGCGACCGCACAGGAGTTGCTGGCCATCGTCGAGCAGGCGGAGACCACGCTGGAGGAACGGCGGGGGTTGCCGGGCGGGCGGCTGGCGGTGGGGGCGTTCCCGTCGGCGGCGCGGGGGCTGATGCCGGGAGCGCTGGCGGAACTGGCCGCCCTCCACCCGGCGTTGGACGTACGGATGACGGAGGTCGATCCGCATCTGTCGGTGGACCTGGTGGCCAAGGGCGTACTGGACCTGGCGGTCGCCCACGACTGGGACATCGCACCGCTGCCCGCACCGGAGGGCGTCGAGCAGGCGGTGATCGGCGACGACCGCTGCGACCTGCTGGTGCCGGTGGGGCACCGATTCGCGGGGCGTACGGACGTCCGCCGGGAGGAGCTGGCGGCGGAGCGGTGGATCTGCCAGCCGCCGGGGACGGTGTGCCACGACTGGCTGATGCGGACGCTGCGGGAGGCGGGCTACGAGCCGGACATCGCGCACCAGGCGGAGGAGAACCACACCCAGGTGGCGCTGATCGCGGCGGGGCTGGGGATCGCGGTGATCCCCCGGCTGGGGAGGGGGCTCCTGCCGGAGGGAGTGGTGACGGTGCGGCTGGACCCGGTGCCGGTGCGGAGGCTGTACGCGGTGTGGCGGGTGGGGGCGGCCCGGCGCCCGGCGATCCGGGAGGCGGTGCGGGTGCTGCGGGGGCGGTGGGAGGGCGGGTGAGAGTGCGCTCCTCGTGCGGGCGGCTGGGGAGCGGTGGGGGCTCCGCGCTGGTCAGAGGAGGTGGTCGGCCCTGCCCGCCTTGATGTCGAGGATGAGGTTGCGGAGGGCTTCGCGGGTGTCGGTGAGAGGGGTGCCCTCCGCGCCCAGCACAGCGATGTAGCCGTTCCCGGCGTCGTCCGTCCCGAGCCGGAAGCAGCTCGCTCCCTCACCGCAGAACGGTTCTTCCCAGGCGATTTCCGACATGGGCTGTCTCCTCACAGGTCGCGAGCGATGTTGCGGATGAAGTCCCGTGATTTCTCGGGCGCGAGCGCGAGGCGCTCCATCCAGTCCAGGTGTGCACGGCACTGCGCGAGCTGGGCATCCCCATAGGGGAATTCGGGACCGTGCGTACTGTCTATCCGGAGGGTGTCCAGCTGAGGAACCGGCCCCTCGGCGTAGTTCACGGTCTGCCCCGCGCCGGGAAAGGCCCCGGCGCCGAAGGGGATCACCCGCAGCGTGATGTTCTCCCGCTCGGAGAGTACGTTCAGGTGCTCAAGCTGGGCACGGGCCACGTTCCGGCCGCCGAACTGCATCCGCAGCGCCCTCACCTGAGCGCTCCACGCCCACCACCTCGACCAGTACGGCCTGATCCTGGCCCTCGTCGACACCGAATTCATCGCGGTGGCGGGCAAGTTGACCTCCGACGCATACCTGGACGTCTTCCTGCGCCACCACCACAACTCCCTCCGCCTCATCGTCTGGGACCAACACCCGCCCCACACCGACCCCGACGCCACCTCACCGACACGTCGACGCTCGCCGCCCGCCCGCAACTGGACAGGCGCGTAAGCCCCTTGGCGGCTAGGCCCGGACCGACCGGCCATCGACGATCGCGCCAGATCCCCAGGCCCCGGCCCCCGCGACAACCGCAGCAACGCCCTGCGCATTCGCCCGCATACGCCCCGTATTCAGGGGGTGCAAAGAACAATCCGCAGAGCGAATCATTCGGAATGACATTCTTCAGCTGAATCGGTCATTTTGGTGCGCGGGCATCGCGAACAACTGATTTGAGCAACCCTCTGACCGAAACTCGACGATGGAACCCCGTGGACACCCTTGATCGCTCGGTGTAACTTCGTGATCACAAGCGGGGGAAACCTTCAACTCGCCTTACAAAACGGGGGTGGCGGCATGCGTTACAACGACTAATTCTAGTGAGTCACGGACAGATCTATGATCTGAGTCCAGTGACCACCAGCGAGTCTGCGGACAGAGCTCGACTCTGTATCCAGCGACCGCATTTGAGCAGTCGGGCTCGGGGAATCCCGAGCCCGACTCTCTGCGTGCATTCATGCATTAGAGGATGACGTCAAACTTAGAAATTCTGGGGCACAGCGATGACCACTTCGGTGCAGTACAACCCTCTGGACGCTGCGACGCTCGCGGACCCGTACCGGGTCTATGCGGAGTTGCGCTCAACGACTCCGATCTTCTGGCACGACCAGATGGAGTGCTGGGTGCTGACGCGCTACAAGGACTGCCAGTCGGTACTGCTCAACCCCGAGGTGTTCGCCACGGACTGGCGCCGAGCAGGAGAAACCGTCGCCGAGCCCTGGCTGAGCCTGCAGACTCTGGACCCGCCGGAGCATGCCCCGCTCCGCAGCCTGTTCATGAACGCGCTCCGCGGCCGGGACCTGAACGCGATCGGCGCGCGGGGTGAAGCCCTGGTCGACTCCGCGCTCGACAATTTGGGCGACAAGGCCGAATTCGACCTTATCCCCGAAGTCATCGCACCCCTCGCGCTGGCCACCATATCGGACCTGCTGGGCATCCAATGCCCGGAACTGTCCACATTCTCCAACATCTCCGACACCATTGTTCGCAGCATGGACGCGTCACTGGAACCGGATGACAAAACCCGCGCCGAACTGCGTAAACAGGGCATTGAGGCGCGAGCCCAGTTGAGCTCGCTGGTCGAGTCCTGGTTCGAGGCCGACCCCAACCCGGGAATGCTGGCCGACGTAACCAGTAAACGCGATTCCGTAGCGGTTCCGGACCACTTTGTCCGCAATACCGTGCGCGTTGTTTTCCAGTCCGGATACAGCTCGATCGTCTCGGGTGCCGGAAATGCGATGCTCGCGCTGCTACAGCACCCCGAATCAGTGGAAAAGCTGCGCGATCCGGAACTTTTTGCCACCGGGTTCGACGAACTGATGCGGTACGACTGCTCCGTCCAGGGCACCAGCCGTATGGCTACGCGCTCGACCACGATCGGTGACACCGCCATCGAACGCGGCGACGTGGTACTGGTGCTCTTCGGCGCGGCGAACCGCGACCCCGCCCAGTTCCCCCGCCCCGACGAACTGCTTCTGGACCGCAAGCCCAACCAGCACATGGCGTTCGGCCGTGGCCCGCACACCTGCGTCGGCAACCTCTTCACCCAGGTCACCTTGCAGGCGCTGATCAAGAGCGTCCTGCGACGCTCTACCCCGCTGCGGCTGGCCGCGGAACCGGTCCGTCGGCGCACCGCGACCATGCGCTACCTCGACACGCTGCCCGTCACCTTCAGCGCCGAGAACCCGACGGAGCAGACGGCCCGATGACCGCACCCTCGTCCGCACCCGCATCCCGTGTGCGGCGTCTCGTCTCGCGCGCCGTCCCGGCAGCGGGCCCGGTGCGCCAGGTGGCGTTCTCCACCCTCCTGACGACGATGGGTGACGGACTGTTCGTCACCGTCAGCACCCTGTTCTTCACCCGTGTGGTGGGGTTGAGCCTGGTCGAGGTGGGACTCGGCCTCACCATCGCGAGCCTGGCCGGCCTGCTGTTCGCCATACCCCTCGGGCACGTGGCCGACCGGAAGGGCGCGCACCGTGTCCTGTTGATCCTGACCACAGCGGTCATTCCGGCCATACTGTGCTACTTGTGGGTCCGCTCGTTCTGGCTCTTCGTCATCGTCGCCTGCGTAGTGGGAGTGCTGCAGCGAGGCTGCCGGACGGTGCTTCCGGCACTGATCGCGGACATCGCCGCACCCGACGACCGGGTGACCGCCCGTGCTCACCTCCAAGTGGTGACCAACGTCGGAATCTCCGTCGGTGCGGGAGCCGCCGGCATCGCCCTCTTCATCGACACCCGGACCGCGTACCAGGCCCTCGTCGTCGGCGCCGCGCTGATGTACGTCGCCTCGGCGGCAGTCCTGACCCGCCTCCCGAAGGGGCCCGCCGCCGCAGATCACCCCCAACGAGCCCGCATGTCACTGGTGTTGACAGACCTTCCCTTTCTCGCTTTCACCGGGCTCAACGCCCTCCTGGCACTGAACAGCGGGTTGATGGAAATCGCCCTGCCCCTGTGGATCGTCATGCACACCGACGCCCCGGCCTGGATGTTCAGCGCGCTGATCGTCATGAACACCGTGCTGGTCGTGCTCTTCCAACTGAAAACCAGCTCCCGCGGAGACAGTCTGGCCGGCGCGGCACGTTCCTCACGATGGGCCGGACTGTTCCTCGCTGCCACCTGCCTGCTCTACGCGGCAGCCGGCAGTGACGTGGGCGCGCTGCTCGCCGCGGCCATCCTCGTTCTGGCGATGATTGCCCACACCTGGGGCGAGATGCACCAGGTCTCCGGGGAATGGGGACTCAGCTTCAGACTCGCGCCCTCTCACGCGCACGGCCAGTACCAGGGAATGCTGGCCACCGGACGCGCCGCGACCAGCGTGGCTGCCCCGATCCTCCTGATCGCGGTCATCAGCGCGGGAAAGCAGGGATGGCTGGTCCTGGCCGCCCTCTTCGTGCTCTCCGGGCTGCTGGTACCGGCCACGGCACGCTGGGCAGAGCGAGCGGGTAACCGCACCTGAGCGCAGTCGCCCCGAAGCACAGAAAGAAGGTAGACAGGTGGAACAACAGACCCGCACAGGCGAAGTGCACGACATCGTCCTTCGCGGAAACCCTGTCCTGCACCAGCCGTGCCAGCAGGTCGTATCGTTCGACACCGCCCTTGCACAGCTCATCGACGACATGTTCGCCACCATGTACGCAGCGGACGGCGTGGGCCTGGCGGCGAACCAGATCGGTGTACCCCGGCGCGTCTTCGTCTACGACTGCCCGGACACCGACGGACGGCCGCAACGTGGGCACGTCGTGAACCCGGTTCTGCGCTCCATCAACCCCGGCGATCAGCAGATAGCGCACGGCGACGAGGGCTGCCTGTCAGCGCCGGACCGCTTCGCCCTGCTCGCCCGACCGGAATACGCCATTGTGGACGGCGTTGACCTGCACGGCAAGCCCGTCACCGTAGAAGCAACCGGATGGCTCGCTCGTTGCCTGCAGCACGAAACCGACCACCTCAACGGGATTCTCTTCACCGACCGGGTCCATGACACCCAGGACAAGCCGTAGCCAATCCCTAGGGTCCAGGCCCACCCAGGGCTGCCGTCAGTTTCCGGTGGTCGTGCTCGATCCGGGTAGGCGGTCGCGGCGGCGGGTTAAGCCCGTCGGTCGCTCGGGCTTCGACGAAAGGGCGGCATCGGGGTGGCCAGCCGCAGGCGCACCCCGATGCCGATCGACCGCGTGACGCGCGTTAGAAGCAGAGCCCGCGCCCCACCGGGAAGAGCACCTTCAACGGGTCGTCCGCCCGTTGGACCGGCACGGGCAGGCGGCCCGACGGGCGTACCTTCCCCGTGAGCACCCGGGCGGCCGCCCGCATCTCGACGTCCGTCCAGGAATAGGCGGCCAGGTGCGCCCGGACCCCCAGACCCGTCAAGTGGGCGACGTCATAAGGGTTCTGGACCGCGAGGGCGATCACCGGGACGCCCACCGCCACCAGTTCCGCGACCAGCGTCCGCTGCGCGCTCGTCGCCGACACGTTCCGCGTGGCGATGAGCACCGCGTCCGCGCCCGCCCGCGCCGCCGCCACCGCTTCGTCGATCTTGGCGCGGGAGGGGGCCGAGCCGGTCGACAACGCCATTGCCGTGAAGCCCAGTTGGGTGAGGGAGGCGGCGAGGACGGAGGTGGGCGGGCCCGTCGTTCCGGAGGGGGAGGCCGGGTCGACGCCGACGACCAGGACGCGGCGGTGCCTGCGGCGGGAAAGGGGGAGCAGGCCGCCCTCGTTGACGAGGAGCGTCGTCGTCGCGTCCGCGATGCGGTCCGCCGCCGCCAGATGGGAACGGATGCCGACCGTCCGGTCGACGCCCCGGTGGGTGACGTACGGACGGTCGAAGAGGCCCCGGCGGGCCTTGAGGCGGAGGATGCGCAACAGCGACTCGTCGAGGCGGGCTTCGGTCAGCTCGCCGCCCTTGACGGCGGCCAGCACCGCGTTCCAGGCGACCGCCAGGTTGGGCGGGTTGAGGAGCTGGTCGCAGCCCGCCTTCAGCGCGAGGACCGGGACGCGGTCGTCGCCGTACTTCGTGCGTACGCCCTGCATGCCGAGGGAGTCGGTCACCACCACTCCCCCGTAACCGAGTTGCTCGCGCAGGACGCCGGTGAGGATGGGGTGGGAGAGGGTCGCGGGGTCCTCGGCCGGGTCGAGGGACGGGACCACGATGTGCGCCGTCATGATCGAGTCGATCCCGGCGGCTATCGCGGCGCGGAAGGGCGGCGCGTCGAGGGCCTCCCACTCCTGCCGGGTGTGGTCGATGTGCGGGAGCTGGTCGTGGCTGTCGTCCTTGGTGTCGCCGTGGCCGGGGAAGTGCTTGGCGGCGGTGGCGATTCCCGCCCCCTGGTAGCCCTTCACCTGGGCGGCGACGAGGGCCGCGACCGACTCCGGCACCGAGCCGAAGGAGCGGACGCCGATGACCGGGTTGGCGGGGTCGACGTTGACGTCGGCGACGGGGGCGTAGTTCTGGCGGATGCCGAGGGCGAGGAGTTCGCGGCCCGCGATGCGGGCGGCCTCGCGTGCGTCCCGGGTGCCCCGCCGGAAGGCTCCCGCGCCGAGCGCCATGGCCCCCGGCATCAGAGTTGCGGGCTTGCCGACGCGGGCGACGATGCCGTGCTCCTGGTCGGTGGAGATGAGGAGGGGGATGCGGTGGTGTTCGGCCAACCCGGCCTTCTGGATGCCGTTGGAGAGGTCGGCGATCTGGTGCGGGTCGCGGGTGTTGTGCGCCCAGGCGAAGTAGATGATGCCGCCGACGTGGTACTTGGAGATCAGTTCGGCGGCGTTGCGTACGCCCGTCTCCTTGAGGTTCGCGTCGACGTCCGCCTGGTCGGGGGCGGTCGCGGAGTGCCCGTAGACCCGCATCACGAAGAGCTGGCCGACCTTCTCCTCCAGGGTCATGGAGGCGATCAGGCGTCTGAGCCGGGCGTCGGAATGTGCGGAGGGCCGTTCGGCGGCCCCGACGGGAGCGACTCCCGTGACGGCTGCGGCCACTGCGGCGGCGCTCGCGCCCAGCAGGGTGCGGCGGGATGGCGTGAAGGTGCGGATCGGCACGGGGGTACCCCTTCGTGAAGCCCTCGACGGACGCGTCAGTCCTTGACGGAAACTTCCAGCGGGGTCACGCTTCCCTGAAAGTAAGTACCCGTCAAGAGGCGTGCAGGGGTACGGAGTTGGGTCCTGCCGGAGAAGGGGGAGGGGCCGCCACCGGCGCATTCGGAGGGGGGCGCACCGGTGGCGGCGTGTGCTGCTGGCCGCAGGCGGTTGGAGAGGGGAGTCAGCGAACGCAGCCAGCAGCGTGGGCCGACACCGCTCTGCGGAGACTCACCAGCAGTACGGCAGTTGGACGGAGCGGGGCGCGGCTGGGTTCCCGGGATTTCATGGTCCCGGGAAATTGGTACGGGAGTGAGAGCGGGCGCGGGGAGTGACGCGGGAGGCCCGGGGGCCGGGCGGCCGAACTCGGGTGCGAGCAGGGCCCGTCGGCGTGCCCCGTACGACGTAAAAGCCCCCGTGAGCCTGGCGTGCGCCCGCCGCGACGGGCCACTCTGGGCGAAGGTGCAGAGGTATCGGGGGGATGCTGCATGCGCAAGAAGACAGACGCGGTCCGGGCCGGAGGCACCGCAAGGACCTGGGCCACCGCAAGGCCATCGGCCACCGCAAGGGCCGGAGTCACCGCAAGGGCCGGAGCCCCCGCAAGGACCTGGGCCGCCGCAAGGCCATCGGCCACCGCGAGGACCTGGGCCACCGCGAGGCCATGGGTCACCGGATGGGCCGCCGCCCTGCTGGCCGTCACCGCGCTCACCGGCTGTCAGACCGTCTTCGGGGGCGACGACGGCACCGAGGACCCCGGCAGGGCCGTCGACTCGCTGCCCGTCACCCCGTCCGGGTACGGGGCCGTCTTCCTCGACGTCCGCGAGTGCAGCTCGTACGGGAAGACCCCGCGCGAGGTCTCCTGCGGCAGCGAGCGCGCGGCGGCGAAGGTCACCGCCCGCTACAACGGGCAGGCGGGGAACGGCCCTTCGTGCCCGGTCACCACCGACTTCGTCCTGCACATCTCCGAGTCCAGCCCCACCGGTGACGAGAACGGCGACGGCGTCGTCCCGCGCGGCTACGCCTGCATGCGCAACCTCACCGACCCCCACCCGGGCGACCCCGGCGGAGGCGGCGGACCGCACACGATCGTCGGGGACTGCCTGTACATGGCGGGCGGCGGCCGGGTGAAGGAGACCGCGTGCGACGGCTCCGGGGCGCGCTCCCCGGAGTACGAGGTGACCCGCGCGGTCGACACCCGCCCCCAGTGCCCGCCCGCCACCCGGCTGTACGTGCAGCTGGGCGGCGGGAACCCGGTGGGCTGCGCCCGGCCGGTGTGAACCACGGGGGACGCTACGGGCGCAGCGACTGCTCCCTGTTCAGCTCGGTCCGGTCCAGGGCGGCGTCGTACGCGGTGAGCCGCTTCGCCGTCGACGGGTCGGCCTGGACGGCGGCGGGTGCGACGCCCGCCCACTTCAGGACCCGGGCGACGGCGGCGGCCCGCTCGTCGACGGGCAGGCCGGAGATGCTCGCGCCGTGGTTGGCGCCCGGCACGGTGTAGACGTGGTTGTCGCCGCCCGGGGCCGGGCGGAAGCGCTCGGCGCCCCACGGGTCGTTGCCGCCGTACACGTACATCATCTGGCGCGCGTTGCGGTTGACCCAGCGGTCGACGTCCTTCATGGCGTTGTCCTGCCACGTCATGGAGATCTCGCGGGGCACGTAGGCGCGCGGCTGGAAGTACTCGGGGCCGTACTTCATCAGGCCCTTGAGGTGCGGGTACGTGTACTGGGGGGCGCCGAGCTGGGTGCCCGCCTGGTAGTAGTACGGGGTGTACGGGTCCAGGCCCTGGTCGGTGTAGGACGCGAACGGGGACTTGGCGTCGACGTAGTTGTAGATGACGTCGTCGGAGGAGTCGGCGGCGGGGACGTCGGCGCACTCGGACTCGTCGCTGTACTGCCAGAACGCCCAGACGAAGTCGAGGACGGACGACTCGTACGACTTGTCGAGGCTGCCGACGGTGCGGAAGGTGGCCTTGTTCTCGGCGGCCCACTTCTTGAGCTTGGCGCTCAGCGGACCGCGCCGCACCAGGGCCTCGCGCTGCACCGCGTTGAGCTTGTCGCGGCACCCCTTGGTGGAGACGGTCTGGAAGAAGCGGTCGTACGCCGAGTCCTCGCGGTTGTTCACGTCGTTGGGGGCGACGTACGCGACGACGCCGTCCATGTCGCGCGGGTGGAAGCGCTCGTAGTAGGTGGCGGTCATGCCGCCCTTGGAGCCGCCGGTGGCCAGCCACTTCTTGCCGTAGATCTTCTTCAGGGCGGTGAAGACGCGGTGCTGGTCGTCGGCGGCCTGCTTGATGTCGAGCTTCGACCAGTCGGCGGGCTGCGGGCGGGACGGGGTGAAGAAGCGGTACTCCATCGACACCTGGTTGCCGTCGATCAGCCGGGTCGGCTCGCTGCGCGACGGGTTGGTGTAGAGGTCGTAGCCGCTGGTGAAGAAGACGCTGGGCCGGTTCACGTCCTTGTGCAGGATCGTCAGGCGCTGCTGGAAGGTGCCCTTCCAGGGGCGGGCGTGGTCCACCGGCTGCGTGTAGTTCAGGACGAAGAAGCGGTAGCCGTCGACCGGCTTCTCCTCGACCAGGCTCATGCCCGGTATCGCGAGGAGGCGGTCCTTGATGTCGGCCTGTACGTCGGACTTGGCGTCGGCGGCCGGTGCCGACGCGGGTCTCGGCCCGGCGGGCTCGGCGGCCTGCACCGCCCCTCCGGTCGCTCCGACGGCGCCTATGAGCACCGCTCCCGCGACCACTCCCCGGAACGTCTTGCGCATGAACCACTCCCCTGTCGGCACACGGACAACAGGGTGAACCTAGTTCCCTCAAACCCCTTTGTCACCAGGCGAGTTGGACAATTCAGCACAAGATCCAGCCCGAGGCGGTCCCCCTCCCCGCCACCGAGCCCTCCACCCGCACGCACCGGCTCTTCCCGTACACCGTCACCGGCCCCGCCCGCTGCGTGTACGTCCCCGCGTCGACGGCCGGCCTGCCGCCCCGCGCCTGGATGCTGACCCGTATCTTCTGCCGCACGCCCGACCTCTTGGCGACCGCCATGGCGCACACGTAGTTGCCGCTCCGGAACACGCGGACCTCGCCGGTCGCGAAGCCGTACGTCTTGACACGTGTCCCGGCGCAGGAGGCCGCCGCCGCGTCCGCCCGGCCCACGGCCGGACCGCCCACGGTCAGCAGCCCGGCCACGACCGCCACAGCGAACGCACCGGTCACTCTTCGCCTTATTCGTCCCATTGGACCCACGCCTGCCCCCACCCGCCCCGCCGAACACCTAACGCCCGACCGAACATGTTCGCCCCGCCGACCCGGGGATCGTATGCACGTACGACGCACGAAGGCCATGCATCGGTTGCACGGGCAAAGAGGACGACCGGCGGCGGACGGCGGAACAGGCGGTGAAGGGGGCGGTGAAGGGGGCGGCGGACCGGGCGTCCCCCACCGGCCCGGCCGACCGGCGGATCAGACCGCCGCCGGTTCGTCCTCCCCCACGAAGGTCCGCCACAGCCGCGCGTACGTGCCGTCCAGCGCGAGCAGCTCGTCGTGCGTGCCGTCCTCCGCGACCCGCCCGTGGTCCATGACCACGACCCGGTCCGCCCGGGCGGCCGTGGTCAGCCGGTGCGCGACGACCAGCGTCGTACGGCGGCCGGTGAGGCGGTCGGTCGCCTGGTTGACCAGCGCCTCGGTGGCGAGGTCCAGAGCCGCCGTCGCCTCGTCGAGGAGCAGCACGTCCGGGTCGACCAGCTCGGCCCGGGCGAGCGCGATGAGCTGGCGCTGCCCCGCCGAGAGGTTGCGGCCCCGCTCGGCGACCTCGTGCAGGTAGCCGCCGTCGAGCGTGGCGATCATGTCGTGCGCGCCGACCGCGCGGGCCGCCGCCTCGACCGAGGCGTCGGTGGCGTCGGGCCGCCCGTAGGCGATCGCGTCACGGACGGTCCCCGCGAAGAGGTACGCCTCCTGCGGGACGACGCCGAGGCGGTGCCGGTACGCGGTCATGTCGAGGTCGCGCAGATCGGAGCCGTCCGCGGTGACGCGGCCCGAGGTCGGGTCGTAGAAACGCGCCACCAGCTTGACCAGAGTCGACTTTCCCGCGCCGGTCTCGCCGACGAAGGCGACGGTCTGCCCCGCCGGTATGTGCAGCGAGACCTCCGACAGCGCCTCCTCCTCATCGCCGTACTTGAACGACACGTCCTCGAAGGCGATCTCCCCGCGCAGCGACAGCACGTCCTTCGGAGCGTCGGCCCCGACGGTCGACGTCGGCTCGCGCAGCAGTTCCTGGATGCGGCGCAGCGAGACCGTGGCCTGCTGGTAGCCGTCGAAGACCTGGGAGAGCTGCTGGACGGGGGCGAAGAAGAGGTCGATGTACAGCAGGTACGCGACGAGCGCGCCCGCCGTGAGCGTCCCGGCCTCGATCCGCCCCGCCCCGACGATCATCACGGCCGCGGCCGCCACCGACGCGAGGAGCTGCACGAACGGGAAGTACACGGAGATCAGCCACTGTCCGCGCACCCGCGCCTGCCGGTAGCTGCGGCTGCTGTCGGCGAACCGCTCGCGGCCCGCCCTCTCCCGCCCGAAAGCCTGCACGATGCGCAGTCCGGCCACCGACTCCTGGAGGTCGGCGTTGACGACGCCGACCCGGTCGCGGGCCAGCTCGTACGCCTGGACGCTCTTCTTCCGGAAGAAGTACGTGCCGACGACCAGCAGCGGAAGCGTCGCGAAGACGACGAGGGCGAGCTCCACGTCGATGACGACGAGCGCCACCATCACGCCGAGGAAGGTCACGACGGACACGAAGGCCGTCACCAGACCGGTCTGGAGGAACGTCGACAGCGCGTCCACGTCCGTCGTCATCCGGGTCATGATCCGCCCGGTCAGCTCCCGCTCGTAGTAGTCCAGTCCGAGCCTCTGCAACTGCGCGAAGATCTTCAGCCGGAGCGAGTACAGGACCCTCTCCCCGGTGCGTCCCGTCATCCGGGCCTCGCTGATCTGCGCCCCCCACTGCACGAGTACGGCGAGCAGGGCGAGCCCGGCGGCCGTCCACACCGCGCCGAGCGCGAGCTGGGTGACGCCTTCGTCGATGCCGTGCCGGATCAGCACCGGCAGCAGCAGCCCCATCCCCGCGTCGACGGCCACCAGACTCAGGCTGACCAGCAGCGGGAGCCCGAAGCCGCGCAGCAGGCGGCGCAGGTTGTACGAGTCCTCGGGGGCGACGGCACGGGCCTCGTCGATGTCCGGCACGTCGTCGGCGGGCGGCAGGGCGTCGACCTGGGCGAGCAGTTCGGGGGTGGCCGGCATCCCGGGCGCGTGGTCGGTGCCCTTGGCCGGGTCGGACTCGTCCCGTATCCACAGGTCGGGGGTGATGCCGCGCTCGGCGTCGAACTCGGCGTCCAGCTCCGCCTGCACCGACCGGTCGTCGGGCGCGGCGGGAACCGTCTTCGGCGTGTGCCCCGGCGATACGCCGCCCAGCTCGTCCGGGTCGGTGAGGAGGCGGCGGTAGAGGGCGGAGCGGCGCTCCAGCTCCGCGTGGGTGCCGATGTCGGCGAGGCGTCCGTTGTCGAGGACGGCGATGCGGTCGGCGAGGTTGAGGGTCGAGCGGCGGTGCGCGATCAGCAGCGTCGTCCGCCCCGCCATGACGCCCTTCAGCGCCTCGTGGATCTCGTGCTCGACCCGGGCGTCGACGGCGGAGGTGGCGTCGTCGAGGAGGAGCAGACGGGGGTCGGTGAGGATGGCGCGGGCGAGCGACAGCCGCTGCCGCTGGCCGCCGGACAGGGTCAGGCCCTGCTCGCCGACCTTGGTGTCGTACCCGTGGGGCAGCTCGTCGATGAAGCGGTCGGCCTGGGCGGCGCGGGCGGCGGCGCGTATCTGCTCGTCCGTCGCGTCCGGGACGCCGTACGCGAGGTTGGCGCGGACGGTGTCGGAGAAGAGGAAGCTGTCCTCGGGGACGAGGCCGATGGCGGCCCGCAGCGACTCCAGGGTCAGCTCGCGCACATCGTGCCCGCCGACCAGGACCGCGCCCCGCGAGACGTCGTAGAAGCGGGGCAGCAGCAGCGAGACGGTCGACTTGCCGCTGCCGGACGACCCGACGACGGCGACGGTCTCGCCCTCGCGGATCTCCAGCGAGAACCCGTCGAGGACCGGACGCCCCTCCTCGTACGCGAAGCCGACGCCGTCGAACTCGACGGTCGCGGGAGCATCCGCCGGAAGCTCCTTCGTCCCGTCCTCGATGGCCGGCTCGGTGTCGATCAGCTCCAGTACGCGCTCGACACCAGCCCGCGCCTGCTGCCCGACGGTCAGTACCATGGCGAGCATCCGCACCGGGCCGACGAGCTGGGCGAGGTACGTGGAGAAGGCGACGAAGGTGCCGAGGGTGATCTGCCCCCGGGTGGCGAGCCAGCCGCCGAGGGCGAGCATGGCGACCTGGCCGAGGGCGGGTACGGCCTGGAGGGCGGGGGTGTAGCGGGAGTTGAGCCTGACGGTCCTCAGCCGCCCTGCGAACAGCCGCCGCGAGACCTCGCGCAGCTTGCCGGTCTCCTGGTCCTCCTGCCCGAAGCCCTTCACGACGCGGACGCCGGACACGGCCCCGTCGACGACTCCGGCGACTGCGGCGGCCTGGCCCTGGGCGTACCAGGTGGCGGGGAAGAGGCGCTTCTTGCTGAGCCGGGCGATGAACCAGAGGGCGGGGGCGACGGCGAGGGCGACCAGGGTGAGGAGCGGGGACAGCCACGCCATGATCACGAGGGAGATGACGAAGAGGAGGACGTTCCCGATCGTCATCGGGAGCATGAAGAGGAGGCCCTGGATCAGCTGGAGGTCGCTGGTGGCGCGGCCGACGACCTGCCCGGTGGACAGCTCGTCCTGGCGGCGGCCGTCGAGACGGGTGATCGTCCCGTACATCTCGGTGCGCAGGTCGTGCTGGACGTCGAGGGCGAGCTTGCCGCCGTAGTAGCGGCGTATGTACGTCAGGACGTACACGACGACGGCCGCGCCTATGAGGAGACCGGTCCACACGGCGAGCGACCGGCTCCCCTTCCCGATCACGTCATCGATCACGATCTTCGTGATGAGCGGTACGAGGGCCATGACGGCCATGCCGAGGAGGGAGGAGCCGAGGGCGAGCAGGACGTTGGTGCGGTAGCGCCAGGCGTACGAGGTCAGACGGCGGGCCCAACCCGGCCCGCTCAGCTCTTCGGGTTGCTCTTTTCGTTCGTTCCCTGCCACGTGGTGCCTCCCGGTCGTTCCATGGTCCGCCGGAAGGCTCCAACGTCGCGAGCTGCGGATTTCATCCCGCCGCAACAAACGAACGGGGGTGCGGCAGCCCCTCTCAGTGCGCCGGAGCCTCCGGCACGGGCGGGATCACCTCGTGCGGGACGGCGGGCGGGGTGACGGCCGGAACCGGGGCCTGGAAGGTGCGCGGCTTGCCGCTCGCGGCGGGGTTCAGGTCGCGGTGGGCGGCGCGGGAGACGGCCTGGATGGTGTCCACGCCCTGCTGCATCGTCTTGTTGCCGTGCGTGAGGACGGTGATCGTGTAGTCGTGGCCGAGGCCGGTGAAGACGCCGAGGGAGTGCACCCGCCAGCCCTTCGTCGCGCGCGGCAGCCACCCGTTCTTGACCTGGACCTTCGCCGCGCCCGGCGCACCGGCCGGGGTGCCCCAGCGCTGGGCGGGGACGACGCGGGCCATCCGGTCCAGGGCGTACGCGCGGGAGGCGTCGGTGAGGACGGTGTTCCGCCGGGTCAGCAGGGCCAGGAGCTTGCTCTGCTCGGAGGCGTTGACCTGGGTGAGCCCCCAGTAGCCGTTCGCGCCGGGCTTGGTGCGGGTCATCCCGGCGGCCTTCAGGAAGGCGTTGATCTTCCCCGTGCCGAGCTGCTTCCAGAGCGCGCTGGTCGCGTTGTTGTCGGACTTGGTGATCATGGCGGTGACGCGGTTGCGCTCGGTGGCGCTCAGTGCCCGCTTCTTCTTCTGCGCGTCGTGCAGCAGAGCGCCGAGGACGGTGACCTTGACGATGCTGGCGGAGTCGAAGGAGTCCCAGGACCTCAGGGAGCAGTACGTGTTGGTCGACCGCTCGTAGAGGGCGAGGGCGACGGTGCCGGGGCGGCCGCGCAGGGCGGCGGTGAGGTCGGCGGTGAGCTTCTTCGCGAGCCCGGCCTTGTTGGAGCTGCACGTCACCGTGGGTGCGGCGGCGGTGGCGGGGCCTGCGGCGGCCACCGGGAGGAGGACTCCGGCGGCGAGGGCGGCGGCGGTGATCCCCCTGCGTATTCGGCGGTTCTGGATGGTGCTGGTGCGTGCGGACATGCTTCCCCGTCCCCCTGGACTCAAGTGGCTCGGGAGTGCCTTTCCGGCACTCCCGCCTCACATGACTCGGGCGGACGGAAAAGGTTGTACGTCACAGGGAAAGAGGAGGGACGGAATCTCGGCGTCACCCGAAACGACGGGATCACACCTTCGAGGGACTGCGTAACCGTTCCCACAGATATACGCTTGGCCGTCTATACGTTCTCACGCATGAGTGATCCTTTCGAGATCGAGATCGAGCCGGAGGTTCGGCTGTGGCTGATGAACCTGCCCGCCGACGACTACGAGGCGGTCGAGGACGCGGCAGAACGCCTCCGCCGCATGGCCACCAGCCTGCGGGAGCCTTTCTCCCGCTACCTGGGAGACGGCGTCCGGGAGCTGCGCTTCAACATCGGCCACGACCGCACGGCCGTCCGCATCACCTACTGGCTCGCCCCCGGCCACCGGGTCGTCATGCTGACCGTCTTTCGCAAGAAGCGGCAGCGGGAAGTCGCCGAAGTAGCCCGCGCACGGCGGGCCAAGGCCGAGTGCGAGGCCGAGCACAAACCTGCGGAAGACGAATTCAGCCGCACCGATTGAGGGAGGATGACCCCATGGTCAGTCACGCAGAGTGGAAGCGATCCCGGGACCGGAAGGTCGCCGAGGGGATTGCCGAGGACCCCGAGCGGGAGCGGCGGCGCAAGGAGCGCGATCTCGCCTGGGACCTCGGGCAGATCATCTACGACAGGCGTACCGCACTCGGGCTCTCGCAGACCGTGCTCGCCCGCCGGGCGGGCATGTCCCAGCCCCAGCTGTCCAAGATGGAACTGGGCGGGACCGTGCCCACGCTGCCGCTGCTGGGCCGCCTGGCGCTGGCGCTGGAAGCCGCGCTGACGATGGAGTTGAGCGGCGACACCTGGACGGTCGAGTTCCGCCCCTTCACCGAGGAGTCGGCAGTCGACGCGTCGGAGTCTCAGAGCCGACCGCCCGAGGTCAGGGTGGCTGCACAGGGATAGGACCCGCCCAACGGGCTACCCGTGCGTCGGCGCGAACATCCGCAGCCGCGCCGGGAGGACGACGACCGAGGGGCCGGGGGCCTTGAGCGCCGCCGCGAGGTCTCCGGCCAGCGTCTCCGGTGTCGTACGGACCCCGGGCACGCCGAAGGACTCCGCCAGCGCCACGAAGTCGGGCCGGACCAGCTCGGTCCCCGTCGGCTCCCTGTACGCCCCGTCCGCGTACTCGCGCAGGATGCCGTACCCCCCGTCGTCGACGATCAGCCACGTCACGGGGAGGTCGTGCTGCCGGGCGGTGGCCAGCTCCGCGATGGAGTACATCGCGCCGCCGTCCCCCGACACGGCGAGGACGGGGCTGTCGGGGTCGGCGACGGCCGCACCGAGGGCTGCGGGGAAGGCGTAGCCGAGCCCGCCCGCCCCCTGCGCGGAGTGCATGGTGTTGGGGCGGGCGGGGTCGAAGGCGGACCAGGCCCAGTAGGTCAGGATCGTCATGTCCCAGAAGCTGGGGGCGGCGGCCGGGAGGGCCTCGCGGATCGCGGCGAGAAGCTGCTGCTCCTGGTCGAGGCCCTGGGCCGCGATGCGGGTCCGGACGCGGTCGAGTACGTCCCGTACGGCGGTGGCGGCCGTGTCGTCCGGCCGGACCTCGTCGATGGTCTCCAGGAGTGCGGTCAGTGCGAGGCGGGCGTCGGCGTGGATGCCGAGGGCGGGGTAGTTGGACTCCAGCTTCCCGAGATCGGCGTCGATCTGGACGATCCGCCCGCGCGGGGCGAACGTGCGGTAGTTGGTGGTGAGCTCACCGAGCCCGGACCCGACCACCAGCAGGACGTCGGCCTCCTCCAGGAACTCGGTCATGTGCCGGTCCTCCAGCCAGGACTGGAGGGACAGCGGGTGCGTCCAGGGAAAGGCGCCCTTGCCGCCGAAGGTGGTGACGACGGGGGCGTTCAGCCGCTCGGCGAGCTGCCTGAGCTTCTTCGACGCGTCGGAACGGACGACTCCGCCGCCCGCGACGATCACCGGGCGGGTCGCGGTGGAGAGCAAGTGCGCGGCGACGGCGGTGAGTTCGGGACGGGGCGCGAGCTCGTGCGGGATGCCGTCCGGCGCGACCACGACCGGAATCTCCGTCTCCGCCTCCAGTACGTCCTGCGGAACCTCGACCCACACGGGCCCGTGCGGGGCACTCAGCGCGGACTCCCACGCCTCGGCGATCACGGACGGGATCTGGGACTGCGTACGGGCGAGGTGCACGGACTTCACGACGTCGCGGAAGGACGCCTGCTGGTCGCGGAGCTCGTGGAGGTGGCCTCGGCGCCCACCGCCCAGTCCGGCCGTCGGGACCTGGCTGGAGATCGCCAGTACGGGCGCGGAGGCGGCGGCGGCTTCCTGGAGGGCGGGGAGGGAGGTGAGGGCTCCCGGCCCGGTGGAGAGGAAGAGCGGGGCGGCCTCCCCGGTGACCCGCCCGTACCCGTCCGCGGCGAACCCGGCGTTGTTCTCGACGCGGAGCCCGACGTACGAGAGCTGCGAGCGGCGCAGGGCGTCGAAGAGGGCGAGGGCGTGCTGCCCCGGCAACCCGAACACGGTGGTCGCGCCGAGGCCCCGGAGGGTCTCCACGACCAGGTCACCGCCGGTACGCCCGGGGGGCGGGGCGAGGGCGGCGGCGGTCTGGGCGGGGGTGGGCCGCAGGACGAGGTCGTGGTCGTGGGTCATGGGGTCAAGCTTCGCTCATGGGGTGGGGTCATCTTCAGCCCGTCCGGCGCTTGAGGACGCGCGGGCGCAGCCGACCCAGCCCGTCCGGCGCTTGAGGACGCGCGGGCGCAGCCCGTGCAGGGGGCGAGGGGCGTAGCCCCAGGCGGTAACAGCACCCACCCACCGCCCCGCACCTTTCCCCCCCACCCCAGTCCGGGATCAGCCCCGCGCAGCGGCGATCTGCCGCGACATGATCGTCGTCAGCTCGTACGCCGTGTGCGACGCCGCCACCGACGTGATCTCCGCGTGGTCGTACGCGGGCGCGACCTCGACGACGTCCGCCGAGACGAGGTTGCAGGAGGACAGCCCCCGGATGATCTCCAGCAGCTCGCGCGAGGTGAGGCCCCCGGCCTCCGGCGTCCCGGTGCCCGGCGCGTGCGCCGGGTCCAGCACGTCGATGTCGATCGAGATGTACAGGGGGCGGTCCCCGATGCGCTGACGGAGCTGGTCCGCGACCTCGTCCACACCCCGCCGCATGACATCGGCGGACGTCACGATGCCGAAGCCCATCTTCTCGTCGTCCCGCAGGTCCTGCTTGCCGTACAGCGGCCCCCGCGTACCGACGTGCGACAGCGCCTCCGTGTCGAGGATGCCCTCCTCGACGGCCCGGCGGAACGGCGTTCCGTGCGTGTACTCCGCCCCGAAGTACGTGTCCCACGTGTCCAGGTGCGCGTCGAAGTGCAGCAGCGCCACCGGTCCGTGCTTCTTCGCGACCGACCGCAGCAGCGGCAGCGCGATGGTGTGGTCCCCGCCCAGCGTCATCATCCGCGCGCCCGACCCGAGCAGGTCGTCGGCGGCGGCCTCGATCGTCTCGACGGCCTCGTTGATGTTGAACGGGTTCGCCGCGATGTCACCGGCGTCCGCGACCTGCGCCAGCGCGAACGGCGACGCGTCCTGAGCCGGGTTGTACGGCCGCAGCAGTCGCGACGCCTCGCGGATGGCGTTGCCGCCGAAGCGCGCGCCCGGCCGGTAGGAGACGCCCGCGTCGAAGGGAACGCCGACGACCGCGACATCCGTACGCCCGCCGACCTCGTCCAGGCGCGGCAGCCGGGCGAACGTCGCCGGACCGGCGTACCGGGGAATGCGGGACGAGTCGACGGGGCCGCGGGGCTCGGAAGAGGGAGTGTTCATACCGTCGAGCGTAGGCAGGGCTGCGGATTCCGCACATGTACGGATGGATGAAGAGCCCGCTCCACCTGTACGTGACGGACAGAACCGCCTCCCACCACGCCCGGGCCCCCTCCGCGCTCCCGGAACCCGTGTGGTCCCTCCAACACCGCACTCCTCTGGACACCCCAGTGACCGGCCGGTAACTTTTGCCGGGTATCTGAGCAAGCGCTTAGCGGCCTGCACGCCCGAAGCGCCCGGCTCAAGGCAGGGATCCACCACTCGCAGAGGGAGCGTCACGTGCGCCGTACCGTATTCAACGAGGACCACGAGGCGTTCCGGGAGACCCTGAGGGCCTTCATCGAGGCCGAGGTCGTGCCCGTCTACGACGAGTGGTTCGCCGCAGGCCAGGCCCCCCGCGACTTCTACTACAAGCTCGGCGAGCTGGGCGTCTTCGGCATCAACGTGCCCGAGGAGTTCGGCGGCGCGGGCCTGAGCACGCACAAGTTCGAGGCGATCCTCACCGAGGAGACCACCCGCGCGGGCGTCACCTTCGGCGGCTCGGGCGTCCACGTCCTCCTGGGCCTCCCGTACCTCCTCATGCTCGCCACCGACGAGCAGAAGAAGCGGTACCTGGAGAAGTTCTGCACCGGTGAGGAGATGTGGGCCCTCGCGATGACCGAGCCGGGCACCGGCTCCGACGTCGCGGGCATGAAGACCACCGCCAAGCTCTCCGAGGACGGCTCGCACTACGTCCTCAACGGCGCGAAGACCTTCATCACGGGCGGCGTCCACGCCGACCGCGTCATCGTCTGCGCCCGCACCTCCGCGCCGACCGCCGAGGACCGCCGCTTCGGCATCTCCCTGTTCGCCGTCGACACGAAGTCCGAGGGCTACTCGGTCGGCCGCAAGCTCGACAAGCTGGGCCTGCGCACGTCCGACACCGCCGAGCTGGCGTTCGTCGACGTGAAGGTGCCCGTCGAGGACCTGCTCGGCGAGGAGAACAAGGGCTTCGGCTACCTCGGCCACAACCTCGCCTCCGAGCGCTGGGGCATCGCGTACGGCGCGTACGCGCAGGCCAAGGCCGCCGTCCGGTTCACGAAGCAGTACGTCCAGGACCGCACGGTCTTCGGCAAGCCGGTCGCCACCTTCCAGAACACCAAGTTCGAGCTGGCCGCCTGCCAGGCCGAGGTGGACGCCGCCGAGGCGGTCGCCGACCGCGCCCTCGAAGCGCTCGACGCGGGTGAGCTGACGGCAGCGGAAGCCGCCTCCGCGAAGCTCTTCTGCACCGAGGTCGCGCACCGCGTCATCGACCGCTGCCTCCAGCTGCACGGCGGCTACGGCTTCATGAACGAGTACCCGATCGCCCGTCTGTACGCGGACAACCGCGTGAACCGCATCTACGGCGGCACCAGCGAGGTCATGAAGATGATCATCGCCAAGGACATGGGCCTGTAGCACCCGCCTGCTACAACAACCCCCATGAACAACAAGGCACTTGAGTCCCTGCTCGATCTGCTCGACCTGGAGCGGATCGAGCAGGACATCTTCCGGGGCGTGAGCCGCTCGGCCATCGTCCCGCGCGTGTTCGGCGGCCAGGTCGCGGCTCAGGCCCTGGTCGCCGCCGGGCGGACGGTCCCCGAGGACCGCCTCGCCCACTCCCTGCACGCGTACTTCCTGCGCGCGGGCGACCCCTCGGCCCCGATCGTCTACACGGTCGACCGCATCCGCGACGGCCGCTCCTTCACCACGCGCCGGGTCGTCGCCGTCCAGCACGGCCAGCCGGTCTTCCACCTCTCCGCGTCGTTCCAGACGTACGAGGAGGGCATGGAGCACCAGGCCCCGATGCCCGCGTCCCCGGACCCGGCCACCCTCCCCACGGCCGCCGAGACCCTCCCCCGCTACGCGGACCGGTTCGTCGACCCGGGCACGGTGGACCGCCTCCTCGAAGCCCGTGCCGCGATCGACCTGCGTTACGTCGACTCGCCCCCGTACGCCACGGTCGGCGAGCCCCGGGACCCGCGCTCGCAGGTCTGGTTCCGTACGAACGGCAAGCTGGCCGACGACCACCTGCTGCACGTCTGCCTCGCCACGTACGTCTCGGACATGACGCTCCTCGACTCCGTCCTGCTGGCCCACGGCCGGGGCGGCTGGGCGACCGGCGACGTCGTCGGGGCGTCACTCGACCACGCGATGTGGTTCCACCGCCCCTTCCGCGCCGACGAGTGGCTGCTGTACGACCAGGAGTCGCCCTCCGCTTCGGGCGGCCGGGGCCTGGGCCAGGCCCGCATCTACACGCAGGACGGCCGCCTGGCGATCTCCGTCATCCAGGAGGGCGTGGTTCGCGTCCCGCACTGATCGGGCATACGGTCCGCATCATGGCGGAGGACAACACAACGGACACCCCTGCGGCACCCGACGGCGGCGGCGAGAGCACCTTCACGGTGATCGTCGCGGCGGTCGCCAACCTCGGCATCGCCGTCGCGAAAGCCGTCGCGGGCGCGATCAGCGGCTCCAGCGCGATGCTGTCGGAGGCGGCGCACTCGGTGGCCGACACGGTCACCGAACTCCTCCTCCTGACCGCGCTCAAACGCAGTGAGAAGCCCGCCGACGCCCGGCACCCCCTGGGCCACGGCCCGGAGCGCTACATCTGGGCGATGCTGGCCTCCGTCGCCACCTTCGTCGGCGGTGCCGTCTTCTCCCTCTACGACGGAATCCACACCCTCGCCCACGGCGAGCAGCTCGGCGATCCCCTCGTCTCGTACATCGTCCTGGGCGTGGCCTTCCTCCTGGAGGGCTACTCGCTGCGCACCGGCATCAAGCAGGTCCGCTCGGAGGCCGCCCGCCTGGGCGCACGCCCCGGCCGCTACTTCCGGCTGACGCCCGACACCGCCGTCAAGGCGGTCGTGATGGAGGACTCCGCCGCCCTGGTCGGCCTGCTGCTCGCCGCCTGCGGCCTGTTCCTGGGCCGGCTCACGGGCTCCGGCGTCTGGGACGGGATCGCCTCGATCCTCATCGGCCTGCTCCTCGTGTACGTCGCCTGGGTGCTGGGCCGCAGCAACGCCCAGCTCCTCATCGGCCGCGCCCTGCCCCCGGAGATGCGGGCGGGGGTCCGGGAGGAGCTCCTCTCCGTCCCCCACATCGTCGACGTCCTCGAACTGACCACCCTCATCCAGGGCCCGAACGAGATCCTGGTCGCCGCGAAGATCGACTTCCGGGACGTCTCGTCCGCCGCCGAGGTGGAGTGGGCCTGCGAGGAGGCCGAACAGCAGCTCCGCGAGCGCTACCCCGCCATCGCGCGGGTCTACCTGGATCCCACCCCCCGGCGAGGAGGGGGACGCGGTCAGCGCAGACCGGCGGCGTCCAGCAAGTAGTCCGTCATCGGCTCGTAGAAGAACGGGTCGACGACGTGGTCGTCCAGCGGAATGGTGACCGCCATGATCCCCTCCGCCTCGCCGAGGAACAGCGCCGGGTCGTTGCAGTCCGCGTACCCGATCGAGTCGATGCCGCGCTGCCCGGCGCACCCGGCCCACCCGTGATCGGCGAAGACCAGATCCGGCAGCGGCTCCCCGTTGCGCTCAAGACCGTCCAGGATCGCGGTCATCGGCGCGGGCGAGTGGGTGTGCCACAGGCTGGCCCCCCGCTCGAAGACCGCCACGTCGGCGAACTGCACGACGTACCCCTCGTCCGCCGTCAGCCCACCCGGAATCCGTACGACGTCGCACCCGGCGTCCCGCAGCGCCCGCGCGGTCGCGCCGTGCACGTTCAGCAGCGCCCCGGGGTGCCCGGTCGCGAACAGCACCCGCTGCTTGTCGGCGGCGGCCTTGCGCAGCCGCGCGGCGGCCCGGTCCAGGGCGTCCACGGTCAGCTCGGGGTCGATGGTGTCCTGCCCGTGCCGGTGCTCGGGGTCGTCGCTGACCCCGCACCGCTCCGCCATCACGGCCAGTACGTCCTGCTCGTCGGCCCACCGGTCACCGAGCTCGATGCCGAGCCAGTAGTGCCGGTCGCCGTTGGCCAGCTTTCTGTAATGCGAGAGGTTGTTGTCGCGTGGAGTGGCGACGTCGCCCGCGATGCGGGTGCGGACGAGATGGTCGACGAGGGCGGCACGGCTCAGTATCGGCATGGGGACCATTCTGCCGGGCGTGTTCGCGGGCGCACGGAGGGTTCCGGCGGGTGGGGCAACGCGACGCAGCCCCTGGCCGACCACGCCAGGGGCTGCGTCGTGCACAAGCGTCCGCAGGCCGGGTGCACTTACCGGCGCTGCGAAGCCCGGCCGTTCGTCAGCAGGTGACCGGAACGTTCAGGACCGCCGGGCCGGAGGGAGGGGAGCTGAAGGCGGACACGGCGAACTCGGCGTGGACCGTCGACCCGCACGGGGCGGTGCCGCTGACGCCGCGGACCTGAGTGGTCGTGGACTGGAAACGCACCGTCTGCGTCTGGGCGCCGAGCGAGGCACCGCCGACGACGCCGCCGGAGAGGGTCGTGATCAGGTCCTTGACCGGAAGCGTGGAGCCCGGGCTGGGCGGGCCCGCCAGGCTGATCTGACCGTACAACTGCACGTTGGTGCCGGTGACCGCGGCGCACACCTTCGTGGACAGGCCCGCCTGGAGGGCGGAAGGACCGCACGTCACGATCGTGGCAGGGGTGGTGGGGGTCTGAGCGGCGGTGGCCGGAGCCGCACCGAGTAAGACCAGACCTGCCGTCGCGGTGGCGAGCAGAGCAGTACGAGACATGAGGGTGGTTCTCCCTGTTCAGAAACGTCGTTCGTAGGCATCGCTGACGCACTCAGGATGCAGTCGCAATGTGACATTGCACTGAACACCAGTGTGTGTGGAGGCGGCGTGAAGGTCAAATCCCCTGTCTCCATGGGGTGTTCGCGCCTTCACCACGTGCGGGGCGGACAGCCACGTGAGGTGCCTCATCGGACGGACCGGAGGAACATCGCGTCAGGTGCGCGTGGCTCAGCGCGGCGCCCGGCACACCGCCCTAGCGTCTCCCCATGCTGATCATGCTGAACGCGAAGACCCTGGCCAAGGCCGTCATCGGCGCGGTGAACCGTCCCCTCGCCAAGCTCCGGTTCGCCCGGTCCGCGGGGGCGGCGGCGCCCCTGAAGATCGAGGTGGGGGCCCACACCAGCCGCCGCCCGGGGTGGATCGGCACCGACGTCTGCTGGCGGACCCGGCACTACCTGGACGCCACCCGGACCTGGCCGGTGCACCCCGCCTCGGTGAGTCACGTCTACGCGGACAACGTGATCGAGCACATCCGCCTGGAGCCGAACCGCCGCCTCTTCCGGGAGGCGCGCCGCGCGCTCGCTCCCGGGGGGCGGATCCGGCTGGCGACGCCGGACGTCGAGCACGCCGTACGGCTCTACACGGCGCGCGACGAGACGACGGTGCGGCAGATGGCGCGGGACCGGCAGGCGGGGTACGAGATGCACCACCCGGTGGACCTGCTGCGGTCGATGTTCCAGGACTGCGGGCACCACGAGGGGTACCTGTGGGACTTCGACACCCTGACGGCGGAGCTGGAGGCGGCCGGATTCACGGCTGTCCGGCGGTGTGCGGCGGGCGAGAGCGACGATCCGGCGCTGCGGGGCCTGGAGTCCCGGCCCGGACTCGCGCTGATCGTCGAGGCGGAAGCCGCCGTCTGAGACCCCGGCGGGTCAGTCGCCGAGCGCCCCGAAGGCTCCGTGGGCCAGGCGGCGCAGCAGGGCCTCCGTCGCGCCCCGGCCGGGCAGGCCCGAGCCCAGGTGGGGGGTGGAGTTGAGGAGGCCGAAGACGGCGTGGACGGCGGCGCGGGCCTCGGATTCCGGGGTGGCGGGGTGGAGGTCGCGCACCGCCGCCACCCACAGTTCCGCGTACTCGCGCTGGAGGCGGCGCACCCGGCGGCGGTCCGCGTCGCGCAGGCGGTCCAGTTCGCGGTCGTGCAGCGTGATCAGGGGGCGGTCGTCGAGGGCGAAGTCGATGTGGCCGTCGATCAGGGCGGCGAGCAGGACGGAGGGGTCGCCGGGGGCCGCGTCGACCCGGGCCCGGCCGCCCTCCAGGAGGCGTTCGCTGATGCCCAGCAGGAGTTCCGCGAGCATCGCGTCCTTGCCGGGGAAGTGCCGGTAGAGGCCGGGGCCGCTGATGCCGACCGCCGCACCTATCTCGTCGACGCCGACCCCGTGGAAGCCGCGCTCGGCGAAGAGGCGCGCGGCTTCCTTGAGGATCTGCTCGCGGCGGGTGGGGGCCGCGACCCGGGTCGTACCGCCGGGGGCGGCTTGGGTGCTCATGGCACCATTCTAGACCGGCGCGTTAGCGGTCGTTAACCTGTCGGACATCTCGCCCGGGCCCGCCGGGGCGGGCCCCGAGGGTGACCGCGCGCAGCAGCCATTCGACCGGGCCGTGCCCGAAGCGCCGCATCAGCGGGGCGCTCACCGCGAGCTGGGTCGCGTACAGGACGAGGGCGAGCAGGACGGGAACGGCCACGCCCAGTTTGCCGTACAGGCCGAGTCCGTACCCCGTGAAGATCAGGGCCATGACCAGGGACTGGGTCAGGTAGTTCGTGAGGGACATCCGGCCCGCGGGGGCGAGGACGGCGACGACGCGGCGGCCGGGGCCGGTGCGGAAGAGCAGGAGCATTCCGGCGAGGTAGGCCGCCGTGAGGGCCGGGGCGGTGAGCATGCCGAGGGCCGATCCGAGGGCGGCCCAGCGCCCCTGGCCCAGTTCCACAGTGGCGGCGAGGGCCGCGGCGGGCAGGCCCACGGCGAGTCCGATGCGTACGGTACGGCGCAGCGTGGCGGGGTCGGTGCGGTCGAACCAGCCGGTGCGCCCTGCCGCGAGCCCGCACAGGAACGCCGGGACGACCGTCCCGGCCCCGAGCAGCACCGCGAGCGCGGCGAAGGGCAGCTGGTCGAGGTTCGCGCCGAGGACGTCGGAGAAGGAGCCCCGGTAGGCGGTGGCGAGGGCGGCGGCTTCGGTGTCCGCGTCGGCGAGGTCGGCGGCGGGCGGCGGGACGAGCGCCACCAGCGCGGAGAGCAGGAGCAGCAGGGCGCTGAAGGCCCCCCACACCCAGTACGCGGCGGTGCGGGCGCCGCGCGGTGAGGCGTTGCGGGCGGCGAGCAGGATCAGGCCGAGGACGGCGTACGCCATGAGGACGTCGCCGCTGAAGAGGAGTACGGCGTGCAGCAGGCCGAGTACGCCCAGGCCCAGCATCCGGCGCAGGGTGCGCGGGACGACCTTGGCCCCGGCGCGCTCGGCGGAGGCCATCTGCATCGTGAAGCTGTACCCGAAGAGGAAGGAGAAGAGCAGGTAGAACTTCCCCTGGGCGAGGAACGCCACCAGCCACCGCACGACGGAGTCGACGGCCGTGCCGTCACCGTTCCCGGCTTCCCCCGCACCGCCACCGGCGGCGACCGCACCCGCCCCGCCCACCATGTCGGCCGCGCCGCTCATCATCAGCACGTTGACCAGCAGAATCCCGAGCAGCGCGAACCCGCGCAGGGCGTCGACCTCGACGATGCGCCGGGGCGCGGGCAGTGGCGGGAGGGAGTCACGGAGCGGGGCGTGCGGGGGCCAGTGCACGATTCCCGGCGGCGGGGGCCACTGCGCGGCTCCCGCCCGAGGCGGCCACTGCGCACCGGGCTGCGGCGGGGGCCACTGCGCGCCCCCGGGCGGTGGAGGCTGGTGCGCGGCACCGGGCGGAGGCCACGGGGCGGCACCGGGCGGCGGGGCGGAAACCGGAACGCCGGAAACCGGAACGTCGGGAGACGGAGGGCCGGGAGACGGAGGGCCGGGAGACGGAGGGCCGGGAGACGGAGGGCCGGTCGGTATCCCCGTCGGGTCTTGCATGCTCATGCGGCGAATGATCCCCGATCCGCCCCGCTCCCCGAAACCCCGTCCGCGCCCCGGGGTGGCCCCCGACCCCCACTGCCCCGGGCCCCTGCGCAACTCCCCTCCCCCGCCCGCCAGTCACCGTACGGCCACCCTGGACAGGACCGTTAGCGGTCGTTAACCTCGGAGGCACGTTAACGGTCACTAACCTCGCGCGCACCCCGCGCGACGCGCACCTCCGGCGGGCAAGGGAGCTCGACAGAATGCAGGAAGCACCGGTGCTGACCAGTACCGCGGACCCGTCATCGGCGGCCTGGCAGGCCAACGAGGCCGCCCACCGGGCACTGGCGGACGACCTCCGCGCCCGTCTCGCCACCGCCCGCCTCGGCGGCGGCGAGAAATCCCGGGCCCGGCACGTGGCGCGGGGCAAGCTGCTGCCGCGCGACCGGGTGGACACCCTCCTCGACCCGGGCTCCCCCTTCCTGGAGCTGGCTCCGTTCGCCGCGAACGGCATGTACGACGACCAGGCCCCGGCCGCCGGGGTCATCGCCGGGATCGGGCGGGTGAGCGGCCGCGAGTGCGTGATCGTCGCCAACGACGCCACCGTCAAGGGCGGCACGTACTACCCGATGACGGTGAAGAAGCACCTGCGCGCGCAGGAGGTGGCCCTCGAAAACCGGCTCCCCTGCCTCTACCTCGTCGACTCCGGCGGCGCGTTCCTCCCGATGCAGGACGAGGTGTTCCCCGACCGCGAGCACTTCGGCAGGATCTTCTACAACCAGGCGCGGATGTCGGGCGCGGGAATCCCGCAGATCGCCGCCGTCCTCGGCTCCTGCACGGCGGGCGGGGCGTACGTCCCGGCGATGAGCGACGAGGCCGTGATCGTCCGCAACCAGGGCACGATCTTCCTCGGCGGGCCGCCCCTCGTGAAGGCGGCCACCGGCGAGGTCGTCACCGCCGAGGAGCTGGGCGGCGGCGAGGTCCACTCCCGTACGTCGGGCGTCACCGACCACCTCGCCGAGGACGACGCGCACGCGCTGCGGATCGTACGGAACATCGTCGCGACGCTCCCGGAGCGCCAGCCGCTCCCCTGGTCGGTGAAGCCGGTCGAGGAGCCGAAGGTCGACCCCGCCGGGCTGTACGGGGCGGTCCCCGTCGACTCCCGCACCCCCTACGACGTGCGCGAAGTGATCGGACGCGTCGTCGACGGCTCCCGCTTCCAGGAGTTCAAGTCGGAGTACGGGCAGACGCTCGTCACCGGCTTCGCGCGCATCCACGGCCACCCCGTCGGCATCGTCGCCAACAACGGCATCCTCTTCTCCGAATCCGCCCAGAAGGGCGCGCACTTCATCGAGCTGTGCGACCAGCGCGGCATCCCCCTCGTCTTCCTCCAGAACATCTCCGGCTTCATGGTCGGCCGGGACTACGAGGCCGGGGGCATCGCCAAGCACGGCGCGAAGATGGTGACGGCCGTCGCCTGCACGCGCGTGCCGAAGCTGACCGTCGTCGTCGGCGGTTCGTACGGCGCGGGCAACTACTCGATGTGCGGCCGGGCCTACTCCCCCCGCTTCCTGTGGATGTGGCCCAACGCCAAGATCTCCGTCATGGGCGGCGAGCAGGCCGCCTCCGTCCTGGCCACGGTCAAGCGCGACCAGATCGAGGGCCGCGGCGAGGAGTGGCCGACGGACTCCGAGGAGGAGTTCAAGGACCCGATCCGCGCCCAGTACGAGCAGCAGGGCAACGCCTACTACGCGTCCGCCCGCCTCTGGGACGACGGCGTCATCGACCCCCTCGAAACCCGTCAGGTCCTCGGCCTCGCCCTGACCGCCTGCGCCAACGCCCCGCTCGCCGACCCCGCCTTCGGCGTCTTCCGGATGTGAGACGACACATGACTTCCCTGTTCGATACGGTCCTGGTCGCCAACCGTGGCGAAATCGCCGTCCGCGTGATCCGTACGCTCCGTGAGCTGGGCATCCGCTCGGTCGCCGTGTTCAGCGACGCCGACGCGGACGCGCGGCACGTGCACGAGGCGGACGCGGCGGTACGGATCGGCCCGCCCGCCGCAGCCGAGAGCTATCTGCGCATCGACCGCCTGGTCGAGGCGGCGGTGCGCTCGGGGGCGCAGGCCATCCACCCCGGGTACGGATTCCTCGCGGAGAACGCGGAGTTCGCGTCCGTGTGCGCGTCGGCCGGGCTCGTCTTCATCGGCCCTCCCGCCTCCGCGATCTCCCTCATGGGCGACAAGATCCGCGCGAAGGAGACGGTGCGGGCGGCGGGCGTGCCGGTCGTACCCGGCTCATCTGGCTCCGGCCTGACGGACGATCAACTCGCCGACTCCGCACGGGAGATCGGCATGCCGGTCCTGCTGAAGCCGTCCGCAGGCGGCGGCGGCAAGGGCATGCGGCTGGTCCGCGACGCGGCACTCCTGGGGGACGAGATCGCCGCCGCCCGCCGCGAGGCCCGCTCCTCCTTCGGCGACGACACACTCCTCGTCGAGCGGTGGATCGACCGCCCCCGGCACATCGAGATCCAGGTCCTGGCCGACGGACACGGGAACGTCGTCCACCTCGGCGAGCGCGAGTGCTCGCTCCAGCGCCGCCACCAGAAGATCATCGAGGAGGCTCCTTCGGTCCTGCTGGACGAGGCGACGCGGGCCGCGATGGGCGAGGCGGCGGTCCAGGCGGCCCGCTCGTGCGGGTACTCGGGTGCGGGCACGGTCGAGTTCATCGTGCCGGGCGACGACCCGTCCTCGTACTTCTTCATGGAGATGAACACCCGCCTCCAGGTCGAGCACCCGGTGACCGAGCTGATCACCGGCATCGACCTGGTGGAGTGGCAGCTGCGCGTCGCATCGGGGGCCGAACTCCCCTTCACCCAAGCCGACATCACCCTCACCGGCCACGCGATCGAGGCCCGCGTCTGCGCGGAGGACCCCTCCCGCGGCTTCCTCCCCTCCGGCGGCACGATCCTCGCCCTGCACGAGCCGCAGGGCAACGGCGTCCGGACGGACTCGGGCCTCTCCGTCGGCACGGAGATCGGCAGCCTGTACGACCCGATGCTGTCGAAGGTCATCGCGTACGGTCCCGACCGCCCGACCGCACTGCGGAAGCTGCGCGCGGCACTGGCGGCGACGGTGACCCTGGGCGTCCAGACGAACGCGGGCTTCCTGCGGCGCTTGCTGGCGCACCCGGACGTGGTGGCGGGCAACCTGGACACGGGTCTGGTCGAGCGCGACGCGGACTCGCTGGTGGACCCCGGGGTCCCGGCGGAGGTGTACGCGGCGGCGGGGCTGCTGGCACAGGCGGAGCTGAGCACCCCTTCCCCTGGCTGGGCGGACCCCTTCGACGCCCCCAGCGGCTGGCGGCTCGGCGGCACCCCGGCCTGGACGGCGCACCACTTCAAGGTGCCCGGCCATGACCCGGTGACGGTACGGGTCCGGGAGGGGGCCGTGCAAATTTCACCCCCTGGAGGGGGTACCCCCTGTTCGAGCGGAGCCGAGAACTTGGGGGAGATTGAGCAGCGGGGGCCCGGGGGCAGCGCCCCCGGCGTTTCCGCACCGGGTGCCCACGCGGCGGAGCCGCACGTTTCGCAGCCGGGAAGGGGCGGGGCCGGGGATGCCCTCCCCGCACGACTCGGTTCCGGCACACCCCAAGGAGCCCCGCTCACCGTCGAGGTCGGGGGCCTCACCCACACCCTCCACCACCACGGCGAGTGGCTGGGCCGGGACGGCGACGCCTGGCACCTCCAGGCGTACGACCCCGTCGCCGCCACCCTCACCGGCTCCGCCCACAGTGGCGCGGACGCCCTGACCGCCCCCATGCCCGGCACGGTGACCGTCGTCAAGGTGGCCGTCGGCGACCACGTCACCGCAGGTCAGAGCCTCCTGGTCGTCGAGGCCATGAAGATGGAGCACGTCATCTCCGCCCCCCACTCCGGCACCGTCGCCGAACTCGACGTCAAGGCCGGGGCCACCGTCGCCATGGACCAGGTCCTGGCCGTGGTCACCCCCGACGAGACCCCCGGCGAGACCCCGGACGAGGAGGAGGACACCAAGTGACCGCGCTCCCCATGGTCGTCCCCGACCCCCAACTCCCCACCCGCGTAAGGATCTACGAGGTCGGAGCCCGCGACGGCCTCCAGAACGAGAAGGGCACGGTCCCCACCGCGACCAAGGCGGAGTTCATCCACCGCCTCGCCGCGTCGGGCCTCACCACCGTCGAGGCGACGAGCTTCGTCCACCCCCGGTGGGTGCCCCAACTCGCCGACGCGGAAGCCCTGTTCCCGCTCCTCCAGGACCTGTCCGACACCGTCGGCCTCCCCGTCCTCGTCCCCAACGACCGGGGCCTCGACCGCGCCCTGGCCCTCGGGGCCCGGCACGTCGCGGTCTTCGCGAGCGCCACCGAGTCCTTCGCCCAGGCCAACCTCAACCGCACGGTCGACGAGGCCCTCGCCATGTTCGAGCCCGTCGTCACCCGCGCGAAGGAGGCGGGGGCGCAGGTCCGCGGCTACCTCTCGATGTGCTTCGGCGACCCCTGGGAGGGGGCCGTCCCCGAAACCCAGGTCGTGAAGGTCTGCCGAGCCCTCCTCGACATGGGCTGCGACGAGCTGAGCCTCGGCGACACCATCGGCGTCGCCACCCCCGGCCAGGTCGCCTCCCTCCTGACCGCCCTCAACGCCGACGGCGTCCCCACGGACACCGTCGGCGTCCACTTCCACGACACCTACGGCCAGGCCCTCTCCAACACCCTGGCCGCCCTGCGCCACGGCGTCACCACCGTCGACGCCTCCGCCGGGGGCCTCGGCGGCTGCCCGTACGCGAAGTCGGCCACCGGCAACCTCGCCACCGAAGACCTCGTCTGGATGCTGAACGGCCTCGGCATCGACACCGGGGTCGACCTCTCCCGCCTCACCGCCACCAGCGTGTGGATGGCGGAGCAACTGGGCCGACCCAGCCCGTCCCGCACTGTTCGCGCCCTCTCCCACAAGGACTGACGATGGACCACCGCCTCACCCCCGAGCACGAAGAACTCCGGCGCACCGTCGAGGAGTTCGCCCACGACGTCGTCGCCCCGAAGATCGGCGACCTGTACGAGCGGCACGAGTTCCCGTACGAGATCGTCCGCGAGATGGGCCGCATGGGCCTCTTCGGGCTGCCGATCCCCGAGGAGTACGGCGGCATGGGCGGCGACTACCTCGCGCTCGGCATCGCCCTGGAGGAGCTGGCCCGGGTCGACTCGTCGGTCGCGATCACCCTCGAAGCGGGCGTCTCGCTCGGGGCGATGCCGATCTACCGGTTCGGCACCGAGGAGCAGAAGCAGGAGTGGCTGCCGAAGCTGTGCGCGGGCGAGGCGCTCGGCGCGTTCGGCCTGACCGAGCCGGACGGCGGCTCGGACGCGGGCGGCACCCGTACGACCGCCGTCCTCGACGAGGCGACGGGCGAGTGGGTGATCAACGGGTCGAAGTGCTTCATCACCAACTCCGGCACCGACATCACCGCCCTGGTCACGGTCACCGCCGTGACGGGCCGTAAGCCGGACGGCAAGCCGCTGATCTCCTCGATCATCGTCCCGTCCGGCACCCCCGGCTTCACGGTCGCCGCCCCGTACTCCAAGGTCGGCTGGAATTCCTCCGACACGCGTGAGCTGTCCTTCTCCGACGTACGGGTCCCGGCCGCGAACCTGCTCGGCGAGGAGGGGCGCGGCTACGCCCAGTTCCTGCGCATCCTCGACGAGGGCCGCGTCGCGATCTCGGCGCTCGCCACCGGGCTCGCCCAGGGGTGCGTCGACGAGTCGCTGAAGTACGTGAAGGAACGGCACGCCTTCGGGAAGGCGATCGGCGAGAACCAGGCCATCCAGTTCAAGATCGCCGACATGGAGACGCGGGCGCACATGGCCCGGATCGGCTGGTACGACGCGGCGTCGCGGCTGGTCAACGGCGAGCCGTTCAAGAAGCAGGCCGCCATCGCGAAGCTGTACTCGTCCACGGTCGCCGTCGACAACGCGCGGGAGGCCACCCAGATCCACGGCGGGTACGGCTTCATGAACGAGTACCCGGTGGCCCGCATGTGGCGCGACTCCAAGATCCTGGAGATCGGCGAGGGCACGAGTGAGGTGCAGCGGATGCTGATCGCACGGGAGCTGGGCATGTCCGCCTGACCCTTCGATACCTCTCCATCCGCTTTCGTACGGGTGAAACCGGACAGCCTTCCGCGACCTTAAGAAGGTTAGGCTAGCCTTCCTAGGAATCGATGATTCCGGTCTGCCTCCCGGCTCCGCCCGTACGAAAGCGATCCTCCATGCCCTCCCAGCCCCGCCTCTCCCGTCCCACCCGTCGCGGACTCCTCGCCGTCGGCGGCGCGTTCGGCATCGGTGCCGCACTGGCCGCGTGCGGCGGCGAGAAGACCTCAGGCGGCACGTCGGACACGGGCGCGGCCGAGAAGTCCGGCCCCTGGTCCTTCGTCGACGACCGAGGTACGAAGGCCGAGACGAAGGCCGCCCCGAAGAACATCGTCGCCTTCACCGGGATGGCCGCCGCCCTGTACGACTACGGCGTCGAGGTCAAGGGCGTCTTCGGCCCGACCAAGGGCAAGGACGGCAAGCCGGACGTCCAGGCGGGCGACCTGGACATCTCCAAGGTGGAGATCATCGGCAACGCCTTCGGCGAGTTCAACGTCGAGAAGTACGCCAAGCTCATGCCGGACCTGCTGATCTCCGACATGTGGGAGAAGGGCAAGCTCTGGTACGTCCCGGAGGCGTCCGAGAAGAAGATCTTCCAGCTCGCTCCGCAGATCGGCCTCTGGGCCTCGCAGACCAACATGGAGAAGGCGCTGGCCCGCCGCGCCGGTCTGGCCGCCTCGCTCGGCGCGGACCTCAAGGCGCAGAAGACCGTCGACGCGAAGGCCCGCTTCGAGAAGGCTTCGGCGCGGCTGCGCGCGGCGGCGAAGGCCCACCCCGACATCACGGTCATGATCGGCTCGGCCTCCGCGGAACTCTTCTACGTCTCCCTCGCGAAGACGAGCGCGGACACCCTGTACTTCCAGGAGCTGGGCGTGAAGTTCGTCGAGCCGAAGGTCGACAAGGCGGGCTTCTTCGAGCCGCTGAGCTGGGAGAACATCGGCAAGTACAAGGCCGACGTGATCATGATGGACAACCGGTCGGCGGTGCTCCAGCCCAAGGACATCGCGGGGAAGCCGACGTGGGCGGGGCTGCCCGCCGTCAAGGCCGGTCAGGTCGTTCCGCGCGTCACGGAGCCGATCTACTCCTACGCGAAGTGCGCGCCGATCCTGGAGGACCTGGCCAAGGCCATCGAATCCGCGAAGAAGGTCTCCTGACCTTGGGGGGTGCGGCGGGTGTGCGGGCGCGTTCTGGTGGGGGTTCGTACGTGCGGGCGCGTCATGGCTGGTCGCGCAGTTCACCGCGCCCCTGACTGCCCTCGCCCAGCCCCCTTGGGCGGCGGGGCCGCCCCCCGGGGCCGCCCCCCGGGGGCGGAACGGGCGGGCAAGGGGGCGGCCCCCCTCGCTCCGGGCCCACCCCGGAGCACCCCCGCCCAGCCCCGACGCCGCCCGCCCCCTCCGAGGGAACCCCGCCCCACCCCCGTACCCCTGCCAGGAGGCCCCTGTGTCCGACACCACCGACACCACCATCCCCTTCCGCCTCTTCCACCTCTCCGTCCTCCGCACGGAGCGCCTCAGCCCCTCCCTCCTCCGCGTCACCTTCGGCGGCCACGGCCCGGACGGCCTCACCGGCTTCGCCTCCGGCGGGCGGGACCAGTCCCTCTCCCTGTTCCTCCCGCAGCCGGGGCAGGAGGAGCCCGTCCTCCCCCCGGAGACCGACCCCGACTGGTTCACCTCGTACCGCGCCCTCCCCGAGGGCACCCGCGCCGTCATGCGCTCCTACACCGCCCGCGCCCACCGCACGGACCCCGACGAGCTCGACATCGACTTCGCCCTGCACCCCGACGGCGGCCCCGCCTGCCGCTGGGCCGAGCAGGCCGCGCCCGGCCACCGGGTGGCCGTCCTCGGCCCCGCCGTCGCCGACAACGCCGGAGTCCGCTTCCGGCCCGCCGACGACACCGACCACGTCCTGATCTGGGCCGACGAGACCGCCCTCCCCGCTGCCTCCGCCGCGCTGGAGGAACTCCCCTCGGATCTGCCCGTCAGGGCCTGGATCACCGTCCAGCACCCGGACGACGCCGTGGAGTTGCGGGCCCCCGCCGGGGCCGAGATCACCTATCTCGTACGGGACGAGAACGCCCCCGCCCCCGTCGACGCGATCGCCGCCGCCGAAATCCCCGCCACCGGCACCCCGTACGTCTGGATCGCGGGCGAAGCCTCCTGCGTCCGCGCCCTGCGCCGCCACTTCGTGAACGACCGGGGCCACGACCGCCGCCGCATCACCTTCACCGGCTACTGGCGCCAGGGCCTCACCGAGGACGGCCTCCGCGAGAACCCGTCCGAGTACGAGATCTCGTAACGCCCCACGAAACCCCAAGAACCCCCACAAACAGGGAGGGGGTGCACCGGACGGTCCCGGCGCACCCCCTCCCCCCCTGCCCGGTCACCTCACGGAGCGGGCCACGGCACCTGCGTCGACCTGTAGTAGTCGATGCCGAGCGCGTCGAAGCGCGGACCCTGCTGGGCCAGCCGCAGCTTGTACGTCTCCCAGTCGTGCGTGGACTTCGGCGACCAGCCCAGCTCCGCGATGCCGGGCAGGCGCGGGTACGCCATGAACTCCAGCTGGTCGCTGGTGGCCAGCGTCTCCGTCCACAGCGGGGCCTCCACGCCGAGCACGGACGACTCCGGGGCGCCCGCCAGGTAGCTGCCCGGGTCCCAGTCGTAGGAGCGCCGCACCTCGACGTAGCCCGCCCAGTTCAGGCCCAGCGGAGTGGACTTGTTGTACTTCATGTCGAGGTAGCTGCGGTCGGCCGGGGAGAGCACCAGCTTGGTGCCGCCCTTCGCGGCCTCGACGACGGTCCGGCGCTCGGCCTCACTGGTCTTGTCGTAGCCCCAGTACTGGACGACCTTGTCCTTGACCTGGTCGGCGCCGACCAGCTGGTGCCAGCCCATGACCTTCTTGCCGTACGTGCCGACCACCTTCTGCGCGTGGTTCATCATCTTGGCGAAGTCCTCGTGGCTGGTCGAGTGCGCCTCGTCGCCGCCGATGTTGATGTACTTGCCGGGGGTCAGCTGCGCGATCTCGCGCACCACGTCGTCGATGAACTTGTACGTGATCGGCTTGCTCGCGCACAGGCTGCTGAAGCCGACCTCGGTGCCCGTGTAGAGCGGCGGCGCGATGCCGTTGCAGTTCAGTTCGGCGTACGAGGCGAGGGCCGCGTTGGTGTGGCCCGGCATGTCGATCTCGGGGACGACCTCCATCTTGCGGGAGGCCGCGTACCGCACCAGGTCCTTGTACTGGGCCTTGGTGTAGTAGCCGCCGGGGCCGCCGCCGACCTGGGTGGATCCGCCGTACGTCGCCAGCCTCGGCCAGGAGTCGACGGCGATGCGCCAGCCCTGGTCCTCGGTGAGGTGCAGGCGCAGGGTGTTGATCTTGTAGAGCGCGGCCTGGTCGACGTAGCGCTTGACCTGCTCGACCGTGAGGAAGTGGCGTCCGACGTCGAGCATCACGGCCCGGTAGCCGAAGCGCGGGACGTCCCGGACCGTGCCGCCCGCGACCTGCCACGGCCCGGCCTGCTTCGTCGGCTTCTCGACGGCGGCGGGCAGTTGCTGGCGCAGGGTCTGGATGCCGTGGAAGAGCCCGGCGGACGTGCGGGCGGTGATGGTGACGCCGCCGCGACCCGACTCCAGCCGGTAGCCCTCGCCGCCGAGGGACCTGTCCTTCCCGGCGAGCTTCAGCCGGATGCCGCCCCGGTCGTCCCGCGAGGTGACCGGCAGCCGGTACCCGGTGGAGGGGCGCAGCACCCTGGCCAGGGCCTCGCCGACCTCGCGCGCCTCCCGGGAGTGGCCCACCCTGATGTCGGTCTTCGGGCCGATCGTGTACGCGGAGCCGCCCGCCTTCACCTCGGAGGGGGCCGGAATGACCTGGCCCAGCGGGCGGGGGCCGTCGGCGGCCTTCGCCGCGGAGGCGCTGTCCGGGGCGGGCGCGGCACCGACCGAGGCCGTTCCCGCTACGGCGACCAGCAGTAACGGAGCGAGGAGGCGGGGAATCGTACGACGGTGTCTCACAAGGCGTCCCTTCGACGGGGCATCGCGGATGTGGCATGTTCGCGGCACGTACATGGCAGGACACATGGCTACCCGCCAAGTCACAGCCAGGTCAAGGGTGTAGACCAGTTCCTCACACCTACGGCGCAACCCGCCCGGTGCGAGAATTCCCCCATGGCGATGGCGGAAATCATGCAGAAGGACGGCACCTGGAGCTTCGAGGGGGACTCGGTCCGGCTCGTTCCCGGCAGCGACAAGGGGGTGAGCCTGCTGCGCCGCACGCTCGGGGAGATCACCGTGCCGCTGGAGGCGGTGGCGGGCATCTTCTTCGAGCCGGGGAAGAAGACCGGGCGGCTCAGGCTGCGGCTGCGCGAGGGGGCGTGCCCGCTGATGCAGATAGCCGGGGGGCGGCTGGACGATTCCTCGGACCCGTACCGGCTGGTCGTGGAGAACGACCGCACGGGCGTGGCCGAGTACTTCGTGGACGAGGTGCGCAACGCGCTGCTGCTGGACCAGATCGGCTCCGGTCCCGTCGACCGCTATCTGCTCGGCGGACCCGTGCTGCCGTACACGGCCGGGGCGGGCGACGCCTCGGTCACCGTGGACGAGCGGCAGGTCCGGCTGACGTGGACGTGGACGACGGAGACCTCGAAGTCCTCGGGCGGACCCCGGACGATCCCCCTCGCCGAGGTGATGGCGGTGGAGTGGCTGCCCGCCGTCGGCCTGGAGCACGGCTATCTGCGGTTCGTCACGTCCGCCGCCGGCCACACCATGCCACCGAAGTACGACCCGCACGCGGTCCATCTGTACGGGCTGAAGAAGGACCCCCTGATGGCGCTCGCGGCGGCCGCGGTGGTGGCGCGGATGCCGCATCCGCACGCGCGGGAGGAGCCCGAGGACGCGGTGCCCGCCGCGCTGGAGGCCGCCCCCCGGGACGCGGCGCCCGCCGCCGAGGACCACGACGTACTGCTGCGGCGGCTGCGGGAACTGGGCGAGCTGCACCAGGCCAAGATCCTCACGGACGAGGAGTTCGCGATGGCCAAGCAGGCGGTGCTGAAGCGCCTGTAGGCCGTCCCCTCCCCCCTTCAGGTCCAGACCAAGGGCCCTAATTTTCGCGATCAAGAAGAATCCTGCCCGATATCGGGCAGGATTCTTGCACAAGGGGTCACTCTCCCCCAGTATCGACGAGTGCTTGAACGCCGTACGCCCTCCGTGTCGTCGCACGACGACCTCGTCGACCATCTGGTCCGCTCCACCGCGCTGCCGCGCGGCGAGGCGGCCCGGGTGGTGCTCGACGTGCTGGCGTACTTCGACGAGACGACCGAGGAGTTCGTCCGCCGCCGCCACCGCGAGCTCCAGTCCGGCGGCTCCGTGAACGCGGAGATCTTCGACCGGATCGCCGCCGAGCTGCCGCACCGCGCGGTCGCTCCCCCGGAGCTCTCGCTCCGCCAGTTGCGGCGCATCGTCTACGGCTGATTCTTCTACGGCTGATTCGTCTACGGCTGAGCAGCACCACAGACCACTCGGAGGACAGTTCATATGTGCGGAATCGTCGGATACATCGGCAAGCGCGACGTCGCGCCCCTGCTGCTCGAAGGGCTCCAGCGCCTGGAATACCGGGGTTACGACTCCGCGGGCATCGTGATCAACACGCCCAAGGCGTCCGCCCTGCGCATGGTCAAGGCCAAGGGCCGGGTCCGTGACCTGGAGGCCAAGGTCCCCAAGCGCTTCGCGGGCACCACCGGCATCGCCCACACCCGCTGGGCCACCCACGGCGCGCCCTCCGACGAGAACTCGCACCCGCACCTGGACGCCGAGTCCAAGGTCGCCGTCGTCCACAACGGCATCATCGACAACGCCGACGACCTGCGCGCCAAGCTGCTCGCCGACGGCGTCGTCTTCGCCTCCGAGACGGACACCGAGACGGTCGTCCACCTGATCGCCCGCGCCCAGGCCGAGACCCTGGAGGAGAAGGTCCGCGAGGCGCTCCGCCACATCGAGGGCACGTACGGCCTGGCCGTCATGCACGCCGACTTCCCCGACCGCATCGTCGTCGCCCGCAACGGCTCCCCGGTCGTGCTGGGCATCGGCGAGAAGGAGATGTTCGTCGCCTCCGACGTCGCCGCCCTCGTCTCGCACACCCGCCAGATCGTCACCCTGGACGACGGCGAGATGGCGACCCTGAAGGCCGACGACTTCCGCACGTACACCACCGAGGGCTCGACCACCTCGGCCACGCCCACCACCGTCGAGTGGGAGGCCGAGTCGTACGACATGGGCGGCCACGACACGTACATGCACAAGGAGATCTCCGAGCAGGCCGACGCCGTGGACCGCGTCCTGCGCGGCCGGATCGACGACCGCTTCTCCACCGTGCACCTGGGCGGCCTCAACCTCGACGCCCGCGAGGCGCGCGGCGTGCGCCGGATCAAGATCCTCGGCTGCGGCACGTCGTACCACGCGGGTCTGATCGGCGCGGGCCTCATCGAGTCCCTCGCCCGCATCCCCGCCGACGCCGAACCCGCCTCGGAGTTCCGCTACCGCAACCCGGTCGTGGACCCCGACACCCTCTACATCGCGGTCTCGCAGTCCGGTGAGACGTACGACGTGCTGGCGGCCGTGCAGGAGCTGAAGCGCAAGGGCGCCCGCGTCCTGGGCGTCGTCAACGTGGTCGGCTCCGCCATCGCCCGCGAGGCCGACGGCGGCGTGTACGTGCACGCGGGCCCCGAGGTCTGCGTCGTCTCCACCAAGTGCTTCACCAACACGGTCGTCGCCTTCGCGCTGCTCGCCCTGCACCTGGGCCGCATCCGCGACCTGTCGGTCTCCGACGGCAAGCGGATCATCGCGGGCCTGCGCAAGCTGCCCGAGCAGATCTCCGAGATCCTCGCCGACGAGGACAAGATCAAGGAGATCTCGGAGGCGTACGCGGGCGCCCAGTCGATGATGTTCATCGGGCGCGTGCGCGGCTACCCGGTCGCCCTGGAAGCCTCCCTGAAGCTCAAGGAGATCTCCTACATCCACGCCGAGGCGTACCCCGCCTCCGAGCTCAAGCACGGCCCGCTCGCCCTCATCGAGCCCGCCCTGCCGACCGTCGCCATCGTTCCGGACGACGACCTGCTGGAGAAGAACCGCGCCGCCCTGGAGGAGATCAAGGCCCGCAGCGGCCGGATCCTGGCAGTCGCCCACCGCGAGCAGGAAAAGGCCGACCACACCATTGTGGTGCCGAAGAACGAGCCGGAGCTGGACCCGATCCTGATGGGCATCCCGCTCCAACTCCTCGCCTACCACACCGCGTTGGCGATGGGCCGCGACATCGACAAGCCGCGCAACCTGGCGAAGTCCGTCACGGTCGAGTAGTCGCTCCCGTACGAGCGCGAGAAGGGCCCCGTACGCCGCCACCACGGCCGTACGGGGCCCTTCCCTCCATCGGGGCCGGTTGTCGCCCAACTGCCGGCCCCAGCACGGTGCCTGACCAGCTGTCAGCCCGTGGCCGTCACGCCACGGCCCGAGGCGCGGCCCGGCAGTGCGGTGGGCCACTTCGCCCACACCGCCGTGGCCCCGTACCAGGCGAGGAGCCCGGCGAGCGCCGCGACCCAGCCCGCGACCTTCGCCGGCGTGCCCGCTTCCGCGAACCGGGCGATGCCCAGCAGCAGCAGGGACACGAACAGCAGCCCGTACATCACCTGCGGAAGCAGACCGCCGCCGGCGGCTCCCAGGGTGAGGCTGAGCGCCAGCAGGGCCCAGAGCAGCAGGAAGAGCCCTGCCGCTTCAGCGCTGACCGAGGTGTCCCCGGACGCGGTGCCCCAGGTGAACCAGAAGGCGCCGAGGCCGACGAACGCGGTCCCGTCGAACGCGTTCCGGCCCCGGAACTCCAGGAGTCCCGCGACGAAGAGCGTGATGCCGCCGACGAACAGCGCGACGGTGACGGCGCTCGCCGCCGAGATCCCGTCGAGCGCGCCGGTGTGGCCGATCCCGAAGGCGAGCAGGGTCAGGCCGAGTGCGAGATGGCCGAGGGTGGAGGCGGAGGCTGTGGTGCTGGTTCCCGCGGCGACGTCGTTGTCCACGGCGGGGCTCCCTTCCTGCGAGTACGCGCACTGGACGCGTACGGGTGGTGCGCTGTCCCCTGTCTTCGGGGGCTGCGACCTTTATCTACCCTTCACAAGGTTACAAATCACCCCTACGCGGGGGTAGTTTCAGGAATCGCCGACGTACGTCAAGGGCACCAAAAGGGCCAACTCGCTTACACGGAAGGCAAACTGAAAGTGCGTCACGAACCGGGAACGTTCGAGGGCGTTACGGGATGACGACGACCGGACGCTGCGCCCGCTTCGCCAGCCGCCCCGCGACCGAGCCGAAGAGCCGCCCCACGATGCCCTGCGTCGAGCCCACCACGATCGCGTCGGCCTCGTACTCCCGGCCGACCTCCTCCAGCTCGTGGCAGATGTCGCCGCCGCGCTCGACCAGGATCCACGGGACCTCGGACAGATAGTCCGCGCAGGCCAGTTCCAGCCCGAGGACTTCGGTGCGGTGGTCGGGGACGTCCACGAAGACCGGTGGCTCGCAGCCCGCCCACACGGTGGTCGGGAGCCGGTTGGCGACGTGGACGATGATCAGCCCCTGGCCGAGCCGCCGGGCCATGCCGATGGCGTAGGCGAGGGCGCGCTCGCTGGAGGTGGAGCCGTCGAAGCCGACGACGACACCGTGCCGGAAGGCGGGATCGCAGGAGTGTCGCGGATCTTCCAGCGCGTAGAGGTCACCGCTGCGCTCCGCACCGTATTCGGCGCGGGGATCGGCGACCTGCTTGCGGTCCGCGGGTTCGGGAGTTTCGTGACCGGCCATCGGTGTCTCGGCGTCTGAATCCTCAAGGAGCTGACAACGGAGCGGGTGGAAGGGACGGCGGAACAACTCGTTACGGCGTTTCGGGTGGCAGCCCGGCGGCAGCGGAGCTGTCCGGGAATCATCTTCCCAAGCCCATACCCCCAAGGGTACGGCCGCACTCCTCCACTGCCCAGACCCCGCAGGGGCGCGGGGTTCCTGGAGCATGCACGACCCCGGGCCGTATCGCAATGCCCGCTGGCCTGTACAGCGGTTTACCGCTGGGCCGTGCGGCGGTCCACCACTGGGCCGTACGGCCGTCCGTCGCTGCTCCGTACGGGCGCCGGTCAACGTGACCGTCCGGGCGGCCCGTTCGTTGGTCAGGGTCCCGCGTCCCCCCGTCCCCGTCCCCCACGCCCCCGGAGGGAGTACTCCGTGCCCGGTTCCTCGCCCTTCCCCTCGCCGTACGACTACGAACGTGACCGGCCCCACGGCGCGCACCTCCCCCAGGGATCCCATGGGTCGCACTCCACGCGCGGATCCCAAGGGCCACATGGGTCTCACGGGTCCCATGGGTCACAGGGGTCATACGGAGCCCACAGGCATCACGGCTCTCACACCTCGCACAGCGCTCACAGTCCTCACGGTTCTCACGGGCACCTCTCGCCACCCGAGGCCGATTCCATCCCGGTGGCCACTTCCGGCTCGGTGGCCGACCTGGTCCGCTGGGCGGCCTTCAGCTGTCTGCTCGTCCCCGTCGTGCTGCTCGTGTACGGCGCCCCTCCCGGCGGCACCGCCCTCGCGGCCGGGGGTCTCGCCGTCGTCACCGTCGTCTGCCGGCTCCTGCTGCGCCGCTCCGAGCGGATCGCCGCCCGCGACCTCGCCGAGGAACTCCAGACGGGCACCCACCGCGGTCGGCACAGCCGCACCGGCTCCGGAGCGCACCGAGGCGGCCGCAAGACGGACACCTAGCCGCACGGCCGGGACAGGTGGGGATTCCGGCCGGGTCGCGATCCGGCCCTGGACGAGTCCCGGCCGAGTTCCGACGGAGCCGCATACGGCTCCAAAACAAGAACAATGCGTGAAGAATCAACGGAATGACGCGCTCTGAGCGAGGTCGTGCGCCGGGTGAGTGACGGAATCGCACATGCGCGCCCGTAGTTTTTCAGCCAACTTCACCGACCTCCCCCACCCTTGGTGCAGTGGCCCGCCAACCCCGGTGCCACCAGGGAAGAAAGGACCGCTGGCCGCCCGCGCACCCTACGGGGACGGGCCATGAGCGGGAGGCGTACTTCCCTGCGACGCCCGGGAGTGGAACGCTTCCTGATCGAATGCTTCACGCCAAGTTGCCATGTCGACATAGCGGGGCTTTCGGAACTTGTCACGCCGACGCCACACAACACAGTAGATTCGATCATGGGTTATTCGACGGCGGGGGAACCGTGCAGGACCTAGAGGGACTGCGACTTCAAGGAGCAGTGTGCAGGAGCGACAGGCCCGTCACGAACAGGGAGCCGCGACCAGCGAGGGGGGCTTAGCGCCATGAGCCAGGACTTGGCCGCACCGCCGGAGGCCACCCGGAAGCTCTCCGGGCGCCGCCGCCGAGAAATCGTAGCGGTGCTGCTTTTCAGCGGGGGGCCCATCTTCGAGAGCTCCATTCCGCTCTCGGTATTCGGCATCGACCGGCAGGACGCGGGAGTTCCGCGCTACCGCCTGCTGGTGTGCGCCGGCGAGGAGGGACCCCTGCGGACCACAGGGGGACTCGAACTCACCGCGCCGTACGGCCTGGAGGCGATGAGCCGCGCCGGGACGGTCGTCGTACCGGCCTGGCGGTCCATCACCTCGCCGCCGCCGGCGGAGGCGCTGGACGCGCTGCGCCGGGCGCACGAGGAGGGGGCCAGGATCGTCGGTCTGTGCACGGGAGCCTTCGTGCTCGCCGCAGCCGGTCTGCTCGACGGCCGGCCCGCGACCACGCACTGGATGTACGCACCGACGCTCGCCAAGCGCTATCCGTCGGTGCACGTCGATCCGCGCGAGCTGTTCGTCGACGACGGCGACGTGCTGACGTCGGCGGGAACGGCCGCCGGGATCGACCTGTGTCTGCACATCGTGCGGACGGACCACGGGACCGAGGCGGCGGGGGCGCTGGCGAGGCGACTCGTCGTACCGCCCCGGCGCAGCGGCGGGCAGGAGCGCTACCTCGATCGGTCTTTACCCGAAGAAATCGGGGCGGATCCGCTGGCCGAGGTCGTCGCGTGGGCGCTGGAGCACCTCCACGAGCAGTTCGACGTGGAGACGCTCGCCGCGCGTGCGTACATGAGCCGCCGTACGTTCGACCGGCGCTTCAGGTCGCTCACTGGGAGCGCTCCACTCCAGTGGCTGATCACCCAGCGGGTGCTTCAGGCACAGCGGCTCCTGGAGACCTCGGACTACTCGGTCGACGAGGTCGCGGGGCGGTGCGGCTTCCGGTCGCCGGTGGCTCTGCGCGGGCACTTCCGGCGTCAGCTGGGGTCCTCGCCCGCCGCCTACCGGGCCGCGTACCGGGCCCGGCGGCCCGCCGGTGATCCGGTGGCGATCGGGTCGGCGCTGTCGGATGCCGTTCCGCAGCAGGTCAGGCGGGCGGCGGCGGCCTCGGCTGCGGTGCCGGTGGGGGCTTCGGCCCCCGCCCCGGACCCGGCCAAGGCCGAGGTCTACGCCCGCCGCCACTAGCCGGGGCCCTCGGGCAACGCGACCGGCCCCGCTCCCCGACTTCCTCGGGCAGCGGGGCCGCGTCCCGTACGGACGAACGGCACCGCGCCACTCAAGGGCCGCCGCGCCCCGTAGGGTGAGCCGCATGAACGATCGCATGGTGTGGATCGACTGCGAGATGACCGGGCTCTCGCTGACGGACGACGCACTTATCGAGGTGGCCGCACTGGTCACCGACTCGGAGCTCAACGTGCTCGGCGACGGCGTGGACATCGTGATCCGCCCGCCGGACGCCGCCCTGGAGACCATGCCGGAGATCGTGCGCCAGATGCACACCTCCTCCGGCCTGCTGGACGAGCTGGCGCGGGGGACGACCCTCGCCGACGCCGAACAGCAGGTCCTCGCGTACATCAAGGAGCACGTGAAGGAACCCGGGAAGGCCCCGCTGTGCGGGAACTCCGTGGGGACCGACCGCGGATTCCTGGCGCGGGACATGCAGGACCTCGAAAAGTATCTGCACTACCGGATCGTGGACGTGTCGTCGGTGAAGGAGCTGGCCCGGCGCTGGTTCCCCCGGGCGTACTTCAACAGTCCGGACAAGAACGGCAACCACCGCGCGCTGGCCGACATCCGTGACTCGATCGCCGAGCTGCGCTACTACCGGGAAGCGGTGTTCGTACCGCAGCCCGGGCCGGACTCCGACACCGCGCGGAAGATCGCCGCCAAGTACGTCATCCCTGCTGAGGGGGGCAAGTAGGAGGTTGAGGGGGCCCTGTGAGGGGCCCCGGAAAACCTGGGCGCGAGCACCCTCGCGAACCCTGTACACTTTTTCTCAGCCGGTCGGAAGAAAGCACCAAGAAGACCGGTCATGGTGGGTGTAGCTCAGTTGGTAGAGCACCTGGTTGTGGTCCAGGTGGCCGCGGGTTCAAGTCCCGTCACTCACCCTGTTTGATCAAGGTCTGACCTGCGAAAGCGGCTCGGGCCTTGATCTGTTTCTAGACCGTGGGAACAAACTGGGAACCGATCATGTGATCTGCGCCCTACCCTCGCCCCATGGCAAGCATCGTGGAACGCCCCAAGAAGGGCGGCGACAGCACCTTCCAGGTGAAGTGGCGCGAGGGCGGCGGCTGGGAAACAGAGCGCTTCGGCGACATCGACTCGGCCAAGTCCTTCAAGAAGCTCGTCGAGGCTCATGGCGGGCAGTGGCCGCACGGCTGGGTCCGTGGACAGGGATTCGTCGAGCCGGAGACCAACCCCGATGACGTCCCGCTGATCGAGTGGGCGCACCGGTACGCCGACCGGCTGACTGGCATCGACGAGCGCACCCGCAAGGACTACAAGCGGGACATCGACCGGCACTTCGCCCCGGCCACTCACACCCGGCGTGACGGGTCCGTGATGACGTACGGCGGCATCGTCCACACCGAGCGCTCGGGGGCCTCCACGCTGGCCACCTTGTGCAACGTGACGCAGGACGACGTGACCGACTGGGTCCGGGCACAGGAGACGGTGGTCAAGGACCCTGACGACCCCGCAGAGGTCCTGTCACGCAAGGCGAGTCCCAAGTCCATCGCGAACCGGCACGGCCTCTTGTGGTGCGTTTTCCAGGCCGCGCTGGACGCGACGCCGCCGCTCCGCGCCACGAACCCGTGCGCCAAGACCTCGTTGCCCCGGACGGACGCAGGGACCGAGGAGGAGATGTGCTTCCTGGAGCACGACGAGTACGTGCGGATCGTTGCCGAGATGCGCGCGTTCGACCCTGCCGCAGCCGACCTCTGCGACTGGCTGGTGGGCACAGGGATGCGGTGGGGAGAGGCGTCCGCCCTCCAGACTCAGGACGTGAATCCCCGAGCGGGGACCGTGAACGTCCAGAGGGCGTGGAAGCGACAGGAAGACAACACGTTCGCGCTCGGCCCCCCGAAGACCAAGAAGGCCCGCCGCATCATCGCGCTCACCGGCGCTCAGATGGACATGGTTCGGAGGTACACCACCGGCCGAGGCCCGGAGGATTGGATCTTCCGGGGCGGTGCGGGCAAGGCGTGGCGGCACAGCAACTTTTACCACCGGAAGTGGGAGCGGGCCCTCAAGGAAGCCCGAGCGAAGGGCTTCACGAAGAAGCCTCGACTGCACGATCTTCGGCACACACATGTGTCGTGGCTGATCGCGGCGAACATCCCGCTTCCGGCGATCCAGATCCGGCTGGGGCATGAGTCGATCACGACGACGGTCGACCGGTACGGGCACCTGGTCCGCGCCCTCGACGGCGAGATCACGGCGGCCGTCGAGGCTGCGATGGGGACCGCCCCAGCAGGGTCTGGGCTGAGGCAGGTCGTGTAGGCGCTAGGAGGCGTGTCTGATCTGGGGCGGCTCCCCCGCGGGGCCGTCCCAGTTCTGCGTCCAAAATTGCTGGTCAGCTAGGAACTTCAGGTACTCGACCATCTCGGCGCGGAGCCTCTCGGTCATCTCGGTTGCGAGGATCAGCCAGACAAGTTCGCCTTCGATCTCGACCGGGTAGCAGGCTCGTCCTCCGGGCAGATAGTCAACTAGCTCGATCCGTACCAGTGCCTGCGCTGCTCCGTCGTTGTCCGCCATCGAGCCCCCTTGCGTGGGTGCACCACGGAATCGCTCGCGTGTTCGAGCGCATGGATGCACTGAGCCTACCGATTCGCCCCCCAGGCGGACCCACCACGCTGCCACACTGGCCACACGGTGACCAGAGCCAACCCGTGAGTAGTCAAAAGTAGTATTAGTGCTGACGCGGGATCAGCCCTTGCCGCGGTTCGCGAACGTTTCTGCAATGGCCGAGAGCTGCGCGAGGTCGTCCTCCCCCATCTCCTCGATGCGCGCAATCAGCAGGCGCGCGCGGCCGTTAACCGACCGCACTTCACCCATCCCGAGGTACTGCGCCGCAGCCGCCTCCTGGAGGACACGCAGCGGCAGTTCCAGGCCCGCCGCGAGCGCCTTGAGCATTGGCTCCGACGGGGCGTCCGTGGGCTTACCGTTCTCCAGCTTGGAGATCCACCCGAACTTGGCTTGCTCGCCCGTCTGCCGGTCGAAGGCCGCCTCCGACAGCGTGCGGAGGCTGATGCCCAGCTCGGCGCGGCGGCGACGCACCAGGTCAGCCAACTGCGTCCTCTGTACTTGCTCAGCCATGAGGCCCATCCTGCCTGCTCGCTCCCCTGTCGCACGACTGGTGTCTACGTGGCGCGTGGGGCGTTCTGCACATACACCCTGATCATCGCACCCGCTTGTTCATGCTCCCGGACAAAGTGTCTACGGAAACACCCCGTGTGCGGTAGAGCGCACGGGGTGTGAGGCTCGTTTGCGCCATCTGTTCACGCACGTAGACAGTTCGTCTACGGACGTGTACTGTCGAGCTTGTTCACAGAAACGCACACTCTGTTTATGGAGGTGATACATGCGTGCCATTGAGGAAAGGGACCTCCTCGTCAGCCCTGACCTGCTGGTCCTCCTCATGGAGCGAACCGGCGACGGCTCGGAGATCAGCGTCCGCGAACTCGCCGAAGCCACCGGAGTCCACCCCAGCAAGATCGGACACCTGCGCACCGGAGAGCGGAAGACCGCCGCGCACGCCGAGGCATTGGCAATTGCCAGGCGGCTGGGAGTCGACCATCTCGTCCTCTGGGCGCCGGTTGGCCGCACAGTCCCCGCTCCGGCGTACGACCCGGAGGCGATCCCGGCATGACGCGCCACACCTACCCCGAGGCCGCCGCCATCCTCCGCATCGAGGAGTCGTGGCTCCGTCGGCACATCAAGCAACTCCCGCACACGAAGCTCGGCCGGACCGTGCGGTTCACGGACGCCGACCTCGACCGCATCGACGAACTGTTCCACCACGAGCCGACGTCCGGGCCTCTCGCCCGCGCCGTCGCAGCTCCCGCATCGACCGCCCCGCACCCGCTCGCGCAGCTCAGGCCGCTGCCGCCGCGCGGTGCCCCGGTCCGCATCGCCTGACCCACCACATGAAGCGGGGCCGCGTGGACGGTCCAGGTCCACAGCAGCCCCTCGGAACACCCCTCACCACACGAACTGAGAGGTACACCGTGATCACACAGACTACGTCCCAGCCGGAGCAGCGCACGCTCGCGGCCCAGGCACCCGCGATCGGCGTGCTGGTGTCGCTCGTCAGCCAGTACGGCCACCTGCCCCTCCCGTACATCACCTTCCGCACCACGCTGAAGCTCGACTTCCAGGTCGACTCGGTCGCCGCGTTCGAGTCGTGGCGGGAGGCGCTGGGCATCGATCCGTCGGCTGTCTCGCTGCACGTGACCGAGGCGCACGCTTGGCTCGCGGCTGACACCACGATCCACGACATCCCCGTGCACATCTCCGGGTTCGGGGTGCCGCTGTCCCCCGAGCAGAACGTGCTTCAGCAGACCGCGCTGGCGGTGACCGCGTGAGCGCGCACCGTGTGTCCGCCGCGACCGGTGTGATCCGGGCGGCGATGGAGCAGGGCCATACGGCGGCCGAGGAGTTGGCGGCGGCGCTGGAGGTGGCGCAGCTCCTCCAGGACCCGGACACGGCGGCTCGTACGGCGGCCCTCCAGGAGCAGGTGCTTCGGCGGCACGCGGCGGCGGAGGTCACCGGTCAGCTCGTGCTCGGGCTCGGACGGGACATCACCGCGTTCAAGGCCCGGATCGCCGAGCTGGAGTCTGCGCCGACGGTGATCTACAGGGCGGAGCACCCGGAGATCGGCCTCGTCCTCGGGACGTACGCCACGCAGGATGCCGCCTGCAAGCACTGCGAGGCGATGCTCGGCCGCAGGGACTCCGAACACCTGCTGATCACGTGGGTGCCGGACGACGGTGACCCGCTGCCCCCGGTGGAGCTGTGCGTTGGCGACGACGTCGTGCGCACGGGCTACCTCGTGACCCCGCTGGAGATCGACGCCTCGTACGACGAGGAGGCGGACGAGTGATCTGCCTGTACGCCGTCGCCGTTCTCGCCCTCGTCGTGCTCGCCGCGTTCTGCGCGCTCGGCCTCGATGACACCCACTACGACGTGACCCACCGGGGGAACCGATGACCGACCGTACGCCCGTTGACGGGCCGTTCCGTATCCACGTCGACCCGACCCCGTCCGGGGCCACCCTCGACATGTCGCACTACCTGCACACCCTGCTCGTCGCCCTCGCACACGCGGCGGACGAGGACGGGGAGTCGGTCCTCAACGACCTCGTCCACATCGCCGAGTTGGACCGGTCGGCCGGGGTGCAGGGCCCCGACTCGCACGCCGGACACGAGCGCGACGAGCGGGTGTCCGACCTCCTCGACGAGTTGGTCGACGGTGGCCGGGTCCCGGTCTACGGGGTGCAGGTGCTGCGCCTCGCGGACCGGCTCCGGGACATCGGCCAGCCGAAGGGCCTGCCGGGTCAACGAGGTGCCGCGTGAACCGGCTCGACCGGCTCCGTGTCGGCCCCGATAGCCCGCACCTCGTCCGCAAGTACTGCACGGCCCCGTACTGCAAGCGACCGCTCACCTACGGGGCGGCGGACTACTGCTCGACCTGGTGCGCGGACGCAGCGGAGAAGGCCACGGCTCCGGCCGCGACGGCCACTCCGCTCATCGTGTCCCGCTTCGATACCGCGATGGAGCCCGCGCCCGAGGAGAACGCCGTCCTCACCATCGGGTGCATCGCCGAGGACGGAACCCCGGTCGCGCTGCTCCTGGACCCCGAGGACCGGGCGAAGGTCGGCCGCTGGCTGCTCCCCGAGGGACCCCGCGACGAGCTGGACGACCGGCTCGGCCGTCTCGCCGACCACATCCTCGGCACCGGCGGCGAGTGGACCACCAGCCGGGCCCACCGCTGGCTCCTCGCCGAGGTCGACCCCGGGGTGTCCCGGCACCGAGCCCGGCACGCGCTCCAGCACCTGGCCGCAACCGGCTACCTGATCGAGCACACCCACCCCGGGCGCTGCTCGTACACCCCGAACTACCCGCAGGGGGAAGCCTGATGGAGACCACCGTGCAGGCCGGGGCTTCGGCCCCGGCCGCCGGGTCGATCACCGAGCCCGGCCTCTACGACATGACCGCCGAGCAGTACCACGCCGATCGGTCCTCGCTGTCCTCCTCCGGCGCCCGTCGACTCCTCGCATCCTGCCCGGCCTTGTTCCGGTACGAGCAGGACCACCCACAGCCGTACAACCCGGTGTTCGCCCTCGGAACTGCCGCGCACCGCCTGGCGCTCGGCGATGGGCCCGACCTCGTCGCGATCGAGGCGGACGACTGGCGCACGAAGGCCGCACGCCAAGAGCGCGACGAGGTCCACGCCGCTGGTGGGGTCGCGTTGCTGGCCTCCGACTTCGACCGGGTGCAGGACATGGCGGACGCACTCCGTCGGCACCCGGTGGCCTCGGCGCTGTTCGCCCCCGGGTCGGGGCGGCCGGAGGCGTCGCTGTTCTGGCGGGACGAGCCGACCGGGGTGATGCGGCGGGCCCGTTTCGACTGGCTGCCCGACCCCCGCAACGGCCGGTTGATCATCCCGGACTACAAGACGTGCCGCTCTGCCGAACCGGCCGCGCTGGCGCGGGCGGTGGAGGAGTACGGCTACCACCAGCAGGCCGACTGGTACCGGGCCGGTGCCCGTGCGCTCGGCCTCGCGGACGCGGACGCCGCTTTCGTCTTCGTCTGCCAGGAGAAGGCCGCCCCGTACCTCGTGACCGTCGTCGAGCTGGACGCCGCCGCGCTGCGGATCGGCGCCGCGAAGAACCGGCGGGCGATCGACACCTTCGCCCGCTGCGTCGAGACCGGTCACTGGCCCGGCTATGCCGACGACATTGCCTACCTCTCCTTGCCCGTGTGGGCGGAGATCCGTGACACCGAGGAGTACCTGTGAGCTACCAGGAGATCGAGCGCATCGCCCCCGTCGGTGGTCCGGCACGGGTCGGGCAGGGCACGGCGGTTGAGCAGTCGCGGGCGGTGGCCGAGGTGCAGGCCGCGATCGTCGTCGCGCAGCAGTGTCCCCGCGACATCACCGCCGCCGTCGCGGAGATGCGGCAGTCCTGTACTCAGATGTTCCTGGCCGAGCGGGCCCAGTTCCGGTTCCCCCGGGCCGGGTCCACGGTGGCCGGGCCGTCCGTCCACCTCGCCCGGGAGCTGGCGCGTTGCTGGGGCAACATCCAGTACGGGCTGGTGGAGATGCGCCGGGACGACGAGTACGGCGAGTCGGAGATGCAGGCGTTCGCCTGGGACGTCCAGAAGAACTCCCGCACTTCCTCGACGTTCATCGTGCCGCACAAGAGGGACCAGAAGGGCGGCCCCAAGGCCCTCACCGACATGCGCGACATCTACGAGAACAACGCCAACAACGGCGCCCGCCGGGTGCGTGAGGCGATCTTCGCGATCCTCCCGCCCTGGTTCGTCGAGGAGGCGAAGGAGCTGTGCGCGCGCACGCTCCGCGACGGCGGCGGCAAGCCACTGGACATCCGCATTGCCGACGCGGTCCGGGCGTTCGAGGGCATCGGCGTCACGGCGGACCGGGTGGAGACCAAGCTCGGGCGTCCGTCGGGGCGGTGGACCGAGCACGACGTGGCCCAGTTGATCGTGGTGTTCAAGTCGATCCAGCGCGGCGAGGTCTCTGTCGACGACGAGTTCCCTGCGGCCCGGGTCACCGTCGATGAGATCAAGGAGGTGGCCAAGCCCTGTCCGGCTGAGGCCGAGTCGGTTGGTTCTGCCTGGCCGACGACGGCGCAGCCCGGATCGGCGGCGACCGAATGACTGCACTGCGCTCCATCAGCTACGGCGGCGGCGTCCAGTCCACCGCCCTGCTAGTCCTGGCCGCCCAGGGCCGCATCAACTTCCGCACGTTCCTCATGGCGAACGTCGGCGATGACTCCGAGAGCCCGGCCACCATGCGCTACCTCGACGAGTACGCCCGCCCGTACGCGGCGGAGCACGGCATCGAGTTGGTTCTCCTCGACCGCGTCATGGTCCGCAGCGGTGAGAAGCGCACCCCGTACGGCCAGCTCACCAAGGAGGGTTCCCGGTCACTGGCCATACCGGTACGGATGTCCAACGGGGCACCCGGCACACGGTCGTGCACCGCCGACTTCAAGATCAAGACCATCGGGCGGGAACTCAAGCGCCGCGGTGCCACTAAGGACAACCCGGCCATCATCGGTATCGGCATCAGCGTGGACGAGATCCACCGCGCCAACAACCGGCGCTGCGAACCGCATGAGGAGATCGTCTACCCGCTCCTCGACCTGGGTCTCAGGCGTACCGACTGTGCACGCGTCATCCGTGACGCGGGCCTGCCCGTACCGCCCAAGTCCTCGTGCTACTTCTGCCCGTTCCACCGCCCCGAGACCTGGCACGACCAGCGTCGGGACGAGCCGGAACTCTTCGAGAAGTCCTGCCAGCTCGAAGAACTCCTCAACCGCAGGCGCGACGAACTCGGCAAGGACCACGTCTACCTGACCCGCTTCGGCAAGCCGCTCCGCGAAGCCATCCCCGACGGGGTCGACGTCCTCCCGATGTTCGACGAGGCCGACGGCCAGTGTGACTCCGGGTGGTGCATGACGTGACCACACCCACTCTGTTCGGCGACACGACTCCTGCGGCCGGGTTGTCCCCCCGCCCGGCCGCAGGACCCACCCCCCTCGTCATCGGCCTCGACCTCTCCCTCACCTCAACCGGGATCGCCGGGACCGATTGGGCCGACGCGCTCCGCACGAAGGCCCGCGGGCACATCCGCCTCGCCTGGCTCCGGCAGGAAGTCACCGAACGCGTCCGCGCCGCTGACCTCGTCGTCATCGAAGGCCCGTCGTACGGACACGGGGCGATGGCCGGGCACCACGAGATGGCCGGTCTGTGGTGGCTGGTCACCCACGACCTGTGGCGCCGCAAGATTCCGTACGCAGTGTGCCCGCCCGCCCAACGGGCGATGTACGCCACGGGCAAAGGCAACGCGACCAAGGGTGCCGTCCGCGATGGCGTACAAGCGCACTTCGGGATCGAGTGCGAGGGGCCCGGCAGGTACGACCAGGCCGACGCCGCGTCCATGGCCCACCTCGGACTCCACTGGCTCGGCTACCCCACCGCTGCCCTGCCTGCTACCCACTCCCGCGCCCTCGACGGCGTGCAGTGGCCCGAGGAGACCCCGGTGGTGGCGCGGTGACGAACTGGCGCAACTACGCCGCGTGCCTCGGCCTCGACGACTTCATGTTCCCCGGCAGCCGAGACGGCCACGGCATCCGCGCGGCCAAGGAGGTCTGCGACCAGTGCCCGGTACGGAGGATCTGCCTGCGCGCGGCCATGGCGGAAGAGAGCGGGCGATCCCTGGACAACCGGCACGGCATCCGCGGCGGTCTCAGCGCGAGCCAGCGGTACGGCCTCTACAAGCGGACAGCCCAGCAGTGCGCAGGAGTTGCTGCGTGACCCGCCGACCGCGCCCGCAGCCCCCGCCCACCACCGGGGTCCTCGACTGGCGCGACTCCTCGCACTGGTCCTGGCAGGCCAAGCAGTGCCGGTACTGCCCCGGCCTCACCCAACTCCGCGACAGCAAAGGCAAGCCTGCGCACAAGACGTGCGCCGAGGCAGCCCTCCAGCAGCAGGCCGCCGACGCGGCCGACGCGTACCAGAACGGAACCCTCTGATGGCCACCATCGCCCAGCCCACCGGCCCCCTCAACAAGAGCGCCCTCGCCGCGGCCGTCGCCGCCGAACTCGGCACCACCACCCACGAGGGCCACCGCGCCGTCGACGCCGTCCTCAACGCGATCACCCGCGCCCTCGCCGCCGGACACAGCGTCACCGTCACCAACTTCGGCAGCTGGCGCCCCGTTCCTCGACCTGCCCGCCAGGCCCGCAATCCGCAGACCGGCGAACTGGTCACTGTCCCTGCCCGCCAGGGGATCCGCGTGACGACGTCACCGCGACTCCGGGACCTCGTACGAACTGGCGCCGTAACCGCGTCGATCCGCAAGAACCCCAGCAGGTAACCCCGCCGCCTGATCCACGCCCCACGCCGTCCGGGGCGGACGACTCCCCGCCCCGGACCACCAACCGCACTACGCACCGGAGAGAAGCCGTACATGTCGTGGTTCAAGATCGACGATGGGTTCCACTGCCACCCCAAGGTGTTTGCAGCGGGAACCCCTGCGGTCGGTCTCTACGTCCGCTGCGGGTCATGGGCCGCGCAGCAGGTGACCGACGGCGTGATCCCGAAGCAGATCGCCAAGTTGTACGGCACTCCTCGAATGATCAAGGCCCTGATCGATGCCGGGCTCTGGCACCAGAGCGGCCACGACTGCGAGTCGTGTCCCCAACTCGACGCCAACTCGTACGCGATCCATCAGTACTTGGACCGCAACCCGAGTCGAGTTGAGACCGAGTTGGCGCGCAAAGCGAAGACAACACGGCAACAACGTTGGCGCGACGGAAAGAAGAAGGAGCAGGCCAACGGCGATGACGGGCCGCCTGTAGATGGGCCTGTAGACGCGTCTACAGGCCGTCACGGCGACGCTGCCCCCGTCCCCACCCGCCCCGTCCCGTCCCAGGTACTTCCTTCGGAAGTACCTCCTCCCCCTACCCCCTCCGCAGACACCCCCGGCACAGACGTGGCCAAGACCAGCGGAAGAGGAGAGATCCAACCCCTCATCGACGCCATGGCTGCCCGCGGCATGAACGTCTCCTGGACCTTCAGCAGCGCCGAGTGGCTCGACCTTCGCGACACCGTCCGGCGCACCGGCGTACCCGCCCTCGTCGACCACGCCGCCCGCGTCTGGCAGGCCGCCAAAAACCCGCCCTACTCGGCCCGCTACTTCCTCGGCGGCTGGTCCGGACTCCAGACCGCACCTGCGTACACCGGCCCCCGGGCCCTCCCCGCCACACCTCCCAGCAAGACCAGCGAATACCTCGCAGACATGGCGGCCATCGCCGAAGAACTCCGCCAGAAGAAGACCGGAGGCACCTGATGGAACCCGAGCAGCTGCCGCAACTCCTCGCGCAGATCGCCCTCGCCGACCCTCGCGTCCGCCGCGAGGACCCCATCGAGCGCCGCGCTCAGATCCAGATGTGGGCCGGAATCCTCGCCGATGTCCCCTACGACTACGCCCTCACCGCCACCCACCAGCACTACGCCCGCTCCACCTGGCCCGTCCTCCCCGCCGACATCGCCACCCGCTGGCAAGCCACCGTCCGCGACCGCATGGAACGCCACGCCGACCCCGCACCCCCGGTTGACCCGGACGACGAGGCCGCCTACCGAGCCGAGCTGGCCGCCGCCCGCCGAGACGTCGCCCACGGACACACCCCACCCGTCACCCTCCGCGAACTCGACGCAGGCCCCGCCGCCGAAGCAGAAGCCAGGCTCGCCGCCCTCGGCTCGTACGTCCCGCGCACCGTCGCCGCCGAACTCTCCGCGTTCCGGCCCCGCCGCGCCGAACGCGAACGCCGAGCCACCCAAGGGCTGCCCGACCCGCTGACGGTGACCTGTCCGTACGAGCCCTGCCGCGCCGCCCCCGGCAACCCGTGCGTCAACCACCGCCGCCACCCCCGCACCAGCACCCACCCCTCCCGCCTCGACGCCGCCACCACCGCACAACACGCCACCGAGGGAGCCGCATGACCCCCATCCCGGACGCCGCCCTCGCCATCGTCACCGCCGCCCTCCACGACGCCGACACCCTCCACGAAACCGGCCCCGCACGTGCCGACAGGGTCGCCCAGTACCTCATCAGCAGCGGCTTCACCATCACCCCCGACATCAGCGTCCACGCCGAGAAAGCCGCCTGACGCGCGGTCATCCGGTTCCCGCCGACCCCGCGCACCACGCGACCCACACCACCAGGAGGACTCGCATGACCGACTCGCATGAGACCCGCATGACCGCACAGTCCCGCCGCTTCCACCTCCAACGCGACCGCGACGTATCTGGCGTGTCCGGGACGGGTGTGGTCGCCCTCGGCGTCCTGTGGCCCGACGGAACCGCATCCGTCAGGTGGTTGGGTGACCGGCCCAGCATCGTGTTCTGGGACGACATGGCCGACGCGGAAGCCGTCCACGGGCACGGAGGGGCCACCCGTGTCGTGTGGGACGACGCGACCGACGAGGACGAACTCCAGCGCCTGCGGGACCGCAACGCCGAGCTGGAGGCGTGGGCTCACGGCTGCGACGGCGAAGGCTGCACCCTGCCGCACTCGTCCTGGTGCGACGGCGCCAAGGCATACGCAGCAGAGCACAACGGCTGCACCTGCGGTCTCCCCTGGGCAAACACCCCGCAGCCGCACGCCGGGCACTGCTGGCTGGTGAGCCCGCCTCGCGACGAGGTGGAGCAGATGCGGCGCGCCCTCGCCGAGAGGCCCGCGCCCGCCGATCGGGCCGCCGTGCTGCGCGAGGCTGCCAGCCGGTACGAGGCGATGCTCGCCAGGGCCGCCACGGAGCAGGACCCCCGCTACTGGACGGCGGTCCGCGACATCACGCTCGGACTCCGCCGCCTGGCCGACGACGCCGAGGGGAACACCTCGTGCTCGACACCCTGATCCTCGGCGCCCTCATCTGGATCAACGCCGCCGCACTCCTCGGCCACTTCCTCGTCCCACCCTGGAGCCGTCGATGACCGCCGTGACCTACCTCGCCATCCGCTGCGACGCCCTCGACGAGGCCGAAGTGCCTTGCGACACCGAGCACAGCGCCCCCATACGCGCACAGAACCCCACCGAGCTCCGCCGCCGACTCAAGGCCACCGGCTGGCGCCGCACCCGCGACGGCCGCGACCTCTGCCCCAACTGCGCCGAGGAGAACCAGTGACCCGCTACGCCCGCACCCAACTCCTCCTCGGCACCCTCACCATCGGCGCCGCCGCATCCGCAGTCGTCTGCATCCGCGCTCAACTCTGGTGGCACGCCGTCTTCTGCACGTTCACCGCGCTGCTCCTCGCCGACGCGATGACCCGCACCGCCTGGCACCACCACCAGACCGCCAGACGCCTCGCAGAAGCCATGGAACGCACCGCAAGGCCCCACGAGCCCCACAACGGTGCGTTCGTCGCGTGCTGCGCCATGTGGGCCGCCTCCCAAGTCGTCCACTCCGCAGGCTGCGCCATCGACACCGCGATGCGCACCCTCGACGCGTCGTGCTGCGAGCACTGGTGGACCTCCCTCGGCGCAGGCCACGCCGCCAACTGCCGCACCCGAGCCCGGAAGAGGCGAGCAGCATGACCGAGCCCCGGCACACCGCCGACACCATCACGGACGACGCACTCGACGTCCTGTACTCACGGCTGGCCAAGGCCGTGCGCGCGGTCGACATCCTCGCCGACTCGCACCGCCGTGCCGATCGTGCCGAGGCCGAGCGCGACGGGGCGTACCGCGAGCGCGCCCGCCTCGTCGCGCACCTCGCCAGCCTCTACCCCTCCCACATCGGACACACCGACCCGACAGCACCCGACTGGGCCGTGGTCATCATCGAGGCACCGACCGGGCAGATGAGCTGGCACATCGCTGAGAGGGACATGGACCTCTTCGCCCACGTGGAGCCGACGAACCGCATCTGTCGGGGCTGGGACGGACACACCACTGATGAGAAGTACGAGCGGCTGGCGCAGCTCATCCGCGGCGAAGGACACACCCTCTTCCGGGTCGAGCACGCGGAGGCTGCCGTCGCCCGCGTGCGTGCCTTGCTCGATACCCACCTCGGCCCGCTCGCCAGCTATGCCGTACGCCGCGCCCTCGACGGCAGCACGAAGGCAGGGACCGAAGAGACCAACTCCCCAATGTCCGGGGAGCGCTGAACACCTGCACGCAGTAGGGGCGCGCCTCTTGTCTCCCCAGACCAGGCACGCCCCAACGGTGATCGTCAGCCTACGCCCCGCACGCCCCCTGGAGCGCACGATGACCACCAGCCAGCACCTCCGCACCATTGCCACCCTGTGGCCGGACCTCCGCGACGCCCTCGGCGCACCCCCCACCGCGACGTGGCCCCCGTCCGGACTCCGCGCCTACCTGACAAGCCTCGACGAGCACGACGCGGACGAGGCCGCGCTCCTGCGCGCCGACGAGCGTTCCCCCGAGCAGATCGGCACCACCGCCGCCCCGCTCCGCATCCGCATCCTCGACACCATGCGCGAGGTCGAGACCGCCCTCGTCGAGCTGGCCGACCAGATCGCCGCCGAAATCCAGCGCTCGCCCATGCCCCGTGCCCCGCGCCAGTGGCCGGCGAGCGACCGGGTACGCCGCGACCACCTCGCCGCAGCCGACGCCGTCAACCCGCAGAGGTGGCGGTACACCGGGCAGCGCACCGCCCCGTACGCAGCGCTGTGGCTCTGCGCCCGCGTGGAGGGCCGTCCAGGCCCGTGCCGCCCCCTCGACGAGGCGCAGCACCACCGGATCAGCCGCGTCGCCGCAGACGCCGCCGAGCGCGTGGAACGAGCCCTCGACATCGCTGCTCGATGCGTCCCGCTCGCCGCCCCATGCCCCACATGCGCATCGCCCATCGAGGTCCACGGCGGAGCAGGAGCACACCCACTCGCCCGCTGCTCCGGGTGCGGCCTCGTCTGGTCAGCGGCAGACGCGCACGCGGCCTAGACACGGGACGGTGGGGGCCGGTGGCCAGGCTCGCCCGGCCCCCACCCGTAGTCATGAGGCTCCGCGCCTCGCCACTCGATCCACGGGGTATCAGCGGCCACCAGGTCCTCCGCGTCCTCGACCCCGGCGAGACGGAGCAGCTCAATAAGGTCCCCGTCTGAGTACGCCATGCCGAGGATCGCCCCGTCTGCGGTGACACGTCGGCCACCCTCGCCCTTCGGCGGGTGCACGGTTATCGGTGGGCCAGACATGGGTCCACCGTCACCCCGGACGGGCCCGGACGCATCCGGACAGCTACGCGGCAGGCTCTGGGTGGCGGACGACCCGCTTCAGCTCCGCCTCGACCTTGATACGGGGCTGCTCGGTCGCCTCAGCGTGCGCGATGGTCGCCTCGTGGACCGCCTGCGCGGTCTCCACGGTCAGCGTCCCGGCCTGAATCTCCGCCCACGCCGTACGTTCCAGCTCGATCAGGTCGGTTGAAAGTTCGATAGCCACTGGCGGATCGTATCCGCACAGCCGTGAGCCCCCGCCACGACCCGGCGGGGGCCCCTGCGCGTGGGCGTACCCCTACTCGGCAGACCGGTCCTTGAGGTCCGTGCGCTCACCCTGGCGCGACTTGCGCGCCGCGAAGTAGGGGCGGGCGAGACGGTAGTCGACAGCTTTGGAGCGGCCGACCGGCACCACGGCGGGGAAGTCAGGGTCCTCGCGGTGGAGCTGGGAAACCCGCTGGTGACTGATGGCGGCGACGACGCCGTCCTCCACCAGTCGGCGTGCGAGCTCGCGGAACGAAACCATGTCCGGCCCTCCTTCGGCCTCGGCCATGGGCACCATTCTCTCTGACTTCCTAGCCATATGGCTAGGAAGTCGCTACCTTGGATCGGGCAACAACAAGAACGGCCCCGGTCGGCGCTTGCGACGCCACATGGCCGGGGCCGGTCACCAACCTGACTTCACCAGGAGTGATGACCGTGCCTGATCGTATCTGTGCCACCCAGCCCGATGAAGGGCTCCGCCGCGCCCACGCCGCATCCTCGGCGACGAGGGCCCGCGTCCGGGCCGCCCTCGGCGTCATGGCCACCATGTGCCGCCAGCACCCCGGCGACCCGCTCGACGACGCCGGACGACTCTCCCTCGCCAACGCCGCCAGCCTCGCGGGCACCACCGGCGTCGCCGAGATCCTGTCCGCCGCCCCCCGCATCTGGGAGACCACCACCCGGGGCGAGTACGCGCTCGTCCTCGACAAGGCCGCGTACGCACTCACGGACGGGGCGGCCCAGTGAGCACCGACGAGGAGCAGCCGGACCTCCGACCCCGGCCGAGCCCGATCTTCGACGAGCCGACCACACCGGACACCTGCCGCGCCGACTACGACGCCGCCGAGGACATCCGCACCAGGCTCGACCTCCAGCAGGGGAGCACCCACTGATGCTCACCGCCCTCTGGTACCTGATCGTCGCCCTCTACATCGGCATCCTCGGCGCGGCCCTGGCGGTCCTGGTCCTCCTCGCCGTCCACCTCGCCCACTGACACACCGGCCGGGCCACCCCTGCTGTGGCCCGGCCCCTCTTCGCCCGGAGCTGCTCCGTGAACCGCTTCATTTGGTGGGCCGCCCTCGCCGTCATCGGCACCGCAGCCGCCGCCATGACCGCCTGGTCCCTCTACGTCGTCGCCCACGACATCTACGGCGTCCCCACCCAACTCGCCGTACTCACCGCCGCAGTCTTCGACGGCGCCGCCATCGCGTGCCTCTACCTCGCCAACGAGGCCGCCAAGGAGGTCCGTTCCGCGCTCGGCCCGCACCTCGCGACCCTCGCCCTGTCCGGCGTCTCCGTCTACCTCAACCGCCTCCACGCCGTCCACATCAACGGCGGCCTCGGCGCCACCCTGCTCTTCGCCGCGCCCACCGTCGCGCTCCTTCTCGTCTCCGGCCTCGCCTGGTCGGCCGTCCGGGCCCGCCGCCGCACGGCTGCCGGGGAGCGCCCGGTGACCCTGCCCCGGTACGGGGTGTGGGGCTGGCTCCTTGCCCGCGAGGAGGCGTGGGACGCCACGAAGAAGCGGGCCATCACCCACGTCACCACCAGCACGGACCCGATCCGGAACGAATCCGGAACCCGCCCGGACCGCCCCCGCACCGCATCCGCAGCCCTGCGCGACCACTTCACCGGCATGGACCCCGCCGACGCGATCCGCCTCGCGCACTCGGCCAAGCCGGGCACCCCGCCCGCCGAACTCGCCGCGGAACTCACCTCCTACGGCGTCCACGTCTCCGCCGTCCAGGTCGCCCTCGTCCTCGGCCACCAGCCCCCACAGGTTCGGATCGAGCGTCCGGACCCGTCCGGATTCACCCCGGACCCACTCCTCACCGGCAGAGCCGTCCCGCCCGTGACCAGCACGGACCCCGATCCGGATCGATCCGGACCCGCGCCGACGAACGTCCTCGAAGCCGTGAAGCTCGTCGCCGCCCGCGGCATCACCGACGAGGTCCAGGCGACCGCCGAGGCCGCCCGCATCCTCGGCCGCCCCGTACGGCAGGACACCGTCCGCAAGTACCTCACGACCAAGGCCAAGCCCAAGCCGGGTTCCGGGCGGATGGAAGGCGGCTACAACTGATGCTCCTCGCCCTGATCGGCTTCCCCCTGTGCGCGATCCTCGCCGCGCTCGGCGTCGCCGTCCGCGACCACCGTCGCCTCGTCGCCGCGATCGTCCTCGTCGCCGACATCACCGCAGTCACCGTCTGCGGGGCAGTGATGTCGGAGTGGCTCGCATGACCGAGACCCCGCTCCGCGACCTCGCCGACGCCTGGCACCTCGTCACCGTCCTCGGCCTCACCAGCCCTCAGGCCGCGTACGCCACCGACGCCGTGACGCTGCTCCTCGCCGGGCTCGCCCTCTGCCACGGCCACCACCGTGCCGCCGCCACCCTCACCGCCGCATGCACCGCGGCCACCCTGTGGAGCCACACATCGTGATCTACCTCGCCCTCGCCGCAGGCATCATCGCCGCGGTCATCGCCTACGCCTCCCGCTCGGCCGAGCGGCGTGAACTTGCCCTCGGGGCAGCCCTGCTCGCTCTGCTCATCGCCCTCATGTACGGGGGCCAGTGGTGACCGACCAGCCCATCACGCCGACCCGGATCATCCCCGCCGGGGAACCCCTCCCCATCCCGCCGAAGCCGACTGCGCCGCCCGCACCACCGCCTCCGCCGGACTGGTACCTCTCCGAGCCCACCCCTGCACCGCCCCCGCCCGCCCCACCAGCCGTGCCGCCCACCCGCGACATCCACTTCCACACGCACTACATCTTCACCGGACTGCCCGCGGTCCCCGAGCCCGAGCCCGGCCCGGCCTGGTGGACGAAGTGCCGCCCTATCTACAACGGCGTGTGCGTTCTCGCCGGGTCCCCGGTCACCACCTGGTGGACCGACGTACTCGGCACCGCCCGCACCGAGGCCGGACTCGCCGGAGCATGGGTCATCGCCCTCATCCCTCTCGGCATCCTCATGTTCGCCGATCAGGTGTACCGCGTCGCCGCCGCCGGAGCCGCCGAGGAGCTGTGGCTCCCCAAAGCGCGCGCTGCCGTGGCCCGGACGCTGCTGTGGTCCGCGCTCATCGCCACCGCCATCGTCCTGCCTGTCATCACCGCCGTGTACGTCCTGACGGGAGTACGCCCATGACCGTCACCCTGGCCGTCGGAATCGGCGACATGACCAGCGCCACCGTCTCCACCGCCGGACTCGTCCTCGGCATGGGCCTCTTCGCCGTCGAACACCTCACCTGGTGGCGCGGCGGCGGGGGTGCAGCAGCAGCCGGAGGCGCACCCGGAGGCAAGGCCAAGGACCCCAAGGAGCTGCTCCCCTTCTGGTCCGGGATCACCTTCGGCACGCTGATGGTGGGCTGCCCCGCAGGCATCCTCGGCTACCTCGCCGGGTTCCTGCGCTGGGGCGGCAACGGACTCGGAGGAGTCCTCCAGTCCTGGCTGACCGGCCAGAGCGCGCCCACGATCGCCACCGCGGCGCCGCCGCGCCTGGACGGCTACGGGGCCGTCGTCGTCTTCGTCGCGGTCATCGTGCTGTGGCTCATGCGCAAGAAGATCGCCAAGGCCAGCAAATCCCGCTTCAAGAAAGGCGTGTTCGTCGGCGTCCTCCTCGCCCTCGGCACCGGAATCTTCGCGGTCATCGGCGACCTCGTCGTCCCCGGGGCGAACTCCCTCGGCGCGTGGGCCCTCACCACCCTCACGACCGTCGACCTCGGGAGCCTCGTGTGACCACCGCCCAGTGGCTCCGTGCCGCCTGCCAGCGCATCGGACGCGGCTCCGGCTACCTCTGCTGGGCCCTCGGACACCGCACCGCAGCCACCGCACGCCGGTGGGCAGGCGGGATCCGCGGCTGGCTCAGCGAGGCCAGCGGGTGGGAGTGGTGTCTCCGCGTCGGGATCCTCCTCGTCCTCGGCCTCGTCGCCCGCAAGCTCGGCGGCGGACTCCTCGGAACCATCGCCGCCCACTCCGACCGGCTGGCCTGGCTCCTCTGGCCGATCACCATCGGGTGGTGCATCACCGCGTACCGAACCCACAACCGGCCCCGCGTCGTCACCACCCGGCCGACCGAAACCGCCGCCGAGGGTGCCGAGCCGGAGGGCGAGGAAGGCGAGACGCCACCGCCGACTCCCGCCCCGGCCAGCGCGCCCCCGACGCTCCCCGAACTCCTCGACGCTGCGGAGAAGATCGGCACCCCACACGTCCACATCGCCGTCCTCGCCGAGACGCTCGGCACCACCCCAGCCGCCGTCCGTGACCGTCTCACCCGCTCCCGCATCCCCATCGGGGACGTGCGAATGCGAGGACGCGGCAGCAGCACCGGCGTCCGGCACGAGGACCTCGCCCCCTACTACCCCACCCCGTCCGCCCCTTCTGACGGTGTTGTTGGCGCAGGTCAAGAGGCCAACAACAACGACAACAACACCTCGGGCATCCGCGTGACCCGCAACGCGGGAGGGGCTCAGATCACCGTCCACGACGGCTCGAAGCACCACACGACACGCAAGGGTGGAAGGGAGGTGAACGACGCATGATCCCCCGACTGTTGGCCGCACTCGACTACGGCTTCTGCGAGGTCTGCGGATGGTGGTCGAGGCCCAGGTGCGGGCATTGACGGCGCTGGCAATGTCTCCAGGCCACCACATTTGCAATGTGGTGACGGAACACATTGCAAATGTGTCGCGAAGCCCAATTTGGGCCGGGAATTGTAGCGCCCAGAGCATCCGTGTCTAATCACGGTAGAGTTCTTCTTGTCGGAACGGGGTGGTGCCTCGTTCCGTACGACGAAGAGCCTGACCCGGCGGCTACCGGATCAGGCCCTCGCGATGCAGTATGTGAGCCCGGCCGTGCATCATCCGGCCGGGCTCACTGCGTGAGCGGCCGTACGGCTGGACTCGTGTGGATGTTGGCAGTTACTGCACGAACTGCCCCACACAGGCGATGATCCCAACGAGTAGCGCCAGCACTCCGGTGGCAACCTGCCACCTCTCGGGGCCGGTCCATCGCTTGCTGGGCTTACCCATATCGGGAGTCACCATTGCTTCCTCCTTCTCCTCCAACGAGCCCCGACTGTCGGAGCTCGGTCACCGAACTTCCTTGTGGGTGTCGGTGAGTTCGTGGGAGGAGTGAGTGAAGCAGCGTCAGCCTATAACAGGGCACACGCATCGCGGCTGGCATGCCACATTGCACAACTCTCCTCCACTTCGGCAGAATTGAGGTGCGCTCCGCAGGTCAGGTCACGTAAAGGTCGCGCACCGAGGGCAGCGCTTCGAAAGTCCCGCACACACCGTCTGGGACTGGAATGACGCGGGGCCACACCCCAGATCTGGTGGTTGCATTGGGTCCGCGCGTGATCGGTCCCCGCGGGAGACACAGATCCGGCACTCCCGAGGCCCCGCTGCGGCCCACCCCCGACGCGGCGGGGCCCACTGCCCGAGAGGACGAGACGATGACTACCGCCTACTCCGGGCCCGGCGCTCTCTCCCTCCCCGACGAGGACGGCGTCACCACCGTGCCCGTGCACGTGGACCTCACCGTCGACCCGGTCACCGGGGAATGGCGCGGCACCTGCGAGCCAACCGGGCCGCTCACCCTGACGTACGAGCCCGTGGAACTGACACTGCCCGGCGGAACACCCACACCCGCGCACCTCCTCGAAGGCGTACGGCTGGAGATCTACGGAAGCGGCACTCCGCCCTGGGACTACGGACGTAGTTGACGCGCAGCCGATCACCCCTCACACTGGGCCGCAGATCCGGCGTGCCCGGACACGGACCGCCCCGCCACCATGTGCGGGGCTTCGTCATGTCTGTACCGCCCTCACAGCGACCCCAGGTACGCCATCATGACCCCACGCACCCGAGCAACCGTGGGGGATCATGGGCAACTACCGCGAACTGCAGTCCGCCGTCAGAGCCGAGAAGATCAAGCTGTGGCTCGGTTGGGCCTCCGGCAACGGCATCATGGCCATCATCGCCAGCGCCACCCGCAGCATCGCCATCGTCTCGGTGATCACACAGGTGCTACTCGTCGTCGTCTTCCTGCTGCTGACCTTCACCGTGTTCCGCATGACCGGTGCGCTCAACCGCAAGGTGGACGCCGCGCGAGCCGAGGTACTCGGCGACGTCTGACGGAGGTGGGCGCCCGTGACTGGCAACCCGCGCACCGGGCGCCCCTACCGCCGCCTCGTCGCCGTACAGCGCGCCCTCGGTTACCCGTGCTGGCTGTGCGGCCACGACATCGACCCCACCCTCCCGCCCACACACCGGGACTCCTTCACCCTCGACCACCTCGTCCCACTGTCGAGAGGCGGGAGCCTGCTCGACCCGGCCAATGCGAGGAGCGCGCACCGGCGTTGCAACAGCGCACGCGGCAACCGACTAGTGACCGCGCAGGCCCGCGCGTCGAGAAGGTGGTGACACCATGACCCACGTGACTGACGACCTGGTGGAGTTTCTGCATGCCCGCCTCGCCGAAGACGAAGCGGCGGCACGGGCGGCGAGTGAGCCCGAAGAGTGGGTGGAGAAACGCCCGACCTGGAACGTGCAGTATTGGGCTGATCCCGATAGGGCAGCCGTGATCGCTGACCCGGACTCCTCGGCCTATCCCGTGGTCACGAGCATCGCGGGCGAAGCCGAGGATGTTGCCGAGGTCTTCGTCAGGCACATCGCCCGCCACGACCCGGCCCGCGTCCTCGCCGAGGTCGACGCCAAACGGCGGATGCTGGATGCCTCACCCGCCGAGTGTCCTACCGGCTGCCGCACCGAGCACTCATTCAGCGGGTCATGCAGTCTGCGCTCGATGGGCCCGGCCTGGGAGGCTGGCGGTGAGCGCTGGGTACGGGGCGACAGCGAGACGCCGATGCACGCACCGCACACCTCCGAGTCGACGCTGCGCTTCCTCGCCCTGCCCTACGCCGCCCATCCCGACTACCGCAGCGACTGGCGACCGTAGAGGGAGGGCTGGTGCTGTACGTCATCACCGGTCCGCCGGCCGCGGGCAAGTCGTCGTGGGTCACCTCCCACGCCAAGGCGACGGACATCGTGATCGACCTCGACGTCATCACCCGCGCACTCACCGGCCCCGGAGCACCCCAGTGGAACCACGACCCCGTGGTGTCCAAGGTCGCCCTCCGCGCCCGGTACGCAGCCATCGACGAGGCAGTGAAGCACCGCGATACCACCGACGTGTACCTCATCCACACCATGCCCTCCCCCAGGTGGAAGGCCAAGTACCGGCGATGGGACGCGAAGGAGATCGTGGTCGATCCCGGTCGCGACGTCGTCACGCAGCGCGTCCGCGACATGCGTCAACCAGCGCTCGAAGCTGTTGTGACGCGCTGGTACACCCAGCAGCGCAAGGGTGGATCAAGGGCGATCACCCCCCAGTCGTCGCGCGCATGGTGACCTACTCCCCTCGGTGAGCGCCTGCGGAGCATGCCGCCCGGCAGTGCAGCACTGGGTGACGATCCGTGCTGACACGCAGGTCAGCCGCGTGATGATCTCCGTGAGGGAGGGGGGCCGTTGGTCATCGTGAACGCGGAGGAGCGGGCGACCCAAAAGCCCTTGTCGCCCGGATTTTTGCGCGGCCCGATTTCAAGATCATTCTCGGCCGTAGCGCTACGACCTCTCCAAGTTGGTCACGCTCGGTTACATGACTCTGGGTAACTAGTTGTGATCTTGGGAGGGGGGCGGCTGAGACGGATTTCTCTTCGAGCCCCGACGCGGACGCGGGGGCCTACCTACCCGCCCCCCTTGACCGCGCTGCCCACTGGCAAACCGACCGGCCCAACACCCCGCACCGTACCGGCCACCACTGACAACGGCGGAGGTGAGGCATGGTCGCCGACGAGACGGCCGCCGAGATCGACCAGCTTGGCGTCCGCGCCATCGCCCCCGGACTCGTCGCCCTGGCCCTCGCGCTCGCCGAGGCAATCGACGGGAGCGACGCCCCGACCTCCGTGGCCGTTGCTGCTGCGCAACTGCGCCCGCTGATGACCGACCTGCGGAAGCTCGCCCCGGCCCAGTCGAAGGGGGACGCACTCGATGACCTCACTGCTCGACGGGCCGCCCGCCGTGGCGCCTGACCTGCCGTACGGAGTCCAAGAGCCCCGCCTCACCACGGTGCCCCCGTTCGTCAGCTCGTCCGGGCAAGAAGCGATCGAACTCGCTGCGGTCGCCGGGCTGGAGCTGGACCCCTGGCAACAGCACGTGCTGCATGTGGGCCTCGGCGAGCGCGCCGACGGGACCTGGTCCGCCTTCGAGACCTGCGTCAACGTCCCCCGGCAGAACGGCAAAGGCGCGATCATCGAGGCCCGGGAACTTGCGGGCCTGTTCCTCCTCGGCGAGAAGCTGATCATCCACTCAGCGCACGAGTTCAAGACGGCGATCGTCGGGTTCAAGCGCATCGAGCAGCTCATCATGAACTGCGATGACCTGCGCAAACGCGTCGCCCGAGTGCGGCGGACAACCGGCGAGGAGGCCATCGAACTGCTCACCGGGCAGACGCTCCGGTTCCTCGCCCGAAGCTCAGGTTCGGGCCGCGGGTTCACGGGTCACTGCAACATCCTCGACGAGGCAATGCACCTCGGCGACGAGGGCATGGGCGCCCTGATGCCGACCATGGCGGCCGTGAAGAACCCGCAGGTGTTCTACCTCGGTTCGGCCGGGATCGGCAGGCTGTCGATGCAGCTCGCCCGTCTCCGGGCCCGCGCCTTGGCCGCGGTCGAGTCCGGGGTGCCGGACCCTTCGCTGGCGTACCTGGAGTGGAGCATCGACCCGCACGTCCGCGAGTGCCGGGTGGACTGCACCGAGCACGACGACCCTGCCGCCCCAGAGTCGGTGGCGCGCGCCAACCCGGCGTTGGGCTACCGGCTGAGCATGGAGCACACGGAGCGAGAGCGGCTCACCATGGGGCCGGATATCTACGCGCGCGAGCGTCTCGGTGTGGGTGACTACCCGAGCGACGGCGGCGACACGTGGTCGGTCATCAGCGAGGACGCGTGGCGGGCCCTGACGGACGGACAGTCCAAACCGAGCGACCCGGTGGCGTTCTCCCTCGACATGACGCCGGAGCGCTCCCACGCATCGATCTGCGTCGCAGGTCAGAGCGGTGAGGCCATACATGTTGAGGTGGTCGAAAACCGGCCCGGGACGGACTGGGTGATCGCCCGCGCGGTGGAGCTGACGAAGAAGTGGCGGCCCCGCTGCTGGGTCATCGACGGGGGCGGCCCCGCCGGATCACTCATCAAACCGTTGGTGGACGCGCTGACGCCCGAGGAGCAGGCAGACCTGCCGGAAGACGAGCGGACGCCACTGGCCCCGGTGGTGCAGCCGAAAGTCCGCGAGATCGCGCAGGGCTGCGGACAGTTCTACGACGCGGTGGTGTCCGGGGCCTTGGTGCACATCGATCAGGCTCCGCTGGCGACCGCGTTGGCCGGAGCCCGGAAGCGGGACCTGGGTGACGCGTGGGCGTGGGCGCGGCGCAGCGAGGGCATCGACATCAGCCCGTTGGTCGCGGCCACGTTCGCCGCGTGGGGGCTGACCGTCGAGGTCGAGGAACCGGAGGAGGAGGTGGAGCCGTGGGCCGCGTACGGGTAACTCGTGCCAGTTGGGCGCGTGCTGGTGTCCTTGCGGGCGGTGCGATGGTCACGATCGGCGTCGGCCTCGGTATCGACCTCGCGGCGGCGCTGATGACGGGCGGCATCCTCCTCATCGTGTACTGCCTGCTGCTTACCGACGTGGGCGGTAGCGGATGACGAACCTGTGGAGGAGCACCCGGGCCCGCACCGAGAACCGGTCCATCAGCACCATCGACGACTACGCGCAGGCCCTCCAGGAGTCCCTGGGGTACGGCGGGGTCTCGGCGCTAGGGATCACCCAGACGCAGCCCGGGCAGTCCGCGGAAAAGGCCCCTGGTGACCTCCCGGGATACGCGAGGCTGTTCGCCACGAACCCCGTCATCTGGGCGTGCATGGTGGCCCGGCAGTCGGTGTTCTCCGCGCCCCGGTTCCAGTGGCAGCGCCTCAACAACGGCGCTCCCAGCGAGATGTTCGGGACGCCGGACCTGCGACTCCTGGAACGCCCCTGGCAGGGCGGCACCACCCAAGACCTGCTGGCCCGGGTGATCCAGGACGCGGACCTCACCGGCAACTCGTACTGGACTCGCGACGGAGACGACCTCGTACGGATGCGCCCGGACTGGGTGCAGATCGTGCTGGAACGGCGCCGGGTGCGCGGGGGTGACCTCGGGTGGCGGCGGCTCGGCTACCTCTACCAGGAGCCCGGCGGGGCCCCGGTCGCGCTGCTCGCCGACGAGGTGGCGCACTTCGCGCCGACCCCGGACCCGCTAGCCACGTACCGGGGGATGTCCTGGCTGACTCCGGTGATCCGCGAAGCGCAGAACGACGACCTGATGGCAGGCCACAAGCGCCGGTACTTCGAGAACGCGGCGACGCCGAACCTGGTCGTACGGCTGGCTCGGGAGGTCAGCCCTGAGGCATTCGCCAAGTTCAAGGCCAAGATGGACAGCGAGCACCGCGGCGTGGAGAACGCCTACAAGACTCTGTACTTGGGCGGCGGCGCGGACGTGACTGTCGCTGGATCTGACTTCAAGCAGATGGACTTCAGCTCAGTGCAGGGCGCCGGGGAGACCCGCATCGCTGCGGCGGCCGGGGTGCCCCCGGTGATCGTGGGATTCAGCGAGGGCCTGGCTGCGGCCACGTACTCCAACTACGGGCAAGCCAGGCGCCGATTCGCGGACGGCACGATCCATCCGCTGTGGCAGAACGCGGCTGGGTCCTTCGCTCACCTGCTGCCCACTCCCAGCTCCGCACCGGGTGCTGGGCCGTCGACGGCGGTGCGGCTTTGGTACGACGCGCGCGACGTGCCGTTCCTGCGGGAGGACCGCAAGGACGCGGCCGAGATCCAGGGACTCCAGTCCCGGACGATCCGCGCCCTCGTCGATGCCGGGTACACCCCGGAGTCCGTGCAGCGCGCCGTGGGCGCCGAGGACTGGGGGCTCCTGGAGCACACCGGGTTGTTCTCGGTGCAGCTCCAGGCGCCCGGTACGGGTCCGCCAGGCCAGTCGACACCACCATCTGATGAGGAGGGGGCCTGATGCCCACCCTGCACCCTGCGGCGCGCGACCTGGAAAGGTCCGCGCCGTTCCTGCTCCAGCGCGCCGAGGGCGACGCGGAGGGCGACGACGGCCGCACCCTGTCCGGGTACGCGGCGATGTTCGGCGAGGCCACCGAGATCGATAGCTGGGAGGGCCGGTTCACCGAGACGATCCGCAAGGGCGCGTTCCGCAAGACGATCCGCGAGAGCACCCCGGTCATGCAGTTCGATCACGGTCGGCACCCGCTGATCGGGTCCCTGCCCATCGGGTCCATCTCCGACCTCCGCGAGGACGATGCGGGCCTGTACGTCGAGGCCCGGGTGACTGACAACTGGCTGATGCAGCCCGTCCGCGACGCCATCGCCGAGGGCTCCGTGAACGGGATGAGCTTCCGGTTCGAGGTCGTGCGCGAGGAATGGCGCGACGCGGCCGGGAAGGTCGTCAAGCCTGATCAGGTCATGGAGTTGCTCTACATGCCCGGCGACCGGGGCCCTCTCCAGCGCGAGCTGATCGAGATCCGGTGCCGCGAGCTGGGGCCCGTCGTCTTCCCGGCCTACGCGGGGACGAGTGTCTCCGTACGGGCCCGGGACATGGCCGACGGGCTCGCCGCGGACGACGCGATGGCACGGCGTATCCGCCACTCCCTGGCACGCGACGCTGGGGCGCCGTCGGTCCCCGAGGACCCTGAACTCCGCCGTGAGGTGGCGACCGCGCTGCTCTACCAGCAGCCTGGCCGGCCCACCCGGGGTGAACACCTCGTCGTGGTCGACATCCCCGCCGACCCGGAGCCGATGGCCCGGGCCCTCGCGGGCGCAGTCCGTTCCCTCCAGCGCAAGACCGATGGCGCGCCGCTCGCTGATGAGCACCCGCCAGCCCCCGCAGTACCTGACGCGCCGCCCGCCGATGGGCACCCGTCGCCTTCCCCTCGTACAGCACGCATGCGCCCGCAGCTCGCCGAGATCGGCGCGCTGATGGACGGCGTTCTGGCGTCCATCGACACCCCGAAGGAGACAGGCTGATGCCTGAACTTCAGCTCTCTCACCAGCAGGCGGTCATCCGTCTCAAGGACATCCGCGCCCAGCTCGAAGACCTGGAGAAGCGCGACGCACTCACCCGGGACGACGAGCAGACCTTCGACGAACTGACCAGGGAGTTCGCCGACGTCGACGACCACCGCCGCCAGCTGGAGCGTCGCTCCGCGCTGGAGCGGGTCCGCTCGGCGACGCAGGCCACCGACCGGGGCCCGGCCGCGCTCGCGGTCGAACGCGGCTCCTCCACGGGGTCGCGGGACTCGTACGACCTCGACCCGATCCTCAACCCCGATTCGGTGGAGGACCGGCGGTTCCGCAACCCGTGGGACCTGTCCGAGGTCCGCACGTTCTCCCGGTCGAAGGGACAGATCGGCGACGAGCTGCGCGCCCGCGCCCTGTCCGCGATCGAGAAGATGGGCGGCACGAACGACGTCGTCCGCCAGGCCGCGACCGAGATGATCGAGCGGTGGGACGACGGGGACTCGAAGATCGCCCGCATGTGCCTGGCGACGTCCTCGCCTGAGTACCTGCGTGGTTGGGCGAAGGTCGCCACCGGCCGTGGGCACATGATCGCGGTTGAGGAACAGCAGGCGCTGGAGCGTGCGATGTCCCTCACGGACAGCGCGGGCGGCTACCTGGTGCCGTTCCAGCTCGACCCGACGGTGATCATCACGGCGAACGGTTCGCTGAACCAGATCCGCCAGGTGGCCCGGAGCGTCGTCGCGACCGGGGACGTTTGGAACGGGGTTTCCGCCGGGTCTGTGTCGTGGTCGTTCGCGGCCGAGGCGACGGAGGCGAGCGACAACGCGCCGACGTTCGCGCAGCCGAGCGTGCAGCTGCACAAGGCGCAGGGTTTCGTGCCGATCAGTATCGAGGCCATGGAGGACCAGGCCAACGCGACGCAGGAAGTGGCGCGGCTCCTGGCGTTCGGCCGGGACGAGCTGGAGGCCACCAAGTTCATCAACGGCACCGGCTCCGGTGAGCCGTTCGGCATCGTGACCGCGCTGACGGGTACGGCGGCAGAGCTGACGCAGGGCACGAACACCGTGCCGCTGACCTCGGTGTACGGGCTCGACAACAGCCTCCCTGCCCGGTACCGGATGGGTGCCTCGTGGCTGGGCCACCGCAGCATCTACAACGTGGTGCGGCAGTTCGACACTGCGGGCGGCGCGGGCATGTGGGTGCAGCTCCAGGGCGACCAGCCCTCGCAGCTCCTCGGCCGCAGCACCTACGAGGCGGAGGCGATGACCAGCACGGTCACCACCGGCAGCCGCAACCTGATCTACGGCGACTTCTCGAACTACGTGATCGCCGACCGCGTGGGCATGACCGTGGAGTTCATCCCGCACCTCGTCGGCCCGAACCGGCGGCCGACCGGCCAGCGCGGCTGGTACGCGTACTACCGGGTCGGCGCCGACAGCGTGAACGACGGTGCGTTCCGGATGAACAAGGTCGGCTGACCGAACGGTCACAGCAGAGCGGGGCCAGGGCTGCGCGTCCCGGCCCCGTTTCGCTTTCGAGGAGAGAGAGGACTCATGCGCAGGACCGTCTACAGCGAATGCGTGGCTCGCCCCGCCCTCGCGGTGGCCACCCGCACCAACGGTGCCGCCAACGGGATCACCGTGGATCGGCACTACAACTCCAACGCGTTCCGCTCGGCGATGTTCATCGTCCACACCGGGACCATGACGGACGGCACGGTCGCCGTCACCATGCAGGACAGCCCCGACAACTCGGTATGGAGCACGGTCGACGCCTCGTTCGTCCAGGGCTCGCTGCCGTCGATCGCGAATACTGCGGATGACGCGGTGTTCGAGGTCGGCTACACCGGTGGCCAGCGGTACGTACGGATCGTCGCAACGACTTCGGGAGCCACGACCGGTGGAACGTTCGGCGCGACCTGCGTCTTGACCGGGGCCCGGCGCCGTCCGGCCGCTCACTGAGGAGCCGACATGGCAACCATCAAGCGCTGTTCTGAGCCGTTCGCTGCTGAGGTCGGCGGGATCACCCGCGTCATCGCGGCCGGGGAACTCATCAGCACCGATGACGCGATCTACAACCGCGACACCCGCGCCCACTTCGAGGACGTCGCCACGCACGTCGACCGGCAGGCGGAACGGCGGGCCTCCGGGGCGTCCGTGGAGTTGGCAACTGCGGAACCTGGGGAACCGCGGTCACTGACTCCTCCGGCCGAGGACTCCACCGTCGAGGAGGACGCGGACGAATCCCCCGTCGAGGAGGAGTCTTCCGAGTCCGCGCCGAGGCGCCGCACTCGCCGAACTCGCGGGTGAGGCAGTGGGCAGCTTCGCCCTTCTGCGCGACTCCTTCGGGGATGGGGTGGTGGACCCGGTTCTGTGGCCGCAGTCGTATGGCCCGGTCACCGAGGCGGGTGGGCGGGCGCTCATCCCCTGTACGCAGGGGTACGCGGCGCTGTGGTCGGCGGCTGCGTGGTCACTGAGCTGGGGGCAGATCTCCGCACGGGTGGACCCTCCGGCTCCGGGGGGTGCGTCGCTGGCCTCGGTGTCCCTGCTCGTCCTCACGGGGACGGCCGGGACGAACGCCGGGGTCATCGTGGACCGGGCGGCCGGAGTGTTGGGCCTGTACCTGCGCACCGGCTGGGCCGATGCTGGCGCGCTCTTCCCGCCGTATGACGCGGTGGCTCACGCGTGGCTGCGGCTGCGCGAGGACGCCGGGACCTTGTACTGGGAGGCCGCCCCGGACGGCACCACGTGGTCGGTGCTCCGCTCCGCGCCCTCACCCGCGTGGGCGGACCACACCGATCTGTCGCTCCTCATCGAGGCGCACCGAGACACCGGGGTTGACGACGTCGCGGGCATCGCGTCCCTGAACGCGTCACGCGGCGGCGTCCTCTCCGCAGGCACCGGGGCTGTGGCGGCACTCGGCTCTCACATCCGTTCCGGACCCACCCTGAGCGGAGGCTGACCATGCCGTACGACCTCGGGGCGGTGGTCCCGCTCGGGACGACCGTCCGCGACGCGGCCGGAGCCCTGGCGAACGCCGGGTCCATGGCCGTGACCATCGCTCTACCGGACGGGACGTCGAGCACCATCTCCCCTGTGGGCCCGGTGTCCACCGGGACCTACGCCTACGACTACCCGACCGTCCAGGCCGGGCGGCACACCGTGCGGTGGATTGCCACCGGGGTCTGTGCCGGGGCCTACACCGACAGCTTCGACGTACGGGAGGCGATGCCGCCGGGCATCCTCTCCCTCGCCGACGCGAAGAAGCACCTGAACAAGACACGCCCCAGCGACGACGACGAGATCCGCAGCTGGGTCGAGTCCATCACCGCAGGCATCGAGTCGCTGTGCGGCCCGGTCATCGTCCGTACTGTCGTCGAGCGGCACGACGTGCGCCGGGCCCGGACGCTGGCCCTGCGGACGACACCGGTCCTCACGCTTACCGCAGTCGATCCGCTGCTCTCCTCCGGTGCCGTAACGGACGTCGTGGACCTCGACATCGACCCGGACACCGGGGTCGTGCGGCGGCTCGACGGCGGGGCGCTATCTGGGCCGGTGAAGGTCACGTACACCGCGGGTCGCCGGGTCATTCCAGCGGCGCTCACCTCGGCGGCTCGAATCATCCTTCAGCACCTGTGGCGCACCCAGCAGGGCCCGGGTCGCCCGCAGGCAGGCGGGGACGATTACTCGGTGTCCGAGCCGATCGCCGGGTTCGGCTACGCGATCCCGAACAGGGCGTTGCAGCTCATGGAGCCGTACCGGCTGCCACCGGGGGTGGGGTAGATGGCAACCTCCGCTGTTCCTGGGGCGATCACGGCGCTGCTCGGCATCCTGCGGGCGGCGCCGGCGCTGGCCGAGGTGGAGGTGCTCGACGGGCCGCCGGTCGGCGATATGGCGGACGCGGACCTCGTCGTCGTCGGCTGGGCACCCGGGGCCGACACGGCGGCCGAGCTCGTCCAGGACTTCGCGTATGCCGGGGCCCGGCGGCGCGACGAGGAGTTGTCGATCTCGTGCTGGGTCGAGTCGTGGTCCGGGGATCTGGAGATCGGGCCGCGCAGGGAGCGGGCGTTCGCGCTGCTGGCCGTGGTCGAGGACGCGATCCGCGCTTCCGGAGGTGCACCCGAGGCACCAACGCTCGGCGGGACGGTCCTGTGGTCGCACCTGACGAGGGCGGCACTTCAGCAGTTCACCACTGATCAGGGCGTACGGGCAGGGATCGCGTTCACGGTCTCCTGCCGCGCCCGCATCTGACAAGGGAGTCAGCCCATGGCGCGAGTGCGCTACATCGGCGCCGAGCCGGTCACCGTGCCGGAACTCGGCAGCAGGACCGTGCAGCCGGACGAGGTGGTTGAGGTCCCCGACGCGCGGTTCGACGGGTACGTCTGCCAGACCGCTGTGTGGGAGCCAGTCGAGGAACCACGGGACGAGAAGCCCATCCCGGCCGCAGTGAAGAAGATGCCCGCGGCCAAGCCGCAGAAGCTGGAGGACTGAGGCATGGCCATCGGATCAGGTCTTGGCGCGCAGGTCGGCATCGCGGCCGAGTCGTCCTATGGGACGTTCCTCGCGCCCACCAAGTTCATCGAGTTCACCAAAGAGAGCATCGTCCTCAAGAAAACCACCGCGCAATCGGCAGGCATCGCGGCCGGTCGCCTGATGCCCCTGTCCTCTCGCCGCGTGGTGACGCAGCGCGAGGCGTCCGGCTCGCTGGAGATGGAGGTCACCAACAAAGGCATGGGTGTGCTGCTCCAGACCTTGATGGGCACCTCGGTGACTCCGGTGCAGCAGGCGGCCACCGCGGCGTACCTCCAGACGCACACGCTCGCGGACGTCGCGGGCAAGTCGTTGATGATCCAGAAGGGCATCCCTCTCACGACGGGGGCGGTGACCGACAAGTCGTTCGTGGGCTGCAAGATCACTGGGGCCGAATTCTCCTGCTCAGTCGGGGAGATGCTCACCGCTAGCTTCGACATCGACGCGAAGGACTGCGACGAGGGACAGACCCTAGCTGCGGCAACGTACCCGTCGATGAGCCCGTTCCACTTCGGTCAACTCGGCGTGAGGACCGGCAGTTACGGCACGGAGACCGCGCGGGACGGCATCCGGAAGGTCTCGGTGAAGATCGAGCGCGGCATGGCCGTGGACCGGTTCTATGCGAACAGCAGCGCGTTGAAGAAGGAGCCGATCTCCAACGAACAGGTCAAGATCACCGGCAGCTTGGAGATGGACTACGTCGACACCACTCTCGACGACCTCCACACCAGCGACGCGGCGACCAGCCTGGTCATCGAGTTCATCGGGCCGCTGATCGCGGCCACCCACTACGAGACGTTCCGGATCAAGCTCCCGGCGGTCCGGTTCGACGAGGGGCCCCCGACCGTCGATGGGTTCGACGTGATCAAGCCGACGATGAACTTCACCGCGCTGTACGACGGCACGAATCCTGTGGCCATCGAGTACATGTCGACCGACGTGACCCTGTAGCCGTGGCGGCCGGGTCCTTCCAGATCATCGGGACCGGCCAGCTCCTAGAGCTGCAACGGCGTCTGCGGGCGGCCGGTCACGAGAACATCCGCGCGTCCATGCAGCGGCGTATCCGCCGGGCTGCCGAGCCTCTGAAAGATGATCTCCAGCGCACCATGCGCGGACTGCCGATCCGCTCGGCCGGACGCGCATCCGGCAAGCGAGGCGGGGCCAGTCCGACGACGCGTCCGCTTCGGGACACGATCGCGTCCGCGATCCGGATCAGCGTCCGGACCGGCGGATCGCCAGGGGCCCGGGTGTGGATCGACCGGTCCGCGCTCCCGACGGATCTCCGCAACATGCCGACAGTGATCAACACCGGCAGGATCCGCCACCCCGTGTTCGGCAACCGCAAACGATGGGCCACCCAAACCGCCCCGGCGAACTGGTGGGACGGCACCGTCCGCAAGCACACCCCCCGCATGACCGCCGAGGTCGCCCGGATCGTCGACGACGTCCGCAACCGCATCGCCTGACAGGAGCTGACTTTGATCATCGTGTACACCCCGGCCGGTGGGGAGCCCGAGCAGTACGACGTGAACACCCTCCGCGTGTCCGAGGCATCCATCGTGGAACGCACCGTGGGCAGGGAGTGGGGGGACATCGAGAGCAAGCTCAAGAACAACGACCTCGACGGAATGCGCGGGGTCATCTGGGTACTGCGAAAGCGCAGCAACCCGTCCCTGCGGTGGGCCGACTGGGACCCCGGGATCAGGGAGATGCGCACGTTCTGGGACCTCGACGAGGTGGAGCAGGAAGCGGCCCAGGCGCTGAAGCTGCTGGCCGTCGAGGAGGACGTCACTGCTGAGGGTGCGGAGGACTTCGTCCGCGCCATGGCCAAGGCGTGTGTGGACCGCGAACGGGCGGCCGAGGTCATCGAGGCCGTGATCACCACACACCGTGAGACGTCAGTGGCCGACCCAAAAGAGGAGCCCCAGGCGGAGCCCGTGATGTCTCCGACTTTCGCCCCGATCCCAGCATCTCCCGAGCCCGCACCCACTGGCTTGGACTCTTCGCCCACGTCCTCCACATCCCACCCCGAGCCGTCGATGACCTGACCGTCGTCGACTTCCACGTGCTCACCGCATGGCTCGACGCCCACCAGGCACAACAGGCGCAGGGCGCCGAATGAGATAAGGCGGTGACCCGGTGGCCGATTCCCGCCTGAACTTCATCCTCAGTGGTCGCGACCAGCTGTCGCGCGTCCTGGACCGGGCAGGGGACGCGGCGAACCGTATGGGGCGCCGTCTCCTCGTCGCGCAGATCGAGGGATCCGCGGCAATCAACCGGCTGGCGGATACCTCGGCGAACCGGCTCGCCGGGATGCAGAAGGACGCGGACGCCAACGGCAAGGCTGTCGAGGCGCTCAAGAAGACGTTCGTCAGCCTCGCGCCTGCGGCCATTCCGGCGGCGGCTGGCATCGCCGGTGCGCTCGCTCCCATTGCGGCAGGGACTGGTGCCGCCGCGGTGGCTGCTGCCGCATACGGTGCGGCACTGGGTCCGCAGATCAAGGCCATGGGCGAGGCGTCCGAGGCGGAGAAGAAGCACGCCGAGGCAGTCGCGAAGTCCGGTGCCCGTTCGAAGGAGGCCGCTGCCGCGCAGGCGGAGTACGCGAAGGTGATGGCCAAGCTGCCCCCGGAGGTGCAGCGGGCGTCGGCGCAGCTCTCCGTACTGAAAGACACGTATCAGGCATGGTCTGACGGACTAGCCAAGGACACCATGTCGCCGGTGATCAAGGGCATTTCGCTCTTCACCGGGCTCCTCCCGAAGGCGCGCGGGCTTGTCCGTGGCACGTCGGGTGAGCTGGACCGTATGGTCACGATCCTTGGCGGGGGCATGGCCACGCCTGGGTTCGATGCGACCGTGGGCCGCTTCGAGCGCTTCGCGACCGGCACGCTGTCCAAGGTGAACGACGGGATCGTCCGGCTGATGCGGACGGGCGACACCGGCAAGATCGGCGGCGGTCTCCAGGAGTTCATGACGTTTGCGCAGGCGCAGGGCCCGGTGGTGGGCTCTGTCCTGACCAACCTGGGCCAAGCGCTTCTGAACGTCCTACGCGCCGGGTCCGAGGTCGGTGTTGGCATGCTCCAGGCGGTCGACGTCCTCGCCCGGATCGTGTCCGCGGTTCCCCCGGGGGCGATCGCTGCGCTGCTGCAACTCGCGGTCGCGATGCGGGTGGTGAAACTGGCCGCGCTCGGCTTCGCGGCGGCGCGCACGGCGATGGCCGCGTTCGGCGTCCAACTGGTGGCGATGCAGGCCGCAGCCGCGGCTACTCCGGGTCGGCTCGCTGCGGTGACAGCCTCGCTCGGAGCGTTGTCTCGGGGGGCGAAGCTGGCGCTGGCGGGGACCGGTATCGGTCTGCTGGTCATCGCTCTCGGCGAGTTGATGTCGATCGGCAAGCAGGCTCCGCCGGACATCGACAAGATGACCTCGTCCATCGGCCAGTTCGCCCAAGGCGGGAAGCTCAGCGGTGAGGCCGCGCGCGTGCTCGGCACGGACCTCGGCGAGCTGGAGATCTCGCTGCGGACCCTGTCCCGGCCGTCGAACTACGAGTCCACAGTCCAGGGCCTGACCAAGATTTTCGGCATGGACTCGACCGCCGTGAAGACGTCCAAGGAGCAGGTCGGGGCTCTGGACCAGGCGCTCGCGCAGCTCGTCAAGGGGGGCAACCCTCAGTTGGCCGAGGCTGCGCTGAAGCGCACTGCGGCTGGGCTCGGCGAGCTGGGTAAGAGCGAGCTTCGCGGGCAGCTCACCCAGTACAAGGACGCCCTGCGGGACATGGCGTTCGAAGCGAAGCTCGTCGCCGATTCACAGGGGTTGTTCGGTGCGCAGGCGCAGCAGGTGCAGGCAAAGCTGGCAGCGCAGAAGGCGTCGGCCGACGGGCTGCGGCAGTCGCTCCAGGCGCTGAACGACGTCAACCGTCAGGGCCTCTCCGGGATGATCGGGTTCGAGGCTGCACTCGACGCGACCACGGCTGCGATCAAGGGGAACGAAACCGCCCTCAGCATGTCGGGTGGGCAGCTCGACCTGAACAGCGCGAAAGCCCGCACGGCGGCCGGAGCGTTGAACGACCTCGCGGCGAAGACCGACGAGGCGGCGGCGCAGGCCAGGCAGTCTGGGGCTTCGTGGTCCACGGTGAACGGGATCTACGAGAAGGGCCGCACGGCACTAATCCGGGCTGGCGATGCAATGGGCCTCACCCGGCAGCAGGCTGCGGCGCTGGCGGCACAGATCCTCCGCACCCCGGACAAGACGGCGAGGCTGCGTGGCAACCTGGACGATCTTCAGGCGAAGCTGACCAGCGCGAAGGCGCAGTTGGGCCGTGTGCCGGACTCGCGGAAGGCTGCGATCCGGGCGCAGATCGCGCAGCTTGAAGCGCAGGTCGCCGCGGCGAAGCGGGCGCTCGCGTCCATCCAGAACAAGACGGTGACGGTCCGCACGAACTACGTGCAGACCGTTGCCGCGCAGCAGAAGCCGTCGTGGATGCTGGCGTCCGGCGGGCTGGTCGGCTATGCCTCCGGTGGTCTGACCGGATACCCGGGGGGCGGGGCGGTTCGTGGTCCGGGCACGGGGACGTCGGACAGCATCCTCGCCATGGTCTCCAACGGTGAGTACGTCATCCGCGCACGTTCGGTCGCCAAGTACGGGCTGGACTTCCTGAACGCGCTGAACGCGGGTCAGTTGGGAATGTCCGGGCTCGGCGGCTCAGCGATGGCCGGTGCAGGGGCCGAGGTGGGCCGGGGCCTGTCCTCTGGGATGGCTGCGTCTGCTGGTGGTGTGGAGTCGTCCGCGCGGGCGATGGCCGCTGCGGTGTCGGCTGGGGTGCGCGGTGAGCTGGAGATTGCATCGCCGTCGAAGAAGATGCAGGCCCTCGCGAAGCAAGCGGGGCAAGGTCTGATCGTGGGCCTGACCGGAAGCGCATCGAAGATCGCGTCCACGGCGAAGAGTCTGGCCTCGGCGATCTGGGCCGCCTTCAAGGGGCGGCGTACGAACGTCGACTCGTGGCTCGTCGCGAAGCTCAACCGAGAGAACGTCCGGCTCCAGGGCCTCGCCAAGCAGCGTGATGCGCTCGCGTCGAAGATCGCCACTGCTAAGGCGTACGCGACGGACCTGACGACGAAGGCCCGAGAAGGGGCGGCGCTCGGCGCGCTCGGGCTGGACGCGGAGGAGGTGTCGGCCGGGTCCATCAAGGGCGGGCTCGCGGCCAAGCTGTCGAAGATCAAGACGTTCACGAGCTACGTGAACGCCCTGGCCAAGCGGGGGCTCAGCAAGTCTCTGCTGCGGCAAATCCTCGACATGGGGCCGGAGCAGGGCTACGCCTACGCGTCCGCGCTGGCCGGGTCCAACTCGAAGGTGCTGTCCTCGATCAACAGCACGCAGGGACAGATCGAGAAGGCGTCGGCCTCCCTCGGCAACGCGGGCGCCGACGCGATGTACGACAGCGGGCGCATGGCGGGCAAGGGGTTCCTCACGGGTCTGCTCGGCCAGCAGAAGGACATCGAAGCCGCGATGCTCCGGATCGCCAAGGGGATGCAGAAGAGCATCAAGCAGGCCCTCGGCATCCGCAGCCCGAGTCGCGTCATGGCGGAGATGGGCCGCTACTCCACCGAGGGTCTCGCGCTCGGACTTGTCGACCGGCTCCCGGCCGTGGACAGGGCAATGGGTGTGGTGTCCAGCAGGGTCACGTCGGCTCGGCCCGCGATCACCGCAGGGACGTCCGGCGGCCGGGGCGGTGCGGCACCGGTGTACGTACAGATCGACGTGCACGGGGCCCTCGACCCGGTCGCGGTGGGCAGGGAACTCCGCCGCACCCTGCTCGAACTCAAGAGGGTCCACGGCGTCAACGTCGTCCTGGGAGTGGGGTGATGGTGTGGCGATCCTCGTCGAGGCCGGGTGGGGTGGGCTGATCACCGCCCCGGCCACCATCACCTGGACGGACATCTCCCAGTACGTCGACATGGTCCAGGGCATCGCCATCAGTCGTGGTGCCTCGGACGAGCTGTCGGAAACTCAGCCCGGGACGATGACGCTGCGCCTGGACAATGCGGACGGAAGGTTCACCCCGGGCAACAGCGCTTCCCCGTACTACCCGTTCGTCCGCCGCAACGCCCCAGTGAGGGCTGCGGTCACCACGACCACCGCCCGCACCGGGGTCGCCCCGTGGCCCGCCGCCATGCTCAGCGACGACTTCGACGACGAGCGGATCGACACCATCCTGTGGCCCTCGTCCTACGGCGGGGCGGTCGAGGTCGGCGGCAAGGCACGCGTCCCGCTGATCCCGGGCGGGTTCGCGGCATACCAGTCGGCGCGTTCCTGGACCCTGGCCGGGTCAGCGTTCTGGGCGAAGCTCGCCACCCTCCCCTCCACGCTGGGCAGCTCGGCGGCGTCGGCCGGACTCATGGCGAACAGCCTCACCGCCGGGACACGAGTCGGCTTCCAGTACAGCCCGGTCACGGGTGAGCTGCGGTGTGTCAGCGACGTCGGGTACTTCGACGCGGGCGCGACGGTGCTGACGTACTCGCCGATCAGCCACGCCTGGCTCCGCATGCGGGAGACCGGCGGCACCCTGTACTGGGAGACCTCGTCGACCGGGACCGGGTGGACGGTACGCCGGTCGATCGCCACCCCGGCATGGGTGACGTCGCAGGCCCTGGTCATCGAGATGCCAACGAGCCGAACCGGGGGCAGCACCGACTATGTGGAGTGGGACCTCTTCGGGCACCGGGTGCGCAGCAGGTTCTGGGGCACACTGAACGAGTTGCCCGTGGACTGGGAGGGCTTGGAGTCCAAGGTAACGGTGTCCGCGTCCGATCTGTTCAAGCGGCTCAACCGCTTGCCCTCGCTGAAGTCGTGTCTTGTCGAGGAGGTGCTCCTCTACGACCCGCGCGCGTACTACCCGCTTACCGAACCAGCCGGAGCGACCAGCGCGGGCGACCTGTCCGGGCGCGCGTCCGGGGCGCTCGCCCGCCTTCAGGTCAGCAGCGGAGGCACCGCCGATTTCGGGGCGGACGGTCCGCCGGCCACTGGTGAGACGTGTCTCTCGCTGGTCCCGGCGAGCGCTTCGGCGGGGAAGTACTTCTCTGCCAACCTGGGCTCGACCTTCCAGTCTGACTCGGGCCTGTACTGGAAGCTCGTCGAGTGCTTCTTCAAGACGAGCACGAACAGCCGCGCCCTGCTGGGGCTGTACTCGCCGGACTTGGATCACGAACTCGTCCTCGCCCTGAACGGGTCCGGCGTCCTGGTGGTCGAGCACATCGAGGACGGGCCTGGAACACGGCTCGTCCAGACCACCACGTCCGGCAACCTCGCCAACGATGTCTGGCATCACGTGGTGTACGACGAGGCCAACCGAGCCGTGTACGTGGACGGGTTCCTCGTCGGGACGTACCCGGCGATCAGCGGCATGGGCAACCTGCGCGGCCTCCACGTCGGCGGGTACCGGGGCGCACGCCTGTGGTCGGGGCAGATCGGGCACGTTGCCGTGTACCTCAACCCGGTCGCGCTCGGCGCGCTGCGGGCGGAGCACTACACGGCAGGGATGACGGCGTATGACGGGGAGGCGGCGGACGAGCGGGTGTCCCGGCTGGCCCGGTACGCGGGCATCACCGATGTCACCGTGTGGGGCAGCACCCACGACCCGGTGGCCGCGCAGGGCGAGGCCGGGACGGCGGTGATGCCACGGCTGCGGGAGGTCGAGGCAACCGAGTCCGGGAAACTCTTCGCGGAGCGCGACTGGTACGGGCTGGCCTACCAATCCCGCGACCTGCGCTACAACCCGGACCCGCTGTCCGAGGTGTTCACGATCGCCTACGCGGACCTGGAGCCGGGGACATCGCTCCGGGATGACGACCAGAAACTCACGAACCAGGTCGAGGCCAGCAGGCCGGGCGGTGCGACGCAGCGTGTGTCCGCCCCGGAGAGCGTGGCCGCATACGGAACGTACTCGCAGCAGCTCACCCTGCTGAAGACGAGCGACAACAGCGTTCTCGACGCCGCGTATTGGACGGTGTCCCGGTACGCCGACCCGGGCCCGGAGCTGCGTGAAGTCCCGGTCGAGGCGTTCACGATGACTGGGTACTCCGACATTCTCGACGCGGACATCTCGACGTACTTTTCCGTGACTGGCCTCCCGAGTCAGGCACCCGCGTCGTCGATGCGGGTCACCATCGAGGGCTACACCGAGACCATCCGCGAGAAGTCCCACACGATCCAGTTCCACACCAGCACCTCCGCCACCGACTCCGTGTGGGTCCTCGACGACCCCACGTACAGCGTCCTCGGCACCACCACCCGACTCGCCTACTGAGGAGCGTCAGCATGCCCATCGCCGTTGTCAGAGCCGAGCGGTACTACATGCCGCCGCCGCGCGAACCCAAGGACGTGTGGGACGACGTCCCGGCCGCCGAGCGGGTATTCAAGTGGATCGAGTACCGCATGGGCCGCCGCGTCGTCGTCCCGGAGGGGCCAGCCGAGCAGACGTACTTCGCGAGGATCAATCAGAACCGGTGGCTGGTCGACTGCGTCTGTGGCTCGGCGCAGATCGGAGCCCCGACCGACCCGCGCGCCGGGTGCACGGAGTGCGGGCTCGGCTGGTGCATGGTGATCTACCCGGACGATGTGGTCACAGTCGAGGCCGAGATGATGCAGCAGCCCCTGCCGCACCTGCGGAACTGGTGGCACGCAGACGACCCGAAGAACCCGGTACCTCCGGTGATCGTGGGTGAGCAGTGACGTTCACTCCGCGCACGTGGGCGGTGGGCGAGACCGTCACGGCGAGCATGCTCAACACTGAGATTCGAGATCAGTTCAACTCGATGTTCGGTGCGTGGACTCCGTACACCCCGACGTGGACGGCTGTCACGACACCACCGGCCCTCGGAAACGGGACGCTCACCGGGCAGTACATGAAGATCGGCCGCACCTGTTTCACGATCTTCGTGCTGACGATGGGGTCCACCACCACGTACGGGTCCGGGTTCTGGAAGATGTCGCTCCCCTTTACCGCAGCCACGGTGACTGGCGGATCTCCGGGTGTCTTCAACTACATCTACTCGCGCAGCCCTACACCGAACTTCATGATCGGTAGTGGCGCAGTACCCAACGGAGCGTCCAACACCGACCTCATGTACCTGCCCTCGCTCTCGGTCACTGGCGACTGGAACGCTCTCAACGACACCACCCCGGTCACCCCGGCGGCTGGCGAGATCCTTCGCGGCTTCGGCACCTACCAGACCGCGACCTGACCTCACGCCCCTAACACCTCACGCCCCGTGCCTCGTTGGCCGGGGCGTTCGTCATGCCTACTGGAGGAGGAGCACATGCCCGACCTGTGGATGCCCGGGGCCAGACGCCTCGACGTGGGCGATACCGCTCCGATGGACGGCGGCCCGGCGAAGGCGGTCGCGCACATCACGTGGGACCGCAACGCGACTGCGGCGAAGCCTCAGCCGCTGGTCTCCTTCGAGACCCTCACCGAATACTTCGGCCGGAATCCGGACGGGCGCCGAGCCGCACCCCACATCCTGTGGGACCCGTTCACCGGGAGGTTCACCCAGTTCGTCCCGGCGGACAGCCGGAGCAAGAGCCTCGCCGACCGCGCAGGCGGAACGCGAACAAACCGCGCGGGCAAGGTCGTGCTCCAGATCGAGGCGCTGTTCTTCCCGTACTGCCGCGTGGACGGGAAGGTGTACGGCCGCCTTGTCGACACCCCGTGCAAGGGCTGGCTGGAGCTGCTCGCGTGGGTGCGCTCTCACGGAGTGCCCGATGTGTGGCCGATGGGGCGGCCGAGCGACTTCGCGTCCCGGCGCGACGAGGCAACGTGGGCCAAGCAGGGTGGCTGGTACGGCCACTCGCAGGTGCCCGAGAACGATCACCAGGACCCGGGTTCCTGGCCCGCGTTCGCGCCCGCCCCTCCGAGACCGGCATACGAACCGTTCCCTGGGGCTGCGTTCTTCGTACTCGGCCGCCGGTCTGCGGTCATCACCGCGATGGGGCGCCGCCTCGTCGCCGAGGGCTGCGGCCGGTATCAGGTGGGTCCGGGCCCGGCCTGGTCCGAGGCCGACCGCCAGTCGTACGCCGCGTGGCAACGCCGCCTCGGCTACTCCGGGGACTCCGCCGACGGAATCCCTGGCGCTGAATCGTGGGCGCGACTCCGCGTCCCCAACGTCTGACCTGAGAGGACCCCCATGGACCAGAACCAGATCCATTTCCCTGATGCCGAGACCGTCATCAAGACCGGCACTGCGTACGCGAGAGACCTCGCCGAGCGCACCGCCGCGACGTTCGTCGTCGCCGCCGCAGGCGTGGCCGTGGCCGCTGGCCCTGCGGACATGTTCAGCGCCAGCTTCTGGGAGACCGTCGGAGCGGCGGGAATCGCCGCGGCCGGGTCCCTGCTGAAGGGAATGCTGGCCCGCGCGTTCGGCACGAAGAACTCGGCGAGCCTCGTCAAGGGCGTGTAGCGGTGGCCTGGTTACCGATCCGCTGACGTACTCGGGAGGACATGCTCGTGGACGCTGCGACCATCGGCGCTATCGGGGCGATTGTCGTCGGGCTCGCAGCGGCCACAGCCTCATGGGTCGGGCAGCGTGGATCAGCGCGAGCCACCCATCAGGGTGCGGTGATGACCGGGTACGGCGGGCTCGTGGATCAGCTCCAAGAGGAGCGCGCAGTCCTCCAGGGCAGGCTGAGTACCGCTGAGACGGAACTGGCCTTGGCCTACGCCGAGTTGTCCCGGGAGCGCGCTGACCGGGCTGCACTTCAGGCTGAGATCACTGCGTTGCGTACGGAGATCGCCGACCTTGAGCGGCAGCTCGACCAGCTGGGAGGACCATCCTCGTGAGGACGACGACCAGACTCCGGCGCCGCCGTCGCTCGTGCGGGCTGCTCCACCGCCGGTGGCGGTCGATCGGTGTGGCTGCGGTTCTCCTGGTCCTCTCCGGGGCCGTCGTGCTGGTGTGGGTACGGATCGAGGCCGAGTCCCAGCGCACGGCCCGGGTGGCTGCGGAGGCGGACCGGCGGGGCGAGGCAGTGTCCACTCTGGCCGGGGATGTGCGGGTGTTGCGTGCGCAGATCCAGGCGCGCGGCGGTACCCCGGCGGCTCCGGACCCGGCGACTGCGGTGGATGATCTGCCGGATCGGGCTGAGGTGCCGGTGCCGATCCCTGGGCCTCCGGGGCCTGCGGGGCGGCCGGGTGAGCGGGGTGAGCCTGGTCCGTCCGGATCGCCCGGGTCACCGGGTGTCCCGATCCCTGGGCCGTCGGGCCAGCCTGGTGCGGACGGGGCGTCGATCGTGGGCCCGGCCGGACCATCTGGGCCCACCGGCCCGGCGGGTCCAGCGGGTGCACCTGGCGAGCGCGGCCCGCAGGGTGAGCCCGGCCGGGACGGTACGGACGGCCAGCCTTGCCCGGACGGGTACACGCTCCAGTCCCCTGCGGGTGATCCGGACGCGCTGGTGTGCCGACGAGAAGGAGCCCCTCCCCCGGAGCCCTCGCCTGCTTCCCTCTTCTATCGACGGAACCCGTAGCTTCCCCCTCCTGCCTTCGGGCGGGAGGGGCTTTCGTCATGTCCGGGCTCCGCCCTATTCTTCGGATCATGATTCGCGCAGTGGTCTTCGACGTCGGTGAGTGCCTGGTCGACGAGACGCGGGAGTACGGCACGTGGGCCGACTGGCTCGGCGTACCCCGCCACACTTTCGCGTCGATGTTCGGCGCGGTGATCGCCCAAGGGCGTGACTACCGTGACGTGTTCCAGGAGTTCCAGCCCGGGTTCGATCTGTACGAGCAGCGGCAGGCCCGCGCTGATGCTGGGCAGCCGGAGCACTTCGACGAGTCCGACCTCTACCCCGATGTACGCCCTGCGCTGGCGTCTCTGCGTGAGGCGGGTCTGTGGCTCGGCATCGCAGGAAATCAGACCGTGCGCGCGGGCGGCATACTGCGGGGCCTGTTCACCGGGGACGTCGACCTGATCGGCACCTCGGACGACTGGGGCGCGTCCAAGCCAGACCCGCTCTTCTTCGAGCGCGTCGCCGAGGTGGTGCCGTTCGCCCCGGAGGAGATCCTCTACGTGGGCGACCGCGTCGACAACGACCTCCGCCCGGCCGTCGCCGCAGGCATGCCGACCGCGCTCGTCCACCGGGGCCCGTGGGCCACGATCCAGTGGAACACCGAGGAAGCGGTGAAGCTGCCGACGTTCCGTATCGACAGCCTTACCGAACTCCCCGGCCTGATCGCCAAGTTCAACGCTGAAGCGCGCTGACCGTCGCACGCCACCCGTGCATCGCATCGTCCAGCTCGACCACGCACGGGTGGTCACTCCACGGCTGAAGGGTGTTGCGCACGTCGCGCACGCGGTTCATACCAGTGGCGTACCAGGTGACGGAGAGCTGACCAAGAGCCTGCTTGGCCCAGTCGCACGCGGACTCGATCTCGCGCTCGCCTGCGGACGCTGCGGCGAGGTCGCCGAGGATCACGGCGCGCTGCTTGCCCGCGTCCGGCGGGAGGTCGTGGAGCACCTCGACGAGGGTCTGACGTGCCTGGGCGTACATCTTGGCCTTGAGCTGGGTGTTGCCCTTGAACGCGGCGAGCCGGGCCGGGCTGAACCAGTCCATCCACTCAGGCGACTTGAACTCACTCTCAGCGGCGAGGGTGGTCTCAGCGTCATTGATCAGCGCCAGGGCCGTCTTCGGGTGCCCGCACCTCGTCTCACACTCCGCTTGGACAGCATCGAGCCAGGCGAGGTACTCGTTCGAAGGCTGGCCGCGGCGGGCGTACGAGCGTGCCGCTCGCATCCGTTCCTGTGCCGTGGGACGGTCACCAGCCCATCCGGGAATGAACGCGGTGTGGGCGAGGATCGCTGAGCCGAGGAGTGTGTCGTCCGCTTCGGCCGCAGCTTGGAGCGCACGGACGTAGGTGTCGGCTGCGGCGTCCGGTTTCTGGAGGTCGAAGAACTCGATCCGCCCGGCCATCAATCCGGACTCGGCGAGGGCGCGGGCAAGGATGATGCGGGCTCGGCCTGCGGTCTCCGACATGAGGGCGGTGCCCAGCCTGGTGTGCTCGACCACGGTGGGGTGCATCTGGGTGGGCTGCACCGTCCAGTAGAGGCGCCGGTGGCTGGCGGTGATGAGCGCGTAGTCCGCAGCGACGCTGTCCGGCTGGAACCCTCCGGCTCCGCTGGGGAGGGGAAGGGGTGCCGGGCCCATTCCGCCGACGGCGGGGAGTCCCACGCGGGGGGTGTCGTCCGAGGAAGCCGGTCCCCATGCGGGGCTGAACCCGAGGTCGGCCATGGTGACGTTGCCGAGGACGTGTCGGAGGACGCGTTGGTAGTCGGCCTGTGGCCATGGTGGGTGCTCGGATTCCCAGCGCCTGACCTGTCGGACACTGACATCGAGTTGGCCCAATCCGAGGCGTGGGCCAGCATTGTTCAGCGCGTCGACGAGGGCTTGTTGGGTGGCGTACCCGGCGGCAACGCGGGCGGCCTTGAGCGCGGTGTTGCCGTTGGGGCGGGGCATGCGGGACCTCCATGTGGCTACTGGCCTTCACGGTACGGGTCAACTCAGGTGAAAGTAAGGCCGTTTGGTGTCCTCTCGAAGTCCCTTTTACGGCCTTCAATGGGACGTCTATCAGGATCACGATGGGGCACCACCGGCCAACCACGAGGTACAGAGGCGGCCCCAGTGCACACCCAAACCGGCACCAGAATCTCCGACTGGCTTGCCCGCGCACACGACGATCCGGCGACCGCGCACCGGGAGTGGGCGGCGCAGGCCGTGGCGCTGTTGCCGCTCGGCGTCAGCTTCGATGCCGTCCGTATCCCTGCCGCGGTCGTGCGGGCCGCGCTCGGTACGGACAACCAGGAAGCGATCACCCGCACCCTGCCAGTGATGCTCGGCGGCCCGGTGATCCAGGACGGCGCGAATTGGACGTACGCACTCGTGCCCACGGGCGGCATCGCCTCATGGCCGACCCAAGCGGGCACGTACTGCGGCACCGGTTGGCTCGCCGTCCCGCGCGTCGACCAGCTCGCCCCGCCCGGGCTGCACTGGGCTGTCGCCCCGGACGCCCCCGGGCGCCTCTGCAACCTGGTGGCCGTGGGCCAGATGCTGGCGGTCGGTGCCGCCCGCCTGTCCGGGAAGGAGCGAGGGTGATGGACCAGAACCTCTCTCAGCTCAAAACGGCACGCAGCTACCCCGAATTCGCCGCGCTCATGACGCATGGCGGCAGCTGCTCCACGTGCAGGGCCGGGACTCTGTGCCCGAAGGGCACGCGGCTGATGGCCGCCTGGGAGTCCTGCCGTCCCTGGCGGGAGAGGGAAGCGGCATGACCCGCTGCCCGAGCCGCGACGGGGACGGCCACCAGTTCCCGGATGAGGACGAGACCGGCGCGTACTGCGAACCCCACGGCGTGACGCTGCTGTTCTACGGCGATCCGATCACCGACGCGGATCTACCGGACGAGGTCAGCGAGCGGGACGCCGATCGCGTCAGCGATGAGGAGTAGCGAGTCGAGGCGGGCCGATGCGTGGCCCTGCTCGATGCGGTTGACGTTGTTGCGCTCGATCCCTGTAGCGAGGCCGACCTGCTCCTGGGTGAGGCCAGCGGCGCGACGGGCAGCGCGGATGTTCTCGCCGATGGCCTGGCGTCGGGTGAGTACCCAGTCGGGCCGGTCGGTGGGTGGCACCCTCCAATGCCATCGACCGCAAGATCAAAAGTCTGTAGCGTTTACAGCACTTTTCGCGATGTGGAAATAGGTAAACCAGATCTTCATCCATCCGAGTGGATGGACGGGTGACCCGCGTTGAAGCGGAGAGGAACCCTTCACCTCCACTCCCACGACTACCTCCCGGACACGCCCCCCAGGCATCCGGCGAGGTGCACTGTGCCCTCGACCTGATCAGTCGGGGGCACTGTTGCGTGCTGCGGTTGGGGTGCTTTGCACTCACCCCTGCGGTGACTTATGATCTTGCTACGGGCTTGTTCCCACGGGAACAGTCGGCCGCGTTATGCGGCATCGACTGGCACTGACTGACATCGAACTGCACCTGAATGTCCTGATATTCAGCGTCTCCGCAGGTCACATGTGGGTCACGAATCTGGTTCAAGTCCCGTCACTCACCCTGAAGGCTCAAGGCCCCGGTTCGAAAGAACCGGGGCCTTGGTCGTTTTCACGGGCTCTTGGTCGTTTTCACGGGGCCGGGTGCCCTGTGCGGCGGGGCGCGCGGGTCAGGACGACATGCGGGTGACCAGTTCCGTCGGGAGCATCAGCCGGGGCTGCGCGGGACGCGGGACGCCCACCGGCAGCGAGGCGCGGGCGATCTCGGAGAGCAGGGTCACCGCCATCAGGTGACCCATCTCCTCGATGGGCTGGCGCACGCTGGTGAGCGGCGGGTCCATCTGGCGGGCGATCGACGTGTCGTCGAAGCCGACCATCGCGAGGTCCTCAGGGACCCGCACGCCCCGTTCGCGCAGGACCTGGCGGGCGCCGACGGCCATCACGTCGGAGGCGACGAAGACCGCGTCCGGCGCGGGGGTGACGTCGAGGAGGGCTTCCATGGCTCTGCGGCCGCCCTCCTCGGTGAAGTCGGCGGGCGCGATCAGCGCCTCGTCGGCGACCAGGCCCGCCTCCGCGAGGCCGTCGCGGTAACCGGCCAGGCGGCACTGCGCACCGTAGATGTCCAGGCCGCCGGTGATGGTGGCTATCCGGCGTCGGCCGCGCGCGGCCAGGTGGGCGACGGCCTGCCGGGCGCCGGAGACGTTGTCGGCGTCCACCCAGGGCAGGGGCTCGTCGGCGGAGCGCCGGCCGCTGATGACGGCCGGGATGCCCAGTTCGGCGAGCAGGTCGGGGAGGGGGTCGTCGGCGCGCAGCGAGACGACCAGGACACCGTCGACGCGGTGGCCGGCCAGGTAGTGGGCCAGCCGGGCGCGGTCGCGGTCGTTGCCGACGATGGTGAGCAGGAGCTGCATCTCGGTGTCGTCCAGGGCGTTGTTGACGCCGCGCAGGATGTCGGAGAAGTACGGCTCGGCGAAGAAGCGGTTCTCGACTTCCGGGACCACCAGGGCGATCGCGTCGGTGCGGTTGGCGGCCAGGGCGCGGGCCGCCCGGTTGGGTACGTAGCCCAGTTCCGCGACGGCCGCCTCGACGGCGGCTCTGGTGCGCTCGCTGACCCTCGGCGAGCCGTTGACCACCCGTGACACCGTGCCCCGCCCGACGCCCGCTCTCGCGGCGACCTCTTCCAGCGTGGGGCGGCCCGCCCCGCGTGCGCCGCGCACCGTGCTCCGGTTGCCCGTTTCCCGTATCGCCATTGAATCGACTCCTCCCGGCCCGTCCACGCGTGCGGACGTTCCCAGACTCGGGTGCGTCCACACGCTTATGACGCCAAGTCTCTCTGTCCGGTGCCTTGACACCCCTGCGGGGAGCCGCGAACCTTCAACACATCACCCGTGGGAGCGCTCCCACCGTACCTGACCCGTCGGGCTTCAGGAGGACGCTATGCAGATCATCAGGACCACCGCACCGCGCAGGAACCGTTCCAGGACCGCTGTGGCATGGACGTCCGCAGCCGTGCTGCTGGGCGGCGCGCTGCTGTCGGGGTGCGCCTCGGACGACCCGGGCACCACCGGGGGCGCGGCAGGCAACGACAGCACGGCCGCCGCGAAGAAGGGCAGGACCGTGCTGAAGATCGGGGTCTTCGGCGCCTTCGGACTGAAGGAGGCCGGGCTGTACGACCAGTACATGAAGGAGAACCCGGACGTCGTCATCGAGCAGAACTCGATCGAACGCAACGAGAACTACTACCCGCAGCTGCTGAACCACCTGACCAGCGGGAGCGGACTGTCCGACATCCAGGCCGTCGAGATCAACAACATCGCCGAGGTCACGGCCACCCAGTCCGCGAAGCTGATGGACCTGGGCAAGACCCCGGGGGTGCAGAAGGACGCGTTCCTGCCGTGGAAGTGGGCACAGGGCACGGCCAAGGACGGCAAGACGGTCGGGCTCGGCACGGACGTCGGCCCGATGGGCCTGTGCTACCGCAAGGACCTCTTCGAGAAGGCCGGGCTGCCGACGGACCGGGAGGAGGTCGGCAAGCTGTGGGCCGGAGACTGGCGCAAATACGTGGAGGTCGGCAAGCGGTACAAGGCCAAGGCTCCCGACGGCACGAAGTTCCTCGATTCGGCGGCCGGGCTGATGGCCGCCGTCACCGGTGGCTCCGAGAAGCGGTACTACGACGCCGACGGCAAGGTCATCTACAAGTCGAACCCGGTGGTGAAGGAAGCCTGGGACATCGCGGCGGAGGCCGCCGGGGCCGGGCTGACGGCCAAGCACCAGCAGTTCCAGAAGGGCTGGGACCAGGGCTTCGCCAACGGCCAGTTCGCCACCGTGTCCTGCCCGCCGTGGATGCTCGGTTACATCCAGGACAAGGCCGGCGACGCGGGCAAGGGCAAATGGGACGTGGCGGCCGCGCCGAAGCCCTCCAACTGGGGCGGGGCGTTCCTGACCGTTCCGGAGGCGGGCAAGAACAAGGAGGCCGCGGCGAAGCTGGCCGCGTGGCTGACCGCGCCGAAGCAGCAGGCGACGTTCTTCGCCAAGCGCGGCAGCTTCCCGAGCGCCCAGGCGGCGTACAGCATGCCCGAGGTGTCGGGGGCCAAGCACGCGTACTTCAACGACGCGCCCATCGGGACGATCTTCTCGGCCGCCGCCAAGGGCGTGCCGGTGCAGATCCTCGGCCCGAAGGACCTCGTCATCGCGCAGAACCTCGCGGACATCGGCATGCTTCAGGTCGACCAGAAGGGCCGCTCGTCCGAGGAGGGCTGGAACGCGGCGGTGAAGGCGATCGACAACGCACTCGACCAGTGAGCGGACACCTGTGATGAGCAGCCCGAGCGTCAAGTCCGTCCAGGCCCCGTCCTCCCCCTCCGCCGAGGGGGAGGACGGCGGGGCCGCCGGGCGGGGCAACAAGGCCCGTACGCACAGCGCGTGGCGCAGCCGCCGCTACCGCTGGGACATGAAGTTCAGTCCGTACGCCTATGTGGCGCCGTTCTTCGTCTTCTTCGTCGCCTTCGGTCTCTTCCCGCTCCTGTACACCGGCTGGGCGTCGCTCCACCAGGTGGAGCTGACCGCGCCGACCGACATGAACTGGGTGGGCCTCAGGAACTTCAGCCGGCTGATGAGCGACGAGTTCTTCTGGAACGCAGCTCGCAACACCGTCACCATCGGCGTCCTGTCCACCGTTCCGCAGTTGGTGATCGCCCTGGGCATCGCCCATCTGCTGCACTTCAAGCTGCGCGGCTCGTCGTTCTTCCGGGTCGCGGTCCTGACCCCGTACGCCACGTCCGTCGCGGCGGCCACCCTGGTCTTCGTGCTCCTCTTCGGACGCGACTACGGGATGATCAACTGGGCGATCGGGATGATCGGCATCGATCCCGTCGACTGGCAGAACGGCGACTGGACCTCGCAGCTGGCCGTCTCCACCATCGTCATCTGGCGCTGGACGGGGTACAACGCGCTGATCTACCTGGCCGCCATGCAGGCCATCTCCCCCGACCTGTACGAGTCGGCGGAGCTGGACGGGGCCTCGCGCTGGCAGCAGTTCCGGCACGTGACGATCCCCTCGCTGCGGCCGACCATCCTGTTCACGGTGGTCGTCTCGACGATCGGCGCGACGCAGCTGTTCGGCGAACCGCTGCTGTTCAGCGGCAGCGCGGGCGCCACCGGCGGCTCGGAGCACCAGTTCCAGACGCTGGGTCTCTACCTGTACGAGCAGGGGTGGGTGAACCTGCACCTGGGGCGGGCGTCGGCCATCGCCTGGACGATGTTCCTGATCCTGGTGCTGATCGGGGTGGTCAACTGGCTGATCTCGCGACGCCTGACCAAGAGCGAGAAGGGGTCCCGGTCATGAGCACGACGGCCGTACGAGAAGAGGTACGGAAGCCCGGGGGCCGGAAACCGGGGCGGGCCCGCGAGGCGCGCGGGGTGCACCAGGCCGGGCGGCAGCGGTACGCGGGGAAGCTGACGTACGCGATCCTGATCGTCTTCACGGTCGGCTCGCTCTTCCCCCTGGTGTGGACGGCGATCGCCGCGTCCCGCAACAACACCCGGCTCGCGCAGACCCCGCCGCCGTTCTGGTTCGGCGGGAACCTGTTCAAGAACCTCGGCATCGCCTGGACCGACGCCAACATGGGCACGGCGCTGCTCAACACCACGGTGGTGGCGGGCTCGGTCGCCCTGGGCACGGTGCTCTTCTCGACCTTCGCCGGGTTCGCCTTCGCCAAGCTGCGGTTCCGCTTCAAGAACATGCTGTTGCTGCTGGTGATCGGCACGATGATGGTGCCGCCGCAGCTCAGTGTCGTACCGCTGTACATGATGATCGCGAAGCTGGAGTGGACCGACCAGCTCCAGTCCGTGATCCTGCCGACGCTGGTGAGCGCCTTCGGGGTGTTCTTCATGCGGCAGTACCTGACGGAGGCCCTGCCGACCGAGCTGATCGAGGCGGCCCGGGTGGACGGGGCGAGCAGCATCCGGGTGATGTGGCACATCGTCTTCCCGGCGGCGCGGCCGGCGATGGCCGTGCTCGGGATGCTCACCTTCGTGATGGCCTGGAACGACTTCTTCTGGCCGATCATCGCGCTCACCCAGAACGGCAGCCCGACCGTGCAGGTGGCGCTGACCGGTCTCGGCCGGGGCTTCATCCCCGACCAGTCGGTGATCATGGCGGGCGCCCTCCTCGGCACGCTGCCGCTGCTGATCGCGTTCGTGCTCTTCGGCAAGCAGATCGTCGGCGGCATCATGCAGGGCGCGGTCAAGGGCTGAGCTCCCGTACCCGCCAACCCCCTTCCCTCTCATCTCTCTCATCGGAGTTGAATCATGTCTTCTGGCAGCTTTCCGCCCGGCTTCCTGTGGGGCTCCGCGACCGCCGCCTACCAGGTCGAGGGGGCCGTGGCGGAGGACGGCAGGACCCCCTCCATCTGGGACCGCTTCTCCCACACCCCCGGCCGCACCGAGAACGGCGACACCGGGGACGTGGCCTGCGACCACTACCACCGGCGCGCCGAGGACGTGGCGCTGATGGCGGAGCTGGGCCTGACCGCGTACCGCTTCTCGGTCTCCTGGCCGCGCGTCCAGCCGACGGGGCGGGGGCCCGCCGTCCAGCGCGGCCTGGACTTCTACCGCTCCCTCGTCGACGACCTCCTCGACCACGGCATCACCCCGGCCGTCACGCTCTACCACTGGGACCTCCCGCAGGAGCTGGAGGACGCGGGCGGCTGGCCTGAGCGGGACACGGCGTACCGGTTCGCGGAGTACGCGGACCTGGTGGCCGGGGCCCTCGACGACCGGGTCGAGCTGTGGACCACCCTCAACGAGCCCTGGTGCAGCGCCTTCCTGGGCTACGGATCGGGGGTGCACGCCCCCGGCCGCACCGACCCCGTCGCCGCCCTGCGGGCCGCCCACCACCTCAACCTCGCGCACGGCCTCGGCACGCAGGCGCTGCGCGCCCGGCTCCCGGCGCGGGCGAAGATCGGGATCAGCCTCAACCCGAGTGTCGTACGGCCCCTGGATCCTTCGTCCGAGGCGGACGTGGACGCGGCCCGCCGCATCGACGCGCTCGCCAACCGGGTCTTCACGGGCCCGCTCCTGCACGGCGCGTACCCGCAGGACCTCGTCGCCGACACCGCCTCCCTCACCGACTGGTCGTTCGTCGGCCGCGGCGACGAGAAGCTCGCACAGCAGCGGCTCGACTGGCTCGGCATCAACTACTACACCCCGGCGGTGGTCTCCCACCCCGTCGGCGACGACGTGCCGCGCACGGACGGCCACGGCTCCAGCGACCACTCCCCCTGGCCGGGTGCGGACCGTGTCGCCTTCCACCAGCCGCCGGGCGAGCGGACGGAGATGGGCTGGTCGGTCGACCCGTCCGGGCTCTACGAACTCCTCGTCCAGTACGGGCGGGAGGCGCGGGGCGTCCCCCTGTACGTCACCGAGAACGGGGCCGCCTACGACGACAAGCCGGGCGCCGACGGCACGGTCGACGACCAGGACCGCATCGCGTACCTGCACGCCCATCTGGACGCGGTGCGCCGGGCGTTGGAGGTCGGCGCGGACGTGCGCGGCTACTTCCTGTGGTCGTTGATGGACAACTTCGAGTGGGCGTACGGGTACGGGAAGCGGTTCGGGGCGGTGCACGTGGACTTCACGACGCAGCGGCGGACGCCGAAGGCGAGTGCGCGGTGGTACGGGAAGGTGGCGAGGGAGGGGGTGCTGCCGCCGCTCGCGCCGGAGGATCGGGCCTGAAGCCGGGGGCGGGCCCACCGCCCCGGGGGGTCAGGGGAAGGGGTGGGGGGTGGAGCGGCGGAGGCGGGAGGGGCGGCGGACCACGCGGTGGGTGCGGCGGGAGGTGCGGGAGGTGCGGCCGCCGTTCAGGGCGAGCCAGATGCGGATTTCGGTGCCGCCGAGGACGGAGCGGCCTATCCGGACGTCGCCCCCCGTGGATTCCGCGACCCGGCGGACGATGTCGAGGCCGAGGCCCGTGGACCCCGCCCGGTCCCCCTTGTTGCCTCGGGCGAGCGCCGCCTCCGGGTCCGCTATCCCCGGCCCCGCGTCCGAGACGAGCACGATGACCGCGTCGTCGCCGTTGTGGACGTCCAGGGAGAAGGGCGTGCCCTCGGGGGTGTGCCGGAAGACGTTGCCGAGGAGCGCGTCCAGGGCCGCCGCGAGTTCCGGGCGCGCGACCGGGATGCGTACCGGACGGTCCACGCCCGCCAGCCGCACCTCCCGGCCCTCGTCCTCCGCGAGCGCCGACCAGAACTCCATCCGTTCCCGGATGACCTCACCGGCGTCGCAGCCCGCGACCGCCCCGGCCCCCACGGGCAGGGTCCTCGGGCGGTGTTCGCGGGCGGTACGGATGATCGTGTCGACCTCGCGCTCCAGTTGCTCGACGGCGGCCCGGGTCTGGTCGGCCGCCGGGCCGTCCCCGAGCGAGGCCGCGTTGAGACGGAGAACGGTGAGAGGGGTGCGCAGACGATGGGACAGGTCAGCGGCCAACTCCCGCTCGTTTTCGAGGAGTTGGACGACCTGGTCGGCCATGGAGTTGAAGGCGACGGCGGCCGACTTGAGTTCCGTCGGCCCCTCCTCCGGGACGCGCGCGCCGAGTTTGCCCTCGCCCAGGTCCTGGGCCGCGCCCGCGAGTCGCTGGGCGGGCTGGACCATCCGTACGCCGAGCCGGTCGGCGACCGCGACCGAGCCGACGATCAGGGCGAGGCCGACGCCCGCCAGGACGAGCCAGGCCGTCGCGACGCCGTTGCTGACGTCCGACTCGGGGACGAAGACCTCGACGATGGCGATGCTGCCGCTCGCGAGGGCCGTCGGCTGGAGGAGGACGGACCCGCCGGGGGCCTTCGCCGTGTAGGCCCGGCCGATGCGCTGGGTGGCGGCGACGTCCTCGGCGGCGGAGCGGCTGGCACCGATCCTCTGGGCCGGGTGGACGGCCTTGCCCGCCTCCCGTACGGCGGGAAGGTGGATGGCCATCCAGCCCTTGCTGCCGGGCTCGGTGATGGACATCGCGCGTTCGAGCTGCTCGCGGTCGGTGGTGATGGAGAGGGTCGGGCCGATGGAGGCGGCCTGGCGCTCGGCGCCCGAGAAGGCACGGTCGCCCGCCATCTCCCGTATCACCAGCCCCAACGGCACCGCGAAGGCGACCACGACCATCGCCGTGACGGCGAGACAGACCTTGACCAGGGCCCACCTCACGCGGGGGGCTCCAGTTTGACGCCCACACCCCGAAGGGTGTGCAGATAGCGGGGGTTGGCGGCGGTTTCACCGAGTTTGCGACGCAGCCACGACAGATGCACGTCAATAGTCTGGTCGTCGCCGTAGCTCTGCTGCCAGACCTCTGCGAGGAGTTCCTTGCGCGGTACGACGACTCCGGGGCGGCCCGCGAGGAAGGTGAGCAGGTCGAACTCCCGCCGGGTCAGGTCGAGTCGGGCCCCGTCCAGCTGGGCCTGCCGCCGCAGCGGGTCGATGGCGAGACCGCCCACCCGGATCACGCTGGGCGGCGGCTCGGCCCCCGCCGACGAGCGCGCCCGGCGCAGTACCGCCGCCATCCGCGCGGAGAGGTGCTCGACCGAGAAAGGTTTCGTCAGGTAGTCGTCCGCGCCGTCGTTCAACAGCCGTACGATCTCCGCCTCGTCGTCCCGCGCGGTCGCGATGATCACCGGTACGTCGGTGATCGAGCGCAGCATCTTGAGCGCTTCGGCCCCGTCCAGGTCGGGCAGTCCGAGGTCCAGTACGACCACGTCGAAACGGAAATGAGCGACCTCGCGCAACGCCTCCAGGGCCGTTCCGACGCTCCGCACGGTGTGGGACGCCTCGGTCAGATGCCGGATGAGGGCGGAGCGCACGAACTGGTCGTCCTCGACCACGAGCACACTTGCCATGGGCCGCACCGTACGCCATTCGAGTCCGCCGGACGCCCCGGGGACAACTCCCGCCACCACCCCGTGACCCGCTCCGCGACCCCGCCGGGGCTCCTGGCCGCCGACCGCTCGCGCGACCCCCCGACGCGGCCGGGTGGCGCGTGGTGCAGGATGTCCCGGATGCGACGAGGACTCCTCCACACCGGGGCGTGGCTGCTGGCCACCGGCGCCGCGGTCACCCTGTCGTGGTGGGGTGTGCACACGGTGATGTCCGGCACGGCGTACGATCCGCCGCGCGCCCTGCCGATCCCGAGCACCGCCCCCGAGCGGGGCAGCCTCGCCGAGGTGGCGACCCCGCAGTCCTCGTCCACCCGCCGCCCCTCACAGCCGCCCGCCACCACGCGGCCCCCGACGAAGCCTCCGGAGCGCCGCAGCCCGTCCGACGCCCCGAACCGGCGGAACGACACTCCCGTCGCACCCCCGGCCCCTTCCGGCAAGCTGAAGCCGGTGAACACGGACGCGGGGCGGGTGGTGTTCTCGCTGGGCGCCGACGCGGCGAAGCTGGTGTCGGCGCAGCCCAACTCGGGGTGGGCGGTGCAGGTGTGGAAGGACCCGTCCTGGATCCGGGTGGAGTTCACGGCGGGGGCGGAGAGGCTGACGGTGTTCTGCACGTGGCACGACCATCCACCGAGGGTCGAGGTCACGAAGTACCCGACGTAGTACTCCCCCGGTCGGCGCGGGAATCCCCCGGGAAGCGCCAGCCGTACGAGGGTGGCGCGCACCGCCGGAAGCTTGACGTCCGCCACACGGCACGCGCTGCGTCACTCGGCCCGTCTGCCTGTCTGTCTACCTGCCCGCGCACCCGTGTACCCGTCTACTTGAAAACGGAGGACGGGGGCACCGGGGACGGCCGTGCGCTCGCGTCCACGACCGGGGCGGCGCCGCCGGTGAAGTCGACGAGGTCCCGTCCGTGTTCGACCCGACCCGGATGCGGGTCGGTGGCGACCCGCCGGGTCCACTCGGCGACGGGGAGGGCCAGCCCGGAGGCCAGCAGTACGGCGTTCCCGAAGCGCTTGCCGCGCAGCACGGCGGGGTCGGCGGCGAGCGCCAGCTCGGGGAAGACCACGGCGGCGGTGGCGATCTGGCCGCGCAGGTGCGCCAGGGGCGGACCGTCGGCGAGGTTGGCCGCGTAGTGCCCGGCGGGCTTCAGTACCCGCCGTACGTCGGTGAGGAACTCGGTGCTGGTGAGGTGCGCGGGGGTGCGGGCTCCGCTGAACACGTCGGCGATGACCACGTCGGCCCAGGCGTCCGGGAACTTGGCCAGCCCCTCGCGGGCGTCGGCGCTGCGGACGCGGATGCGGGCGCCCGGGTCCAGGGGGAGTTGCCTGCGCACCAGTTGGGCGAGCGGGGCGTCGATCTCGACCACCTGCTGGGTGGAGCGGGGGCGGGTGGCGGCGACGTACCGCGCCATCGTGAACGCGCCACCGCCGAGGTGGAGGACCTGGAGGGGCTGCTTGGCGGGAGCGACCAGGTCGACGATGTGGCCGAGGCGGCGCTGGTAGGCGAAGTCGAGGTGGGTCGGGTCGTCGAGGTCGACGTGGGACTGGGGGGCGCCGTCGAGGAGGAGGGTCCAACTGTGGGGGCGGTTGCGGTCGGGTATGAGCTCGGCGAGTCCGCCGTCGACCTTCTCGACGAGGGCTTCGGGGGTGCGTTCGCGGGACTTCGGGGGGTTCTTCTTGGCCACGTGGCCAGTATCGGGGGCGGGGGGCGTGATGTCGTGCTGACCCCTTGGCGGGGGGCGGCGGGGGCTCTCCAGGGTGGGCCCGGATCTAGGGGGGGAGGCTGCGAAGCATGCCTCCAGGGGCGCGGGGAACTGCGCGACCAGCCACGACGCTCCCGCACGTACAAGCCGCCAACCACAACCGCACCCGCACGCCCGAGCAGATCACCCGCACCCGCGCGGGCAAACGGACACCGCTCAGAGCCCCGCAGGGATCAGCGGCAGCGGTCGGCGGCCTCGATGAGCCGAGCGGCCTCGCCCAGAGCCCTCCGCAGCGCCGCCGGGTCGGTGACCGGCACCGTCTCCGTGGGCGGCAGCAGCCATCCCGTCCCCGTGACCGGCGGCTCCGGGGCCGTGGGCGTCGTCGGCGCCGGGATACCGAAGGAGACCCCGCGCCCGAGCGTCTGCGTACACGCGCTGCCCGGCATGTCCCACCCGTCCGCCGTGCCCGGGGGCACCAGGAAGCCGACGGTGTCGCACCGTCCGTCGTGCAGGACGGGACCGACGGCGGCCGGGGCGGAGCCGACCGCACCGCAGAGCCCGGCCCCGGAGGCGGAGGCCCGGCGCAGGATGTCGACCGCCTCCAGCCCCTGCCGGGCGGGAACGGTGACCAGGTCCAGGGGCGCGGCCTCGGGGGCCTCGCTGGATTCCGGGCTGGGCCAGTGCTGGGCGGTCGCGTGCGAGGCGGCCGTACGCCCTGCGGCAGCGGAAGCGGGAAGAGCGGAAGGGGAGCCGACCACGTCCCCAGCCACTGCGGTCTCCGGAACAGCGGTCTCCATGCCGGCCTCCAACAAGGGAACCCTCCTCGTTCGAGAGGGAGCCGCACCCCCTCCGTTCCCTGTCAACGCGGCGACGGCGTCAACGGCTACGGCAACGCGCCGCCGCAAAGAATGGCAGTTCATGGCAGATCGTGGATGAGATATCCGGTTTGTAGGCAAACCCCGCGTGTCGGCACCGTCACACCCGGTACGTTCATGCCCCGCCCGGGGGTGCGCACATCCACCCCGGAGAGCGGCACGGAGCACCACGGAGCACCACCGCACCATCCGCCAGAGAGGGCACCGGCCATGGCGTCGTCATCAGCGAATCATCGGCCGCCCCCGCCTGCGCACCCCCGGCGGGCCGAACCCAACCTGGCCTTCCGGGCCCTGCGGGGGCACCGTTCGCCGGGCGAGTTCGCCGCCTCGGTACGGCGTGCGGCCCGCGAGATCGGCGAGCAGGTGGCGTGCGACGCCCGGTACATCGGGCGGGTGGAGGCGGGCGAGATCCGCTGTCCCAACTATGCGTACGAGCGGGTGTTCCTGCACATGTTCCCCGGTCTGACGCTGTCGGACCTGGGATTCACGGCCCGGGAGGCGGTACGCGGACGAGGAGCGCGCGGGGGTGTGAACCCGCCCCCCTCGCACTCCGGTACGCCCGCGTCGGCCCCGGCGGAGCGGGCCCCCCGGGTGCCCGGTGCGCGCACACCCCACCTGTCCCATACCGACGAGGAGAGCGACGTGCTGCGTCGCGCGTTCATTGCGAGCGGGTCCGCCACGGCGGCGACCGCTTCCGCCTTCGGCCCGCTGGGGGCCCTCGGGCCGCTCGACCAGGCCCGGGCCCGTACGGGCGTACCGGGCAGAGGCTCGGGCCGACCGGGCGTGAGCGAGGCGGCTGCCGTCGAGGAGGCGGTGCGGCAGATCCGGCTGCTCGACGACCGGCACGGCGCGGACGCCCTGTACCGGCACGCGGCGAAGCCGCTCCAGGCCGCGTACGCGCTGCTGGACGCGGGCACGGTGCGGCGCACGGTGTCGGACCGGCTGCACGCGGGGGCCGGTGAACTGGCGCTCACGGTGGGCTGGTTGGCGCACGACTCGGGCCGCTTCGACGAGGCCCGCTCGCACTACGCGGAGGCGCTCGCGACGGCCCGGGTGGCCGAGGATCCGGCGCTGGAGGCGCACGCGTTCTGCAATACGTCCTTCCTGGCCAGGGACGCGGGGCGGCCCCGGGAGGCGCTGCGGGCGGCGCAGGCCGGGCTGCGCGCGGCGCGCGGGCTCGGCTCGATGCGGCTGATGTCGCTGCTGACCCTGCGGGAGGCGGCGGGCTGGGCCGCACTCGGCGACCGTACGGGCTGCACGGAGGCTCTCGTACGGGCGAAGTCGCTGTTCCAGTGCGGGGCGTCGGCCGCCGATCCGGAGTGGATGAGCTTCTTCGGGGACGCCGAAGTGGCGTGGCTGGAGGCCCAGTGCTGGTCGGCGCTGGGCGACTGGCGGCGGGCCGCCCGGTTCGCGCACCGGGCGGCCGCCCTCCAGGACCCGCACTTCACCCGCAACCTGGCGCTCTACAGCGCGGAACTGGCCGACGACCTGGCCAGGTCGGGGGTGCCGGACGAGGCGGCGGCGGTCGGTCAGAAGGTGCTCGACCTGCTGGAACAGGTGCAGTCCTCGCGCGTGCACACGATGCTCGCGCAGACGATCCGCACGCTGCTGCCGCACCGCCGCTCCCCCGTCATCGGGGCGTTCCTGGAGCGGCACGCGAACACGGTCAGGCGGGCCTGAGCCGGGCTCGGCCCGGGCCCGCCCGGCGTCCCGGAGCGGGGGGCTCGGCGCGGGACGGCTCGGCGCGGGACGACTCGGCGCGGGACGGCTCAGCTCTGGGCGTCCAGGTGGCCCGTGTCGTTCCAGCGCTCCATCGCGGGTTCGCCGTACGCCCAGCCCAGTACCGACAGCGAGGTCGGGTCGAGCCGGATGTGCGCGCCGAAACCGATGCCGAGGCCCAGCCAACGGGCGCCCAGGGAACGCAGGACGTGCCCGTGGGCGAAGACCAGGACGTCGCGGTCGGCGGAGCGGGCCCACTCGACGACCTGGTCGACGCGGGCGGTGACGTCGGCGAGGGTCTCGCCGTCCGGGGCCCCGTCGCGCCAGATCATCCAGCCGGGCTTCTGGGCGTGGATCTCGGCCGGGGTGAGGCCCTCGTAGGCGCCGTAGTCCCACTCCATGAGGGCGTCCCACTCCTGGGCGCGGTCGCCGAAGCCCGCGATCGCACAGGTCTCGGCGGCGCGCACCAGGGGGCTGGTGCGGACCTCCACGTCCGGGAGGCCGTTCCAGGGGGCGCGGTGCAGTCGTTCGCCGAGCACCTTCGCGCCGTGGCGGCCCTCGTCGAGCAGCGGGATGTCGGTCCGGCCGGTGTGCTTGCCGGACAGCGACCACTCCGTCTGACCGTGCCGGGCCAGCAGGATGCGGGGTGCCATGACGTTCTCTCCCTTTTGCCTTCTTTGCGGCGTACGGGCCGGAATGGCACCGGCCTGTTCCATCATCGCTCACGGGGTGAGAAGCCGGATGCGGGGGTGTTGTCAGTGGCGGATGGGAGACTTCCGAGGGTGAACGCAACCCTGGGCAGCGGACCCGATCCCACGCCTCCGCACGTACGTCGTGACACGGCCGTTCCGGCTTCCGGTGCTGCCGCTGGTACGGATGCCGTTCCGGTGCGTCAAAGGCTCGCCGAGCTGAGAGGCGCGGCGGTCGCCCCGCATCCGATGGACGCCCGCGCGCTGGCGGCGCTGGCCGCGAACCCGGGGTGCGAGCGGCGGGCGCTGCTGGACGGGGCGGGGGTGAACAAGACGGTGCTCGCACAGGCGTTGGGGTCCCCCGCCGCGTACGGGCAGTCGCAGTTCGCCTTCATGCGCGGGAACGCCTTCGAGGCGCGGGTGAAGTCCGACGGGGGTACGGAACTGCTGCGGCTGCTGGGCGCCCCGGACCCGGCGGAGGCGCGCACCCCGGACGTGTCGGCGGCGGGTCCCGAGGGACGGACGGCCCGGACGGCGCTGGCGTTGCGGGACGCGACGGCCCAGAAGGCGTGGACGCTGCTCGACCATCCGATGCTCGCGTTGGAGGTGGCGGGGACTCCGGCCTACTTGGAGCCGGATGCGGTGGTGGTGCATCCGGACGGGCGGTGGACGGTGGTGGAGATCAAGTCCTTCCCGATGCTGGACGGTTCGGCGGACCCGGCGAAGGTGGGGGCGGCGGCCCGGCAGGCGGCGGTGTACGTGCTGGCGCTGGAGCGGGTGGCGGAGAAGGTGGCGGGGGCGGAGGTGGAGCATCGGGTGCTGTTGGTCTGTCCGAAGGACTTCTCCAATCTGCCGACCGGGTCGATGGTGGACGTGCGGAAGCAACGGTCGGTCACCCTGCGGCAGTTGGGGCGGATGCGGAGGGTGGAGGAGCTGGCGGCCGCCCTTCCGCCCGGGACGACGTTCGATCCGGCGCGCGGGGCGGAGGAGCTGGTGGCGGCGGTCGAGGCGGTGGGGGCCGCCTATGCCCCCGAATGTCTTTCCGCGTGTGAGCTGGCGTTTCACTGCCGGGGGCGGGCGAGGGACGCGGGGGCTGTGGAGGCGTTGGGGCGGGGTGTGCGGGGGGAGTTGGGGGGGCTCACGACGGTCGCGGCGGTACTGGACGCGGCGGAGGGGCGGGCCGGGGATCCGTCCGACCCGACGGTCGCGGCGTTGCGGAGGGCGGCGGCGTTGCGGGCGGAGGCGCTGAGGGGGGTGGGGTGATCCGTGCGGGTTCGGTGGGGCTGGGGTTACTGCTCGGGGGCTCCGCCCCCGGCCCCCGGCCCTTCGGCGGGATGAGTCCCCTACCCCACCCCTTCACCTAAAGCGCTCGCCGCGCGGCGTGTCCCGTTACGTGCGGGTGGGTCGTGGTTGCTCGCGCCCGCGCGGCGGAGCCGCACATGTCACAGCCCCGCGCCCCTGACGGGGCGGTCCTCAAAGCCTCCAGGAACCAGGCCCTTCACTCCATGTCGCTCATCAATACCCTTGCCCGGTTGCAGGCCACCCGCAGTGGGCGGGCACAGCCGCTTGCGACCGTTCGGCATCGGCATCTTTCCGAACGTCCCCTGGTCGTCGTCCCGTTGACCACCGCCGGGGAGGCGGGGGCGCCGCTCGGGGCGCTGGTGGGGACCGATCGGGAGCGGCCTCGGCTGCTGGCCGTGCCGCAGCCCCGGGACCGGGAGCTGCGGTTCGCGTTCCTGGCGGAGCTGGCGGAGGCCGTGCTGCCGTACGTGGACGCGTACGCCGACGACGTCGAGCCCGCCGAGCGGAACGAGACCGACCCCGAGACGAAGAAGCGGGTCAAGGTGGAGGTCGAGCTGTGCCGGGACGCGCCGCAGATCATCGTGCCGAACAGGGCGGGCGTCGCGTACGTGCGGTTGCTGGGGCGGTCGATGCGGTTCCGGCGGACGGTCGAGCAGGATCCCGACACCCCCTATCCGGCTCCGCCGCACATTCCGCTGCTGGGGCGTTGGCTGACGCACTACGGGGAGCGGGCCCGGGTTCCGGGCGCTTCGCTGCTGCTGTCCGCCACCGATCTCCTCGGGCGGCACTGGGCGACCGGGCAGAGCAACCTGGAGGACCAGCACCTCGGGGCGCTGCTCGCCTGGATCGATCCGGTGGAGGGGGGCGGCAGCGGGGCCGAGGCCGCCTTGCGGGCGGAGACCGGGCGCGATGCGCAGGGGCAGTTGTTCTGTCCGCCTGCGGGGCCCGCCACCGACCCGGCGTTCGACAACGTGCTGCTGGCCCCGGCCATCGACGCCTACGACCTGGCCCGGCAGCGGCTGGCCGCCGCCGAGGACGGTGGGAGTGCGGAGGAACGGCTCGGCGAGCTGACCGCCGCCGAGCGGCGGATCCGGGAGTTGCTGGCCTCGCAGATGCGGCCGACCTGGGATGCGGTGTGGCAGGCGCTGGATCTGGCGCGGGGGTTGCCGGAGGGGGTGCGGGCGGCCGAGCGGTGGACGCGGGACCGGTGGTCGTACACCTCGCACCGGGACAAGGTGCGGGCGGGCGAGCCGCCGCAGCCCCGGCAGGACAGTGCGGTGGGGGCGGCCCAGAAGCTGGCCTCCCGGGAGACCGAGCAGGGGCGGCTGGAGGCCCAGGAGGCGTTGGACGATCCGCTGGTGATGGCGGCGCGGCGGCTCGCGGGGGAAGCCTTCGTGAGTGAGGTGGTGGGGGTGGAGATGACCTGGAGCGAGGGGAAGCGGCCGAGTCCGCGGCCTCTGGTGACCGTCACGACCGCCGACCTGCCGCAGCTCGGCGGCGGGGAGCGGGCGGGCGAGAAGGTGAAGGTGCACCGGTCGCTGGAGGGCAGGGCGCAGAGCGCGGAGTTCGTGGAGCGGGTGGGCGAGGGGATGCTCGTGCTGCGGGTCGTCAACGGGATGGGGCGGAGCAAGGAGCCCGCGCCCGGGACGGTGCCCGAGGTGGGTGACCGGATCTGCTGGACCCTGTTCGAGCACGATCAGCGGGGCGGGGCGCAGCTCCCGGACCCGGAGGAGACCCCGTGGACACACGGGGGGCCGCCGGATGCCGTCGCGGGCGGGGCAGCGGGCGGCGTCGCGGGCGGTGCTGCGGACGGCCTCGCGCTTGCGGAGCGCCCCGATCCGGTGACGCCGGAGGACCTGTTGTGACCGGGCCCGCTGTGACCGCACGGCACCCCGCACGCTGCCCCGGCCTCCGCTCCGTACCGTCCGAGGAAGAGTCGTGAACCCGTGAACCAGTCCCACCAGGCCCCCGGCTCCCACCAGGCCCCCGACTTCGACCGCACCGGTTTCGACCCCGGTGCCGAGGCGGCGCGTGCCACCGCCGCGATCCTGCACGACACCCTCCACGGCACCCACCGGGGTGTGGTCGTGGACTCGCCGCCCGGCGCGGGCAAGTCCACGCTCGTCGTGCGCGCGGCCCTCGAACTGGCCGACGCGGGACGGCCGTTGATGGTCGTCGCGCAGACCAACGCCCAGGTCGACGACCTCGTGCTGCGGCTCGCCGAGAAGCGTCCCGGGCTGCCGGTGGGACGGTTGCACAGCTCCGACCCGGATCCGTACGACAAGGCGCTGGACGACCTCGCCCAGGTGAAGAAGTCCGCGAAGGCGGCGGATCTGGCGGGGCTCGACGTCGTGATCTCGACCGCGGCGAAGTGGGCGCACGTCAAGGGCGTCGAGCCGTGGCGGCACGCGATCGTCGACGAGGCGTACCAGATGCGGTCGGACGCGCTGCTGGCCGTGGCGAGCCTCTTCGAGCGGGCGCTGTTCGTGGGTGATCCCGGGCAGCTCGATCCGTTCTCCATCGTGGGGGCGGAGCAGTGGGCGGGGCTGTCGTACGACCCGTCCGCGAGTGCCGTGTCCACGCTGCTCGCGCACAACCCGGAGCTTCCGCAGCACCGGCTTCCGGTGTCGTGGCGGCTGCCCGCTTCGGCGGCGCAGCTGGTGTCGGACGCGTTCTACCCGTTCACGCCCTTCCGCAGCGGGACGGGGCCGGGCGAGCGGACGCTCCGCTTCGGGGTGCCGTCGGACGGGTCGGCGGTGGACCGGGTGGTCGACGAGGCGGCGCACACGGGGTGGGGCCTGCTGGAGCTCCCGGCCCGGCACACGCCCCGGACCGATCCGGAGGCGGTGGGGGCGGTCGCGCAGGTCGTACGACGCCTCCTCGACCGGGGCGGGGCCGCGCTCAGCGAACGCTCCGACACGCCGACGCCCCTGACGGCGGACCGCGTCGCGGTCGGCACCGCCCACCGCGACCAGGCGGCGGCGGTACGGGCCGCGCTCGCCGCCCTCGGGGTGACGGGGGTCGCCGTGGACACCGCGAACCGGCTCCAGGGGCGGGAGTTCGACGTGACGGTGGTGCTGCACCCGCTGTCGGGGCGGCCGGACGCGACGGCGTTCCACCTGGAGACGGGCCGCCTGTGCGTCCTCGCCTCCCGGCACCGGCACGCGTGCATCGTGGTGTGCCGGGAGGGCGTGACGGACCTGCTGGACGAGCATCCCTCGACGGAACCGGTGCAGCTGGGGGTGACGGTGAAGTTCCCGGACGGGTGGGAGGCGAACCACTCGGTACTGGCACACCTCGGCGAACACCAGGTGCCGTGGGTGCCGTGACGGTGACCGCCGGACGGAGTCCGGCACGCCGCCGGAGACGGCCAATGAACACAGCCCGGACGGGTGGGAGGCGAACCACTCGGTACTGGCACACCTCGGCGAACACCAGGTGCCGTGGGTGCCGTGAGGCGTACCGGCGGGCGGGCTGAGGCGTACGTGCCAGCTCTGGAGGCGTACCGCAGGTGGGCTGAGGCGTACGTACGGGCACCGTGAGGCGTACTTGCGCGTACCCGGACAATGGAGGGTGGCCGTCCGACCCCGGGGCGGCCCGATTGGGAGGAAGCACATGGCGGAAACCGAGCGGACCGAGCGGCGGCTGCGCCCCGCGCCGCTGCTCTTCGAGCCTGCGGAGTCGGCCGCCGACCCCGACCACTTCTTCGACCTGGAGTCGATCGAGGACCCGAAGGAGCTGCTTGCGCGGGCAACCGAGCTGACCCACGCGTTCCGGGCGGCGACGGACCGGGCGGTGGAGTTCCAGGCGGTGGCCGCGGCCCAGCTCGCGGACCCGAAGCGGTTCGACCGGCTGGTGGTGGGGGACATCGCCGAGCGGGCGGGGTGGACCGAGGACTACGCCGAGAAGATGGTGGAGTTCGGGCGGGGACTCCTGCGGGACGGGCCTGCGACGTAGGGGGCCCAGGGGAACACGGGTGCGAGGCATATGCCCCCGCCCCGTGCAGGCGGGCAAGATACGCCTCCGGGCGGGGGCGCGTACCCGTTTCCCGTAACTCGCGGAAACGGAGCACTTACCGCCGGTACACCTGGGGCATGACCACTCACGCCCCCGCCCCCACCTCCCCGCCGCTCGACCGCGCCACCTCCGCCGGTGCCGCGTGGCTCGTCTCCGCCTCCGCGTACCCGCGCAGCACCCTCTCCGCCTGGGAGATGCGGCCCTACGCCCCGGCCGTGCTGCCGTGCGGGAGCGTCTTCGACGTGGTGAACGTGGACTCGGTCTTCGGGCGGCGGATGCTGGACGCGCTGTGGGCGGAGGGGCCGGGTTCCGGGCCCGTGGCGGGGCAGCGCGGGCGGATGCTGCTCTTCACCGCCCCGGGGACCGCCCAGCGGCTGCCCGCGCTCCTCGAGTGGGAGCGGCGGGCGGATGCCGTGCCGCCGCTGCTGTGCCACGGGGCGGGCGACGCGGTGACCGTACCGGCGCTGCGACCTGCGGGGACGACGGACAAGGGGCCGAGGTGGGTGGTCGCGCCCGACGTGCGCCACCCCTGGCTGCCGGGTCCCGAGGTGCTGTTCTGGGCCTGCGTGCGGGCCTCGCGGTTATCGATTTTTCCTCCCGCCGATCAGGGTGCTAATGTCTACGACGTCAGCAGGCGCCGCTAGCTCAGTTGGTTAGAGCAGCTGACTCTTAATCAGCGGGTCCGGGGTTCGAGTCCCTGGCGGCGCACCGACAGAAAAGGCCCCCGAGCTTCGGCTCGGGGGCCTTTTTCGTGCGTACGAGAGCTACGCGGGCAGGGTCAGCCCGTCCAGACTCAGCCCGTCGTGACTCAGCCCGTCGTGACCTGGACCGTCCAGCCGCCCGAGCCCGTCCGGTCCGCCACCTCCACCTTCGCGCCCTCCCGCGCCACCGTGAACGTCTCGCCGACGCCCAGCGGTGCGTCCGCGAGCGGCGGGTAGACCGAGCGGTCCCAGCACGCTTCGGTGCGGGGGTGGGTGTCGACGACCTCGATGGGGCCGCCGCCGGAGGAGGTGCCGTTGCGGACGCGGTAGATCAGGACGCCCTCGGAGCAGGCCCCCCGGTCGTTGCCGGTGCCGCCGCGCGCCTCGATGGCCAGCGCCGTGTTCTCTCCCGTACGGACGACCGCCAGGCGTGCGTTGCCGCGCTGGCCGCCCGTGGGGGGCGGGGCGGACAGGGGGTCGAGGGTGAAGCGGGCGGTGGTGCCCCAGGGGACGCAGGCGACCTGCTCGGCGTCCAGCCAGCCCAGCTTCCACTTGTGCCAGCCGAAGGGGTCGGAGGCGAGTCCGAACTGGCTGCCCATGAGGTCCCAGTCGCCGACGTGGGTGTCCCAGTCGCCCTTGCCGTCGGCGGGGCGGTGGTAGAGGTCGGGCAGGTCGAAGACGTGACCGGTCTCGTGGGCGAGGACGTTGCGGTCCGGCGGGTGCTTCTCGAAGACGGTGACGACGCGGCGGATGTCCGTGCCGTCGGCGCGCAGCGGAGTGTCGAAGTTGACGACCTTCGTCGCGTCGGAGTCGACGCCCGGGGCGTCCGGGTCGGCGACCAGGTAGACGATGTCGTACCGCGAGAAGTCCACCCGGGCGTCGGCGGCGGCCACCGCGTCCCGCAGATAGGCGGTGCGCCGCTCGGCGGTCCAGTCGCGCCGTATCGCGTACGAGGTGGAGTCGGCGGGCATCGGAACCCAGTCCAGCAGGGGGTGCGGGCGCAGTTCGAACTTGCCGTACGAGGCGCGGCGGAAGAAGTCCCCGGTCGCGGGGAAGTGGTCGGAGGCGAGTTCGCCGGGAGTGAGGAGGGGGTCGGAGTCCGGGAAGGACAGGAAGATCATCACCGCGTCGAGGGTGGCGGTGGGCCGGGGGTAGTTCTCGTTCCAGGTGTCGACGCCGAGGGAGTGGTGGGCGGAGGTGCGGGGCAGGGCGCACGGCCCGGCGGTCTGGTCGGCGGCTGCGGGGCCCGCGACGAGCCCGGTGGCGGCGAGGGCGGCGAGCGCGGTGAGGAACGCCGCACTGCTGCGCAGCCGCCACCGGGACCAGTCGCCGGGCGCGGGGGGCATGGGCCCGCCCCCTTCGCCGCGCCGCACGGAACCCGGCGCCGGCCGGTCCCCTCCCCCGGGCGTCAACTCGTCCTGCACATCGACCTCCGGGCCCTCCGCAGCGGAATTCGGAACACCTCACCCACATTGTGTGGTTTTGCGGCAATACGCCCTGTTCCAGTGCGCCACTCGGGTGCCCGGGGCAACCTGCGGCGACACCCCGGCACATCACAGAAAGTCACAAGTGGTCATGGGAGCGGCAGGTCAAGGCACACCCGTGCAGAAACGATCGGCCGGGGCGGGCGGAAGGGCCGCCGGGCTCGTACCGGAGCGGGATTGCGCAGCGACAGAGCTGGATCGGCTGTCGCGCCAGCCTCTATGATCGGCACACTTTCCCGCGCGGAATCCGCTCCAGGGCGGCGGATCCCCTCCCTCGACCCTCCTCCGATCCCCCCACAGGAACGCCGACATCACGACCCCCGACATCACGCGCCAACACCTGTACGACTCAATCGCCCTGCGGGAGCACACGGTGAGCGGAATCCCCGAAGAGTCCGGCCCCGGCCCAGACCTCGCCTCTTCCGCCCCCTCCGATCCACCCGTCGTCACGGAGAGTGACCTCGGGGGCGGCGTGGGGAGCGAGCCGGAGGGCGAAGCGGGGAGTGCCGAGGGCCTCGTCGCGGCGTACGTCCCGGTCGGTGACCGGCAGGGCCCGCCGCTGCTGCCGTTCGAACCGCACCCGCGTGACGACGCCGACGCGCGCGACTACCGGGCCGCCTTCCGGGCCGCCCAGCTCGCGATGGCCCTGGTCACCCCCGGCGGCACGGTCGTCGCCGCGAACGCCGCGCTCGGCATGCTGCTCGGCGCCGATCCGGCGCAGCTGGCCGGGACGGAGGCGGCCGAGCTGGTGGACCTGGCGTCGGACGCCCGCACCTGGCACGCGTACCGGGAGATCCTGGACGGGCGGCGGACCCGGTTCCGCTGCACGCGCCGGCTCAAGCACCACGACGGGCACGCCCTGTGGGTGGAGGTCGCGCTCGCGCCCGTACCGGACAGTGCGAACGTGCTCCTCTCCGTGTCGGACATCAGCGACTGGCGGGAGTTGCAGGCGCGGCTGCGGCACCTCCAGATGCACGATCCGGTGACGCGGCTGCCGAACCGGGCGCTGTTCTTCGAGCGGCTTTCGGCCGCGCTGGAGACGTCGACGTACGAACGGGGCGGGACGGGCCGGATCGGGCTGTGCTACCTGGACCTGGACGGGTTCAAGGCGGTCAACGACACGCTCGGGCACCGGGTCGGCGACCGGCTGCTGACGGCGGTCGCGACGCGGCTGACGCGGTGCGCCGAGCAGAGCGCGTACGGGCCGGGGGGCGGGCATCTGGTGGCCCGCCTCGGCGGCGACGAGTTCGCGCTGCTCGTGGAGGAATCGACGGGGACCGAGCAGCTGGCGGAGCTGGCGCAGACGGTCCTCACGGCGCTTCAGCAGCCGTTCGACCTGGCCGGGCAGCGGCTGTCGGTGTCGGCGTCGATCGGGGTGGTCGAGCGCTCGGCCGCGGGGACGACGGCGACCGGGCTGATGCAGGCGGCGGACACGACGCTGTACTGGGCGAAGGCGGACGGGAAGGGCCGCTGGACGCTCTTCGACCCCGAGCGCAACGCGCACCGGATGACGCGGCAGGCCCTGTCGTCGACGCTGCGCCCCGCGCTGGAGCGGGATGAATTCGTGCTGGAGTACCAGCCGTTGGTGGATCTGGAGGGCGGTCTTGTGCGGGGCGTGGAGGCCCTGGTCCGGTGGCGTCATCCGCAGTTCGGGACCCTCGCGCCGAATCGGTTCATCGGCATCGCGGAGGAGGACGGGTCCATCGTCCATCTGGGGCGCTGGGTGCTGCGGACGGCCTGCCGGCAGGCGAGGCAGTGGCAGATGGACCACCCGGGCACCGATCCCCTGTTCGTGTCGGTGAACGTCGCGGTGCGGCAGGTGTGGGACTCGGACCTGGTCGGGGACGTGGCGGAGATCCTTCAGGAGACCGGCCTCGAACCCCGTCTGCTGCAACTGGAGTTGACCGAGTCGGCGGTGATGGGCTCGGCGGGGCGTCCGCTCCAGGCCCTCCAGGCGCTCAGCGACATGGGCGTGCACATCGCCATCGACGACTTCGGGACGGGCTACTCCAACCTCGCCTACCTGAGCCGTCTTCCGGTGTCCGTCCTGAAGCTGGACGGCTCCTTCGTCCGGGGCTTCCAGGACGAGGCCCACCCGAACCCGGCCGACGAGACGATCGTCGAGGCCCTGGTGCAGCTCGCGCACCGCCTGGGCCTCACCGTCACCGCGGAGTGCGTGGAGACGGCGGGCCAGGCGGCGCGGCTGCGCAGGATCGGCTGCGACACGGGCCAGGGCTGGCTGTACTCGCGGCCCGCCGCACCGGACCGGATCGCGGAGATGCTGGCGGAGCGGGCGGCGGGTTAGCCGAGGGGCAGGTCGTAGGCGTCGGCGATCAGCTCGTACGAGCGCAGGCGGACGCTGCCCGTGTGCGCGTTGGCGGTGATCATCAGCTCGTCGGCGCCGGTCCGCTTGGCGAGGTCGTCGAGGCCGGTGCGGACGGCTTCCGGTGTGCCGTGGACGACGTTCGACAGCCAGCCGTCGACGAACTCCCGCTCCGGGGCGCTGAAGGCGTACGCGGCCGCCTCGTCCGGAGTGGGGATCAGTCCCGGTCGTCCGGTACGCAGGCGGAGCATGCTGAGCGCGCCCGTGAGGACCTGGCGGCGGGCCTCGGCCTCGTCGTCGGCGGCGAGGGCGGCGACGCCGATGACGGCGTACGGGGCGTCCAGGAGCGCGGAGGGCCGGAAGGACTCGCGGTAGAGGTCGAGGGCCGGGATCGTGTTCTGCGCGGAGAAGTGGTGCGCGAACGCGAAGGGCAGGCCGAGGGTTCCGGCGAGGCGGGCGCTGAAGCCGGAGCTGCCGAGGAGCCAGAGCTGGGGGGTGTTGGAGTGCCCCTGGACCGGGCCGGGGACGGCGTGGATGCGGGCGTACGGATGCCCGTCCGGGAAGTCGTCTTCGAGGAACCGGGTCAACTCGGCCAGCTGGCGCGGGAATTCGTCGGCTCCCTCGTGGAGGTCCGCCGAGCGGCGCAGGGCCGCGGCGGTGGCGCCGTCGGTGCCGGGGGCGCGGCCGAGGCCGAGGTCGACGCGGCCCGGGGCCATCGCTTCGAGCGTCCCGAACTGCTCCGCGATGACGAGCGGAGCGTGGTTGGGAAGCATGACGCCGCCGGAGCCGAGGCGGATGCGGTCGGTGTGGGCGGCGAGGTGGGCCAGGATCACGGCCGGAGAGGAACTGGCGACGCCGGGCATCGAGTGGTGCTCGGCGACCCAGTAGCGGTGGAAGCCCCGGGACTCGGCGAGCTTGGCGATGGCGACGCTGGTTTGGAGGGAGGCGGTGGGGGTGCTGCCGACGCCCACGGTGGCGAGGTCGAGGACGGAGAGGGGGGTGGGGGCGGTGCCCCGGGCGATGGCGCGGATGGGGTGGGGGGTGGGTTCCACCGGGGTCCTCCTGCGGAGTGCTGCGTACGGGCGTCGTTCCTGGTGGAAACAGGAGGGAGGCTCCGGATATTCCCGGCCCTGCCCGCCGGGGCCCTTGGGCGGGGCGGGGCGGGGCTCTCACCGGGGCCCCTGCGCGGGGCAGGCAGGAGCGGGGCGGGGCCGCTCCGGGGTGGGCCCGGAGCGGCCCCGCCCCTGCACTCGCGCAGCACCGCCCGCTACCCGGCCCGCTACCCGGCGAACAGCCGCCCCAGTTCCGGCGCGCGCACCCGCCGTTCCGCCAGCCGCAGCCCCTCCCACACCGTGACCTGGTTCGCGGTCAGGACCGGTTTGCCCAACGCGGCCTCCAGCGCGCTCAGATGGGCCGCCGTATGGAGGGCCGTGTCCGGGAGGAGGACGGCCTCCGCGTCCGGACGGTCGCCCGCGCGGGCCAGGGCGAGAACCTCCTCGCGGCCCCACGTGCCGACCTCCGCCGCCGTGACGATCCCGCTCGCCCGCGTCGAGAGGACCTCGATCCCGGCCGCCTTGAGGAAGCCGGCGAAGAGCTCGGCCACGTCGGGCGGGTAGGTGGCCGCGACCGCGACGCGGGTCGCGGCCAGTTCCCGTACCGCGCCCACGAAGGCGAACGAGGTGGAGGAGGCGGGCAGCCCGGCGGCAGCGGCCAGCCGCCGGACCTGGTCGCGGGCGCCCTCCCGGCCGAACACGAAGCTCGCGCTCGTGCAGGCCCAGACGACGGCCTCCGCACCCGCGAGGCGCAGCTCCTCGACGCCCGCCGCCAGACGGTCCGGCGCGCCCATCTCCAGGAGGGCGTCCACGCGATGCGCGTCCGTGCCGATGTCCGTATGGACGAGGGGGAGGCGGACGTCGGGGGCGGCGAGCATCATCTCCATGCGCGGATAGTCGTCCTCGGCGGAGTGGCCGGGGTAGAGGAATCCGATCGCTGTCATGTCAGGTGAGACCTTCCTGCTCGGGGAGCGGCGGCAGTGGCGGCAGTTGCTGCGGGAACACCTCCGGCCCGTGCAGCAGCACCTCGGGCAGCACCTCCGTCGGCGGTACGACCCGCCGCCGCGCCGCCGCCATCAGCAGCCGCTGGTACGGCCCGACCGCCTCCACGCCCAACCGGCGCAACGCCGACCACATCGTGACCTGGTTGGCGGAGATGACCGGCATCCTCAGCTCCGCCTCCAACTGCGGAATCACGTCGTACGTGGGCAGGTTGGTGCAGCTGACGAAGAGGCAGTCGGCCGCGCCGACCACCGCCCGCCGCGCCATGTCCACGACGTCCCGGTACGGCACCTTCCAGATGTGCCGGGTCAGGCCGAGGAACTCGCGTCCCGTGACGACGATGCCCGCCTGTGCCAGGTACTCCTCCAGGGACTGCGTCACCGACTCCGTGTACGGGGTGACCACGGCGACCCGGCGGGCGCCGAGTTCGCCGAGCGCCTCCAGGAGCGCTCCCGACGTGGTCACCGAGGGGAGGCCGCCGGACTCGGTCGCACCGGCCCGGGACATCGCCTCGCACATGGCGCGTTCCCCGGCGAGGCCGTCGACAAAACTGCCCGAGGTGCAGGCGTACGCGACGACTTGGGGTTCGACGGCGATGAGGGCCCGGACCGCCTCGCGGAGCGTCTGGTGCTCGCTGACGAGCCGGGCGAGGTCGAGGCTGACCTCGACGGGGACGAAGGGGGTGCGGGTCAGGTGGAGGGAGATGCCGTCCGGCACCCACCGCCAGAGCTCCCGGTCGAGTGCGAAGTCGAACGGGGCCACTACCCCCACGCCGCGTTGCGGCTGTGGCCCGCCGAGAAAGTCCCCGCCGAGAAAGTCAATGTCCAATGCGGCCCCCAGATAAGGGTGTTGACGACCGTGGAGTGCGGGTACGAGTGTGGTCAATCCATACGCCATCCGGGTAAGTCAGACGTGACGAAACGGTTTCTCCGCCATGACAGATGTGACCACCGCGAACGAGTTGACCGATGCGCCTGCCGTCACCCTTCTCGTCCTCGACGCCGAACCACTGCCGCGCCTGGGCAGCCTGACCGGACGGACCCGCATTCTGCACGGTGACGATTCGACGATCGCCCGTCAACTCCCCCACGCGGACGTCCTTCTGGTCTGGGACTTCCTTTCCGACGCGGTACGGCGCGCGTGGCCGGGCCCCGGCGCACGCCCGCGCTGGGTACACACCGCGAGCGCCGGGGTGGACCATGTGATGTGCCCGGAGCTGACCGCGTCGGACACCGTCGTCACCAACGCCCGGGGCATCTTCGACCAGCCGATCGCCGAGTACGTCGCGGGCCTGGTCCTGGCCGCCGCGAAGGACTTCCACGGCACCAACGAGCTTCAGCGGCAACGCCGTTGGCAGCACCGCGAAACCCGCCGGGTGGCCGGAACCCGGGCCGTCGTGGTCGGCTCGGGCCCGATCGGCCGCGCCATCGCCGCGACCCTCGGGGGCCTCGGTGTGAAGGTCGCCCTGACGGGGCGCACGGCCCGCGCGGGGGTGCACGGGCCCGAGGACCTGATGCCTCTGCTGGCGCGTGCCGACTGGGTGGTGTCGGCGGCGCCGCTCACCGACGCGACGCGGGGCATGTTCGACGCGCGGGCCTTCGGCGCGATGGGCCCGGACTCGTACTTCATCAACGTCGGGCGCGGCCGTCTCGTCGTCGAGGACGACCTGCTCGCGGCCCTGCGCAACCGCTGGATCGGCGGGGCCGCACTCGACGTCTTCACCCGGGAGCCGCTCCCGCCGCAGAGCCCTCTCTGGGACGTCCCCGGGCTGACCGTCTCCCCGCACATGAGCGGCGACGTGATCGGCTGGCGCGAGGAACTGGGCACGCAGTTCCTGGAGTTGTACGCACTGTGGGCGGAGGGAAAGCCACTTCCGAATGTAGTCGACAAGAATGTTGGGTACGTCCCCCTGCATGACGAAGCCGACTGAGCCGACCGCGCTGACCGCGTTCACCGCCCACCAGCTCCTCGCCGCCTACGAGAAGGGCGAGTTGTCGCCCGTCGACGCGACGAGGGCGGTGCTCGACCGGGCCGAGGAGATCCAGCCGTCCCTGAACGCCTTCGTGTCGATCGACCACGACGGGGCACTCGCCCAGGCCCGCGCCTCGGAGGACCGGTGGCGGCGGCGTGCGCCGCAGGGCCTGCTCGACGGCGTACCGGCGACGGTCAAGGACCTCCTCCTCACGAAGGGCACCCCCACCCTCCGAGGCTCGTACGCCGTCTCAGCAGAGGGGAGTTGGGACGAGGACTCCCCCTCCGTGGCCCGCCTCCGCGAACACGGAGCGGTCATCATCGGCAAGACGACGACCCCGGAATTCGGCTGGAAGGGCGTCACGGACTCCCCCCGCTTCGGCATCACCCGCAACCCCCACGACCCGTCCCGCACCTCGGGCGGCTCCAGCGGCGGCAGCGCGGCGGCGGTCGCGGCGGGAGCGGCCCCGCTGTCGATCGGCACGGACGGCGGCGGCTCGGTCCGCATCCCCGCGTCGTTCTGCGGAATATTCGGCATGAAGCCGACGTACGGCCGGATCCCGCTGTATCCGTCGAGCCCTTTCGGGACGCTCGCGCACGCCGGGCCGATGACCCGGGACGCGGCGGACGCGGCGCTGATGCTGGACGTGATGGCCGGGGAGGCGGACTGGCGCGACTGGTCGCAGTCCCCGGTCACGGACGACGGCGTACGCCCCGGCCTCGGCGACGGGATACGCGGCCTGCGCATCGCCTACTCCCCCACCCTGGGCGGGCAGGTCAACGTCCACCCGGAGGTGGCTTCCCGGGTACGGGGCGCGGTCGAGGCCCTGGCCTCCCTCGGCGCGTACGTGGAGGAGGCGGACCCGGACTTCGCGGACCCGGTGGAGGCGTTCCACGTGCTGTGGTTCAGCGGGGCGGCCCGGGTGGCGCAGGGCCTGGGCCGCGAGCAGCGCGAGGCGATGGATCCCGGGCTGCGGGAGATCGTGCGTGCCGGGGCGCGGACGAGCGCGCTGGAGTACCTGGCGGCGGTGGACGCGCGGATGGAACTGGGGCGGCGGATGGGCTCCTTCCACCGGACGTACGACGTCCTCGTCACGCCGACGCTCCCCGTGACGGCCTTCGAGGCGGGGGCGGAGGCCCCCGGCCGCCTCGGGGTGCGGCGGTGGACGGGGTGGACCCCGTTCACGTACCCCTTCAACCTGACGCAGCAGCCCGCGGCGTCCGTCCCGTGCGGGGTGGACTCCCAGGGCCTGCCGGTGGGGGTCCAGCTGGTGGCCGCCCGGCACCGGGACGCGCTGGTGCTGAGGGTGGCGCACGCGCTGTACGCGGCGGGCGCCGCTTGACGGCCGACGCCCGCCTCCGAAGAGTGGGACACAGCCGCCCCCGGCCGTCTCACTTTCCTGAACGCCCTCCGCCGGCGGTCACCTCGTGAAGCCGTGGTCCAGGAGCCTGCCCGCGTCCTTCGCGCGGTTCACGTCCGAGGACGAGGCGAGCAGGGCGCCGTACAGGGTCTTGGAGCCTCGCTTCGTCGCGAAGACCAGGCAGTACTTCGCCGAGGGGCCGGAGCCGGTCTTGATGCCCAGGGTGCCCTGGTAGCTGGACAGCAGCGGATTCGTGTTGGTCCATTTCATGTCGCGGTGGCCGCCCGACCTGGTGACCGTGCGCTGCTTCGTGGACCTGGTGGCGACGACCGTACGGAAGGTGGCGTTCTTCATCGCGCTCACGGCGAGCTTCGTGAGGTCGCGGGCCGTCGAGTAGTTGCCGTTGCCGCCGCCCCCGTCGAAGGAGTCGAAGTGGGTGTTCTTCAGGCCGAGCGAGCGGGCGGAGGCGTTCATCTTGGAGATGAAGGACTTCACCCGGGCGTCCCGCGTCCGTCCCGTGCCGAAGGTGTCCGCGAGGGCGTACGCCGCGTCGCACCCGGAGGGCAGCATCAGCCCGTACAGGAGCTGGCGCACGGTCACCCTGTCGCCGACGATCAGGCGGGCGGAGGAGGCGGTGTTCTTGACGATGTAGTCGCTGTACGCCTTCTGGACGGTGACCTTGGAGTCCAGGTTCAGGCCCTTGCTCGCGAGGACCACCCTGGCCGTCATGATCTTGGTGGTGGAGCCGGTGGGAAGCCGGGTGTCCGCCGCCTTGGCGTACAGCGTCTTTCCCGTGCCCGCGTTCATCAGGAACGCTCCCCTGGCGGTGACGGTGGGGGCCTTGGGCGCCGTCGGGGCGGCCTTGGCCACGGAGGGCGACGAAGCGGCGGCGGCCTGCGCGGGGACCGCCGCGAGCCCGGCGGCCAGTACCGAACCGGCGGTCGCGGCCGCCGTCACGGCGATCGTCGAGGCGCGGCGCACGTGCGGGTTGCGCGCACCCCGAATTCCCGGAAAGCGGCCGGGCGCGTCGTTCGTCACGTTGTCTGCGATGTTCACGGTGGTGCTCCCAATGCCCATGTCGTACGGCCACATGAAGATGTCGCCTACCCCGCCTGACGAATGAGCGGGCGCAGGGGCACGGGTTCCGCCGAGATTTCCCACCGCGCGGTCACCTTCGCGGGCGGTCGGGGGTCTCGTTCAGGCCACTTCAGGGCCGGGGGCCCGACTGGGCCGCGCGGACGGCCATGAAGATCCCGGCGGGGAGCAGGACGAGACCGGCGAGACCTTGCGGGAGCCACGCCTCGTTGCCCGTGACGACGGCCGTGTCCGTGTCGCCCTCGTCCACGAACACGGCGACGGGCTCCCTCGGCGGTGCGGGGAAGGTCGTGTCGACCTCCAGGTACGGGATGTGGAAGGTGCCGTTCGTCGGCGCGAAGGACCCCACGCACTCGTACGCGGGATCGTCCTTGTCCGAGCTGTCGGAGACGACGCACGAGGCGGCGGTGAAGAAGCCCGGCGTCCCGGTCAGCTGGGTGTGCAGGCGCAGGAGCGCGATGCCCAGCAGGACCGCCCCGCCGCAGATCGCCAGCAGGATTCTCCACGCACGACCGACCGTCACTTTTCCCCCGATTGCTTCACCCATTCCCCACCTGCCTGGTGGGCCTGCGCAGATTAGCTGTCGGAGCCCCTCAAGCGGAATGGGTTTCTACGATCTTCCGAACGGCTGGAGAAAGCCTTTTCCCCAGCACCCCCTCCGTGCTGCGATGCGCCCCATGAACCACATCGTGCGCGAGGGATACCAGGGCACCGGTCCGGGAGCGATCACTCCCGACGGGTGTGCGGTCGAGCTGTACCGTCGGCTCCCTGTCAACGACGAGCCGCAGTGGATCGCGCGGGCGGTCGGCGACCGTCCCCGGGGCCTGCGCCTGCTCGAACTCGGCTCCGGCACCGGCCGCCTCACCCGCCCGCTGGCCGAACTGGGCCTGGAGGTGACCGCCGTCGACGAGTCGTCCGAGATGCTGGCGGCCTTACGGGAGGGCCTGCCCGGCGTCCGTACCGTACGCAGTCCCATCGAGGAACTGGAACTGGGCGGGAACCGGGGCGTCGAGCTGTTCGACGTCGTCCTCCTGGCGTCGTTCCTGGTGCACGCGGGGCCGGAGGGGGTGCGCGAGGGGCTGCTGCGGACCTGCCGCCGCCACGTCGCCGAGGACGGCATCGTACTGATCCAGCGCGAGGCCGCCGGGCGGCACGAGAACCTGCCGTACGAACGCCACCTCATGGGCGGGGGCGTGGTCCGCATCGTCTCCTCGGAGTCCTCGCGGGGAATCGGGCGGCCCGGGTCGCGGACGGTGATCGCCGAGTACTCCTACCCCGACGCGAAATGGACGCAGACCTTCCAGTCGTGCCCGCTGACGGAGGAGGAGTTCGAGGCGGCGCTGGCGGGGGCGGGCCTGACGGTCGACACCTACCTGGACCCGGACCGGTCGTGGGTACGGGCGGTCCGGGTCGGCCCGTAGGGCTCCGATCGGCGGACCGGCTCAGTGGAGCCGAGGACCGGCAGGTGGTCCGGGCTGCGGGGCGAGCTCCCCGGCGAGGCGCGCCTCCAGTCGGTCCTGGCGGGCCTGGACCCGGGCCACCATGCCGAACCGGGAGGCCACGTATCCGGCCCCGAGCAGCATCACCGCGCCGAACACGTACCGGCCCGACAGCAGTTGCAGGACGGCGATCGCCAGCATCAGGGCGGCACCGAACCAGCGCATCCAGCCGCCGCCCATGCGCTTGCTGTTCTGCAACCGGATCAGGTGCGCCATCGCCCGCCTGGCCACCGGGTCGCGCGGGATCTCCTCCCGCCGGGACAGCCGCATGACGACCGCGAGTTGGCGGTGGGTGAGGCCCGTCTCGGCGGTGAGGCGACGGAACAGCTTCTCGTTCAGCCAGATCAGGAGGACCGCCAGCACGACGGCACCGACGGCGATCCGGCTCCCGGCCCCGGGGCCGAGCCAGACCCAGCTGACGCCGGGCACCGCGCAGATGCCGAGGAACACGACGCCGTTGCTCGCCCACTTGGCGTCGTGCCAGCGCCACTCCCCCTCCCAGTCCACGTCACTGGGGCCGGTGGGAACTACCGGTTCCTGCGCCTGCTCGGGTCTCGCGTCCGCGTCCACGGTCTTCCGTCCTTCCGGTCCGGTGCAGGAGCGGATGGTACGGAGAAGAGGCCCGCGCGCCAACTCACGTACGGTGTCCGGCATGTGCCGCAAGCGTGAGCCAAGTCGGCATACGCACCCGGACCGCCCTCACGCCCGCCGGAAGCTCAGCGTCTCCCCCACCGCGCCCGCCCGCCACAGATCCTGGCAGGCGTCCGTCATCCGGTCCAGGCCCTCGACGACCGCGCCCCAGACGATGCCGGGGACCCAGCCCTGGTCACCGTTGAGGAGCAGGTTGTTGCGTTCGTAGAAGAGGGCGAGGTCGACGATGGTGGGCCGGTCCTGGCTGACGCCCTCGGCGGAGTAGCCGTGCGAGCCGGTGGCGAGCTGCGTGCCCGCGAAGGAGAAGTAGCAGAGGTCACCGGGGATGGGCGTGACGGTGGGGTTTTCGAGCGGGGGCTCAGCGTCGGCGAAGGCTGGAAACAGCGCATAGATCTCGTTGCGGGCGTACTTCGCGTGGTAGACGTCGCCGCCGAGCGGGAGGGCTTCCCAGACCGTGCGGCAGGTGATCGGGGCCAGGTCGTCGAGGAGTTTCGCGGTGCAGCGCACACCGCGCTTGTCGAGTGATATGTCCACGAACCGGTCGGTCATCTCCCCATCGTGCGCCGGAGTTCCGTGGGGTCAAGGGGGCGTCCGGGTTCCCAGGGGCTGGAATTGAGTGGAGTAGAACGCGAACTGCCGGGTAGCCGCGCGCCCATGGCTCCTACGAGTGACGGAAGACGACCCGGTGGCGAGAAACGACCACACATAACGAGACCGCACCTGCCGAGACGCACCCTGCTGAAGGGCGGGGCGGCGGCGCTGGGCGCGGCGGGGGCGCTCGGGGCCGCCGGGTGCGCCAAGGTGCCGACCGGGGACACCCTGGCCCGGCTGAAGTCGCAGGGGATCGTACGGCTGGGAATCGCCGGTGAGGCGCCGTACGGGTTCATCAACGACGAGGGGGAGTTCACCGGCGAGGCGGTCGAGCTCGCCAAGGTGATCTTCGGGCGGCTGGGGGTGCGCAAGGTCCAGCCGGTGGCCACCGACTTCTCCTCGCTGATCCCGGGCCTCAACTCCCAGCAGTTCGACTGCGTTTCGGCCGGTATGTACATCAACAAGGACCGCTGCGCGCAAGTCGTCTTCGCCGACCCGGAGTACCAGATGCTGGACTCCTTCCTGGTCAAGAAGACGAACCCGCTGGGCCTGAGGTCGTACCAGGACGTGAAGCGGAAGAAGGCGCGGATCGCGACCGGCACCGGTTACGCGGAGATCGAGTACGCGGTGGCCGCCGGAATCCCCGAGAAGGACATCGTGATCCTCCAGGACCCGGTGGCCGGGCTGAACGCCGTGTCCGCCGGGCGGGTCGACGTGTTCGCGGGCACCGCCCTGACCGGCCGCGAGGTGACCCGCAAGAGCAAGGACGTGGAGGCCACCGAGCCGTTCGCGCCGATCGTCGACGGCAGGAAGAAGATCGACGGCGGCGGCTTCGCCTTCCGCAAGCTGGACGCCGGACTGCGCGACGCCTTCAACGTGGAGATCCACAAGATGAAGAAGAGCGGAGAGCTGTTCCGCATCCTGAAGCCCTTCGGCTTCACCGCGTCGGAGATGACGACGCTCACGGCCGAGGAGCTGTGCCGATGAGCGCCGGGCTGTGGCAGCACTGGATTCTGCCGGGCATCTGGACGACCGTCCAACTCACCGTCTACTCCGCCCTGTTGGCGGCGGTTGTCGCCTTCGGTGTCGGCATGGCGCGTGCCCACCGGCTGTGGGTCGTGCGGTTCCTGGCGGGCGTCTACACGGAGGTCTTCCGGGGGACGTCGGCGCTGGTCCTGATGTTCTGGCTGTTCTTCGTCGTGCCCGGCCTGATCGGCTGGGCGTTCGTCCCGATGTGGGCCGCCGTGCTCGCACTGGGTCTCTCGTACGGGGCGTACGGGGCGGAGGTCGTGCGGGGCGCCCTCGCCTCGGTGACTCCCGCGCAGCGCGAGGCGGGGGTCGCGCTGAGCTTCACGCCCTGGCAGCGGATGCGGCTGATCCTGCTGCCGCAGGCGGTGCCGGAGATGATCCCGCCGTTCTCCAACCTGCTGGTGGAGCTGCTGAAGGGCACGGCCCTGGTGTCGCTGCTCGGCATCGGTGACGTGTCGTTCGCCGCGTACCTGGTGCGCCTGGCCACCCAGGAGAGCGCGCAGATCTACTCCCTCACCCTCGTCGTCTACTTCGTGATCGCGTTCCTCCTGACGCGCGGCATGAAGGCGGTCGAGCGCAGGGCCAAGGCCGGGATCGGGATCGACGTGAAGGCGCAGATCTCCGGGGGGACGCGATGAACGGGAACTGGGACTGGTCCGCGGTCGCGGACTTCATGCCGCGCTTCTGGGACGGGGTGCTGCTCACCCTCCAGGTGCTGGCGCTCGGCTCGCTGATCTCCTTCTCGCTGGGTCTGCTGTGGGCCTTCGGGCTGCGGTCGGCGTCGCGCTTCGTACGGTGGCCGGTGAACGTCGTCACCGAGTTCATCCGCAACACCCCGCTGCTCGTGCAGCTCTTCTTCCTCTTCTTCGTGCTGCCGGAGTGGGGCGTCCAGTTCTCGGCGCTCACCACCGGCACGGTCGCGATCGGGCTGCACTACTCGACGTACACGGCGCAGGTCTACAAGGCGGGCATCGACGCCGTGCCGGTCGGCCAGTGGGAGGCGGCGACGGCGCTCAGCCTGCCCGCGCACCGCACCTGGTTCGCGGTGATCCTTCCGCAGGCGATCCGCCGGATCGTTCCCGCGCTCGGCAACTACGTCGTCTCGATGCTGAAGGACACCCCGCTGCTCGCCGGGATCAGCGTGCTGGAGATGCTCCAGCAGGCCCGCCTGGAGAGCGCGTCGACCTTCCAGTACACCGAGCCGCTGACCGTCGTCGGCATCGCCTTCATCCTCATCGCCTATCCGGCGTCCCTTCTGCTGCGAGCCCTGGAGCGTCGTCTTGTCCGCTGAATCCGTAGACACGAACCCCGCAGTGCCCACGACGACGGACGAGCTGATCAGGTTCGACAACGTCACGAAGCGCTTCGGGAAGAACACCGTCCTGGACAATCTGTGCTTCTCGGTGCGGCCGGGCAAGCACGTGACCCTGATCGGCCCGTCCGGCTCCGGCAAGACGACGATCCTGCGGCTGCTGATGACGCTGATGAAGCCCGAGGAGGGCACCATCCACGTCAACGGGCAGCAGCTCTTCCCCTCCCAGGGCGAGAAGCAGCTCAGGGAGGTCCGCAAGAACATCGGGATGGTCTTCCAGCAGTTCAACCTCTTCCCGAACATGACCGTGCTCCGCAACATCACCGAGGCTCCGGTGCGCGTGCTCGGCCTGTCCAAGGACGAGGCCGAACAGCGGGCCCGCGACCTGCTCGACATGGTCGGGCTCGGCGACCGCTGCGACGCCAAGCCGACCCAGCTGTCCGGCGGCCAGCAGCAGCGGGTGGCCATCGCGCGGGCCCTCGCGATGCGCCCGCAGGTGCTGCTCCTGGACGAGGTGACCTCCGCGCTCGACCCGGAGCTGGTGGCCGGGGTCCTGGACGTCCTGCGCGACATCGCCCGCTCGACCGACATCACCATGCTCTGCGTGACGCACGAGATGAACTTCGCCCGGGACATCTCGGACGACGTACTGATGTTCGACTCGGGCCGGGTGATCGAGTCGGGTCCGCCGGAGAAGATCTTCGGCGACCCGGAGCACGAGCGGACGCGGGAGTTCCTGGGGGCGGTTCTCTAGGTCAGGGAACCGAGAAATGTGATCTGCCATGGGCATATGCCAGTGGTCGTCCTTCGCAGGTCACACGGGTGGCCCTCGCATGCCCGCCGGAACCGGTTTGTCAACCCCCGCCCCGCTGGCGGGGGTTGACGGCTATCGTGGCGTGACGACGCACGACCGACGCAGCGCAGAAGCAGACGCAGACGCAGACGTGAAAGCTGACGCAGACGTGGAAGCAGACGCAGGCGCACGACCGACGCAGCCGTACTTCACCTGTCGCAGGGGGACACCGTGGCGCTGAAGCCCGAGCCGACCACGCCGCAGCAGCCGCAGCGCTCGGTGCGGCACGCACTGCGCGTACTGGAATCGGTCTCGCGGCACGACGGCGGCGTCACGGCCGACCGGATCGCCCGCGAGAGCGGCCTCACCCCCACCGAGCTGCGCCCGCTCCTGCTCATGCTCCGCCGCGAGGGTTACGTCGAGCAGATCGCCGACGGCGCCTACGTGACGGGCGAGGCCCTGGAGCTGGTCGGCGCCCCCGGCACCACCCGCCGCGAGCTCGTCCAGCAGCGCCTCCAGCAGACCCTGGACCAGCTGCGCGACTCGGTCGGCGCCGCGATCTACCTCGGCCGGTACGTGGACGGCGAGGTCAAGGTGACCCAGGTCGCGGAGGGCCCGCTCACCCCCAAGGTCAACGAGTGGGTCGACTTCCGCTCCTCGGCGCACGCCAGCGCGGTCGGCAAGTGCCTGCTCACCCAGCTCGACCGGGACGGCCGCCGCGACCACCTCTCCCGCCACAAGACGGCCCGTCTCACCTCGCGGACGATCACCAATGAACGGGTCCTGTTCTCGAAGCTGGACGCCCAGCCCCCGACCGTCCCGGTCCTGGACCTCCAGGAGTACGCACTGGGGACGGTGTGCGCGGCGGTCCCGCTGACGGCGGGCGCCGCGGTGGGCTGCCTGGCCCTCTCCCTCCCCCTGGAGCACGCGCACCGCCTCCGGCAGGCGGCGGACGCGCTGAACCGGCGGGCGACGCCGATGGCTCTCTCGCTGTCGCTGTAATTCCGCTTCCGCTTCCGCACACAGCCCCCCGGCCCTGGAATTCCGGGCCTCCGGGGGCTACGGCATGCGTGGTCGCGAGCACCCCCTCGGACCAGGTACGATTTACGAGTCAAGCGCCGCTAGCTCAGTTGGTTAGAGCAGCTGACTCTTAATCAGCGGGTCCGGGGTTCGAGTCCCTGGCGGCGCACCTGACGAGGAGGCCCGGTACCGATTCATTCGGTACCGGGCCTCCTCCGTGTTTCCCCGTGTGCGGTGCTCAGCAGCAGCCGCCCTCCTCCATCTGCTCCCGCACCCCCTCCCAGCGCGCCTCCGCCCTGAGCGCCACCCCCGGCGCGGCCCGGCGCCCCTCGTACACCGCACCGAGCGCCTCGCGCTCGTGCACGCGTCCGCCCACGAGTACCGCGCTCACCTTCACCAGGTCGTCGAAGTCCTCCAGTGGGTTCCCGTCCACGACGGTGAGGTCACCCAGCTTCCCCACCTCGACGGTGCCCAGGTCCCGCTCCGCCCCGAAGAGCTCCGCCGGGGTCCGCGTCACGGACCGCAGCGCCTCCGCGGCCGTGAAGCCGCCCCTGACCATCGCCCGCAGCACGATGTGGAGCGTCAGCCCGACCGGTGTGATGGGCGTGTCCGTGCCGATCGCCATCCGCCCACCCCCGTCCACGATGCCCCGGTACGTCGCCAACTCCCTCCGCAGCGCCAGCCGTTGGGCATCCGTCGGAGCCTGGGCGGCGCTCGCCCTGACCGCCGCCGCGTCCCACGGCGGCATCATCGCCGTGACCCGTACGTCGTCGGCCAGCTCGGGGAAGTCGCCCAGCAGCGGCGACGCGACGAAGGGCGTCGCCAGCAGCTTCAGCCCGCCCTCCGTGTAGGCGGCGACGGTGTCCCCGTACGTGAATCCCTCGCTCGTCGCCCCGTGCCCCTGCTCGGCCCGCTCCGTGGCGATCAGGTGGCTGGTCAGGTCCTCCCCGCTCTGCACCCCCTGCGAGACGAGGTGCGACCCGGACAGCACCCCCAGCTCCTCGTGCCCGAACCGGGCCGCCCGCTCCATGTACGCGAGCGGGGCTCTGACGTACGTCTTCACGAAGTCCCAGTCCAGCGCGGCCCCCCGGGCCAGCGACCGGCGCAGCCCGTCCTGCGTCCGGTGGGCGCGCCCCATGCTGTAGGCCACGCGGGACCCGTCGAGGAGCTCGCCGGTGGTCAGCAGCCGGGGCCCGGCGAGCCGCCCGGCGACGACGTCCTCCCGCAGCCTGGCCTGCTCGTAGGAGAACCCGGCCAGGGACACGGTCGTCGTGATGCCGTACGCCAGCGACACGGCGGTCTGCCGGGCCCCGTACGTGTACTGCCAGGGGTGGGTGTGCGCGTCCCAGAGCCCCGGCAGGACGGTCTGCCGCGAGGCGTCGACGAACCGTCCGGCCTTGCGCCCCTCCCGGTGCGGTTCGATCCCGGCGATGCGCCCGTCCCGGATCAGGATGTCGACGTCGGACCGCACCCGCCCGTCGCCCGCGGTGCCGTCCCAGAGCCGTCCCGCGTGGACGACGACCTCGGCGGGTGCGGAGCTGCGGTAGTCGAGCCGCACCGGGATCTCCCGCCCGGCCCCCTTCGCGCCGCGCGTCGTGAGCCGTACCTTCCCCTCGGCCAGATAGAGGATCGTGCGCGAGTCGGCGGCCCAACTCGGTTGGTCGGCACCGTAGTCGGACACCTGCTTCGCCTCTCCCGCCGGGCTGCCGTCCGCCCCCACCGGCAGCACCCACAGCGCGGACTCGCTCACGCAGGCGAGCCACTTCCCGTCGTGCGACCAGGCGGGCCCGGAGGCGTACCGGTCGGACAGCGAGGCGAAGGGCGCGAGCGCGTGCAGCCGTGAGGCCCCGGTGGCGACCTCCACCACCCGGATGAGGTTGTACCCCTCCCGGAAGCGGTAATTGAGCCGGTTCCGGTCCGCGTACGCGACGTGCCTGCCGTCCGGCGACCAGCTCGGCGGACCGGGCAGCCCGCCCCCGCCGAGCGGTGCGGCCACGACCTTCTCGGCTCCGCTCGCGAGGTCCCGTACGACGAGTCCACCGGTCATGTCGAGGCAGGCGAGCCGCTTGCCGTCGGGCGAGAGCGCGGGATGCGTGCGCCCGCCCTGGGCCAGCAACTCCTCTTTCCCCGTCGCGAGTTCGACGCGCCGCACGGAGTTCAGCCCGTCGCGGTCGTCGACGTACAGCAGCCACCGCCCGTCGCGGCTGAAGGACGGACCCTGGAGGTAGCTGGTCGGTGCGCCCTCCACCACCCGCCTCGGCCGGGCGCCGCGCCCGGACGTCGGCTGCACCCACAGGGAGTTCAGCGCGACGAAGGCGAAGGAGCGGCCGTCGGGGGCGAGCACCGGCTGCTGGATGCCGCGCACGCGGCGGGTGCCGCGGGGCTCCAGCTCGTACCTCTTCACCCGGTACGAGGGTTGCTCGACCGGCAGCTCCGCGCGGAAGGGCACCTTCCGGCCGGTGGGGTCGCGGTGCGGGCGGACGATCTGGAACTGCCCGTCGAGGGTGACCAGCAGGTGCTCGTCGTCGAGCCAGCGCGGCGGGGCGACCGCCAGCGAGCCCTCGACCTGCACGTTCTTCCCGTCGACCACGAGGGATACGAACTGGAAGCGGGCGGTGGGCCCGGTGGCGGTGCTGCGCAGCCAGGCGGTGCGGCCCGCCGGGGAGACGGCGGGTGTCTGGAGGCCGCCGGGCGGCGCGGTGGCGGGCTCGGCGTGCACGACGGTGACGGCCCCCGACCCGTCGGCGGGGACCGAGGCGATCGTACGGGCCTGGAGCGAGGCTCCTTCGACGGCGCCGCGCACGAAGAGCACGCGGGTGCCGTCGCCGCCCCAGGCGGGGTCGAAGTCCTCCCAGGGCTTGTCCTGGTGCGGCCCCGACTGGCTTTCCCTGCCGGTGAGTTGACTGAGCTGCCCGGTGCGGACCTCGACGGTCCAGATCCGGTACGGGCTGCCCTTGACGGGGTCGCCGCCGCGTTCGGAGGAGAAGGCGAGGCGGGTGCCGTCCGGGGACCAGACGGGGCCTCGGTCGTCCCAGGGTCCTTCGGTGAGGCGGCGCAGTCCGGACCCGTCGGCGTTCATCACCCAGATGTGGAAGTGGCCCCCTCGGTAGGCGGCCAGGGCGACCTGGCGGCCGTCGGGCGAGAGGACGGGGCGGGTGGGTTCGAGGTCGGGCGGGGTGAGGGCCTTGGCGGGGCCGCCGCTCCCGTCGAAGGACCACAGGACGTTCTGGACCTCGGCGATGAAGTGGGTGCGGTGGGCGGTGGCGGAGCCGTTGGTGGCGGCGGTCAGGTGGAGGGTGCGGGGCGGAACCGGTGCGGCGAGGGCCTGCGGGCCCGTCGCCACCCCGGCCCCGCCCCCGACGGCGACGGCGCCGACCGTGACGGTTGCGGCCTGGAGGAAGGTGCGGCGGGGCATGGAAGGCAAGGTGACTCCCCCTGGGGTCTCAGGTGTGCTCACGAGCCTCACCAGGAAACGTCGAGGGGGTGGGGGGAGTCCATGGCGGCGCGCGTAGGGAGGTGGATTCCGGCCGACAATTCACGGGGTGGCAATGGGGGTTGGGGCGCACGCAATGTTGGGGGCGGGGACCGCATCACTGCCCGGCTCCGCCGGGGCTGGGGGGATGCGCGCCTTCAGGGGCGCGGGGCCGTATCACTGTGCGGCTCCGCCGCACGTGCGCTCCCTGCTCCACTAGGGCTTACGTGAACGTGCCCCTTCAGGGGCGCGGGGCTGTATCACTGTGCGGCTCCGCCGCACGTGCGCTCCCTGCTCCGCTGGGGCTTGCGTGAACGTGCCCCTTCAGGGGCGCGGGGCTGTATCACTGTGCGGCTCCGCCGCACGTGCGCTCCCTGCTCCACTAGGGCTTGCGTGAACGTGCCCCTTCAGGGGCGCGGGGCTGTATCACTGTGCGGCTCCGCCGCACGTGCGCTCCCTGCTCCACTAGGGCTTGCGTGAACGTGCCCCTTGAGGGGCGCGGGGAACTGCGCGGCCAGCCCCCACGCACCCGCACGTCTCCGGGACAGCCGCGCGGCGAGCGCTTTAGGTGAAGGGGTGGGGAGGGGCAGCCCGCCGCAGGCGCACTGGGGTGCGGCGCACCCATCGGCGGAGGTAACGGCGGGCGGCACCGGGGCGGGCCCCCTCGCGAGGGGTGCGCCGGTAGCGGGGCGGGGCGGGGGTGCTCCGGGGTGGGCCCGGAGCGAGGGGGCCCGCCCCCTTGCCCGCCCGTCCCGCCCCCGGGGGGCGGCCCCGCCGCCCAAGGGGGCGAGGGAAGCGGAGGGCGGAGCCCAAGGGGGGCGAGGCGGAGGCCCCGCGACCCGAGGGGGCTGGGCGGAAGCGGAGAGGGGCTGGCCCGCCGCCTAAGGAGGCGCGACGGGAGCGGGAGGGGATGGCCCGCCGCCTAAGGAGGCGAGACGGGAGCGGGAGGGGATGGGGGTGCCGGAGCGGCAGGGCGAGAGTGGGGGGTGGACGGGATTCGGGTGGGGAGATCCGTAGGCGTCGAGCACCGGAAACCTCCGCGTCATTCACCCGTACGGCACGAGCCGCCCCCCGCCGAGGCCGGGGACGGCTCACACCTCCCGCAGTGACGGGACCCGTCAGAACTTCACGTCCGAGCAGGCGTAGAACGCGTTCGCGGTGTCGTACACGTTCCACACCGCCAGCACGACGTGCCTGCCGGTCTTGCCCGAGGGAATCGTTCCCTGGTGGGTCAGCGTCGCGGGCGGCTGCTGGCCGCCGTACGGCACGTTCAGGAACGGCTGCGGGTCGAGCGAGGCCCGGGTGAGCGGCTTGCTCGGGTCCCAGCCCTGCTTGGTGATGTAGTACCGGAAGTCCGACGTGCGGTGCCGCGCGGTGAACTGCCAGCGGAAGGAGTAGCTCTGGCCGCCCGAGACCTGGGTGGCGGGCCAGGCCCCGGCCCTCGGGTCGTCGAGCTGTGCGAAGCCGCTGTTGCCGCCCGCACATATCCGGCCGTCGGCCGGTCCTGACGCCGGGAAGCCCTTGGGGCCCTCGACGCTCTGCGGTTCCCACTGGATGGATCCGCAGTTCTTCACCGTGCCGTTGGCACAGAGTTTCTGGCGGCTGATCGGGGAGTCGGTGTACCCGTGACTGTTGGCGCTGCTGGTGGCCAGCATGGCGCTGCCCGCCACGGCGAGTCCTACGACGGCAGCACTCATTGCCCTTTTACGCATGATCGCTCCAGGAGAACGTGGGGGAGTTCTGTGAGCCGTACGGGAGGTGCTGTACGGGAGGTACTGATCACGCGCGCGTGGCCAAAACTGGGGATTGCGGTCTAGACCAAGGCCCAATGTAGGGAGGACGGTTGGACATGTCCAGACCAATGCCGGAAGTTAAGAGGGCTTAAGGAAAGTCGACCGGAATCCACGCCTTCGCCCCCCTGCCGAAGGCTTCCGCCGCTACCTCCCCCCGAGGTACGCCACCATCAACTCCCGCACCAGAGAACGCCGTTCGTAGTCGTCCAGCTCCCCCACGAGCCCCCGCGCGGTGAGCCTGCGCACCGTGTCCTCGACCGCGTCGACCGCCGCGCCCAGCGCCCGCTCCCGGTCGGCCGCGTCCAGCGCCGCGAACCGCCTGCGCCGCATCGCCTCCGCGACCTCGGGTGCGTACTCGATCCGCAGGGGCTGTACGGAGAACACCTCGACCCCGGTCGCCGCCGCCCGCGCGGCCACCTGCCGGGTCAGCGCGTCCCCGACCGCCGCCGCGTCCCGAAGGGTCCGCCCCCCGCCGCCCGCCTTCGCCCCGAGCGCGTCGGCGGGCAGCTGCGACAGCACTCGCGCGAGCCCCGCCTCGACCTGCCCGCGCAGCTGCCCGGCGTGGTCACGGACCGTGAGGGTGGCCCGCGCCGGGTCCGCCACCCGCCACACCACCAGGACCACGACGCGCAGCGGAATGCCGTTCCGGTCGACGACGGACAGCGGCTCGCTCCGCCAGTGCTTGAGCCTGACGTCCACCCGTCGGCGCACCAGCAGCGGGCTCAGCCACACCAGCCCCGTCCGCCGCACACTCCCCCGGTACGCCCCGAAGAGCGTGAGCACGAACGCGTACCCCTCCTTTCCCCGGGTCAGCCCGCCGAACGCGCACAGCCCCACCCCCACCAGCCCGGCCAGCGCCCCCCAGTCACCGATCCTCATGCCGTCGTACGTCCGCAGGGGCAGCCCGAGCAGCGCGCGCACGGGCCCCGGGGCCAGCCCCACCCACCACAACACCGCCGCGCATCCGGCCGCCGCCGCGAGACCCACGCCGACCGCCGCCCAGCCGGGGCGCGCCGGACCCGGCCGCTCCACCGGCGCCCGGTGCGCGGCCCCGGTCTCCTCGGGGGCGGGAGGGGCGGCGGCCACCCTGCGCTGCTCACCGGTACCGCGCCGCCGCCCGACGACGGCCACGCCCGAGGAGACGACGGCCTCCCTCGGCCCGTCACCGATCCTCGGCCCGTCACCGATCCTCGACTCGTCGCGGGTCCCCGGCTCGTCACCGATCCCCGGCTCGTCGCGGAAGAGAAGGTGCACGGGGATCTCGGTGGTCGCCTCGTTCCTGATCACCGGACTCCGGCCGGTGACCCCCACGGCCCCGCCCGCCCCACTCACCCCGCCCGTCCCGCTCGCCCTGCCCGTCCCGCTCGTCCCGCTCGCCGTCGTACCCACGGAATCGCTCATCGCCGCACACCCTCCGTCGTCGCACCCTCCGCAGCCCCCGTGGCGAACAGCCGCCGCCACGTCTCCGGCCCCGGGTAGCCGTCCGCCGCCGCGCCCCGCCAGCCCTGCGCCCGCTGGAACGCCTCGACGTTGCGCCGGTCGGCCTCGCCCCAGCGGGGGCCGGGACCGACCCTGTAGTGCTTGCCGAAGCCCCGCTCCGTCAGCCGCCGCCCCAACTGCTCCACGTACGCGTTGGACTGCCCCGCCCGGAAGTGCTTCGCCCCGGGATACACGGGGGCGCCGGGCGCGCCCTGCACGGCCGTGGAGCCGACGAGGCCCTTGTAGCGGTAGGCCAGATAGCGGTCCGCGTTGTTCCAGTAGCCGAGCGGGGTGGACTGGTGGCGGGTCCTGGGACGGGTCTGTTCGTACGCGAGGTAGTGGCCGTGGGTGTAGTCCGTCCAGCCGCCGAAGATGGTGACGTGGGAGCCGTCGTGCGGGTCGTCGGTGTTGTGGAAGAGCAGGATGTCGCCGGGCTGGAGCTGGTCACGGTCCACCTTGACCCCGTAGTCGGCGAGGCTGCCCGTCCACTCGTTGCCGCTGAGCCCCCAGGCCATCGAGACGTACCCCGAGCAGTCCTGCCGGTACCCGTCGCTCCAGTACTTCTCCATGCTGTACGGGACCCCGGCCGCGACCCAGGTCTTGGCGCGCTTGACGATCTCGGAGCGGGTGGCGGGCTTCAGCTTCGGCGCGGCAGCGACACCGGAGGGGCCGGGGGCACCGGCCCCGGGGGAACGAGAAGCGGAATCAGATCCTCCGTGCAGCGGCGCGGCCTGCCCCTGCGGCACCGGGACATCCAGCTCCTCTCCCTTCCCCCTCTCCTTCTCCTTCTCCTTCTCCTTCTCCCCCTCCTCCCCTCCCCTCCTCTCCGCCCTCTTCTCCAGCTCGTAGTGCGCACTGTGGTCGTGGTACCCCTCCCCGTCCGGCGTCGTCTCGGCCGCTCCCGCCGCTCCCCCGCCGCCCAGCACCACTCCGGCCGCCGTGACCAGCACCAACGCCGTGCGTGCGGCGTGACCCCCGTCACGTACGGAAAGAGAACGCGTCCGGCACTCCCGGCGGCGGGCCGCACAGCCGGTGCAGGGACAGTCGGCGGCGGGCTGAATCTCCTCGAACTGGATCACACGCCGAGTGTCCCAACTGCCCGGACATACCGCATCTTGACGGTACGAAATATTTGAAGACGGACATCCCGGTCACTCGCTGGTTCAAACCACTCTCGAACATCCGGTAGAGTTCTCCGAGTCAGCAGGCGCCGCTAGCTCAGTTGGTTAGAGCAGCTGACTCTTAATCAGCGGGTCCGGGGTTCGAGTCCCTGGCGGCGCACGCGCAACCGAGACCCTCCCACCACCGGTGGGAGGGTCTCGGTCATTCCCACGGGTCCGGGCCCTCCCCGGACTCCCCCCGGGTCCCGGCGACCCTGCGATCAGCGACCCTTGCGATCACATGAAGAGTCGGGGAACCTATCCTGGAGCCAGTGGCTCCAATGGGGCGGACGGTTCGACGAGTTGAGGCTCGGACGGCCGACGAGGGGACGGCCGGGCCATGCGGGGCGCGTCAGCGCCCCACCGGGCGGGGGCCCCTTTCACTGATCGACATCAGGGCGGGCATCATGCAACCGGAAGGTTGCCGTCCTGTGTCTGTGGTGATGGCGGCCTCGCCATTGATGCGTTCGGGGACGGTCGAGGGGGACCGCCAGCGAGCGAAGAGACCTACGAACTCACGCAGCCAGCTTTGCGTGCGGGGGGATGACTCATGACGTCGACGCCGAGCGGCGCCGGGCAGTACCACGACCCTACCCACGACCCCACCCAGACGACGCAGCTGCGGGTTCCCCCCCAGCCCACGTCGGGCGGACAGGGTCGCCGACAGCAGAAGGCGCTGCCCAAGTACGACTACGAGCACTACAGCCGCCTCGCCGGTCCGCTGACCCAGCCGGACCCGAGCAAGCCGTACCGGGTCCAGTACCGCTCGCTGATCTCCCAGGAGCCGCACCGCATCCGTGCGGCCCTGCTGCTGTGCGCCGCACCGCTGCTCTCGCTCGGCCTCTTCGTCTGGCTGATGCAGCCCTCGCACTGGACCGACCGCGACCCGAACCTCCAGGACGACCTCCTGCGCGCGCTCGACGTCGTCATGCTCGTGTCGATCGGCCTCATCGAGCTCTTCCGCACGCTGAACGTGATCTCCAACGCGCACGCCACGCTCGTCGCGCGCGACCCGATCCCGGTCGTCCCCGAGACCGGCACCCGGGTCGCCTTCATGACCTCCTTCGTGCCCGGCAAGGAACCGCTGTCGATGGTCACCAAGACCCTGGAGGCGGCCGTCAAGATCCGCCACCGGGGCCTGCTGCACATCTGGCTCCTCGACGAGGGCGACGACCCCGAGGTCAAGGCCGTCTGCGAGCGCCTGGGCGTGCACCACTTCTCCCGCAAGGGCATCGCGAAGTGGAACCAGAAGAAGGGCGCGCACCGCGCGAAGACCAAGCACGGCAACTACAACGCCTGGCTGGACGCGCACGGTGACGACTACGACTACTTCGCCTCGGTCGACACCGACCACATCCCGCTCCCGAACTACCTGGAGCGCATGCTCGGCTACTTCCGCGACCCGAACATCGGCTTCGTCATCGGCCCGCAGGTGTACGGCAACTACGACACCTTCGTCACGAAGGCCGCCGAGTCGCAGCAGTTCCTCTTCCACGCCCTGATCCAGCGCGCGGGCAACCGCTACGGCGCCCCCATGTTCGTGGGCACGTCCAACGCCGTGCGCATCAAGGCGCTGAAGCAGATCGGCGGTCTGTACGACTCGATCACCGAGGACATGGCGACGGGCTTCGAGATCCACCGCGCCAAGAACCCGGCGACGGGCAAGAAGTGGCGCTCGGTCTACACCCCGGACGTGCTGGCCGTCGGCGAGGGCCCCACCGCCTGGACCGACTTCTTCACCCAGCAGCTCCGCTGGTCGCGCGGTACGTACGAGACGATCCTCAAGCAGTACTGGAAGGGCTGGGGCACGCTGCCCCCGAGCAAGCTCTTCAACTACACGATGATGATCATCTTCTACCCGATGTCCGCCATGAACTGGATCCTGGCCGCACTCTCCTGTGCGCTGTTCCTGGGCATGGGCGCCTCGGGTGTCCAGATCGACCCGGTCATCTGGATGATGCTGTACGGCAACGCCTCCGCGCTCCAGATCGGCCTGTACATCTGGAACCGCCGCCACAACGTCTCGCCGCACGAGCCCGAGGGTTCCGGCGGTCTGGCCGGTATGGCGATGTCCGCACTGTCGGCGCCGATCTACGCGCGCTCGCTGTTCGACGCCGCGCTGCGCCGCAAGTCCAGCTTCGTCGTGACGCCCAAGGGCGACTCGTCCAGCCCGGACACGCTGTTCGGCACGTTCCGCATCCACCTGTTCTTCATCCTGATCTTCGGCGGGTCCATCGGCGTCTCGTACTGGCGCGGGCACTCGCACCCGGCGATGGTCACCTGGGCCACGCTCGCCCTCCTCATCACGGCGGCGCCGATCATCGCCTGGCGCCTGGGCATGCGCGCGGAGAAGAAGAACGGCAAGCCCGGACCGCAGCAGGGCCCCGGCTCCGCGGGCACCGCCCCCGAGTACGGCGACCAGCAGGCGTTCCCCGGCCAGCACCAGGGGCAGTACGGCGACGGCGGTCACGCGCCGCAGCAGAAGCCGAGCTGGGCCGCGCCCGACCAGACCATGCAGATTTCTTCCCTTGGGGGACGTAAGAAATGAGTTTCCGTCCGAGCCGCCGGGCCAAGCGCCTCTCCATCACGGCGGCCGTGGTCGTCGCCGTGGCGGCGTTCAACGGGCCCGCGCTGTACCGCTTCGGTTCGGAGCAGTACCACGAGTACAAGATCAACCGCCAGGAGTACAAGGCGGAGAACGGCAAGTGGGACTTCCTCGACGTCCCGACCGACAAGAAGATCAACACGATCCACTCGGCGCTGCTGCACACCGGCAAGGTCCTGCTCATCGCGGGGTCCGGCAACAACCAGAAGAACTTCGACGCGGGCAAGTTCGAGTCGGTCCTGTGGGACCCGAAGAACAACACCTACAAGATGATCAAGACCCCGAAGGACATGTTCTGTTCGGGTCACACGCAGCTGGGCGACGGCAAGCTCCTCGTCGCGGGCGGCACCAAGCGGTACGAGAAGCTCGAAGGTGACGTCACCAAGGCCGGTGGCCTGATGGTGGTGCACAACGAGAACCCCGACAAGCCGATAACGATCCCCGCCGGGACCGTCTTCCAGGGCAAGAAGAACGGCAAGACGTACGTCTCCAAGGACCCGGTCCTGGTGGAGAAGGCCAAGAAGGTCTTCGCCACGACCGGCCCCAACAAGGGCAAGTTCCTGCGCACCGAGGCCGGTCTCGGCCGGATCTACGTCGAGGCCAAGCAGTCGGGCAAGCAGTACGAGTCGGGCGCCCAGGACAACTACGCCATCCCCTCGCTGACCGGCGCCAACGCCCGCAACACCTACGGCGTCGCCGAGAAGCTCGCCCTGGACAAGAAGGACTTCCAGGGCATCCGGGAGGCGTACGAGTTCGACCCGGTGGCGGAGAAGTACATCACCGTCGACCCGATGAACGAGGCGCGCTGGTACCCGTCGCTGACGACGCTCAAGGACGGCAAGGTCCTGGCGACCTCCGGCCTCGACGACATCGGCCAGATCGTCCCGGGCAAGGACGAGATCTACGACCCGAAGACGAAGACCTGGAAGTACACGGGCTTCGAGCGGCGGCTGCCGACGTACCCGTCGCTGTTCACGCTGAACAGCGGCAAGCTCATCTACACGGGCTCCAACGCGGGCTACGGCCCGGCTGACGTCGGCCGTGAGCCCGGCATCTGGGACCTGACGAACAACAGCTTCAAGAAGATCCCGGGCATGAGCGACCCGGACCAGCTGGAGACCTCGGCCTCGGTCATGCTGCCCCCGGCGCAGGACCAGCGGTTCATGGTCATCGGCGGCGGCGGCGTCGGCGAGTCGGAGAAGTCGACGGAGAAGACCCGCCTGGTCGACGCCGACGACGACAACCCGACCTTCAAGGACGGGCCCTCGCTCGACAAGGGCACCCGCTACCCCAGCGCCTCGCTGATGCCGGACGACACCGTCCTGATCACCGGCGGCTCCGAGGACTACCGGGGGCGCAGCGACTCCAACATCAAGGAGGCGCGCTCCTTCGACCCGAAGACCAACAAGCTCAAGCGGCTCGCCGACCCCGAAGTGGGGCGCAACTACCACTCCAGCTCGGTGCTGCTGCCCGACGGCCGCGTCATGGTGGCGGGCTCCGACTCGCTGTACTCGGACAAGGCCAACACCCGGCCGGGCGTCTTCGAGCAGCGGATCGAGATCTACACCCCGCCGTACCTCTACCGCGACTCGCGGCCGAAGCTGAACGACGGGCCGAAGAAGATCGCTCGGGGCGGCACCGGCACGTTCACCTCGCAGCACGCCTCGTCCATCAAGACGGCGAAGCTGATGCGGCCGAGCGCGGTGACGCACATGACCGACATGGACCAGCGCAGCATCGCGCTGGAGTTCAAGAAGACGGCCGACGGCATCACCGTCACCGTCCCCAAGAACCAGGCGCTGGTGCCCTCCGGGTACTACATGCTGTTCGTGACGGACGACCAGGGCACGCCTTCCGAGGCGGTCTGGGTCGAGGTCCCGTAGGGATCCACGCAGGTACGAGTAAGGGGCGCCCTCCCGGAGGGCGCCCCTTACTTTTTGTGCTGTACCGGACTTTTTGCGCTGTACCGGACTTGTTGTGCTGTACCGGCCTGCTGCGGCCTGCCGCACCCGGCCTGTCTACTGGGCGTTCTTCGCCAGGCCCAGCGCGTAGTCCGCGAACCAGCGGCCCGCCTGCGGGCCGCCCTTGCAGGTGCCGTCGGACTCGCCGGGGCGCTTCACCCAGAGCAGGGCGTGCACCTGCGGGTCGCCGGTGTTGGTGGTGGGCGACTCGCCGAGCGCGCGGCCGGGCGGGTTGCACCAGCGTTCCTTCGGGTCGCCCTTGGTGTAGGGGCCGTTGCCGTTGCGGCTGGTGTCGATGACGAAGGGCTTGTTGCCGACCTTCGCGGACAGCTCCTTGCCGTACTTCTTGCTGGCCTCGGTGGAGTAGTAGTTCGAGACGTTCACCGAGAAGCCGTCGGCCTCGTCGATGCCCGACCACTTCAGCGGCTCGAAGATCTGGTCCGGCTTGCCCCAGCCCGCGTTGCCCGCGTCCAGGTAGACCTTGGTCTTGGGCTGCTTCTTCAGGGTCTTGATGGCGCCCTTGAGGAGGTCGTAGCGCTCCTCGTGGAACTTCCCCGGGGTGCAGGTGTCGACCATGTGCAGGACGGCGTCCGGCTCCAGGATCACGGTGGCGGGGCGGTCGCCGATGCCCTCGGCGACCTCCTTGACGAACTTCCGGTACGCGTCGCCGTCGGCGGCGCCGCCGCCGGAGTACTGGCCGCAGTCGCGGTGCGGGATGTTGTAGAGGACGAGGATCGCCTCGCGGTCGGCCTGGGCGGCGGCCTCGGTGAAGCCCTTCGCCTGGTCCTTGGCGTTCTCCGGGATCAGCCACTCGCCCGCCGGCTGCTGGGCGATCTTCTTGATCAGGTCCTTCTTGGCCGGGTCGCTCTCCCCGGCGAGCGCCTTCGCCGCCTTCGCGTCCGGATTGACCCAGTACGGGTCGTCGCCCTTGGGGAGCTGCGTGACCGGGGCCTTGCCGCCCGTGCCCCCGGCGCTGTCGCCGTCGTCCGAGCTGCAGCCCGTCAGGAGCAGGGCGGCCCCCACCGTGACCGCCCCCAGTGCTCGCACACGTCCGCTGTAACTGCCGTACATCGACTCCCCCTTGGGCGCCTGCCGAAGACTGACCGTCTCCACGTGACTGCTCGAAATGAATGAACGTCTCAAAGTGACTGACTGTCTCGAAGATGAAAGAAGTTCCCGAGGCAGCCCCCCAGCCGCCCCTGCCCGGCCGCAGCCGGTCGAATCCAATCCTTCCATACGGAACGTGCGCCCCGTCCGTCGCGTTCCCGGTCCCGTTCCCGGTCCCTCGGAAGCCGTCACACCGCGTTCGGCCTGCCCGTTCGGCAAGGACGCACTACGCTGGGGCGACTGCGAGGACGCACGACGCGGCGCCGCGGGGCCGCACGCGCCCCACCGCTCGCTTCGAGCACTTCAGGTCTCTTCGGGACGCTTCTGGACTCTTCGGGAGGAGGCTGTGGTCAGCACTCGCATGACCGCCCTGCTCGCCGAGCTGGCGGTCCGCCGCACCGCCGGACTCGACGAGCCCTTCGCCCGGCGCTGCGCCGACGTGCTCGGCGTGGACGGGCTCTCGGTCAGCCTCTCCGTGGGCCCCGCCTCTCCCGACGGCGCGCCCGGCGAGCCCGTGTGGTTCTCCGGGGCGACCGGCGCCGCTCTGGAGGACCTCCAGTTCACCGTGGGCCAGGGCCCCGCCCTGGACGTCCAGGCCACCGGCGCGCTGGTGCTGGACGGTGACCTGGATCAGGTGCCCTGGGAGCGCTGGCCCGCCTTCCTCCCCGCGGCGGCGGACCTGGGAGTGCGGGCGGTGTTCGCGCTGCCGCTCCAGATCGGCGCGATCCGGCTGGGGGTGCTGACCCTGTACCGGGCCGCTCCCGGCGGCCTGAGCGAGCAGGAGCTGCGGGACGCGCTGGTCTTCCGCGACACGCTCACGCTGGCCCTGCTCGGTGCCGGAGACGGACTGGCGGGAGACGGACTGGCGGGAGACGGCCACACCGGGGACGGAAACACCAGGGACGGAAACGCCGGGGACGGACACGCCGGAGACGTTCACACTGGAGGGGAACCTCCGGACCCGCCGTCCGGAAGATCGCCGGCCCAGGACTTCACGGACTACACGCTCTACCGCGCCGAGGTGCACCAGGCGACCGGCATGATCGCGGCCCGGCTCAAGGTGGCCCCTTCGGCCGCCCTGGTACGACTGCGGGCCTACGCGTACTCCTCCGACGTGCCCATCCTGGAGGCGGCCAGGGACGTGTTGGCACGGCGGCTGATATTCACCCCCGAAGGCGCCTCGCGGGACGGCGACGGACTGGGGAAAGCACGATGACGAATGGGAAGCGCTCCGGGCGCTCCACCCGGCAGTACAACAGATGTGGGTGACGTGGCATGGACAGCAACGTGCGCGAGCAGAAGATCGCGGCGGCATTCGTCGAACTCGCCGACACTCTGGTCGACGACTTCGACGTGATCGACTTCCTCCAGCGGCTGGCCACCCGCTGCGTGGAACTCCTGGGCGGGTCCGCGGCCGGGCTGATGCTGGCCACACCGCACGGCGACCTCCAGACCGCCGCCTCGTCCGACGAACGCGCGTGGCTGCTGGAACTGCTGGAGATCCAGCACCAGGAAGGCCCGTGCCTGGACTGCTACCACAGCCGCACCCCGGTCCTGCCGGTCGCCCTGGACAGCGCGGACGCCGTCGCCCGCTGGCCGGTGTTCACCCCGCGCGCCCGGGAGTACGGCTTCCGCTCCACGTACGCGATCCCGCTGCGGCTGCGCGAGACGGTGATCGGCGCGCTGAACCTGTTCGTCGACACCCCGCTCCCCGAACTGGGCCCCGGCGACGTGCAGCTCGCCCAGGCGCTGGCGGACGCGGCCACCATCGGCATCCTCCAGCAGCGCACCATCCGGCAGGGCGAGCTGGTCGCCGGGCAGCTCCAGACGGCGCTGACCAGCCGAGTGCGTCTGGAGCAGGCGAAGGGCATGCTCGCCGAGCGGTGGGCGGTCTCGGTGGACACGTCGTTCGACATGCTGCGGGGGTACGCGCGCCGGAATCAGCGGCGGCTGACGGACGTGGCGCTGGCCGTCGTCCTGGGAGAGCTGGACCCTGCCGAGGTACGAGGGGACGACCCGGGCCACGCGTAGCGACTTTGCCGTGACTTTGCGTCAATTGCCCTCTGGAGAACGCGGCTTGACCGCTCTACAGTGGTGGTGCGGCCCCAGCCCCCGGCCCGTTGAACCGAGTTGGCTCTTCCCAGAACCTCCCGCGACGGCGCCGGGCTTCTCCCGCAGTTCGTGCGCGCGCGGTCGAGGACCAGCCCGGCCGACAGCTCCGGGGGGAGCGAGCGGTCGGCCGGGCCAGGTACTCCTCTCGCCCGCCCGGTGTCCAGGCGTTCACCTGGGCTTTCCCTCACGCCGGGGTCCCATTGACAGTGCACGGCCAGGCTGGGACTCTCCGGGGGACAACTTCACACGTCGAGGCGACGGCGATCAGGAACTCCGGTGCGACTCCGGGACGGTCCCGCCACTGTGACCGCGACTCCCCCTGGGAGCGCGGAAGTCAGGAACTGAACCGTCGCCTCTCCTGCCATGGGGCGTGGAAACCCCAGAAGGAGGGCTCACCCCGTCATGTCCGCGTCTGCCCCGCAGTCCGCACAGACCGCCACCGACCTCGCGGCCGCGACCACCCGCACCCGGGATCTGCTGATCCTGGCCGCCGCGGTGATCGTCTCCCTGATCGCGCTGTACGCCGTGTTCATGGACAACGGCCACATCATCTCCGCGACCGGCAGCTATCTGCACGAGTTCTCGCACGACGGGCGGCACCTCTTCGGTGCCCCCTGCCACTGATCGGGGACGCACGCACCATGAGCAACCCCACTCTCACCCTGCTCGGCCGAGGCGTCGCGGCGGGCGGGGCCGCCGGTCTGGTCACGGGCCTGTTCTCCCTGCTGCTCGCGGAACCGGTGATGGACCGGGCGATCGTCCTCGAAGAGGCGCGCTCGGCCAAGGAGGAGGCCGCCGAGCACGCCCACGCGGCGGCCGGTGCGGTCGCCGACCACCACGAGGAGCTCTTCACGCGCGGCCAGCAGCACTTCGGCCTCGTTATCACGGCGATCGTCGCGGGCCTGGCACTGGGCGCGCTGTTCGCCGTCGCGTACGCGCTCGTGCACCGTCGTACGGGATATCTCGTACGGGCCTGGCCGCGCGCCCTCGCGTTCTGCGCGGCGGCCTTCGTCGCCGTGGCCCTGCTGCCGGGGCTGCGCTACCCGGCGGCCCCGCCGGGCGTCGGTGACGCCAACACGGTCGGCGAGCGGCAGCAGTTGTGGCTGGCCGCCGTCGTGATCGGGATCCTCGGCATGCTGCTCGCGTGGCAGTTGTACGTCCGGCTGGCCCAGAAGCCGGAGCCGCTGCGGCAGGGGGCGGTGTTCCTGACCGGGGCCGCCACGCTCGCCGTGCTGTTCCTGCTGCCCGGCAACCCGGACGAAGTCCCCGTACCGGCAACGCTGTTGTGGGACTTCCGGGTGCTGTCGCTGGGGTCGCAGCTGCTGCTGTGGGCCGTGTTCGCGGCGGTCTTCGGCGGGCTGGGGCTGCGAGCGGCGGCGAAGGCGGGGGTCAACTCCCCTGCCGCTGCTCAGGACGTGGCAGGAGCCTCCGCCGCGCCCGTCAGGTAGGCCGAGACGACCACGTTGGCCGTGTAGTGCTTGGCCGCGTGGTCGTACGTGCCGCCGCAGGTGATCAGCCGCAGTTCCGCGCGGCCCTCCTCGCGGGGGCCGTACGCCTTCTTCGCGTCGAACTTCTCCCGGCTGAAGACCTGGACGTCGTCGATCGTGAACTCGGTGACGGAGCCGTCCGCCCCGGTGACCTTGACCTGCTCGCCGGGGCGGGCGGAGCTGAGGCCGTAGAAGACCGCCGGTTTGCTCTGGGTGTCGACGTGCCCGACCATCAGCGCGACCCCGCTCGCGCCGGGGCGGGTGCCGTCGCCGAACCAGCCGACCTCCCGGGGCTTCTCGTACGGCGGCGGATCGACCGCCCCCGTGCCATCGAGCCCTCGGGCGCTGACGGGGGCGGTGATGCCGAGCGAGGGAATGTCGACACGGCCGGGGCGTACGCCCGCGACGGGGTCGTGCGCGTCGGGGAGTTCGACCTGAAGCAGTGGGCGTCCCACCGCGGCCACGTCACCGGTGGTCGGTGCGGCGCTGCCGCCCGGCCCGTCGGTGAGGTCGCGGCCCCACAGCCACAGCCCGAGGAGCAGCACCGCCCAGGCGACGCCCGTGAGCATCCGGCCCTTGCCGGAGGAGCTCTGGTCGGTGGTCATGTCACTCCCCTGTCAGCGCGTCGACGTGGTGCACCCGGTGCGGGCGGGATGGCGATTACTAGTGCGAGCCGTTGCGGCGCTTGCGGACGGAACGGCCCGCGATGGCGATCGCCGCCGCACCCGCGAGGCCGAGGCCGATCAGGGTGTGCGGGGTGCCGGGACCGTCCGACTCGGCGGCCAGTGCCGTGCCGCCGCCGCCCGCGCGGACCGGGGCGGTCGGATGGACGTTCCGGTGCACGATGGTGATCGTCCCGGCCCTGGGGTGGTCGTGGCCGTCGCACGTGATGGTGACGTCGTACGTCCCGGCCGTGGCCGTGGACCTGATCTGGGTCTCCCCGAACAGCGGGACGGCCTTGCCGCCTCCGCCGCCCAGCTCGGCGTCGGCGACGAAGACCTCGGACTTGGCGGCACCGGTGGTGCCCTCGCAGTCACTGGCCTTGACCGACACCTCCCCGCCCGGGGCGTTTGTGGACGGGGTCAGCGTCGCGGTCACCGAATCGTGGGCGTATGCCGGACCGGCCAGCATGAGTGTCGCTGCTGTTGCGACACACAGAGCATGCAGTTCTTTACGCATTGTGAACCTCCTGGTAATCCGAAGATTCACGTGCGCGAACGATTCCGCATCCGCAGGGGCCTGTCACTGCGCCGTACGGGCCCCTGCGGGTGATATGCGACCCGCCGCGCGCCTCAGATCCGCTCGACGAGGTCCGCGATCGAGTCGACGACGGAGGACGGCCGGAACGGGTACCGGTCGATGTCGTCCTTGCCGGTGAGCCCGGTGAGGACCAGGTAGGTCTTCATGCCCGCCTCCAGACCAGCCAGCACGTCGGTGTCCATGCGGTCGCCGATCATGGCGCTGGTCTCGGAGTGCGCGCCGATGGCGTTGAGCCCGGTGCGCATCATCAGCGGGTTGGGCTTGCCCGCGAAGTACGGCTTCTTGCCCGTCGCCTTGGTGATCAGGGCGGCGACCGCGCCGGTGGCGGGCAGCGGGCCCTCGGCGGAGGGGCCGGTCTCGTCGGGGTTGGTGCAGATGAACCGGGCCCCGCCGTTGATCAGGCGGATCGCCTTGGTGAGGGCCTCGAAGGAGTACGTACGGGTCTCGCCGAGGACGACGTAGTCGGGCTCGTGGTCGGTGAGGACGTACCCGATGTCGTGCAGCGCGGTGGTCAGGCCCGCCTCGCCGATGACGTACGCGGTGCCGCCGGGGCGCTGGTCGTCCAGGAACCGGGCGGTGGCGAGCGCGGAGGTCCAGATGTTCTCCACCGGCACGTCCAGGCCCATCCGGGCGAGGCGGGCGTGCAGGTCACGGGCGGTGTAGATGGAGTTGTTCGTCAGCACCAGGAAGGGCTTCTCCGTGTCGCGGAGCTTCCGGATGAAGGCGTCGGCGCCGGGGATCGGGACGCCCTCGTGGATGAGGACTCCGTCCATGTCGGTGAGCCAGGATTCGATCGGCTTGCGCTCTGCCATCTGGTGGGACTCCCGCCGTACGTACACACATGAGAGAAGGGGGCGCGCACAACCCTGTGCACGCCCCCAGCCTAGTCTCCGCAGGCCGCGGGGACTCAGCCGTCTCAGGCGGTGATGCTGACGCCGTCGATCGTCCAGTACCAGTTGTTGCCGCCCGTGTAGCGGAAGCGGACCTGGGCGGTGGTCGCGCCCGCCGGGACCTGGAGCGTGATCCTCTCGACGCGCGAGGAGGTGTTCGCGGTGTACGTCTTCACGACGACCGGGGCGGCGCTCCCGTACGACACCAGGACCTCGCCCTTCTGCGGGGACTCCTGGCGGTAGTACGTCGTGTAGGTGAGCGTGGCGGCCGTCCCCGGGGCCACCGTGAACTTCGGGCTGATCAGCGTCGAGTCGAAGGTCCCGGTGAAGGTCCTGTCGGTCCACTCGTCGCCGTCGGCGACCGCGAAGACGTTACGGGCCCGGACGTTCAGCTCGCGCTGCTGGCTCTTCTCGGCCTGGGTCCAGAACTCGTCGGTGGTGAAGGACCAGCCGCGCCACTCGGTGACGCCGCCCGTGCCCATCGCGGAGTTGTCGACCGACCAGCCGCTGGGCGCGACGTGCGTGAAGCCGAGGACGTCCGCGCCGACGCCGGTCTCGTCGACGCGCTTCTGGAGCGAACCGCGCAGGGAGTCGAAGGCGTCCGGCACGGCCTGCTGGACGGCCCGGCCGTCCAGGCCCCACGCCGGGTCGACCGCGACGCCCAGGTGGTGGAGGGCGGAGACGGCGACGTCGGGCATCTTCACGTCGTGGCGGGTGACCCCGGCGGGCAGCCCGCCGCCGCTGGCGATCAGGAAGGTCTGGCGCTCGTCCCAGCTGTCGCCGCCGTGGCCGCCGGTCGCGGTGTGCCCGTGGTCGGCGGTGATCATGATGAGCCAGTCCTCGTCGCCGTACGTGGCACGGGACTTCACGGCGGCGACGATCTCGCCGACCTGGGTGTCGACGCCGTGCAGCGCGTCCAGGTACGCCTGGCTGGCGTTGCCGCTGGCGTGGCCCGCGTGGTCGACGTTGTCGAGGTGGACGAAGACCGCGTCGACGTCCGTCGCGACCCGGGCGACGGCGCGCTTGGTCGTGCCGGTGTCGTACTCGGCGGACGGGGTGGAGACCCGCTCGTCGACCTTGGCGGAGAAGATGACGTCGGTGACGGGGTTCCAGGACGCGACCGCGTACGTCTTCAGGGCGGGTCTGGCGGCCTCGGCACGGGTCATGAAGTCCGGGTACTGGGCCAGGTTGTGGCCGGTGAAGTCGTTGTTGACCACCTTGTGCTTGTCCGGCCACACGCCCGTGATGAGGGTGCTCCAGCCGGGCCCGGAGGAGGTGGGCGCCATCGGGTTGGTGTAGATGCTGGAGGGTGCGGTGACGCCGGAGGCCATCAGCGCGTCCAGGTTCGGCGCGTCGGCGTCCTTGATCCGGCGGACCATCGCCCCGTCCAGGCCGATGACCAGGACCTTCGGGGTCTTGGCCGCCCGGCCCGCGCGCTCTGCGGCGGCGGCCGACGTGGCGGAGGCGAGCGGGCCCGCCGTGGCGGCGACGGCGGCGGCACCGAGGAGGACGGCGCGGCGCGAGATGCCTTGGGACATGTCTTTCTCCAGGGAAACGGGTGGCGCGCGGAAGGGGGACCGAACTACGGGTGGAATCAGCCGACTTGTACGTTGTCCACGGCCCAGTACCAGCTGTTGCGGGCGTCCCGCATCCGGAACTTGACCCGGACCGTGCGGGCCCCCTTGGGCACGGGCACCGTCAGCTTCTCGACGGTGTTCTTCGCGTCGGCGGCGTAGTGCTTGACCAGGTGGTCGGCGGCTCCGTCGAAGGAGACCAGGACATCTCCGCGCTGGGTGCCGTCCTGCACGTAGTGGCTGGCGTACGTCAGCGTCACCGACGTCTTGCGGGCGACGCGGTACGCGGGCGAGACGAGCGTCGAGTCGAACTCGATGCCCTTGGACGGGTTGCCCTTGTCGTCCCACTCGTCGGGGTCGGCGACCGCGATCACGCCGCGCCCCCGGGTGAACGCCTCGCGTCCCTGCGCCCTGTCGGCGCGGGTCCAGAACTCGTCGGTGGTCAGCGTCCAGCCGCGCCACTCCTCGACGCCGCCGGTCTTCGGCATCCGGGAGTTGTCGATGGTCCAGCCACCCGCCGGGGTGTGCGTGAAGCCCAGCACCTCCTGGGGCGTTCCGGTCTCGTCGACGGCGGGCTTCAGGAGCGGGTACGAGGCGTCGAAGCCGTCCGCGAAGGGCCGCTGGAGCGGGTGTCCGTCGAGGCCCCACTCGGGCTTCGGCGTGATGCCCAGCGCGTGGAAGACGGTGGCGACGGTGTCGACGTGGCGGCCGTTGACCGGCTTGGCTCCGGCGGGGATGCCGGGACCCTGGGCGATCGTGAAGACCCGGCGCTCCTCGATGGAGGGCCCGCCGTGACCGCCCGCGTCGGCGTGGCCGTGGTCGGTGGTGAGGAGAATCGTCCAGCGCTCGCGGCCGTACGTCTTGCGGGACGTGATCGCGGCGAGCATGCGGCCGACGTAGCCGTCCATCAGGTCGATCTGCTCCAGGTACTTCGGGCTCATGGCACCGGAGTTGTGGCCGACGATGTCGCTCTGGCCGAAGTAGACGAAGCAGACGTCGGGGTTCTGGTCGCGCAGGATCGACTCGGCGGCCCGGGCGATGGTCGCGTCGTGCCCCACGTAGCCGTCCGCGTCCCCGTCCAGCACCAGCTTGGCGCTGGCTCCGGCGGTGACGGTCCCCTCGGCGTCCAGGGGCTTCCAGTCGATGGCGGCGAACGTGGACAGTTCGGGCTTCACTTCGCGCAGGCGGGCCAGGAAGCCCGGGTACTGGGCGTAGTTCTTTCCCTGGAAGCTGTTGTCGACGACGCCGTGCTTGTCGGGCCACACCCCGGTGGAGACCGTCGACCAGCCGGGTCCCGACGACGTCTGCGCGGTCGGCGGGGAGTAGAGCAGGCTGGTGGCGAAGGTGCCCCTGGCGATCAGGGACTTGAAGGTCGGAGCCTTGGCGGCGGCGATGCGGTCGTGCCGCAGGCCGTCCATGCCGACGACGAGGACCTTGTTCCTGCTGGTGCCGTTGGGAAGTTTCGGGACGTCGGCGGGGGCTGCGGCGGGCGCGGCCTGGGCGGCGCCGCTCAGGGCGCCTCCCGACACCACGGCCGCCGCCGCCGCGGTGGCTGTTCCGGCGAGCACGGTGCGGCGGGACATACCTCGGGGCATTGCTGATCCTCCAACGGGGCCGGTGCTGTTGAGATCGAGGCAGAGCGGGACGTGCGTGACGTACGTGGCCTGGGCCTGGCCGTGCGAAGGTCCGGAACGCGAGAGTCTGGACCAGACCCGTTACCTTTGCGTGATAGTGGGTGGCTGGTCCAGACCCTGGTGGTGAAGCTTGGCCGAATGGTTACCGACGGCCGGGCGGCGCGGGGTTACGAAGCTGGGCTACGGGGCTGGGCTACGAGACCCGGCTGCGGGGCCGGGCCACGGGGATCAGCTGCCCGTCGCGGTCTTCCAGGCGTCGACGTACTCCTTGAGGTTCTTGTCGATGTCGGCCCAGTCCGGGGTGAACACCTCGACGCCGGTGAGGACCTTGTCGAGCGCGACGGCGTTCGCGTCCTTGGGCTGGATGTTCGTGCGGGCCGGGAAGCCGCCGCCGATGGCGCTGACGTCCTTCTGCGCCTCGTCGGAGAGCATGAAGTCGAGGAGCTTCTTGCCGTTCTCGGTGTGCGGGGCCTTGTCGACCAGCCCGGCGGCGTACGGCAGCGCGAAGGTGGAGGGCTTGGCGCCGCCCGCCTTCGCCGGGAACCAGATGCCCAGGTTCGGGGCGGACTTGGACTGCGCGAAGTTCATCTGCACGTCGCCGTTGGCCACCAGGATCTCGCCCTTGTCGACCTTCGGTGCGAGCTTGGAGGTCGAGGAGGACGGGCCGACGTTGTTGGCCTGGAGCTTCTTCAGGTACGCCATGGCGGCGTCCTTGCCGTTGAAGTCGTACATGGCCTTGATGACGACGGCGGTGCCGTCACCCGCGACGCCCGGCGTGGAGTACTGGAGCTTGCCCTTGAACTTGGGGTCGAGCAGGTCCTCCCAGGTCTTGGGGCTGTCGCCGGGCAGCTCCTTCTTGTTCTTGATGAACCCGAAGTAGTTGTTGACGACCGAGGTCCACTTGCCGTCGGACGCCCTGTTGCTGGGGGCGACCATGTCGGAGTTGGCGGGCCTGTACGTCTGGAGGAGGCCCTTGGAGTCGGCCTGCTGGATGAACGGCGGCAGGGTGACGATGACGTCGGCCTGGGTGTTGGACTTCTCGCGCAGGGCGCGCTGCACCATCTCGCCCGAGCCGCCCTCCACGTACTTGACCTTGATGCCGGTCTTCTTCTCGAAGTCCTTGAAGACCTTGTCGTACCAGCCGTCGCCCTTCTCGCCCTTGAGGCCGTCGGCGCTGTAGACGGTGACGATCTTCTCGTCGGAGGACGAGGCTGCGGAGGAACCTCCGCAGGCGGAGAGGGAAGCGGCGAGGGCGAGGCTGCCGACGACGGCGGCGAGCGGCTTGAGGGTGCGCTGCATGGCGATTCGTATCCCCTTGGACGTCTACGGATATCTACGTGATCAGCTTGATCAGCGTGATCAGCGTGATCAGCGGAAGGAGGCTTTGGTACGGATGCGGGAGACCGCGAGCAGGACGAGCAGCGTGGTCCCCATGAGGACGACCGCGACGGCCGATCCCGCGAAGAGGGAGCCCCGGTCGGTGGCGGTGAAGATCTGCACCGGCAACGGCATCCAGTCCGGCGGGTAGAGCATCATCGTGGCGCTCAACTCGCCCATGGACAGGGCGAAGCAGAGTCCGGCGGCCGCGTTCAGGGACGGCAGCAGGAGCGGCAGCTTCACCCGCCACAGGACGTACGAGGGACGGGCCCCGAGAGAGGCGGCGGCCTGCTCGTACATCGGATCGAGTCGTACGATCGCGGCCGAAACCGACTGGTAGGCGAACGCCGTGACAAGAATGGTGTGCGCGAGGATGACGATCCAGCGCGTGCCGTTGAGCAGGAACGGCGGCTGGCTGAACGCGACCAGCACCGCGAGCCCGACGACCACCGACGGCACGGCGACCGGCAGCATGAACAGGGCGTCCAGCACCCGCTTCCCGCCCTTCTTGAGGGCAGCCGCGGCGAGCGCGGCCCAGCTCCCGAAGGTCAGCGCGAGGACGCTGGCGGCGAGGGCGGTGACGAGGCTGGTGGTCAGCGCCTGGAGCGATTCACCGCGTACGGCGGCCCCGTAGTTCTCGACGGTCGGCCGGGAGGGGAACGCCCCCGACCAGTGCGTCGAGAAGGACGCCGCGACGATCACCAGCAGGGGAAGCGCGAAGAGCGGAAGGAAGAGGAGGAAGAAGACGACCCAGGTCGCCCACTTCCCGGTGCGGCTATGCACCAACACGACGGCTCACCACCCGGTACATTCCGTAAAGCCCCACGGATATCGCGATGTTGACGACGGCGACGACACAGGCGGCCGGATAGTCCGACTCCAGGATCGCCTTGCTGTAGACGAGCATGGGCAGCGTCGTGACGCCTTTCGCTCCCGTGAAGAGCACGATTCCGAATTCGTTCAGGCACATCACCAGGACGAGCGCCCCGCCCGCCGCGAGCGCGGGCAGCGCCTCGGGGAGGATCACCTGCCGCACGATCCGCCAGGTCCGCGCCCCGAGCGACGAGGCCACTTCGAGCTGCGAGGTGTCGATCTGCGAGAAGGCGGCGAGGAGGGGGCGCATCACGAAGGGCGTGAAGTACGTGATCTCCGCGAGCAGCACGCCCCACGGCGTGGTGAGGAAGTGGAAGGGCCCTTCGGCGGCTCCGGTGACTCCGGTCCACACCCCGTTCGCCATTCCCACGGTGCCGTAGATGAAGAGCAGCGCGAGCGTGATGAGAAAGGACGGGAAGGAGAGGAACACGTCGATGAATTTCGCGACGGCCTTTCCGCCGGGGAAGGGGACGAAGGCGATGACGAGCGCGAGCACGAATCCGAGGACGAGGCATCCGACGGTCGCCCCGAGGGCGAGCCATACGGTCGTGGTCAGCGCTTCCCGGAACGCCTCGGAGGCGAACACGTCGCCGTAGGGCGCGAAGGAGACCTCTCCCGTGTCGGCCGTGAACGACTGCTGCACGACCAGCGCCAACGGATACAGAAACACCAGCGCCAACACCGCCACGGGCGGCACCGCCCACACCCAACGAGGCACCCCCCGCGCGGACTTGCCGCCACCGCTCGCCCCTTGGGCAGCTGGGCCGCCCAGAGGGCGAGTGGGGTATCCCCTGCTCGAACGAAGTTGAGAGCTTGGGGAAGGGTGGGCAAGGGGCGGCCCCGGCGGAGCCGCACCGTGCACCGCCCCCCGCCCACCTTCACGGACCTCAGCCACCGGACACCCCCGCTCCCAGGAGCACCGCGTCCTCCGCCGCGAAGTGGAGCGTGACCGGCTCCCCGAGCACCGGCGTCTCCCGCAGCTCCCGCACGTCCGCCTTCACCCGGTACCGCCCACCGCCGACCTCCACGTACAGCCGGTGCGTGGACCCCCTCCACTGCACCTCGCTGATCTTCCCGCGCAGCGCGTTGGGCCCCTCCCCGAGCCCGACCAGGTGCGGCCTGACGCACAGCGTGGCCGTGGCCCCGACAGCCGCGCCCCCCGTGTCCACCCGGAGCTCGACCCCGTCGAAACGGACTCCCCCCGAACCCACCTCCACCGGCAGCAGATTCGCGTTGCCGACGAACGAGGCCGTGAACTCCGTCCGGGGCCTGCGGTACAGCTCCTGCGGCGTCCCGCAGTCCTGAAGCCGCGCCTTGTCCATGACCGCGATCCGATCGGCCAGGGTCAGCGCCTCGACCTGATCGTGCGTCACATAGAGGATCGACACATCGGGCAACTCCCGGTGCAGTCGCGCCAGTTCTGCCAGCATCCCCGACCTGAGCTGCGCGTCCAGCGCCGACAACGGCTCGTCGAGCAACAGCACGCCCGGCCGGATCGCCAACGCCCGCGCGATCGCCACCCGTTGCTGCTGCCCGCCCGACAACTCCCTCGGGTAGCGCTTCGCGTACGAAGCCATCCCGGTCATCTCCAGCGCCTCGGCGACCCGCCCCGGGATCTCTCCCTTGTCGACCTTCTGCGCCTTCAGCCCGAAGGCCACGTTGTCCTCCACCCGCAGGTGCGGGAAGAGCGCGTACTGCTGCACGACCATCCCGATGCCCCGCCGGTACGGCGGCAGCGCGGTGACGTCGCGGTCCCCGATGAACACCCGCCCCGAAGCGGGCTTCACGAAGCCCGCGACCGCCCGCAGCGCCGTCGTCTTCCCGGACCCGGAGGGCCCGAGGAGCGCCATCACCTCACCGGGTTCGACGGTCAGGTCCAGCGAGTCCAGGACGACGTTCTTCCCGTACGCCACCGACACGGACTCGAAGCGTATGCCGCTGCTCATCGGCCCAACTCCGCCAGCAGCGCGGGCAGTTCGGCGATGGAACCGAGCACGTACGTGGCCCCGTGCGCCTCCAGCTGCGTACGCCCGTGCGCACCGGTCAGGACACCGGCGACGACGCCCGCCCCGGCCCTCACGCCGCTGAGCATGTCGTACGAGGTGTCGCCCACGACCACCACGTCGGCGACTCCCGCCACGGCCCCCGTACGGAGGAAGGCGGTGAGCACCATGTCCGGGTACGGGCGGCCCCGGCCCCCGGCGTCGGCGGGGCACAGGGTCAGCCCGACCAGGTCCTGCCAGCCCAGGGCCGCGAGGATCGCGTCCTGGGTGACCCGGGCGAAACCGGTGGTCAGCACCACCGTGCGACCGTCGGCGGTCAGCTTCTCGACGGCCTCCCGCGCACCGGGGATCTCGGCGATCCTGCCCCCGTCGACCAGCTCCCCGTACGCCTGCTCGAAGGCGGTGTTGGCCTGCTGGGCTTTCGCTTCGTCGCCGAAGAGGTGCCGGAAGACGGAGATCTTGGACTCGCCCATGGTGGCGCGGACGTAGTCCAGCTTGCTGTCGAAGTCGGGGGTCCCGGCCTCCACGCCCAACTGCTGGGCCGCTGCGGCGAATGCCTGCTCGACGAGGCCGCCGTCGGCGACGGTCGTACCGGCCATGTCGAGTACGACGAGGTCAATGCGGTTGCTGCTCATGTCTGACGTTCACCAGCCCAATTCGTTCGCGGTCTTCTCGGCGATGGCGGGCGAGCAGGTCATCCCGCGTCCGCCCGGCCCGGTCACCAGCCATACGCCGGCCTGCACCTGCTCCCGGTGCACCACACGGCTCTTGTCGACGCACTGGGCGTAGACCCCGGCCCAGCGCCGCCGGATCTTCGGAAGCGGACGCCCCAGGAAGCTCTCGGCCACGGCTGCGACGTGCTCGTACGGCTCCTCCTCCACGTCGAAGCGGAAGGGGTGTTCGTACTCGTGGGTGTCGCCGATGGTCAGCCCGCCGTCGCGCCGTTGCACCATGAGCAGCTGCATCTTGTGGGCGGCGGCGGTGGGCGTCTGGTCCTGCCCGCCGTTCAGGGCGTCGAGCGCTCCGCCCGCGTACGCCGGGTAGTAGCGGAAGCTGTCGGCGTCGGCGACCGAGGTGGTGAGGGTCTCGCCGAGGGGCTCGGTCTGCATCATCTGGAGGCGGACCCGCCGCACGGGCAGGTCGGGGGCGAGCTCGCGGACGAGTCCGCCGAGCCAGGCACCCGTACAGAACACGACGACGTCTCCCCGGTGCACGTCGCCGTGATCGTCGCGCACAGCCCCTTCGCCGACGACGTCCCGGACCTCACGCCCGCCGAGGAAGGTGTACCGACCCGAGGCCAACAACGCTTCTTTCAGGGCGAGTTGCGCGGTGCGGGGCTCCACGGCGGCGTCCCGCTCGCACCACAGCGCGGCGAGGAAGTCGCCGCGCAGGGCGGGGTTGATGCCGCGCGCCTCGTCGGCGGTGAGCAGCTTGTAGCCGCGTTCCGCCGCGTCGTCGCGGGTCAACGCCGCTTCGGCGACGGCGAGTTCGAGTTCCGTACGGACCGGGGTGAGGGACCCGATGGCCCTGAAGCCGAGCTCGGGGACGCGGGCGCCGATGCCCTCCCACAGTTCGCGGGCCCGCAGCGCGGTGTCGAGTTCCTCGCCGCCCGCACGCCCGCTGACCCAAATCTGGCCGAAGTTGCGCAGGCTCGCGCCGCGCGCCTCGCTCTCTCGCTCGATCTGTACGACCTCGTGGCCGCGTTCCACTGCGTGCCAGGCGTGCATGGTTCCCACCACGCCGGCTCCTACGACTATGACTCTCACGGCGGCTACGCTCCTCGGGACGGATGTCCGCCCCGGAGCCGCCCGGCAACGGCACGGTGAACAGCCCCCCAAGGCTGGCTCAGACCCGTTATCCCTCCGTTACCTTCACGCGTCGGACCGACTGCTCCCGCCCCGCCCCGCCCTCGCCCTCCGGCTAGCTGTTGAGCTGCGTGGAGAAGCTGAACCGGTCGCCCCGGAACAGCATCCGCACCCGCTCCAGCGGCTTCCCCGTCACATCACGGGACCACCGGTGCATCAGCAGCATCGGCAGTGCGGGCGGCGTACCGATGAGCAGCGCCTCGCGCGGAGTGGCCAGGACGGTCTCGATGCGCTCCCCCGCCCGCCCCAGGCCGATGCCGACCTCTTCACTGAGGTAGGCGTAGAAGGAGGAGTCGGGTTCGAAGTCGACGTCGAGGCGCGGCACGCGCTCCACGGCGACGTAGCAACTCTCCAGACCTATCCGCTCGTCGTCGGCGAGCAGCACCCGCTCCAGGTGCCAGACCGGTGCACCGGGCTCGACACCGACGTCAGGAGCGAGGCTCCGGGGGCAGGGGAAGCTCTCCAGGCCGATCAGATTGCGGCCGGGGCGGCGGCCCTGACGGCGTACTCCTTCTGTATAACTGGCCAACGCCAGGGGCTGCTCCAGCTTCGGCCCGGCGGCGACGGTCCCCCGCCCCTGTCGTCGCACCCGCCCCTCCAGCAACAGTTCGCGCAGGGCCTGGCGGACGGTGTCGCGGGCGACTTCGTACCGCAGTGCGAGGTCGCGTTCGGTGGGCAGCAGCTGGCCCTCCGCCAACTCGGCGATCAGCTCGGCGAGATGGGCCTTGACGGCGTAGTACTTGGGGATGCGTCCGTGCTCCGGGATGCCGGACCGGACGGGCGCGCCGGGGTCCTGGTGGTGCGTGTTCGGGTAGTCCACGTCAGGGATCGTCGCAGATGACGGAGCGCGTCGCCTCAGCGCTTCGGCGGCGTCCGCATCCGCCGGGAACCCACCACCAGGGCTCCGCCGCCGAGGAGGAGGGCGGCGGCGGTGCCCCCCAGTCCGAGCAAGGGGCTCGGACCCGACTGTGCGAGCTGGTGCGGGCTTCCGGCGCCCACCGCGTAACCGTCCTCGTCGTCGGGGGTGCCGGAGCTGGCGCCGATGCGGAACCGGTAGTCGTCGGACTGCCCGACCCACTCGCCGTCGTCGCCCAGGCGCTGCACGATCGCCGCGTTGGCGACGACGTCGTCGGCCCCCGCCTCCTCGGTGAAGCCGAGCCGTACCCGTACCGTCCGGGTCTCTCCGGCACCGACGCCGAACCCTTCGAGGTCCTCGCCGAAGACGCCGATCAGCTCGTCCCGGTCCGTGCGGACGAAGGGCACGGTGTGCCAGCGGCCGTCCGAGGAGAACTCCGCGACGACGTGACCGGGCCGGAGGGTGCGCCTCTGGTCGGCGAGGACGAGCACGGGGTGGACGCCCCGGCAGGCGGTGTCGGTGGTGTTGGCGAGGTCGAGGGCCCACTCGGTGCGGTCGCCGCCGGGGCGGTAGGTGGCGGGGGCGCTGTGGATGCGGGTGGTGAGGGGGAAGTCGACACTGTCCGGATCACCGCAGGTGGGGGTGAGGGCTTCGCGGGTGTCCCCGGTCTCCCTGGCCCCCCTGGTCTCCCTGGCTCCCCTGGTCTCCCCGGCTTCCCTGGTCTCCCCGGCTTCCCTGGTCTCCCCGGCTTCCCGTTCCCGGGGGAGGAGCCGGGACGGTGCGGCTTGGTCGGCGGCGGAAGCGACCGCACCCGGCGCGGGCACGAGGGCGGCGACCATGACTCCCAGCACCAGTGCGCTGCGCAGACGCATGGGGTGGCCCCTTCGGTTCACGAGTGCGGACAGGGGGCGGAACATGATCGGTGACCCTGTCACGCCGACGACCCGCGAAGAGCGCGCCACGGCCCCGTACGGCCGAACAGCGCTCAAAGACCCCTCCATCAGCCCATGTGCGCTCCTCCCCCACCGCGCGGCCCTTTTTGCACTTCCCCACCTGCGTTGTTTAAGTGGAAACCATGACGTCCACAGCTGCTCCCACCTCGCCCGATCCCTCCGCCGACACCCCGCTGCGGGTGGCACTGCTCGGGTACGGGCTGGCCGGTTCCGTATTCCACGCGCCGATGATCGCCGCGACCGAAGGACTGGTCCTGGACACGGTCGTCACGTCGAACGAGGAACGCAGGGCGCAGGCCCTGGCCGAGTTCCCGGAGGTACGGTTCGCGGACTCGCCCGACGAGGTGTGGGCGCGGGCCGCCGAACTGGACCTGGTGGTCGTCGCCACCCCGAACAAGACCCACGTCTCCCTGGCGAAGGCGGCCCTCGCGGCGGGCCTGCCGGTGGTCGTCGACAAGCCCCTCTCCGCCACGGCGGCCGAGGCCCGCGAGCTGGCCGCCCTCGCCGACGAGCGCGGTCTGCTCCTGTCCGTCTTCCAGAACCGCCGCTGGGACAACGACTTCCTCACCCTGCGCGCGCTCATCGCCGAGGGCGAACTGGGCGACGTACAGCGCTTCGAGTCCCGGTTCGAGCGGTGGCGTCCGCAGCTCAAGGGCGGCTGGCGCGAGTCGGGCGACCCGACGGAGATCGGCGGCCTCCTCTACGACCTGGGCAGCCACGTCGTCGACCAGGCCCTCGCGCTCTTCGGCCCCGTCACCCAGGTGTACGCGGAGTCGGACGTCCGCCGCCCCGGCGCGGCGGCCGACGACGACACGTTCCTCGCCCTCACCCATGCGAACGGCGTCCGCTCCCACCTGTACGTGAGCGCGACGACGGCCCAGCTGGGCCCGCGCTTCCGGGTCCTGGGCTCGCGGGCGGGCTACGTGAAGTACGGCCTGGACCCGCAGGAGGCCGCCCTCCGCGACGGCAAGCGCCCGGGGACTTCGGCAGCCTGGGGCGAGGAGCTCAAGGAGATGTGGGGCCACCTCGGCTCGGGCGAATCCCCCCTGACGGGCGGCGGCGTTCCGGTCCCCACCCTGCCCGGCGACTACCGCGCCTACTACGCGGCCGTCGCCCACGCCCTCCGCACCCGTACGGCTCCCCCGGTCACGGCCCTGGAGGCCGCCGCAACGATGACCGTCCTGGAAGCCGCCAAGAAGTCCGCCGCCGAGGGCATCACGGTCCAGCTCTGACCTGCACGGGGGTGCGGGCACTGCGCCGCACCCCCGTTCCCCTACGCCCCCTTCAGCTCCTGCCGCTGCCTCCCCAGCCCCGCCACCTCAAGCTCCACCACATCCCCGGCCCGCAGGTACGGCTTCGGCTCCGGCTGCCCCATCGCCACGCCCGCCGGCGTCCCGGTGTTGATGACGTCGCCCGGGTAGAGCGTCATGAACTGGGACACATACCGCACGATCTGTCCCACTCCGAAGATCTGCTCCGCCGTCGTCCCGTCCTGCTTCAGCTCCCCGTTGACCCAGAGCTTCACCGGCAGCGCCTGCGGGTCCGGCACCTCGTCCGCCGTCACCAGCCACGGCCCGAGCGGGTTGAACGTCTCGCAGTTCTTCCCCTTGTCCCACGTCCCGCCCCGCTCGATCTGCCACTCCCGCTCGGACACGTCGTGCGAGGTGGCGTACCCGGCCACGTACGAGAGGGCCGCCTCCGCGCTCTCCACGTACCGGGCGGTCCGGCCGACGACGACGGCCAGCTCGACCTCCCAGTCGGTCTTCACGCTGCCCCGGGGCACGAGCACGGTGTCGTACGGCCCGACGACCGTGTCCGGCGCCTTCAGGAACAGGATCGGCTCCTCCGGAGCCGCCGCCCCGATCTCCTTCGCGTGGTCGAAGTAGTTCAGCCCGACACACACGACCTTGCCGATCCGCGCCAACGGCGCCCCGATCCGCAGGCCCGTCGCATCCAGCGCGGGCAGCGTCCCCGCCCGCGCGGCCTCGCGCACCCGCTCCAGCGCGGCGGAGTCGGCGAGCAGGGCTCCGTCGATCTCCTCCACGACCCCGGACAGGTCACGTACGGTCACGCCGTCCTCGTCGAGCAACGCCGGACGTTCCGCACCGACGGGCCCCACACGCAGCAGCTTCATACTGACGATCTCCTTGTGGTCGAAGGTCGCGCCCAACCCGACCGCTCACACACCGCGGCCCGGCCACCGGAGAATTGTCCGATCCTCCAAGGTCGACGCCCACTCCGCAAGGCCGCGTTCACGGACTGGACCGATGCCCCCCACCCGCCCTCATCCCGCGCCCTGCCCCGCCAGCGCGGCCTTCTCCGCCTTCGCGGGCCGCTCCCGCTGCAACCAGGCCCGCTCCGCGACGGTCCACGCCGTGGTCGTCACCAGGTACAGCCCGGCCGCCAGCGGCACCACCGCCGCCGTGACGATCGTCCCGAACGACAACAGCGGCAGCCACTTGAACAGCCCCGCCCCGACAGCGGTCCCGGACGTCCCGGCCCCACTCGCCAGCTGCGCGAACTCCGAAGAGGCCGCGTTGCGCCGCGCCCGCCGGAACGACCACGTCGCCACGCACGCGATCAACGCGAACACCCCGAGATAGACGACCCCCTGCGCCCCGAACACACCCCCGTCACCCAGCGCGTCACTCCACCGCGACCCGAGCGGCGCCGCGAACAGCCGGTGTCCGAGCAGCTCGTTCACTTCTCCGCCGACCTTCGCCGACGAGAAGACGTGGTACATCACGAAGAACACGGGCAGCTGGACCAGCATCGGCAGCATCCCCGAAAACGGCGAAACCTTCGCCTCCGCATGCAGTGCCAGGATTTCCTTCTGCATCCGCTCGGGCTGCTTCGCGTACTTCTTCCTCAGCACGGCCAATTGCGGAGCCAGCGCCGCCCGCGCCTTCTCCCCCCGTACGGCAGCACGGGCCAGCGGATGAAAGGCGATACGCACCAGCATCGTGAAGACGACAATGGCGGCAGCGGTCGCCGAAAGGGCGAAAACCGGCTCCAGAACACGGGCGAGCAGCTCGACCAGAGAAGCGAAAAGGGAATACACGGAAAGAGCCCTCCGAGGGTCTCGTCGTACCGAAGATGAAGGAGAAACATCGGCATGACGACCCACGAGGGGCTCTCGGCGGAACTCTCAGCGCCAGCACATCGGCGCTTCGTGTACGTGTGCGAGTACGAGGTCCCCTACGCGGCCGTCGGAGACAGCCGCCCGGGTGCCCTCGGACGGGGCCTGCCCGCCGCGTCGGGGTCCCGTTGGGCGAGGAAGGCGGTGCGCCGCTCCCGGTCGCGCAGGGCGGTCCGCACCTTCGTACGCGGTACGGACGGAGCCGTGCGCCCGGCGAGCAGCGCGCAGGCGATGAGCGCGGCCCCGGCGGTGGCCGTGGCGGCGAGCGCGACGGCGCCCGCGAAGCCGAAGCCGCCGAGGTCGAAGAGGACCTGGGCGAGCAGGAAGAACATCAGCAGCGCGTAACGCGCACGTGCCACGTTCCCGATCACACCCACCCCTCCTCTCTCTTCGCTCCGTACCACTCAGCGTGCCACGGTTGTGGCGTCCTTGGCCAGGGGGTCACCCGCGGGCGAGCACCTCGCTGTCGGGCCGCTCGTCGCGTTCACGCGGCCCACCGTAGGAGACGCCGAGCGCGACCAGGAGGTTGAGTGCGAGCGCCACGATTCCCGCGTTCGTCCCCCAGACCGGGTCGTTGCCGGTGAACACCAGCGCGCACACCACCCCCACCCCCACCACGAGCCCGCTGAGCGCCCCGGCCAGCGTGAGCTTCCGCCACAGCAGCCCCAGCAGCAGCATCGGAAGGAGCTGGGCCATGCCCTCGTACGAGATGAGCGACAGCCGCACCAGCGTGTTCGGCGCGGTGTACGTGAGGACGAGCGCGAGGGCCCCCGCGACGACCACGACCACCTGTGACGCGGCCTTCTCCCGGCCCTGCCACCGGGGTACGAGCCCCAGCACGCTCCGCCCCCACATGGTCCCGATGACCAGCATGAACACGGCCATCGGCACGATCGAGGACAGCGCGGCGGCAACCCCCACCACCCCCACCAGCCACGCGGGCAGCGAGTCGACGACCAGCTTGAACAGCGCGAGGTTGGAGTCCGCGCCGGTCAGCCCCGGCACCACGAAGAGCGCCGCGATGCCGAGCAGCATCGGCACGAACAGCAGCACGTTGTACGCGGGCAGCCACATGGCGTTCCGCCGCAGCCCGTCCGCGGACCGCGCCCCGAGATACCCCGCCACGGTCGTCGGGAAGATGACGACGGTCAGCGAATTCAGGAAGGACGTCGTGATGAACCACCACTGCCCGAACCCGCTCTCCCCGTGCCCGGGAAACGTCAGCCACTCCGCCTTCTCCGCCACGACCCGCTCAAGGAACGGCTCGTATCCCCCGAAATAATGCAGCGGTACGTAAACGGCCAGGAACGCGAGCGTCAGAATCACCAGCGCGTCCTTCAGCACCGAGACCCAGGCGCTCCCCCTGAGCCCGCTCACGACCACGAATCCAACAGTCACCGCGAATCCGATGAAATAGGCCCAGTTGAGACTGATGGCGCCATAGGAAATGGTCGATACGACCACTCCCATCCCGGTGATCTGCAATTGGATGTACGGCAGCAGGAACACCGAAGCCAGCACGGCGACAAGCGCCCCGACCCACTTCCTCCCGTACCGGTGGGCCACCATGTCGGTGATACCGACCAGTTCGTGCTTGCGCGCATACGCCCACAGCATCGGCCCGACCACGTACCCCACCGCGTAACCGCACGACATGTACGCGACGACGTACAGCACCGGAGCCCCGTAGTTGTACCCCCATCCCGCGGCCCCGAGATAACTGAAACTCGTGTATCCCTCACCGGCCATGAGCACCCAGATGAAGACGGCGCCCAGGCTCCGCCCGCCCACGGACCACTCGGCGAGCCCGCCCCCGCCGCCCCCGCGACCGCGCATGGCGAGCAGCCCGAGCCCCACCGTCCCCACCATGAAGGCGCCAAAGATGGACGTGGCCACCACAGCAGAACTCATCGCCTGTGGTCCCCCCGCCAGGTCAACCACACGGCGAGGGGCGTCAGGAGCGTCGCCCCCAGCAGCCACACGAACAGGAACGGCAGCCCGAGAACGACCGGTTCCACCCGGTTCACGAGCGGCAGCGCACCCAGGTACAGGACATAGGGCACACCCAGCCACAGCAAGTGCGGCCGCCGCCGCAGCACATGTGCCCGAGGGCCCCCGTCCGGCTCCGGCTCCGGCTCCGGCTCCGGCACTGTCACCGGCGCCCCGTCTTCACGATGATCATCACTAACCACGCCGAGACCCTAGCCCCCCGGCCCCTGCCGGGGCGCCATCCGCGCCAGCTTCGCCCACACCACGAGCCGGTACCGGGACGTGAACTCCGGCGTGCAGGTGGTGAGCGTGAGGTAGTACCCCGGCTCGCTGAACCCCCGCCCCGGCTTCACCGCACTGCGCGGAACGGCCGCGACGACCCCGACGTCCCGGGCCGACGTCTGCGCCACACCCCCACTCACCACATACGTATAAACAGCCCCTCGCGTCTCCACGACCACCTCGTCCCCCACCTCCAGCCGGTTGACGTACCGGAACGGCTCCCCGTGCGTGTTCCGGTGCCCTGCCAGGGCGAAGTTCCCCGCCTCGCCCGGCTGCGCGGTCCCCGGGTAGTGCCCGACATACCCCTTGTCCAGCACCCCCCGCTTCCCGACCCCCTCGGCCACCGGTGCCACGACCCCCGCCCGGGGGATCCGTATCACCGCGTACGCCTGATCCCACCGAGGCGACGTGGACGGCCGGGGAACCTTCCCGACCGGCCGTCCGCCCCGCGTCGGCACTTCGACACCCGGGCGCGAACCCTCCCCGCCCCCCGCACCCACACTCGCACTCGCACTCGCACCCGCACCCGCACCCGCACCCGCACCCGCCGAAGCCTGACCGTCCTCCGGCCCGCCCACGGGCACGTCCTCCCCCGCCCCGGCCTCCCCGGAGTCGGCCCACTCCTCGACCAGCACCCGCACGGTCTCCTCGGCGCCGCTCCGCGCCTCCCGGTTCGTCCACCACACCTGATGCACCACCAACAGCATCAGCACCACCCCGCACGTCACCACCACCTCCCCGCCCACCCACAACCACCGGGCCGCCCCCACCGCCCGGACCCGCCCCCGCGCATCCCCCACCCGCCGCCCCACGGGCCTCCGGCCCCGCCACCCCAGCCCCGTACGCGACACGGCCCGCCTCAGCCCGGTGGGCAGCAGGGCGACACAGGTGGGCACAGGGCGGCCCCCGCCCGGGCGCGCGGCCCCGCCCCGCACCCGCACCCCCGACTCCGGCCGCCCCCACCTCCGCACCCCGCCACCTCCCCACTCGGCCCACCCCACCCCGTACGACAAGGACAAGCCCCAAAGAAGACCAGGCCAGCAAAGAAAACCGGGCCCGCAAAGAAAACCGGGCCCGCAAGATAGCCCCCGCCCTCTCAACTCACCACCCCCCAAGGCGACGTTCCCCCGTCCCCCCACCGGGGAACGCTCCCCCCATGCACACCCCCACCCCCTCCCCGGCACCCTCCCCCGCCTCCTCCCCGAACCCGCCCCCGCAGCTCCCTCTCACCCGCGCCCCTTACCGCAGTACGGTGTCCCCCATGCGCCCCGACACGCCTTCGCCCGCCGACCACACGACCGAAGCCGAGCGTCTGCTGCGCACCGCGGCGCAGTACCCGGAGGACCAGGAGCCCCTTCTCCTCCAGGCGGCGGCCCACCTCGAACTCGCCGGAGACCGGGCCCGCGCCGCCACCCTCTACGACCAGCTCCTCACGGCCCCCACCGCCGAGAGCACCCCCCTCATCAAGGCCCTCAAAGCGGCCAACCTCTGGGAGTACGGTCACGAGGCCGAGGCCCGCGCGATCATCGACGGCATCCGCACGTCGGCCCCCCGCGCCCCCGAGCCCTGGGTGGTCCTCGCCGAAGCCCTCGAAAACCACGACGAGCTTCCGCAGGCCCACGACGCCTACACCACCGCCCTCACCCTCCTCGTGAACCCCTCCGAGGAAGTCCCGTACGCGACCCGCCCCCTCCTCACCGGCCGCCACCGCGTCCGCCGCATGCTGGGCAAGGCCCACGACAGCTGGGACGCCCTGGCGGACACGGTCAACCCGGCCTCCGTCCCCCTCGACGAACTCCACGACCCGAAGCGCCTCTGGGCCCTCGGCTCCTCCGACCCCGCCGAACTCCGCGCCGAGATCACCCGCCTCCAGGCAGAACTCGGCAGCTACCGCGCCGCACTCTCCCGCCCCTTCCCGGTGGCCCTCCTCCACTGGCCGGCCACCGAGTACGCCGAACTCCTCTCCACCCACCCCACCCTGGCCGCCGAATACCCGCCCACCCACGCCGAGCACCTGGCCACCCTGGAGTCCTCCCTGCGCGAACTGTCCTCGGCAGGCACCCCCAACCTCGGCGTCGTCACGGGCTCCATCCCCTCCTACGAAGCCTTCGCCGCCTCCGAACGCACCTCCCCCGACTCCCCCTCCCTCCTCGCCGAATACGCCACCACCCTGGCCGCGAGGGGCCGCGCCGTCCCCTGGCCCCCCACCGCTTCAGCCTCCTGCTGGTGCGGCTCGAACACCCCGTACCGGGACTGCCACGGAGTACCGAACCCGGCCTGAGCCGACCCACCACTGCGGCCCCACCCGACGAAAACCTCGTCCTCCAGGGGCCGCACACCGGCACAAGGTCACACCAGCCAAGGACTCACCCTGAGCATCGATGACTGAATCTCTTGTCGGTGGCACCTGTTATTAATCAAGGTGTCGACTCACAGGAGGCCACAGCGTGACCGCAGCGATCAGCGCATCCCAACCCGCGCCCGGAATCTACGAGCAGTTGATCACTCTCCGGCTCACCCAACAGCTGAAGGACCTTGAGGTCGGCGGCTGGCGGGCGATCGACGGCGACGTCGGTGCCGAGTCAACACCCCATGTACTGGCCCGACATGTAGCGGAAACCGTGCGCCAGCTGCTGCACAACCTGCCTGCTGCCGACCGCGTCCACGCGGCCAACCACATCCTTGAGTCCATCGGCACGCTCGAAGGAGCTCGCGAATGGGTCGACTTGATCGCGGACGGCCCGCGCCAACTCCTCTCCATCGCCGAGGAAGAGGCACCCGGGGTCTACGCGATCCGGCCCGCCACTCCTCTCTCCGAGACCGCACTGATCACCAACTCCCCCGAAGACCCCAACCTCGGCTTCGAGTTGCGCGCCGAACTAGCGACGGCCGACCGGGTCGACCTGCTCTGCGCCTTCGTGAAGTGGCACGGCTTGCGGGTCCTGGAGCAATCCCTGAAGTCTGCTCGCGAACGGGGCATCCCGATCAGGGTCATCACGACGACCTACATCGGCGCCACCGAGCGACGCGCCCTCGACCGTCTCGTCCAGGAATTCGGCGCCGAGGTGAAGATCAACTACGAACTTCGGTCGACCCGTTTGCACGCCAAGGCATGGCTCTTCCGGCGCAACAGCGGGTACGACACCGCGTACGTCGGCAGCTCCAACCTGTCCAAGGCGGCACTGCTCGAAGGTCTCGAATGGAACGTGAGGCTCTCCTCCGTCGCCACCCCGGCCGTCCTACGGAAGTTCGAGGCGACCTTCGACTCGTACTGGAGCGAGGCCGCCTTCGAGTCATACGACCCTGAACGCGACGGGGACCGGCTGACCGAGGCACTACGCGCGGCCTCCGGCAAGATGGGGCAGCCTGGCGAGCGCCGCATCCAGCTCTCCGGCCTCGACGTTCGGCCCTACCCGCATCAGCGGGACATGCTGGAGCGACTGGAAGTGGAACGCACGGTCCACGACCGGCACCGCAACCTGCTCGTCGCTGCCACCGGCACGGGCAAGACCGTCATGGCCGCACTCGACTACAAGCACCTGCGGCAGAAGCTGGGACGCGACCTACGGCTCCTCTTCGTCGCGCACCGCCAGGAGATCTTGCAGCAGTCCCTTCGTACGTATCAAGACGTCCTCAACGATGCCGAGTTCGGGGAGCTTCTCACCGGGAACGACAACCCCGAACGGTGGACGCATGTCTTCGCGAGCGTCCAGTCGCTTCACCCGCGCACGCTGGAGCAGCTCTCGGCCGATCACTTCGACGTGATCGTGATCGACGAATTCCACCACGGCACAGCCCCCACGTACCGACGCATCATCGACCACTTCCTCCCCGAAGAGCTCCTCGGCCTGACAGCAACTCCCGAGCGCATGGACGGGAAGAACATCCAGGACGAGTTCTTCGACGGCCGGATCGCGGCGGAGATGCGTCTCTGGGAGGCCCTGGAAAATGAACTCCTCAGCCCCTTCCACTACTTCGGTATCACCGACAACACCGACATGCGGGCGGTGGAGTGGAAGGGCGGCGGTTACGTCGCCAGCTCACTCAGCAACGTCTTCACGGGCAACGACGCTCGGGCTCGCCTCGTCATCAAGGCCGTACAGGACAAGGTGTTGGACCCCGGCTCGATGCGAGCCCTGGGCTTCTGTGTGTCCGTCGCCCATGCACACTTCATGGCGGACGCCTTCCGCCGGGCGGGCCTCGGTGCAGCGGCCCTGTCAGGTGAGAACACCCGCACCGAACGGCAGCAGGCCCTCGCCGATCTCCGCAACGGCAAGCTCCACGTCATCTTCTCGGTCGACCTGTTCAACGAGGGATTGGACGTCCCCGACGTCGACACTCTGCTCCTGCTGCGTCCCACCTCCAGCGCTACGGTCTTCCTCCAGCAATTGGGGCGCGGCCTCCGTCGTAGCGAGGACAAGGCGGTCCTGACCGTCCTCGACTTCATTGGCCAGCACCGCAAGGAATTCCGCTTCGAGAACCAGTTCCGGGCGCTCACCAACCTGACCCGCAAGCGCCTTCAGCAGAGCATCGAGGACGACTTCCCTCAGCTCCCTTCGGGTTGCCAGATCATCCTGGAGCCCAAGGCCAAGAAGTTGATCGTGGAGAACATCAAGAACCAGCTCGGCGTGAACGTCACCGCCCTCGCGCGCGAGGTCGCGTCCTACGGCGAAGTGCGCTTGGCCACGTATCTCGATGAGAGCGGCCGTGAACTGAAGGAGCTCTACCGTGGAAACGGCAACTCCTGGACGAGACTCCTCCGACGCGCTGGACTCCTCGATGGACCGGAGCCCGAAGGAGAGGCGGCTCTCCTCAAGCGCATGCCGTCATTCCTGCACGTAGACGATCCGGTGCGAGTAGCCGTCTACTCGAAGCTGCTGCGCGACGAAGCTCCGTCGTACGCCGACCTACCCGAGCAAGAGCAGGCATACGCACGTATGTTGTTCTTCTCCCTGTGGCCCCTTAGCGGCTTCGACAGTTACGAAGCGGGCTTCGCATCGCTGCACCTCCAGCCTGCGGTACGCGACGAACTCCTCCAGGTCTTGGCCTACAACCTGGCCCACACCGAGCACGTTCCCCGCCCGCTGGAGGGCGAGCTCGCCGGTCTCCCTCTCACCGTGCACGGGTCGTACTCGCGCGAGGAGATCCTCCCTGCCCTCGGCCAGTCCACCTACAACAAGTTCCTCCCCGGGCATTTCCGGGAAGGCGTCAAATGGTGCGAGAGCTTCAAGACGGACGCTCTTCTCATCACCCTCGAAAAAGACGAGAAGGACTTCTCGCCGGAAACCCGCTACCGCGACTACGCGATGAGCGAGACAAGGTTCCACTGGGAGTCCCAGAACCAGACGTCAGAGACGTCACCAACAGGCCAGCGCTACCAGCAGCATGCCTCCGAGGGCAGCCACGTCCTTCTCTTCGCCCGCCGCTACAAGACCACGGACATCGGCAGCTCTCAGCCTTGGATGCTGCTGGGCCCTGCCGAGTACGTACGCCACGAAGGAAGCAAGCCGATGGCCATCACCTGGGATCTGGAACATCCGCTTCCCCCCGAGGTGTTGACCTATTCGGCGATTGCTGCATAGGAAACATACGAAGACGACCAGCCATACACAGGGGGCCTACGTTGCAAGAAGTCACCGGAGCACCCGTACGCAGACGAGAACTCCATACCCGCTACGGAGGACGCCAGCAGGGGGGAATTAGTCCTTCACGGCAGAGCCCCCGAGTCATGCTCTTCACCGACCCTTCTCGTGGCCACCCCAACGGCTACTTCGACGGGTGGGGCGACGACGGGTGCTTCCACTACACCGGTGAGGGACGGTACGGGGACCAGCGCATGATCCAAGGGAACCTCGCGGTGCTGACTCATACGGATCAGAACCGCACGATCCACCTCTACCGATCCATCTCCAGCGGAGTAGTGGCCCTCGTCGGAGAATTCACGCTGGACTCGCAACGCCCTTGGTACACAACCGATGCCCCCGACAGGGATGGCGATATCCGCAGCGTCATCATGTTTCGGCTGCGTCCCATAGACGTGTCACCATCCACAGCGGAGATCCCCTTCACTCCGCCGCAGCAGACCCTTGTAGAAGACGTTGAAGTAGAACAACTCCATGTCGAGTCCATGGCCGTCAACCCCAGCAGCGTTCCACGGCTAGCAGATCGGAACGAGGCCAAGCTGGTCCGGGCGTACCGTCGCTACCTACGCTCGCAAGGCCATTCCGTAGGCCGTAAGAGGATTCTCCCGTCCGGAGAGATCAAGCCCCTCTACACCGATCTCTTCGACAGTACTCAGAACCTCTTGATCGAGGCGAAGGGAACCGTCACACGTGAGGCAGTCCGCATGGCCATAGGTCAACTCTTCGACTACCGGCGGTACATAGACCCGCGTCCGGACATAGCGCTCCTCCTCCCGTCGCGCCCACGAGCCGACCTCATACAGCTCTGTCACTCCGACGAAGTTGCCGCGTTCGCCATATGGCCCAAAGGAGAGAAATTTGAAAGCAGCCGCACTCTGTAGCGGCCTCTTTACCTTCAACGGAACTTCTCCGCGTTGACCGCCTTGCAATAGTCCATCTTGAGCACCTCTACGATCTCTTCAATCCGTGAGAGTACGTACATGACCGCCTCTTCCCCGTATGCACCCAACGGTGGCGCCACCTCGCTCCACTGCACCGGTGCGGAAGTAGCGACCACGTTGGCGGCAACTTCTACTCCCACGAGGAAGGCGTCATCCCGACTCCCGGTGGAGACCAGCGGATACACCGTCACTTCCCACAAATCCCCTACACTCTGGACGGACTTGATAAGGAACCAGAGGCTGCTGGTGTCGTGGAGTTGATACGAAGCATCGCCGAGTTCCGCCAAGAACTCGGCGATGCGAATGGGCGCGTACGCCATCATCCGGCCCGCCTGCACTCGGCGACGTAGTGATCTTGCGCGTGCTCCAATACCGCCACTGGGTCACTCCCCTGGACCATCAAGCAGTACAGCAGGTCTGCGATGAGTGAAGTCGCCGAGTCTTCCAGCACGGGAACTCTCGTCAGGCTGAGGTCCACCACCCCCTCATCCCCTCGGTAGGCCACCAGAGCCGCCAGCGCCCGTTCCACCTTCCAGCGTTGCCCGCACGCAGCCATCGAAAATTCACACCACACCGCCTTACCTGTTGCCGTCTGCACCGTTCCCCAGTCCAGCGCCATGCCGACCAGCAGGTGAAGACCACGCCCGCACTCCGCACCACACTCAGGCTCACCGAAGATCGGAGGCTGGTGGCTCGTGTCGTGCACCTCGACTCGCAGCGTCGCAGCACTCGCTTCCATGACCAGGGTCGCCGCGGAACGTTCACCCACGTGCTTGATGACGTTCGTCGCAAGCTCGGTGACCGCCAACTCCACCTCATCAGCGAGGTCGAACGCGCTCCACTGCCGGAGGTGTTCGCGCACCGACCTGCGGAGCACTCGCATCTCTGCCGGTTTCGCTTCGAAGGCCAGCACACAGCGGGCCGGGGATCGGGTGATGGTGACTGCGTTGTCGCGCATGGCCGCACTCCCTCTCGTAGCCACGACAGCAATGCACATGCCGTATCCATACGACTGCGCTGCGTAGCGATACGTCTGCGAGTATGGCCCGTGAGAAGTCACCTCGTGCAACTTCTCACGAAAACTTCCCTCGAAAGGCTCGCGGGGAAGGCAACTTCGAGTGAAATATCCATAGTTGAGGAGACCGCTGGGTCGCCCAGCGAGCAGAGATCGGAGACCCCGTGCCCACCGGACCCACCACACGCAGACGCCAACTCGGCGCAACACTCCGCAAGTTGCGCGAACGAAGAGACATGACATTGGAGGAAGCCGGAAAACTGATCGGCGTCTCCAAGGCCACCATCAGCCGTTACGAGACGAAAGAGGGGCCCATCAAGTGGCCGATCGCCGATGCCCTTTGCAGGTCCTACGGCGCCAGCGACGTTGAACGCGAAGCGATCATCGCCCTTGCGAAGGAAGCCCGGGTCCAAGGTTGGTGGACCTCGCTGGGCAGCAAGATCCCCGAGTCAATGAACTTCCTTCTGACGCTCGAAGACGAGGCCCTCCAGGAGAACCACTTCGCCTGCGCCTACGTTCCCGGCCTCCTCCAGACCCGCGGATACGCAGAGGCAATCGTCAGGGCCTCCGACATGCGTCAGCCCGCCAAGGAAGTGGAACGTCAGGTCAGCATCCGCCTGAAGCGCCAAGAGATCCTCAAGCGTTCCACGCCTCCGCACATCTGGGCCGTCCTGGACGAGTCCGTGATCCGGCGCTGCGTTGGCAGCACCAGCACCATGCGGAGTCAACTGGACTACCTCTTGGCCTGCGCGGATGCCCCTCATGTGACCCTACAAATCCTGCCGTTCGCCTCCGGCGCCCACGCTTCCGCCATGGGCAGCTTCGTTATCCTGGGCGGCCAACAACCCTCCCTGGACGTCGTGTACCTGGACATTCTCACGGGGGCGCTCTTCCTTGAGAAGGAGGAAGAGTTGGACCGCTACCGCCAGGCATTCGATTACCTGCGCGCACAGGCACTCGACATCACCGCCTCGGCGGCGCTGATCAAGAGAGCCCACAAGGAGATGTCATGACGAACGATGCCCTTGACTGGTTCAAGTCCTCGTACAGCGGGGGTGCGAACACCGAGTGCGTAGAGGTCGCGGGCACACAAGCTGGGACTGCCATACGAGACAGCAAGGCCAGGGGAGGCCCAAGGCTCGCGTTCAACGATGACTCTTGGGTCCAGTTCGTCGACGCCCTCCGAAGCAACAGGCTGTAGCCCCGCAAGAAGCCCCCGAAGCCTGAGTTTCGATGAGCGAGCCATCAATTTGAGCCATCAACGCAAGTCCCCGAGCACCGCTTCGAGTTGTAGACGCTCGGCCTGAGCTGGGAGTGGCCGGTGTGGGACAGGAGATGAACGGGAGTAGGAAGGGCTAAACAACCTCTTCTGGCCAACTATTCACTGTTTGGGCACTTGATCTCCACATCACTGTCATCATCGGCCCCTCGGTTCACTTCTGATGCCTTGGGGGCTCACGTTGTTGGGGATACGTATGGGTGGTGCGCGGCAGCGTGCGGTGACGGCGGGTGGGGTGGTCGTGGTGGCGGCGGTGACGTTGGCCGGGTGTGGGGGTGGCACCCCGGTGGACGCCAAGCCGGTGGGGGGTGCGTCCACGCCGACGGCGGCGGAGCCGTCGGCCACGGAGGCGGCGCCGACGCCGACGCCCGCAGGGGGTGTGCTCGGGCTCATCGATGACACCGCGAGGGTGAAGAGCGTCAAAGCGGTGGTCGTGGACGTGCTGGCGAACGACACCTTCAAAGCTCCGGGTGGCGGCGACGCCGAAGCCTTCAAGAAGGCGGTGCAGAAGGGGGAGTTCACCTTGGCGCTGGAGGCTCAGCCGACTGCGGGGACGGCCGTCGTCAGTGCGGGTGGGAGCAGCTTCACGTACACGCCGCAGGTGGGGTACGGAGGTGCGGACGAGTTCACGTACAAGGTGACCGTCGAGGGCGTCAGCGGTACGGCCGTCGTGCGGCTGACGGTATCCGCGCCCAAGCCCCCGCCCGTGAAGACGAAGAAGCCCGCGCCGCCGGTCCGCTACAAGAACTGTGCCGCGGTACGTGCCGCCGGTGCCGCGCCGATCAACGAGGGGGACCCCGGCTACGCGCGGCACCTCGACCGGGACGGGGACGGGGTGGGCTGTGAGCCGTACGAAGGTGGAACCGGTGGGACCGGCGGGGGCTCGGGGTCCGGTGGGAGTAGCACCTCCGGGGGGAGTGGGGGCGGCAACGCCTCCTACAAGAACTGCTCCGCCGTGCGCGCCGCCGGTGCCGCGCCCATCCGGCGGGGCGACCCCGGGTACGGGCGCCACCTCGACCGGGATGGTGACGGGGTCGGGTGTGAGTAGGCGGAGGTAGGCAGGCTCCGCTTTGAGGGTCGAGGCACGTCGGACGGGTTGCCCCTCGGGGCGGGGCAGCCCCCGGCGCAGGGGTGGTCGATCGCGCGCCTGGCGGGAATGCGTACCTTCATCGGCACGAGGCGTGCGGGGGCGGACCGGAGTGGGCGGGAGGCCGGGCGGCAGGCTGGAGCGAAGGTGGGTTTCGGCCGGTTTGGGCGGCGACTTTTGGTCATTGAGCGACCCCTCCCGTGCCCCTCCCCTGCCGCACTGTCATCATCAGCCTCTTAGCTAGCTTTCGAATGCCCGGACGAATGATGGATTTCGGGTCGAATGCCTCTGGGGGGCACATGCAGTGGGTGAGAGGTGCCGCTCGTCGGCAGGCCGTGATCGTCAGTGGGGCCGCCATGACCGTGGCCGTGGCGCTGGTCGGGTGCGAGGCGAACGCGGCCGACTCGAAGCCCGGGGCCGCGGGAGCGAGTGACGGAGTCGTCGCGCAGGCGGCGAAGGCCGGGCCGCCGTGGATGCAGCTCGTCGACGACGCGGACGACACGGAAGGGGGCGAGAAGGTCGTGGTCGAGGTCCTGAAGAACGACACCCTCGCCCCGGCCGGTATGCCCGCCGCCCCCTTCCTCGGGGCCGCGGAGACGTCCGACTACGAGCTCACCCTCCACACCAAACCCCGGCACGGGAAAGCCTCCCTCAAGGGCAACCGCGTCACCTACACGCCGTCCCCCTCCTACATCGGCGAGGACGACTTCATGTACGAGGTGAAGATGAAGGGGATGAAGGGGAAGTCGGTGGGCGCCAAGCCCGTGAAGGGAACCGCCGTCGTACGGATCACCATGAACACCGCCGCCCCCGGCGCTGCCAAGGCCAAGAAGGGCTAGTACGGGCCGGTAGGCGCGGTGGGCCAGGCGGGGCGGGTGAGGCCGTACCGCCCCGGCGTCGTAGCGGTCGTGCGGCGTGGTGTCAGGCGCCGAAAGCCTTTGACGCCGTGTAGATGAGGAGGCCGACCAGGGCGCCGACCACCGTTCCGTTGATGCGGATGAACTGGAGGTCGCGGCCGATGTGGGCCTCGATCTTGCGGGAGGTGTGGGTGGCGTCCCAGCCCGCGACCGTGTCCGTGATCAGGGACGTGATCTCGGAGCGGTAGGTGGTGATGACGTACACCGCCGCCCCCTCGACCCAGCCTTCGAGCTTGCGCTGGAGGCGGCCGTCCGTGGCCAGGCGGGTGCCCAGGGAGATCAGGGAGGCGCGGACGCGGAGGCGGAGTTCGGAACGGTCGTCGTCGGCGGCGGCGAGGATCATGGCGCGGACCGCCGACCACGCGGAGGCGATGACGTCCTGGACCTCGGGGCGGTTGAGGATCTCGGCCTTGAGGCGCTCGGTGCGGGCGCGGGTCTCGGTGTCCGACTGGAGGTCGGTGGCGAAGTCGGCGAGGAAGCGGTCGATGGCTCCTCGGGCGGGGTGGGTCGGCATGTCCCGTATCTCCGTGACGAAGCGGAGCAGCTCGCGGTAGACGCGGTCGCCGATCTTGCGGTCCACGAAGCGGGGGGTCCAGCCGGGGGCACCGCCCTGGACCGCGTCCATGACGGAGTCGCCGTGTTCGACGAGCCAGTCGTGGGCGCGGGTGCAGATCAGGTCCACCGCACGGTGGTGGGCGCCGTCGGCGACCACCTTGTCGAGGGCCTTGCCCAGGCCGGGGGCGATCTCGGCGGATTCGGCGCGGCGGGTGATGGCCTCGCCGACCACCGCTTGCACGTCGGAGTCGCGGAGGATCGTGAGCGCACCGCGCAGGGCCGTGGCGAGCTCCTCGGTGACGCGGTCGGCGTGGGCCGGGTCGGCGAGCCAGGCGCCCAGGCGGCCGCCCATGTCGAGGGGGGCCAGGCGGGCGCGGATGACCTCCTCGGAGAGGAAGTTCTCGCCGACGAACTCGGCCAGGGAAACGCCTAGTTGATCCTTCTTGGTGGGGATGATGGCGGTGTGCGGGATGGGGATGCCCAGGGGGTGCTTGAAGAGGGCCGTGACGGCGAACCAGTCCGCCATCGCACCCACCATTCCGGCCTCCGCCGCCGCCGCGACATAGCCCGCCCAGCCGCCGAGCCCGCTGTGCTGCGCCCATTTGGCCAGGACGTACACGAGCGCGACGAAGAGGAGCAGGCCGGTGGCCGTCGCCTTCATGCGGCGTACGCCCCGCTGCTTCTCCTCGTCGGCCTCGCTGAAGGCGAAGGGCTGGCGGGGGGAGGCAGGAGGGGTGGGGCGGGGGGCGGAGTGGGCAGGCTTCTCGTCCGGGGTGCCGCCGGAAGTGTGCCCCGGGCCCGGTCCGCGATCGGGCTTCGCCGCCGGGCCGGGGCCCGGGTTCTGCTCGGGTCCCCGTTCGGAGGCAAGCGTTCCGTTGTCTTTACGTTCCATACGTTCCATGCGTTCCATGCGTTCCGCCCATTGCCCTTCGCCCGTCGCCCTTCGCCGGTCCGGCCTCGTGCCGTCCGTCCTGCTGCCCGGTCCGGTCCGGTCCGATCTGGTCCGGTCGTACAGGAGCTCCGTACTCCTAGGACCCCTCAGCACAGTCCCTACCTGTCTTACTCCCGGAACGCACCTTGAGTTCCCGACGTCTCACTCCTCAAGGCCGTACCGCATCATTGTGATCATCAGACAGGAGCGGTGATCAGTTCGAGCATCGCGCTTCGAGGATCGGACTTCGAGGATCAACGAGGAGTACCCCCGCATGACCCGGCGCCACGGATACGCCCTGCTGGCCGCTCTGGCCACCATGGTCGTACTCATCTCCTGCGGCATCTTCGCCGCCACCCGCCTCATCGGCGGCGACGGCGCCGCGCGTGCCGGGCAGCAGGGGGACCGGGGGCGTGGAGAGAGCGCGCGGCACGGTGGGGACGGGCTGCGGCCCGCCGCGAACAACCGGTGGATCGGGACGTGGGCGGCCTCGCCGGTCGGGCCGGAGCCGCGTACGGCACGGGGGCTGGCCGGGCATACGGTGCGGAACGTGGTGCACACCAGCATCGGGGGGAACAGCGCGCGGATCACGCTGTCGAATCGGTTCGGGGACAAACCGCTGCTCATCTCGCACGCGTCGGTAGCGGTCGCGGCCGGGAGCGGGACTCCGGCAGCCGCGCCCGGGACCATGCGGGGGGTCACGTTCGGGGGTAAGCCGTACGTGATCGTGCCCGCCGGGGGGAGCGTCGTCGGGGACCGGACCGTGATCGAGGTGCCGTACGACGGGGACCTGCTCGTGACGACGTACTCGCCGAGGGCGAGCGGGTACGTCACGTATCACCCGCACTCGCGGCAGACCGGCTTCAGCGCCGTCGGGGACCACACCGAGGACGTGTCGGGCCGCGGGTACCTCAAGCGGACCAACAACTGGCGGTACCTGACCGGTGTGGACGTGCTGAACGCGCGGGCCGACGGAGCCGTGGTGATGTTCGGCGACTCGATCACGGACGGGATCTCCTCGACCCTGAACGCGAACCGGCGGTGGCCAGACGTCTTCGCGGACCGGCTGCGGGACGAGCCGGGGGCACCGCGCTACGGGGTGCTGAATCAGGGCATCAGCGGGAACCGGCTGCTCAGCGACGGGCGGGGACCGAGCGGGCTGTCGCGGTTCGCGGCGGACGCGGCGATGCGGCCCGGCGTCAAGGCGGTCGTGGTGCTGCTGGGGATCAACGACATCATCGCGCCGCCGCACGAGCGGGACCCGGGCCGGATCGTCGAGGGCCTGCGGGAACTCGTGCGGCAGGGGCACGCGCGGGGGCAGCGGGTGATCGGCGGGACGCTGCTGCCGTTCGGCGGGCACCCGTCGTGGACGGCGGACCGGGAGCGGGTGCGGGGGGCGGTGAACGACGCCATCCGGGCGGGGAAGGTGTTCGACGGGGTGGTGGACTTCGACCGGGCGGTGCGGGACGGGTACGCGCCGGTGCGGATGCTGGCTCGGTACGACTCGGGGGACCATCTGCATCCGAGCGATGAGGGGTATCGGCGGATGGGGATGTGGGTGGAGTGGGAGATGTTGGTGCGGGGAGGGGCGGGCGCTTCGACCGTACGGTCCTGACCGGGACCGCACCGAGGTGCGGCTCGGTTGCGCGCTGGGGCTTGCGAGAACGTGCCCCTTCAGGGGCGCGGGGAACTGCGCGACCAGCCACGACGCACCCGCACGTGTGCGGGACTGCCGCGCGGCGAGCGCTTTAGGTGAAGGGGCGGGACTGGGGCGGCCCGCCGAAGGCGCCCCGGGGCGCGGCGCGCCCATAGGTGGAGGTAACGGCGGGCGGCACCGGTCCGGCTCTTGCGAGGGGCGAGGCGGTACCGGGGTGGGGCGGGGCCGCTCCGGGGTGGGCCGGGAGCGAGGGGTGCCGCCCCCTTGCCCGCCCGTTCCGCCCCCGGGGGGCGGCCCCGCCGCCCAAGGGGACGAGGCGAGCCCCGCCGCCCAAGGGGACGAGGCGAGCCCCGCCGCCCAAGGGGGCTGGGCGGAAGCGGAGCCCGAGGGGGCGAGGCGGAAGCGGAGCCCGAGGAGGCGAGGCGGAGGCCCCGCCGCTCAAGGGGGCTGGGCGGAGGGCCTGGCGGCCAAGGGGACGGGCGGGACGGGGTCAGAGTTCCTTGCGGCGTTCTTCGCGCAGACGCGCCTTCTCCGCCTTGCGGAGCTTGCGTTCGACCCCCACCCCACCCATCAGCGCGAAGCCCGTGACCCGCACCCTGGGCGAGCCCGGAGTGCCCTCCCCCGTCGCCTTGTCGTCGAAGTCGCCCATGATGCCGATGCCATTGACCTGCACGTGGAGGTTCTGAGGCACCTTCACCACGATGCCCCCCATGATCGTGAAGCAGCGGATCGTCACCTCACGCTCCTCGAAGCGGGCCTCGCGCAGGTCGATCTCGCCGCCGCCCCACATCGCGAACGCGGTGAAGGTCCTCGGCACGCTCCACGTGCCCCACCTCTTGAAGCCGCCCCAGAAGGCGAACGCCCCCTTCGACGTCGCCGGAACGCCGATCCGGCTCGCCCAGCTCTCCGTCGCGCCGCCGCCCCGCAGTTCCGGGAGGACCATGGGGGCCGTCTCCGCGGACACCGGCAGGTCCCGGACGAGGACCTGCAACTCCCCGTGCGTACGGGACCTGAACACGGCACCGAGCCGCTCGTCGAACTCCTCCATGTCGAGCCGCCCCTCGGCGACGGCCTCGCGCAGCACTTCGGCCACACGCTCTCGATCGGCGTCGGACGCCCGCAGTTCGGGAAGGTCACTCGCACTGGAACTGGTCATACGAGTCAGATTAACCGCGCGCCCCGCGCCCCGTCCGTCCCGCCCGCGTACATCTTCGCGATCACCGCCTCGATGTCCGGCTCCCGGATGGACAGATCCAACAACGGGTACGCGGCCGCGATTTGAGCGACCAGCGGAGCGGCCGAGACCGAAGCGGGGAAGGCCAGCCACTGCCTCGGCCCCTCCACCTTCACCACCCTCGCCAACTCGGTGCGTACGGGCGGCATTTCGTGCTCCAGGTCGACCACGAGCGTCCGCTCGCTCTCCCCCACCTCGTGCAGTCCCGCGAGCGCCCCGTCGTACATCAGACGTCCGTGGTCGATGACCATCACACGCTTGCAGAGCTGCTCGATGTCGGTGAGGTCGTGGGTGGTGAGCAGGACGGTGGTGCCGAGTTCGGCGTTCAAGTCCCGCAGGAACTGGCGCACTTTGGACTTCGACACGACGTCCAGGCCGATCGTCGGCTCGTCCAGGTACAGCACCTCCGGGTCGTGGAGGAGTGCCGCCGCGATGTCGCCCCGCATGCGCTGCCCGAGCGACAACTGCCGTACGGGCACGTCCAACAGCTCGGCCAGGTCGAGGAGTTCGACGCAACGCGCCATGTTCACGGCGAAGCGCGCGTCCGGGATGCGGTACATGCGGTGCATCAGCCGGTACGAGTCCTTCAGCGGCAGGTCCCACCACAGCGTCGTGCGCTGCCCGAAGACGACGCCGATGCGCTGGGCGAGCCTCGTCCGCTCCCTCGAAGGGTCGATGCCCGCGACGCGCAACCGCCCGCCGCTCGGCGTGAGGATGCCGGTCAGCATCTTGATGGTGGTGGACTTGCCCGCCCCGTTGGGGCCGATGTACCCGACCATCTCGCCGCGCGGAATCGTGAAGCTGATCCCGTCGACTGCTCTGACCTGCCGTTTCTCCCTCCGTAGGAAGCCTGTCTTACGCCGTACGCCGAAGACCTTCTCGACGTCCTCCACCACGATCAGATCCATCGCCCGTCCACTCCGCTCCCGTAGAACGCACTCCCTCAGCTCCCCGTGCTCCGGTACGTCCGCACCCCCGCCCGCCACAGCAGCCCCGCCACCACCCAGAACCCCACCGCCACCACCGGCGGCAGGAACGCGAACCACTCGGGCACGTCCAGCGGATACGGCCGCCCCAGCACGTACATCACCGGAATCCAGTTCACGAAGGCCAGCGGCAGCACGAAGGTCACCCCGCGTACGAGGTCCTTCGCGAACACCGTCGGCGGGTACGAGAGCAGCGCGTTGCCCCCGAAGGTGAACGCCGACTGCACCTCCGCCGCGTCCTGTGCCAGGAACTGGAAGGCGCCGCCCATCGTGAACAGCGCCGCGAAGATCGCCGCCCCGCTCACCAGCATCATCGGCACCATCGCCACCTTCAGCGCCGTCCACTCCACGCCGTCCACCTGCACGACGGCGTACGCGAGCACTCCCAGCCCCTGCCCGGCCCTGCCGAGGCGCCGCAGCGCGAAGTGGTCGGCCGCCAACTGCGCCAGTACGGGCGCGGGCCGCACCAGCAGCGTGTCGAGCGTCCCGTCGCGGACCCGCTGCCCGACCTTCCCCATGGTGCCCATCGCCAGGTCGCCGATCCCGAGGGCCGCGCCCGCCACCCCGTACAGGAACGCCACCTCACCGAGCGAGAAGCCGCCGAGGCGGTCCACGTGCCGGAACATCAGGAGTACGGCGACGAAGTCGAGGCCGGTCGCCAGGAAGCTGCCGAGGGTCGTCAGCGCGAAGGACGTCCGGTACGCCATCGTGGAGCGCACCCACATCATCGCGATCAGCCCGTACGCCCGGAACCCGTCCCGCGCGAGCGCCAACCGGCCGCGCACGGGCACGAGTTGCTCCGCCGCGGACCTCTCGCTCACCGGCCGCTCACCCACCCTGCACCACCACCCGCCGCGTCGCCGCCGCCTGCACCAGCCGCCCCACCAGCAGCAGCGCGCACGCCCACCCCGCCTGGAAGGCGTACGCCCCCAGCAGGTCCCAGCCCGTACGCCTGCCCAGGTACACGTCCGCCGGAACCTGGAGCAACGAGGACCACGGCAGCGCCCGTGCCACCTCTCCCAGCGCCCCCGGGAAGAGGTTGAGCGGCAGCAGCATCCCGGAGAAGAACATCCCCGCCAACCACGAGATCTGGACCGCCCCCGCCCCGTCCAGCAGCCAGAACGCGCTCAGCGCCACCAGGTAGCGCAGCGCGAAGCTCACCACCACCCCCAGCCCCACCGCCAGGACGAAAGCGCCCCACCGCCACCACGGCGTCGGCATCGCCACCTCGAAGGCGAGCCCGCCGACCGCCATCGGCACCACTCCCCGCCCGAGCAGCTGGAAGGCACTGCGGCCCAAGTCGGCGCAGAGCCACCAGAGTTGGAGATCGGCGGGTCGGTAGAGGTCGGTCACGACGGCACCCGTACGAATGCGCTCCATGAAGTCGTTCTCGAAGCCGCCGCCGATCAACGAGGCGGCGGCCAGCAGGGCTTGGCCGATCCAGACGTACGCGATGGCCTCGGGGAGCTCGTAGCCGCCGAGGCGCGGGCGCTGGTCCCACAGGGCCGTGTACGCGTACGCGAGGATGAAGCCGAAGACGGTGTTGGTGAAGACGCCCGCCAGGGTCGCCGCCCGGTACGTGGCGTACCGGCGGAAGCCCCCGACCGCGACGAGCCCGTACAACCGCCAGCGCACCCGATCCCCTTCCACGGGTAGTCGCCGCACCCGCACCTCCCCCACCCCCTCGCTCGTTGTGCCACTTGGCTCACCGCATGCCGCCAACACCGAAGCGCACGACCCTAGCCCAACGGGGTCACCGCCCGCGAGCAATTACTCGCCCTGTGTGAGGACGAGTGGGGTTCGCGGTGAAGCACGGTGTTTTATGGAGGCACAAGCGAATCGCCCGATACGACACCGTTATGCCGGAGTGTGAACCTCTGGCCGCGTCCGAGGAGTCTCCACAGGCATGAGCGACGAGCCACAGCAGCAGCCGGGCTGGGCCCCCCGGGACCCCTCCATCCCGGCCCCGGGCCCGGACTCCGCCTCGAACCCGGACAACCACCAGGCCGGAGAAGAGGCCACCACGGGCAAGAAGGGCAAGAAGAAGCGCCCCAAGCGCACCGGCTGGCGGCGGCTGATCCCGACCTGGCGGATGCTCCTCGGTACGTTCCTGCTGCTCGCGGCGCTGCTCTGCGGCGCCTTCGTCGCCGGGTACACGATGGTCAAGATCCCCGCCGCGAACGACACCGCGACCGCCCAGTCCAACGTCTACCTCTACGCCGACGGCACCCCCCTCGCCCGCGACGGCGAGGTCAACCGCGAGAACGTGAAGCTCTCCCAGATCCCCATGGAGATCCAGCACGCGGTCCTCGCCGCCGAGGACCGGGGCTTCTACAGCGAACCCGCCGTCGATCCGCAGGCCATGGTCCGCGCCGCCTGGAACACCCTCACCGGCAAGGGCAAGCAGTCCGGCTCGACCATCACCCAGCAGTACGTCAAGAACTACTACCTCGCACAGGAACAGACCGTCACCCGCAAGGTGAAGGAGTTCTTCATCGCGATCAAGCTCAACCGGGAGGAGTCCAAGGACTCCATCCTGGAGGGCTACCTCAACACCAGCTACTTCGGCCGCAACGCGTACGGCATCCAGGCCGCCGCCCAGGCGTACTACGGCAAGGACATCGACCAACTCGGCGCCCCCGAGGGCGCGTACCTCGCCTCCCTCCTCAACGCGCCCAACGCGTACGACGTCGCCACTCACCCCGAGAACCGGGGCAAGGCGCTCGCCCGCTGGAACTACGTCCTGGACGGCATGGTCAAGGAGGGCTGGCTGGGGCAGGCCGAACGGAAGAGGACCACCTTCCCGCAGCCCCAGCAGGCCAAGCCCGCCTCCGGCCTGTCCGGGCAGCGCGGCTACATCGTGCAGGCCGTCGAGGACTACCTGACCAGCAACAAGGTCATCGACGACGAGACCCTCAACACCGGCGGTTACCGCATCACCACCACCCTGGAGAAGCCCCGCCAGGACGCCTTCGTGAAGTCCGTCGAGGACAACGTCATGAAGAAGCTCGACGCCAAGGAGCGCAAGGCCGACCGCAACGTGCGCGTCGGCGGCGCGTCCATCGACCCGGCGACGGGCAAGGTCGTCGCGATGTACGGCGGCATCGACTACACCAAGCAGTACGTCTCCAACGCCACCCGTCGCGACTTCCAGGTCGGCTCCACCTTCAAGCCGTTCGTCTTCACGGCGGCCGTCGAGAACGGCTCGACGACCCAGGCCGGAACGCCGATCACCCCCAACACCATGTACGACGGCACCAACAAGCGCCCCGTCGTGGGCAGTTCCATCTACTTCGCCCCGGAGAACGAGGACGACGTCTCCTACGGCAACGTCTCCGTGCGCACCGCCACCGACAAGTCCGTCAACGCCGTCTACGCGCAGATGGCCGTCGACGTCGGCCCCAAGAAGGTCAAGGAGACGGCGGTCGCCCTCGGTCTCCCCGAGGAGACCCCCGAGCTCTACCCCTCGCCCTCCATCGCGCTGGGCGTCGCCACCGCGAGCGTCCTGGACATGACCGAGGCGTACGCCACCCTCGCGAACCACGGCAAGCACGGCACGTACTCACTCGTCGAAAAGATCTCCAAGAACGGCACCGACCTCCCCCTCCCCAAGCAGGAGATCAAGCAGGTCGTCTCACGCGCCGCCGCCGACACCACCACCTCGATCCTCCAGAGCGTCGTCGAGGGCGGCACCGGCGCGGCGGCCAAGGCCGCGGGGCGCCCGGCCGCCGGCAAGACCGGCACCGCCGAGGAGGACAAGGCGGCCTGGTTCGCGGGCTACACCCCGGACCTGGCGACCGTCGTCGCCGTCATGGGCGCCGACCCCGACACCGCCGTCCAGAAGCCGCTGTACGGGGCTCTGGGCCAGCGGCGCATCAACGGCGGCGGCGCCCCCGCCGAGACCTGGGCGCAGTACACGGCCGCGGCCCTCCAGGGCAAGGAGGCCCAGGACTTCGAGCTGGAACTGGAGGCGGGCGCCGAAGCCCCGGTCAATCCCCCGCCGGTCGCTCCGCCCGTCGCTCCCCCGCCGGGCCAGAACACCGGCGGCCAGCAGGACCCCGGAGCCGACAACGGCGGCGCGGCGGCCGACGGCGGCCAGCAGGGCGGCCAGACCGGCGGCACCGCGGCCACCGGAGGCGGCAACACCGCCACGAACACCGGCGGCAACGACACCGGGGGCACCAACAGCGGCGGCCTGATCGGCGGCGACACCACCGCAGGCGGGGACGCCACCGGAGGCGGCGACCAGGGCGGCGGTGACGACGGAGGCACCACCAACCCCGTCGGCGGCCTCATCGGAGGCAGCGACAACGGGGGCGACGACGGCGCCGGAGACACCCGCCGCCCGGCAGGCAGCGGAAACGCCCCGCCCAACGCGCGTTAGGGCCTGTCCGGCGGATCAGGTCGCAAGGAGTGACCTGCGACTGCTCGGTGCGGCCGAGCGGGGCATGGTGCGTGCAGCTGCAAGGCGGAGGAGGGAGACATGGCGGAGCCAGATGGGGTCTCCCCTGCTCGAACGAAGTTGAGAGCTTGGGGAAGAGTGACGACAACGCAGCAGGTGTGCGTGCCAGGGCACGCGACCGCGACAAGATCCGCCGGACAGGCCCTAGTGTCCCGAGGTCGCCTTCAGGCCGACCACGGCGACCAGTAGCAGGCAGACGAAGAAGATCCGGGCGGCGGTGACGGGCTCGTTCAGGACGAGCATCCCGACCACCGCCGCACCGGCCGCACCGATACCGACCCACACGCCGTACGCCGTACCGATCGGCAGCGTCTTCGCCGCCTGCGACAGCAGCACCATGCTGACCACGATGCCCGCACCGGTGAACACGCTCGGCCACAGCCGGGTGAACCCCTCGGTGAACTTCATGCCGATCGACCAGCCGACTTCGAGCAGACCGGCGACGATCAGAAGAACCCATGCCATGACGGCACCTCCACAACGAGAACGCGAACAACTCACGGGTGCGTCGTCTTTGCGATGAACCATGCGGTGCACGCATGCGGTTCAGCCCGGTACGGCGCGTCTCGTCGGGGTCCCCCCAACGTAGCAAAGCCCGCGCAGAAGGGCCTGGTGACGGTGGTCACCAGGCCCTTCGCACGTGGTTCTACGGGTACCGACTTCTACAGGTACAGACTTCTACAGGTACAGACCGGTCGAGTCCTCGGACACTCGCTCCGACGCGACCGCGTGCAGATCCCGCTCCCGCATCAGTACGTACGCCGTGCCCCGCACCTCGACCTCGGCACGGTCCTCCGGGTCGTACAGCACCCGGTCACCGGGCACCACGGCCCGCACGTTCTGCCCGACGGCGACCACCTCGGCCCACGCCAGACGCTTGCCGACGGCCGCCGTGGCCGGAATCAGGATGCCGCCGCCCGAACGGCGCTCGCCCTCCGGAGAGTCCGACTTGACCAGCACGCGGTCGTGCAGCATCCGGATGGGCAGCTTGTCTTCTGTGTCGTGGTGGTGGTTCTTCTCGCTCACGCCACGCAACCTACCTGTCCGCGCCCGTACCGGCCGAGAGAGGGTCAGCCCTTGCGCCGACGCGTGGACACGACCAGCAGCCCCACGACCGCCACCGCGACCACGGCCACCGGCACCAGCCGGTCGATGCGGGGAGCCCCGTCGGCGTCCACGAACTGCGCCCGGACGTCCGTCACCTTGCGGTTCACGGCCACGAACGCACGCCCGGCGGTCTCGTCGACCGCCGACTTCGCCTTCGCCTTGACGTCACCCACGATCGTCTTCGGGTGCAGCCGTACACCGATCTCGTCGAGCGTCACAGCGAGCTGGTCGCGCCTGCGGACGATGTCCGCCTCGATCTGCGCAGGGGTCCTGGCTTCCGACACTGCGCCGCCTCCGTGGTCCGGTCCGGTATTCCGTCAACGAGCAGTCTGTCAGCTCCTGCCCGCTCGCACCCATCGGCACCCCCATTACGCTCAAGCCGTAACCCACCCCTACCCGTACTCCGGAGTCCCCATGAGCGAGCGCCTCGTCCCCGGCGACACCGCCCCCGCCTTCACCCTGCCCGACGCCGACGGCAACGACGTCTCCCTCGCCTCCCACCAGGGCCGCAAGGTCATCGTGTACTTCTACCCGGCCGCCCTGACCCCCGGCTGCACCAAGCAGGCGTGCGACTTCACCGACAACCTCGACGTCCTCGCGGCCGCCGGGTACGACGTCATCGGCGTCTCCCCCGACAAGCCGGAGAAGCTCGCGAAGTTCCGCGAGAAGGAGTCCCTGAAGGTCACCCTGGTCGGCGACCCGGAGAAGACCGTCCTGGAGGCGTACGGCGCGTACGGCGAGAAGAAGCTGTACGGCAAGACGGTGACGGGCGTCATCCGCTCCACGATCGTCGTGGACGAGGACGGCAAGGTCGAGCACGCCTTCTACAACGTCAAGGCCACCGGGCACGTCGCGAAGATCATCAAGGACCTGAAGATCTGACCCGCAGGGGCCTCAGCGGGGGCCTCAGCAGGGGCCTCAGCAGGGGCCTCACCTGACCTGCGTGACAGAGATCCCACCCCCATCCGGGTGGGATTTTTGTTTGCACCGGTCGCAATCGCGCAGACGTACCTCCTGGAACACCTGCCCGGAGAGAGGACCGCCCATGACGCCCACCGCCCCCGAGAAGCCCGAGGATCCCGAGGCGGTCAAGCGTCACCGCACCCTCTTCCGCGCCCTGCAACGCCGCAAGAACCCGCCGCTGCGACGGTCCGACATCACCGTCACCGACGAGGCAGCCGTCAAGAGAGCCGTCAAAGCCGCCTCCCTCGGCAACGCCATGGAGTGGTTCGACTTCGGCATCTACAGCTACCTCGCCGTCACCCTCGGCCATGTCTTCTTCCCTTCCGGGAACGACACGGCCCAGCTCCTCTCCTCCTTCGCGACCTTCGCGGTGGCCTTCCTGGTGCGCCCGCTCGGCGGCATGTTCTTCGGCCCGATGGGCGACAAGATCGGCCGCAAGAAGGTCCTCGCCCTGACGATGATCCTGATGTCGGTCGGCACCCTCTCCATCGGCCTCATCCCGTCCTGGGACTCCATCGGCGTCTGGGCCCCGATCCTGCTGATCTTCTTCCGGATGCTCCAGGGCTTCTCCACGGGCGGCGAGTACGGCGGCGCGTCCACCTTCATCGCGGAGTACGCCCCCGACAAGCGCCGCGGCTTCTTCGGCAGCTTCCTGGAATTCGGCACGCTGGCCGGTTACGTGGGCGCGGCGGGCCTGGTCACCGCCCTCACGGCCCTCCTCGGCAACGACGCCATGCGCGAATGGGGCTGGCGCGTGCCCTTCCTCGTCGCCGCCCCCATGGGCCTCATCGGCCTCTACCTCCGCCTGAAGCTCGACGAGACCCCGGCCTTCCAGAAGCTGGAGTCCGAGACCGCCCGCGCCTCCGAGGCCGCCGACGCCGTCGAGAAGTCCACCAAGGGCGACCTCGGCCGAATCTTCCGCGACTACTGGCCGACCCTGATCCTCTGCATCTGCCTGGTCGGCGCCTACAACGTCACCGACTACATGCTCCTGTCCTACATGCCCACCTACCTCTCCAAGGAGCTGGGCTACTCGGAGACCCACGGCCTCCTGATCCTCTTGGCGGTGATGGCCTTCCTGATGGTGATCATCAGTCAGGTCGGCAAGCTGAGCGACCGCTTCGGCCGCAAGCCCCTCCTGATGACCGGCATGGTGGGCTTCTTCGTCCTCTCCCTCCCCGCCTTCCTCCTCCTCGGCCAGGGCAGCATCCCGGCGATCGTCGCGGGCCTGCTGATGCTGGGCCTCTCCCTGGTCTGCCTCCTGGGCACGATGTCCGCCGCCCTCCCGGCCCTCTTCCCGACCTCGGTCCGCTACGGCTCCCTCTCCGTGGGCTACAACCTCTCCGCCTCGATCTTCGGCGGCACGACGCCGCTGGTGGTCACGGGCCTGATCGCCTGGACCGGCAACAACCTGATGCCCGCCTACTACTCGATGGCCGCGGCCCTGGTCGGCATCATCGCGGTGGCCTGCATGAAGGAGACCGCCCAGCAGCCGCTGGCAGGCTCCCCTCCCTCGGTCGAGACCAAGGAAGAGGCCGCCGAACTGGTCGAGGCCCAGGCCCGCGAGCCGAAGTTCTGACGGTCCGCTCTGCCCGGCGGTGCGCGCACCTTACGATGGGGGCGCGCAGGCGGCCGTGGTGGAATTGGCAGTCACGCTGGGTTTAGGTCCCAGTGGGGTAAAACCCGTGGGGGTTCGAGTCCCCCCGGCCGCACGCAGCACGAAGGGCCGCCCGTTTCGTACGGGCGGCCCTTCGTCGTACGTACGATGCCGGGCTCAGCCCAACAGCTCCCGCAGCACCGGTACCAGCCCCCGGAACGCCTTGCCCCGGTGGGAGATCGCGTTCTTCTCGGCCGGGGTCAGCTCCGCACACGTCACCTCGTACCCCTCCGGCTGGAGGATCGGGTCGTAGCCGAAGCCGTTCGTGCCGACGGGGGCGTAGCGCAGGGTGCCCGGCATCGTGCCGAAGACGACGCGTTCCGTGCCGTCGGGGAGGGCGAGGGCCGCGGCGCAGGCGAAGTGGGCCGCGCGGTGTTCGGGGCCGATGTCGGCGAGCTGGGCGAGGAGCAGGTCCAGGTTGGCGTGGTCGTCGCCGTGGGTGCCGGACCAGCGGGCGGAGAAGATGCCCGGGGCGCCGTTAAGGACGTCGACCGCGAGGCCGGAGTCGTCGGCGATGGCGGGGAGGCCGGTGGCCTTCGCCATCGCGTGGGCCTTCAGGAGGGCATTCTCGGCGAAGGTGACGCCGGTTTCCTTGACGTCGGGGATGTGGGGGTAGGCGTCGGTGCCGACCAGGTCGTAGCCCAGGTCGGCGGAGGCCAGGATCGTGCGGAGTTCGGTGATCTTGCCCGCGTTGCGGGTGGCGAGGATGAGGCGGGTCGTCATGGGTCCCAAGTTACCGACCTGGTTACGGGGTGCAGACCTTGCCGATCTCGGAGGCGGCGGAGGTGACGGGGGTGAGGTCGGGAGTCGCGTCGCCGCCGTCGATGGACTTGCGGACGTTGTCGACGCCGGTGCCGAGGTCCTTGACCGCCTTGGAGAGGTCGGCGTTGTCGGTCTTGTCGCCGAGGGTCTTCAGCTCGCGGTCGATGTCGTTCAGGGCCTGCTGGGAGGCGAGGGGATCGTTCGCGGCGTTGGAGATCGCCGTCCCGAGGCGATCGACGCTCGCGGCGATGGTGGTGGCCGTGTTCGCGCAGTCGAGGGCCTTGTCGATGGCTCCGCAGCCGACGAGGGAGCCCGCGGCGAGTGCGGTGGCGGCGAGGGCCAGGGCGGTGCGGCGTACGTAGGACTGCATGGAGCGGGTCCTCCCCCGGAGGGACGGCAACGGGTGGACGGGCGTACGGGGTTGAAGCCGTACGCCCGTATCCGTTACGACGCGGGAGGGGCGTCCGTGGTTGCTGCGGTGAGGGCGCAAGCCTGGAGGGCGGCGAGGTCGGCGCAGCCTCCGGCGGCCAGGTCCAGGAGGGCGTTGAGTTCCTTGCGGTCGAAGGGCTCGGCCTCGGCGGTGCCCTGGACCTCGACGAAGCGGCCGTCGCCGGTGCAGACGACGTTCATGTCGGTGTCGGCGCGGACGTCCTCCTCGTAACAGAGGTCGAGGAGGGGCGCGCCGTCGACGATGCCGACGGAGACGGCGGAGACGGTGCCGGTGAGGGGTTCGCGGTTGTGCTTGATGAGCTTCTTGGACTTGCCCCAGGCGATGGCGTCGGCGAGGGCGACGTACGCGCCGGTGATGGCGGCGGTGCGGGTGCCGCCGTCGGCCTGGAGGACGTCGCAGTCCAGGACGATGGTGTTCTCGCCGAGGGCCTTGTAGTCGATGACGGCGCGCAGGGAGCGGCCGATCAGGCGGCTGATCTCGTGGGTGCGGCCGCCGATCTTGCCCCGTACGGATTCGCGGTCGCCCCGGGTGTTGGTGGCGCGCGGGAGCATCGAGTACTCGCCGGTGACCCAGCCTTCGCCGCTGCCCTTGCGCCAGCGGGGGACGCCTTCGGTGAAGGAGGCGGTGCAGAAGACCTTCGTGTCGCCGAAGGAGACGAGGACGGAGCCCTCGGCGTGCTTGCTCCATCCGCGTTCGATGGTGACCGGGCGGAGCTGTTCGGGGGTGCGGCCGTCGATTCGAGACATGGGGTCGAGCCTAGTCGGTGTGGGTGAGGGGGCCGTTCCGCAAGGGTGCGGGGAATGCCGGAGGGCCCGTTTCCGTGGCTGGAAACGGGCCCTCGCGGGGTGACCCTCGCGGGCCGGGTGAGCTCAGTGGCTCAGTGAGCCGGGTGGCTCACGCTCACATCATGTCTTCGATCTCACCGGCGATCGGGTCGGCGTCGGTGCCGATGACGACCTGGATGGCGGTGCCCATCTTGACGACGCCGTGGGCGCCGGCGGCCTTGAGGGCGGCCTCGTCGACGAGGTCGGCGTTGATGACCTCGGTGCGCAGGCGCGTGATGCAGCCTTCGACCTCTTCGATGTTGTCGAGCCCGCCGAGCCCGGCGACGATCTTCTCAGCCTTGGTGGCCATGGTGTTTCTCCTTGAGTGGTCAAAGGTCGCTGCGTCACGCTGCGTCGGCCCAGCGTTGGCCGCTTTGTCACGTTAACCCACGGTTGGCCCATCTTCTCGGGCGCGGGTGGGGGTCGTGGCGAAAGATGACGATCACCGGTGGTGCGTGGTCGGTCGTACCCCGGGACCGTATCGCAACTGGTCTACACCAGTGTGCAACACCCGCGCGGGATGGCTTGTTCCGGGAGGACGCCCATGAGTGTGCAGAGCACGACGGCATCGTCGCCGAAGTGGTGGAACGGCCTCTTCCAGGGGCTCCAGAAGATGGGCCGCAGCCTTCAGCTGCCGATCGCGGTCCTTCCGGCGGCGGGAATTCTGCTCCGACTGGGGCAGGACGACGTGTTCGGCGACAAGGGGCTGGGCTGGACCAAGGTCGCCAAGGTCATGGTGGGCGCGGGCGGCGGGCTGCTCGACGCGAACCTCGGCCTGCCGCTGCTGTTCTGCATCGGTGTCGCGATCGGCATGGCCAAGAAGGCGGACGGTTCGACCGCGCTCGCCGCGGTGGCGGGCTTCCTCGTGTACTACAACGTGCTGCGCCAGTTCCCCAAGGACTGCGCGGTGGGCGCGAAGGCGGTCGCGACCGGATGCCAGGCGGCGGACAACACCGTGGCGGCCTTCACCTACCAGAATCCAGGTGTGTTCGGCGGCATCGTCATGGGCCTGCTGGCGGCGTACTTCTGGCAGAAGTACCACCGCACCAAGCTGGTCGACTGGCTCGGCTTCTTCAACGGGCGACGCCTGGTGCCGATCATCATGGCCTTCGTGGGGGTCGCTTTCGCCGCCCTGTGCCTGTGGGTGTGGCCGCCGGTGGGCAACGCACTGGAGAGCTTCAGCGACTGGATGATCGGGCTCGGCGCACTCGGTGCGGGCGTCTTCGGCGTCGCCAACCGCGGGCTGCTGGTGATCGGTCTGCACCAGTTCCTGAACGTGCCTATCTGGTTCCAGTTCGGCAGCTACACCAAGCCGGACGGCTCGGTGGTGCACGGCGACATCAACCGCTTCCTGGCGGGCGACCCGACGGCCGGTCAGTTCACCACCGGCTTCTTCCCGATCATGATGTTCGCCCTCCCGGCGGCGGCGCTGGCCATCACGCACTGCGCCAAGCCGCACCGGCGCAAGGCCGTCGGCGGCCTGATGCTGTCGGTGGGTCTGACGTCGTTCGTCACCGGCATCACGGAGCCACTGGAGTACTCCTTCCTCTTCATCGCGCCGATGCTGTACGCAATCCACGCCGTGCTGACGGGTGTGTCGATGGCAGTTTCGTGGGCGCTCGGCGTGAAGGACGGGTTCACCTTCTCGGCGGGGCTGATCGACTACCTCCTCAACTGGAAGCTGGCGACGAACCCCTGGATGATCATCCCGATCGGGCTGTGCTTCGCGGTCGTGTACTACGCGCTGTTCCGCTTCGCGATCACCAAGTTCAACCTTCCGACCCCGGGCCGCGAGCCCGAGGAACTGGAAGAGGAGCTGGAGAGGGAGAACGTCAAGTAGCTGCATACGGCAACGGGTTAAGGGGCTTACGGCCCTCCCCCGCAGGCCCTCGGACCTTCACGGTCCGGGGGCCTTTGTCTGTTTTCCCACGCTATGCACCAGGGGGCGGAATCAGAGGTTCCTTATCTCGCCCTCATCGTGTTACAACTGGTCTACACCACTGAGTGGTTTAGACCACGCGATCCCGAGTTCGTCGGGCCGCGTACCCCCGGAGACGCCGCCGTCCCCAACTTCTCCCTGTCCCCTGGCGGCGCCTTGCCCCGATGGAGGATGAGATGTCCAAGGCCACCGCCGCCGCCCCCGCGGCCGACAAGAAGAAGGGCGCGGGCGCGATGGCCGTCATGCAGCGCATCGGCCGCAGCTTGATGCTGCCGGTCGCCGTGCTGCCTGCGGGAGCGCTGCTCATCCGCCTCGGTCAGCCCGACATGCTCGGCCGTGACTCCTTCGGCTCGGTCATCAACAAGATCGCCTCGTTCATGGCCGCGGGCGGTTCCGCGATCATCGACAACATGGCGATCCTGTTCGCCGTCGGTATCGCGATCGGCTTCGCGAAGAAGTCGGACGGCTCCACGGCGCTCGCCGCGGTCACCGGCTACCTGGTCTTCCAGAAGGTCCTCGCGACCTTCACCGACGGCAACCTCCCGAAGGTCGCCGCAGTCGTCGACGGCAAGATCGTCATGAACGAGGCCCCGGTCAACGCCGGTGTCCTCGGCGGTGTCGTGATGGGTATCGTCGTCGCCCTGCTGTACCAGAAGTTCTACCGGACCAAGCTGCCCGACTGGGCGGGCTTCTTCGGCGGCCGTCGTCTGGTCCCGATCCTCTCCGCCTTCGCGGGTCTGGCCATCGGCGTCGTCTTCGGTTACATCTGGCCGGTCCTCGGCGCGGGTCTGCACAACTTCGGTGAGTGGCTGGTCGGCTCCGGCGCGGTCGGCGCGGGCATCTTCGGTGTCGCCAACCGTGCGCTCATCCCGGTCGGCATGCACCACCTGCTGAACTCCTTCCCGTGGTTCCAGGCCGGTGAGTTCGACGGCAAGCACGGCGACATCGCCCGCTTCCTGGCCGGTGACCCGAACGCCGGACAGTTCATGACCGGCTTCTTCCCGATCATGATGTTCGCCCTCCCGGCGGCCTGCCTCGCGATCGTCCACTGCGCCCGCCCCGAGCGTCGCAAGATCGTCGGCGGCATGATGTTCTCGCTCGCCCTCACCGCCTTCGTGACCGGTGTGACCGAGCCCATCGAGTTCACCTTCATGTTCCTGGCCCCGGTGCTGTACGCGGTCCACGCGGTGCTGACCGGTGTCTCGATGGCCCTTACCTGGGCACTCGGCATGAAGGACGGCTTCGGCTTCTCGGCCGGTGCGATCGACTTCCTGCTCAACCTGGGCATCGCGACGAAGCCCTGGATGCTCGTCCTGGTCGGCCTCGGCTTCGCGGTCCTCTACTACTTCGTCTTCCGCTTCGCGATCACGAAGTTCAACATTCCCACGCCGGGCCGCGAGTCCGACGAGGAGCTCGCCGAGCTCCAGAAGGCCGAGGCCAAGTAAGCCCGGCCTGCGGCACGCATGATGGAAGGGCCCCCGGAACCGATCGGTTCCGGGGGCCCTTCCGCGTTCCTCGGCCTGTGTCTTGCGTCTTGCGTAGCCCTGCTAGACCTCGTAGACCGCGCCTCGGCGGGCCACGTCCGCCGGGCCCCGGTACGCGGCGCGGGCGTCGGCGAGGTTGCGGTCGGCGTCGGTCCACGGCGGGATGTGGGTGAGGACGAGGCGGCCGACGTCCGCGCGGGCCGCGTGCTCACCGGCCTCGCGGCCGTTGAGGTGCAGGTCCGGGATGTCCTCCTTGCCGTGGAGGAACGATGCTTCGCAGAGGAAGAGATCGGCGCCCTCGGCCAGTTCGTGCAGGGCCTCGCAGGGGCCGGTGTCCCCGGAGTACGTGAGGGTCCGGCCGCCGTGCTCCAGCCGGATGCCGTACGTCTCGACGGGGTGGCGGACCTTCTCCGTGCGGACGGCGAACGGGCCGATGTCGAAGCTGCCCGGCTTGAGGGTGTGGAAGTCGAAGACCCTGCTCATGGAGTCCGGGGTGGGGGTAGCGCCGTGGGCCGTGGTGAGGCGCTCGTCGGCGCCCTCGGGGGCGTAGACGGGGATGGCGGGGGCCATGCCGCCGTCGTGGCGGTAGTAGCGGGTGACGAAGTACGCCGTCATGTCGATGCAGTGGTCGGCGTGGAGGTGGCTGAGGAAAATCGCGTCCAGGTCGTACAGACCGATGTGGCGCTGGAGCTCGCCGAGGGCACCGTTGCCCATGTCGAGCAGCAGCCGGAAGCCGTCGGCCTCGACGAGGTAGCTCGAACAGGCCGATTCCGTGGAGGGGAACGACCCCGAGCAGCCGACGACGGTGAGCTTCATTGAGCTGGGCCTCCGTGGGTGCGGGTGGGGGGTGGACAGGGGGGTGCGGGAAGGGTTCGAGCGTACGGCGCGGGGAGGGGGCTCGCTCCTTGGCCGGGGGCCGTTGTGGGGCAACTCACCTGGGGTGTCACCGGTTCGGGGGGAGCGCGTGGGGGCGCGAACTGGGGGTGTGGGGCGCGGTGTTGGGGCTCCCTCTCCGCGCGGGGCGCGGCTCCGCCTTCAGGGGCGCGGGGAACTGGGCGGCCGGCCACGACGCGTCCGCAAGGAGCGGAGCCCGGGGCCCCGGGGCCCGCGGGGTTGATGGGAGGGGGTGTCGGGTACTGTCGGGCCCGCCGTGCCGTCGTGCGGGGTGGGCGGTACCGTCGGGCGCATGGATACCTCGTGGTGGCTGGCGCTGCTCGGCGTGGTGGTGCTGGCACTCATCGCTGCGCTCACCGACGGGTGGGGACGCGGGCAGCGGGCCAGGAGGCGGCCCGGCGGCCGGACCAGGCCCCCGGGACGGCCGACCGGCCCCCGGCCCCGGCCGGGCAAGCTGCCCAAGCGGCTCCCCCGGCCCGGCGAGATCTGGTGGGCCGAGGTTCCGTACGAGGACGGCCCGGGGTCGAAGGACCGCCCGTGCCTGGTCCTGAACGTCCGAGGCGAACAGGCCCTCGTCGCGAAGATCACCAGTAAGTGGCACCACGACCGCTCGGGCGTGATCGCCCTGCCGCCGGGCTCGGTGGGCGACGCCCAGGGGCGGCCCAGCTTCCTGGAGACGGACGAGCTGCGCGACGTGGAGCTGTGGGACTTCCGCCGCCGCGTCGGCGTCGCGGACCCCACGGTGTGGGACCAGGTCCGGCACCTGGCGACCTAGGACCGGAAGGGCCGTGTCTCGCGGCGGGCGCGGGGGGTTAACACCCCGTCCCCTCTCCGAGAAGCCGAAGAGTTGTCTGTGTCTGCGACCTCGCTCCGTCCTCCGCCCTCCGTCCGCACGGGTCCCGCCCGCCTCATCCCGCGCCCCTCGTCCCACCGCGACCTCCCCGACCGGCTGGACTGCCTCACCAGCCTCCGGTTCTTCGCCGCGTTCGCGGTGTTCACGCACCACTTCACGGGGATCGGCAACCACTCCGGCTACGGCACGGCGCCCCTCCTCTTCCCGTACTCGCTGATCGGCGGGCACGGCGTGACCTTCTTCTTCGTACTGTCCGGGTTCCTGCTGGCGTGGGGTCACCGCCCCGGGCAGCACACCGGGGCGTTCTACTGGCGGCGGGTCACCCGGATCTGGCCCGCGACGCTCGCCGCGGCACCGCTGGCGGTGTACGCGTTCCACGTCGTTCCGCACAAGGACATCGACGGGCCCAGCCTGCTCGCCTCGCTGTTCCTGGTGCAGTCGTGGTTCCCGGGCGTGACGCCGAACCTGCCGGGCAACGGGCCCACCTGGACGCTCGGCGCGGAGCTGTTCTTCTACGCGCTGTTCCCGCTGGTGATCCGGTGGGCGCGGCGCACCAGGACGGGCGTGCTGCTGGTGGTGTGCGGGCTCGGGCTGGTGGCGATGTTCGCGACGAGCGTCTGCGCGAACACCCTCCTCGACGGGCCGACGTCGAGCTGGGTGCAGCGCCATCCGGTGTTCTTCTTCCCGCAGTTCGTGCTGGGGCTGACGATGGCGCTGGCGCTGCGGCGCGGGTGGCGGGTACCGGTGCGGCCGGTCGTTCCGCTGGCGCTGCTCGCCCTAGTGACGTACGGCTACTACCAGGCGAAGGCGGCGTGCGCGCCCCAGGCGGGGGCGTACCTCGACGCCGGGATCCGGCCGGTGCTGGCGGTCCTGGCCGTGCTGATCGTGGTGGCGTTCGCGCAGCGGGAGGCCGCCGGGCACGCGGGGGTGCTCCAGTCGCCGGTGATGGTGAAGCTCGGGATGTGGTCGTACTCCTTCTATCTCGTGCATCACGCCGTCTTCAGGCTGTGCATCGAGCGGTGGGGCCGCGCCGGGGACCACAACGGGGTGATCATCGACCTGCTGGGGGTCGCCGTCCTCTCTTTGGCCCTGTCGTGGGCCGTCTTCCGTTACGTGGAGGATCCGGCGGCCCGTTGGCTGAACCGGCGGATGCCGCAGCGGTGGAGGAAAGCGAAGGTCTAGTGCACGCCTGGTGCGCGGCTGGTGGGCGCCCGGTCCACCGATGGAGGGCGTCCCCCGGGTCGCCTATCGTGGATCTCATGTCTCACCTGCCCCGCACCACGCAGCAGCCCTCCTCGACTGACGCGACCGAAACGACCACCGAGGTGGACGCCCGAATATCCACGGCGTCCCCGGTGGAGCACCCGCTCCGGGACATATTCTTCGTGTCCAACAGCGTGGACGAGCTCGGCGGCGTCACCAGCTGGTCGCACCAGATGGCCCGGCTGTTCAGCGACCTGGGCCACACCGTGCAGGTCATCGGCATCACCCCGGCCCCCGAGGGCAGGCAGGCCGCCCTGGGCGACGGTCTTCCGTACGGCACGACGTCGCTGTACGAGGCCCATCCGCCGAAGGGCCAGAGCCTCAAGGGCGTCTCGGGCCGCCTCAATGTCGCCGAGCGTCGCAGGCAGGCGGCGCGGCGGGCGGGCATGGAGGAGCAGGCCGCGAAGCTGACGCGGATGTTCCGGGCGGCGAGGCCCGGTGCCGTGGTGATCGTGACCCAGGTGTGGGCGATGGAGTGGGTGGCCCTCGCGGACACCAAGGGGCTCACCGTGATCGGCATGAGCCACGAGTCCTTCAAGGCGTCCCGCAAGACCTCCCGCTTCCAGCGGATCAAGCGCTGGTACCCGGAGGTGGACCGGCTGCTCGTCCTCACCCGGGAGGACGCGGACCTGTGGATCTGCCAGCAGATGAACAACGTGGGCTTCATGCCCAACCCGCTGCCCTTCTTCCCCGACGAGCCCTCGCGGCGCGAGGCCAAGACGGTCGTCAGCATCGGCCGCCTGTCGCACGAGAAGGGCGTCGACATGCTCCTCGACACGTGGGCGCAGGTGGCCCCCGGTCACCCGGACTGGCGGCTGAAGATCTTCGGTACGGGTGAGGACGAGGCCAAGCTCCAGCAGTTGGCGGCGGACCTGGGCATCACCGGGTCGGTGGACTGGATGGGCCGCACGGACGACGTTCCGCAGGCACTGCGCGAGAGTTCGGTCTTCACGCTGACGTCGCGGGACGAGGGATTCCCGCTGGCCCCCATGGAGGCGATGGCCAGTGCGGTGCCGTGTGTGGCCTTCGACATGGCCCCCGGCATCCGGGAGATCATCACGGACGGGGAGGACGGCTACGTCGTCCGGCCGGGCAACACCGCCGAATTCGCCGCCCGCCTGGACAGCCTGATGTCCGACAGGGACCTGCGGGACCGGATGGGCACGGCGGGCCGGGAGAGCATCCAGCGCTTCTCGACGGAGAGGATCACCGCCCGCTGGGAGGACCTCTTCGCCTTCCTGGAGCGGTAGACCGCACGAGAGGAGAAGGGGGGCCCAGGCGCACGCCCGGGCCCCCCTTCTTTCTGCTTCTTTGCTGCTCAGGCCCAGAGCTGGCCGTGCAGGGCCTGGATGGCGGCCTCCGTCGTCGGGGCGGTGTAGACGCCCGTCGACAGGTACTTCCAGCCGCCGTCGGCGACGACGAAGACGATGTCGGCGGGCTCCCCCGCCGTGACGGCCTTCTTGCCCACGCCGATCGCGGCGTGCAGGGCCGCGCCCGTGGAGACGCCCGCGAAGATGCCCTCCTGCTGGAGGAGTTCGCGGGTGCGGGTGACCGCGTCCACCGATCCGACGGAGAAGCGGGTGGTGAGGACGGAGGCTTCGTACAGCTCGGGGACGAAGCCCTCGTCGAGGTTGCGCAGGCCGTACACGAGGTCGTCGTAGCGCGGCTCGGCGGCGACGATCTTGATGTCCGGCTTGTTCTCGCGGAGGTAGCGGCCGACGCCCATGAGGGTGCCGGTGGTACCGAGGCCCGCGACGAAGTGGGTGATCGACGGAAGGTCCGTGAGGATCTCCGGGCCGGTCGTCGCGTAGTGCGCGCCCGCGTTGTCGGGGTTGCCGTACTGGTAGAGCATCACCCAGTCCGGGTGCTCCGCGGCGAGCTCCTTGGCGAGGCGTACCGCCGTGTTGGAGCCGCCGGCCGCCGGGGAGGGGATGATCTCCGCGCCCCACATGGCGAGCAGGTCGCGGCGCTCCTGCGAGGTGTTCTCGGGCATGACGCAGACGATGCGGTAGCCCTTGAGCTTGGCGGCCATCGCCAGGGAGATGCCGGTGTTGCCGCTGGTGGGCTCCAGGATGGTGCAGCCGGGGGTCAGCCGCCCGTCCTTCTCGGCCTGCTCGACCATGTGGAGCGCGGGGCGGTCCTTGATCGAGCCGGTCGGGTTGCGGTCCTCCAGCTTGGCCCAGATACGGACGTCGTCGGAGGGCGAGAGGCGCGGCAGGCGGACCAGCGGGGTGTTGCCGACCGCGGCGAGCGGGGAGTCGTACCGCATGTCAGCGGGAGCCGCCCGCGACGGCGGGCAGGATCGTCACGCTGTCGCCGTCGGCGAGCTTGGTGGAGATGCCGTCGAGGAAGCGGACGTCCTCGTCGTTGAGGTAGACGTTGACGAAGCGGCGCAGCTCGCCCTTGTCCTTCTCGACGATGCGCTCCTGGATGCCGGTGTGGCGGGTCTCCAGGTCGGCGAAGAGGTCGGCGAGGGTGGCCCCGTTGCCCTCGACGGCCTTCGCGCCGTCGGTGTGGGTGCGGAGGATGGTGGGGATGCGGACCTCGATGGCCATGGCGTGGGCTCCTGTCGGGAGTACGTGAGTACGTGTCGTACGGCGGTACGTGGCGGGAAGGGCGCGCGGTGTTCCGTCCCCCGCGCAGGGGCGTGCGGTCACGCGGATCGTACGGGCGGTGCTCCGGCCGTACTGGTCAGGCGGTCTTCGTCGGGCAGGTCGTACAGATGGCGCTGTCGAGCCTGCACAGGTCGACGTGCAGGCGCGCTACGAGCAGCACGGTGCTCGGCGTCGTCTTCGCTGTCACGTCGTGGGCAACCATGCGGTCATCGTATAGATTCCCGGCCCGATTCCCGGCATGTGATCTCGTCTGGCGAGACGTATGCGTCCGTCAGGTGGACGGCGGGAGGTAGACCACGGTGGGTGCGCCGGTGGTCGGATGCACGCTGACCTCGGCGTTCACGCCGTAGACCCGCTTGAGGAGGTCGGGCGTGAGGACCTCTGCGGGAGTGCCGTCGGCGACGATGCGTCCGGCGTCCAGGACGTAGAGGCGGTCGCAGTAGTAGGCGGCGAGGTTGAGGTCGTGCAGGGCGAGGAGGTTCGTCGTCCCCAGGTCGCGCACCAGGCTGAGCACTTCGAGCTGGTAGCGGATGTCGAGGTGGTTGGTCGGCTCGTCGAGGACGACGAGGGCGGGCTCCTGCACCAACGCCCTTGCCACGAGGGCCCGTTGACGCTCACCGCCGGACAGGGAGGGAAAGGCGCGGTCGGCGAGAGCGCCTATCCCGACCCGCTCCAGTGCCTCGCTCACGTGCTTCTGGTCGGCGACGGTGTCGGCCTCCCAGAACTTCTTGTGCGGGGAGCGGCCCATCGCGACGACCTCGCGGACGGTCAGCTCGAAGACCGCCTGCCCGTCCTGCGGTACGGTCGCGAGCCGCTGGGCGCGCTTCTTGGCCCCCATGGCGTGCAGGTCCTCGCCGTCGAGGAGGGCACGGCCGTGGCTGGGGACGAGCGTCCCGTACACACACCGCAGGAGGGTGGTCTTCCCACTCCCGTTGGGTCCGACGAGACCGACGGTCTCCCCCGGCCTCGCTTCGAGGTCGACGGAGTCGACGAGATGCCGCCCGTCGATCCCGTACGACAGTCCTTCGGTACGGAGATGGCTCATGGGGAGACTCCTTGGTCGGCGGGCCGCGCGGGGAAGGCTTTCAGGGGACCGGGGCCGTTTCGATATGCGGCTCCGCCGCGTGGGCGCGACCAGCCCCCACACACCCGCACGTACAACTCCCCGCCGCGCGGCGAGCGCTTGAGGGAAGGGGCGGGGAGGGGAGATCGCCTCGCGCAGCGGCCTGAACCGCGACCACCCCCCGACCCCGAGGCAACGACCCGCCTCACGACGGCATCCCCTCCGGCCTCCTCCGCAGGAGCCACAGGAAGAAGGGCCCGCCGATCAGGGCGGTGAGGATCCCCACCGGAATGTCCTGCGGCTCCGCAATGACACGCGCGCCCAGATCAGCGAGGACCAAGAAGGCGGCCCCCGCCAGCGCGACGACCGGCAGCAGCGTCCGGTGCGAGGCGCCGACGAGCATCCGCGCGGCGTGCGGGACCAGCAGCCCGATGAAGCCGATCGCCCCGGACACGGACACCAGCACCCCCGTGACCAACGACGTGAGGACGAAGACCCCCGCCCGGAACCGCGACGTGTCGAGCCCGAGGACGGTCGCCCCCTCCTCCCCCACCAGCATCAGATCCAGCGGTCGGGCGAGGGCGACGAGCAGCACGGTCCCGGCCGCCAGCACCACCGCAGGCAGCGGCAGCATGTCCCACCGGGCACTCCCGAGCCCGCCCAGCGTCCAGTACATGGCCTCCTGGAACTGCTCCCGCTTGGCGGAGGTGACCATGACGAGACTGGTCAGCGCCGACAGGACGTACGCGACCGCGACCCCCGCCAGCACCAGCCGCGTCCCCGTCATCTGCCCCCCGCGCCGGGCCAGCGTGTACACGAGGACCAGCGCGAGCAGCGACCCCGCGAACGCCCCGGCGGGCATGGTCACGGTCGTCGCGAGCCCCAGCCCGCCGCCGATCCCGAAGACGATGACGAGCACGACCCCCGCCGACGCCCCGGAGGAGATCCCGAGCAGGTACGGATCGGCCAGCGGGTTGCGTACGAGCGCCTGGAGCACCGTGCCGACCACGGCCAGCCCCGCTCCGACGATCGCCCCGAGCAGGATGCGCGGCATGCGCACGTCCAGCACGATCGTGCGGAAGGGGCTCGGCCCGGCCTGCCCGGTGACGATCTCGACGACCTGCCCGGCGGGAATGCGGACCTGCCCGAGGGCCAGCCCGGCGATCATCGCCGCCGCGAGGGCTGCGGCGAGGACCGTCAGGACGAGGGTGTAGCGGAGCGGCCCGCGAGCGGGCGGAGTCTTGCAGCTCACGGCTGGGCTACTTCTTCAGCTCGGGGTGGAGCTGGAGGGCGAGCCGTTCGATGGCGGCGGGGGCGCGGACGCCGACGAGGATCTCGGAGAGCGGCATCACGGCGAACTTCTTGTTCTTGATCGCCGGGACGTCCTTCAGCACCGGGTCGTCGAGCAGCCGCTTCTTCTTCTGTTCGACGGTCGTCGAGCCGTAGTCGATGATCATGATGACGTCGGGCTTGCGGGTGACGACCTGCTCCCAGGAGGCGTCGGTGAAGGACTTCGGGATGTCGGCCATGACGTTCTTGCCGCCCGCGCGGGTGATCATCTCGTTGGCCATGCCCTTGCCGCCGGCGGTCTGGGCGGTCTTGTCCCCGCTGTCGTACGCGAAGACGCTGACCGGCTTGACGTCCTTGAGCCGGGCCGCCGTGCCGTCGATGGTCCTCTTCGCCCCGGCCACCCACGCGTCGGCGCGGTCCGCGACGCCGAAGGTGCGGCCGACCTCGGAGATCTCGCGGTAGATGTCGTCGACGGCGCTGGAGCCCTCGGTGCAGTACTCGATGTTGAGGCGGGACTCGATGCCGGACTTCTTGAGGTCCTCGCGGCCCCGGCCCTGCTTGGTGTCGAAGGCGGAGGCGTAACCGCCGTAGACGAAGTCGGGGTTGGCGGCGAGGAGCTTCTCCTGGGAGGGGTACTCCTTGGCGACGACCGGGATCGCGTCGTACTCCTTCGCGTACTTCGGGAGCACCTTGTCGTCGAGGTAGGCGGAGCCGGTGATGGACTTGGCGAGGCCCAGTTCCAGCAGCACCTCGGTGGCGTGCTGGTTCATGGGCAGGGCGCGCTCGGGGGCCTTGGTGAAGGTGGTCTTCACGCCGCAGTTCTCGACGGTGTACGGGAAGCCCTTGGCGGCCTTGGCCTGCGGCTTCTTCTCGCTGGGCTGGTCGCTGCCGCAGGCGGTGAGCGGGAGCAGGGCCGCGACTGCGGCGGATATGACGAGCGCGGTGCGGGCATGGCGGACGGACATGCGGGGGCCTCCTCGGGGGATTTCCTCGTCCCCTCGTACGGATGGGAGGCGGCAGGCCAGTTCCTGGCTATCCGGACGGGGCTGCGGGGCCACGTCCGGTCACAGTGGCGGGACCGTGCCGGATTCGCACCGGCTTCCTGGGCCCTGCCGCCCATTCGCGGACAGTGTCTCACCTGGGGGTTCGCCCCCCACTAACCGGTGCGCATCCGAGCCTCGCGGGGGCCTTACCGTGCCGCCCCCTCCGCGACGGGGCTACCCGACGAGCTCGATCTCTTCCTCCGTGATCACGCCGTCCACGATCCGGTACGAGCGGAACTGGAAGTCGCCCAGGCCGTCGGTGTCGGCAGTCGAGACCAGGACGTAGTGCGCGCCGGGCTCGTTCGCGTACGTCACGTCCGTACGGGACGGATATGCCTCGGTCGCCGTGTGCGAGTGGTACACGATCACCGGCTCCTCGTCCCGGTCGTCCATCTCCCGGTACAGCTTCAGCAGGTCGCCCGAGTCGAACTCGTAGAACGTGGGCGAACGGGCCGCGTTCAGCATGGGGATGAAGCGCTCGGGACGCCCGGTGCCCTCCGGGCCCGCGACGACGCCGCACGCCTCGTCGGGGTGGTCGGCCCGCGCGTGGGCCACGATCTGGTCGAAAACGGTCCGGGAAATGGTCAGCATGCGGCCAGGATATGCAAAGGGTCCCGCCCGTACCGAGGGATGGTACGAGCGGGACCGCATCGCGAGACGGGCTACTTCCCGGCGGCGAACTTCTCCGGGTTCCTGGCCTTCATGACCAGGTAGGAGACGCCCAGGAGCAGGGCCCAGATCGGGGCGCCGTACAGCGAGATCCGGGCGTCCTCGTCGATGCCCATCAGCACGATGACCATGAAGATGAAGGCGAGCGCGAACCAACTGGTCCACGGGGCGCCCGGGGCCCGGAAGGACGACTTGGGCAGCAGGCCCGCGTCGGACATCCGGCGGTACTTGATCTGCGAGCAGAGGATCATGATCCAGGCCCACATGCCGGAGATGGTGGCGAAGGAGACGACGTAGTTGAACGCCTCGCCCGGCCACTGGTAGTTGATCCACACGCCGACGAGCATCAGGGCGGCGGAGAAGGACGTGCCCGCGAGGGGCAGACCGCGGGCCGTCAGCTTGGTGAAGAACTTCGGGGCCTGGCCGTTGAGGGCGAGGTCGCGCAGCATCCGGCCGGTGGAGTACATGCCGGAGTTGCAGGAGGAGAGGGCGGCGGTGAGGACCACGAAGTTGACGATCGCGGCGCCGACACCCAGGCCCATCTTCTCGAAGGCGGCGACGAACGGGGAGATGCCCGGCTGGAAGTGCGTCCACGGGACGACCGACAGGATCATGATCAGCGCGCCGACGTAGAAGACGGCGATGCGCCACGGGACGGTGTTGATGGCCTTCGGCAGGACGGTCTTCGGGTCCTTCGACTCGCCCGCCGTGACGCCGACCAGCTCGACGGCGAGGAACGCGAACATGACCATCTGGAGGGTCATGAGGGTGGAGCCGACGCCGTTGGGGAAGAAGCCGCCCTCGGACCAGAGGAGGGAGACGGAGGCGGTGTCCCCGGCGTCGGAGAAGCCGAGCGTCACCACTCCGGCGCAGATCAGGATCATGCCGATGATGGCCGTCACCTTGACCATCGAGAACCAGAACTCCAGCTCGCCGAAGAGCTTGACCGAGATCAGGTTCGCGCCGAAGAGGATGACCGTGAAGATCAGCGCGAAGACCCACTGCGGCTGGTCGAGCCAGCCGGAGGCGTCCTTCGTCCAGTACTGCATGTACGCGGAGGCGGCGGTGACTTCCACGATCCCGGTGACGACCCAGAAGAGCCAGTACGTCCAGCCGGTCACGAACCCGAAGAAGGGGCCGAGGAACTCGCGGGCGTACTCCGAGAAGGAGCCGGACACCGGGCGGTACATGAGCAGCTCGCCGAGCGCCCGCATGATGAAGAAGATGACCAGGCCCGCGATGGCGTACGCGAGGATCAGGCTGGGTCCCGCCTTGGAGATGCCCTTGCCCGCGCCGAGGAAGAGGCCCGTTCCGATGGCGCCGCCGATGGCGATCATCTGGATCTGGCGGGCGCCGAGTCCTCGCTGGTAGCCCTCGCCCGAGTTGTCCTCGGTCGCGCCTTCGGCCTCACTGCCGTCGCCGTGCTTCTTGTCGACCTGCACTGAGGTCATGATCGTGCGCCTTTCTCCATGCGATCCGGCCGTATCGCTTCTGCTGCGCGGCGCGGATCGACTGTGACGATCCTTTTCGGGGCGGGTGCCCCCGGATGTGGAATGGAGTGCATCGCCGGGTTCGTCCGGCGTCAGCGCCCCCACGGAACAGGGGTGGCGTCCGTGGGTGGTCGTGCAGATCTATCACGGCGGAGGGGGTGATCGATCAGTGGTTTGTGCCCTATTGCACAGGCAAATGCAGACAAAACTCCCCTGCTACGGCAAAGCGTGCAGGGGAGTTTGACCTAACCGTTATTCGGATTTGAGCGTCCGCTGAGCGAACACGTACGGTCCAGCAGGTGATACGGGCACCCGAAGCGGAATGCGGCTGTAGGGCCTCACGGGAGCCCCGCACGCAGCCTTACGGGAACCCCACGGGAGCCCCACGAAAGCCTCACGGCATCGAGGTCTGCGCAGCCTCACGGCATCAAGGTCTCCACGAGCGTCTCCTGCATCCCGCCCAGCCACAGGTACGCCATCACCATCGGCTTGCGCGGGTCCTCGTCGGGCAGCCGGTAGAGGTCCTCGCTCTCGTCCTCCTCGGTGATGTCGAGGCGGGAGGCGATGGTGAGGCGCAAGTCGTTGAGGGTGCCGAGCCAGCGCCGTGACTCCTCGGGGGTCAGCTTCAGCACGAGACCGGGCTCGCCCTCGTCGGCGGCCGAGGCCAGCGCGTCCAGGTTCCGTACGACGGAGAGGGCGTCCTCGCGCTTGCGGGTGCGCAGGTCGTTCTCCGTGAAGCGGCGGAACTCGGCGGAGGACTCCCGCTGCCGCGCGTCGGGCTCGGCGCGCGGATCGACGTACGCCTCGGGGAAGAGACGGGCCAGCGCCGGGTCGGCGGGGGCCTCGCTCGGGCCCTCCGCGAAGAGCGCGGCCAGCGGGTCGGCGCCCTCGACGGGCTCGTCGCCGGGCCCGATCAGTTCCAGGAGCTGCACGGCGAGCGAGCGCAGGATGGAGGTCTCCACGGTGTCCAGGGCGATGGCCGCGCCGCCGTCGGGGACCGCCTCGAAGTAGCCCGCCATCAGTTGCGGTCCTGGGAGAGGGTCGCCCACAGCCCGTACCCGTGCATCGCCTGCACGTCGCGCTCCATCTCCTCGCGGCTGCCCGCCGAGACGACGGCGCGCCCCTTGTGGTGGACGTCGAGCATCAGCTTCTTCGCCTTCTCCTTGGAATACCCGAAGTACGTCTGGAAGACGTACGACACGTAACTCATCAGGTTGACCGGGTCGTTGTGGACCAGGGTCACCCAGGGGGTGTCCGGCTCGGGGACGACAAAGGTCTCCTCGGCCGACTCGGGACGTTCGATCTCTACGGGGGCGACACTCACCCTTCCCATGCTGCCACCGCAGGGGGGCGGTCGCACAAACGGCCTCACCTCCCCGAACGGCCCCACCTCCCCACCTAGATCTCGTCACTCTGACGAAATCAGGGGTAGCATCCGTCGTATGAACACAGCGGATCTCGGGCTGCCGGTGGATGTTCCCTCGACGGCTCTCTTCACCGACCAGTACGAGCTGACCATGCTCCAGGCCGCCCTGCGCGCGGGCACGGCCGACCGGCGCTCCGTCTTCGAGGTCTTCACGCGCAGGCTGCCGTCCGGCCGCCGCTACGGCGTCGTCGCCGGTACGGGGCGGGTGCTGGACGCCGTGGAGAACTTCCGCTTCGACGCCGACGTCATCGCCTTCCTCCGCGAGCAGGGAATCGTCGACGAGCCGACCCTCGCCTGGCTCGCCTCGTACCGCTTCAGCGGCGACATCTGGGGCTACCCGGAGGGCGAGGTCTACTTCCCGGGCTCGCCGATCCTGCGCGTCGAGGGCAGCTTCGCGGAGTGCGTGCTCCTGGAAACGGTCATCCTCTCGATCCTCAACCACGACTCGGCGATCGCGGCCGCCGCCTCCCGCATGTCGGCCTCGGCCGGGGGCCGCCCCCTCATCGAGATGGGCGCGCGCCGCACCCACGAGCTGTCCGCCGTCGCCTCCGCCCGCGCCGCGTACGTCGGCGGCTTCGCCTCCACCTCCGACCTGGCGGCGGGCTTCCGCTACGGCATCCCCACCGTCGGCACCTCCGCGCACGCCTTCACCCTGCTCCACGACAACGAGCGCGACGCCTTCCAGGCCCAGGTGGACTCCCTCGGCAGCGGCACGACGCTCCTGGTCGACACGTACGACGTGGCCACGGCCGTCCGTACCGCCGTCGAGGTCGCGGGCCCCGGGCTGGGAGCCGTACGCATCGACTCCGGGGACCTGCTCCTGGTCGCGCACCGGGTCCGCCAGCAGCTCGACGAGCTGGGTGCCACGTCCACCAAGATCGTGGTCACCTCCGACCTCGACGAGTACGCCATCGCCTCCCTCGCGGCGGCCCCCGTCGACGCGTACGGCGTCGGCACCCAGCTCGTCACCGGCAGCGGCCACCCCACCTGCTCGATGGTCTACAAGCTGGTCGCCCGCGCCCAGTCCGCCGACCCCAAGGCCCCTTTGATTCCGGTCGCGAAGAAGTCCATGGGCGCGAAGTCCTCGCGAGGCGGCCGCAAGTGGGCGGCCCGCCGCCCGGACGCGTACGGCATCGCCGAGGCCGAGGTCATCGGCACCGGGCCGGTCCCCGCCGACCTCCTCTCCCACCAGCTCCAGGTCGAGCTGGTCAAGTCCGGCGAGGTCGTCGCCCGCGAACCCCTCGACGCGGCCCGCGCCCGGCACACGGCGGCCCGCTCCTCGCTCCCCATGTCGTCCGTCCAGCTCTCGCGGGGCGAGCCGGTCATCCCCACCGAGTACGTGTAACTCCTCCCCCGCCGAGGCCCCCGCCCTCAAACGCCCACTCCCGCAGGCCCGTTGAATTACCTACCCTCGGTAGTGGGAGTACCGGGCGTCAGGCCGTCGGCCCACCACGTAAGGAAGACACATGCACCGCGCCTTGATCGTCGTCGACGTGCAGAACGACTTCTGCGAGGGCGGCAGCCTCGCCGTGGCGGGCGGTTCCGACGTCGCCGCCGCGATCACCGACCTGGTCGGCGAGGCCCAGGCCGGTTACCGCTACGTCGTCGCCACCCGCGACCACCACGTCGACCCCGGCTCCCACTTCTCCTCCTCCCCCGACTACGTCGACTCCTGGCCGGTGCACTGCGTGGCGGGCACGGAGGGCGTGGGCTTCCACCCGAACTTCGCCCCGGCGGTCGCCTCGGGCGCGGTCGCGGCGGTCTTCGACAAGGGGGCGTACTCGGCGGCGTACAGCGGCTTCGAGGGCACGGACGAGAACGGCGTGGGGCTCGCGGCCTGGCTCCGCTCCCACGAGGTCACCGAGGTCGACGTGGTCGGCATCGCCACCGACCACTGCGTCCGCGCCACGGCCCTGGACGCGGCCCGCGAGGGCTTCACGACGCACGTCCTCCTGGACCTGACGGCGGGCGTCGCGGAGGCGACGACGGAGTCCGCCCTCCGCCAGCTCAAGGAGGCAGGCGTCGCCCTCACGGGCAAACCGGTGGTCTGACCCCCGGCCCGTCCCAGGTCCGATGCCCGGCCCTTGGCTCAAGCCCGGGGCCTGCCCCAGGGCCTCCGCCCGCCCCCCTGCCCGGACCTCGGCCCGGCCTCCTGACCTCCGGCCCCGCCCCTGACTTCCGGCCTGCCCGGTACGCCCTGGCCTCCGGCCAACGACCCGCGCCTGCCCCGCCCTTCCCCCCTCGCCACACCGAGCTCAAGCCCCGCTGCCCACCCGCCCCCGGGCCCGACGATGTAGCCGTCCAGGGAGACGCTCATCGAGTAGGTCACGCCGCGCATCGGATGTCCTTCTCGGTGACGGGAGCATCGGGCAATCCACTCGCCCTGTCGTCCAGGGGACGTTGGTGGTCGGATAGCGGGATGCGGCCCGAGCACTGTGTCACCCGGAACCACATCAGCGTGTGGAACGAACGAGCCCTGCCGAAGAAGGCGGTACAGGTCCCCTTCGGAACGGTTCTGCGCGCCTCGCTCCTGCCCATCGCCGTCTGGGCCGGTACCGCGTGCTTTCTGTGGTTCGCCTTCGCTCCGCTGGCGGCAGCGGTACTCGGCGCGCTGTTTCTTGCGTTGTGCGTCGTGGGATTCGTCGTACGTCGCCGGAAGGGCCACTCCGTCAGGTGCAGCGTGTGGGGCGCTTTCGGTGGCGTGCTCGACAAGTCCGTGGCGGGGTTGTGACGGGAAGCCCCGGATACGTACGCCGTCGAGGAGGAGCGGGGCCCCACCCTGTGCGGCCCACGGGCCGCGCGGGCACACGGCCCGCGCCCGGGGGCGGGTGGGCAGCGGGGCTTGCGGTCGGTGCGGCGAGGGGGGCAAAGGTGGGGCAGACGCGGGTCGGAGGCCAGGACGCGAGGCAGATGCAGCGGGCAGGGCGGGAGCCAGGGAACCGTAGGGCGCGGGGCCGGGGGCGGGAAGCCCGGAGGTCGGGCGGAGGCCCTGGGCGGGACCCGGGCGGAGGTCCGGGAGGGGCCCGGCGGGGGCCGTGGGGTGCCGGGCCAGGGTGCAGGTCCCGGAAGCCCGGGGCGGAGCAGGGAGGGTCAGGAGGCCGGGCGGAGGAGGGTGCGTATGGGGTGCCAGAGTTCGGAGCGGGACTGAGGGGCGGCGCGCCAGAGGAGGCCGTCGGGGTGGTGGAGGACGGCGGTGATCTCGTCGGGGGTGGGGGGCTCGGCGTTGCCCCGGAGGTAGACGGCGCGCAGGCCCAGGTTGCGGAGGCGGGTGAGGGCCCGGGCGCGGTTGGCGGCGTGGACGAGGATGCGGACCTTGGTGTTGGAGGGGCCGGGGCGCGGCAGGGTCAGGGCCACGACCACGCTCCCGTTCGGGAGTCTGTTGAAACCTCCGGCGGACATGAACGATCACTCCCCCGTGCGGCGGCACGGGCATGCCGGGAGGCACGCCCGTAAGACGTCGCGTCAATAGTGAGTACGTAAGAGGCATCTAAACGCGATCGGCCGCCGCCCGCTAGAGGGGCGACGGCCGATCATGGCCTGACCTGGGGTAATGGCCTAAAAGTTACGGTCAGCGACCACTCTTGCTCACCAGGATGGTCATGGTCTGACCGTCCAGCGGCTGGTTCAGGATGGAGATCCGGGTGTTGGTGTCAGTTGTCTGGACACTCCCGGTGGGGTTCTCCTTGTACCAGTAGGTGCCCTTGCGGTCGTCGAAGACCGGGGCGCCCAGGTGGGCGGGGATCTTCGTCGGCTCGCCGAGCTTGTGCAGGGTGAAGCCCGCCGACGGCCACCAGGAGAAGGCGGCGTCGTACGGCTGGATCTTGTTGCCGATGTTCTTGCCGTCGGCCCACTTCAGCGGCTTGGCGTTGGCGTCGATCGGGAGCAGGAGTCCCTTGCCGGGGTGCTCGAAGACGTTGTTGTTGCGCTGCGAGGTGTCCCACTGCCAGATCATCAGGCCGGGGCGGTAGGCGTAGCGCTCGACCCAGCTGTACTTCGGGTCGCCCTTCTTGCGCCAGCCGAAGTTGTACGGGCCGGACTGCAGGGTCTTGTCGTACGAGACGTACTGGCGGTTCTCGGCCAGGTAGAACTGCGGGTAGTCGCCGTTGATCGAGTCGCCGACGCGGGAGAAGCCTCGGACGGTCCAGCCGTTGTCGTCGCCCTCCGCGTTGTCGGTGAACAGGGCGGTGCCGTCGGCCTTGACGGAGATGGCGTCGGCCGCGAAGCCCTTGCCGCCCGCGCCGCCGTCGGTCTTGTAGCGGAAGCGGATGCCGATCTTCTTCCCGGCGTACGCGTCCAGCGGGTAGACCAGGGACTTGTAGGTGCCGGAGACGCCGGTGAGGGCGGGCTTGTCGCCGCCGTCGCGCGGGATGGTCTGGCCGTCGGCCTTGCCGTCGATGGTCTTCCAGCTCGCGCCGTTGTCCGTCGAGACCTGGGTGTAGAGGTAGTCGTAGTCCTTCTCGATGTCCCACCAGCCCTTGAGTTCGAGGGAGGCGGACGTCTTGCCGGTCAGGTCCACGTCACGGGAGAGCGTGTTGGAGAGGTTGTCCCCGTAGTCCGACCACCACTGCTTCGTGCCCTCGGCGGGCTTCACGACCTCGGTGGTGACGTTCTTCTTGGGGAGTTCGACGACGACCGCCTGCGCGTTCTTGGTGTTGTACTCCGCGACGCCCAGCTTGTGGAGGGAGGTCGTGGCGGCCTTCGCCTTGTCGTACTTCAGCCAGCCGAGCTGGAGCTTGTCCCAGGCGGTCATGTCGCCCGGCATGTCGCCGATCTCGCTCTTGCCGGTGTTGAGCCAGGAACCCGCCGACATCAGCGACCAGAAGCCGACCGAGTTCTCGGCCTGGTTGGTGGTGTCGTAGAGGTCCGGCAGACCCAGGTCGTGGCCGTACTCGTGGGCGAAGACGCCGAGGCCGCCGTTCTCGGGCTGCGCGGTGTAGTCGCCGACCCAGATGCCGGTGTCGCCGACGGCCACGCCGCCCGCCTTGAAGCCGGACGGGCCGCTCTCGCCGTCGTCGCGGCTGTACGCGTAACCCCGGTGCGCCCAGATCGAGTCGCCGCCCTGCGCGCCGCCGCCCGCCGAGCCGTCCTCACCGGCGTGCACGACCTGGAAGTGGTCGATGTAGCCGTCGGGCTCGTTGAAGTTGCCGTCGTTGTCGTGGTCCGTGCGGTCCCACTGGTCGTACTTCTGGAGGTCGGCCTTGATCTGGGCGTCGGTCTTGCCCGCCGCCTTCTCCTTGGCGACCCAGGCGTTGACTCCGTCGCGGACCAGGTCCTCGACGTTGGGGCAGTTGTCACTGCCGCAGTAGTTGGAGCCGTAACGGGCCTCGTTGTAGTCGACCTTGACCCAGTCGGTGACCTTGCCCTCGACCGAGTACCGGCCCGACGAGGTCTTCTCGTAGTAGGTCTTGAGGGAGTCGATCGGCTTGCCGTCGGGGCCCTTGCCCTTGCCGAAGTACAGGTTCTGGAAGTGCTCCTGGTTGTAGTCGGCCTTCCAGGCGGTGGAGTTGTCCTTCGTGCGGTCCGGCTCCGGGATCTTGTTGTGCAGGGGTCCCGGGGTGCCGCCGTACTTCACGACCGGCGGCTGCGGTCCGTCGCCGTCCGGGTCGTACATCGAGGTGTTGTCGATCTTGTCGCCGAACTCGACCAGGATGGTGAAGATCTGGTCGGTGCGCTCGCGGCCCAGCTCGACGTACTTCTTGTCGGCGAGCTTGACGACCTGCGAGCTGCCCCGCTTCTCGGTCTTGGCCTTGCCGCTGAGCACCTGCTCCAGGGCGGTCTGCCGCTGCTGGGCCTGCTGGGCGCTGAAGGGTCCGTCGATGAGGTGGCCCTTGCCGCCGTGCCCGTGGCCCGCGCCGGTCTCCGTGTGCGCCGGGTCCTGGCGCTCGATGGGCGCCGGGCTCCGTTCGTCGGCCTGCGCGGTGGCGAAGGCCGAGGCGGTGACGGCGGTCGCGGCGAGGGCCGCGAGTATCGCCGTTCCTCTGAAGACCCGTCTGTTGCTGTTCACTTGATGGTTCCTCCCCCGCGGCCGCCGGCCGATCCCGAAGGGGTTGGAGGGGTACCGTTTGCGGCGCGCGTCACAAGTGACGCCATTCGACCGGAGTTGGCGGAGAAAAGACAGACCTTGACACCAACCAGAGCGGCGCGCTAGGCAGTTGGAGGACTGCTCCCTGCGACTGCGGACGGCGGCCGCGTACCGCACGGGCGCTCGCGTCTCACAGGGCGGACGGCGTGATGACACTGTGCGCCCCCCATGCATCGGCACCGTGTGTTAGGTCACGCTTACTAGCCGTTCCGCCAGGGAACCACATGGTCGTAGGGTCAGCTCAGACCCCGCGACCCACACCCCCCGTGCTCCGAGGACGGAACTGCCATGCAGCGGACGCGCCAGACTCCGAACCGGATCCAGGTCCCGACGTTGACCGTCGCCCAGTGCGTGTGCGGTGCACTGGCGACCGTCTTCTCCACCCTCGCCATGCTGCTGCTCTCGCAGACCACCTCGGGCGCCTGGATCGCGGTCATCGCGTGTGCCGCGCTGGGTCTTGGGCTGCTGGTGGCGATGACCGTGCCGATGCCGAACCTGCGCGGCACGCGGAACGCGCAGGAGACGGCGCGCAGGACCGTGGTCGGTCCTGCGGCCGTCTCCGTGCCCGCCGCCGTGGAGACCGTGGAGGCGTACGACGAGGTCCGGGTGCCCGGGCCCCGCGCGCGCTCCTCGGTGGCTCCGGAGCACTCCGTACGGAGTTAGCGGAGCTCTCTCGCTCCCTCGCGTACGCGTTCGCGTTCGTACGGGAACTAGGCGGCGGTGACCACGACGGTCTTCGCCGCCTTGTCGTGCAGGCCCTGCTTGTACGGCTTGTCGACGGCGATCATGACCAGGTTGACCAGCCACCACAGGCAGTAGCAGCAGACCAGCGCGGGCACCAGCAGTACGGCGGCGCGCATCAGCGCCACGTTGGTCTGTGGGGTGCTGCCGTCGTTGAGCATCGCGACGCGCAGGCCCATCACGCGCTTGCCGACGGTCTGGCCGTTCTTCTTGGTCAGGTACGTGTCGTACGCCAGGTAGACGGCGATCGTGATCAGCGACCAGAGCATGCTCTGGCCCGAGGTGACCTTGGTGAACGTGTCGCCGAGGTCGTCCGTGGTCTTGGTGATCTCCTTGTACGTGCCGAACGGGATGCCCAGCAGGCCCATCGGGATGCCGACGATCAGCATGTCGATGAACCGGGCCAGGAAGCGCTTCCCGAGCGAGGCGAGCGGGGGCATTCCGGCGAGCGGGTCGGCCCCGCCGTAGCCTCCGGTGCCGCCGCCGTAACCTCCGGCGCCGCCGTCGTAGGGGCCGCCTCCGCCGTACGGGGGCAGACCTCCGCTCTGGTCGTAGGGGCTGCCGGCGCCGCCCTGGGGCGGCGGGGGCGGCGGGTACTTCTGGAACGGATCGTTCTCAGGCGGCACGCCGGGCGGCGGCTGGTCGGTGCTCATACCGGCAGTCGACCCCCGGCGTCCGGGGCCCGCAAGGGGTCGGACGCCGTTCGGGGGACGGTGTGGGCCAAGCCGGTGAGGGTGGGTCGGGCGGGGCGGGCGGCGGGGTCGGGCAGCGGGGCGGGTCAGCTCTTGGCGGCCTTGGCGGCGACGAAGGTACGGGCCGCCTTGTCGTGCCAGCACTGCCGCCAGGGGCGGTCGAACAGGCACCACAGGACGTTGAACACGCCGATGCCGAGCACGCCCAGCACCCCGTACACCACCCAGCGGCGCAGTGCACCGCCGAAGCGCGGCGGGTCGTGCTCCTCGATGTCGCGGACCTGGAGGCCGAACACCTTCTTGCCCAGCGTGCGGCCCCACTTGGCGGTCGGGACCGCTTCGTAGAGAACGCCGAGGAGGAGGAAGGTGCCAAGGATGACGCCCAGGATGCCGAGGGTGGTGCTGTCGAGGAGGTAGACGGTGACCGTCGTGCCGGACAGCTTCGCGGCCCGGATTTTCTCGTCGATGTGGTCGACGGCCTGGGTGACCAGGGGGATCGCCACGGCGGCCACGCCCGCGCCGAGGACGACGGTGTCGAGGAGACGGGCGGCGAGGCGGCGGCCGAGGCCGGCGGGGCGGGCGGCGGACTGTTCGCGGGCGGCGCGGGTGAAGGGGTCCTCGACGGGGGGCTTCCAGGGGGTGACCGGGCCGCTCGGTTCGTGGGCGGCGGGGGTCTGGGCGTGGGCTTGGCCCTGTGCCTGGGGGGTGGTGGGGCGTCGTTGGGGTTTGACGGTACGGATGGACATCGTGCCCTCGTGGGAGGGGGCGGGGCGGTCCGGGGTGGGGCGGGGGGCGGCGGAAGAGGTGGAGGGCGTCGGGGCCGGGCGGGGGGTGGTGGGGTGGGGCGGGAGCGAGGGGGGTGCCTCGCGGGTGGCGGAATCCAGGGCGGGGCGGTCCGGGCGGGAGGGGAGGGCGTCGGTGGGGACGCGGGGGTCGCGGGTGCTCGGGGCGCGGTCCTGGGCCGGGGCGAGGGAGGACGCGGCCGAGGCGGCGGGCTGGGCGGCGGCGGGCGAGCCGCTGCCGGGCGGGGCGTCCGCCGGGGAGCCCCAGGAGACGCGGCGGTCGTTCTCGCCGCCGAAGCCGGACTGGCGGGAGGTGTCCGCCTGCCAGGCGACCGGGGGTTCCGGGGAACGGCGGACCTGGACCTCGCGGCCCGCCGGGGCCGGGGTCTGGGCCTCGCGGGCCGGGCTCGGGCGGTCCTGGCTCGGGCGGTCCTGGATCGGGACGTGTTGGGTCGCGGGGTTCGAGCCGTACCGGGACGGGGGCCCGGGGTCTTCCTCGTCGAAGAAGAACGGGCCCGTTTCCTCGACGGCGGGGGTGGGGGTGGGAGTGGAGACGGGGGTGGGAGCGGGAGCCGGGGCCGGGACCGAGGCCAGGTTGGGGAGGCCGGAGGGGGCGGGGACGGGGGCGGCACCCGGCGGCGGGGTCGGCATCGGCTCGCCGGGTGCGGGGGCCGGGCGGCTCGTCCCGGGCACCCATGAACTGCCGTTCCAGTAGCGGACGTAGCCGGGGATGGACGGGTCGGGATAGAAGCCGTGGCCGGGTGTGTTCTCGCCGTTGGCCGGTGTGGGGGCGCTCATCACCGTGTCCCGTATCTGTGAGGTGGCCTCGTTGTCTGATTTCCGGGGTCCACATCTACCAGACGCCCGCCTGCCACCGGGCCCGTCCGCCCGGATGCACCACTTTCCGGTCATTGCCGATCGCCTCGGAAAACTTCTTCGGAAGTCGCGTAATGGGCGGCGGGATGCGCGCTCTCACCTTGTACGGCCCGCCGACCGGGCCCCGTACCGGAAAGGACGTGCATCCCCATGCGGAACCCCATGCAGCACACCGTCGTGGAACGCGAGCTGGAGCTCAACCTCGTGCTGTCCCCCGAACGCACCATCCCCGTACCGGCACGGCTGATGTACCGGACGAGTGACCCGTACGCCGTGCACGTGACCTTCCACATCGGGTCGGACTACCCGGTCAACTGGACGTTCGCCCGGGAGTTGCTGGTCGACGGGGTGTTCCGGCCGTGCGGGCACGGAGATGTCCGGATCTGGCCGACCAAGGTCGACGGACGTTCGGTGGTGTGTCTGGCGCTCACCTCGCCCGAGGGGGACGCGCTGCTCGAAGCGTCGTCGCCGGTCGTGTCGGCGTGGCTGGAGCGGACGCTGAACGTCGTGCCGCTGGGCAGCGAGCGCGGGCAGCTCGGGCTGGACGACGCGCTGGCGGAGCTGCTGGCGACCTCGCAGGAGGGGGAGAGCTGAGCGGGTCGGAGGGTACGGCGGTCCCGTGCGGGTCAGAAGAGCTTTCCGGGATTGAGGATGCCGAGGGGGTCGAAGGCGGCTTTGACGGAGCGTTGCAGTTCGACGCCGACCGGGCCGAGTTCGCGGGCCAGCCACTCCTTCTTCAGTACGCCGACGCCGTGTTCGCCGGTGATGGTGCCGCCCAGTTCCAGGCCGAGCGCCATGATCTCGTCGAAGGACTCGCGGGCCCGGCGGGACTCGTCCGGGTCGGCGGCGTCGAAGCAGACCACGGGGTGGGTGTTGCCGTCGCCCGCGTGGGCGCAGACGCCGATGGTCAGGTCGTACTTCTCGGCGATGGCGGCGGTCCCGTCGAGCATCGCGGCGAGCTTCGAGCGGGGCACGCAGACGTCGTCGATCATGGTCGCGGTCTTGACGGCTTCGAGTGCGGTGAGGGAGAGGCGTCGCGCCTTGAGGAGGAGTTCCGACTCGGCGGCGTCGTCGGCGGGGACGACCTCGGTGGCGCCGAACTCCGTGCAGACCGCGCCCAGGGCGGCCAGGTCGGCGGCCGGGTCGGGGGTGTCGAAGGCGGCGAGGAGCAGGGCCTCGGTGGTTTCGGGGAGACCCATGTGGGCGAGGGCGTTGACCGCCCGGAGGGTCGTACGGTCCATGAGTTCGAGGAGGGACGGGGCGTGACCGCGTTCCATGATCGCGCAGACGGCCTCGCAGGCCGCGGCGGCTGACGGGAACTCGGCGGCCAGGGCGAGCTGGACGGGCGGGGCGGGCTTCAGGGCGAGGACGGCGCGGACGACGATGCCCAGGCTGCCCTCGGAGCCGACGAAGAGCCGGGTGAGGTCGTAGCCCGCGACGCCCTTGGCGGTGCGGCGGCCGGTCCGCAGCAGCCTGCCGTCGGCGAGGACGACGTCGAGGCCGAGGACGTACTCGGCGGTCACTCCGTACTTGACGCAGCACAGGCCGCCGGAGGCGGTGCCGATGTTGCCGCCGATGGTGCACATCTCCCAGCTGGACGGGTCGGGCGGGTAGAAGAGGCCCCGGTCGGCGACCGCGCGGGAGAGGACGGCGTTGATCACGCCCGGTTCGACGACGGCTGTGCGGTCGACGGCACTGATCTCCAGGATGCGGTCCATCTTCGTGAGGGACAGGACGACGCAGCCGTCGATGGCGTTGGCGGCGCCGGAGAGGCCGGTGCGAGCGCCTTGGGGCACAACGGGGACGCGGAGCGCGGTCGCGGTGCGCATGACGTGCTGGACCTGTTCGACGGTCCGGGGCAGGACGACGGCGGCGGGGGTTCCCGAGGCGCAGAAGCTGGCCATGTCGTGGGCGTACGAGGCCATGACGTCGGGGTCCGTGATCAGGGCGTCGTCCGGGAGGCCGGTGCGGAGGCGGCTCTGAAGATCGTCCAGGTCCATGGGGCCAGCCTGGCACCCGGGGCCATCGGTGTGAACCCGTCTGCGGAATGGATCGCGGTGGGCGGGTGTGCTCGTCGTACTGGCGCATGGTGGCGGGATGGATGCGATGGAGCCTGGGGCTGGGCCGGATGTCGAGTCGTGCGGGGCTGCCGGGGGGCCTGGGGGTGGGCCTGCGCCGTGTCCCGGAGCCTTGTCGGGTGGGGGCGGTGCGGGGGTCGGCGGGGCGGCGGCGGGGTTGAGTGCGGCGGAACCGGGGGCGGGCGGGAGTGAGGCGGCCGCGGTGCCCAAAGGGGGTGGGCGGTGGCGGGCGGGGGTCGCACTGGGAGTGGTGGTGGTGCTGGGGGTGGCGGGCGGGGTTGTGGTGATGGGGCGGTCGGGGACGGAAGGGAAGGCTGTGGTGAAGCCGGTGGCGGGGGCTCCCGGCTCGGCTGCGGCGCTGGCGGCCCTCGACGCACGGGCGCGGGCGAATCCCCGGGATGCGGGGGTGTGGACGGAGCTCGGGGTAGAGCTGGTCGCGCGGGGGGTGCGGGGGGCGGACGCGGCGTTCTACCCGAGGGCCGAGGCGGCGTTGCGGCACTCACTGAAGGCGCGGGCGGCGGAACGGGGGAACTTCGGGGCCATGGTGGCGATGGGGCTGCTGGAGCAGGCGCGCGGGAACTTCGCGGCGGCGAAGCGGTGGGGCGAGGTCGTACAGATGCAGGCACCGAAGGAGTGGGCGACGTATCCGCTGCTGATCGACGCCTACGGGCGGATGGGCGACACCAAGGCGGCGGGCCGGGCCGCCGAGGAGCTGATGGAGAGGCGGGGCGGGGCCGCCGCGCTCGGCTGGACGGCGCAGACCTACCGGGACAAGGGGTGGCGGGAGGACGCGGCGGTGCTGGCGGCCCAGGCGGTGGTCGCGGCGGAGGGCGGGGCGGAGAGGGCGGAGCAGTTGCGGCGGGCGGGCGAACTCGCGTGGGAGAGGGGTGACGTGACGGAGGCGCTGGGGTACTACGACGCGTCGCTCGGGATCGAGCGGAAGCGGGGGGAGGCGGTCGCGGGGCGGGCCCGGGTGCTGGCGGCGACGGGGCGTACGGCGGAGGCCGTGAAGGCGTACAAGGCGGCGCTCGCGCTGGCACCGCGACCTGAGTACGCCCTGGAATGGGGCGAGTTGGAGGAGGCGGCCACGGGGAGCGGGGACGCCCAGTACGGGGTGGCGCGGGCGCAGGTGGAGTGGAATCGGAAGCAGGGGGTGCGGGGGGACCTGGTGCTGGGCCGGCTGGAGGCCGATCACGGGGACGCGGACACGGCGGTGGACCTGCTGCGGGAGGAGTGGTCGAGGCATCCGGGAGCGGAGGTCGCGGACGCGTTGGGCTGGGCGCTGCACCGTACGGGGGACGACGAGGCGGCTCTCGCATACGCGCGGCGGGCGGTCAAGGAGGGGGCGCGGAACGCGCTCTTCCTGTACCACCGGGGGGAGATCGAGCGGGCGCTCGGCGAGTACGGGGCGGCGCGGCGGCACTTGGAGGAGGCGCTGCGGGTGCATCCGTCGTTCTCACCGCTGTGGGCGCCGAGGGCGCGGACGTCGCTGGAGCGGCTCGGGGAGCCGCCGGCGGGTGGGCCGAGGAATGTCTGGGGGTACCGGCCGAAGGTGCGGAAGGCCGCTCCGAGCGGCTCGGGGGCGCGGAAGCAGGAGGCTCCGGCGGGGCCTCGCGGGCGGCACTGAGCGAGGGGCTCCGGGCGCACCCGCAGCAGACGGGCGTCCCCGTACGAGGCGAGGACGTCGGCCGGGGGCACCTTGCGCGAGACGAAGACGTCGGCCGGGGCACTTTGCGCAGTCGCGAGGCGTACGTCCGGGTGGTGCCGACGGCCCGGGCGGGCGGCTCCTCGCCCCGCAGGCCATCGACGAGGGCACGTGCGGAGACGGGTGCTCTGCGGTACGGCAGCAGGGCGCGCCGCTGCCGGGTGCCGAGGTGCAGGGGACGGCCGTCGCGCACGCCGCGCAGCTCGCCGCGCAGGTGAGGAGGCAGGGCGGGGCGGGGGCGAGAGCGGGGTCCGGGGCGGGGGCGCCGGAGCCGACCGCCGCTGCCCCCCCGTTTCGGCGTTCGTGCTGGTCGTGGCGGACATGTCGGCCCCCTCGCTCTGCTCGTGCCTGCGGATCGAACTGTCCCGACCGTCGATGAACGTCCACTGGTCGCGCCGTTGATCCCGCGTTGATCGGAGCCTGCGAGTGTCCGTCACTGGAGGAGCCCGCTCGGTGAGCGGGCCACACGGGAGGACGAGCACCACATGCGTATCGCCATGGTCGACGGCTGGGACGAGGGGCGGGCCCTGGCCGCTGAACTGAACCGGCGGGGGGCCGTCTGCTTCCATCTGCGCAGCACGGTGCGGCCGCCGGCCGTGCCCTTCGACACGGTCTCGTACGCGAAGGACTTCGGCCACGCGGCGGACTTCCGCCGTACAGTGGCCCGGCTGCGGGCGATGCGGGTGCAGCGGGTGGTGGCGGGCGCGTCGAGCGGCGCACCGCTGGCACAGGCCCTGTCCACGGCCCTGCTGCTGCCGACGCACCCCCGCCCCACCCGCAGTACCGCCGAACTCCTCGCGGAGGCGGGCCTGTTGATGCCCCGGGAGGCCCGCCCCGAGTCACCTGTCGAGGCGGTCGACCGCTTCCGGGCATGGGGGCTCGGGCGGGTGGTGGTGAAGTCGCCGACGCGGATCTGCCGGGACGCGGAGGAGGTGTGGCACGCGTGCCGCACGGCGCTGGCGTCCGGCCGTACGCCGGTGCTCCAAGAGGCCCTGCCGGGACGGGAGTTCGTGGTGCACACGGTGTCGGAGGGGCCGCTGCACACGGTCGTCGAGTCGTGGGAGCGGATCAGCCACGCGGTGGGCGGGCGCTACCCGGTGACCGACTTCGAGATGCCGACGGACCCGTCCGCTCCGGTGACGGCGCAGGTGCACGCGTACGTACGGGCGGTGTTGAGGGCACTGGGGGTGACGTACGGGCCGATGCGCTGCCGGGTGATCGTGACGAGGCGGGGCCCGGTGCTGGTGGCGGCGGCCACCCGGATCGGTTCGGCCACGCACGCGTCGGTGCTGGCGGACCTGCTGGTGGGGGCGGACATCCCGCTGACGAGCGGGGCGCTGGCAGGACACGGGGCCGGGGCCGGGCGGAGCGAGGTGCGGACGGTGTCCCTGGTGAACCGGGAGCGGGGCACGGTCGCCGGGCGCGGCTGGGAACGCCGGTTGTCGGCGCTGCCGACGGCGGTGGAGCTGACGCCACGGGTACGCCCCGGCGACTGGCTGGAACCGACGGTCGACGCGTCGGGCTCCCCGGGCACGGTCCGGCTGAGGGGCGACCGTGCGGCGGTCTCGCGGGACTGGTCGGCACTACGGGGGTGGGAGTCGGAGGGCCTGTACACGAGGCGGACGGGGGTGCCGTCGTGGAGCGTGGTGGCGTAATCCACCCTGCGAGGGCAAATCCATCCTGCGCGAGCAAATCCAGCCCGCGCGGGCGAATCAACCCTGCGCGGGCACATCCAGCCCGCGCAAGCAAATCCAGCCCGCGCAGGCAAATCAAGCCCGTCGAGGGGGTCCCCCCTGCTCGAACGGAGTTGAGAGCTTGGGGGAGTTTGAGGACGCGCGGCGAAGCCGTGCAGGGGGCGAGGGGCGTAGCCCCAGTCTTGAACAGCAACCCACCCCAGCCCCGTCAGGGTTCAGGTGAAGGGGCGGGGAGGGGCAGCCCGCCGCAGGCGCACCCGAGTACCGCGCCGGTAGCCAACGCGGCCCCGCCAAAGCCCCCCCACCCCACCCGAAAAACACTGCGGCCCCACGGGGCAGGTCCGCGGAGCCGCAGCAGCAAAGTCAGGGCGTCAAGGGACAAGCCACACGCCCTGCACGGGAGTTACAGGTTCCCGCGCTTCTCCTGCTCCCGCTCGATCGCCTCGAAGAGTGCCTTGAAGTTGCCCTTGCCGAACCCCATCGACCCGTGCCGCTCGATCATCTCGAAGAAGACCGTCGGACGGTCCTGGACCGGCTTGGTGAAGATCTGGAGCAGGTACCCGTCCTCGTCCCGGTCGACCAGGATCTTCAACTCGCGCAGCGTCTCGACGGGAACGCGGGTCTCGCCCGCCCACTCCCCCAGCGTGTCGTAGTACGAGTCCGGCGTGTCGAGGAAGGCGACACCGGCGGCGCGCATGGTGCGTACCGTCGAGACGATGTCGTTCGTCGCGAGCGCGATGTGCTGCACACCGGCGCCCCCGTAGAACTCCAGGTACTCGTCGATCTGTGACTTCTTCTTCGCGATCGCGGGCTCGTTGATCGGGAACTTGACCTTCAGCGTCCCGTCCGCGACGACCTTCGACATGAGCGCCGAGTACTCGGTCGCGATGTCGTCGCCCACGAACTCCTTCATGTTCGTGAAGCCCATGACCTTGTTGTAGAAGCCGACCCACTCGTTCATCTTGCCGAGCTCGACGTTGCCGACGCAGTGGTCGATCGCCTGGAACGTCCGCTTGGCGGGCGGCTCGACGATCGGCGACGCGGCGACGAACCCGGGCAGGTAAGGACCCTCGTACCCCTTGCGCTCCACCAGCGTGTGGCGGGTCTTGCCGTACGTCGCGATGGCGGCCAGCACGACGACGCCGTGCTCGTCCTTGACCTCGTGCGGCTCGGTGAGGCCGGTGGCGCCCTGCGCCGTGGCGTAGGCGTACGCGGCACGCGCGTCCGGAACCTCGATGGCGAGGTCGACGACACCGTCACCGTGCTCGGCGACGTGCGCCTCGATGAACCGGCCCTGCTCGGTGGAGGACCGGATGACGGAGGTGAACACGAAGCGGGCCGCGCCGTTCGTCAGCACGTAACTGGCGGTCTCGCGGCTGCCGTTCTCCGGTCCGGAGTAGGCGACGAGCTTCATGCCGAAGGCGGTCGAGTAGTAGTGGGCCGCCTGCTTGGCGTTGCCGACGGCGAAGACGACCGCGTCCATGCCCTTGACCGGGAAGGGATCGGCCTCGCGCGCGGTGTTCGGGGTGACGTGCCCAGTGGTCTCAGTCGTGGTCTCAGTCATGGGGCGAGCGTCGCCCCACATCGCAAGCTGCGCAATAGTTCGCACAAACACTGGGCAACCTGCTCACCATCGAGCGAGAATGACCGGACTATCTGTACACGATGACTACCCCCGGGGGCAGGCATGGCAGTGGACGAACTCGACGGACGGCTGATCGTGCTGCTGGCCCGTGAGCCGCGCATCGGCGTACTGGAGGCGTCCCGCCGACTCGGGGTGGCGCGCGGCACCGTGCAGGCGCGGATGGACCGCCTTCAGTCGAACGGCGTCATCCGGGGCTTCGGCCCCGACGTCGACCCGGCGGCGCTCGGCTACCCGGTGACCGCCTTCGCGACGCTGGAGATCAAACAGGGTCAGGGCGCGGACGTACGGGCACATCTGGGATCGGTGCCGGAGGTCCTGGAACTGCACACCACCACCGGGCACGGGGACATGCTCTGCCGCCTGGTGGCCCGGTCGAACGCGGATCTTCAACGGGTGATCGACCGGGTTGTGGGTTTTGACGGCATCGTCCGGGCTTCCACGGCGATCGTCATGGAAAATCCCGTTCCGCTGCGGATCATCCCGTTGGTGGAGCAGGCGTCCGGGCTGACCTGAACCCGCCGCCCAAGGAGGGCCATCAGGGCGGGAGTTGGGCTTCTCGCAGGCCGTCCGAGAGTTGCAAAGAAGTGGTTGCACAAAAACCCTTGCAACGTGTTCTTTGCAACTTTACGGTGGAGTCATGCCCGACAACGCAGCGCCCGCCTCGCCGACCCCGTCCGCCACACCGGAGCCCTCCGCGCCGCCCGCTTCCCCGGAGGCCCCCGGAGCGTCCGGAGCTTCGGGAACTCCCGAAGCTTCCGGAACTCCCGAGCGCAAGGTGCACGTCCTTGACGCCCGGACCCTGCGCGGTCTCGCCCACCCCCTGCGGATGAGCCTGCTGCGGGCACTGCGCGACTTCGGCCCCGCGACCGCCTCCCAACTGGCCGAGCGGCTCAGCGAGTCGAGCGGCGCCACCAGCTACCACCTGCGCCAACTGGCGGCGTACGGCTTCGTGGAGGACGCCCCGGAGCACGGCAAGGGCCGCGAGCGCTGGTGGAAGTCCGCCCACGACGGCACCATGTACGACGGCTCGCTGGCGGACAGCCCCAACCCGGCCGTGCGCGGCGCTTCGGCACTCTTCGTGCAGCAGGTCGCCAACGAGCACGCACAGGAAATCGGCACCTACCTCGGCAACTCCCACGAGTGGCCCGAGGAGTGGCGGAACGCCACGACGCTGAGCGACTACACCATGACGATCGACCCCGAACGGGCCGTTGAAATGGGCCGCCGCGTCCAGGAGTTGATCGAGTCCTACCGCGAGACGGGGCCCGAGGAGGGAACCGAGGGGACGGAGAAGTACCGCGTCCACGTGCACGCGTTCCCCCTCGCCAGGGACTGATACTCCCCCGCTCCTCCGCCCGCCCACACCCCACAGCACGGCCCCACCCCTCCCCCCGGAACCACCACAGCCGAGAGGAAGCACCGCCATGCACCCCGAGACCTTCCGCCACCTGCACAACGCCCGCTCCAACGACCTCCAGCGCCAGGCCGCCGCCGACCGGCGGGCCGCCGCCGCACCGAAGGCGGACCTTCCCCGCAAGGACGTACGGTCCCAATTGGGCTGGGCTCTGGTCGAGTTGGGCCTGCGCCTCGTCCGTACCTCCGGCGACGCCCGGTTCCGTACGGCCAGCGCCTCGTGAGCCACACCCAAAGACCCGTGAGCCACACCCGAAGAGGGGGCGGCGCGGTCGACCGGCGTCCGCTCGCCGCCCTCCTGACCGCTCACGCCGTCTCCACCACGGGCAACTCGCTCACCCTGATCGGCGTGCCCTGGTTCGTGCTCCAGACCACCGGCAGTGCGGGCCGGGCGGGGGTCGTGGCGTTCTGCGCGACGCTGCCGGTGGTGGTGGCCGCGCTGGTCGGCGGCCCGCTCATCGACCGCTTCGGGCGGCGCCGCACCAGCGTCGTCACCGACCTGATCTGCGGCCTGACGGTCGCGGCGATCCCGGTGCTGCACTACACGGGGGCGCTGGAATTCTGGATGCTGTGCGCCCTGATGGCCCTCGGCGGCCTGGTCGCGACCCCCGGCATGACCTCCCGGTCGGTCCTCATCCCCGACCTCGCCGAACGCGCCGGTACGAGCATCACCCGGGCCGCCTCCCTCTTCGAGGCGGCGTCGAACGGGGCACGCATGGCCGGTGCCTCGCTGGCGGGCGTACTGATCGTGGTGCTCGGCGCGGAGGCCGTACTCCTCCTGGACGGGGCGACGTTCGCCCTCTCGGCGGCGCTGATCGCGGCCGGGGTGCGCGGGGTGCGGGCGGCCGAACCGATGAAGTCCGCCGCCCGGACCTCCTTCGCCGCGTACCGCCGGAACCTGCGGGAGGGGTACGCATACGTGGCTTCCGGCGGGCTGCTGACGGCGGTCGTCCTGATGGTGATGTTCACCAACGGGCTGAACCAGTCGTGGGGTTCGATCCTCTTCCCCGTGCACGCCAGGGAGAACCTCGGCGGAGCCACCCAACTCGGCTTCCTGAGCGCCCTGTTCGGCGCTGCGGCCCTGCTCGGGGCGCTCCTGTACGGCGCGGTGGGCCACCGCTTCTCGCGGCGGGCGGTGTTCACGGTGGCGTTCCTCGTGGGCGAGGTGCCGCGCTTCCTGGTCGCCGCGCTGACGGACAGCACGCTGCCGCTGGCGGTCACCCTGGCGATCGGCGGGCTGCTGATCGGCACGCTCAACCCGATCCTGTCCACGATCGTCTACGAGCGCGTACCGCTGGAACTGCGCACCCGCGTCTCGGGCATCATCACGGCGGGCTGCCAGCTGACGATCCCGCTGGGCGGTCTGTCGGCGGGCTTCCTGGCCGACGGCGCGGGCCTGACCACGGCCCTGCTGCTGGTCGGCGGGCTCTACTTCCTGGTCACGCTGAGCCCGCTGGTCTTCCCGGCCTGGCGCACCATGAACGACGCACCGCCGGTCACGGCCGCTGCTGCGTCGGAGGCCCCGGAAGAGCCGAAAACCGCGGAAACCGCTGCGGCGGAGGCTGCTGCCGCCTCGGTCAGCAGCTCGGAACCTTCCCCGCCCCGCCCTTCTTCGCCAGCTCCCTGAGCGAGGACACCGCCTCGTCGAGGGTGCTCACGGGCACCAGGCGCATGCCGTCCGGCAGGCCGGACTTCGCCTGCTCGCACTCGGCCTTCGGTACGAGGAAGACGGTCGAGCCGTCCGCCCTGGCGCCCTTGATCTTCAGCGGGACGCCACCGACCTGCCCGACGGTCCCGTCGGCCTCGATGGTCCCCGTACCGGCGACGTCGAGGCCGCCGGTGAGGTCGCCGCCCGCACCGTTTCCGTCGATCTTGTCGATGATGCCGAGGGTGAACAGGAGCCCGGCGCTGGGCCCGCCGACGTCGGCGAGATTGAGGGCGACCTTGGCGCCCTTCCCCTTGTCCCCGAGGTAGCCGAGCGCGGCGGAGACGGCACTGTCCTGCGACTTGGCCATCTCTCCCTGGTTGTACTCGGAGATCTCCTTGTCGTCGCCGCCGACCGGGTAGACCACGCTGTGCGGCATGACCGCCCGGTCGTCGCGGAACCAGGCGTCGGCCAGCTCGCCGACCCGGTGGTCGATGGAGGGGCCGGTCGCCACGATGGTCGTCATCCGCAGCTTCCCTTCGGTCTCCCGGGTCGGCACTCCGGAGACGCTGATGACCGGGCGGCCCTTGCTGTCCTTGCCCAGGACGTCGGTGGCCGACCCGGGCTGCGCCACCGCGAACGGCAGCGGCGCCAGGGCCGCCACCCCCAGCAGTACGACGGCGGGCAGGGCACAGAGGGCGAGACGGCCGTTGCGGGAGAGCCGAGAGAGAAGAGGGAGCACGCCCCCAATCTATCGGCCGCCCCCGCACACCCCTCCCCTGCCGGGCCACGCCCCGCCTCAGCGCGTCGCCGACCTCGCCTCACGTCAGCGCGTCGGCGACCTCCCGGGCCGCGTCGACCACCCGGGGTCCCACCCGCTCCGGAACCGAGTCGGAGAGCATGACGACCCCCACACTCCCCTCCACCCCGGTGACCCCTATCAGCGGTGCGGCGGCTCCGCTCGCCCCGGCCTCCAGCTCGCCGTGGGTCAGGGTGTACCCGGGCTCGGTCAGGAGGCTCTGCCGGGCGGCCAGGATCGCCCGGCCCGCGGCCCCCCGGTCGAGCGGATGGCGGAAGCCCGCCCGGTAGGCCACGTGGTAGTCCGTCCAGGTCGGCTCGACCACGGCGACGGCGAGGGCCTCCGCGCCGTCGACCAGGGTGAGGTGGGCCGTCGCCCCTATGTCCTCGGCGAGGGACCTGAGCGCGGGAAGCGCCGCCTCCCGCACCAGGGGGTGGACCTGCCGTCCCAGCCGCAGCACCCCGAGCCCGACCCGGGCGCGGCCGCCCAGGTCACGGCGTACGAGTGCGTGCTGTTCCAGCGTGGCGAGCAGCCGGTAGACCACTGTGCGGTTGACGCCGAGTTTGTTGGACAACTCGGTGACCGTCAGACCGTGGTCCGTATCGGCGAGCAGTTTGAGGACCCGCAGTCCTCTGTCGAGCGTCTGGGAAGTCTCCGCGGTCACGACGCCCACTCCTCTGTGGTGAGTGCGGACGGTCCTCCTGCGCATCGAGCTCGTCGCCGGTCCCGTAGACGACGCGCGCAGAGGCCGCCGGCAGGCCATGGCACCGGCTGCGCTCCGAGGCGGCGCTGCCACGGGGCGTTATTGCGTTGCCGGAAAGGTAGCGATCCACTCCGCTCAGCGGAAGACCTCGTCCAGAATCCGGGCGCGAGAAGGGAGTTGACCCTTCCGGCACCCCGCCCACCACCCACCGAAACCCACCGGAACCCCCCGCCGGGGACACTCCCAGACCCTTCGGGACCAACGTCACGAAGGGGCGGGACTTTTGGGCATGTACCCGCGCCGACCAGCGCAATACTGTGACTGACGTACCGAGGGCCGACCGTGGGGGCCGACTCTCGGACCGGATCCCGTCCTCGCGGGACGGCAGGGCGGGACCCGGAGCACACCCGGATCCCGCCCTCGGTCGTTCCCGGGGCCGTCTCCGGGCCGCCCTCACCCGGGCGGCCCGTCCGGGCGGCCCGTCCGGGCTCACCTCATCCGGGTGGCCCACTCCTGAACCTTCTTGATCCGCTCCTTGAGCTGCCCGGCCGTCGCCTCCGCGCTCGGCGGGCCGCCGCAGACCCTGCGCAGTTCGGTGTGGATGACACCGTGCGGCTTGCCGCTCTGATGGACGTACGCCCCGACCATCGTGTTCAGGGACTTCCGCAGCTCCAGCAGCTGCTTGTGGGTGACGACCGGCCTGGCCTCGGCGGCCTTCTCCAACAGGTCGGCCTCGGCCGCGGGCTTCTGCCGACTGTGCGCGATCTGCCGCGTCTGCCGCTTCTGGAGCAGCAACTGAACCTGATCCGGCTCCAGCAGTCCGGGAATCCCGAGGTAGTCCTGCTCCTCTTCACTCCCCGGGTGCGCCTGCATCCCGAACTCGGCCCCGTCGTAGAGCACCCGGTCGAAGACCGCGTCGGACTCCAGCGCCTCGAACGGCAGCTGGTCCTCGGTCTCCTCGTCCTCCAGCCGCTCCGCGTCGGCGAGGAGCTTGTCCTCCTCCGAGAAGGGGTTCTCCTCCTCGTTGCCGCTCTTCGGCTTGTCGAGGACGTGGTCGCGCTCGACCTCCATCTCGTTCGCGAAGTCGAGCAGCATCGGGATCGTCGGCACGAACACCGAGGCCGTCTCGCCCCTGCGCCTCGATCGCACGAAACGCCCCACGGCCTGCGCGAAGAACAGCGGCGTCGAGATGGTCGTCGCGTACACCCCGACGGCGAGGCGCGGCACGTCGACGCCCTCCGACACCATGCGCACCGCCACCATCCAGCGGGACTCGTCGGCGCTGAACTGGTCGATCTTCTTCGACGCCGCCTTCTCGTCGGAGAGGACCACGGTGGGCTTGTCCCCCGTGACCTTCTTCAGGATCTTGGCGTACTCCCGCGCCGAGTCCTGATCGGTGGCGATCACCAGCCCACCCGCGTCGGGAATGCCCTTCCTGACCTCGGTCAGCCGCTTGTCCGCCGCAGCGAGCACGTTGGGGATCCACTCCCCCGTCGGCGCGAGGGCCGTCCGCCACGCCTGGCCGATCGCGTCCTTGGTCATCGGCTCGCCGAGCCGCGCCGCGATCTCGTCGCCCGCCTTGGTCCGCCACCGCATGTTGCCGCTGTAGCTGAGGAAGATCACGGGCCGGACGACACCGTCCGCAAGCGCGTTCCCGTAGCCGTAGGTGTAGTCGGCCGACGACCGCCGGATCCCGTCGTTCCCCTCCTCGTACGCCACGAAGGGAATCGGGTTGGTGTCCGACCGGAAGGGCGTTCCGGTCAGGGCGAGCCTGCGCGTCGCCGGATCGAACGCCTCCTGGCACGCCTCGCCCCACGACTTGGAGTCACCGGCGTGGTGGATCTCGTCCAGAATCACCAGCGTCTTGCGCTGTTCGCACCGGTTGCGGTGCAGCATCGGCCGCACACCCACACCGGCGTACGTCACGGCGACGCCGTGGTACTCCTTGCTCAGCGGGCCCGCGCTGTACTCCGGGTCGAGTTTGATGCCTATCCGGGCGGCGGCCTCCGCCCACTGCTTCTTCAGATGTTCGGTCGGGGCGACCACCGTGATCTGCTGCACCACGTGGTGATGCAGCAGCCACGAGGCGAGCGTCAGCGCGAAGGTCGTCTTTCCGGCGCCGGGGGTCGCCACCGCGAGGAAGTCGCGGGGCTGGTCCTGGATGTACTTCTCCAGCGCCCCCTGCTGCCAGGCTCGCAGCTTGTTGGCGGTGCCCCAGGGAGCACGGCCGGGAAAGGCGGGTGAGAGGTGGTGGGAGGCGGTAGTAGTCACGGTCTCCGGTCGCAGCGTCGGGTACGTGGCAGCTGTCGCGAGGCTGACCGGGTAGCCCCCGACGCCCGTACGACAACCGGGCCACCTTACCGGCGCTCCACCCACAACGCGCGTCGAGCGCGTCCGACCGGCCCCCGTGTGGGACTCAGCTCACAGCCCCCACGGCGTTCACCGGCGGCTCCTGGTGCCGCCGCCCGATCTCCACGAGATCCCTCGCCAGCCCGGACGCGACGCCATCACCAGCCCGATCTCGACGCCACCGCCCTGCCCCTCCGCCCCTGCGGAGCACCGGCCCAGCCAGGCCCTCCGCGCCTGCCGGACCGGTCTGTGCTTGCCCGACCTGCTGTGCCTGCCGGACCGGTCTGTGCCTCGCCAGGGCCCTACGCCTCCCGCTCGCGCAGCCGCGTCGCCACCCACGCCCCCACCAGCGCCACGCACGCCATCGGCAGGAACACCGCGGCGAACGCCGTCGGGTGGGAGCCCCCTGCCGCACCGGCGACCGTGGAGTGGGCCGCGACCGAGCCCCCGCCGAGTGCCGCGAAGACCGCTCCGCCGACCGCCAGCAACATCACGTTGGAGAGGCCGTCGGAGATCTGGAGGGCGGCGGAGTTGCTGCCCGCTTCCTCGGGGGCGGAGAGCTTCAGCAGCAGGACACTTGTCGAGGCGATGACCATGCCCATCCCGAAGCAGCCGAAGCCCCATGCGACACCGACCACCCACACCGGCACGGACGGGATCAGCACCGTCGGCACGACCGCGATAGCCGCCGCGACGAGCACCATGCCGAACGAGACAAGGCGCTCCCGGTAGGGCTCCATGCGTGGCCGCGACTGCACGAACGACCCGAACGCCCAGGTCGCTCCGCCGACCGCCAGCGACAGCCCGGCCATCGTGGGCGACAGCCCCCGCTCGGTGACCAGCATCAGCGGCACGAACGACTCCGCCGCGATGAACGAGCCCGCCGCCACACCGCGCAGCAGCACCACCGACGGCAGCCCGCGCGCCGCCCGGTACGTCCCCCTGGGGAGCAGCCCGAGCACCGCGGGAACCAGCAGCGCCGCACCCACCACGCCGGGGAGCAGCGACAGCCAGCGCAGGTCCTGGCCCGCGTACTGGAGCAGCCCGGCGCCCAGTGAGATGCCCAGCGCCAGCCTGATCTGCTGCCGGTCGAAGGGAGGAACCGGTGCCTCGGGATCGGCGGGCCCGGCGGCCATCCGCCGGATCGCCGGGAGGGCCAGTGCCAGTGGGAAGACCACCAGGGCCGGAATGCCGATGAACACCCAGCGCCAGCCGAGGTTCTCCGTGATCGCTCCGGAGGCGAGCGGCCCCACGACCGAGGGGATCACCCAGCTCGCGGCGAACGCGGCCAGAATCGCGGGGCGCAACCGCTCGGGGTAGGCCCGGCTGATCACCACGTACAGGGCGACGATCACCAGCCCGCCGCCGAGCCCCTGGACGGCCCGGCCCAGGATAAACAGCAGCATCGTCTGTGCCGTGCCGGACAGCAGGAGCCCTACGGCGAACGCCACGATGCCCGTGGTCAGGGGTGCGAGAGGGCCCCGCCGGTCGGCCCACTGACCGGACAGCACCATCGCGAAGAGGCTGGTGGTGAAGTACGCCGAGAACGCGAAGGCGTAGAGGGGAATGCCGTGCAGTTCGCGGGCGGCGACCGGCATCGCCGTACCGACGGCCGTCGCTTCGAAGGCGATGAGCAGGACGACGGACACGATGCCGATGCTCAACGACCGGTGCGCCCTGCCCAGCACACCCTCCGGCGCGGAGGGTTGCGTGGCGGACTCCGGGGAGGGCTGCGTGGCGGACCGAGTGGGCGACTGCGCGGAGGGCGAAGCGCCCACTACCTCGTCGGACGGGTCGGCGGACACTTCGGGGGTCGCCTCGTCGGGCTTCGTGGCGGAGCCGGGTCCCCCGGTGGCTATGCCGGTCGGCGAATCGTCGGAACTGTCGGTCGGAGCGACATCGGCGTCGCGGGGCCCCAGCGCGGTCATAGCCTCAGAGTAAGGGCCGTTTCCGGCATGTGCCCCTGTCCTCGGTCGGTACCGATCTCCGCCCTTGGTCGTACGACCGGTGCACCGTGAAACCGGTGCCGATGCCGGTCCGGGGCAGGCGTATCTGCATGCCCTACTACCGCTCGTACGACGACGCCGCCCTCGCCTACCGGGCGCTGGGCCCCTCCCGTGCCCCTCTCGTGTGCCTGGCGGGCGGCCCCGCCCGGGACGCCTCCTACCTCGGCTCTCTCGGCGGCCTCGACCGCGACTACCGCCTCGTGGTCCCCGACTCCCGCGGCACCGGCCACTCCCCGCCCGCTTCCGACCCCGACCGCTATGCCTTTCCCGCGCTGGCCCAGGACCTCGAGTACCTGCGCGTCCACCTCGGCCTGGAGCGCTTCGCCCTGCTCGCCCACGACGCGGGGGCGGCCACCGCCCAGTCGTACGCGGCCGCCTACCCGGACCGGCTGAGTCATCTCGTCCTCGTCTGCCCCGAAGGCCGCCTCCAGGGTGCACGGGGCGACCTTCCCGACGACACCCGGGACGTCTTCGAGTCCCGCAGCGCCGAACCGTGGTGGTCCGACGCCTCGGCCGCCCTACGGGAACTCGCCACGGCCGCCGACCCCGAGGAGACCAGTGCGCTGCTCGCCCGCGCCGCTCCGGCGGCCTACGCACGCTGGGAGACCCCGCAGCGCGTCCATGCGGGAGCCGAGTCCGGGCAGCTGAACCCGGTGCCTCGGGCCGGATTCGCCCAGGGCGTCGACGACCTGGCCCGACTGGCCGTCCTGAAGAACCTGCGAGAGGTGTCCTGTCCGGTCCTCGTGGTGACGGGTGAACTGGACACGGTCACAGGCGTACGAGCGGGAGCCGCCGTCGCGGACTCCTTCACCCGTGGCGAATGGCGGCGGCTCACCGGTGTGGGCCATTACCCCTGGGTCGACGACCCGGACCTCTTCCGGGCGGCGGTGGCCTCGTTCCTCGGAGCGCTGTGACACCTCACCGGACAGCGCTCTGTGAACGGAGCATGGCAGTCGTATTGCACCGCGCCGGATTCCCTTGAGGGGATTACCCATTCCGTTCTACTGTTCTGGAGTTGCCAAGGAACAAGCTCGCTGGGGAGCAGAAAGCACAACAGCACGTACGACGTTGGTCTCCCCTGAGCCTGTCCCGCACACGGCCGTGTGCCCGAGTGGCTCAGGGGCTCGCCTGCAAAGCGAGTTACGTCGGTTCAATTCCGATCACGGCCTCTTCTTCGTCTGCGCGTACGCTTGCGCGAACGTTCCGATTCCCGTACGCGGCATGGCCGCCGGGCCTCTTTCGCGGCGCGTCCCGCATCACCTCCAGTCCTTTCCGTACGCATGATCTGTGCGTACGAAAAAGACTAGACCCAGCCACTGACAATCGGCCGCGCGAACCCCAAAACCCCTGCTCAGAGGGGAAATACGCACACCGGAACAGGGAATTCCAGTGGCGTTCCGACCGAACTCGGCCGCCCCGTCCGGCGATCCATCCGGAAGGTCGTCACCCGTCCCGACTTCTGATTGGAAGCGAACAGCAGGCGCCCCGACGGGTCGAGCGCGATATGCCTCGGATACGAACCGCCGGAAGGCGTCACCGAAGCGAGGCGCAGCTCGGCACCTTCACGGCGTACGGCGAACGCGGCGATGCTGTCGTGGCCCCGGTTCGACACGTAGACGAAGCGGCCGTCCGGGGAAATGATCACTGCGGCCGGGTAGTTGCGCTCGTCGAGAGCGGTCCCGGGGGGAAGCGTCGGCTGCGGCTTCCCCGGCGAGAGCGTTCCGGTGCGCGAGTCGTACGCACAGACCACGAGGGTGCTGTCGAGTTCGTTGACGAGGTACGCGTATTTCCCCGCCGGGTGGAAGACCAGGTGCCGTGGGCCCGCGCCGGGCCGTGTGGTGGCCCGTCCGCACGCTCGGAGCGTGCCCTTCCGCTCATCGAGCCGGTACGTGTACACGGAATCGGTCCCGAGGTCGACGGCCAGCACGTGCCGGCCGGACGGATCGGTGACCACCTGATGCGCGTGCGGGCCTTCCTGGCGCTGCGGGTCGGGCCCCGCACCCTCGTGCCGCACAAGGTCACTGGTCTCGCCCAGGTTTCCGTCCCGCCCGAGGGGGTGCACGGCGAGGCTGCCGCTCGTGTAGTGGGCACTCAGCAGGAACCTTCCGCCCGAGTGCACCGACAGATGACACGGGTCGGCCCCGCCCGTCGTCCTGCTGCCCAGGACCTCGGGTGGCCTTCCGGCACCGATCCGGACCGCGGTGACGGCCCCTTCGGCCTGCTCGTTGACCGTGTACAAGGTGCGTCGGTCGGGGGCGAGGGCGAGGTAGGACGGATTCGCGACCCCGTCGAGCCCGCCGGTCAAGGCGAGCTCGCCGCGTCCCGGACGGTAGGCGGCGAGGCCGATGCCAGTACCGCCGCCGGGCTGACTGGTGTACGTACCGAGGTACGCGGTCCGCAGCGCGGCGGCCGCCGACCAGGCAGTAGGCGGCCCAGCAGTCGGCAGCACGGCGGAGCGGTCGGCCGGAGCACTCGATTCCGCGGAGGCGCTGCCCGGCAGGACCATCCCCGCGAGGCCCACACCGGCGAGAACGCCCAGCCCCCGGCGGCTCAGTACCTTTTCGGGTTCCTTGCCGACACGCACCTCATGGCCCTCACTCACATCGCGCGCCACATGCTTCTCGCCCATGAAGTCCCTCACGCCTCTCTGGTCCCACCAGCACGTCGTGTCGCGCCCCGCATGGTGGCGTAGCCCACTGGGCCGCAGCAAGGGGGCACACCGGTGAGGCCCGACGAGCGGCGGGGAAAGGGCCGTTGTCAGACCCGGGTGCCACACTCTCTTCCACGCACTCATTCCGTGCGAAGTCGCTGCGGCGACCGGTTCCTTGCGAACTGCATAGGGAGTACAGGGAAGTCAACGAGCGCCCGGCCGCCTCGCCTCGCTCGGCCCGCCCACGCCTCACTCAGCCCGCCTCTGCCTCGCTCAGCCCAGTCGCGCCTCGTCCAGGCGCGCGAGGATCTCGTCGACCGTGCCTTCCGGAGTTACGCCGCCACGGGTGCGCCTGCTCGGGACGGGCCGGAACCGGGAGGACCGGAACCGGCACGCTCACCGTGCGGCAGGGGGTGGCGCAGGGGGCCGAGGGTCAGGGGTTGCTCACCGCCGCCTGCGGCCTGATCGGCAGACGGTTGACCGGGCGTCCGGTGGCGGCCCGCACCGCCGAGGCGACCGCGGCGGGCGAGGTGACGACCGGCACCGCACTGGCGGCCTTGGCTCCGAACGGGGCGACGACGTCACGCTCCTCGACCAGCTTGACGATCCGGATGTCCGGGGCGTCCAGGGCCGTCGGCAGTGCGTAGTGCGTCAGGTTGGGGTGGCGGACCAGCCCTTGCGGGGTGCGGAGGTTCTCCGTGAGGGCCGCCCCGACGCCCTGCGTGACTCCGGCCTCGATACGGGCGGCGAGCTGCGCGGGGTTCAGGACCCGGCCGACGTCCTGGGCGACCGCCATCTCCACGACCCGGATGGAACCGAGCTCGATGTCGACGTCCACGACGGCGCGCACGGCGCAGAAGGCGAGTCCGACGAAGGCGTCGCCCTGCCCGGTCTCGTCCAGGGGCTCGGTGGGGTGGGGGCGGCACTGGGCGGTGGCCCACAGTTCCTTGCCGTCCAGGGCCTCGGTGACGGTGGTGCTCAGAACGCCGTCGTAGGAGGTGATCTTGCCGTCGGCGATGGAGAGCAGTTCGGTGGACATGCCGAACTTGTGCGCCAGCGGCTGGAGGAGCTGGGTGCGGACCATCTTGGCGGCCCGCTCGACCGCACCGCCCGAGACCCAGGTGTGGCGGCCGTGGGTGGCCGGTCCCGCCGGGGGCTGGTCGGTGTCGACGGAGGCGACGTGCACCTCGTCGATGCCCAGGGTCTCCTGGACGATCTGGCGGGCCAGCGTCGAGAATCCCTGACCGGTCTCGACGGCCGCGCAGATCACGGTGGCGATGCCGTCGTGGACCTTCACCGTGGCGGTGGAGACCTCGTCGGCCCCCTCGGCACCGAGCATGTGCACCATGCCCAGCGCATAGCCGACGCCACGGCGCACGGCGCTCGGCTCGCCCGCTCCCTCCGGGCCGCCGGGCAGGAGCCAGCCCTCTTCCGGGGAGTCCTTGGGCAGGGTGGGCAGCGGGAAGTCCCTTACGGCGCGCAGGAGTTCCGCGACGGGGGCGGGGCAGGTGACGGTCTGACCGGTCGGCAACAGGTCGCCGGTGGCCAGGACGTTGCGCATGCGCAGCTCGGCGGGTTCGAGGCCCAGCTTGGCCGCGAGCTTGTCCATCTGGCCCTCGTACGCGGCGCACACCTGGAGGGCGCCCTCGCCGCGGACGTGGCCGGACGGAGGGTTGTTGGTGCGGACGGCCCAGCCCTCGATGAAGGCGTGCGGCACGACATAGGGGCCGCACGCGAAGGACACGGCGGCGGCGAGGGACTCGGACGAGTCGTCGGCGTACGCGCCCGCGTCGAGCAGGATCTGTGCCTCGACCTTGACCAGACGGCCGTCGGCGTCCGCGTGGTGGCGGTAACGCAGCAGGGTCGGGTGGCGGTGGGCGTGACCGAGGAAGGACTCCTCGCGGGTCGCCGCCAGCTTGACCGGGCATCCGGTGCGCAGGGCCAGCAGGCCGAGCGGGAGCTGGAAGCCCGCGTCCTCGCGGTCGCCGGTGGCGCCGGGCACACCGGTGACGACGATCTTCACGCGTTCGCGGTCCAGGCCGAAGCTGGCGGCGGCCAGGTCACGGTCGGTGTGCGGGTCGGTGGAGGCGGTGTAGATCTCGACGCCGCCGTCGGGACGGGGCACGGCGAGCCCGGCCTCGGCACCGATCGGTGCGGGGTCCTGGCGGCCGATCCGGTACAGACCCTCGACGACGACCTCGCCGGTGGCTTCGGGATCCCCGAAGCTGAGCGGGATGTGCCGGATCAGGTTGCCGTCGGGATGCAGGGGTTCGGCGGCGAATGCCTGCTCGGGATCGGTGACCGGTTCGAGGACCTCGTACTCGACGGCGATGGCGGCGGCGGCCAGCCTGGCGGTGTCGGGGTGGTCGGCTGCCACGGCGGCGATCGGCTCGCCGTGGTGGCGCACCAGGTCGTACGCGAAGACCGGGCGGTCGACGATCTTGCGGCCGTAGTGGGGGTCACCGGGCACGTCGGTGTGGGTGACGACGGCACGGACGCCGGGCATGGCTGCCGCGGCCGACGTGTCGACGGAGAGGATGCGGGCGTGCGCGTGCGGGGAGCGCAGGATCGCAGCCCACAGCAGGCCCTCGGCCCACAGGTCGGCCGCGTACGGGAAGGTGCCCTCGGTCTTGGCGCGCGCGTCAGCCGGGGGGAGCGAGGCGCCGAGGCCGTGGGCGGGCGGTTCCTGCTGCGTGCCGCCGACCGCTGCGGTCGCGGTGGCTGCGTCGTTGCTCACGCCATGCCTCCGTCGTGCGGGTGGTGAAGGGTGTGCTGGGCGCTGCCCGCGCCAGGGGGTGCCTGGTGCGGGATGCGCGCCTCGTCCGGGGTGTGGCCGGTGGCGGCCTCCGCGCTGGCCTCGCGCTCGGCGACGACGTCCCGTACGGCTTCCAGGACACCGCGGTAGCCGGAGCAACGGCACAGGTTGCCGCACAGGGCCTGCCGGGTCTCCAGCTCGGTCGGCGCGTGGTTGCCTTCGAGGAGGTCGTGGACGGTCATCGCCATGCCGGGGATGCAGAAGCCGCACTGGACGGCCCCGCAGTTGGCGAGCGCCCGCTGGACGTCGGAGGGTTCGCCGTCGGTGGCCAGGCCCTCGACGGTGCGGACCTCGGAGCCCGCGGTGGTGGCGGCGGGCACCAGGCAGGAGGCGACGAGGCGTCCGTCGACCTGGACCGCGCAGGCCCCGCACTCGCCCTGGGAGCAGCCGTCCTTGGCACCGGCCAGGCCGAGGCGTTCGCGCAGCACGTAGAGGAGCGACTCGCCGATCCAGGCGTCGGTGACGGGCCGGTCGGCACCGTTGACCCGCAGCACGTAGGAGGCGCTGGGGTGCTCGCTGGGTGCGTCGTGGAAGGGGGCGGGCTCGTGCGGGGCGGCGTAGGACGGCTCGAAGCCCGACTCCGGAGCGGGGGCGAAACCGAAGCCGGGGCCGTGCTCGGTGCCGTGTCCGACGGCCCCGGCGCCTGCTGCTGTCGCTTCGCCGGTGAGTGTGTCCGGGGCGGCGGCCGTCTCGGTACCGGGTTCCGCGTCTGTGCCGGACTCCGCACCGGGATCGGCAGCGGTTCGACCGGAGGCGCCGTCGGTTCCGAGTTCGCCGTCGTCAGGGTCACCGTCGTCGGAGTCGCCGTCGGTGGAGTCGGCGACGTCGGCGGCAGCGGTTTCGGAGTCCTCGGTGGGCTGGGGTTCGGGCACCCCGGAGGTTTCCGCGGCCTCGGCGGCCGGAGCCTCCGCGCTGGCCTCGGGAGCGGAAGCCCCGGACGCGGGTGCCTCTGACGCGGGAGCGTCGGGGGCGGCGATCCGCTCGGAGCCGTCGGTCGCTGCGCCGGAGGCGGCGGGGACGTCCTCCGTGGCGAAGGCCGGGGAAGCATCCGGGAGCGATCCGGAGCCGGGAGCCGGGAGGTGCGTACCGGCGGCAGGGGTTCCGGTCGCGGAGTCCGACTCGGCCGTGCCGACGGGCTGCGCGGCCGGGATGGCCCAGGGCGCGGGTGCGCCGCCGGGAAGGGTCGAGGGAGCGCTCGATGTCTGCCAGGGCGTGGCCGAGATCACCGGGCCGGTCGAGGAGTGGCCCGTACCGGCCGGGGCCCCGGGGGTTCCCTCGCCCGACGGACCAGTCGCCCCGGCGGACTCACCGTGCTCATCAGGCCCACCGTGGTCACCAGACCCACCGTGGTCACCGGACCCACCGTGGTCACCGGACCCACCCTGCTCGCCAGACCCGCCCTGGTCACCGGACGCGTCCGGTGCGCCCTTCGCGTCGGGGGCCGACGCTGCGGCACCGAACGCCGGGTACTCGCCCGAGTCGTCCCGGGACTCCTCGTCCGCGAACGGCATCGCCCACTGCCCCGTGGACGTACCGGCACCGAGGGAGGAATCGGCACCGTTCCCGGGGGCGGAAGCAGGAGCGGCGGGTGAGGTGGCGTCGAGGGCCTCGGTGAAGTTCCACTGGCTGGTGGCACCGGCGTCGTGGCCCGCGTCCGGCCAGCCCGTGGCGGCCGACGGCCGTTGGGGCTGAACGCCGTGCCCGTGGCGGCCGTGTACCTGGGTGCCGTGCTCCTGGGAGCCGTGTACCCCGTCGCCCCGGCCCTGCGGGTCGTGCGGCGGGAGCGGCGGGAAGGGAGGTGCGAGCGGTGGGGCCTGGTAGGGCTGCGACGACTGGTGCTGGGCGTCGTGGGGGTGCGGCTGGTAGGGCTGCGGTTCCTGGTGGAGGTGGACGTTCCAGGTGCCGGTCTCCAGCGGGGCCGTGATGTGCGGGGGCACGTAGTCGTGGCCGGGCGCGGCGAGCGGAGAGCCGGTACCGCCGCTGAAGTCGAAGCCCTCGGGCAGCTGGACGAACGCCGTGGCGTCGGCGTCGTACTCGCCGCTCTGCGGCGTCGGCTGCCAGCCGTGGGAGGCGAGACCGGGGGGAGCCGGTACGTGCGGAGGCTGATGGCCGGGGCCGGTGTGACCGGTGTGCCCGGTGTTCGCGCCGCCGGGCGTACCCGGGGCGGCCGTGTTGCCGGTGTTCCCCGTGGTTCCGGCCTGTTCGGCCTGTTCGGTCTGTTCCGTGTGGTCGGTGCGGTCGGTGTTGTCCGTCACGACAGCGCCCTCCCCAGTGCTCGTCGGGCCAGCGCGGCGACCGTGCGCCGCAAGTGCAGTACGGCGGGGGCCAGTGGTGCGGCCTCTCCCCCGTCGGCGGGCTGGGGCGGGTCCGGGATGCAGGCGGCGGCGACGTACTCGCCGAACGCCTCGCATGCCTCCGGGGCGAGACGGCGCTCGCCGTCCCAGTCGATCAGCGAGGCGATCCACGCCTCGGCCTCCAGCGGACGCAGCGGCATCTGCGCGATGGCGCCCACCGCGCAGCGCACGCCGCGCCGGGCCGGGTCCAGGACGAGGGCGACCGAGGCCGTGGCGCGGCCGGGGCCGGTGCGGCCGGTGGCCTTGAAGAAGACCTGCGGGGCATGCAGCAGGGGCGCGCGGACGAAGGCGATGAGCTCGCCGGGCTCCAGCATCTCCCGCCCGGCCAGCAGGTGGGAGACGGGGATGTCGCGCTGGCCGCCGGGGCCCGCGACGACCAGGGTCGCTTCTAGAGCGGCCAGGACCGGCAGGGAGTCGCCGGTCGGGGCGGCGGTGACGATGTTGCCGCCGAGGGTTCCGGCGTTGCGGATCTGCGGCGGGCCCGCCGCGCGGGCGGCGGCGGCCAGGGCGGGGATGAGCGCGGCGAAGTCGGGGCGGCCCATGCGGGCGTGGGTGAGTCCCGCGCCGAGGAGGGCGTGCCCGTCCTGGTACTGCCAGCCCCGGATCTCGCTGATCCGGCCGAGGCCGACGAGTCCTGAGGGGCGCAGGTGCCCGGAGTTCACGGCGGCCATCAGGTCGGTGCCGCCCGCGACGGGCACGGCGGCAGGCATGGCGGTGAGAGCCGCCACGGCCTCGTCGAGCGAGGCGGGCAGCGTCACCGACTGCGCCGCCTGCGGTGCGTGCGTGGTCAACCCAGCTGCCCCTTCCCGGTGTCCCGCCTTGTTGCGCCGTACGGTACGTGCTCCCGGCCCGGACGTGGCAACTCTGGCACATCTTCGAATCAGCCCGACGCGAGGGTCCGCCATGGGACTTCCCGGCCTGGGCCGGGGCACGCGTCCGCCGTGGCCCGTCCTCCCCGAAGGAACCGGACCGACCTCATCCGGATACTTCCGAGGATGAGGGGCATCCAGGCGCATTGTTCAACTTTGGCCCGGTTTGAGTCCTGTTGATGCGGCTGGACCGAAGTTGACTGAAACGAAGACGACTGAACCGAAGACGAACAGGACCGAGGACTGCTGGACGACGAAGCGGCCCCGGGACAGTTCCAGGGGAACGGTCCCAGGGCCGGGCGCGTGGCGCGCGCATCTCCCCGCTCGGCTCACACGTTTGGGGGCGACCCCTCGATCGGGCGTCCGATCACTCCCGGTCGCCGCTGCTGGGGCCTGGGCCCGGCGGGCGGACGGTAGTCGACGCCGAGGGCGTCGAGCCGGGCGTAGTGCGTGGCCATCCGGGACGTGAAGGCGGCGAAGTCCCGTTCGGCGGGGGCGGGGAGGGGCGACCAGGCGACCTCGGCGAAGGCGGCGAGGCGGGGGAAGACCTGGTAGTCGACGCGGTCGCGGTTCTCCATCACCTCGGTCCACACGTTGGCCTGGGTGCCCAGGACATGCCGGGCCTCCTCCGCCGAGAGCTCCGACGGCACGGGCTCGAAGCGGTAGACGTCCTCCAGGGTGCGGACGTAGCCGATGGGCACCGGCTCGTCGGGGCCGCCGTGCTGACGGTGGTCCAGGTACACCTGCTGCTCGGGGCACATCACCACGTCGTGGCCCGACTTGGCGGCGGCGATGCCGCCCGCGTACCCCCGCCAGGAGGACACCGCGGCGCCCGGGGCGAGGCCGCCCTCCAGGATCTCGTCCCAGCCGATCAGGCGCCGGCCGCGCTCGGAGAGCCAGGTGTCGAAGTGCCGGACGAACCAGGACTGGAGCTCGTCCTCGTCGGCCAGACCGAGTTCCTTGATCCGGGCCTGGGCGGCCGGGGACTGCTTCCACTGGTCCTTGGGCGCCTCGTCGCCGCCGATGTGCACGAACTGCGACGGGAAGAGGGCGAGGACCTCCTCGAAGACCTCCTCGTAGAAGCGCAGGACGTGATCGGTCGGGGCGAGGATGTTGGGGTTGACGCCCCAGGTGTCCCAGACGTCCAGGGAGGCGGTGTCGACGACGTCGGTGTTGCCGAGTTCCGGGTAGGCGGCGATGGCCGCCTGGGAGTGGCCCGGGATGTCGATCTCGGGGACGACGGTGATGTGCCGGGCGTGGGCGTACGCGACGATCTCGCGGATGTCGTCCTGGGTGTAGAAGCCGCCGTGCGGGGTGTCGTTCCACAACTCAGACGCCCGGTGGCCCCACTTGGTGCGCGGACGCCACGAGCCGACCTCGGTGAGCCGGGGGTGGCGCTTGATCTCGACGCGCCAGCCCTGGTCGTCGGTGAGGTGGAAGTGGAAGACGTTCAGCTTGTGCGCGGCGAGCAGGTCGAGGTAGCGCAGGACGTCGCTCTTCGGCATGAAGTGCCGGGCCACGTCCAGCATCATGCCGCGCCAGCCGAAGCGCGGCGCGTCCTCGACGCGCTGGTACGGAAGCACCGCCGCCGCCTCCCCCAGCGGGGCGCTGCGGAACGCCCGGGGCCCCAGGAGCTGCCGGAGCGTCTGGGCGCCCCAGAACACACCGGCCGGACTGCCGCCGGTGAGCTGCACGGCGGCGTCGGGCCCGATGTCCAGCCGGTACGCCTCCGTCTCCAACGACTCGTCCAGCCGCAGCCGTACGGTCGCCTCCTCGGCCCGCGCCGCCGGGTCCAGCGGCAGGCCGAACGCCGCGCCCAGCACCCCGCGCAGCCAGCGGGCGGTGGGCTCGGTGCCGGGTGCGGCGTGCACGGTGGCCGTCGCGTCCAGCCGTACCGAACCTTCCTGGTGCTGGCGCACCGCCGCCGGGGCCGGTATCAGGTCTGCCACGTCCATCACTCCCATCAGTCCCGTACGGGACAAAAGGTTCAGTCCTTGACCGCTCCGCCCAGTCCCGAGACCAGGCGTCGTTGCACGAGTACGAAGAACACGAGCACGGGAAGGGTCATCACGGTCGACGCTGCCATGATCCCTCCCCAGTCGTTCTCGTCGGGCTTGAAGAAGACCAGCAGCGCCATCGGCAGCGTCGACTGCGACACGTCGCTGATCAGGAAGGTCTTCGCGAAGAGGAAGTCGTTCCAGGTCGAGATGAAGGAGAAGACGCTCGTCGCGACGAGCCCCGGGAAGACCAGCGGGAAGAGGATCTGCCACAGGAAGCGGGAGCGCGAAGCCCCGTCGAGGTACGCGGCCTCCTCCAGCGCCTCCGGGACCGCCTTCACGAAGCCGCGCAGCATCCACACCGCGAAGGGCAGCGAGAAGGCGAGGTGCGGCAGGATCAGCGAGCCGAGGGTGTTGAGCTGCCCGAAGTCCCGCATCAGGAAGAAGAGGGGGATGGTCAGCGCTTCGACCGGCACCATCTGCGCCACCAGGAACATGATCAGCAGAGTGGTGCGGAACCGGAAGCGGAACCGGGTCACCGCCGTCGCCGCCAGGAACGCGATCAGCGCCGAGAGCACCACCACGGAGCCCGCCACCAGCAGGCTGTTGAGGAAGTACCGCCCGAAGTCCTCCTGCGCGAAGACCCGCCGGAAGGAGTCCAGCGACGGCGACAGCGTCCAGGGCTTCGCCTCCGTCGACTGCACCTCCCCCGCCGGCTTGAAGGCCGACAGCACCATCCAGTACAGCGGGAACGCCACCACGACGGCGATCAGCAGCGCCGACGCCTCCGCCGCGAGCCGCCACGGCCGCCGCACCCGGAAACGACGCCCCACCGCATCAACCGCGCTCACAGCTCTTCCCCCTGACGCCTCATCAACCGCAAGTACACGAGCGTCACCGCCAGCAGGATCAGCAGCATCACCACCCCGATCGCCGAGCCGAGGCTGTACTGCGAGGAGGCGAACGCCTTCTGGTAGGCGTACACGTTCAGCACGAGGTTCTGTCCCGCGATGCCGCCGCCGCCCGTCATCACGTAGATCTGCGTGAAGACCTTGAAGTCCCAGATGATCGACTGGATCGTCACGACCACCAGGATCGGCCGCAGCATCGGCGCCATGACGGACCGCCAGATCTTCCACTGCGACGCCCCGTCCAGCGCCGCCGCCTCCAGCACCTCGCCCGGGATCGCCCGGATCCCCGCGTACACGGTGACCATCACGAACGGGAAGGAACACCAGACCACTTCGAGGAGTACGAGCGCGAAGGCGCTGTAGCGGCCGTACGTCCAGGAGAAGTCGCCGAGGCCGAACAGCCGGTTGACCGGCCCGTAGTCCGGGTCGAAGAGGAACACCCAGACGGTGGACCCGGTGATCGCCGGTGTCGCCCACGCGCCGAGCGCCGCCAGCATCAGCGCGAGCCGGGGCAGCGCCCGCACCCGCGTCAGCAGGACCGCCAGCGCGCAGCCGACCGCCAGCGTCGTGACGACGCAGGCGGCGGCGAAGACCACCGTCGCGCCCAGCACCTGCCAGAACTGCCCGTCGCTGAAGAGCGTCGCGTAGTTGCCGAGGCCCTGGAAAGTGGTGGGTTCGCCTCCGCTGACCTGGGCCTGGGTGTATTCGAGGAACGAAATCAGGCCAAGTTGATAGATCGGATAGAGCAGGAGCCCCGCGAGGACGACGAGGGCGGGGGCGAGGTAGAGCCACGGCGTCCACCCGGCACGCCCGCGCGGCGAGGGGGTACGACGCGACGCACCGCGCGGCGTCCCTCCCCCGCGTCCCGCCGGAGCGGACCCGCCCTTCTCCACGAGAGGTGCGGTCACAGGTGCGGAGCTCACTTGGCGGCCGCTCCGAACGCCTCGTCCATCTTCTTCGCCGCCTCGTCGGACGCCTTCACGACGTCGCTCTTGCCGCTGACGATCTGCTGGAACATCGTCGGCAGGACGAGCGACGCGTCGATCTGCCCCCAACCGGGCGACGCGGGAACGAACTTGGTGCCCGCGTCGAGCGTCTTCACGAACGGCGCCACATAGGGCTTCCGCTGCGCCGCCGCCGCCCGCACATCGCTGAAGGTCGGCAGGAAGCCCATCGCGTCGAACAGCTCGCCCTGCGTCTTCTTCGAGGTCAGCGACTTCATCAGGTCGACGGCGAGGGTCCGGCGCGAAGTCGACTTCAGTACGCCGATGTTGTTGCCGCCCGCGAACGCCGGTGCGACGGAGCCCTTCTCGGTGCCCGGCAGCGGCACGACCGCGTACTTGCCCTGCACCGCGCCCGCCTCGACGGCCGCGTGGCTGAAGTCGCCGCCGATCGCCATGGCCGCCTTGCCGGAGGCGAAGGCCGTCACGGTGTCGTTGCCGCCCATCTTGGCGCACTTGGCGGCGGGGCAGTTGTCGTCGCCGAAGAGCGAGGTGTACGCGCTGATGCCCTTGCGGGACGCCTCGGTGTTGATGGCGGACTTGTACGAGGAGCCGCTGCCGGTGGCGAGTTCGCCGCCGTTCGCCCACACGAAGGGCAGCGCGCCGTAGGTGTACGCGCCGCCCACCGCGAGCCCGTACATGTCCGGCTTCGCCTTGTGCAGCGCCTTCGCGGCGGCTATCAACTCGGCCTGGGTCGTGGGCACTTCGACCTTGGCCTCCTTCAGTACGTCCGTACGGTAGTAGAGCGCGCGCACACCGACGAAGAGCGGCGCCCCGTAGACCTTGCCGTCGACGGTGACGGACTGCCTGGCGGTCGGGTCGGTGTCCCTGGCCTCGTTCCACGCACCGAACTCGGCGCTCACGTCGGCGAGTCCGCCGTCGCGGACGTATCCGGCGGTGTCGGTGTTGCCGTACTCGATCACGTCGGGGGCGCTCTTCGGGTCGTTGAAGGCCGCCTTGATGCGCTGGGCGCGGGTGTCGACGGGGATGTACTCCACCTCGACCTTCGCGCCGGAGTGCGCCTTCTCGAAGGCGGCAACGGCGGCGTCGACGACCTTCTTCTTGGGGTCGTTGGCGACTTCCTGGAACAGCCAGACCCGGAGCGTGCCGCTCTTCTCGTCGCTCTTGGCGCCGCCTCCGCCGGAGGTCTGCGGGGCGCAGGCGCCCGCCGCCAGCACACCGGTCAGGACAAGTGCCGCCGCGGGCAGGGAAGTTCGGACGATGCGCTTCATGTACGGAAACCCCTGTCGAGTAAGTGTCGTTGCATTCTCTGCAACGCACGTTTCGTACTGCACAACACAACAGGCAGGAGAGTAGGCGGCACCCCGGGCGTGGACAACCCCCGAACCGTTCCCGAACCGCCCCAGGACGCAAAACAGCCCCCTCGCGGCACGCGTCAACGCACCGCGAGGGGGCTGCCCTCAACGATCAGAACTCAGGAAGACTCAGGAAGGCTCAGGAAGGGGGACTACTTCTTGTCGCCCTTGCCGTCCTTACCGCCCTTGCCACCCTTGTCGCCAAGGGATTCGAAGATCTCCTTGCACATCGGGCAGACCGGGTACTTCTTCGGGTCGCGCCCCGGGACCCACACCTTGCCGCAGAGCGCCACGACGGGAGTGCCCTCCAGGGCGCTCGCCATGATCTTGTCCTTCTGGACGTAGTGCGCAAAACGCTCGTGGTCCCCGTCGCCGCGCGACGTCTGCGGAACCGGCTCGACCAGTGTCCCCGTACCTGCCCCGCGCTCGGGCTCGGGCTCAAGAGTGCTCATGGCACACAAGGGTACCCAGGGTGGCGAGATCACTTCAGCCCGCACGACGGCCGCCGCCCACGAGACCGGTTCAGCCCGCACGACGGCCCCGCCCCGGCCACCGCCCGGGAGATCAGTTCAGCGAAGGATCGTCCGGATACGTCGCGATCATCGCCAGCCCGCTCCGCTGCCGCCTCAGCACCTCCCGCCACAGCCCCTCCGGCCGAGGCGAGGACACGTCACCGGGCTCCGACTCGACCACGTACCAGGCCCCCTCGTTCAGCTCGTCCTCCAGCTGCCCGGGACCCCACCCCGCGTACCCCGCGAAGATCCGCAGCGAGCCCAGCGCCGCCGCCAGCAGCTCCGGCGGCGCGTCCAGGTCGACCAGACCGATCGCCCCGTGCACCCTGCGCCACCCCATGGGGCCGACCCCCACCCGCTCCCCCACCGGGTCCGCCCCCGGCACGACCGCCACCCCCAGCGCCGAGTCCTGCGAGACCGGGCCGCCCCGGAAGACCACCCCGGGCGCACCCGCAAGCCCGGCCCACGGCGCGAGGATCTGATCGACCCCCACCGCCGTCGGCCGGTTCAGTACGACACCGAGCGACCCGGCCTCGTCGTGGTCGATGACCAGCACCACGGCACGGTCGAAGTTCGGGTCCGCGAGTGCCGGGGTCGCCACCAGCAGCCGCCCTGTGAGCGAGGACACCTCCGTCATGGGCGACATGATCCCGCAGAATCGCCCTCCGCGGACAGCCCGTGACAGCCCGAACAGGCCCGCAGCTCAGGGCGCACGGCAGCAGCGGGAGCGCGCACCGCCCACCACATCCGGACCGTAACCCTCCGCTGATGTCCACAAAGCAGAGCGTGTTGTGGCGAATTCATGACGTACGTCCACCCCGTTCGCACACGCTGAACGAGGGCATCAGCCCATTACCCTTTCCTCTTGGCCCCCTGTCCGACGATTCCGGAACGCGAGATACATGACCGGCACAGACGATGTACTGCTTGTCCACGGCGGCACCCCGCTGGAGGGCGAGATCCGCGTCCGCGGCGCCAAGAACCTCGTCCCCAAGGCGATGGTCGCGGCCCTCCTCGGCAGCGGCCCGAGCAGACTGCGCAATGTGCCCGACATCCGCGACGTACGCGTCGTACGCGGGCTCCTCCAACTCCACGGCGTGACGGTCCGCCCCGGCGAGGAGCCGGGCGAACTCGTCCTGGACCCCTCGCACGTCGAGTCCGCGAACGTCGCCGACATCGACGCGCACGCGGGCTCCTCGCGCATCCCGATCCTCTTCTGCGGCCCGCTGCTGCACCGTCTGGGCCACGCGTTCATCCCGGGTCTGGGCGGCTGCGACATCGGCGGACGGCCCATCGACTTCCACTTCGAGGTGCTGCGCAAGTTCGGCGCGACCATCGAGAAGCGGGCGGACGGCCAGTACCTGGAGGCCCCGCAGCGGCTGCGCGGCTGCAAGATCCGCCTCCCGTACCCCTCCGTCGGCTCGACCGAGCAGGTCCTGCTCACCGCCGTCCTCGCCGAGGGCGTCACCGAGCTCTCGAACGCGGCCGTCGAACCCGAGATCGAAGACCTGATCTGCGTCCTGCAGAAAATGGGCGCGATCATCTCGATGGACACCGACCGCACCATCCGCGTCACCGGCGTCGACAAGCTCGACGGCTACACGCACCGCGCGCTCCCGGACCGCCTGGAAGCGGCTTCCTGGGCCTCGGCCGCGCTCGCCACCGAGGGCAACATCTACGTGCGCGGCGCCCAGCAGCGCTCGATGATGACCTTCCTGAACACCTACCGCAAGGTCGGCGGCGCGTTCGAGATCGACGACGAGGGCATCCGCTTCTGGCACCCCGGCGGCGCCCTGAAGTCCATCGCCCTCGAAACGGACGTCCACCCCGGCTTCCAGACCGACTGGCAGCAGCCCCTGGTCGTCGCCCTCACCCAGGCCACGGGCCTGTCCATCGTCCACGAGACGGTCTACGAGTCCCGCCTCGGCTTCACCTCCGCGCTCAACCAGATGGGCGCGCAGATCCAGCTCTACCGCGAGTGCCTCGGCGGCTCCGACTGCCGCTTCGGCCAGCGCAACTTCCTGCACTCGGCGGTCGTCTCGGGCCCGACCAAGCTCCAGGGCGCGGACCTGGTCATCCCCGACCTGCGCGGCGGCTTCTCGTACCTGATCGCGGCCCTCGCCGCCCAGGGCACGAGCCGCGTGCACGGCATCGACCTGATCAACCGAGGCTACGAGAACTTCATGGACAAGCTCGAAAAGCTCGGCGCGAAGGTCGAACTGCCGGGCGGCGCACTCGTCTGAGCCGGACTGCCGGGCGGCGCGCTCGTCTGGACAGACCGTCCCGTACGCCCCCGGGGGCGGCCACCGTACGAAACGGCGGCCGCCCCCGAGGCGTACCAGAACCCCGTCTCAGGCCCCCTCGCCTCAGTACCCCGTCCGCGTCCCCGGTGGGATCGGCGGAATCGGCAGGTCGAGACCGAACCGGTTCACCCGGTACGTGCAGTGCGTGTACCGGTACCCCGGCCTGACCGTGCCCTCGATCGAGCCCTGGCCGGCCTGCGCCGAGGCACCCTCGGGCTTCGACACGAAGTAGTACGTCCCCGCGGGCAGCGACAGCCGGTGCTCGGGGTACGACTTCCGGCCGTCCTTGCAGGCGTCGCTCTTGGCCAGGGACTCGCTGCGGTACGTCGTGCAGTCCCCGCACCCCGGCATCCGGAAGCTCCCGGTCACCGGACCGGTGTAGAGGATCACCGTGGGCCCCGGCGCGTCGTTGCTGATCACGTACGGCATCCGGGCCCCGCCGGGCTCCTGCGTCGCGGGCAGCCGCGCACCGGCCGCCGGGCGCGCCATGGCGACCTCGGCGGCGATGGCGATGGTGCGGGCCCGTCCGGCGTTCCCGCTGTTCTTGTACGTGTCGGCGAAACCGGTCAGCGTCTCGCGCGCCTTGCCGAAGTCCTTGTCCCCGTACTGGTCCAGGCCGCACGACCAGGTGCCCGCCTCCACCGCCCCGTCGGCGTCGCCGCGCAGCGCGCCCGAGGCGCTGCCGGGCAGCCCGGTCGCGGTCGCGCCGATCCGCTTGAGCTCCTCGGTCACCGGGCAGGGGTCGCTGCCGTCCAGCGCCTTCCTGCGGTCCGTGATCCTGGCCCGTACCCCCGCCTCCACCTTCGCGGCCTGCGCGGAGTCGGGGAAGGTCTTCATGAGCTCGTTCAGCTGGGTCCCGGTGGAGGTCCCCAGGCCCCCCATCCCGCACTCGTACAGGGAGGTGGCGAGCCGCCCGTCCGGCCATCCGGCCAGCTTCCCGAGCACCTTCGCGTCGATCTTCCCCGGCACGGTGCGCAGGTACTTCAGCGGTTCGAGCGCCACACAGTGCTCACCCTGGCCGTACGGTGCGCCGACCGCCCCGTAGTACGCGTCCAGCCGGTCGGGCACCGCCTTCGCCGCCCTGGAGTCCGGGTGGTCCTCGACGAGCCGGGCGTACTCGGCGAGGGCCGCACGGTAATCCTGCTGCCCCGCCCCGAAGCTGACCGCCTTCGCCTTCGCCACCCGCGCGTCCGCCGAGGCGAGCCGCGCCAGCAGCATCTCCTGCACGGCCTCGTCCTGCGCGCCCCGGTAGAACACCGTTCCTGACACGGGCAGGGCGAGCAGTACGACGCCGAGCGCCAGGGCCACGTACGGCCTCACCGGAAGCGGCCCGCGCGCCCTGAGCCCCCTGCGCGCCCCGTCCAGCGCCGCCAGCACCAGCAGGGCGAGGTACCCGAGCACGGCCCACCCGGACACCCCGTCCACGTCGGCGGGCAGCGCGTACACCACGAACCCCACCGTGGCGGCCGCACAGACACCGGCGAGCAGCCACTGCCGCAGCAGTACGTAACCGAGCCCGAGCCCCGACAGGTTCAGCAGCCCCGCCCCGAAGGCCCGGCCCGCGTCCGGCGGCGGCCCGACGTCCGGCGGCCTGCTCGGCGGGGGCGGTGGAGCCCCCGGCGTCCCGAACCCGCCCGGCAGGGGCGGAGTCCCGGACGGCGAAGACGGTGGCGGCGGGGGCGGGGGCGGCGGCGGCCCGAACCCGGGAGGCGCGGCAGGCGGCGGCCCGAAGCCGGAGGAGCCCGACTCCCCGGACGGCCCCGAAGGCCCCGGCATCCCCGCCCCGGAAGAACCCTGCTCCCTCACAGGCCCCGACTGCACCACAGGTCCCGGCCGCACCACAGGTCCCGGCTCGCCCACAGGCCCCGGTTGCACCACCGTCGGCTGCGCGGGCGGCTGCTCCCGGCCCTTCCGGGGCCTCGCGTCCTCGACCGCGTCCCTCGGCACCCGGGGGTCCCGCCCGTCCTCCCCCGAAGCCGCCGCGTCCCTCGGCTGATCCGCTGCCCCCATGCCGCCCCCCGGCGCTAGCACGTCGCTGCGCCGGTCCACCCAGGCCGGCCTCGCGAAGCGGGCCCTCGCGGGGCCCGGTCCGGTCCACGATCCAGTGCCCCAGGGGCTCCGTCAACGCCCCCGGCCCCACGGGACGGCACCAACCCGCGCCGCCCCTCCCGCAGGCCGCCCCAGGGCCCCCGGCACACCCTCCCGCCCCACCCGCACCCTCCTCCGGCAGACCCCTTGCCCCGTACACCCACCAAGTGTTCACGTGGCCCCGGCACACTGCGCACCGCAGCACCCCGGGCAACCGTCCGAGCAACCATCCGATCAGCCACCCGATCAGCCACCCGAGCAACCACCGATCAGCCACCGGAAAGGCCGCCCATGCCCGCGCACCCCCCGCTCCCCCGCCCCGCCGCCCTCCTGTGCGACATGGACGGCACCCTCGTCGACACCGAGCACCCGTGGCTGGAGGTCGTCGCCGCCCTGCTGGAGGAGCACGGCGTCGAGCCCGCTCCCGAGGTGCTGGCCCCCTTCGCCGGGGCCGCCATCGACACGGCGGCGGCCCTCCTCGCCGGCCGGCACGGCATCCCCGGCACGGCGGAGCGACTGGACGGTGAGTTCACGGAGCTGGTGGCCGCCGGGGTGAGCGTCCAGCCGGGCGCGCTGCGCCTGCTGGACCGGGCCGCGGAACTGGGCGTACCGGTGGCCCTGGTCACCGCGTCCGAGCGCAAGGTGGCGGACCTGGTGCTGAAGGGCCTCGGCGCCGAGCGGTTCGCCGCCTCGGTCACGCAGGGTGAGACGGAGCGCGGGAAGCCGCACCCGGACCCGTACCTGGCGGCCGCGAGGGCGCTCGGCGCGGACCCGGCGGACTGCCTGGCGGTGGAGGACACCCCGACGGGCGCGGCGGCGGCCCTGGCTGCGGGCTGCGCGCTCCTGGCGGTCCCGTCGGTGCCGGGCATCGGGCCGGGCCCCAGAACGTACCTGTACGCCTCTCTGGAGGACGTACGCATCGCGGACGCGTAGGAAGATCACGGACGCGCACAAGCCCGGGAGGGAGCCCCGGACACACCACAGGGGGCGCCCGTCCGTCGTATTCCGGACGGCCGCCCCCTGAAGGTTCAGCCATGGTGCCGGGGCGGTGGTGCGTGCCCCTGGCGGTACTACTTGCCCTTGGCGGCTTCCTTGAGCTTGGAGCCCGCGGAGACCTTCACGCTGTAACCGGCCGGGATCTGGATCGGGTCGCCGGTCTGCGGGTTACGAGCGGTACGAGCGGCACGGTGGGTGCGCTCGAAGGTCAGGAAGCCGGGGATGGTGACCTTCTCGTCGCCCTTGGCGACGATCTCGCCGACGGTCTCGGCGAGCGCGGCCAGCACGGCGTCGGCGTCCTTGCGGGTCACCTCGGCGCGGTCGGCCAGGGCGGCCACCAGCTCACTGCGGTTCATGTTGTTACTCCCGTGTTCTTCTTGCCTGTGAGGCGTGCCACGCGGCGGAGCCGCATGTTGGGGCACAGCGAAGCCGATGCTGCCAGGGCTCTAGGACAGTCCCCGGACCGGGTCTGGTGTTCAGACCCTCGCGCCCGGTTACGCATCCTGCCCCCACCAGCGGCGGGAAAGCCAATCCGGCACCCGGCAGGGTCACCCGAAGGTCACCTGGAGAGCGTCACTGCCTCGTGTCGTGACGCTCCGTCGACTTCACTGTTGCGGACTGCTTACGGGCCGCGGTCCCCGGGGCCGGGTTCCGCAGGCTCATTGCCCGCCACCCTAGATGTGCCCCGGATACGCTGCGACCCGCGACGCGCCGCGCGTCAGGCGGACGTGGGACCCGTCACAGTCGCCCCGGCGGCCTTCGCAGCAGTCCGCACAGCACCCGCCACCGCGCCCGCGACCTTGTCGTTGAAGACGGACGGAATGATGTAGTTCGGGTTCAGCTCGTCCTCGGAGACGACGTTCGCGAGGGCGGTCGCGGCGGCCAGCATCATCTCCGTGTTGACGGTCCTGGACTGCGCGTCCAGGAGGCCGCGGAAGACGCCGGGGAAGACCAGGACGTTGTTGATCTGGTTCGGGAAGTCGGAGCGGCCGGTGGCCACAACTGCCGCTGTCTGACGGGCGATTGCGGGCTCGACCTCGGGGTCGGGGTTGGCCAGCGCGAAGACGATGGAGCCCTCCGCCATGGCCGCCACGTCGTCCCCGTTCAGGACGTTCGGGGCCGAGACGCCGATGAAGACGTCGGCGCCGACGACGGCCTCCTTGAGGGTGCCGGTCACCCCTTCGGGGTTGGTGTTGTCGGCGATCCAGCGCAGCGGCGATTCGGGGTCGGCGGAGACCAGGTCCTCGCGGCCCGCGTGCACCACGCCGTGGATGTCGGCGACGACGGCGTGCTTGACGCCCGCCGCGATGAGGAGCTTGAGGATGGCCGTACCGGCGGCTCCGGCGCCCGACATGACGACGCGGACGTCACCGATCGACTTGCCGACGACACGCAGCGCGTTCGTCAGTGAGGCGAGGACCACAATCGCGGTGCCGTGCTGGTCGTCGTGGAAGACCGGAATGTCCAGGGCCTCGCGCAGCCGGGCCTCGATCTCGAAGCAGCGCGGCGCGGAGATGTCCTCCAGGTTGATGCCCGCGAAGCCGGGGGCGATCGCCTTGACGATGGAGACGATCTCGTCGGTGTCCTGGGTGTCCAGGCAGATCGGCCAGGCGTCGATGTCGGCGAAGCGCTTGAAGAGCGCCGCCTTGCCCTCCATGACCGGCATGGCGGCCATCGGGCCGATGTTGCCGAGGCCCAGCACCGCGGAGCCGTCGGTGACGACGGCGACGGTGTTGCGCTTGATGGTGAGGCGGCGTGCGTCCTCGGGGTTCTCGGCGATGGCCATGCAGACGCGGGCGACGCCCGGCGTGTAGATCATCGAGAGGTCGTCACGGTTGCGGATGGGGTGCTTGGACGCCATCTCGATCTTGCCGCCGAGGTGCATCAGGAACGTACGGTCGGAGACCTTCCCGAGCACGACCCCTTCGACGCCGCGCAGCTTCTCGACGATCTCGTCGGCGTGCGCGGTCGAGGTGGCGGCGATCGTGACGTCGATCCGCAGCTTCTCGTGACCGGACGCGGTGACGTCGAGGCCGGTCACGGAGCCGCCGGAGGCTTCGACGGCCGAGGTGAGCTGGCTGACCGAGGTCCCGCTCGCGGGGACCTCCAGTCGGACCGTCATCGAGTACGAGACGCTGGGCGCCGTTGCCATGGCCGACTTCCTCTGCTTTCCCTAGCTTCATTGCTACGCCGCTCCGGTCCGAAACCGGACAGCGCAGTCCGATCGTCGCACCTACCGGCGGGTAGCAGGTAATGGGTGCTTCGTTTTCGGAAACAGTTTTCCACCATACGAGAACCTGGGGTCTGGCGGAACCCCCAAAAAAAGAGGTCCGGAGCGCTCACAAGAGCGCTCCGGACCTCTTCCTCAACAGTCAAGCGACACCGGCCCGCCATGCTCGCCTCGCGGCAAGTGGTCGCTCGAAGCGACTAAGGTTGGGCCCGGGGGCTTGGATCGAGCCGGTGTCACATTCGAGACTAACAAACCCTCCACGGAAGTCATTCCCGTGTGGCCAGTTGACTCGAATTCAGTCCCGCAGCAGCGCCGGAACCCCGTCCGCGCCAGGGGCGTCCCGCTTCCCCGACACCACCGTGAGCTGCTGCGTCGCCCGCGTCAGCGCCACGTACAGCACTCGCAGCCCGGCCGGGGACTCCTCGGCGATCTCCGCAGGGGAGACCACGACCGTCGCGTCGTACTCCAGCCCCTTGGCCTCCAGACTGCCGAGCGCCACGACCCGCTCCCCGAGGTCCGCGAGCCACCGCCGCGCCTGGGCACGCCGGTTCATCGCGACGACCACGCCGACGGTGCCGTCCACCTGCTCCAGGAGGCGGCGCGCCTCGTCCCGTACGGACGTCTCCAGGTCTTCCCGTACGGCGACGAAGCGAGGCACGACACCGGTCGAGCGGACCGCGCGCGGGGACTTCATGTCCGGGGCGGCCAACGCCAGGACCTTGGCCGCCAGCTCCGCGATCTCGGCCGGGTTGCGGTAGTTGACCGTCAGCTCGAACTTCCGGCGCGGGCGCGAGCCCAGTGCCTCGTCGCGGGCCTCCGCGGCCTCCTGCGGGTCCGTCCAGGAGGACTGGGCGGCGTCGCCGACGATCGTCCAGGTCGCGGTGCGGCCCCGGCGGCCGACCATCCGCCACTGCATGGGGGTCAGGTCCTGCGCCTCGTCGACGATGACGTGCGCGTACTCGGTGCGCTCGGCGGCCAGGCGCTCGGCGCGCTCCCACTGGGTCTCCTCGCGCTGCGGCATCAGCTCTTCGAGGCCGGTCAGCGCGTCGAGGGGGTCGTACTCGCGCTTCTTCCTGGGGCGCGCGGGCGTGCCCAGGAGAAGCTGGAGCTCGTCGAGGAGGGCGACGTCGTGCACGGACAGCTCGTCGCGCTTCAGGGAGCGGGCGAGCTGGCGGATCTCGCGCGGGTTGAGGATGCGGCGGGCCCAGCGGCCCAGGCGCTTCTCGTCGGCCATGTCGGCGAGAACCCCGCGCGGGGTCAGCTCGGGCCACCAGGCGTTCAGGAACGCCAGGAAGGAGTCCTCGGACGACACGTCGTCGTCGAAGGAGGAGCGCAGCTCGGCGGCCAGCTCCGGGTCGGTGTAGCGGGCCCGGCCGTTGGACTTGGCCCACAGGGCGTCCAGGAGGAGCTTGCGGGCGCGCGGGCGCAGCAGGTTGACCGGGGCGGTGCCGGACAGGACGGTGTTGCGGATCCGCTGGAGGTCGCCCGCCTCCAGCTCCAGGCGCGTACCGAAGGCGACGACGCGCAGGAGGTCGGTCCGTACGGACGGACTCGCGGCGGGCTCCTCGTCGAAGTCCCCGAAGGACAGCTGCCCCTGGGCGTCCTCCTCCGGCGGAGCGGCCGCCGACGGCGACTCCAGCGCCCCCCTGGCCGCCTTGCGGAGCACCTTGAGCATGCGCGACGAGCCCTTGATGCGGGCGATGTTCGGTTCGTCGTACGTGGTCGCCTCGGCCCCGTCGACGAGCGAGCCCAGCGCACGGATCGCCACCTGGCCCTCCTCGCCGAGGGAGGGCAGGACGCCCTCCGTGTACGAGACGAGCAGCGGGGTCGGCGAGACGATCAGGATGCCGCCCGCATAGCGTCTGCGGTCCTGGTAGAGGAGGTAGGCGGCGCGGTGCAGGGCGACGGCGGTCTTGCCCGTGCCGGGCCCGCCCGCGACCTCCGTGACGGAGGCGGCGGGGGCCCGGATGACGAGGTCCTGCTCGGCCTGGATGGAGGAGACGATGTCCCGCATGGTGTGGCTGCGGGCCTGCCCGAGGGCGGCCATCAGCGCACCGTCGCCGATCACGGCGAGCTTCTCGCCGCCGAGGAAGGCGGTCAGCTCGGGCCGCATCAGGTCGTCCTCGACACCGAGGACGCGGCGGCCCTTGGAACGGATGACCCGGCGGCGCACGACCCGGCCGGGATCCTTGGGCGTGGAGCGGTAGAACGGCGCGGCGGCGGGCGCGCGCCAGTCGATCACCAGCGGCGCGTAGTCGGAGTCCAGGACTCCGATGCGGCCGATGTGGAGCGTCTCACCGATCTCGGCGGTGAGATCGTCCCGTACGGCGTCGTCGGCGGGCTCGACGGACGTGAAAGCGCCGTCCGGGCCCTTCTTGCCGTCCTTGCCGTACAGCAGGTCGATCCGGCCGAAGAGGAAGTCCTCGAACTCGTTGTTGAGGCGGTTGAGGTGCACCCCCGCCCGGAAGACCTGCGCGTCGCGCTCGGCGAGCGCGCCGGGCGTGCCGACCTGACCCCGCTGAGCGGCGTCGTTCATCAGGAACTCTGCCTCGTGGATCTTCTCCTCAAGACGGCGGTACACCTGATCCAGATGATCCTGTTCCACGCCGATTTCACGGTCGCGGACCGAATCGACAGCGGCATCCTGCGCGGCCACCGAGGCCCCCTTCTGACGTGCACTGGGCAGCCGTCAACCGTACGCGAAGGGGGCCGTTATGTCAGGCGTCGACTTTGACCAGAGCTGTGCCGTCGAAAGTACGGACCTCGAAGTGGTCGATGTCGTTCACGTCCATGGCCGCTCCGCCGTGGACGTAGAGGGGGTTCTTGGCGGCCTTGTGCGGGCTGTCGGGGATGCCGTATCCCCACTTCGGGACGGACCAGCTGCTGACGACCTCCTCCTCGCCGTCCTTCGACACGGCGATCAGGCTGCACTTCAGCGGACCCTTGACGTTCTTGAGCTCCAGGACGGTGTGGGTGCCCCAGCCCTTCTTCTCGGTGCCGACGACGGCCGTCACCTTGGTGGTCGGGTCGGTGGCCTGCGTCTTCTTCTCCATGTGGTGGAAGAAGGCGTCCTCGGCGGGGCTGGTGGGGTGGGGGTCGGGGAGGGCCGCGGGCGGTGCGGAGTCGTTGTTCGCCGCCGCGACGACCACGGCTCCCGACCCGCCGATCACGACGGCGGCAGCGGCGGCCACCAGATACAGCCCGCGCCTCCTGCGGCGGGCCTGCTGCTCCCGCCGTACGGCCACCTCGTCGACGAGGTTCGTCAGGAGGGTGGTGCTCGGCGGCGTCAACTCCCTTGGCGGGCCCGGAGGTTCGGCGAGGGCGGCGAGCATCGGCGCCAGTCCCGCGAAGTCGTCGAGCTGGGCGGCGCAGTAGTCACAGCCGGCCAGGTGGGCCTCGAAGGCGGTCGCCTCCGACTCGTCCAGAATGCCGAGGGAGTAGGCGGCGACGGCGTCGTGGACCGACTCGCTGTCCTGTGCACTCATGCCGTCACACCTCGTTCCTCAAGAGCCAGCTTCATGGAGCGGAGCGCGTAGAAGACGCGGGAGCGCACGGTCCCGCTGGGCACCCCGAGGACTTCGGCCGCCTCACCGACCGTACGTCCCTTGAAGTAGGTCTCGACGAGCGCCTCCCGGTGGGCGGGCGTCAGATCGTCGAGTGCATCGCTGAGCGTCATCAACCACAGCGCCTTGTCGATCTCGTCCTCCGCGGGCATGACCTCCAGCGGCGACGGATCGACCTCCTGCGGCCGGGCCTGCCGACTGCGGTGGTTGTCGATGACGATGCGACGGGCGACCGTCACCAGCCAGGGGCGGACGGAGCCGGTCGCCCGGTTGAGCGAACCGGCGTTCTTCCAGGCACGGATGAGCGTCTCCTGCACGACGTCCTCGGCGCGCTGACGGTCCCCCGCGACGAGCCGCAGGACGAAGGCGAGCAGCGGACCGGCGTGTTCGCGGTAGAGGGAGCGCATCAACTCCTCTTCCGGAGAAGGTGAGTTGTCGCCGCCTCGCCCGAGGCTTCGAACATGCCGTGCCCGACGCTGCGGACGTTCATCGGCCACGGCCGCATCCTCGCGCACCTGAACCTCCCGGTCGAGCCCCGTCGGAACTTCTTCGAGAGTCCATACGGGCGGGCGGGTGCACCCGACTCAACGGGGGCGCAAGATCTTTCCCGTACGGGGTGCCGCCCGCCCCCTCACGCCCGTACGGGGTCCCGCCCGCCCCCTCACGCCCGAGCGGCGGCGGTGACCGCCGCCCGGCGGCGGTGGCGGGCGACGCGCTCCCGGTTGCCGCACACCTCGCTGGAGCACCAGCGGCGGCGACGGCCCCGGGAGGTGTCCAGGTACAGGCGGGCACAGTTGTCGCCCTCGCAGCGGCGCAGGCAGGACCGGGCGGCGGGATCGGTGAGCAGGGCCACGGCGTCCCGGGCGACCACCGCGAGGAGCTGCTCGCAGCGGGGCTCGGCGGCGAGGGCGTAGGCGAGGGTGCCGTCGGGGGCGCGGATGGCGCGGGGGGCCGGAGGGGCCGCGGAGGCAAGGGAGTTGACCGTATCGAGGTCTCCGTCGGGGCATCCGCCCTCCACCAACTCGACGAGCAGCCGCCGGAGTTCGCGGAACCCCTCCACCCACTCCCCGGTCACCCCGTCGAGCCGCGTCCCTGCGGGGACCAGTCCGGCACCTCGCAGCCACGACTCCAACTCGCCCGGCCCGCGCAGCAGTTCCGCGCCCCGGACGTGTGTGGCGAGCAGATCCAGGCAGACCCGCCCGGAGTCGAACCACCACACCGGGCAGTGCGCAGCCGTACCCGTGGCGGTGGTGTCCCTCACGCCCATGCCGATGCCCTCCGGGGTCGCCGGTGGTGTGCCGCGTGCCCTCCAGAGTGCCCGCCCCCGCCCCCCACCGGAACCCCCGGTACCGCCCCGGCGCCCCGAGGGGGCATGAGGGGCGCGGGGCTGTGTCGATGTGCGGCTCCGCCGCGCGGGCGCGACCAGCCACGACGCACCCGCACCCGCACCCGCACCCGCACCTCGAACGCAGAACGCCCGCCCGCCCCCACAAAGGGAGCGAGCGGGCGCAAGGCGCAAGGGACGGACCCCTCAGCCCGACCGGGCCTTCTTCTTCGCCCCGTTGGGCCAGAGTCTCGGCTTCCGCTTCGCCGCCACGTCCTCCGCCCAGCCGAACGTGGCGATCGCCGCCGCGATCAACGGCCACGCCAGGATGAACATCAGCACCTGGTACAGCTTGCCGAGGTTCGCGTTGACCAACTCGCCCAGCACCGGAACGCTCCCGAGCTCCCAGAACTTGTCGATGACCGGAAGCGTCAGCATGATCGCCATCTCGTGCCAGAGATAGATCGTCACGGCCCGGTTGTTCGCCAGCGTGATCGGGGTGTCGAACCCCTTCAGCTTGTCCGGCAGCACCTCCCACGACGGCGAGTAGTGCAGCAGCACCGCACAGAAGCCGAGCGACCACAGGGCGTTCGCCGTGGGTATCTCGTCGAAGTTCCACCCGGCCTCGCCGATGTGCGTACCCGCCCACCACAGCCCGAGCCCCATCAGCACCGCCGAGAACGACGGGATCATGTACGCCTTGAGCTTCTTCAGCGTGCCTTCGTTGTGCGCGAAGCCGAGCATCCAGCAGGATGCGAACGTCGAGAAGTCCTGGATCGCGTTGCCGGTCTCGCCGGGGATCAGCCCCGGCTTCAGACCGAGCGCCACCGACAGCGCCAGCGGCGCCAGCAGCGTCGGCCACGGCATCTTGCGGAACAGCTTGAGCATCAGGGGCGACAGCATGACGAACCACAGGTACGCCCGGATGTACCAGAGCGGACCCGAGGTCTGCGCCGCCCAGCTGACGTCCAGCAGACCGCCGACCGAGCCGACCTCGTCGGGGCCCGAGGCCGCGCCCACCGGCACGAACCACCAGGCGAGCCTGACCCACCACCAGATGACGGACTCGCCGTCCTCGCCCGCGGTGGGCTTCCACCCGCCGTTGAAGATCAGCGCGAGGGTGACGATCGAGAACACCCACACCGGCACCATCAGTCGCCGTATTCGGCTCTTGATGACCTGGCCCGCGGACCTGGCGCTGAGCGAGCGCGCCATCAGCGAACCGGCCAGCGCGAACATCACGCCCATGGACGGGAAGATGATCGTCATCCACGCCTGTCCGTAGACGTGGAAGAGCACGACGCGGACCAGCGCGATGGAGCGCAGCAGGTCGAGGTAGCGGTCACGGCCGGACTTCTTGGGTGCCGGTTCCGGGGCCTCCTCCGACGAGGGGGTCTCCGAAGGGCCGTCCGGTGAGTCCGGGGCGTCCTTCAGGCCCAGCCCGTCCGCGCCGGCCGTCTCCGGCCACGCGGAGGTACCCGGTCCGTACGGATCGCCGTTCGCGGCGTCCTCGTCGCGGCCCCACGCCGGCTGCTGCCGGGTCGGCGCGCCGACCGCGCTCCTGGCGAACGCCGGAGTCTCCTCCTGCTGCCCACCGGGAACACCGGGACCGCCAGGACCGCCGAGGCCACCGGAGCCGCCGGGCCCGCCGTAGCCGCCGCCGGTCGGCGGGAACGCCGTCGTGGCGTCCCCGTAGCCGGGCTCCGCGTAACCGGTGCCCGCGTAACCGGTGCCCGCCTGCTGGCCGTAACCGCCCTGCTGAGGGCGCCGGTTGTTGGTCTGCTGCGGCCAGCCGCCCTGCTGGGGCGAAGGCTGCTGGGGCTGCTGCTGGTAGCCCCCCGTCTGCGGGTACGCCTGCGGGAAGCCGCCCTGCTGCCCCTGTCCGTACGAGGAAGAAGGCAGCGCGGGACCGGGGTTGTTGCGCACCGTCGGCCAGCCGCCGCCACCCTGCTGGGGCGCGGCGGGGGCGGGACGGCCCCCGCCCTGCGGGAGCGGGAAGCCGTCCGCGTCGTACCCGGGGCCGTAACCCTGGGCCCCGGGGTCATCGGGGTAGTGGCTGCCGTCCGAACCCGGATGTCCGTGGCTCATCCGACCGGCCACCTCTCCTCTTCGCGCCGCTGGCCCGGCAGGGCCCCCGGCGCTTCGACCACACCGGTCCGGCGCAGCTTCTGCCAGCGCAGACGGCCACCCGTGAGGGCGGTGATCCAGGACTGGAGCAGCACGACGTACATGATCTGGCGGTACAGGATCTGCTGGAGCGGGAAGGACAGCAGGTGCGTCATCTTCTCCTTGTCCAGCCGGAACGCGTAGGCGGCGCAGACCACCTGGAGCATCAGCACGCCGAACCACGCGATGACGGTCTTGCCCGTCGGGCCGAAGACGAGGCCGTAGATCAGGAAGATGTCGATCAGCGGGGCGAGCAGCGGGAAGACGATCATGAAGAGCGAGACGATCGGCAGGCCGATGCGTCCGAAGCGGCCCGAGGGACCCTTCTCTATGAACGCGCGGCGGTGCTTCCAGATCGCCTGCATGGTGCCGTACGACCAGCGGTAGCGCTGCGACCACAGCTGCTGCACGGACTCCGGCGCCTCGGTCCAGGCGCGCGCGTCCTCCGCGTACACGACCTTCCAGCCGTCGCGGTGGAACGCCATCGTGATGTCGGTGTCCTCGGCGAGGGTGTCCTCGCTCATGCCGCCGACCCGGTGCAGGGCGTCCGCGCGGAACGCGCCGATCGCGCCCGGGATGGTCGGCATGATGCCGAGCATGTCGTACAGACGGCGGTCCAGGTTGAAGCCCATCACGTACTCGATGTGCTGCCAGGCGCCGATGAGCGAGTCACGGTTGCCGACCTTCGCATTGCCCGCGACCGCGCCGACGCGCGGGTCGCCGAACGGCTGGACCAGCTCGCGGACGGTGGACGGCTCGAAGACCGTGTCGCCGTCCATCATCACGATGATGTCGTAACGGGCGTGCCGGATGCCGTTGTTGAGCGCGGCGGGCTTGCCCGCGTTCTGCTGGCGGACCACCCGGACGTTGGGGATGCGCATCTGCTCGACGATGTCGGCGGTGCCGTCCGTCGAGCCGTCGTCGATGACGATGACCTCGATCGGATGGTCGCTGGACATCAGGGAGCGGACGGTGTTGGCGATGCACTCGCGTTCGTTGTACGCGGGGACCAGCACGGTGACCGGTCTGGTGATCTCGGGACCCCAGCGGAACCCTCGTTTGCGGACCTTGCGGGCGTGCACGAAGGACAGGATCAGCATCAGGCCGAAGCGCGCGATGACCAGCGAGCCGACGATCGCCAGACCGTAGGTCAGGACGTCGGTGATGCCGTCGGAGACGGTGATCGCGGCCAGGAACGCCTTCGACTTCCACAGCTCCGCACCCGTCACCGGCGAGTGCGCCGAGGGAGCGCCGAGCGCCTCGGTGAGGTTGGTGAACTTGAAGCCGCGCTTCTGCATGTCCGGCAGGAACTGGTCCAGCGCCGCGACGGTCTGCGTGCGGTCACCGCCGGAGTCGTGCATCAGCACGACGGTGCCCTTGGTGGTCTTGGGCGTGGCGCGCTTGATGATCTCCTTGACGCCGGGGCGCTTCCAGTCCTCGGAGTCGGTGTCGTTGACGACGGTGAGGTAGCCGAGCTCGCCGACGTACTGGGCGACCGGCCAGCTGGCGTCGTCGAAGGCGTACGCGAACGAGGAGTACGGCGGCCGGAACAGCGAGGTGTGCACTCCGGCCGCGCCCGCCAGCGCGAGCTGGTTGCGCGAGAACTGCGAGTCGATGCCGTCGCGCGTCTTGTACGAGAGGTCGGGGTGGTTCCAGGTGTGTAGACCCAGTTCGTGCCCCTCGTCCACGATGCGCTTGACGAGGTCCGGGTAGCGGGTGGCGTTGGAGCCGACGACGAAGAAGACGCCGTGGGCGCCGTACTCCTTCAGCTTGTCCAGGACCTTCGGCGTCCACTTCGGGTCCGGACCGTCGTCGAAGGTGATGACGACGTGCTTGTCCTTGACGTGCCGCGCCTCGGGCTTCTTCGGGTCCCGGGTGTCGATGACCGGACCGCCCTCGCGGACGGCCGCCGGCACCGTGCCCTGGTCGACGGGCGGACGCGCGCCGGTCTGGTCGGAGTCGATCTCGTTGTGGACGTAGCCACGCAGCATCAGCATCGCCATCAGGGCGACGAGGACCAGCGACGGCAACAGGTAACGCATGGGGAACCAGCGTCGCCGGTTGCGCGTGCGCGAACGCGCGGCGGAGCGGCGGGCGCCCTGAGAGGAACGCCTGCGAGGGTTGGACATCTACGTGCCGTGCCTTCTACTTCGCCGGATTGACCGGGTCAGGAATGGGGTCCGTGGTGCCGGAGTCACCACCGGGGGTGCCGCCGGGAGTGCCGCCGGGGGTCGTACCGGAGTCACCGCCAGGGGTTCCGCCCGGCGTACCACCGGGGGTCGTACCGGAGTCACCGCCGGGGGTGCCGCCGGGAGTTCCGCCGGGGGTCGTGCCGGAGTCACCGCCAGGGGTTCCACCCGGCGTACCACCGGGAGTCGTACCGGAGTCACCGCCGGGAGTGCCGCCCGGCGTACCGCCCGGGGTGCCGCCGTCGCCCTGACCGGCCGCCGTCTTGTCCGGCTTCTGCTTGTCCGGGACCGGCTTGTCCGGCGTCTTCGGGTCCTTGGCGTCGTCCTTCTTGGTGCCGCCCGCGGGGACCTTGCCGGTGGTGGTGCCGGGGGTCCGCTGACCGCCCACGGGCACGTTGCCACCGGTGACCGGCGGAACGTCGTCCGCCTTCGGCACGGAAGGAGTGGGGTCGGGCTCGGACTTGACCTTGTCGGGCGCCTGTTCCGAGGAGGCACCCGGGATCAGCAGGCTGGGTGCGAGGGAGTTGCCGCCGATGAGGGAGATGATGAGCATCGCCGCGTAGCAGGCGCATATCGCGCCGAGCACCCAACCGGCTCTGCGGAACTTCTTTCCGCGACGGCCGCTCTCGTCGACGAACACCGGTCCGTCGGCGCTCTCCGTGGACAGCTCGGGAAGTATCGGGGCTTCCGGCTGCCGGCGCTTCCCGAACTGCGACCCGACGCTGTCGAGCTGCATGGTCCGGTCGTCGGCTTCGCGTATCTGGCGTATTTGGCGGGTCTGCCCGGTCTGGGCACCCTCAGGCGTGTTCTTCACAGCTCTTCGCACATCCCCCACTGACTGATTCATCGGTGGGCGCGCGCGACCAGCTGGATCCGGCATTGGCCCGGGCCCCCACCCGTCCAAGCGTCCCTATCACACTGCACCCGGACGATGAATGTAGCGCACGCGGGTGACAGAGCTTCTCTTGAGTGCGCTCTTGTCACACATCAATGACATATCCGGAGCCGGAATGGATCGTTCCGTGTCCAATTTGCGCCATTTACCCCCTATCTCTAGGGCAGATAAGACATCACGTGACGCATACGACAGCGGAGGCACCCGGGCCCTGTGACCTGCCCCGGACACGACGAAGGCCCGGCTGCGTCAAGCATCCGGGCCTTCGTCTCACATGGGAACTGTGGAGATGGCGGGAATCGAACCCGCGTCCAACGGTGCAGAATCAGGGCTTCTCCGTGTGCAGTCTGCTGCGATTTTCTCGGCCCCGGAGATCACGCAGACAAGTCTCCGACGGGCTCAGTCACTGTTTGATTTCCTCACCGTCCCCGTGACCGGGACGGTGAGTTTAGATCCCTTGATGATGCCAGGATCCGGGTCGGGATCACCCCCGGGCTGACACTTCGCAAGTCGCTACTTAGGCAGCGAGGGCGAAGGAATCGCGCTTGGTGTTGGCGATTATTGGTTGCGACATATGGTTAACGAGATCATTGCCGCTTCCTCGACACGCTTCCCCTGCTTCGACATCCGCTGTCGAAACCGATCATCCCCATGTTGACTCGCTGTTGAATTAGATACAGCTGAAAAGCGGGGCGGGCGGCCTGAGCCACCTTCCCCATCGCCTGACCCATCACCATGTGGGGTGCGATGCATCCATCGTACGTGACCACCGTCCGCCGATGCCAGCCAATAAAGCCCGCAGGCCCCGCGGGCTCGGCCCGGAAGCCTAGAGCTGGCCGCGCTCCTTGCGCTTCACCGCCGCGATGGCGCGGTTCGTCTCCCGCGTGTCCTGCTTCTCGCGGAGCGTCTGACGCTTGTCGTACTCCTTCTTTCCCTTGGCGAGCGCGATCTCGCACTTGACCCGGCCGTCCTTGAAGTACAGGGCGAGCGGGACGATCGTGTGCCCCGACTCGTTGGACTTCGACTCCAGCTTGTCGATCTCCGCCCGGTGCATGAGCAGCTTCCGCTTGCGCCGCGCGGCGTGGTTGGTCCAGGTGCCCTGCGAGTACAGCGGTACGTGGATGTTGTGCAGCCATGCCTCGCCGCCGTCGATCTGCACGAAGCCGTCCACCAGCGACGCCCTGCCGAGCCGCAGGGACTTCACCTCGGTGCCCATGAGCACGAGCCCGCACTCGTAGGTGTCCAGGACGGTGTAGTCGTGCCTGGCCTTCTTGTTCTGCGCGACGATCTTGCGCTTGGGGTCCTTTTCCTTAGCCATAGTGCGGTCATTTTCGCACTACGAGCCCCCCTGAAGGCCACTCAATACTGTCTCGGCCCGCTCCCGGGCCCGCTCGGTCGCCACGAGGTCGGGCGTGAGGCCCCGGCCGTCCAGATGGTGCCCGGCGGGGGTGCGGTAGTGGCCGACCGTCAGTTCGGCGACCGAACCGTCCGCGAGGCGGCTCGGTTTCTGCACCGACCCCTTGCCGAAGGTGCGCGAGCCGACGGTCAGCGCCCGGCCCCGGTCCTGGAGCGCGCCCGTCACCAGTTCGGCGGCGCTCATCGTGCCGCCGTCGACGAGCGCGACCAACGGTCTCAGCATGTCGGCGCCGCGCTCGGCGTGCAGCGCCCGCTGTCTGCCCCGGTCGTCGTACGTCGCCACGAGCCCGCCGTCGAGGAAGGCGGAGGCGGCGGTGACGGCCTCGCCGATCAGCCCGCCCGCGTTGCCGCGCAGGTCGAGCAGGACGCCCTTGCCCGCGGGGAGGGCGCGCACCGCGTCCCGTACCCGCTCCCCCGAACCCCTGGTGAAGGAGGCCACCTTGATCAGCACCGCCCCGCCCGCGAGCCGCTCCACGGTGACGGCGTCCGTGGGCAGGGTGGCCCGGCGGACTTCCTGCGTCCAGACCTTCTTGCCGCGCTGGAGTTTGATCCGTACGGGAGTGCCCGCCTCGGCGCCCGAGCCGTCGCCGCGCAGCAGCGAGACGACCTCGGTGACCGGGCGGCGGTCCACGTCGCGGCCGTCGATGCCGCGCAGTGCGTCGCCGCGCCGGACGCCCGCCTTCGCGGCGGGGCCGCCGGGGCGCACCCGCTCGACCTGGACGCGGCCGTCGGCACGCCGCTTGGCGACCAGGCCGACACCGGTGTACTCACCGTCCAGGGACTGCTCGAACTCCTTGTACTCGGCCGGGTCGTAGACCGCGCCCCACCGGTCGCCACTGCGGCTGACCGCCTCCTGGGCGGCCTCCTTGCCGGACTTGCCGTCGGCGACGGCCTCGGCCGCCGCCCTGGCCACCGCGTCCGTGGACGCTCTGGCGGCTTCGCCCCTGGCCGCCCCGGCGGCGGCGGACCGTACCGCCGAAAAGGGCTGCGGCTCCTCGTCGTACGCCCAGGGACCGGTCGTCGAGACGGTGGCCAGAGCCCCCGCGAAGACCAAGGTCAGGGCCGCCCCGCGGCACAGGCCGCGGGGCCGGATACCGAATTCCGGGCCTGGCATGGCGACGAGTCTAGGACAAACACCGCGCCCCGTACGGCTTGTTGCCGTACGGGGCACGTGGTTCGCGGAGTGTTTGCGGAGGTGCGGGGCTACACCTTCACGGCAGGGCTCACACCTTCAAGTACTTGCGGAGCGCGAAGAAGGCGGCGAGCGCGGGCATCAGCAGACTGATCGCGAGCACCAGCGGGAGCTTGGTGAGGACCGCGTCCCAGCCGATGAACTGCACCAGTTCCATCTTGTCGGCGAGCGCCAGACCGTGGTCGATCAGGAAGTACCGGCCGAGGACCAGCAGCACGCAGGCGAGCGCACCGCCGATGAGCCCGGCGACCGCGGCCTCCATGATGAACGGCGCCTGGATGTAGAAGCTCGACGCGCCGACGAGCCGCATGATGCCCGTCTCCCGCCGTCTGCTGAACGCGGAGACGCGCACGGTGTTCACGATCAGCATCAGTGCGATGACGAGCATCAGGCCCATCAGGAAGAGCGCGGCGACGTTCATGCCGTTCATCAGCTCGAAGAGCTGGTCGAGGATGGATCTCTGGTCCTCGACGGACTGCACGCCCGGCCTGCCCTGGAAGGCGGTGGCCACCACCTTGTACTTCTGCGGGTCCTTGAGCTTGACGCGGAAGGACTCCTGCATCTGGTCCGGCGTGATGACGTTCGCCATCGGGGTGTCGCCGAACTGCTCCTTGTAGTGGTTGAACGCCTCGTCCGCGTCTTCGTGGAAGACGCTTTCGACGACGTCCATCCCCTTGAGATCCCGCTCGATCTGGGCCTTCTGGTCCTTGGTGACCTCGCCCTTGGCGCACTGCGGTACGCCGGTCTCCGCGTCGTTCTTGTTGCAGAAGTAGATCGAGATGTTGACCTTGTCGTACCAGAAGCTCTTCATCTCGCTGACCTGGTCGCGCATCAGGAGCGCGCCGCCGAAGAGAGCGAGGGAGAGAGCCACGGAGACGATGACGGCAAAGGTCATCGTGAGGTTCCTTCGAAGACCGACACCGATCTCCGACAGGACGAACTGGGCGCGCATCGGCGTCCTTTCAGTGCTGGTAGCCGTAGACGCCGCGAGACTGGTCGCGTACGAGACGGCCCTTCTCAAGTTCGATGACGCGCTTGCGCATCTGGTCGACGATCTGCTGGTCGTGGGTCGCCATCACCACAGTGGTGCCGGTGCGGTTGATGCGGTCCAGCAGCTTCATGATGCCGACGGAGGTCTGCGGGTCGAGGTTGCCGGTCGGCTCGTCCGCGATCAGCAGCATGGGGCGGTTGACGAAGGCCCGCGCGATGGCCACGCGCTGCTGCTCACCACCGGAGAGCTCGCCGGGCATCCGGTCCTCCTTGCCGCCGAGGCCGACCAGGTCGAGCACCTGGGGGACGGCCTTGCGGATCTCGCCCTTCGGCTTGCCGATGACCTCCTGCGCGAAGGCGACGTTCTCGGCCACCGTCTTGTTGGGGAGGAGGCGGAAGTCCTGGAAGACGGTGCCGAGCTGGCGCCGCATCTGGGGGACCTTCCAGTTGGACAGGCGCGCGAGGTCCTTGCCCAGCACGTGCACCTGCCCCTGGCTAGCGCGCTCCTCGCGCAGCAGCAGCCGCAGGAAAGTGGACTTTCCGGAGCCGGAGGAACCGACCAGGAAGACGAACTCGCCCTTCTCGACCTCCAGGGAGACGTCCCGCAGGGCGGGCCGGTTCTGCTTCGGGTAGGACTTGGACACGTTGTCGAATCGGATCACAGGTGCACCACGGTCGCCGGTAGTAGGTGTGCGTGACCATACGCGACCCGGCCCCGGGCTTGCAGGCTGCTTCCCCGCGATGAGCGTTTTGCTCCGTTTTGCCGGGCGCCTGCCGAGTGGCTGCCGAGCGCCTGCCGGGCGGCCCTTTGGCCCCGGGCCGCGCACGTCGGTCGACCTGCTGGCACAGTGGAGGGGAACGGATGCGTTTCCCCGGGCGTTATGGGGAGAGAACGCGAAGTATCCGTCAGTGTGCGTCCAGGATGTGCGGAGTGTGCGGCCGGTGACCGGAGGAGGACAGCGCATGACCTATGACCGCTTGGTGTGCGCGAACTGCGCGGGACCGGTGGCCGAGGGCCGCTGCCCGACCTGCCGGGCGAGCAGGCAGCGCCTGGAACAGGGCGAGGGCCCGTTCAGCCAGCTGAATCCGGCGACGCTGGTGGCGTTGCTGGTGGTACTGGTGGCGGCGATGGCACTGCTGGCCCACCAGGCCGCGTAAGGGTTCGTACGTACGAGGAGGGGCCCGGGGCGCTGATGCGCCCCGGGCCCTCTCGCGTGCTCTACGGCGTACGGCGTGCTCTACGCCGCACGGCCTGCTCTACGGCGTACGGCCTGCTCTACGGCGTACGGCTGCGGAGGATCAGGCCGCGTTGCCGCCACTTCCGCCCAGGCGGGGCAGGAAGCGGAAGGCGACGCCACCGGCGATCATCGTCGCGGCGCCGACCATGAGGAGCGTGGTGTCACCGGCACCGGTCGCGGCCAGCTCGTCCTTCGGCTTGGCCTGCTCGACCGGGCGGTTGGCGACGGAGTCGACGTCGGTGTTGTCACCGGTGCCCGTGCCGGTGCCGGTGCCCGTGCCGCCGGTCTGACCGGGGGTGGTCGGAGGCGTCGTGGGCGGCTTGGTCGGGTCCGTCGGCGGCTTGGGGTCCGTCGGGTCCGTCGGCGGCTTGGGGTCCGTCGGGTCGGTCGGCGGCTTCGGGTCCGTGGGCGGCTTGGGATCCGTCGGGTCCGTCGGCGGCTTCGGGTCGGTCGGCGGCTTGGGATCCGTCGGGTCCGTCGGCGGCTTCGGGTCGGTCGGCGGCTTGGGATCCGTCGGGTCCGTGGGCGGCTTGGGGTCCGTGGGCGGCTTCGGGTCCGTCGGCGGCTTCGGGTCCAACGGGTCCGCGGGGTCGGCGGGGTCGGCGGGGTCCGCGGGATCAGCCGGGTCCGCAGGGTCAGCCGGGTCGGCCGGGTCCGCGGGGTCAGCCGGGTCCTTGCCCGGGTCCTTCGGGTCGTCCTTGCCCGGGTCACCCGGGTCGGCCGCGTCGATGCCGGCGTCGACCTTGACGGCACCGGCGTCGAGCTGGACGCCCACGCCGCCCTTGGCACCGTCACCGGTACCGGCGGCCTGCGCGACGCCCGCGACGGTCAGCGACGCTCCGGCGGCGACCACCGCGCTGGCGGCGATCCGCGCCACGCGGACACGCATCTTGTTGGTCATCTGGTTGCTACCCCCAGTAGCTGGCGAGCTCTTCGCAATCGAGTCGGTGGAGCAGCTATGCAGGGGCAACGGCCTTGGCGGGGATGTCAGTTCACGGGACCGCCTCTCAAGAGGCCGCCCGCTCGCCCCCGTTCACACCCGCCCCAGACATACGCATGCTGCCCGCCACACTCCCCCAGCCCCGAGAAGGGCGTCAAGAACGTTCCGGGCGGGATGCCGGATTTACGAACACTTGCCCGGCCGATGCACACAGGGCTGTGACATACACGGCCCGGCCCCGGGGAACGCGGAGGCGCCGGAACCCCTCGGGGTCCCGGCGCCTCCGTTCTCGTACTGCTGCTTACTTCTCCTGCTGCTTGCGCCAGCGGATTCCGGCCTCCAGGAAGCCGTCGATCTCGCCGTCGAGGACGGACTGCGGGTTGCCGACCTCGAACTCCGTACGGAGGTCCTTGACCATCTGGTACGGGTGCAGGACGTACGAACGCATCTGGTTGCCCCAGGAGTTGCCGCCGTCGCCCTTGAGGGCGTCCATGACGGCCTGCTCCTCCTGGCGGCGGCGCTCCAGGAGCTTCGCCTGGAGGACGTTCATGGCGCTCGCCTTGTTCTGGATCTGGGAGCGCTCGTTCTGGCAGGAGACGACGATGCCGGTCGGGATGTGGGTGAGGCGCACCGCCGAGTCGGTGGTGTTGACGCCCTGGCCGCCGGGGCCCGACGCGCGGTAGACGTCCACGCGCAGCTCGGTCTCGTCGATCTCGATGTGGTCGGTCTTCTCGACGACCGGGAGGACCTCGACACCGGCGAAGGAGGTCTGGCGACGCCCCTGGTTGTCGAACGGCGAGATGCGGACCAGGCGGTGCGTGCCCTGCTCGACGGAGAGCGTGCCGTACGCGTACGGGGCCTTCACGACGAAGGTGGTGGACTTGATGCCCGCCTCCTCCGCGAACGAGGTCTCGTAGACCTCGGTGGAGTAGTTGTGCCGCTCGGCCCAGCGCAGGTACATGCGCTGGAGGCGCTCGGCGAAGTCGGAGGCGTCGACGCCTCCCGCCTCGGCACGGATGTTGACGAGGGCCTCGCGCTCGTCGTACTCGCCGGAGAGGAGCGTGCGGACCTCCATCTCGTCCAGCGCCTTGCGTACGGAGACGAGCTCGCTCTCGGCCTCGGCGAGGGCGTCCGCGTCGTCCTCGTCGGCGGCCAGCTCGAACATGACCGCGACGTCGTCGATCCGGCCGCGCAGGGCCTCGGTCTTGCGGAGCTCGGCCTGGAGGTGCGAGAGCTTGCTGGTGATCTTCTGGGCGGCATCGGGGTCGTCCCACAGGGACGGCGCCGCGGCCTGCTCTTCGAGCACGGCGATGTCGGCCCTCATCTTTTCGAGGTCCAGGACGGCCTCGATCGACCCCATGGTCGAGGAGAGGGACTTCAGCTCTTCGGATACATCGACGACTGCCACGTGCACCAGCGTAACCGGTGCGGGATCGGGGGTGCCCCGGGTCCCTCTCGGGCCCCTCTCCGGGGCCCGGGGGCGGGGCCTTCCGGGGAGGGTCAGGGCTGGGCCGGGGACGAGTGGCCGGGGGGCGGGGCGGGGTCGTCCTCGGAGGAGGAGGCCGCGAGCCAGCCGCCCACGCCGACCGCCGCCAGCAACGCCACCCCCGCCGTCGTCATGATGAGCCTGCGCCGACGGACCTCCGACCGGTGCCGGGCGGAGCCGGGACGGCGGTCACCCGAGGCGCGCGGTACCCGGGCCGTCCCGAGCGGGCCCCCGGCCAGCTCGTCCGGCGCGGGCACGCGCATGGAGGTGTGCGTGTCCCGGTTCGAGTCCAGGGAGCCCCCGGACACCAGCGGCACCGCGCCCTTGCGCGGCTGCGGCTCGGCCTCCCGCGCGCCCTCGGCCCCGTACGCGACGGTGTCGGCCTCCGAAGAGACCCCGGTCGGCTCCGCCTCCGGCTCGTCCACGTCCAGCGGTCCCATCCCCACCAGCGAGGGGAGCTGCTCGCGCAGGCCCGCCGCCAGCTCGGACGCGCGCAGCCGGGAGGCCGGGGCCTTCGCGAGGCACTGCACTATCAGCTGCCACAGCTCCTCCGGGATGCCCGGAAGCGGAACCACCGTCTCTGTGACGTGCCGCCGCAGCACCGCGCCCGGGTGGCCGCCGCCGAAGGGAGTGAAGCCCGCGAGCAGCTCGTACAGCACGGTCGCCAGTGCGTAGATGTCGACGGCGGCGCGCGGCGGCAGCCCCTCCACGATCTCCGGAGCGAGGTAGTCCGGCGTCCCGATGATCTTCGTGACCTTGGTGCGGCGCGGGGTGTCGATGAGCTTGGCGACGCCGAAGTCCGTGAGGAGCGCGGGATGCGCGCCGCCGGGGCCCAGCGGGCCCTGCATGTCCAGGAGTACGTTCTCCGGCTTGACGTCGCGGTGCACGATCTGGGCGGCGTGGGCCGCGGCGAGACCGTCGGCGATGTCGATGGCGATGGCGACGGCCGCCTCGGGGGCGAGCCTGCGCTCGCGGTCGAGCCGGGTGCGCAGGTCGGTGCCCCGTACGAGATCCATGACCAGCGCGAGGTCGTTGCCGTCGACGACCAGGTCGCGGACGGCGACGACGTTCGGGTGGTCCAGTTTGAGCAGGGCCGTGCGCTCCTGGACGAAGCGCCCGACCAGTTCCTGGTCGGAGGCGAGGTCCTCGCGCAGCATCTTGATGGCGACGGGCCCTTCGGGTCCCTCGCCGAGCCACACCGTGCCCGCGCTGCCGCGCCCGAGGATCTGGTGGGCGGTGTACCGGCTGCCGATTTTCCGTGCCAAGACTGCTCCCTCAGCGGCTGGCGTCGGCCCTCAAAGTACGCCGCCGACGAGGCGTTGAGTGCACAGGATGGCCCCTGCACGCCGTCATTCCGTACTTCCGGGGGCGAAATCCACTCCCGGAAGTCGACATGTCTCCACCCTGACCACTCCTGGTGGCAGGGGGCTACGGCGTGGAGCCGCCGATGTCGTCGAAGAACTTCACGATGCTGTCCCACACGTCGCCGATCTGCGCGAAGAAGCCCTTCGTGGTGCCGATCCACTCCTGGAGCGGGGTCAGCTCCCAGATCAGCCAGGCCGCGACGAACAGCAGGACGATCGTGAACAGGCAGCCCTTGAGGCAGCCGAGGCCCGGGATGCGCATCGGGTTGGCGGTGCGCCGGCGCGGCTCCCTCGGTGGGCGGGGCTCGCGCGGGGCGGGTGCCTGGGGCTGCTGGGGCTGCTGCGGCTGCTGCGGCTGGGGTGCGTACCGCTGCTGCGGGGGCGGCGCCTGGGGCTGGTGGTGCTGGGGGGCGTAATTCTGCTGGGGCTGGGGGCGCTGCTGCTGCCGCTGGGGCGGGCGCTGCTGCTGGGGCTGCTGGTACTGGCCCTGCTGCTGTCCGTACTGCCCCTGGCCCTGACCCTGCTGTCCGTACTGTCCCTGGGCCTGCTGCCCCTGCTGGCGCTGTTGTCCCTGCTGGCGCTGCGGGCGGCGGCGCAGGGGGTCCTGGCTCGGGTCCAGGTACTGCATCTGCGTCTGCTCGTTGCGGTCGCGGGCGGCGCGGAGCTGGTTCTGCCAGGGGTGCGGTTCCTCGGGGCCCGCACCGGCGGGGGCACCGGCCGGACGCGGTGGCACGGGCGGCATGACCGCCGTCGGGTCGGCCGCGCCGCGCGGGCCGCCGACCTGGCCGTGGGCGCCGGTCGAGGGCAGGACGCTGGTCGCGCCGTTGGGGTCGTACGATCCCGCGTTGCTCGGCAGCACCTGCGTCGGGTCGGCGTCGCCGGAAGCCCCGGTGTCGGGGACGGGCGCCGGAGCCGGGTCGGGGGCGAGCAGCGCGCCGACGCCCATGGCCGCCTCGACCTGCGCGGACGTGGCGTGCACGCCGATGCCCGGGGCGACGGTGCGCAGGGCGCGGGCCAGGTTCTCGGCGCTGGGGCGCTGGTCGGGGTCCTTGCGCAGGCAGCGCTCTATGACCGTCCACAGGGGCTCGGGGACGGTGGTGGGGCGGCGCGGCTCCTCGCTGAGGTGGCGGTGCAGCACCTCCAGGGCGGTGCCGCCCGCGAACGGGGGCCTGCCGGTGACCAGTTCGTACAGCAGGATGCCCGCGCCGTAGATGTCGACGGCGGAGGTCTGCGGGCGGCCCTCGGCGGACTCCGGCGCGACGTACGCGGGCGTGCCGACGAACTCGTGGGTGCGGGTGAGGCCCGGGGAGTCCGCGAGGCGGGCGATGCCGAAGTCGGTGAGCATCGGGTGCATCGCGCCGTCGCGCTCGTCGACCAGGACGTTCGCGGGCTTGAGGTCGCGGTGCACGACGCCGTCGGCGTGGCTGGCCGCCAGCGCGTCGGCGATCTGCGCGGTGAGCAGGGACGCGGCCACCGGCGTGAGGGGGCCGTTGTCGCGGAGGTAGCGGTGCAGGTCGGGGCCGTCGATCAGGTCCATGACCAGGGCGAGGAGGTCGCCCTCGACGACCAGGTCGCGGGTGCGCACGATGTTGGGGTGCGTGAGCCGCAGGAGTACGGAGCGTTCGCGCAGGAAGCGCATCACCACGTCCGCGTCGTTCGCGAGCTCCTCCTTGAGGACCTTGATCGCGACGGTCTCGCCCGGCTGGCCCGCGACGGCCGCCTCGGCGCCCGCGGTCTCCCGCTGGCGGGCGCGCCAGACGGTGCCCGTGGCGCCGCGCCCGAGCGGCTGCTCAAGCAGGTACTTACTGCCTACCGGCCGCACGTCATGCACTCCCTGCTGGTCGGTGACTGACCCTGATCGTGGTGTGTGTCCCGGACCGCCGGACTTCCGGTCGGCCGGGCTTCCGCTTTTCCGGTTGCCCAACTGTAGTGCCGCCGAACGGGGCACAGGCCGAACGTGCGTCGTGCCTCTCCGGTCGAGGCGACGAGACCTTTCGCACGGCCTTCCGCACGACGTTTCGCACGGCCTTTCGCGTGATCTTCCGTGCGGCCTTTCGCGCGCGGCCGTACACACGTACCGCACACGTGTTCCAGGGAAAGACGCACATGCGGGGTGGATGGTTGCCGCACGTCCGTGCGGGGTGTGCCACTGCCGTTCGGCGGACCGCCCCGGCGAGGGCGGTGCTCCGCCCCGCGCACTGTCCGAGCGTGCCTCATACAGGTGCTTTTGCGCCCACAGCCGACCATTCAAGATCACTTGGGGGCGGGCGGCGGGCAGGTTGTCAGTGGCAGGTGCGAGGATGCCATCAGCACAGACCTATGGGGTACGCGAGGGCGCACGAAGCCCTCAACACCCCACGGTGGGTGCCGACCTGTACCGGACGACGCGTCCGCGCCGGGTGGGGGGACCTCGCGGGGGCGGCGCAGTGAGCAGCTCCTCCCCGGCCCCTGCCGCCCGCGCCGCGCGCAGAAGGGACCGCTGACGCGATGCAGATCCGGCTGACCGTCCTCGCGCCGCGCAGCGGCCAGAGCCGAGCCGCCACGCAGGGCGCGCCCGCGCCGGGAGCACCGGTCGCGGCGGCCGCCGCCCCGGCGGTCTGCGACGTGCTCGTCACCGCACCCGCCGGGACGGCGCTCGCCGCGGTGGCCTCCGGGCTCGCGGCCGCAGTGCAGGGTCCCGGCGGTCCGGAGACGACAGGCGCGGTGGTGGTGTACGCCGGGCGCGAGCGCCTGGACGCACAGCGCTGCGCACTGGGCGAACCGCCGCTGGTGGACGGAGCGGTGCTGTCGCTCCAGGCCCCGGCCGAGGAGGACGCCCCCGAACTGTCCGACCTCGCTCAGCTCCAGGTGGTGGCGGGCCCCGACGCGGGCGGCGTGCACCTCCTGCACGGCGGCCAGATCCGGATCGGCCGCTCGGCCGACGCCGAGGTGCCGCTGGACGACCCCGACGTGTCCCGGCTGCACTGCACGGTGACGCTCGCCGACGACGGCCGGGTCACCGTCGCCGACCTCGGCTCGACGAACGGCACGACGCTGGACGGCCGCGAGGTCGGACGGCGGGAGGTGCGCCTGGCACCGGGGGCACTGCTGCGGGTCGGCGAGTCCGCCCTGCGGCTGGCCCCGGCGGGTGCGCACGGGAGCGCACTGCCCACCGCCCCGGACGGCGAGGGCCACTTGCGGGTGCCGCGCACGCCGTCGGCGGCGGGCCCAGGTACGGCCGAGGCTCCCGCCCCCGCCCCCGGGCGGTACGGAGGGGGCGCGTCCCACCACAGGGTGAGCGGCAGACCCCCGGCGCAGCCCCCCGTACAGGGGGCACAGCACGGCACGGTGCCCGCGCAGGGCACGTACGGACAGGGCCAGGCAGGCCCCGTCCCTGTCCGACCGGACGGGTACGGACAGGGTCACGCGGCACAGGGCGGGAGCCCGGAGCCGTTCGGCTCCGCGACCGGGGCCCCCGGTACCCCGTCGGCTGCCGGCCGTTTCCCGCCGGCGTACCAGGGCCAGGGCCCCTTCGCCGGAACGGCGGACCGTACGCACGGCGCCGGACGGGTCGTCGACAGCGGCGACGACCCGCGCACGGGCCGGGACGACACCCGCACGGGCAGGGCCGCCGAGCCCCGCAAGGAGGAGCCCAGGAGACGCGGCGGCATAGGGAGTTGGGCACGCCGCCTCGCCGGGGGCCGCACCGACCCGACGCACGACTACGCGGACGAGCAGCCCGCCCGGGAGACCTCGGCCCCGGTGTCCGATGCGGCTCCCTCCGCGCGGCCCGCCCCCGTCGCGGACTCCGCAGCCCCTGACCCGTGGCCCGACGCCGCGGCGCTGCTGCTGACCGCGCTCCAGCCGGGGCCCAGGCTGTGGGAGCGCGGGCCCGCGCACCCCGAGTCGCTGGTGCTGCGCCTGGGCACCGCCGACCGGACCGCCCCCGACGGCGCGGGCCTGCTGCCCGCTGTGCCGGTGACGGTGGGGCTGCGGGAGGCGGGTTCGCTGGGGCTCGCGGGGCCCCGGTCGCGGCTGGCCGGACTGGCGCGTTCCGTGGTGGCGCAGCTCGCCGCGCTGCACTCCCCGACCGACCTGGAGATCGTGCTGATCAGCGCGGACCGCTCCCGGCCCGCCGAGGAGCGGGCCCGCGAGTGGGGCTGGCTGGGCTGGCTGCCGCATCTGCGCCCGGCGCACGGGCAGGACTGCCGACTGCTCCTGGCGTACGACCGCGACCAGGCTTCGGCCCGGGTCGCCGAGCTGGTACGGCGTACGGAGGAAGGCCCGCTGGAGGCCGACGCGCCGCGCACCGTGGTGATCGTGGACGGCGACCCCGGTTCGGCCGGGCTGCGCGAGGCGGCGGTGCGGCTCGCCGCGCACGGTGCGGCGCACGGCATCCACCTGCTGTGCCTCGCCGAGACGCCCGCCGCGTCCCCGCTGTCCCCGGTCGAGGCGACGTACGACGCGGCCTGCGCGAGTGCGCCCGCGTTCCGCGAGTGCGGAGCGGTGGCGCTGCTGAGCGGGGACGTGGCCACGGCGGTACGGGTACTGCGCACGGCGGGCGGGCAGAGCGCCGGGCACGGCACGCTGGGTTCGGTGGACGCGGTCTCGGCGGCGTGGGCGGAGCGCTTCGCGCGGGCGATGGCCCCGCTGCGCACGGACGCCGCCGACCTCGGTCCCTCCGGCACGCCCGGTCAGGGCCGGGGCGCGGGGCGGCTGTCGGCGGCGACGCTGCCCCCGGTGTCCCGGCTGCTCGACGAGCTGGGTCTGGCCCGAGCGACTCCCGCTTCCCTGATGGCGCGTTGGGCGGCCGCGGCCGACGACGAGCAGGTGCCGGGGGCGACCCGGGCGTGGGCGGTGCTGGGCGCGGGTCCGCGCGGCCCGGTCTGCGCGGACCTGGCGCTGGACGGCCCGCACCTGCTGGTCGAGGGCCCCGCGGGCAGCGGTCGTACGGAACTGCTGCGGTCGGCGGCGGCTTCCCTCGCCGCAGCCGCGAGGCCGGACCGGCTGGGGCTGATCCTGGTCGACGGGGCGGGCGGCGAGCGCGGCGAAGGACTGCGCGCCTGCACCGAACTGCCGCACGTGTCGACGCACCTGGTGGCCTCCGACCCGGTGCGGATGCGCGAGTTCGCGCAGGCGCTGGGCGCGGAGCTGAAGCGGCGCGACGAGCTGCTGGGCGGCCTGGACTTCGCGGACTGGCACGCGGGGCGGGCTCCGCGGACGGCGGGCTCGGCGGCTTCGGCAGCTTCGGCGGCTTCCGCGGCTTCGGGCACACCGTCCGTTCCTGCGGCACGTACGCAGGCACAGGCACTGGCACAGGCACAGGCACAGGGGTACGCGCCGGGCCAGGGCTCCGCCCCCGCCGCACAGGGGCCGGAGGCATCCGCTCCGTACGCCTCCATCGGCGCACAGCGCGGCGAGGCGCGCACGGGCGGGACCGGGGGTTCCCAGGGCGCGGGCGACATAGAAGCACCGAGCACCGGGACGCTGCGGCTTCGCCCCGCCTCCGTACGGGAGCGCGAACGGGAGCGTCAGGCGCAGGCCGGTGGCGGCCCGTCCGCGCTGCCCCGACTGGTGGTGCTGGTCGACGACTTCGACGCACTGGTCGCTCCCGCGCTGGGCAGTACGGGACGGCCTTCGGCGGGTTCCGTCGTACGGGCCCTAGAGGCGGTCGCCCGGCACGGCGCCCGGCTCGGGGTGCACCTGGTGGCCGCCTCGGCCCGCCCGGACCGCACGGCCGACACCGAACTGGCACGCGGGGAAAGGCTGTTGCGGGTGGTCCTGGACCCGCCGCCCTCGGCCCCCGCGCCCGAGGAGCCCGCGCCGGGGCGGGGCAGGCTGCTGCACCCGGACGGTTCGGTGACGCCGCTCCAGGGCGGCCGGGTCACGGGCCGCATCCCGCGCACGGCGACACAGCGGCCGACCGTGGTCCCGCTGGAGTGGGACCGGATGGGCGATCCGCCGACCCGTCGGCCGGTCCGCGAGCTGGGCAACGGGCCGACCGACCTCGCGCTGCTGGCCAGTGCCCTGGAGCGGGCGGCACGGACGGTCAACGCGGAGTCGCTGCCGCCGCTGGCCGCCCCGCAGGAGGCCCGATGAGCGCACGCTGAGCGCGCAGCCGGGCGCTCCGGGCCGACACCGGGGACGCGCCCGGCCCCTGCCCGTACCTCTGCCACCCCTCCTCCGTACACCTGCCACCGCAGGGTGATGGCACGTCACGAGGCCACAACGAAAGCCGAGTTGACACCGAAGGCACTATTGCGGGCCATCACCGCCGGGCGTAGGACTGACCGCACGGGAAAGAAGTTCACAGGTCAGTAAAGAGCGGCGGTCGGCCGGTCGGTACGTGCACGGGAGAGACGGGGCAGTGATGCGCACAACTCTTCACCAGCGGAAACAGCGAGGCGCCTTCGGGCGAGGAACCTTCGGCGGTCCGCACGGCAGGCGGGCCCGGCAGGCTCTGATGGCCGTGACGGCGGCGAGTGCGCTCGCCCTCACCGGCTGCGGCGACGGCGGCGGCAAGAAGGACCCGGAGAAGCCGGGCGGCACCTCGGGCGCCCCGCAGCCGCCCGCCGACGCACTGAAGCTCCCCAACCTGGACGGTCAGAAGCTCCAGGTCATCGCCGTATGGACGGGCGCCGAGGGCGAGAACTTCAAAAAGGTCCTCAAGGAGTTCGAGAAGCGCACCGGGGCGACGGTGAGTTACGTGCCGACGCAGGACGCCATGCTCACGTACATCGGCTCGAAGATCTCCGGCGGCACTCCCCCGGACGTCGCGATGCTCCAGCAGCCGGGCGCGCTCAAGCAAGCCGTCGCGAACAAGTGGCTCAAGCCCCTCGACGCGGGTACCCAGGCCCAGTTGGACAAGAACTACTCCAAGGGCTGGAAGGACATCGCGGCCGTCGGCGGCACCCAGTACGGGGTGTACTACAAGTCCGCGAACAAGTCCCTGATCTGGTACAACACCAAGGTCTTCGAGAACGCGGGGGCGAGCGAGCCCAAGACCTGGAAGGACTTCCTGACCACCGCGGAAACGATCTCGCAGTCGGGCGTCACCCCGGTCTCGGTCGGCGGTTCGGACGGCTGGACGCTCACCGACTGGTTCGAGAACATCTACCTCTCGCAGGCGGGCCCGAAGAAGTACGACCAGCTCGCCAAGCACGAGATCAAGTGGACGGACCCGTCCGTGAAGGCCGCGCTGACCACGATGGCCGAGCTGTTCGGCAAGGAGAACTACCTGGTCGGCGGGTCGAAGGGCGCGGTCGGTACGCCGTTCCCGAAGTCCGTCGAGCAGACCTTCAGCGGCGGTGAGCAGGCCAAGGGCGCGATGGTCTTCGAGGGCGACTTCGTGGCCGTCAACATCGGGCAGACGAAGGCCAAACTGGGCACGGACGCCAAGGTGTTCCCCTTCCCTGCGGTCGGCGACAAGTCCCCGGTGGTGACCGGCGGCGACGTCGCGGTGGCGCTGAAGGACTCCCAGGCCACGAAGGCGCTGATGACCTTCCTGGCCTCCACGGACGCCGCGAAGATCTCGGCGGGCGCGGGCGGCTTCATCTCGCCGAACAAGTCCGTCGACATGTCGGCGTACCCCAACGACACGCTGCGCGACATCGCGAAGGCGCTGATCGGCGCGGGGGACGACTTCCGCTTCGACATGTCGGACCAGGCACCGCAGTCGTTCGGCGGCACGCCGGGCAAGGGCGAGTGGAAGATCCTCCAGGACTTCGTACGGAACCCGAAGGACATCGCGGGTGCCCAGCAGAAGCTGGAGACCGAAGCAGCCGCGGCGTTCAAGAACTGACGCCGTGACCACCCCGACCGCGGGGGGCGCGGCGCGCGTGACGCCGCCCCCCGCCACCCCCGGCAAGCACAAGAGCGTGACAGGCACACGCAAACTCATCGCGGTCGGCTTCCTGCTGCCCGCGCTGATCCTGCTGGGCGCGCTCGTGGTCTACCCGATCGGATTCTCGGTCTACCGCAGCTTCTTCGACAAGGCGGGCACCGGCTTCGCGGGATTCGACAACTACGTCAGCCTCTTCACCGACAACACCATCCTCACCGCGATCAAGAACAACCTGATCTGGGTGGTCGTGGCCCCGACGGTCTCCACCGCCCTGGGCCTGATCTTCGCGGTGCTCACCGAACGGGTGCGCTGGGGAACGGCGTTCAAGCTGATCGTCTTCATGCCGATGGCGATCTCGATGCTGGCCTCGGGCATCATCTTCCGGCTGGTGTACGAGCAGGACCCGGACCGAGGCGTCGCGAACGCGGTGTGGGTGGGCGTGCACGACACGTTCGCCGAGTCCTCCAGCTACCCCAAGGCCAGGCCGCTCCCGGTGCACCCGCTGAAGGCGGCGGGCGGCGGCGCGTACATCACCAAGGAGCCGGTACGCCTCGGCCAGCAGGTCAATCTGCCGCTGATCGGTGTCGCCCCCGCCCAGATGCCGAAGGACGTGCAGCCCGCGAAGGCCCCGGCGACCTCGCCCGACCGGGTCACCGGCACGGCGTGGCTGGACTTCACCAAGGGCGGCGGCGGCAAGCCGAACGTCATCGACAGCTCGGAGTCCGGCCTGCGGGGCCTGAAGATCGAGGCGGTCAAGGAAGGCACGGTCGTCGAGTCCACCCAGGCGGCGGCCGACGGCTCCTTCTCGCTCTCCGCGAACGCCGCGGGCGCCGAACTCCGGTTGCCCGCGAGCAACTTCCGCGAGCAGTACAACGGCGTCGACTGGCTCGGGCCGAACGTGGTGACTCCGGCCATCATCGGCTCGTACGTGTGGATGTGGGCCGGATTCGCGATGGTGCTGATCGCGGCAGGACTGGCGGGTCTGCCTCGCGAACTCCTCGAAGCGGCACGGGTCGACGGGGCGAACGAGTGGCAGGTGTTCCGCCGGATCACGGTGCCGCTGCTCGCGCCGGTGCTCGCGGTCGTCACGGTCACGCTGATGATCAACGTCCTGAAGATCTTCGACCTGGTGTTCATCATCGCGCCGGGCAACTCGCTCGACGACGCCAACGTCCTGGCCCTCCAGCTGTACCAGTCGTCCTTCGGTACTGATGCCGACCTGGGCATCGGCAGCGCCATCGCGGTGTTCCTGCTGTTGCTGGTGATTCCGGTGATGCTCTTCAATATCCGCCGCATGCGGAAGGAGCGGGACCGATGACGGTCAACACGGACATCGTCAAGGCGAAGCGGTCCCTGCCCGGCCGGATCGCGGCCGTGGCGGGCGGCGGGGTGATGCGGGTCTTCCTGATCGTCGTCGGGCTGTTCTGGCTGATGCCGACGATCGGGCTGCTGATCTCGTCGCTGCGTGACTCCGCCGACATCGCGGCGACCGGCTGGTGGCAGGTCTTCACCAAGCCCGCCGAGCTGACCTTCGAGAACTACTCGGCGATCCTCCAGAACGACACCGTCCTCGACTCCCTGTTGAGCACGGCCCTGATCACCGTCCCGGCGACGGTGCTGGTCGTAGTGATCGGCGCGCTCGCCGGATACGCCTTCGCGTGGCTGGACTTCCCCGGCCGCGACTGGTGGTTCCTGCTGGTCGTGGGGCTGCTGGTGGTGCCGGTGCAGGTGGCGCTCGTACCGGTGGCGAAGCTGTTCGGCGTGGTCGGCATCTTCGAGACGACGTTCGGCGTGGTCCTCTTCCACGTCGCCTTCGGGCTCCCCTTCGCGATCTTCCTGCTGCGGAACTTCTTCGCGGAGATCCCGCGCGAACTCCTGGAGGCGGCACGGCTCGACGGGGCGGGCGAGATCCGGCTGTTCACGCGGGTGGTCATGCCGCTGGGCGGCCCGGCCATCGCCTCGTTGGGCATCTTCCAGTTCCTGTGGGTGTGGAACGACATGCTGATCGCGCTGATCTTCGCGGATGCCACCAACCCGCCGATCACGGTGGCGCTCCAGCAGCAGGTCCGCCAGTTCGGCAACAACATCGACGTCCTCGCGCCGGGCGCGTTCGTCTCGATGGTGATCCCGCTGATCGTCTTCTTCGCGTTCCAGAAGCAGTTCGTGTCGGGCGTGATGGCGGGCGCGGTGAAGTAGCGGCCCGTCCCCCTTCCGTCCCAACTGGACACCACTACAGGGTGGTTCGGCCGCTTCCGGCCGAACCACCCTTTCGTGTCCTGGCCCTTGCCGAACTTCGCCCGTATGCCACATCCGGCGTAACCGGGCCCGGCCGGGGGCCGTTGCCGGGCATACGGCCCACCCGCCTTGCCGGGGGCGCGGCCCGCCCTGCCCGTGTCGACCCCATGGATGTGCCGTGCCCCGGTTCAGCGTGATCGTGCCCGCTTACCAGGTCCAGGAATACCTGGAGGAGTGCCTTGACTCGGTGCTGACCCAGTCCTTCGACGACTTCGAACTCATCGCGGTGGACGACTGCTCGCCGGACGCGTGCGGCGACCTCATCGACGAGTACGCCGCCCGTGACCCGCGCGTACGCCCCCTGCACCTGGCGGAGAACGGCGGCCTCGGCAACGCCCGCAACCAGGGCATGGAACGAGCCAGAGGCGACTACCTCCTCTTCCTGGACAGCGACGACACCCTGACCCCCGGCGCCCTCCAGTCGATCTCCGACCGTCTCAAGGAGGCGGACTCACCGGACGTCCTGGTCTTTGACTACGCCCGTACGTTCTGGACGGGCGAGGTTGAACGCAACCAGTTCAGCGCCGAGTTGCACGAGGAGGGCCCAGCCTCCTTCCCGCTCGCCGACCGCCCGGGGCTGCTCCGGGTCCTGATGGTCGCCTGGAACAAGGCGTACCGCCGCGACTTCGTCGAACGCGAGGACTTCACCTTCCCGTCCGGCTACTACGAGGACACCCCCTGGACGTACCCCGTCCTGCTGGCGGCGTCCTCCGTCTCCACCCTCGACGAGGTGTGCGTCCACTACCGGCAGCGCCGCCAGGGCAACATCCTCTCCACCACCTCGCTCCGGCACTTCGACCTGTTCGACCAGTACGACCGGGTCTTCGCCTTCCTCGACTCCCGCCCGGAGCTGGCGGGTTGGCGGCCGGTCATCTACCGCCGCATGATCGACCACTTCGGTACGGTCTTCACCCGTCCCGGCCGCCTCCCGAGGGGCAGCCGCGCCGAGTTCTTCCGCCGCGCCCGCGCCCACTGCCGCCGGTACCGCACCACGGAGACGGCTTCCCGCTTCCCCGCCCGCCCCCGGGGCATCGCCTCCCGCAGCGCCGCCGCCCGCCGCACGGCCACGAGCTCCTTCACCCCGGATGTCGAACTTCCGCAGGCCCGCCACCCGGAGACCGCCCGCCCATCGACCGCCCATACGGAACCGGCCCACGCGGAACCGGCCCGCGCCGAGGCGGCGGTGCACCCGCCCGATGGGCCCTCCTCTCCCGAAGCGGCCCCGGGCACGGGACCGACCCGGACCAAGGGATCAGGTACCGGCAAGGCACCGACAGCGAAGCCGGGCACGGCCGCAAAGGCTGGCGTCGACGCGGGCGCGAGTCCGGGCGCGGCCAGCGGCACGGGCACGAAGCCGGGCACGGGTCCGAACTCGCCCACGGCCTCCGGCTCTTCCCCGGACTCCGGCTCCGACACCCGGCCGGAGCAGGCCCCCGGCCGGGTGAAGCGCGGCCCTGCCGCCCGCCGCGCCGCGACCCTGACCGCCACCGCCCGCCGCGCCGCGGCCTCAGCGTCCCGCCGCCTCGCCCCGACCGGTGACACGGGGGCGTCACCCACCACGAGTACGGCACGTACGGCACCTGCGGCAGACCTCAGGAGCACCACGGACACCGACACCGCGGCGGCCCCGGCCCGCTCCCGGCGCACGTCCCCGCGCACCGCTCCCGGCACCGCAGCCGGTGACGCCGCGACCCTGCGCCTGGTCACCAGCACGGGCCCCGGAACCGGTGTCGGCGCCCCCGGCCCCGCCTTCCGCAGCTCCGGCGCCCCCGCCGCCCCGAGGATCGCCGCGCCCTCGCCCCGCACCCGGCTGCGGCAGGCGCTGGTCCGGCTGGGCAGCCACCGTACGTACCGGGCGCTCGCCCTCGCCCAGGCCGTCCGCCGCACCGTCACCTCCCGCACCCGCGCCCTCCTGCGCGCCGTACGGTCGGCCGCCATGCAGCTGCACTACCGCGTCCAACTGCGGCTGCCCGTCCGCGAGGACCAGGCCGTGTTCGCCGCGTACTGGAACCGTGGCTACTCCTGCAACCCCGCCGCGATCGAGGCGAAGGTCCGCGAACTCGCCCCGCACGTCCGCACGGCGTGGATCACCGGCCCCGCACACGCCCACACGGTCCCCACCGGCACCCGTCGGCTGCGCCCCGGCTCGGCCACGTACTGGAGCGCCCTGGCCCGCGCCAAGTACCTGGTGAACAACGTCAACTTCGACCAACGGCTGGCCAAGCGCCCCGGCCAGGTCCTCCTCCAGACCCAGCACGGCACTCCGCTGAAGTCGATGGGCCTCGACCTCCAGGACCGCCCCGCCGCGGCCATGGACTTCGAGCAGCTGCTCGCGAACACCGACAAGTGGGACTACCTGCTCTCCTCCAACCGCCACTCCTCCCTCGTCTGGGGAAGGGCCTACCCCTCCGCCTACACCACCCTCGAACACGGATATCCGCGCAACGACGTCTTCCAGAACGCCACGGCCGACGACGTCGCCCGTATCCGCGAGTCACTGAACATCCCCGAAGGCTTCACCGCCGTCCTCTACGCTCCGACGCACCGCGACTACCGGCGGACCCAGCGCCTGACGCTCGACCTCGAACGCATCGCCCGGTCCCTCGGGCCCCGGCACGTGATCCTGGCCCGTGCCCACTACTTCGCCAACGGCCCGCTGCACCGCCCAAGTTCCCACAGTTCCGCACGAATCGTCGATGTGAGCGAACATCACTCGATCGAGTCACTCTGCCTGGCCTCGGACGCCCTGATCACCGACTACTCGTCCCTGATGTTCGACTACGCCAACCTGGACCGGCCGATCGTCCTGCACATCGACGACTGGGAGGCGTACGAAGCGGCCCGCGGCACCTACTTCGACATCCGGGACTTCCCGCCGGGCGCGATCGCCCGCACCGAGGACGAGCTGATCGACATCTTCCGGACCGGCCACTGGCGCGGCTCGCGCTCCGCACAGCTGCGCACCGCGTTCCGCAACCGGTTCTGCCCGTACGACGACGGACACGCGGCGGAGCGCGTCGTGCGCCGCGTCTTCCTCGGCCAGACCGAGGGCCTGCCCCGCTTCGTCCCGCTGGAGGACCGCACTCCGGCACCCGCACCCGGCAGCACCGGCCGGAGCGACACGTACCCGGGCTCCGACTCCTTCCCGGCCGCCTCCGACCCGGCCGCCTCCGAGCCCGTACTGCCCGCCCAGCAGGACGCCAGGACCACCGCCCAGGCGGTAACGGACCTGCTCCCGGCGGAACTTCGCTGACCCCCTGGAAGACCCGTAGGAAGTGCCCGTAAGAACTGCCCGTAAGAACTCCCGGAGGACCATGACGGAGGGGCCCGGCGGACACCGCCGAGCCCCTCCCGCACGTCTGCCCGTATGTCTGCCCGCACGCCTGCCGGGCTACGGCTTGACGGCGATGCGCCCCTCGTCCATGCGCAGCAGGAGCAACTGCTCGCCGGTCTCCTCCAGGAACTCGTCGACGGCCTGCCGCGAGCCCTGCCAGTACCCGTAGTCGTCGATGAGCAGCACCCCGCCGCTCACCAGACGCGCGTACAGGTGCTTCAACTCGTGCTTGGTGGAGGCGTACCAGTCGGTGTCCAGACGGAGGATCGCGATCTGCTCCGGCGCCTCGCCCGGGACGGTGTCCTCGACCTTGCCCTGCACGTAGTGCAGCCGCTCGGCCGGGTAAGGCACCTTCTCGAAACCCGACTTGACGTCGTCCAGGGAGGCGACGGCCCAGATCGGACGGTCCTTGCCCTGGACGTCGAGGAGTTCCTGTGCCGACCTGCCGTCGAGGCGCTTGTCCTCGTCGGTGGGCGGGGTCATTCCCTCGAACGTGTCGAAGAGGTACAGCTCCCGGTCCTCGACCCCCTCGGCGAGGAGGGTCTTCGCGCATGCCTGCATGCTGCCGCCGCGCCACACCCCGCACTCCACGATCGCGCCGGGGATGTCGTGTTTGACGATGTGCCGGGTGGCCAGGACGAAGGCGTTGAGGCGCTCCGGTGAAGTCATCGAGTACGGCTTCACCGCACGGATGATCTCCTTCGCCGCGTCGTCGTAGTCGGCGGGAAACGTGAGACCCGTCCTGGGCGCGGACTTCGGCCTGGGCGCGGCGGCGGGGACGGATGCTGCGGGACGGGTGGTCCGACGGGGGCGCTGGCCGGGCACCGGGACGCGTCGCAGCTGGTAGCCGGTCAGTTGCTGGAGGACGCCGTTCACGGCGTTACGCCATACCATGCGCACGGACAGTACGCGGAAATATGCCCACCCGCTCATATTTCGTCAACTTCGGGCCACTTGGTGTGTATACGTCAGCAGCTGCACGAGAACGCTGCTCACCCGCAACGCACGTGGACCGGCCCACTCCCGACGGACCGGCGGGCTGCCACGCACTCCGACGTCCTCCACGTTCGGGTGACTGCCGAGGCCGGGTCCTGACGTCGGTGCGGGCGCCTGACCGAACACCGGGGCCGGACACCAGGACCGGACACCGGGGCCGGACACCAGGACCGGACACCAGGGCGTACGGCTCGCACCGCCCCGGCTCCGGTCCGCCGCCGTACCCCTGACCCGGCTACCGCACCGCTTCGGCGGGCGCGGGCACCTGCCGGGGGCGACCGGCGAGCACGCGGTCGGGGTGGGCGCCCGGCACGGGGATGCCGTCGACCCCGCCGATGTGGTTGGCCCAGCGGATCGTCACCTCGCGGACGATCGCCCGCGAGATCCGGTACGGCAGGTGGGGTGCGCGGCGCGGCCTGCGGAAGACGCCCACGGAGTCGCCCCAGTAGGCGTGCTTGGCGTCGATGGCCTGGTAGTCGTGCCGGATGCCCTTGGTGGGCGGGAAGTCGGTGAACGCCTCGCGGAGTTCGAGCCCGCAGTACGCGGCCATGGCGCGGAAGCCGTCCGGGTAGTAGCGCCAGCAGTCTTGCGCGTCGTGCGCGTTGCCGCGCGAGGGCGCGGTGATGAAGGCGTGTCCGCCCGGGCGCAGCACCCGGCCGATCTCCATGACGGACGCCCAGAAGAACGGAATGTGCTCGAACGCCTGCCCGGAGAGGACGACGTCGACGCTGCGCGACGCGAGCGGGATGCGGTAGGGGTCCTTCATGACCCGGTCGACGTTCGGCCCGTCGAGGACGTCGACGCCCACGTAGTCGACCTTGTGGTCGGCGAGCAGGGCGCGGTGAGTGAGGCTCTGACCCGGCGAGATCCGGGACCCGAGATCGACGACGCGGTGCCGCTTCGTCGCGGGCATGTACTCCTTCACACAGAGCGCCATCTGGTCGTAAGCGGACTGGTGCATGGTTTCTCTCCCTGTGAAGACAGCCCAAGGAGCATGCCGGACCGGGGCTCTTTCTTCATGCCTGCCGTCAACGCCGTGACACGGGTGACGGGCGGGCGCACGAGCCTCCCTTACGCCCGCCACCCCGGCGCACCTGCTGGTTCAGGCAGTGCGGGCGGTGAGGGCGGCGACGGCGGCCCTCGCAAGGTCATCCATGTGGGTGTCGTATCCCTGGGCGGGTTCGGTACGCATGACGACCAGCCGCCAGTACAGCGGCCCGGCCACCAGATCCAGGACCCGTTCGACGTCCGTCCCCTCGGGGAGTTCACCGCGCGCCACGGCGTCCCTCACGAGCCCTGCCGCGATGCCGTGCTGGGGGTCGAGCAGGGCGGCCCTGATCGTCTGGGCGATCTCGGGGTTGCGGACGGCCTCGACCAGCAGGTCGGGGATGACCTGGGAGGCGACGGGGTGGCGCAGGGCGCGCGCGAGCACCTCGATGAGGGCGCGCACGTCGCCGTACAGGGAGCCCGTGGCGGGGGCGGGCAGCCCGTCCACCGCGAAGGCGGACACCAGGTCGAGCACGAGGTGCAGTTTGGAGCGCCAGCGCCGGTAGACGGCGGTCTTGCCGACGCCCGCGCGGCGGGCGATGCCCTCGATGGACATCCGGGCGTAGCCGACGGCGGCCAGTTCGGCGAAGACGGCGGCCCGGATGGCCTCGGTGACGTCCTCGCGCAGCACGGCGGCACCGGCGGGGGTCCGTTTCGCGGTGCGCGCGCCTGCGGGGGGCGGGAAGTGCGGATCGGTCGTCATGCCCGGAATCCTAACGTCAGGACGGAACGGTTGCGTTTCGACGTCGAGTCGTCCTACTGTCGACGTCACGACGATACGGTCCCGTTCCGACGTTTCGACGTCGGGCGACAGACGTCCAGCGAAAGCAGCCCTTCATGGCCTCACCCCTCGCACCGCCCCGCCCTCTCCCCCCGGATCCTCCGGGGCCTGCGGACCTCCCGGACCTCCCGGATCTCCCTCCCGACCTCACCGCGTACGCCCTCGCACACGGCCTCACGGTGAGCGGGGCACGGCCCACCCTGACCGCGTACGTCCGTCAGCTGTGGTCGCGCCGCCACTTCGTGACGGCCTTCGCCACCGCCCGGCTGACCGCACAGTTCAGCGGCGCGCGGCTCGGACAGCTGTGGCAGGTGCTGACGCCCCTGCTGAACGCCGCGGTGTACTACGTCGTCTTCGGCGAGCTGATGCACACCAAGGACGACGTCACCGACTTCGTGCCGTTCCTGGTCACCGGCGTCTTCGTGTGGTCGTTCACGCAGAGCACCCTGATGGCGGGCACCCGCGCCATCAGCGGCAACCTCGGCCTGGTGCGGGCCCTGCACTTCCCCCGCGCCGCTCTGCCCGTCTCGTACGCCCTCCAGCAGCTCCAGCAGCTGCTGATCTCCCTGGGCGTCCTGGCCGCCATCCTGGTGTGCTGCGGGCAGCTTCCACGGCCCTCCTGGCTGCTGGCCGTCCCAGCGCTGGCGCTCCAGACCGTCTTCAACACGGGGCTCGCGCTGGCACTGGCCCGCCTGGCGGCACGCACACCGGACCTGGCGCAGCTGCTGCCGTTCCTGCTGCGCACGTGGATGTACACGTCCGGTGTGATGTGGAGCGTGGCGCAACTCGTCGAGGGCGACAGCGTCCCGGGCGTCGTACGCGTGCTCCTGGAGTGCAATCCGGCCGCCGTGTACATCGCCCTGATGCGGTACGCCCTGATCGACAGCTACGGCGCTTCGGGGCTCCCCGCGTACGCGTGGGCGCTGGCCGTCGGCTGGGCGCTCGTCGCGGGCGTCGGCGGCTTCGTCTACTTCTGGCACGCGGAAGAGCGGTACGGCCGTGGCTGAGCACGCTCAGACCGTGAAAAGCACCGTAGAGAGTGCTGGGAAGAGCGCTGGGGAGAGCGCCCGGAAGGACACCCCCACCGTCGTCGTCGACGGCCTGCACATCACCTACCGGGTGCACGGAGCCGGTTCGGGCCGAGGGAGCGCCGTGAGAGCCCTCCAGGGCCTGGTCTCCCGCAGGCCGTCACCGTCCGTGCGGAAGGTGCACGCCGTACGGGGAGTCAGCTTCGTGGCACACAAGGGCGAGGCGATCGGACTGATCGGCTCCAACGGCTCCGGCAAGTCCACGCTCCTCAAAGCGGTGGCCGGGCTCCTCCCCGCCGACGAGGGACGCGTCCTCACCCGGGGCCAGCCCTCCCTCCTCGGAGTGAACGCAGCACTGTTGAACGATCTGACAGGGGAACGGAACGTCGTCCTGGGCACTCTCGCGATGGGCATGACGCGCCACCAGGCCAGGGAGCACTACGACTCCATCGTCGACTTCTCCGGCATCAACGAGAAGGGCGACTTCGTCTCACTGCCCATGAACACCTACTCCTCCGGCATGGCCGCCCGGCTGAAGTTCTCCATCGCCGCCGCCAAGACCCACGAGGTGCTCCTGATCGACGAGGCGCTGTCCACGGGCGACGCACGCTTCCAGGAGCGCAGCCGACGGCGCATCGCCGAACTGCGCGAGCAGGCGGGCACGGTGTTCCTGGTCAGCCACCACAACAGAACCATCACCGAGACCTGCGACCGCGCCCTGTGGCTGGAGTCGGGGACGCTGCGGATGGACGGGCCCGCGGCGGAAGTGGTGGCCGCGTACGAGAAGTCGACCTCCGAGAAGGGCAGGTGACGGCTGTTTCCAGGACGGGCGTTCTAAGATCCCCGCGATGACGCCCCCGCAGCTCGCCCCCAGCACCCCGTTCGCCCCGGCGGCCCCCGGGGCCCCTCCCCGGCCCTCTCCCGTCCGGCTCGCCGCCGTGTGGGTCCTCACCCGCGCCCTCCAGGTCCTCCTGGTCTCGGAGGTGTTCGGCCGGGTCGGCGACGGCATCAACGGCGAGGTCCACCGGATCTACCGGACCTGGTACGAGCAACTGCTCACCGGCGCCTTCCCGCTGGACGACGTGATGTGGCAGTACCCGCCCGGTGCCGCCCTGGTGATCCTGTCGCCCGCACTGCTGCCGGGGCTGAGCTACTTCCAGGCGTTCGTCGCGCTCACCCTCCTCGTCGACGCCCTGGCCACCGTCGCGCTCGTGCGCGCGGGACGCCCGCAGGGCCGCCTGTCGGGCGCCTGGGTGTGGGTGGCGGGGCTGCCGCTGCTGCTGCACGTCCCGCTCGTCCGGTACGACGTCCAGGTGACCGCGCTGGCGGTCCTCTCGCTGCTCGCCCTGCGCCGCGCACCGCTCCTGTCGGGTGCCCTGGCCGCCGTCGGCGCCCTGGTGAAGGTGTGGCCGGCACTGGCGCTCCTGGGCGCACCCCGGGGGCGTACCACCAGGGCGGCGTGGGGGTCGGCCGTCGCGTCCGCCGCGGTGCTCCTCGGGGTGCTGGCGCTGGCGTTCTCGCACACCTTCGACTTCCTGCGCCAGCAGGGCAACAGGGGCGTGCAGATCGAGTCGCTGGGCGGCACCCTCCTGGCGCTCGCCCGGCTGACCGGACTGCCCACCCGCGGGGCGTACCGGGTCGAGTACCGGTACGGGGCGATGGAGTTCATGGGCCCGTACGTCAGCACGGTCGCACACGCCTCCTTGCTCCTGACAGTGCTGGCGTTCGGCTGGCTCCTGCTCTGGCGCGTGAAAGCACGGCGCTGGACCCCCGCGACGGCGTGCGACGCCGCACTGTGCGCCGTGCTCCTCTTCGTGGTCACCAGCAGGGTGATCAGCCCGCAGTACATGATCTGGCTGATCGGCCTGTCCGCCGTGTGCATGACGCTGCGCGAGACCGTCCTGCGCCCCGTGGTGAGGCTCCTGCTGGTGGCGGCCTTCGTCAGCACCCTCGCGTATCCCCTGGCGTACGGACAGGTGACCTCGGGGACGGTCTACGGCTGCCTGCTGATGCTCGTGCGCAACGGACTGCTGCTGTGGGCCGCCGTACTGGCGTGCCGCCGTCTCTGGGCCTCCACGGTCACGCGGTGAGCACCCGAGGGGCCCCACCACAACCGTGGTGGGGCCCCTCGCGTCAGTGCTCTGCCGGATCAGACCCGGTTGCGCAGCAGCGTGCGCATGGTGCGCATCGCGACCGACAGGTTCGCCAGGTCGAAGTCGTCCGAGCCCTGGATCTCCTCCAGGGTGGAACGCGCGCGCCCCAGCAGGGCCGCGTTCTTCTCCTCCCACGCCTTGTAGCGCTGCTCCGGCGTGGAGGTGCCGTTCCCGACGGACAGGACGTCCTGGGTCAGGCCCGCGTGGGCGGCGTACAGGTCCTCGCGGATGGACGCGCGGGCCATGGACTGCCAGCGGTCGGCGCGCGGCAGATCGATGATGCGGTCCATCAGCTGCGTGATGCCGAGCCGGTCGCCGAGGTCGTAGTACACCTCGGCGACGTCCATCGGGTCCTTGTCGAGGCGGTCCGCGATGGCGACGACGTCGAGGATCGGGAACGCCGAGGAGAAGCCCGCCACGCGCAGCGCCAGCCCCTCCGGCACGCCCGCCGCGGTGAGCTCGTCCAGGATGCCCTGGTACCACTCCAGGTCTGCGCCGCGCAGCAGCTTCGGCAGGTCGTCCCAGACGCGCGCCACGCCCGCGCTGAAGAACGCGACGGTCTCGCCGATCTCCAGCGGCTGCGGGCGGTTGCCCAGCAGCCAGCGGGTGCCGCGCTCGACCAGCCGCCGCGAGTGCAGCCGGATCTGGGTCTGGACCTCGGCGGCGACCTGGTTGTCGAGGGCCTCGACGGCCTCCCAGACCTCACTGAGGCCGAAGATCGCGCGGGCCGCGAACTGTGCCCGTACGACTTCCTCGATGGACGCGCCGGTCTCTTCGCGCAACCGGTGCAGGAAGGTCGAACCACCGGTGTTGACGGTGTCGTTGACCAGCACCGTCGTGATGATCTCCCGGCGCAGCGCGTGCGCGTCGATCTGCTCGGCGAACTTCTCCCGCAGGGCGGCGGGGAAGTACTCGTGCAGCAGCACCCGCAGGTGCGGGTCGTCGGGGAGCTCGGTGGAGATCAGCTCGTCCGCGACGGTGATCTTCGTGTACGCCATGAGGACGGCCAGCTCGGGCTGCGAGAGGCCCTTGCCGTTGTTCAACAGTTCCCGGATCTGGCGGTCGTTGGGCAGGAACTCCAGCGCCCTGTCCAGGTGCCCGTCGCGCGTCAGGCGCCGCATGAAGCGCTGGTGCGCGTGCAGCAGCGACGGCGACTGCGCGACCGCGTTCGCCAAGGCGGTGTTCTGCGCGTAGTTGTTGCGCAGCACCAGCGTGCCGACCTCGTCGGTCATCTGCGCCAGCAGCTTGTTGCGCTGCTTGACCGTCATGTCGCCGTCGGTGACGAGCGCGTTGAGCAGGATCTTGATGTTCACCTCGTGGTCGGAGGTGTCCACACCGGCGCTGTTGTCGATCGCGTCGGTGTTGATCCGGCCGCCGGCCCGGGCGAACTCGATGCGGCCCAGCTGCGTCGCCCCCAGGTTGCCGCCCTCGCCGACGACCTTGACCCGCAGGTCCTCGCCGTTGACGCGGATGGCGTCGTTCGCCTTGTCGCCGACGTCAGCGTTGGCCTCGGCGGACGACTTCACGTACGTGCCGATGCCGCCGTTCCACAGCAGGTCGACCGGCGCCTTGAGGATGGCCTGCATCAGGTCGGCCGGGGTCATCTTGGAGACGCCCGCCTCCAGACCCAGCGCCTCGCGCATCGCGGCGTTCACCGGGATGGACTTGGCGCTGCGGGCGTGGATGCCGCCGCCCTGCGAGAGCAGGTCCTTGTTGTAGTCGGCCCAGGAGCTGCGCGGCAGCTCGAAGAGGCGGCGGCGCTCGGCGTACGAGACGGCGGCGTCCGGGTTCGGGTCGATGAAGATGTGCCGGTGGTCGAAGGCGGCCACCAGGCGGATGTGCTCGCTCAGCAGCATGCCGTTGCCGAACACGTCACCGGACATGTCGCCGACGCCGACGACCGTGAAGTCCTCGGACTGGGTGTCGTGCCCGAGCTCCCGGAAGTGCCGCTTCACGGACTCCCAGGCGCCTCGGGCGGTGATGCCCATGCCCTTGTGGTCGTAGCCGACGGAGCCGCCGGACGCGAAGGCGTCACCGAGCCAGAAGTCGTAGGCGACGGCGATCTCGTTGGCGATGTCGGAGAACGTCGCGGTGCCCTTGTCGGCCGCCACCACGAGGTACGTGTCGTCCTCGTCGTGCCGCACGACGTCACGCGGCGGGACGACCTCGCCCGCGACCATGTTGTCGGTGATGTCGAGCAGCGCCGAGATGAACGTCTTGTACGCGGCGATGCCCTCGGCCAGCCACGCGTCGCGGTCCACCGACGGGTCGGGGAGGTTCTTCGCGACGAAGCCGCCCTTGGCGCCGACCGGGACGATGACGGTGTTCTTCACCATCTGCGCCTTGACCAGACCGAGCACCTCGGTGCGGAAGTCCTCACGCCGGTCCGACCAGCGCAGACCGCCTCGGGCGACCTTGCCGAAGCGCAGGTGGACGCCCTCGACGCGCGGCGAGTACACCCAGATCTCGTACGCCGGGCGGGGCGCGGGGAGGTCGGGGATCGCCTGCGGGTCGAACTTCATCGAGACGTACGAGTGCGGCTCGTTCTGCTGCGTCTTCTGGAAGAAGCTCGTGCGCAGCGTCGCCTTGATGACGGTCAGGAAGGACCGCAGGATGCGGTCCTCGTCGAGCGAGGCGACCTGCTCCAGAGCACCGTCGAGCTCTTCGAGCAGCCCGTCGATGAGCTCGGTGCCCGCCTTCTGCCGCTCCGGCGACATGCGCGCCTCGAAGAGGGAGACCAGCAGCCGGGTGGTGTGGACGTTGTTGCGGAGGGTGTCCTCCATGTAGTCCTGGCTGAAGGTCGACTTCGCCTGCCGCAGGTACTTCGCGTACGCGCGCAGCACGACCGCCTGCCGCCAGGTGAGCCCGGCGCGCAGCACCAGCGAGTTGAAGCCGTCGTTCTCCGCCGCGCCGGTCCACACCGCGCCGAAGGCGTCCTGGAAGCGCTCCCGGGCGTCGTCGGCGAGGTAGTCGCCGCCGCCCGGCTTCTGCGGCATGCGCAGCCCGAAGTCGTAGATCCAGGCGTGCGTACGGTCCGCGCAGCGCAGCTCGTACGGACGCTCGTCGACGACCTCGACGCCCAGCAGCTGGAGGACGGGCAGGACGGCCGACAGGGAGACCTGCTCGCCGGTCCGGTAGATCTTGAAGCGGCGCTCGCCGGGACCGGCGCCCACCGGCTCGTACAGGCTGAGGGCGAAGTCCTTGACGCCCTGGCTCAGCTGCTCCAGGTGCACCAGGTCGGCGACCGCGGCGCGCGGCGAGTGGTCGGCCTTGTAGCCCTCGGGGAAGGCGTGCCCGTAGCGGCGCAGCAGTTCGGCGGCGCGCTCCTCGCCGAGCTCGGCGTTGAGGGCCTCGGCGAAGCCGTCGGACCAGGAGCGGGCGGCCTCGGCCAGGCGGGCCTCGATGCGCTCGACGTCGGCCTCGGTGAGGGCGGTCAGCTCGGTGCCCGTCTCGACGCGGACGACGAAGTGCAGCCGGGAGAGGATCGACTCGGTGTTCCACGCGGTGAAGTCGACGCTGGTGCCGCCGAGCTCCTCCTTGAGGATGTCGATGAGGCGCAGGCGCACACCGGTGGTGTAGCGGTCGCGCGGCAGGTAGACGATCGCCGAGTAGTAGCGGCCGTACTCGTCCTGGCGCAGGTACAGCCGCAGCCGGCGGCGCTCCTGGAGGTACAGCACGGACGTGACGACGGAGCGCAGCTGGTCGACGGGGGTCTGGAACAGCTCGTCGCGCGGGTACGTCTCCAGGATCTGGAGGAGGTCACGCCCGTCGTGGCTGTTGGCCGTGAAGCCCGCGCCTTCGAGGACCTCGGCGACCTTGCGCCGGATGACCGGAACCCGTCGTACGGACTCGGTGTACGCGGCGGAGGAGAACAGGCCGAGGAAACGGCGCTCGCCCACCACGTTGCCCTGGGCGTCGAACTTTTTCACGCCGACGTAGTCGAGGTAGGACGGGCGGTGCACGGTGGCACGGCTGTTGGCCTTGGTGAGCACCAGGAGCTTGTGCTCGCGGGCCTTGGCGCGGGCGTCGGCGGGCAGCCGGGAGAACGACGGGGAGACGGGGTGCGTCTCGTCGTCCTCGTGGTGCTGCGGGTCGGAGCGCAGGACACCGAGACCGGTGCCGGGGACGGCGGCCAGCGAGTCGTCGCCGGTCAGCTCGTACTCGCGGTAGCCGAGGAAGGTGAAGTGGTCGGCGGCCAGCCAGCGCAGCAGCTCGCGGGCCTCGTCGACCTCCTGGTCGGAGAGGTCGTTCGCCTTGGGCTCGTTCGGCAGCTCGTCGGCGATGCGCAGCGCGGAGTCGCGCATCTTCTCCCAGTCCTCGACGGCCTCGCGGACGTCGGACAGGACGCGCAGCAGATCGGCGGTGATCTGCTTGAGGTCGCCCCGGTCGGTCTCGCGGTCCATCTCGACGTGGATCCACGACTCGACGATCGCGTCGTGCGGCAGCTCACCGGTGATCTGCTTGGCGAGCACCTCGATGAGCTTGCCGGTCACGTCACGGCGCACCAGCACCTGGGGGTGGATGACGACGTGGATGCCACGGCCCTGCCGGGACAGCTCGTTCGTCACCGAGTCGACGAGGAAGGGCATGTCGTCGGTCACGACTTCCACGACCGAGTGACTGCACGTCCACCCGTTCTCCTCGACGGTCGGCGTGTGCACCCGTACGTTCGCCGTGCCCTGCGGACGGTTCGCCGCCAGCCGGTAGTGCGAAAGTGCCGCTCCGAAGACGTCGACCGGGTCGCGGTCGCCCAGGTCCTCCGGGGCGGTATGCAGGTAGTAGCGCTGGAGGTACGCGAGAAGTGCGTCCTGGTCGGGCGCCCCTTCGCTCTCGGACCCAGTCGGAGTTAGTCCCCCCGCCGGGCTGTTCTCAGCTACCCGGGCGGCCCGTGCGAGCAGCTCGGCCTTGGCTTCGTCCAGCTTGGTCTGCATGTCCTCTGGCTCCTGTCGCGCGCCGTTGCGTGACGTAGGTGGTGGAGAAAGCACAACGCCACGACGCGGGGTTTCCGGTCGCTGTCGACGTTATGCCGCGAAATGGGTCAGCGATGACACCCGTGCCGATTTTCGCCATTTTCGGCGTCGCGTCCGGGGTCGGAAAACCAGCGAGGGCCCGGGCACGGTGGTGCGCCGGGCGAGGGCCGGGGGCTGCACCGCCCCCGAGGCGTATCGCGCTGATCACGGCACCAGGCTATCCCCCCTTGCCCGGGAGGCGTTATTCGCCGGTCGTTGGACAAAGCGCGGAGAAGTTCGACGCTTTGTCCATTCCGGCGCAGGGGTCCCGTGCGCAGCAGGGGTCACGGCTTCCGGACTCCGGCGCGCGCAGGCCCTCTTGGCAAAACCCGCGCCCGGGGGCACGTTGGCCGAACCACCGTCCTGTCGGCCGACCCGCCGTCCCGCACGACCGAGCCACCGTCCGTTCCCCGTCCGGCCCACTCCCCGCGGAGCTGTCATGTCAGCGAAGATCCTCATCGTCACGGGCGATGCCGCCGAATCCCTCGAAGTGCTCTATCCGTACCAACGGCTGCGCGAGGAGGGCTACGACGTCCACATCGCCGCGCCCGCCCGCAAACAGCTGCGCTTCGTCGTGCACGACTTCGAGGCGGGCTTCGACACGTACACCGAGAAGCCCGGCTACACCTGGCCCGCCGATCTCGCGTTCTCCGAGGTGGACCCCGGCAACTACGTGGCACTCGTCGTGCCGGGCGGGCGGGCTCCGGAGTACCTGCGCAACGACCCGGAACTGCGGAAGATCCTCAAGGCGTTCTTCGACACCGACAAACCGGTGGCGCAGATCTGCCACGGGCCGCTGCTGACGGCGGCGGTGGGCGCGCTCAGCGGCCGCCGGGTCACCGCGTATCCGGCGCTGGAGCTGGACATGCAGGCGGCGGGGGCCACCTTCCAGGACGCGGAGGCGGTCGTCGACGGCACGCTGGTGTCGGCGCGGGCCTGGCCGGACCACTCGCGGTGGATGCGCGAGTTCCTCACCGTGCTGCGGGCGAAGGCACCGGTGACCTGAACACGTCCCGTACGGGCTCCGGGCCTTCCGGTACGGACTCCGGACCTTCCCGTACTGGCTCCGGGCCTTCCCGTACGATCCCGTGCCGCCCGGCGCTCCCTTCGCGGGGGCCGCCGGGCTGCACGGCCCTCCGGGGAGCGCGGGGCGGCCCGGCTGCCCCTCAGGCCGCCAGCTCCTCCGCGATCCGTACCGCGTCCGTCAGCGAGTCCACCACCGGCACCCCGGCGGCCTCCAGGACGGCCCTGCTGTGCGAGCCGCCCGTGTAGAGCACCGCGCCCGCGCCGACGTGCGCCGCCGCCAGCGCGTCGTCCACCGCGTCGCCGATGACCACCACGCGCGCCGCCTCGACGCCCTCCAGCGCCGCGAGGTGACGCACCATGTGCACCGCCTTGGTGCCGCCCGAGGGTCCGGTCCGGCCGTCGACCCGTACGAAGTGCCGCTCGATGCCGTAGCCGCGCACCACGGGCACCAGCTCGTCGTGCCCGTACATGCTCAGCAGCGACTGGCTGCGCCCCGCGGCGCCCCAGCCGGTGAGTATCTCCTCGACCCCGTCGGTCAGCCCGCAGGCCGCCCGCAGCTCGACGTAGTGGCGGTGGAAGGCGGCGTCCATGACGAGCCATTCCTCGTCGGTGGGCGGGCGGCCCATCAGCCGCTCGTAGAACGTGGGGATCGGTATGCAGTACAGCTCGCGGTAGCGCTCCACGGTGATCGCCGGGAGGCCGATCTCCGCGAAGGCCGCGTTGGAGGCCCCCACGACCGCGTGGATGTCGTCGAGCAGCGTGCCGTTCCAGTCCCAGACCAGGTGCGTCCTCATGAAAGAACGTTACCCACCGGGTCTGACAACCGATCCGGCCAGGGCCCGCCGGGAGCCCCCGGCCCCTCGTTCCGCCGGGTTCCGCCGGGTTCAGCCGGGTTCAGCCGACGAGGCCCTCGATCTCCTGCACGCCGAACCACAGGAGTTCGTGGTCCTCCGCCCCGTCCACCGTGAACTGCGCGTCGTCGTCCCCCAGGTCGGCGGCTCCGAGCGCCGAGGCGGCGGCCGTCACGTCGTCCCGCGCCTCGTCGGCGTCGGCGTGCACCGCGGCCGCCTTCTTCAGCGGTACGGAACCCTCGACGCGCACCTCGCCGATCGCCCCGGCGTCCATGCCCCGCCCGTCCGGGTCTGCGGTCACCGCGGTGTCCGCGACGTCGACGGCGACCACGACGCGGCGGCGCTCGGCCGAGGGGTCCGCGGCGACGAGCCGCAAGGAGGCGGCGGCGGCACGCCCCAGGGCGGCGTACTCCAGCTCCTCGATGTCGTCCGAGACGTACCACTCGCGCAGCCCCGGCGTCACCGCGTACGCGACAAGCGGCCCGGGGGCCAGCTCACCGGCCTTGTACGCCGCTGCGAGACCGGGGAGGGTCAGGGGTACGTAGACGCGCATGCGTGCCGCTTTCGTCGTCGCTTTCCCTGGCCGGAGGGCTTCTCGACAGGGCAACAGCTGGGCCTCAAGGATACGTTCCGGGTCCCCCATCGGGGCGGCGGTCCCCCTTCGCCGCCGTCCACCGGGCGCCGCGCGCCCCCCGCGTCCGGCCCGTGCTCCGGGCCCCGCGCCACCCTGATAGGTGATTCCGCGGGCCGCGCCCCGGTGCCGCGTGCGCCCTTGCCGACCTGCGGCCCGGCCCCGTACAAGATTCCCAACCAGAAGTTACCGACCGGTATCCCACCGGCCAGGCAGAGCGGGGCGAGCAACATGCACAGGACGACGACCCGGCCCGGCACCACCCGCCGCGACACCCGCGGCCCGGGCGACTCCCGCGGCCCCGGCGCGGCCCCCCAGGGGGCGGCCGCCCGCATCCGGCCGCACGCCCCCCGCACCCCGCAGCAGCAGTTCGCGGAACTCCTGCTGGCGGTGCTCAGCGGCCAGCGCCCGGCGCACAGCATGCTCAACCTGATGTTCCGGGACGCGTACGACCAACTGGTCGACCTCGCGCCCAGGGCCCCGTTCCGCACCCGGGGCATCCGGCCCGTCGTACGCCACTGCCGGGGCTTCAGCCCCCGCCCCGGCGTCATCGAGGCGTCCGCCGGGATCGGCGCGGGCGAACAGCTGCGCGCGATGGCCTTCCGGCTGGAGCGCAGCCCCGACAGGCGCTGGCGTTGCACCGCCCTGGAGCTCGGCGGCGAAAGGGTGCCCGCAAGGGCCTGAGAGCGGCGGGAGACAGCACCCGACAGCGCCCGGGAACGCCGCTGGGCGCGCACCCCCGCAGGAGTGCGCGCCCAGCGCCACAGACTCAGCACCACAGACTCAGCGCCACAGAACGTACGAACGCCTACTTCTTGCGGCGACGCCCGCTCGCGCTCTTCTGCGCCTTGCGACGCTCGGCGCGGGTCAGACCGTCCGACTCGGAGCGGGTCGGCCCGTCGGCGGTGTTCTCGAAGTCACCCTCGACGATGCCGCCCTCCCCGTCGACAGTGGGCGCGGAGAAGTGCAGCCGGTCCGGACGCTGCGGAGCCTCCAGGCCCTTCGCGTGGATCTCCGGACGCGAGGCACCCGCAGGGACGGCGTCCTCCTTCGTGAGCGAGGGACCGTCCTGCACCGGCACCTCCTCGACCTGCTGCTCGACCTGGACCTCCAGGTTGAACAGGTAGCCGACGGACTCCTCCTTGATGCCGTCCATCATGGCGTTGAACATGTCGAAGCCCTCGCGCTGGTACTCCACCAGCGGGTCCTTCTGCGCCATGGCGCGCAGGCCGATGCCCTCCTGGAGGTAGTCCATCTCGTAGAGGTGCTCGCGCCACTTGCGGTCCAGCACGGAGAGCACCACACGGCGCTCCAGCTCGCGCATGATGTCCGAGCCGAGCTGCTTCTCGCGGTCCTCGTACTGGGCGTAGATGTCGTCCTTGACGGACTCGGAGATAAACTCCGCGGTGATCCCGGCACGGTCGCCCGCCGCGTCCTCCAGGTCCTCCACCGTGATCTTCACCGGGTAGAGCTGCTTGAACGCGCCCCACAGGCGGTCCAGGTCCCACTCCTCGGCGAACCCCTCGACGGTCTCCGCCTGGATGTAGGCGTCGATCGTGTCGTCCATGAAGTGCTTGATCTGCTCGTGCAGGTCCTCGCCCTTCAGGACGCGGCGGCGCTCGCCGTAGATGACCTCGCGCTGCCGGTTGAGGACCTCGTCGTACTTCAGGACGTTCTTGCGGGTCTCGAAGTTCTGCTGCTCGACCTGCGACTGCGCGGAGGCGATGGCACGGGTGACCATCTTGTTCTCGATCGGTACGTCGTCGGGAACGTTGGCCATCGCCATGACGCGCTCGACCATGGCCGCCTTGAACAGGCGCATCAGGTCGTCGCCCAGCGACAGGTAGAACCGGGACTCGCCCGGGTCGCCCTGACGGCCGGAACGGCCGCGCAGCTGGTTGTCGATGCGGCGCGACTCGTGCCGCTCGGTACCCAGCACGTACAGCCCGCCGAGCGCCTTCACCTCGTCGTGCTCGGCCTTGACGGCCTGCTCGGCCTTCTCCAGGGCGGCGGGCAGCGCGGCGGCCCACTCCTCGATGTGCTCCTCCGGGTCGAGACCCTTCTGGCGCAGCTCGGCCTCGGCGAGGTCGTCCGGGTTGCCGCCGAGCTTGATGTCCGTACCGCGACCGGCCATGTTCGTGGCGACGGTCACGGCGCCCTTGCGGCCCGCCTGGGCGATGATCGGCGCCTCACGGTCGTGCTGCTTGGCGTTGAGCACCTCGTGCTGCACACCGCGCTTGGCGAGCTGCTGCGAGAGGTACTCGGACTTCTCGACCGAGGTGGTGCCGACCAGGATCGGCTGGCCCTTCTCGTGCTTCTCGACGATGTCGTCGACGACCGCCGCGAACTTGGCGACCTCGGTGCGGTAGATCAGGTCGGACTGGTCGATGCGGACCATGTCCCGGTTGGTCGGGATCGGTACGACGCCCAGCTTGTAGATCTGGTGGAACTCCGCGGCCTCGGTCATCGCCGTACCGGTCATGCCGGACAGGCCGTCGTACAGGCGGAAGAAGTTCTGGAGGGTGATCGTGGCGAGGGTCTGGTTCTCGTCCTTGATGTCCACCCCTTCCTTCGCCTCGATCGCCTGGTGCATGCCCTCGTTGTAGCGGCGGCCCGCGAGCACACGGCCGGTGTGCTCGTCGACGATCATGACTTCGCCGTCGATGACGACGTAGTCCTTGTCCTTCTTGAAGAGTTCCTTGGCCTTGATCGCGTTGTTGAGGTAACCGACGAGCGGGGTGTTGACGGCCTCGTAGAGGTTGTCGATGCCCAGCCAGTCCTCGACCTTGGCGACGCCCGGCTCGTGGATGGCGACCGTGCGCTTCTTCTCGTCGACCTCGTAGTCGCCGGTCTCCTCGATGCCCTTCAGCGGGTTGCCCGGCTCGCCCTTCTTGAGGCGGGTCACGAGCTTCGCGAAGTCGCCGTACCACTTGGTGGCCTGGTCGGCGGGGCCGGAGATGATCAGCGGCGTACGGGCCTCGTCGACGAGGATCGAGTCGACCTCGTCGACGATCGCGAAGTTGTGGCCGCGCTGGACGAGTTCGTCCTGCGACCAGGCCATGTTGTCGCGGAGGTAGTCGAAGCCGAACTCGTTGTTCGTGCCGTACGTGATGTCGCAGGCGTACTGCGCGCGGCGCTCGGCCGGCGACATGTTCGCGATGATGCAGCCGACCTCAAGACCGAGGAACTTGTGCACCCGGCCCATCAGCTCGGAGTCGCGCTCCGCGAGGTAGTCGTTCGTGGTGATCAGGTGCACGCCCTTGCCGGACAGTGCGTTCAGGTACGCCGGCAGCGTGCCGACGAGGGTCTTGCCCTCACCGGTCTTCATCTCGGCGACGTAACCGAGATGCAGGGCGGCGCCGCCCATCATCTGGACGTCGTAGTGCCGCTGGCCGAGGACCCGCTTGGCGGCCTCGCGGACGGTCGCGAATGCCTCGGGCATCAGGTCGTCGAGGCTCTCGCCGTCGGCGTAACGCTGCTTGTACTCATCGGTCAGGGCGCGCAACTCGGCGTCGGAGAGGTTGACGAAGTCCTCTTCGATGGAGTTGACCTGGTCCGCGATGCGGTGCAGTTTGCGCAGGATCTTGCCTTCGCCTGCACGCATGAGCTTGTTGAAGACGGACACTGAGGCTGGTCTCCTTGCCGGTCGGGCCTGTGCACTGGGTCGGTGCGACGTCTGGTCGGTACTGACTTTGGCGCGGGCACGGCAGGCGGGCCCCACCGCAACGGCCATCGTAAGCGAGGACCCAGCCGCCCCGGGAGGTCCACCGCTGTGAAGCCGCACCACCGTCAACAAGGTCAACGCCCGGCACGTCCCGAAGGTGCCGGGCAGCACTCGAAAAGTGTTCGCCCCCGGCACGTGCCCGTACCAGAATTCGTTCATGGAACCCTTCCTGCTGAGCACCGAACGCCTGGAACTGCGCCCCTTCGCCACCGTGGACACCGACGAGGTGTTCCACGCGGTGCAGGACCCCGAGATCCAGCGCTGGGTGACCCTTCCCTCGCCGTACGGCCGCCAGGACGCCGTGTACTTCGTCGAGCGCGTCTCGGGCCAGGGCCTGCGCGAGGGCACCGGCTTCCACTTCGCGGTACGCCCCCGGGGCGGCGGCCCGCTGATCGGCGCGGTCGGCATCGGCGTCCAGCAGGCCCCCGGCACCTGGGAACTCGGCTTCTGGACGGCCCCGGAGCACCGCAGGCGGGGTTACCTCCTCGAAGCCGCCGACGCGGTGATCCGCTGGGCGGTCGCGACGCTGCCCGTCGACCGGATCTTCTGGCGGGCACTGGTCGGCAACGAGCCATCGCGCGCACTCGCCCTGAAGCTGGGCTTCACCATGGAGGGCGTGCAGCGCGCCGCCACCCTCCACCACGGGATCGCCCGCGACAGCTGGAGCGGTTCGCTGCTCCCCTCGGACCTGGGCCTGCCCGCGAAGCACCCGTACCTCCCGGCAGGGGACCTCGCGGCACGGGACGTCCCGGCGGGGAACCTCGCGGCGCCGGGAGGCCCGGCCCCCGATGTCAGTGCCGCCCTCTAGGCTTCCGTACATGACCTTCCAGCCGCCCGCCGCCGTCGCACTCTCCGCCGACGAAGCACGCCGGATAGCCCTGCGCGCCCAGGGTTTCCTGGGTGCCCCCGACCGCCGCGCGGGCGTGCGCGGCGTGCTGCGGCACCTGGGCGCGGTACAGCTCGACACGATCTCCGTCCTGGCCCGGTCGCACGAGCTGATTCCGTACGCCCGCCTGGGCGCGGTGGAGCGTACGAAGGTCGAGTCCGCCTACTGGTCCCCCGCATCCGAGCCCGCGCACGCCTTCGAGTACTGGTCGCACGCGGCCTGCATCCTCCCTGTGGAGGAGTGGCCGCACTTCGCGTTCCGCCGCCGCGCCTACCGCGCACGCCCGCAGTGGCACCACGAGCTCACCGACGGCGCGTACGACCGCGTGATCAAGCAGCTCCGGGCGGAAGGCCCGCTGACCGCGACGGAGTTGGGCGGCGCGAAGAACGGCGGCGAGTGGTGGGACTGGTCGGAGTCCAAGGTCGCCGTCGAACGCGCCCTGATGTACGGCGACGTGGTGTGCACCAGGCGACGCGGCTGGAAGCGGGTGTACGACCTGGCCGAGCGCGCGATCCCCGGCACCTTCCAGCACGAGGACCTGTCCGACACGGAGTGCGTACGGCGACTGGTCGCCCTCGCGGGCCAGTCCCTGGGCGTCGGCACCCGGGAGGACATCTCCGACTACCACCGGCTGAAGAACGCCCAGGTGGACGAGGTGATCGCGGACTCGGGTCTGGTACCGGTCGAGGTCGAGGGCTGGGGCAGGCCCGCCTGGGCGGACCCGGAGGCCCTGGCCACCACCCCGCGCGGCAGGCACCGCACGACGCTGCTGTCGCCCTTCGACTCACTGATCTGGGACCGGCCGCGCACCGAGCGGATCTTCGGCTTCACCCACCGCCTGGAGGCGTACGTCCCCAAGCCGAAGCGGATCCACGGGTACTTCGCGATGCCGCTGCTGGCGGGCGGGCGGCTCCTCGGCCGCGCCGACCCGGCCCGTGAGGGCACCACGCTGGTGGCCCGGCAGGTCTCCCTGGAGTCCGCGAAGGCGGTCCCGGAGATGGCGAAGGCCCTGTGGGAGGCGGCTTCCTGGGTCGGCTGCACGGAGGTCCGGGTGGACCGCACGACCCCCGCGGAACTACACGCCCCGCTGCGGGCCGCTCTCACCACACGGGGTTAGCGGTTCTCCGGTCGGGGTCAGTGGATCTTCCGGTCGGGGTCAGCGGATCTCCAGGATCTTCTCCCGCATCGCGTACACCACGGCCTCCATGCGGGAATGCAGCTGGAGCTTCTCCAGGATGTTCCGCACGTGGTTCTTCACGGTGTTCTCCGAGATGAACAGTTCCTTGGCGATGTCCCGGTTGTTCATCCCCGTAGCCACCAGCTTGAGCACTTCCAGCTCACGGTCGGTGAGCCGGGGCGCGGGCACCAGCCGGCGCTCGTCGGACCGCTGGATCATCGACTTGAATTCGGTGAGCAGTTTGGACGCCATCGACGGACTGATCTGCGACTGGCCGTCGGCCACCGCCCGGATCGCCGTGGACACCTCGTCCGTGGAGATCTCCTTCAGCAGGTATCCCGTCGCACCGGCCTTGATCGCGTCGTAGAGGTCGGCCTCCTCGTCGCTGATCGTCAGCATGATGATCTTCGCGCTGGGGGCCACCTCCTTGATCGAGGTGCACGCCTCGATACCGCCCCGCCTGGGCATTCGTACGTCCATCAGCACGATGTCCGGCAGCAGGTCGGCCGCCTTGTCGACGGCCTCCGCCCCGTCCCCCGCCTCGCCGACGACCTGGATGTCCTCCTCCTGCGCGAGGACGATCTCCAGCCCCCGCCGGAAGAGCGCGTGGTCGTCCACCACGAGGACCCTGATCGGCTCCTTGCGGAACGCACCCGCGTCCCTGTCGCCCGCACGGTCGTGACCGCGGTCAAGATTCCGGGCGTAGTCGCCGCCGTGCACCGGACCGAAGCTGTCCGCCATCGTTCCTCCCCCTGAGGCCATGGCCCGAAGTTCGTGTGCTGCGCCAACCACGGTCCGCAGAGCACTTCTTGACTTGCGGTGACATGATTCCATGCCCCGGCGACACAACGGTCGCTTCAGGACTCGCCACGGGTGCACACGCCGATGCCCCCGGAGCGCACAGGCCCTCCGGGGACACCACCTTCAGGTGGCACGGCGGACTTCGCGCCGCCGTTCAGCACTCATCCGCCGAGTGCGCCGCCCGCGCCGCTGCCTTCAGACTCCGCCAGCGGATCGGTGTTCAGGCGGATGACGCCGTAGTCGTAGGCGTGCCGCCGGTAGACGACGCTGGGCTCCTTGGTCTCCGCTTCGACGTAGAGGTAGAAGTCGTGGCCGACCAACTCCATCTCGTACAGCGCCTGGTCGAGCGACATCGGTGCGGCGACGTGCGTCTTCTCGCGCACGATCAGCGGCCCGTCGCCCTGCACCTCAAGCGAACCGATCTTCTTCGTGGGCACCCCGCCGTCCGACTCGGCGTGGTCCACGACGAGTTGACCGTCACCGTCGATGACCGCCGCGTCGGGTACCGCCGCGCCGACCTCGGCGGCGGAGAGCCTGCCGGTGCCTCGACGGGTGTGCCGCTTGTCGTGCTGCTTGCGCAGCCGCGCTTCCAGCTTTCCGGTCGCCAGGTCGAGCGCCGCGTACGGGTCGCCCGCCGACGCCTCGGCCCGGATCACAGGCCCCCGTCCGTGCACCGTGATCTCCACACGGTCGGACCGGTCCGCCTGCCTCGGGTTGGGCTCCTTGGACACCTCCACGTCGAGGCTGATCACCTTGCCGTCGAGCTTCTGGATCCTGTCCAGCTTGAGCTTCTCCGCCACGTGCTTGCGGAACCGCTCGGGTACCTCTGTCTTGCGGCCCTTGACGACGATGTCCACGCAGAACTCCGTTCCCGGATTGCTCCGCTCACTGCGGAGCGTCTCCCTTTTGCACCAGACTCCGGTCAGTCCCGAAGTCTCGGACTAGGCGACTTCCTCTCCTCCTCCCCCGTGGGGAAGATCCACACCCCCGACTTTCGGGGCGCGAGGGAAAACCTGAAGCACGGCAGTGCAATAAGTGAGGCACAGCGGCCGCTATTCCTCACTTCTGAACATAGCCCGCCCGGCCGGGTATCGGCACCCGCTACCGGCGCGTACCTCCGTTCAGGTGGTTTTTCCCTCTCACTACCTGCAACGATGCAAGTTCCCGCTCAGTTCCAGTTTATTTTGAAAGATTTCGGCGGGGCTGCGACAACCGCTGCCACGAGCTGTGGGATTCCGGTATTTCCCGGCCTTCCCCAGAACGCACGGGAGTACTCCCCGGACCTTCCCGGTCTCCCTCTGCGCCTCGCGTACCCGCCCGCAGGGCCACCGGGCCCATACTCGTCCGCGAGCGCCTTCAGTGCCCGTGCCCCCTCCACCAGTGACGCACCGGTGGTCATGAGGTCGTCCACCAGGACCACCCTGCCGCCCACCAGCAGCCTCCCGGCGCCGGGAACGGCATCCAGGGCCCCGGACAGGTTCGCCAGCCTCTCAGGGGCGCTCAGGCCCGCCTGGTCGCCCACCGGGCGGCACTGCCGCAGTACCGGCGCCACCCTGGCCCGCGTCCCGCTCCGCCGCAGCTCACCGGCCGCCGCGAAGGCGATCCGCCGCGCCGGATCCTGCCCCCGCGCGGCGACCGAACGCCGGGCGGACGGCACGGGCACCAGCACGAGTTCCTGGGTCGCGTCCACTGGGGGAGCACCTACCCAACCGGCCGGGGGATACGCCACCGGGGGCTCCCCCTCCCCCTCCTCCCCCTCCCCTCCCTCCCCACCCCATCCGCCCCCCGTCCCCGCCTCCCCCGCCGCGCTGCGCACGGCCCCCGCCAACGCCCGTCCCAGCGCTTCCGCCAGGCCGAGCGCACCCCGCTCCTTGTGCGCGAGGAGCACCGCCCGCGGGGCGTCCTCGTACCACGCCGCCGCGTGCACGACCGGCAGCCCGGGCGGCTCCGGCATCGGCCGTACGCGCCCCGGCTCGCCCCCGTACAGCGCACCGGCGCACTCCGCGCACACCCCCGACGGCTCCCGTGGCCTGCCGCATCCCGCACAGGCCACCGGCAGGACCAGCGCGGCGAATTCCCGCCAAACAACCCGCAATTGCCTCATGTCCACCACTGTGCCCGGCCTGGCCACAGCCCCGCCACCCCTGTGGACAACGCACGAAACGGGCCCGACTCCCTGTGGAAAACCAGGAGTCGAGCCCGCCGTCACACACCCTGCACAGCCCCATACAGCCCCGCACAGCCCCGCACAGCACTCCACGGCCCGCGCGGGTGCCGCCGCCCGCTACCCCGGATAGACCGGCATCGAGCCTTCCCGCACCAGCGTCTTCCAGTTCGCCCCCGGCGGCAGCCGCACGATCCCGTCGTCCGTCGACTGCGCCAGTACCGCCGCCGACTCGGTGTCGGTCGCCGCGACCACCGTCACCTGGTTGGCGCCCGGCAGCAGCCCCGCCGCCGAACTGGACCCGTCCGTCCGGACGTACCGCATCTGCTGCACGCCCCCGGACTCCCGGCCCACCACCACGAGACGGCTCTGTCCCGCCCACGACATCGCCGTCACTTCCTCCATCTGCGGGGCGGCGAGCCGCAGTCCCACGACCTCGACCGTCTGCCGGCCTGCATCGTCCCGGCGCTCCACCCGTCCGATCTTGACCGTCGTGACCGTCTTGGAGCCCTTCTTCTCCGTGATCAGCAGCGCGATCCGCACACCGTCCGCCGACACGCGCAGCGCGTCGACGGTACCTGCGCCGAGGCCGTCGACCCTGACCTCCTGCGCCGTCCCCTTGCCGTCCACGATGCGCATCACCCGTGGCCGCCGCTGGTCCCGGTCGGCGACCCACAGATCGCCCCGCCCGTCCCAACTCGGCGGGGAGAGCGGTTCCTTCGCCCCGGCAGCGCTCCTGTACACCGTTGCGCGCTTGTTCCCGCCCGACGCGATCGGGGCCACGTACAGCTCAAGACCGTCGTCCGACACGGCCGCCGCCGCACTCTCGTCCCGCGAGATCCCGGCCGACCGCACGCGCACCCCGAGTTCGCCGATCGCGCCCGGCACGGGCTCCGCGAAGCCGCTCTCGCTGGTGATGCCCAACCGCACGAGGTGACGGTCGGCGTTCAGGAAGTACTGGTGGCTGGGCGAACCGGAAATGCTGCTCGGGGCGTACACGCCCGCCTCGTTCTTGTTGAGCAGGCACAGCGACGAATCGTCGGGCCGCAGCATCTCCACCTGGTCCACCCGGGTGGAGGACGTCAGGTCCTGGAGCGTGAAGAGCAGTTGGGCGGCCATGTCCTGGCAGGTCTTCTGAGTGATGGCGGCCGCCTCCGGATTGAGCGGCACCTTCAGCGAGTTGTGGTCGCCGATCGGCAACGCCTTGGTGCCGTTCTTGAGGGCCGCCTTGGTGGGGAAGCGCGAGATGACCACCGGCTTGAGCCAGGTCGACGGCCCGTCCATGACCGCCTTCACGGCCTGCGCCACGGGGTCCAGCCGGGTCTGCGGGTCGGTGCGCTTGCGTACGTAGACGGGGTCGGCGACGAGCCAGCGCCGCCCCGGGTCCTCCGTCGCCGACGCGAAGTAGTACTTGTTCACGGACCGGAAGATGCGCTGGAAGTCCGACTCGCCGAGCACCAGTCCTGGTGGCGGCGTGTCAATGCGCCACTCGACGCCGTCCTTCTTGTCCGGGCCCTTCTCCTTCACCAGACGCAGCGTCTGCCCATACGCACCCGAGAGTGGCTCGTAGGCACTCTGCTCGTCGAGTTCGGCGATCTGCTCACCGGTGATCTTGAACGTGCGGGTCGTTTTGTTCTGGCCGGAAGTCGTCTCTCCCGGGTTCGGCCCCGCGCCGCCGAGGATGGTGGTGGTCCGGCCGGGATTCCACTTCTTCGAGGCGTTCTTGGTCAGGTACTTGCGCGCGGTGTCGAAGCCGGGGTCGTCGCTGGTCATCGCCTCCATGAAGCCGTCGACGATGGCCCCGGGCTCGGCCCCGGGGAGCGGCGGCACACTGTAGACGCGTACTTGCGTGTCGACCTGGGGGGACGCCTTGACCTCGCGCACCTCGCCGTGGTCGGGCATCGACCCGCAGCCGACGGCGGTCAGCAGCAGCCCGGCACCGGCCACGAAGGCCGTCACTCTCAGCCCGCGCTCCCGGACGGTCCTGCCTTCGTTCGTACGGTCACTGCTGCGGCTACGCCCCTCAACGCCCACGCGGGGTGTCCTCCCGGTCCCTGTTCCCGGGTGCGCGGAGGTCACTGTCGTGCCCCTGGTGCGCATCCCTTTCGCCGTCGTTCGCACCACTGTCACGCCGGTCGCTCGCACCCTTGCGACTGGCGTCGGCACTCTGTCCACCGTCGCCGCCTGTGCGATCGGCACTGTCGGCGCGGTTGTCCCACCCGTTCTGCGGCTCGTCGCCCGCCTTCCGCGACACCACGCGTGCACCGCTGCCCGGCAACGCCGTCGGGTCCGCGGGTACCACCGCCGTACGCGGCCGAGACAGGGGCCCTGCCCGCCGCTCCCCCGTCTGCTGCACGGGCAAGGAGGCGAGCCGCGTGCTCGCGGCGTCCCGGTCCGCCGCCTGCTCCGCCTCGGCCACGCGCGCGCGTGCCCGTCGTGAGTCCTCGGGCTCCAGCGGGATGGGCGACCCTCGCAGTGGTTCGTCGACCGTGCGCGGCAGCGTCAGCCGGAACTGTGATCCGCCGCCCGGCTCGCCCCACGCCTGGAGCCAGCCGCCGTGCAGGCGGGCGTCCTCGACGGCGATGGACAGCCCGAGCCCGGTGCCGCCCGTGGTGCGCGCCCGCGCCGGGTCGGCCCGCCAGAAGCGGCTGAACACCCGGGTGGCCTCGCCGGGCTTCAGGCCGACGCCGTAGTCCCGTACGGCGACGGCGACAGCCCCTCCGGCCGCCCCCAGCCGTACGACCACGTCCCGCCCCTCGCCGTGCTCGACGGCGTTGACGACGAGGTTGCGCAGCACCCGCTCGACCCGCCGGGCGTCCGCCTCGACGACCACCGACTGTTCGTCGCCGACGACCCTCACGACGGTGCCCTTGCGTTCGGCGAGCGGTTCCGCCGCGTCGATCACCCGGCGTACGACCTCGCGCAGGTCTATCGGCTCGGCCTCCAGCGCGGCGGCTCCCGCGTCGAAGCGGCTGATCTCCAGCAGGTCCGCCAGGAGTGACTCAAAACGATCGATCTGCCCGACCAGCAGCTCGGCGGAGCGCGCCGTCACCGGGTCGAAGTCGCTCTTGGAGTCGTGGATGACGTCGGCGGCCATCCGTACCGTCGTCAGCGGCGTCCGCAGCTCGTGCGAGACGTCGGAGACGAACCGCCGCTGCATCCGCGACAGGTCCTCCAGCTGCTGGATCTTCAGCTGGAGGTTCTGCGCCATCTTGTTGAAGGCTTCGCCGAGGCGCGCGATGTCGTCCTCGCCGGTGACCTTCATACGTTCCTGGAGGCGTCCGGCGGAGAGCCGTTCGGCGACCCCTGCGGCCATCCGTACGGGGGTGACGATCTGGCGCACCACCAGCCAGGCGATGGCTCCGAGCAGGACGACGACGAACACTCCGGCGGTCAGCAGGGTGTTCGTGACGACCTTGAGGGACGCCTCCTCCTGCGTCAGCGGGAAGAGGTAGTACAGCTGGTAGGGGTTCCCGCTGATGTCGTTGAGCCGCTTGCCGATGATCAGGCCGGGCTCTGACGGCTGTGCGTCGTTGCTGTACACGATGCGCCAGTTGACCTGGTACGTCTCGGAGTTCCTGTCGAGGGAGCTGCGCAGTTCCTGCGGCACGCTCGCGATCGGGTCGACCCCGCCGGAGGCGCGGGGGCCTCGCTGGCTCGCGGAGTCGGAGGCGACGCTGAGGGCCACCACGTTGAAGGCTTTCTGTCCACCGCTGGCAAGCTGTTCCACCAGGTCGGAACGCCAGTTGGCGGCGTTGCGCACGGCGTTGCCGCCGTCGCCGCTGTCCCTGCCGTTGGCGTCGGCGGGGGCGTTGGCCCGTTCCTGGGCGACGGCGAATCCGCCGCGGGCCTGGTTCTGGGCGGCTTCGACCTTGGACTTGAGCAGTCCGTTGCTGACCGCGCTGATGACGACGAAGCCGAGGAGCAGCACCACGCCGAGGGACATCAGCAGGGTCGTGGCGACGACGCGCAGCTGGATGTTGCGCCGCCACAGCCGTATCGCGGGCAGCAGGGGGCGTCGTACGAGCCGTACGACGAGGCGCAGCACGGGCCCGCCGGGGGCCGCGTCCTGGAGCAGACGGCCGCCCTGGAGGAACCGGCCGGCCCGGGACGTACGGCGTCCCGGGCGGCCGGAGACGCCGGGCGGCACCTCGTGGGGCGTGCCCCGTCCCGAGCGGTCGGCCGGTGCAGTCCGCTCCGTAGGGCCGCCCGGCTCCCCGGGCTTCGGAGCAGCACTGCCTCGGTTCATGTCAGCTCGGTCCGGCCTTGTATCCGACGCCGCGTACGGTCACGACGATCTCGGGGCGTTCCGGGTCCTTCTCGACCTTGGACCGCAGTCGCTGTACGTGGACGTTGACCAGCCGGGTGTCCGCGGCGTGGCGGTACCCCCAGACCTGCTCCAGCAGCACCTCGCGGGTGAACACCTGCCAGGGCTTGCGGGCGAGCGCGACCAGCAGGTCGAACTCCAGCGGGGTCAGTGCGATCGACTGTCCCTCCCGCTTCACCGAGTGACCGGCGACGTCGATGACCAGGTCACCGATGGCCAGCTGTTCCGGCGCGGGCTCCTCCGACCTCCTCAGCCTCGCCCGGATCCGGGCGACGAGCTCCTTGGGCTTGAACGGCTTGACGATGTAGTCGTCGGCGCCGGATTCCAGCCCGACCACCACATCGACGGTGTCGCTCTTGGCCGTGAGCATGACGATGGGCACGCCGGACTCGGCGCGGATCAGGCGGCAGACTTCGATGCCGTCCCGTCCGGGCAGCATGAGGTCCAGCAGCACCAGGTCAGGCTTGGCCTCCCTGAACGCAGCCAGCGCTTTGTCGCCGTCGGCGACGAACGACGGCTCAAAACCTTCTCCACGCAACACAATGCCCAGCATCTCGGCAAGTGCGGTGTCGTCGTCAACTACGAGAACGCGACCTTTCATAAGGGCCATCATCCCATTAGCTCATCGTTGCCTGTGGTGACCTGGCACACAGCTCCGCGAGAGCGGCCCCCGCCACCGGTGAGACGACGCCTTCTTCGGTGACGATCGCCGTCACCAGTTCCGGTGGCGTGACGTCGAAGGCGGGGTTGTACGCCTGCGTCCCGAGCGGTGCCACGGGCTGTCCGCCGCCCCCTTCCACGCCTGCCGCCGTCACCGAGAAGCCCCCGGTGAATTCCGTCACCTCGGTCCCGGGCCGCTGTTCCACCTCGATCGCCGCCCCGTCCGGGGTCGCCAGATCGACCGTGGTGAGCGGGGCAACCACGATGAACGGGACGTGGTGGTACTTCGCCAGGACCGCGAGCGGATAGCTCCCCACCTTGTTCGCCACCGAACCGTCCGCCGCGATCCGGTCCGCCCCGATCAGCACGGCGTCCACCTCGCCCGCCGCGAACAGCGAACCCGCCGCGTTGTCCGTCAGCAGCGTGTACGCCATGGAGTGCCGGGCCGCCTCGTACGCGGTGAGCCGCGCGCCCTGGAGCAGTGGCCGCGTCTCGTCGACCCAGAGCCTGCGCAGCCGCCCCTTGCGGTGCGCCGCCAGCGCCACGGCGAACGCGGTGCCCTCGCCGCCGGAGACCAGGGCCCCGGTGTTGCAGTGGGTGAGGATGCGGTGGCTCCCGCCGGGCAGCAGCTCGTCGAGGAGGGCGAGCCCGTGCCGGGCCATGGCGGCACTGGCTGCGGCGTCCGCCCGGTGCAGCTCCAGCGCGGCGTCCAGTGCGGCCTGCGCCGCCCCGTCCTGGCCGAGCCCCTTCTCCAGCGCGGCGGCATGCGCCCCGGCCGCCCGTCGCACCCCGTACCCGAGGTTGACGGCGGTGGGCCGCGCTCCCGCCAGTTGCGCCGCGGCCTCGTCGACGTCGAACCCCCGCCGGGCGGCGAGCGCCACTCCGTACGCCCCGGCAATCCCCAGCAGTGGTGCTCCTCGTACGGCCAGGCTCTGGATCGCCCGCACCAGGGCGGGCACGTCCGTACAGACCAGTTCGACTTCTTCCACCGGCAGCCGGGTCTGGTCGATGAGTACCAGCACCGGTCCTTCGGGCGGCTCCTCCCATCGCAGTGAAGGCAACGCGGGCGGTTCTGCGCCCACCGTGCTGTGCGCGTCGTGATCAGCCATCCGCCCAGTCTGCCCCGTACCGCACCGGTAATTGAAGGTGCGGAGGGGAGAGAGGAGATACGGGGGCCGGTCCGCCCGCACACCTCCCATGGCACGATGGCTGACAACCGGCCGCCGTACCCGCGGACGGGCACCGTGAAGGAGCGACGATGAACGACTCTCCGGGCTGGGCCTCGCCCGGATCCGCCCCCTCCGACGGCCGTCCCCCGGAGAACTCCGGGGAGACCGGGCCCACGGGCCGGGCGCCCGAGTCCACGCCATCCGGATCGAAGTGGTCGAAGGAGCAGCCGCCCGCGGGCCAGTGGTCCGCGCCGAGCGGCACTCCGCAGCGCAGCCACGCCCAGACCCCGCCCCGCCAGGGCCGGAACGGAGCTCCGCAGGGCGGTTGGGGAGCCCGGGGCCCCGGCGGCTGGGGCGGCCCGCCGCCCGCGGCCAAGCCGGGTGTGATCCCGCTGCGTCCGCTGGGCCTCGGCGACATCCTCGACGGCTCGGTGTCCACGGCGCGCGCCCACTGGCGCACGGTGCTCGGTGTCACGGTGGTCGTCGCCGTACTCGTCCAGATCGCGGACATCCTCCTCCAGAAGTTCGTCCTGCCCGCGCCCACCCCGATCACGGCCGACCCCGAGACCAATCCGACCGAGGCACTGCGACAGTCCCTGGACTCGATGCAGGACACCATGATCAGCACGGTGCCGTCGCTGCTGATCGGCATGATCGGCACCCTCTTCACCACGGCACTGCTGACCATCGTGGTCAGCCGCTCGGTGCTGGGCCGTGCGGTGTCGCTGGGCGACGCCTGGCGCGAGGCGAAGCCCCGGCTGCCGCACCTGCTGGGCCTGACCCTGCTGCTGACCCTCGGCGCCTTGGCGATCATGACTGTGGGCATGCTGCCGGGCTGGCTGCTCGGCTCGGCCGGCGGTGCCGCACTCGCCGCGCTCGGCGCACTCGCGGCCGCCGTCGTCGTGGTCTGGCTGTGGATCCGCTTCTCCCTGGCGTCCCCGGCGCTGATGCTGGAACGCCAGTCGATCGGTCAGGCGCTGCGCCGCTCCTCGAAGCTGGTGCAGGGCTCCTGGTGGCGGGTATTCGGCATCCAACTGGTGACGGCCCTGCTGACGGCCATCGTCTCCATGCTCATCGTGATGCTCTTCTCCACCATCGCCCTCGTCACGGACGGCAGCGGCCTGGACGGCCTGGTGAAGGGCGACGCCTCGGAGTTCAGCTGGGCGTTCCTGGTCATCGGCGGCATCGGCGCGGTGATCGCCTCGTGCATCACCTACCCGATCTCCGCAGGCGTGTCGGTCCTCCTCTACATCGACCAGCGCATCCGCCGCGAGGCCCTCGACCTGGACCTCGCCCGCGCCGCGGGCCTCCCCGGCTACGACACGGAACAGTCGCCCGACCAGACGCCGGGGAACTGATTCGCCCATGCCGTTGACGGGGGACACTGCCACGGCCTGGCTCCGCGTACGCACGGGCGAAGACCCGCCCCTGGACACCCCCCGCGTACCGGCCCGTGAAGCGGCGGAGCGCGAGCTGTCCCACCCCAGGTACCACGAGCACGACCCGAACCTCCTCCAGCGGGCACTCGACCGTCTCTGGGAGTGGGTCGGCGACCTCTTCGGCGCGGCCTCCGGGGCAACCCCCGGGGGCCCGCTCGGCCTGGCCGTCATCGCCCTGGTCGTCGTGCTGCTCCTCGCGGGCCTGTGGTGGCGCCTCGGAACCCCGAACCGCACCCCAGCCTCCTCCGCCCCCGCCCTCTTCGACGACCGCCCCCGCAGCGCCGCCGAACACCGGGCCTCCGCCGAGGCCCATGCCGCCGCCCACCGCTGGAACCCCGCCGTGCAGGAACGCATGCGCGCCCTGGTCCGCTCCCTGGAGGAACGCACCCTCCTCGATCCGCGCCCCGGCCGCACCGCCGACGAGGCCGCCGCCGAAGCCGGCCGCACCCTGCCCGACCACGCCTCCCGCCTGCACGCAGCAGCCCGCTCCTTCGACGACGTCACGTACGGCGACCGCACAGCCGACGAAGCCTCGTACGTCCGCCTGCGCGACCTGGACCTCGACCTGGAACGTACGAAGCCGTCCCTGGCCGCCACCCCGCCGACCTCCGAGTGGGCCGCCCTGTGACGACCGCGCCCCCCTCCACCTCGATCTCGCCCACCACGCGTGACATCTGGACCCGCACCCGCGGCCTCTTCCTGGTCGCGTCCCTCGTCCTCCTCGCCGGAATCGTCCTCGCCGCCCTCCAGTCCGGCACCCCGCACGGCACTCTCGACCCCCGCTCCGCCGACCCCACCGGCACTCGGGCCGTCGCGGAACTCCTCAAACAGCGCGGTGTCTCCACCCACGTCGTCACCACCCTCGCCGAGGCAACCTCCGCCACCGGCCGCGACACCACCCTCCTCGTCGCCTCGCCGAACCTCCTCACCCCCTCCCAGCAGCGCCGCCTCCACCAAACCACCTCCTCTTCCAGCGGCCGCACCGTCTTGGCAGCCCCTACCGGCACCGTCCTCCCCACCCTCGCCCCCGGCGTACGTGTCGAGGCCCAGCCCGCCCCGGTCACCACCCGCGAGCCCCGCTGCTCCCTGCCCGCAGCCACCACCGCAGGCCCCGCCGACCTCGGCGGCCTTCTGTACTCCCCCACCTCCTCGCTCTCCAGTTCCGGCCGCCCGGATGCCTGTTACCCGGTCGAGACCCACGCTTCCCTGCTCCGCCTCCTCACCCCCGCTCCCACCAACAGCAGCGGCAGCGGCAGCGGCAGCGGCAGCGGCAGCGGCGACACTGTCCTCATCGGCGCCACCGACTTCCTCCACAACGAGCGCCTCGGCCAACAGGGCAACGCCTCCCTCGCTCTCCAACTCCTCGGCTCGCGCCCCAACCTGACCTGGTACCTCCCTTCCCTCTCCGACCCTTCCGCCGCCGACAGCCAAGGCTCCACCGACGACACCACTGGCGGCTTCCTCTCCCAGGTCCCACCTGGCTGGATCTGGGGAACCGCCCAACTCGCCTTCGCCGCGCTGCTCGCCGCCCTGTGGCGCGCCCGCCGCCTCGGCCCCCTGGTGACCGAGCACCTGCCCGTCGCCATCCGCGCCTCCGAGACCACCGAAGGCCGCGCCCGCCTCTACCGCAAGGCCAACGCCCGCGACCGCGCCGCTTCTGTCCTCCGCTCGGCGACCCGCGCCCGCCTCTGCTCCCTCCTGGGCGTCCCCACCGCCCACGCGCACACCCCGGCGTCTCTTCTCCCCGCCGTCTCCGCACGTCTCCCGCACTCCGACAGAGACCTCGACTCCCTTCTCTTCGGCCCTGCCCCGTCCCAAGACGCCGGCCTCATCCGCCTGGCTGACGAACTCGACGCCCTCGAAAGAGAGGTCCGCGCCTCATGAGCGCCCAGTACGCAGAGATCCCCGCCGAGACCCCCGACAGCGCCCGCGCCTCCCTGGAGGCCCTGCGCGCCGAGATCGCCAAGGCCGTGGTCGGCCAGGACCCGGCGGTCACCGGGCTCGTCGTCGCCCTCCTCTGCCGCGGCCACGTCCTCCTCGAAGGAGTCCCCGGCGTCGCCAAGACCCTGCTGGTCCGCGCCCTGGCCGCCTCTCTCGAACTCGACACCAAGCGCGTCCAGTTCACCCCCGACCTGATGCCCAGCGACGTCACCGGCTCTCTGGTCTACGACGCCCGGACCGCCGAGTTCTCCTTCCAGCCCGGTCCCGTCTTCACCAACCTCCTCCTCGCCGACGAAATCAACCGCACGCCCCCCAAAACCCAGTCCTCCCTCCTCGAAGCGATGGAAGAACGCCAGGTCACCGTTGACGGTGTCCCCCGCCTCCTGCCCGACCCCTTCCTCGTCGTAGCGACCCAGAACCCGGTCGAGTACGAAGGCACCTACCCCCTCCCCGAAGCCCAACTGGACCGCTTCCTCCTGAAGCTCACCGTCCCCCTCCCCGACCGTCAGGACGAGATCGCCGTCCTGACCCGCCACGCCGAAGGTTTCAACCCCCGGGACCTGAAGGCAGCGGGCGTGCGCCCCGTCGCCGGTCCTGCCGATCTGGAAGCCGCTCGGTCCGCCGTCGCCAAGACCTCGGTGTCGCCCGAAATCACCGGCTACGTCGTCGATATCTGCCGTGCCACCCGCAACTCCCCCTCCCTCGCCCTCGGCGTTTCCCCCCGAGGTTCCACTGCTCTGCTGTCCACCGCCCGCGCCTGGGCCTGGCTCACCGGCAGGGACTACGTCATCCCCGACGACGTGAAGGCCCTTGCTCTCCCGACGCTCCGTCACCGCATCCAACTCCGCCCCGAAGCAGAGATGGAGGGCGTCACCGCCGACTCCGTCATCACCTCCGTCCTCGCCCACGTCCCCGTCCCCCGCTGAGACGGCGACGACCCCATGGCGCTCACCGGACGAACCGCTCTCCTTGCGGCCCTCGGCTCCCTTCCCGTCGGCATCCTCGCGCCGAACTGGTCGGGGATCCTTGCGGTCAACGCACCCCTCACGCTCGCAATTCTGTGCGACTACGCACTGGCAGCACCAGTGCGTAAGCTCCAATTCACCCGATCTGGTGACACATCCGTTCGACTTGGCGAAACCGCCACAGTTCAACTGACCGTCACCAACCCCTCGCCCCGCCGACTGCGCGCCCAACTCCGCGACGCCTGGCCGCCCAGCAGCTGGACCTCCGGCAGCCAAACCGCAGCGTCCCGCCACGAGGTGATCGTCCCTTCCGGTGAACGGCGCCGCCTCACCACCGAGTTGCACCCCAGCCGTCGCGGCGACCGCCGCTCGGACCGTGTCACGGTCCGCTCGTACGGCCCCTTGGGCCTGGCCGCCCGCCAGGGCAGCCACAGCGTCCCGTGGACCGTCCGCGTGCTCCCTCCCTTCGCGAGCCGCAAACACCTCCCGTCGAAGCTGGCTCGACTTCGTGAACTCGACGGCCGTACCAGCGTGTTGACCCGTGGCGAGGGCACCGAGTTCGACAGCCTCCGTGATTACGTTCCCGGCGACGACACCCGCTCCATCGACTGGCGCGCGACCGCGCGCCAGAACACGGTGGCCGTGCGTACGTGGCGTCCGGAACGTGACCGCCACATCCTCTTGGTCCTGGACACCGGCCGCACCTCCGCGGGACGCGTGGGCGACGTCCCACGGCTCGATGCCTCCATGGACGCGGCACTCCTCCTGGCCGCCCTCGCTTCCCGCGCGGGCGACCGGGTCGACCTCCTGGCCTACGACCGTCGTACACGCGCCCAGGTCCAAGGCCGGTCGTCGGGTGAACTCCTGTCCTCACTGGTCAATGCCATGGCTCCACTGGAACCCGAGCTGGTGGAAACGGACACCCATGGTCTTAGCGCCACGGCGCTTGCCTGCGCTCCTCGCCATTCCCTCATCGTTCTCCTCACCGGCCTCGATTCAGCGCCCGTGGAGGACGGTCTCCTCCCCGTCCTTCCTCAGCTCACCAAGCGCCATACGGTCGTGGTGGCTTCCGTGGCCGACCCCCGCGTCGAGGAAATGGCTGCGGCTCGGGGATCAGTGGAGTCCGTCTACGAAGCCGCCGCAGGAGCCCAGTCCCGGGAACAGCGCGAAAACACAGCAGAAAAGCTCAAGCGATACGGAGTCACCGTGGTCGACGCCACCCCCGAAGATTTGGCCCCTGCTCTCGCTGACGCCTATCTGGCATTGAAGTCGGCAGGCCGTCTCTAGGACTCCGCACTGCCGAGAAGGAGCCCAACCAGCAGGAATCCCTCTGGGGCTTCCCATCTACCCTTAAACGCAGAAATGCCCCGTACCGGTCTCCCGGTACGGGGCATTTCCACAATGATTGTTCGGCGGCGTCCTACTCTCCCACAGGGTCCCCCCTGCAGTACCATCGGCGCTGAAAGGCTTAGCTTCCGGGTTCGGAATGTAACCGGGCGTTTCCCTAACGCTATGACCACCGAAACACTATGAAATTTGAACGCTGGTGTTTTCACAGCTGTTCGTTATTTCAGAACTAACACAGTGGACGCGAGCAACTGAGGACAAGCCCTCGGCCTATTAGTACCAGTCAGCTCCACCCGTTACCGGGCTTCCACATCTGGCCTATCAACCCAGTCGTCTACTGGGAGCCTTAACCCCTCAAAGGGGGTGGGAATACTCATCTCGAAGCAGGCTTCCCGCTTAGATGCTTTCAGCGGTTATCCTTTCCGAACGTAGCCAACCAGCCATGCCCTTGGCAGGACAACTGGCACACCAGAGGTTCGTCCGTCCCGGTCCTCTCGTACTAGGGACAGCCCTTCTCAATATTCCTACGCGCACAGAGGATAGGGACCGAACTGTCTCACGACGTTCTAAACCCAGCTCGCGTACCGCTTTAATGGGCGAACAGCCCAACCCTTGGGACCGACTCCAGCCCCAGGATGCGACGAGCCGACATCGAGGTGCCAAACCATCCCGTCGATATGGACTCTTGGGGAAGATCAGCCTGTTATCCCCGGGGTACCTTTTATCCGTTGAGCGACAGCGCTTCCACAAGCCACTGCCGGATCACTAGTCCCGACTTTCGTCCCTGCTCGACCCGTCGGTCTCACAGTCAAGCTCCCTTGTGCACTTACACTCAACACCTGATTGCCAACCAGGCTGAGGGAACCTTTGGGCGCCTCCGTTACTCTTTAGGAGGCAACCGCCCCAGTTAAACTACCCATCAGACACTGTCCCTGATCCGGATCACGGACCTAGGTTAGACATCCAGCACGACCAGAGTGGTATTTCAACGGCGACTCCACCATGACTGGCGTCACAGCTTCACAGTCTCCCACCTATCCTACACAAGCCGAACCGAACACCAATATCAAACTGTAGTAAAGGTCCCGGGGTCTTTCCGTCCTTCTGCGCGAAACGAGCATCTTTACTCGTAGTGCAATTTCACCGGGCCTATGGTTGAGACAGTCGAGAAGTCGTTACGCCATTCGTGCAGGTCGGAACTTACCCGACAAGGAATTTCGCTACCTTAGGATGGTTATAGTTACCACCGCCGTTTACTGGCGCTTAAGTTCTCAGCTTCGCAACCCCGAAAGATCACTAACCGGTCCCCTTAACGTTCCAGCACCGGGCAGGCGTCAGTCCGTATACATCGCCTTACGGCTTCGCACGGACCTGTGTTTTTAGTAAACAGTCGCTTCTCGCTGGTCTCTGCGGCCACCCCCAGCTCATGAAGTAAATTCAATCACCGGTGATGGCCCCCCTTCTCCCGAAGTTACGGGGGCATTTTGCCGAGTTCCTTAACCATAGTTCACCCGAACGCCTCGGTATTCTCTACCTGACCACCTGAGTCGGTTTAGGGTACGGGCCGCCATGAAACTCGCTAGAGGCTTTTCTCGACAGCATAGGATCATCCACTTCACCACAATCGGCTCGGCATCAGGTCTCAGCCTTAATGTGTGACGGATTTGCCTATCACACGGCCTACACCCTTACCCCGGGAACTACCACCGCCCGGGTTGGACTACCTTCCTGCGTCACCCCATCGCTTACCTAGTACAGATCCGGGTCACCGGCTCCACCACTTTCCTTTCCCCGAAGGGTCCGGAACGGCTTCACGGGCTTAGCATCGTCTGATTCAGTATTGGGCGTTTCAAAGCGGGTACCGGAATATCAACCGGTTGTCCATCGACTACGCCTGTCGGCCTCGCCTTAGGTCCCGACTTACCCTGGGCAGATCAGCTTGACCCAGGAACCCTTAGTCAATCGGCGCACACGTTTCTCACGTGTGTATCGCTACTCATGCCTGCATTCTCACTCGTGAACCGTCCACAACTCGCTTCCGCGGCTGCTTCACCCGGCACACGACGCTCCCCTACCCATCCCAGCCGGCGTTGGCCCTATGTGCTGGAATGACACGACTTCGGCGGTACGCTTGAGCCCCGCTACATTGTCGGCGCGGAATCACTTGACCAGTGAGCTATTACGCACTCTTTCAAGGGTGGCTGCTTCTAAGCCAACCTCCTGGTTGTCTCTGCGACTCCACATCCTTTCCCACTTAGCGTACGCTTAGGGGCCTTAGTCGATGCTCTGGGCTGTTTCCCTCTCGACCATGGAGCTTATCCCCCACAGTCTCACTGCCGTGCTCTCACTTACCGGCATTCGGAGTTTGGCTAAGGTCAGTAACCCGGTAGGGCCCATCGCCTATCCAGTGCTCTACCTCCGGCAAGAAACACACGACGCTGCACCTAAATGCATTT